>CAVOZZ010000001.1:0-39242 GCA_963701505.1 uncultured Gammaproteobacteria bacterium
TTTTATTACCAACCCCGGTACTTAGCTGTACCGGGGTTTTTTATTGTCCGTGGAAACTGGCCGAGCAGCACATCCCGCTGCTGTCTATCTGCAAGCAGCTGGAACGTATCGGTGATCTCGCTTCCAATTAATACCAGGGACATTTTGTGTACCTGATGAGCAGTGAAATCATCCGTCCCTGCGGGCATGAGTCTGGTTGACGGCGCCGGGACGAACCTTTGCAGAGAACTCTTTGCCAGTCTTAACTAACGCCTGCCTCGTGCGGGCAGGTTATTATCAAGCGGCGGGTTCTGGAACAGGAGGCAGGCTGCGGCCGCAGCCGTGGCGACAAGAATGACAGCTTCTGCGAGGAGTTCGGTTAAGCTTGTTTGCTCGGGTACTAGAGATCGTTGCGGGCTGTTTCAATGCGGATCACAATTTATCCTTGTTTACCGATGTTCGTGTAAAGTTGTTATCAATTCGCTACTCTTCACCCGTATAGAGGTGCAGGCCTGCCTGTCATGTCCTCTCGAGCTGCTCTAGGCTTTCCTGTGCGACATCCCTGACATTGGCATCGGTGTCATCCAGCAGTGGTTTGATATAGTCGGTGGCCTTCTGGTTGCCGGACAATGCCAGGTAATGACAGGCATCCCCGCGGATGCGGTTGTCTTCATGAGTTGTCAGTTCGCCGAGCCGCTCGACAATCACACCGAGTGCCTCGGTGTCTTTTAAATCCTCCATGATTGCGCTGATGCCAATGCGTGTATTCAGCTGAGTTTCCGTATCGGCAAACAAATGCAGCAAGGCATCCATCGCGGCTGGATCTGACCTGACGGCTTGCAGTGCCTTGCCGATATTGCCGCTGGACAGCAGTTCATCCAGCCACTCGGCCATGCCTGAGCGGGTGGACGCCCTGGTGGCCCATTCAGCCAGTTCCTGTTCGGAGCGCAAGCCTTCCAGTTCAAAAGGTCCGATGCGTAGCCAGGGGACACTACGCACGCCCAGTTCCTGCGCGATATCGCCACGTTGTTCAATATTGACTACTTTAAGGGTGCCGAGGGTACCGGCCTTCACCAGGTTCGCGAGACCCTGCAGCATGATCGGGCAATGCGGGCAGTGGGTACCGAGTAATAACAATGCGTCCGGTGGTGTATTTGCTGCGGGCTCGTTCATGCGGTCTTCCCTGTTTATGAGCTAACGATATAATCGCTTATAGTAGAGTTACCGCATCGGGGTGACAATGTTCCCTGCGGGTTCATGTCATGTGACCCGGGCGGGCATTGTTATAACAGCGCATGAGCTAGGCTCGATAACAGGAACAGCACAATGTTTGCAGCAGGACACTTGACCACCTTGCCGACCCCGGCTGAGGCATTGCCGGGTCGCGATGAAAAGATGCCGGTGCCGGAGAAGCACTTTGTCAACGGCCATCCACTGCAGCCACCCTTTCCCGATGGAATGGAAATGGCGCTATTCGGTCTCGGTTGTTTCTGGGGTGCCGAACGCAAGTTCTGGGAAACCCCGGGAGTCTATACTACGGCCGTCGGATATGCGGCGGGTATTACACCCAACCCCAGCTATAAAGAAGTGTGCACAGGCATGACCGGCCATAACGAAGTGGTACTGGTGGTCTATGATCCGGCTATCATTAGCTACGATGGGTTGCTGAAGGTTTTCTGGGAAGCACATAACCCGACGCAGGGGATGCGGCAGGGTAACGATGCAGGGACCCAGTATCGCTCCGGCATCTATGTGTATAACGAGTCACAGCTGGTCGCTGCCAGTGCCTCAAGGGTATATTTTCAGTCACGCCTGGCGGAAAAAAACTTCCCTGTAATAACCACTGAAATCATGGATGCACCACCGTTTTACTACGCGGAAGATTATCACCAGCAGTATCTGGCCAAGAACCCCGGGGGCTATTGCGGCCTGGGTGGGACCGGCGTCTGCTATGACTGATGCATTCCGTTAGCGCCTTGACCGGCCATACTGCCTGTTCCCGGACATCCTTGACTGCTGGCGGGCAGCCTCACGGGGCAAGGCGACTGCAGTAAAATCGTATACCTGCCTGACACGCAAATATCGAATTCCTTACGCAAGAATATTTACGGTTTCAGCCTGGCCTGCCGGTCTGTTAAGCTTTCGCCATGCCGCTGCGCCGTCGTTTGTTAAACCTGTTATCAGATGGTGATTTTCACTCCGGTGAGGCCCTCGGCGCATCACTGGGTGTAAGCCGGATGGCGGTCTGGAAACATCTCAAGGTACTGCGTGAAGCGGGCGTTGACTTTACCGTGCAGCGTGGCAAGGGCTACCGTCTGCCGACATCGCTCGAATTGCTGGAACGCGACAGGATTCTTGCCGCGGCGAGAGCAGTGACTGTGTCTGCTATTAATGGCATCGAAGTCTTTCTGGAAGTTGATTCAACCAACAACTGGTTACGTGAGCAGGCGCTGAATGGCGCCCCGTCCGGGACGGTATGTATCTCGGAGACGCAGTCCGCCGGCCGCGGGAGGCGCGGGCGTAACTGGGTCTCACCCTTCGCAGCTAACCTGTACCTGTCGCTGTTGTGGCGATCCGCAACCGGTGCGGCCGCCCTGGGTGGCCTGAGTCTGGTCACGGGGATTGCGGTATTGCGTGCCTTGCGCAGCTTTGGCATAAAAGAGGCCGGTTTGAAATGGCCCAACGACGTACTGGCCGCTGATGCCAAGCTGGCCGGTATCCTGATCGATGTGCTGGGCGAATCCAGTGGGCCCTGCGCAGTGATTGTCGGTATCGGGATCAACGTGAGTATGCCGCCTGATGAAGCCGCAGGCATTGATCAGTCGTGGACGGATTTACAGCAGTTGACAGGTGACAACAGGATCTCGCGCAACGATCTGGCAGCACGGCTGCTGGATGAAGTTATGCCTGCTATCGAGACCTTTGATGCGGCTGGTCTGCAGCCTTTCCTTGATGAGTGGCGGCAGTATGATCTGGTAAACGGTCGCGAGGTAGACGTATTGCTGCCCAATGAACGCATCACGGGCACGGCCTGCGGGATTGATGAGGGAGGCGCATTACTGGTCGAGACCATAAGCGGACGCAGGTGGTTTGCGTCGGGAGAGGTCAGTGTGCGGGTGACCTCATGATGCTGCTGGTGGATGCCGGTAACAGCGCCATTAAATGGGCATTTAACAGGGGAGGTGAACTTCTTGGCAGCGATCGATTTGTGTATCGGGGCGATGATATTAGCAGGCAGTTGACCCGCTGCTGGGGTTCACTGCAACCCCCCGCAGGTGTATACGTTGCCAATGTCGCAGGCAAACACATGGGTAAGACCCTGACGGACTGGGCCCGGCAGCAATGGTCGCAAACTCCTGCATTCGTCGGCTCATCCGCAGCAGCCTGCGGGGTAAGGAATGCGTATTCAGACCCTGAAACTCTGGGTGTTGATCGCTGGGCAGCACTCATCGGTGCGCATCATCATACGCGGGGTGCGGTCTGTATCGTCGACTGTGGCACAGCGATTACCCTCGACCTGCTGTTGGCCAGTGGTCAACACCAGGGTGGACTGATTCTTCCGGGCATCGAGATGCTGAAAAGAGCGCTGCTGGAGGACACCGCCGAGGTAAGGTCTTCTGCAGAAGTGCAAGCGGCCGGCGTGATTGCCAGCAGTACCGGCGCCGCTGTACATGGTGGTGCCGTATATATGGCGGTGGCGGCGATTGACCGCATCATCAGCGACATCGCCGTCATCCATGAACAGGATTTCGAGGTTGTCATTACCGGTGGCGATGCCGGTACGATCCTGACATTATTGGCGCATCCTGCGCGTCATGATCCTGCGCTGGTCCTGAAGGGGCTGTCGATACTTGCCGGAGAACATTAATGCGACACTTGGTCTATCTGCTGCTGGTTGCGAACCTGGTCTATCTTGGCTGGAATATCGTCGAATCCAGTTCCTCTGGCGAACCGGAACGCCAACTACCACCGATGCCAATGTCCGCGAGTCCCCTGGTCACCCTGCAGGAAAGAGAAGCAGCGGAGGCCGGCACGGATGACCTTTCCGGAATTGAAGCATTGACCACAGAGCTACCACCCGGTGCCGGTGCCGGTGCAGCCATCCTGTGCCAGGCCCTTGGTCCATTTCTGGCGCTTGATGATGTACAGGCAGTCGAGTCCCGGCTGGTCGAGATCGGGATGCAGCCGACGCAGCGAGTGCTGGAGAGCAAGGAACTGATCGGCTATTGGGTGTATCTGCCCGCGATGTCAGAGGAGGCTGTCGAGTCGGTAGTAGCTACTTTGAAAAAACACAAGGACAGGGAATATTACGTTGGCAAAAACAACTTTATCTCACTGGGTACTTTCGAGGGGCTGGAACGCGCCGAGCGGCGTTTAAAACAGACCCGGAAAATGGGGCTGGATGCCATCCTGCAGGAACGATTTGCCTCGCAGAGTACCTGGTGGCTGGATATCCAGAGTGACGCTGAGGCCCTTGAGGCGACTGAGCAGCTCAACGGGATTGCGGAAGGCCGTCCGGATCTGCAGTTGGTCGATCTGGCGTGTTATTGAATTGCGACGCGAGCAGCAATTCAATAGAATAGGCAGCCTTGTCCGCTACGGCCAAGATGCCGGCGTAGCTCAGTTGGTAGAGCGCTTCACTTGTAATGAAGATGTCGGGGGTTCAAATCCTCTCGCCGGCTCCATTTAATTAAAAGCTTTACCTCTACCCTTTCGAAAGGTCAGGATGGACTTTTCGGCTGGCATTTCAACCTGTTTTTGTTCTGTTCCCTCTATTCCCGTCCAATCTGAGTCGAGTGGGACGGGGAAGTCATGTCCTGCCTCGAAGGTGCTTGTGATCCACCTCCCTTACTTGAGTGGAAAAATTCAAGGTTTCGCTTCTTCGAGCAGCAAGCTGAGTTTGCTGCAGAGATTTATGCTGTAATCCCGAATTCGACCAGTAACCGGCCATTCATGGTGCGGCATTAATCCCGATTCTGATGTCCGATAAACGGCGATACCAGGGCAATGAAGGATATTCTAGGGGTTATCGCTGATTTTGAATCCATCAAAAAGGCATTTCCCATCAATCTGTTTCATGCGTGAATGGCATGCAAATACCGATCCCTCTGCAGTAACCCGTGCCATCGCAGGTGGCGGTTCCCCCCGCTTCGCATTTGCCGCTGCCATTACATATGCCAATTCCCTCGCAGGTCCCGAATCCCTGGCAGGTGCTCCTTCCCTCGCAATTCATGGTTCCGTTACCTGCGTCTGTCTTGGTGCCCTCGCAAGTACCTGTGCCCTTGCAGGTGCCGGTGCCTTCACAGGTGGCATAACCCTCGCATGTCCCGTACTCATGGCATTCCCCTGTACCCTCACATGTTGCAACACCCTGGCACTTGCCTGTGCCTTCGCATAGACCCCAGCCAACACAACTGCTGATCATAATCAGCATGATTGCTAGACCCATACCCGCCATACATTTTTGCAAGACTGTTTCCATGAGTATGTGGTTCACATCTGCTCTGGTAGTGTGTTTAATGTAACATGGTCGATGATGCGCGATGTTGACAGGTGTCAAAATGATCTGATTTACTGCTGTATCTGTACCCGAGGCGACCGAAGGCAAGCGGGAATCGTTGGGAGATGGTGCAACTCAAACTTACGAGTAAGGCCACAATTCGCCCTTCCCAGGCGACTGGCAAACGGCGAGAACGCTGCAACAGTTGCCATTTAGTAAGGGCAGGTACAATTCAGAGTGTGGCATGAGGATCCCCTTAACACCTTCGGTGGTCAGAGGTCACCAACTTACGGTAGGGGAATGCTGCTGGTCAGAATCAAAAAGAGACAGTGCAGGATGTTCCCGGTCAATATGCTGGCCCTTGCCGGTGCAGCAGTGCCAGTTGGCACCGCTGCACACACATGCTAGGGATAAACAACCGTTAATGCATCCTGCAGGACTGCGGTTATCCCGCCGTCGGTGACGATAACGTCCCAGAACCTGTTGCGCTTCGGACCAGCAAGTTTGGACTCGATGGTTGCTGTGATGGTCGTACTGTCAACAACTACAACATCCCTGATCTTCATCGGGCCGCCACCGTTGATCAGGTCAAGCACACTGCCATTGCTAAAGCCTGTGCCGGTAATGGTGGCAGAAATCGCTGACTGTGCCTGCATGATGTCTGGTGAAATGGACGTGACAGAAAGATTGCTTGGCGGCTGATTGTTGTCAATGACATTGATGTATCTCACCTTGCTGGCTACATTGCCGCTGGCATCACTGACAGTATAGGTAACAGGATAACTGTCTGCGACCGCGGTATCGACTGCGCTGGAGTCGATGACAATATTGCTGGTTACATCACCGTCCGTTTCATCAAGTGCAGTGGCGCCTGCTTCAACATAGGGATCATTGAGATTCAGGTTGATCGGGTTTGTGTCCAGCAGTGTAATGACAGGCGGAGTCGTATCGACTGTCTGGCATTCCACTGATCGCGTCATGCGCACCACGTTAGTGGCGTTGTATTCATCGTACCGCTGTACAGTCGGTGCAAATCCGTCAGCGTAGACCTGTAGCTTGAACTGGCCATTGGTATCCAGCGGAATCCTCATCGCATAGTTACCGGTGCCGTCGCAGGTAAATACATGCTGACCGTTTGCCAGTACCATGGCACACACCGGCGTCTGGGAGTTTTGCAGAAATACAGCCCCGGATATATTGATCCACATTCCGGCGGATCCGGGAACAAAGGCGGGATCGTAGGGCGTGTTGTAGCTTGGACAAGTACCGGAACGAATCATCAATACGGTCTCATTTACTGAGCCCGGCAGGGTATCAACCCTCGGAAAGAAGCCGTCTACATAGACCTGTCGTTTTACCGTACCGTCGTTTTCAGTCGGCAGGTTTTTCAATGACAGGGGACCATTGGGGTTACACGTAAACATATATTGACCGCTGGCCAGCACCATGGAGCACAGCCCTGTACCGTCGTTTGTCTCCACTGTTCCATCTACATCGGCGGCACTGGCTATGCTGCTCATGAAGATCCCGGCCATAAGTGCCAGGGCAGACAGTATCCAAATCCTGTTGTTAAACAATGTCATATGAACCTCTGTTGTACGCGGGTTAGATGGATCTGTGTTCCGTTTCAAGGATGAAATTTCCACATAAAGAAGCTATCGGACGGTTAACAGAAAACCTGTAGGGTGTGATGACGATCACGGAAATTTTGTGCAGGGTATAGATAAAGATGCACAGAATTCGTACCCGCGGATAACACAGGAGGAGCAAGCGACAACTCACAAAAGCTGGTCACTGCACTTATTTTTATGCGGCCTGCTGCAGCTTGTGCAGTGGAGGTACCTGAACCAGGCATTCCTGCACTACTGGCAGCGGGTGGTTTTGTTGTCGTTGCCGTGAAGTTCATGCGGCGTAAGAAATAAGCAAACTGACGTGCAACAGTAGTCCCTTGATTGTTCAGGCAAGGAGCCTGTTATGGAATGGGCGTCTGCCATTTAACCCAAATGTTCCAGGGCCTTCTAAATGGTAACGACAGATTGCCTGCCTCTCTGCTTGCTGTGATGTGCCGTAGTCAGACTGTGACCAGTATCAGAGCCGGGTGGGCCATCCGGGAATGCGCCGGGGGATAGTGAAATACAGCCTTGTTCATCGCGCAGGAAATGGTTTATTGCACGCAAAAAAGAGCCCCGCGATTGCGGGGCTCTTTGGTTACCGCTGTTAGCTGATCGTCAGGCAGCAGTAACGTTTGTAGCTTGCAGACCTTTAGGGCCTTGCTCGACATCAAATGACACGCTTTGTCCTTCAGCCAGTGTCTTGAAGCCGTCCCCACCAATCGCAGAAAAATGTACGAATACATCTTCGCCGCCATCGTTAGGTGCGATGAAACCGAATCCTTTGGAATCGTTGAACCATTTAACAGTGCCAGTAGCCATGTTGTGTATATACCTCTAGTAAATAAATGAACGTGTATTCAATCGCAGATCGTGAAGGTGATGTACAGGAGGTGCAACGAGGAACATCCAATATAACCTATTTAAAACGTGCAACTGAGATTTCTGTTGTCGCTACGGCTAATGAAAACCTGCGTCTCCAGGACCCGTAGCTGCAGAGATTCTACACCAATAGAAATAGAAATGCGTTATTTTTCAACAGAAGGCGCAGAAGTCTGTACGGCCAGGTCGCTAGTCGGATTTGGGTGGCAGGCAGGGCATTTCAGCTAACAGCAGCTGGCGCTCTTCCAGTGTCAGGTTTTCCATACGCCGATCGAGACTTTTTCGTCGGTTGACGCCGGTCACTTCCAGTTCGTTGTCACTAACTGGATACAGGCTTGTGGCGGGTGGCCGCCGTCTATCGTGTGAGTCCCTCATGGTACACCTCCAGGATGCAGTATGATCATCATGCATGAACAGGTTAGCGGCCTGCCGTGACAGCGCTTAAGTAGAATTAGTACATGAAATACAGTTAGATAGAATCAAGTCATAAAGAGGGGCGGGATCACTGTCGCGCTGGCCATTCACTGCCCGGGATGTATGTCTGTGAGCCAGATCACAATACCGGGACAACGGGCTGGAAAAGTGTATGCGAGTGCCGATATGACCAGCAGTCAGTCAGCCGGCTTCGGGGTAACTAGATGTTCAAGTCCTACTGTTTACGTATGGTCAATTCATTTGAATTTTTTGGGATCGTGGTACTGGTCGCTGTGGTATTGACCACGGAGGTATTCTCGGTAAAGGCCGAGCGTGACCCGTCAATCAAGCAACAAAGTCTGAATTATTCGCACCTGGTAAATGTGCAGAAGCCGGAATAGCCATCAATACGGGGTGCAGATGAATCCGCCCGACTCATGATGCTGGTATAGCCTGAATGCTGGATGTGATTGCCAAGGAAGTCACGGAAAGATTTTTTATCCGGCTGTCAGTGCTTCCATCGCGGGTAAAGAATAAAAGCGCGCGCCCGACGTAAGCCACCCCGGCAATTGTTGTTATTCTGCCCTATAGCTACCTAGCCATAGCGGCGCATCACATAGTCATCCACGATCTTCTGAAAGTCCGCCGCAATCGTGTCACCTTTCAGGGTAACCGTTTTTTTCCCGTCCACATAAACAGGTGCTACCGGTATCTCACCGGTACCCGGCAGGCTGATGCCTATGTTGGCATGCTTGCTTTCACCGGGACCATTGACCACGCATCCCATGACGGCGACCCTCATTTCTTCCACTCCCGGATAATGCCTTCGCCATACCGGCATCTGGTTGCACAGGTAACTTTGTATGTCCTGTGCCAGTTGCTGGAAGTAATGGCTGGTGGTGCGCCCACATCCCGGGCAGGCAATAACTGCCGGGGTAAAATGCCTGAGTTCCATCGCCTGTAGCAATTCCTGTGCAACGATTACTTCGCGGCAGCGGTCACCGCCGGGTTCCGGTGTCAGTGAGATGCGGATGGTGTCGCCGATGCCTTCCTGCAGCAGCACGGAAAGTGCTGCGGTAGAAGCAACAATGCCTTTAGAACCCATGCCGGCCTCCGTGAGCCCCAGGTGCAGGGCATAGTCACATTGTTCTGACAGGGTGCGGTAAACGGCAATCAGGTCCTGCACGCCGCTCATCTTGGCGGAGAGGATAATGCGGTTATGCGGCATGCCCAGTGCCTCCGCCTGTGCTGCACTTTCCAGTGCAGAGGTCACCATGATTTCATGCATGATTCCCTGTGCGTCTCTCGGTTCACTGCGTCCGGCGTTGTTATCCATCAGGCGTGCCACCAGTTCCTGGTCGAGGCTGCCCCAGTTGACGCCGATTCGTACCGGCTTTTCGTAGCGGCAGGCCGTTTCGATCATGCTGGCAAACTGCTCATCACGTTTTTTTCCGCGCCCGACGTTGCCGGGGTTGATGCGATACTTGGCCAGCGCCTGCGCGCAGTCCGGGTTGTTTGCCAGTAACTTGTGACCATTGAAGTGAAAGTCACCAATCAGGGGAACGACAGCATCCGTTTGCTGCAACTGCTCGGCGATAGCAGGCACGGCACGGGCGGCGGCATCCGAGTTGATGGTGATCCGCACCAGTTCAGAGCCTGCCTGTGCAAGTTCCCGGACCTGTTGTACGGTTGCGGGGATATCGGCCGTATCGGTGTTCGTCATGGATTGCACCACGATGGGTGCATTGCCTCCAATGACGACATTGCCGACCTGAACTGCAACGCTATGGCGGGGTGGATGGGGAGTGGTTCTCTCGGTCATGGCGGGTCCAGGATATAGGATTGTGTCTGCTCACGATAACGGCTGCACTTTCCCTGTGGTCTGGGCTGCCGTTCTCAGTCGCATATGATAATTCAAAATATTAAATTGCACAGAAAAACTCCATTATCAAATATTTTCAATAAGAAGATAAATATTCATTGAAAAACAATAAGATAAAAAACACTTGCATTTGTATGTATACTGTATAGAATTACAGTACCTGTATAGATAACCAGTAAATAACCATGAACCATGACACGTTGACGGCACGCCAGACAGAGATCCTTGAACTGATTCGCAGTTACATTGCCGAGGAAGGCTGCCCGCCGACGCGTGCGGAGATCGCCGATGCTCTCGGCTTCCGCTCTGCGAATGCCGCGGAGGACCACCTGCGTGCCCTGGAACGCAAGGGTGTCATTGAAATGATACCTGGATCTTCGCGGGGAATACGACTGCTGGATGCAGGTGAGGAGTACGGTTTGCCTGTGATAGGCCAGGTAGCGGCGGGTGAACCAATACTGGCGGAAGAGCATATTGAGGACTACTGCCAGCTGGAACCTGATACCTTTCATCCGCGCGCCGATTACCTGCTGCGCGTCATGGGCGACAGTATGCAGGGTATCGGCATTCATAATGGCGACTTGCTGGCCGTTCACCGCACCCTGCAAGCGGAAAATGGCCAGGTTGTCGTGGCACGGGTGGATGATGAAGTAACGGTTAAACGTTTCCGGCAGCGTGGCTCCATCGTGAGACTGATGCCTGAGAACCCGGCTTATGAACCGATCCGGATTGACCTGCGTGAGCAGACGCTGGACATCGAAGGGTTGGCAGTGGGTATCGTGCGCAAGGAGATCAAGTAATGAATACAGTCAACAAGCTGCATCACCTGAATGCCTGGGAACAAACATCAGTTCCGGGTTCCTCGCTGGTAACTGCCAGCGGTATAGCGGTGCTTGATGAGATGCTGCCATGTGGCGGCTGGCCGAAGAGCGGTCTGGTAGAGATCATCCTTCCGGACCCGTACAGCAATCCTGTGTCCTTACTGATGCCGGCACTGATACGCCTAAGTCGGCAGGGCCGCTGGATTGCCATGGTGAATCCGAGCTACCCGGCGCGCTCGGGCCTGTTACGGGAGGCCGCAATCAACCACGACCGGGTGCTGCAGGTAAACCCGCACCCTGGGCGCAGCGCCCTGTGGACGGCAGAGTCCATGTTGTACTCCGGTGACTGCAGCGTCGTCATGGCATGGCCCAACTGCAATACCGAACTGATGGGCAAGCGCTTGCAAAAAGCGGCCGCCCACGGCAAGGCACTCGGGATCCTGTTCCGTTATGAAGGCCTGGTAACACAACCCTCTGGCGTAGAGACGCGTCTTAAACTGGAGATGGATACCCAGGGCAGGGCAATTTACCTGCTGAACAACAGGGGTGAAATACTCGCGGGAGCGGCGTTGTAATCGACGCTAAGGGATTACAAGCCTTCGGGTGGCATTAATCAGACAGGTAGTACTCAACCGTAGAGACGACCCTTACGCTTTTAATGTGCGGGGTGTTGTTGTCCCTGGCGCTGATGCTGAATTGTCCCTGCGATGCCTTTTTGATTTTTCCCAGCTTGCTCTGTGAGTCCTCAGAGAATTTCAGGGCTACCTCGCGGGCCTTTGTAGTCGCCTCCTCTATCATGGCGGGCTTGACTTCATTCAGACGGGTGAAAATATATTCTGTTTGTGACTGGTAATTTCCTCCTGTAAACGCAATCCCCTGTTTTCCGAGTTGTGCCAGGTCGCCCATCAGGATGCGGACCGTTTCGATGTTTCTTGAATAGACCGTGACTGTCTGTACTGCAGAGTATCGGAACTCGGCAGGCACCGCATTGCCGTAGCTCTGCGCTGACTTGTCTGTGATCGCGGGTGTAGACAGTGAAATTTCAGAAGGATCGATGCCTTTCGTTGTCAGGAAGGCCCTGATCCTGGTGGTGCTGCCTTCAATTGAATCATAGAGGCTCTCCAGGTCGTTGCTGGCTGCCGTGAACTGAATCGGCCAAATCACAATATCTGCCGGGTATTCATGTTCAGCAAGCCCCTTCACGGTGACGCTACGTTCATATTCCTTGAATCGAATGGCGGCATTGCCCAGCAGGTAGCCAAGCGTGGCGAGTCCCAGAAAAATGCAGATTCCCAGTATCAAGGCATTGGGTTGTTGGCTATTGTCCACAGGTATTCCCTCTCTGGCTAGCTGGCGTCGCCATTGCGTATCGCCGTTTTGTAATTTTGGTAGAGGCTGATCATGCGGCGCCAGAGTGGTCCAGGGGCACCGCCGCTAATGATGTTGTCATCAAGCCTGATGACGGGCGAGATTTCGCGGGTAGAGCTTGTCAGCCAGATCTCATCGGCGCTGAACAGTTGTTCCTCGCTAATATCGGCCTCACGGAATGGAATGCCGTGAGTGGCGGCCAGTTCGATGATGAGGTCACGGGTAATACCGGGCAGCAGGGCAGGGCCATTGGGCGGGGTAATCAACAAGCCATTCCTGGCGATGAAGATATTGCTGGCTGCCCCTTCCATAGCAAAGCCGTCTTTCAACAGGATAGCCTCGGCGCCATGGCTGTCAATTGCCTGTTGTCGTAACAACACGTTGGGCAGCAGCGTAATGGCCTTGATGTTGCAGTGTTTCCAGCGGATATCCGGTAGGGTAATGGCAGTTGTGCCGGTTACACTGTCAATATCAACAGACACAGCCAGGGGTGTGCTCATGGCGAACAGCGTTGGCGAAGTATTTTCCGGGAAGGCATGATCACGCCTCGGTGCCACTCCCCGCGTCACCTGTAAATAGACCGCCTGGTCGCCACCGTTATTGCGGCCTACGAGGTCGTTGAGCATGGCGCCCCATGCATCAGCCGATAACGGGTTGGCAATGCGTACAGCATCGAGGCTGTTTTGCAGGCGTGTGAGATGATGTGTCAGCCGAAACAGCCTGCCGCCGTAAACGGGGATCACCTCGTAGACACCGTCCCCGAACAGAAAGCCCCGGTCCATGACCGACACCTGTGTCTCCGACAGTGGCTGGAATGTACCATTCAGATAGGCTGTTGACATGAGGCGGCTGCCTGGACTATTCGAAATACAGCAGGCCTTCATCCATGATGCGCTGCCAGAAGGAACCTTCGCCGATTGTTTGCAAGCTGACCAGTGGCTGATTGGCCACTACCTGTTCCCCGAGTTTCACCTGCACCGTACCCAGTGCCTGCCCCGCCGTGACCGGTGCCATGATGCGATGATCGATGTTCATGGAAGCATCCAGTGAGTTGTATTGCCCCCGCGGGATGGTGACATACAGTGCCTTGTCGAGCCCCAGTGAGATGGTTTCACTGCTGCCTTTCCAGATGCGTGATGTCGTCAGCTGGGTGCCGGCATCGTAGAGCTTGTGGGTTTCGAAGAAGCGAAAACCATAATTGAGCAGCGCCTGGCTGGCATCAACCCGTGCATTGTCGCTGCTGGTGCCCAGTACCACGGTAATCAGGCGCATGTCGTCTTTTTTTGCGGATGTCACCAGGCAATAGCCGGCCGCATCTGTATGGCCGGTTTTCAGGCCGTCGACGCTTTCATCCTGCCATAGCAGTCGATTGCGGTTCTGCTGGGTAATGTCGTTAAAGGTGTATTCCTTCTGCGAGTACCACTTGTAGTACTCCGGGAATTTCCTGATCAACAATGCGGCCAGCCTGGCAATATCCCTGGCGGTCATGTAGTGATTCTCGTCAGGCAGGCCCGTTGAGTTCATGAAGTGGCTGCCGCTCAGGCCGATTGCCTCGGCATGCTTGTTCATCAGGGCCGCAAAGGAATCCTCGCTGCCGGCAACATATTCGGCCAGTGCCACGGTTGCGTCATTACCCGACTGCACAATCATGCCCTGCAGCAGCGCATCTACCGGCACCTGTTTGCCGACCTCAACAAACATGCGTGAACCGGGAGTACGCCAGGCCTTTTCGCTGATGGTTACGATATCGGTCAGTGCAATATTGCCGGATTGCAGTTCGTTGAAGACCACGTAGGCGGTCATCAGCTTGGTAATGCTGGCCGGTTCCACCGCAATATCTGCATTCTCCTCCGCGAGGGTGTTGCCGCTTCCATAGTCCAAGATGATGTACGACTTGGCCCCCGTGGATGGAGGCTTGGGGATGGGCATGGCCGCCTGGAGAACGCTGGCGCTGAGTAATTGAGACAATATAATAGCTATATATAACAGATACTTAAACATATTTTTCCCGTGGTGGCGTGGACTCGGATGTGCCTGCATTGTCCGCATGTGGGCGCCACATTGCAATGCTTGTCAGCCCTCTTGCGACTGCTTACTGGACGATTGAATGGCTATTGTTGATACCCAGAGTCTTCAGTTCCTGTGTCACCCGGTTGGCTTCCCTGTGGCTCGTCAGTGGGCCTACCTGAACCTTGTAAAAGGAACCGGCATCGGTGGTTGCCTCGACGATTCTGACATCACCGATGTTCTGCGACTCCAGATCCTTCTGCAGCCGCTGTGCATTATCATGACTCGAAAAGGCACCGACCTGCAGGTATAAAACCATGTCTTCCGGTGTCGCTGCAGGCGCAGTCTCAGCAACACTTGCCATCATGCGGGGTTCGTCGGGGTCGATGGCGCGTATCTCCACCTGCCCGGTGCCATAGGGCAGGATGTCGAGCCTGACCGCTGCCGCATAGGACAGGTCAATCAGCCGGTCATCATGGAAGGGGCCGCGGTCGTTGACCTTGACGATGACAGTGCGCCCGTTCTTCAGGTTTGTAACCTCGACATAGGTCGGTAACGGCAGCGTCTTGTGGGCAGCCGTCATGGCATACAGGTCATAAGGTTCGCCGCTGGAGGTACGCTTGCCATGAAACTTGGTGCCATACCAGGAGGCAGTACCCCGTTCCCTGTAACCCTTGCTCGATGGCAGTGTGTGGTAACGTTTGCCGTAGACCACATAGGAGTCCGGATTGCCATAGCGGCTCAAGGGTTCATTGAGCGGCACGGCATCGGCTACGTTTGAAACATCCCGTGGATTAAGCGGTGCATCATCCGATTGCAGATCAGGCCGCTGGGTGGTGCAGGCTGTAAAGCAGCTGCCAAGCACCAGCAGCAGCGCAGTCAGCCTGGTCGCTGTCGCGGTGGTGAATGGCCTATTCATTGAAATGCGGACTTTGTTCATAGGCTTCACGGATTTCCTCGCTCAACTGGTAGGCTGCCATGGCATAGAGCGGGCTGTGGTTGTAGCGGGTAATGGTGTAGAAATTATTGAAGACCAGCCAGTATTCCGGCCCGTCCTGCTGTTCCAGGCTGAGCAGGGCGGCGACCAGTTCATCGGGCATCGGCTTGAGCGGGGTGATGCCGTCGTGACGCAATGCATCGAGTACCGTGTTGGGTTCATAGCCGAGCTCCAGGACAGGCAGGTACTTGTCGCCTTCTACGGTGGCGCGAACGGCGACCGGGGAGTCGAGTGTCCAGCCATGTTGCTTGAAATAGTTGGCGACACTGCCAATGATGTCCATTTTGCTGTTCCACAGGTCACGTTTGCCATCTGCATCAAAATCAACGGCATAGTTGCGGTAGCTGCTGGGAATGAACTGTCCATAGCCCATGGCGCCTGCATAGGAGCCGGTGGTCTCTGACCACGTCAATGTCTTCTTCCCGGGCCAGAATCAGGTACTGTTCCAGTTCACCGGTGAAAAACTCACTGCGTGGTGGATAGTCAAACGCCAGTGTGGAGAGCGCGTCCAGTACCCGGTGTCGTCCGGTATTGCTGCCATAACGGGTTTCCACACCAATGATGGCAACGATAATCTGCGGATCAACACCGTATGCGGCGCTGGCCTTCGCCAGGGAGTCTGCGTTTTCCTTCCAGAAGTTGACGCCGCCCTCAATGCGTGCGGGCGTCAGGAAAATCTTTCGATACTCATACCATTCCAGCCGTTTCTCGGCCGGCTTGCGCATCAATTCCAGTATGTCTTCACGGTGTTGCGCCTGGTTGAAAACACGAACCAGCTGTTCCTCTTCGAAGCCGTGTTTGTCAACCATCATGTTGATGAAGGCCTGCACCTGTGGCTGGTCACTGTAGCCGGCTGCCGGGACAGCTGACGCGCTGATTAGCATTGCTGCTGAGACGAGTGATGAAAGGACGCCTGCTTTCAAAGCCTGTAAATGCATTCACGGGTTCCTTGCTGACAAGAGGATCGCGTGCATTCTAACACCGACACTATGGCTCAGGTAGCCAGTAATTTACGATGTGTTTGTATCGACATCAGGATGCCAAAACCGGCCATCAACGTGACAATGGAGGTGCCGCCGTAGCTGATCATGGGTAACGGTAACCCTACCACCGGTAGCATCCCGGTGACCATGCCGGTGTTGACAATAAAGTACACGCAGAAGGTCATAGACAGGCTGCCGGCCAGCAGGCGTGTATAGGTATCCTGGGCATGGATGGTGATCATGATGCCGCGTACCACGATGGTGGTATACAACGCAAACAGGATCAGTATGCCAAAGAAGCCAAACTCTTCACCGAGTACGGCAAAGATGAAATCCGTTGAACGTTCCGGCAGAAAATCCAGTTGTGACTGTGTGCCGTTCATCCAGCCTTTCCCCAGCAGACCGCCCGAGCCGATAGCGATCTTGGACTGGATAATGTGATAGCCGGAGCCCAGTGGATCGCTTTCCGGGCTCAGAAAGGTGATGACGCGCTGCCGCTGGTAGTCATGCATGAAGTGCCAGAGGACCGGCGCCGCTGCAGCCAGCAGCACGGTTAAGAACGCCAGCAGACGCCACTGCAGTCCGGCAAGGAAGACCACAAAGAAGCCGGAACTGGCGATCAGCAGGGCAGTGCCGAGATCCGGTTGTTTGGCGATCATCAGCATGGGTACGGCAATAAGCGTGGCGGAAGCCAGCAATTGCCAGCGGTTCGGTGGCAGGCGGGTATCCGCAAGATACCAGGCCACCATCATCGGCACAGCGAGTTTCATCATCTCCGATGGCTGGAAGCGAACAAAATACAGGTTCAGCCAGCGCTGTGCACCACCACTGATCTCGCCGCCAACGAGTACCGCAAGCAGTAACAGCACGCCGAGAACGAATAACCAGGGTGTCAGGCGCTGCAGCACTATGGGCGACAATTGTGCCACCAGCAACATGCCGGTAAAGGCAATGCCAAGGCGGACCAGCTGGCGTTCTATGAGTGCGATATCGCCGCCGCCGGCACTGTAGAGCACGATCAGCCCAAACGTACAGACGGCAATCAGCGTTACCAGCAGCGGGGCGTCGATATGCAGACGGTATTGCCAGCCTCTGCGGCTGGCGTCTTCACGGTGCGGGGTGAGTGCAATGTTCACTGTGGCACTCCCTGCAAATAGGCATCGATGATGTCACGGGCAATCGGTGCGGCGATGGAGCCACCGCCGCCGCCATGTTCGATAATGACGGCGACTGCGATCTTCGGTGCTTCAACCGGTGCAAAGGCGATGAACAGTGCATGGTCACGCAGTTCCTCGGGGATGGCCTCGGCATCGTATTTTTCTTCCTGCTTGAGTCCGTACACCTGTGCCGTGCCGGTCTTGCCGGCAATCAGGTAGGGACTGTCCTCGCCAATCTTGCGCGCCGTGCCGCGTGCGCTGTGAACGACGTCGGTCATGGCCTTGATGATATCGTCCCAGTGTTGCTGTTCTATGACGCTGATGGTGTCGCGGATGCGTGGCCGATGCGGCAACAGATCATCACTGTTGGCCTCCTGTTCGGCGTGCACAATATTCGGTTGCAGCAGCCGTCCGCCGTTTGCAAGTGCTGCGGTCGCCGTGGCGAGTTGCACGGGGGTGACCAGAAAAAATCCCTGACCAATACCGGTAATGATGGTCTCTCCGGGGAACCAGGGCTGGTCGTGCCGGGCGCGCTTCCAGGCCCGCGATGGCAGCAGCCCTGACAGTTCGCCCAGGATATCGATGCCGCTGGCATTGCCGAAGCCGAAGTTCTGCAGGTAATCGTGCATGCGGTCGATGCCCAGTGACAGTGCAAGGTCGTAAAAGTAGACATCGCAGGACTGTACAATCGCCTTGTTGAGGTCGACGGTGCCGTGCCCCGTATGTTTCCAGTCACGGAATTTACGACTGTTGCCGGGCAGGGTATAGAACCCGGGACAGTAGGTACTGGAGTGACTGGTGGTGACTGCCTGTTCAAGCCCTGCCAGTCCGACAAACGGTTTTATGGTGGAGCCGGGTGGATACTGGCCACGCAGGGCGCGGTTAAACAACGGTTGCTTTTCGTCGTTCCGCAGCGCGGCATAGTCGTTATACTCGATGCCGTTGACAAACGGATTCGGTTCATAGGTCGGCAGGCTGACAAAGGCAAGAATATCACCATTGCTCGGGTCGATTGCGATCGCCGAACCGGTGTGATCGCCAAAGGCCTTTTCAGCAGCGGCCTGTACGCGGGAGTCGATGGTCAGGTAAAGGTTACGACCGGATACCGGTGGGGTTCGGCTGAGTACACGGATAACACGACCCTGCGCCGTGGTTTCTACATGCTGAAAACCTACGGTGCCATGCAACAGTGTTTCATAGGTCTTTTCGATACCGATCTTGCCAATATGCGTGGTGCCGCGGTAATTGGAACTGTCCAGTTCCTGCAGTGCCTTTTCATCGATGCGTCCCACATAACCCAGTGCATGCACGGCCAGCGAACCCTTCGGGTAATGCCGCGCCAGCCCGGCGGTAATGTCGACCCCGGGGAAGCGGTGCCGGTTGACCGAGAAGCGTGCAACTTCATCATCACTTAAATGAAAACGCAGCGGGACCGATTCAAAACGCGGTTTTCGCCTGAGCAGTTTTTCGAAACGGCTGCGATCGCTGTCCCGGATTTCGATGATTTCCTCCAGTGCAGCAAGGGTGGCGCCCATGTCATCAATCTGTTCCGGTGTGATTTCGAGTCGATAGGAGGGCAGGTTCTCGGCCAGCAGGATGCCGTTGCGGTCAAATATCAGGCCACGGTTGGGTGCTATCGCCTGCAGCTTGACACGGTTGTCTTCTGACAGGGTGGTGAAGTGCTCGTGTGCCAGCACCTGCAGGTAAAGCAGGCGTGCCAGTAATGCAACCAGCAGAATGCCGCCCGTAACGAGTAACAGGATTGCCCGGTTCATGACCAGGCGGGACTCGAAAAAATGATCCTTCAGTGTGATCTGGCGGGGCACTAGCTTCACCCTGAAGCCGCGACGCAGGCTGCGCAGTGTGGCGTACACCAGAGGCCAGATGATCATGCCCAGTACCGATGGCATCCAGAAATACCAGGGGACGCCGGGGCGACCGATGATGCGACTGATCCACAGCGCCAGCAGCTGATGCAGCACCAGCAATATCAGCACGGTCAGTGACTGTTGCCATACCGGTACCAGTCGCAAGCGCTGGTGGAATTTCAGCGTAATGTAGGCGATCACGGTAAGTGACAGCGCGTGCTGACCAAGCAGGGTGCCGGTGAGCAGGTCAACCATCAGGCCCATGAACCAACCGCTGGCCACACCCACCCGGTCAGGTAACGCCATGCACCAGTAAATCAGTACCAGTCCGACCCAGTCGGGGCGCAGGAAACGTATCCCCTCGGGTAACGGGATGACGGTCAGTAACAGGGCGATGATGAACGTCAGGACGATGACGCTGCCGCCATGATGTCTGCTGCCTATCATGGCGCCTCTGTCGCCGTCCCGGCAGCCGTGTTGTTGCTGTCTGCCCCTTCGCCGGCCCCCGTGGGGGCTTCCGTGTCTAGTGCATGCAGCGGAGGGCTCCACCGGGGCACTCGCAACCGATTTGATGTCTGGGTCCTGCCCCGGCCAGATCAGCAGCACTTCGCGGCTGCGATTCAGGTGCGCCAGAGGTGTAGCGACCACGGACGCAAAGGCATTGCCCGGGTCGTGTTGTACCGCGGTGACGGTGGCCACCGGGTAACCCGGGGGGAAGCGCCCCCCCAGTCCGGAGGTGATCAACAGGTCACCCGGCTGGATGTCAGCGCTGTTGGGTATGTACGGGAGTTCGAGACGGTTGATGGTGCCGCTGCCCAGTGCGATGGAGCGCAAACCATTGCGGTTTACCTGTACCGGTATGGCATGCGAGGTATCGGTGATGAGCATGGCCGTGGATGAATAGGGACCGGCATGGACGATCTGTCCCATGACGCCTTCCGCATCGACCAGCGGCTGACCGGCATAGACATCATGCAATTCGCCCTTGTTGATCACTACCTGGTGCTTGTAGGGATCCAGGTTGACCGACATCAGCTCGGCAATGAGCACCTTTTCGCCGATTTCAAACGATGAGTCCAGTAACTCCCGCAGGCGAATGTTTTCTGCCTGCAACGCCGAAAATTTCTGCATCTGGGCCTGCTGCATGAACTGCTGTGTTCGCAGGCTGTCGACCTCTTCCTGCAGTTTTCGGCGCGAGGCAAGGGATTCGTCGAGCCATTCAGTAACCGAGCCGGGAATCTCGACGATTAACTGGATCGGGTAGACCAGTAACGACAGCGTGTTGCGCACCGACTCGATGCTTTTATATCGGTGGTCCATCACCATCAGTACCGCTGACAGTGAAACCAGCACGAGCAGGCGTGTCGTGATGGATGGACCTCGTGTGAAGATGAGCTTGATCGGGCACCCCGTATTGCTAGTACTCTGGCAGGCATCCTGCCAATCTCAGGGCGGTATTCTAGCCTAGTTGGAATCGCGGATGCGATCCGCTCCTGCCGGTGTATCTGTTTGATGCGGGGCGCGTCGATTGTGCCCGGCGATGCACCGGGTACAGATCTGGTTTCGCATTCCGCGCTACTTGCCCTTCGCAGCAGGTCGCGTGACCGGGGTGTTATTCAACGGTGAAGACGTCGCCACCGCGTTCGTCAAACAGTTCAAGTGCGCGACCACCGCCACGGGCGACACAGGTGAGGGGGTCATCGGCGACCACGACGGGCAGGCCGGTTTCCTCCATGAGCAGTTTGTCGATGTCCCGCAGCAGGGCACCGCCACCGGTCAGTACAATCCCGCGCTCCGCCACGTCAGCGCCCAGTTCCGGAGGTGTCTGCTCCAGTGCCGTCTTCACCGCACCCACAATTCCGGTCAGGGGTTCCTGCAGTGATTCGAGGATTTCATTGCTGTTCAGGGTGAAACTGCGTGGAATGCCCTGCGAGAGATTACGGCCCTTGACTTCCAGTTCGCTGACTTCCTTGCCGGGATAGGCGGAGCCGATGGCGTGCTTGATGCGCTCGGCGGTGGCCTCACCGATCAGGGTGCCGTAGTTGCGTCGCACGTAATTGATGATGGCGTCATCAAAGCGGTCGCCGCCGATACGAACAGATGATGAGTACACTATACCATTCAAGGAGATAACCGCGACTTCGGAGGTGCCACCGCCTATATCCAGTACCATGGAGCCGCGGGCTTCGTCGACCGGCATGCCGGCCCCGATGGCGGCGGCCATCGGTTCCTCTATTAAATAGACCTCGCGGGCGCCGGCGCCGGCCGCCGATTCACGGATGGCGCGCCGTTCTACCTGGGTGGAGCCACAGGGCACGCAAATCAGCACGCGTGGACTGGGCTTGAAGAAACGTGCTTCGTGGACCTTGTGGATAAAATGCTGCAGCATTTTTTCCGTGATGGTGAAGTCGGCGATGACGCCGTCTTTCAAAGGCCGGATTGCCGTGATGTTGCCCGGGGTTCGCCCCAGCATCAGCTTGGCCTCGGTGCCGACTGCGGCAATGCTCTTCGGTCCGCCCGGCCCGCGATCCTGGCGAATGGCGACTACCGATGGCTCGTTCAGTACGATCCCCTGGCCGCGCACGTAAATCAGAGTGTTCGCCGTGCCCAGGTCGATGGACAGGTCGTTGGAGAACATGCCAAACAAGCTTTTTATTAACATTAAATGCAGATCCGGTGCAGGTCGCTGAAAAAGGAAGCGGGTAATCTAACAATGAGGGGCCTTTGGGGCAAGGAAATCAGCTGAAAACGTTGGCAGCTGTTGTTGTTGCCCCCTGAACATGAAGATGTGCCAAACAGGTGATTGTGCTACCGTTGCGCACCTGTTTTTTACACGAACGGCTGAAACGGAGCGACCATGGTGCTTGATGCCTCGGATGTTGAGAAAATTGCCCACCTGGCAGACTGGGAATCAATGTGGATGATATCCCGGGATATGCCCGCAATCTGACGGATATCTTGGCTTTCGTGGAGCAGTTGAACAGCGTTGACACGACCGGTGTGGAGCCGCTGGCACACCCGCTGGATGCCACCCAGCGCCTGCGCGCAGACGAGGTGACGGAAACAAATAATCGTGAACACTTCCAGAAGGTTGCGCCCGAAACCGAATCCGGACTGTATCTTGTGCCGCAGGTGATTGAGTAAGTCGAGGCTGTTCCATAAATCCGTCATGCCTGGCTTACTAAACCGCAGCACGGGTGAGGCACCGCAAATCCGTCAGGAAAATTTTTATGCACCAGAAAAGCCTTGTTGAACTAGCGGCCGATTTGCAGAAGGGGGCCTGCTCCAGCGAGGAACTGACGCGCGCCTGCCTGCAGCGGATCCGTACGCATGATGAGCGGCTCAACAGCTTTGTGACCGTCACCGAGACACAGGCGCTGGCGGCCGCGCAGGCGGCCGATGCCGCCATCAAGGCGGGCACTGCAGGACCGCTGACGGGTATCCCGTTTGCGCACAAGGATATTTTCTGCACCAACGGGGTGAAGACCAGCTGCGGTTCGAGGATGCTGGATAACTTTATTGCGCCGTATGATGCAACCGTTACGCAGAAATTACTTGAAGCCGGCGCCGTGATGGTCGGCAAGACCAACATGGACGAATTTGCCATGGGTTCATCCAATGAAACCAGTTTCTACGGACCGGTCAGAAATCCCTGGGATGAAACGACCGTTCCCGGTGGTTCTTCCGGTGGTTCCGCGGCGGCCGTCGCGGCACGGCTGGTGCCGGCCAGCACCGGTACCGATACCGGCGGATCCATTCGACAGCCGGCGGCACTGTGTGGCATTACCGGGCTGAAGCCAACTTACGGCCGGGTATCACGCTACGGCATGATTGCGTTTGCCTCCAGTCTTGACCAGGGTGGACCGTTTGCCCGCTCGGCTGAAGACGCGGCCGTGCTGCTGGGTGCCATGGCCGGCTTCGATGCGCGTGATTCAACCAGTGTCGACCGACCGGTAGACGATTATGTCGCACAGCTGAACGCAGCCATTGCAGGGCCTGAAGATTGGCTTGCCGAAAGAATACTTCGGCGCAGGGACTGGATGCCGATGTCGGGGACGCGGTCGCCGTGGCCATTGAGGAATTCAGGAAGCTGGGCGCCACGCGTAACCGACATCAGCACTGCCGAATACACACCTGTCGGTGCCGGCCTATTACGTGGTGGCGCCGGCGGAGTGTTCCTCCAACCTGTCCCGTTTTGACGGCGTGCGTTTTGGTCACCGCGCGGACAATCCGCAGGACCTGCAGGACCTGTATACCCGCTCGCGTGGCGAAGGTTTCGGCAGTGAGGTCAAACGCCGCATCCTGGTCGGCACCTATGCACTGTCCGCAGGCTACTACGATGCCTACTATCTCAAGGCGCAGCAGGTGCGACACCTGATCCGCGATGATTTCCTGCAGGCATTTGAACAGGTCGATGTCATCATGGGACCGACGACACCGTCGGTTGCCTTCAAGCTGGGCGAAAAGGCGGATGACCCGGTCAGTATGTACTTGTCAGACATCTATACGATCGCCGTCAACCTGGCCGGCTTGCCGGCGATCTCGATACCTGCCGGGTTCAGTAATGGCCTGCCGGTTGGCTTGCAGGTAATCGGCAATTATTTTGCAGAAGCACGCCTGCTGAATGTCGCACACCGCTACCAGCAGGTTAGCGACTGGCATACGCGTTCCCCGCAAGGATTCGAATGATGCAATGGGAAACGGTCATCGGGCTGGAGATACATACCCAGCTCGCAACAAAGAGCAAGATCTTTTCCGGTGCATCGACCACCTATGGTGCGGAACCCAATACCCAGGCATGTGCCGTTGACCTGGGCTTGCCGGGGGTGTTGCCGGTGCTGAATGCGGAAGTGGTACGCATGGCCGCCATGTTCGGACTGGCAACGCACTCCACGGTTGCGCCGCGTTCGGTATTCGCGCGCAAGAATTATTTCTACCCGGACCTGCCCAAGGGATACCAGATCAGCCAGTTTGAGCTGCCCATCGTGCACGATGGTTACCTGGACATAGAGCTGGAGGACGGCAGCAGCAAGCGTATTGGTATCACACGTGCCCACCTGGAAGAAGATGCCGGTAAATCACTGCATGAGGCATACCTGGGCAAGACCGGTATTGACCTGAACCGTGCCGGTACACCGTTGCTGGAGATTGTCTCCGAGCCGGACATCCGTTCTGCAAGGGAGGCGGTCGCCTATATGAAGAAGATACACTCGCTGGTGCGTTATCTGGGAATCAGCGATGGCAACATGCAGGAGGGTTCATTCCGCTGCGATGCCAATGTGTCGGTGCGTCCAAAGGGCCAGCAGGCGTTCGGGACGCGTGCTGAAATCAAGAATATCAATTCCTTCCGTTTCGTTGAGCAGGCAATCAACTACGAGGTTGAGCGCCAGATCATGCTGCTTGAAGGGGGGGGTACGGTGGTTCAGGAAACCCGCCTGTTTGATGCGGACAAGCATGAAACCCGCTCCATGCGTTCCAAGGAAGAGGCCAACGACTATCGTTATTTCCCCGATCCCGACCTGTTACCGGTTGAGCTGGACGAGGCGTTTCTGGCGTCCGTCAGGGAATCCTTGCCGGAGTTACCGGATGCCAAAAAGGCACGCCTCGCCAGTGACTACGGGCTATCGGAGTACGATGCCGGCATCCTCACGGCATCGCGCGAACTGGCGGATTACTTCGAGGCCGCTGTAAAGGCCGCGGCTGGCGCGGGCAAGCTGACTGCCAACTGGGTCATCGGTGAACTGTCCGGTGCCCTGCGCAAGGATGACCGCGACATCGCAGACAGCCCTGTCGGTGCCGCGGCGCTGGGTGGCCTGTTGCTGCGCATCGAGGATGGCACCATCTCCGGCAAGCTTGCCAAGCAGGTATTCGAGGCCATGTGGAAGGGCGAGGGGTCGGCTGATGAAATCATTGAACAGCAGGGATTGAAGCAGATTTCCGATGCCTCCGCGATTGACCGGCATTATCCGGGAGGTGCTGGAAGAAAATCCCGTACAGGTTGAACAATACCGTGCTGGACAGGTAAAACTGATTGCCTTCTTCGTTGGCCAGGTGATGAAAGCCACCCAGGGGAAGGCCAATCCGCAACAGGTCAACGAGTTGCTCAGGAACCTGCTGGACGGCTGATCACAGGCATCTGCAAAAATGGCACTTACTTGAACAAATTGCCACGGAAGTACATGAAATAACACGGAAGAAAATTGCCTTAAATCGGCGTATTTCCGTGTGCTTCCATGGCCAATTGAGTGTCTTTTAATGACCCCCAAAAGCATGTGCCATGCTACACACCCGTCAATCATTACTTGCATTTGTAGATTCCTGATCGATGAAAATCATTGCTGATGAAAACATCCCCTGCGTGGAACGGGCGTTTGCTTCACTGGGTGAGGTAAGCCTGTTGCCGGGGCGTGGCATGCAGGCAGCACAGGTCCGCGATGCGGATATCCTGCTGGTGCGATCGGTAACCCGTGTGGATTCATCCCTGCTGGAGGGTTCGTCGGTGCGCTTTGTGGGGTCGGCTACGATCGGGTTTGACCATGTTGATCGTGATTACCTGCAACAGCGGCACATCGGTTTTGCAACGGCCCCCGGCAGTAATGCAACCTCGGCGGCTGAATACGTCGTCAGTGCCCTGCTGGTGCTGTCAGAACGGCAGGGCTTTGTGCTGGCCGGCAAAACAGCCGGCATCATCGGCTGTGGCAATGTCGGTTCACGCGTGCGCCAGAGGCTTGCTGCCCTGGGCATAAGCTGTCTGGTCAATGATCCGCCCTTGCAGGCAGGTGGTGATCATGATGATTTTGTTTCACTGGACGAGGTGCTGCAGGCCGACATCGTGACAGTGCATGTGCCTTTGACAGAAGGGGGTCCATATCCGACCCGGCATCTTGTCGATGACGCGTTTCTGAAACGGCTGAAAACGGGTGCCCTCTTTATCAATATCTCGCGGGGGGCGGTCGCAGACAACCACGCGCTGGACCGCTTGCTCGCGATACGCACCGACCTGTCGGTGGTGCTGGATGTCTGGGAAAACGAGCCCGCAATCAGCGCCTCGCTATTGCAAAAGGTCGACCTCGGAACGCCGCATATTGCCGGCTACAGCTATGATGGCAAGTTGCGTGGTACCGAAATGATCTACCGTGCAGCCTGTGACTATTTTGCAGTGCCCGTGCAATGGCAGGCAGCCGATGAGGTCGGGCGTGCAGCCAGCATTGACCTGCGTGCGCAGGATGCGGGTGATCTGCTCGAGGTTGCGAGACTGGCGGTGCTTGCCTGCTACGATGTGCGACGGGATGATCAGCGGTTGCGCGAAACGCTGTCTCTGCCGGTGGCACAGCGTGCCGCAGCATTTGACCGCTTGCGCAAGGACTACCCGGTGAGGCGTGAATTTTCCGAATCAACCGTGTTGCTGCAGGAACCGGGGGGGGCGCCAGGAAGGCTGCTATCCGGTCTCGGATTCAAGTTGCTTGCAATGCCAAAAGGCTAATACCTTCCGCAGAAGCTTGCGCTCCAGTTCGCGCCCCTTGCCTGCGTCCCTGCAGGCAGGATGCAAAGTGCGCAAGGCCGCAAGTCACTATTGATAAGCAGATCAATGTTTCGTTCTTTATGTCTTTGCGAGAGTTCCCATTTCCGGCTGGAAGACAGGTCATGCGGGTCATGTCAGCTGCACACGGGGCAGGAGGGATCCCGTGGCAATGTCAGGGTGCGCCATTCATGCTGCAGTCCGTCAAAGACGACGAGGCGGCCGGCGAGACTGTTGCCAAGCGCAAGGATGACCTTGATGGCTTCCAGCGCCTGCAGGGAACCGATGACCCCTACCAGCGGTGAGAGTACACCGGTCTCGGAACAGGTCTGTTCTTCCTGCTCGCCTTCCCGGTACAGGCAGCTGTAGCAGGGGCTGCTTTCCTTTCTCGAATCAAAGACCGCCAGCTGCCCCTGCATGCGGATCGCGGCACCGGACACCAGTGGTGTACGCTGACTGATACAGGCCGCATTGACGCTGAAACGGGTAGCAAAATTGTCACTGCAGTCCAGCACTACATCAGCGAGTTGCACCTGTTCGTCGAGGGCTTCATCCTGCAACGACAGGGGCAGGGCGGTGACCTGAATATCGGGGTTGATCGACAACAGGGTGTCCCTCGCAGAGGCGGTTTTGTCGCGGCCGATATCGCCGTTGCGATGTAACAACTGGCGTTGCAGGTTGCTCAGGTCAACCACGTCATGATCGGCAATCGCCAGCTGTCCAATGCCGGCGGCGGCGAGGTACATTGCCGCGGGCGAACCGAGTCCACCGGCCCCAATAATCAATGCCCTGCTGGCCAGCAGTTTTTCCTGACCAGCAATGTCAACCTGCGGCAACATGATTTGTCGGCTGTAACGGAGCAGCTGGTCGTCGTTCATGGTTGGCTTCGCCGGAAAGGGTTTATGATGTTCAATGCATCACCGGAAACAGTGTCCCTTGTGCTTTATGCCCGTTTTTGGGTGCTCCGGGAGAAGGGCAGGATGGGAGGATCAAGATACAAGAATTGTTCTTTAATTTTTTTCCTCTCCCCGCTTCTTTATTATGTTCGCCGGTTGGATGCTCCCGGTGGGAGAGGGCGTTTATGGATGGGCACTCATTGTTACTTGCGGCTTACAGATAGCGCCGTAGATATTCCGGTCGACGATCGCGGCAGCCATGATTCCGGTGCAGGTAGCGGGTGATAAAGGCATCCCGTGTGTACCCGGCCAGGTCATGTTTGCAACTGCTGCATTCAATGTCCTCAACGTAATAGCACAGGGCTCGCATTGTTCGGCAGACGAGGCTGGTGCCGAGCTTGTAGCCAAATTCGGTCAGCAGGGCTTCGAGTATCTGCAGGGTGATTTCACGAACGTTGTAGCAGACAAGCAAGTGGTCCGAGCGGGCAACCTGTACACTGACGACGCCCGTGGCGTTACGCAGCAGGTCGGCTGCTGAATCCGCATAACCAGGGTCCTGGCTTGGCTCGGTAAGCCGGATAGAGCGTTGTCTCATTTTTTCATTCACATGGTAATCGTAGCGCTGTGTGGGAAAAATACAAGTTTGATGCTACGGACAGCGTCTGCCAGCGATAACACGGTTCTGTCCGGCGTCATCAGCATGATCAGTAATGTCGATATAACCAGCGTCCTCGAGTAGTTGTTTGGCTAACTGGCCCTGGTCAAAGCCGTGTTCCATGAGCAGCCAGCCACCGGGTTGCAGGTGCCTGGCGGCACATTGCGCTATGCATGTCAGGGCGTCCATTCCCTGCGGTCCAGCGGCAAGTGCTGTGCGTGGTTCAAAGCGGACATCACCCGACTTCAGGTGCGGATCGCTCTCTGCAATGTAGGGCGGGTTGCTGACGATCATGTCTGGCTGCATGCCGGTCAGCGGTTCACACCAGTTCCCGGTGTGGAAAGTGACTGAATGTATGTCCAGTCGCTGCGCATTGCTGCTGGCAACGGCAATGGCCGCGGCAGAGAGGTCGGTTGCAATAATCCGGCACTTTGGCCGTTCACAGGCGATGGCAAGTGCAATGGCACCGCTGCCTGTGCCCAGGTCGGCGACCAGTTGTTTCTGCCCGGCGGGTAGCCGCTGCAGCGCCTGCGCAACCAGCGTTTCTGTCTCCGGTCGTGGTATCAGTGTGTCTGTGGTGACGGTCAGTGGCAATGACCAGAATTCACGTTCACCGGTCAGGTAAGCGACCGGACTTCCCTTGTGTCGTTGCTGCAGCAGTTGCCTGAAGCGCTTGCGACTCTCGAGCGGCAACCGTTTTTCTGGCCAGGCGTGAAAGTAGCTTCGCGGCTGCTGCAATACATGACCGAGCAGTACCTCGGCATCCAGTCGTGCCGATTCCGTGTTCAGTAACCGGGTTGCCTGTTCGAGCAGTTGCCTGATCGAGGCCGGATCAGTTGCCTGACTCATTGAGGGCGGCCAGTAGATCTGCCTGGTATTCGTTAATCAGTGGTTCAATGGCAAGATCAAGATTGCCGGCCATGAAATCGTCCAGCTTGTAGACGGTCAGGTTGATGCGGTGATCGGTCATGCGTCCCTGGGGAAAATTATAGGTGCGGATCCGTTCAGAGCGGTCGCCACTGCCGACCAGCGAGCGACGTGCCGCCGTTTCTTCGGCCTTTTGCTTGGCCAGTTGGGTGTCCAGCAGCTTTGCCGACAGCAGCGACATGGCACGGGCGCGGTTTTTGTGCTGCGAGCGCTCATCCTGACACTCGACCACGATGCCGCTCGGAAGGTGTGTCAGCCGGATGGCGGAGTCCGTCTTGTTGACGTGCTGGCCACCGGCACCGGAGGCGCGAAAGGTGTCAACCTTCAGGTCGGCCGGGTTGATTTCCACCGGGTCGATATCGTCGGCTTCAGGCAGGATGGCAACGGTCGCTGCCGATGTGTGTATGCGTCCCTGGGATTCGGTTTCCGGGACGCGCTGTACCCGGTGGGCGCCGGATTCAAACTTCAGCCGGGAATACGCGCCCTGACCGACAATGCGCGCAATGATTTCCTTATAGCCGCCGTGTTCGCCGGGGCTTTCGCTGAGCACCTCTACCTGCCACCCGTTGAGTTCGGCATAGCGCACATACATGCGAAACAGGTCACCTGCAAAAATGGCCGCTTCATCGCCACCGGTTCCGGCACGGATCTCGAGAAAGATGTTGCTGTCGTCATGCGGGTCTTTCGGTAACAGCAGTTTTTGCAGATCCAGTTCCAGTGTCTCGGTACGTTCGCGCGCCTGTTTAAGTTCATCCTCGGCCATGTCCTGCATGTCCGGGTCCGGGTCCCGGAGCATCTCCTGTGCCGAGGCAACATCATCCTGTGCCTGCTGCCAGGCCCTGAAGCAGTCGACCACCGGTGTGAGCTGGGCATATTCCTTTGAAAGGTTGCGGTACCTGTCCTGGTCTGCAATGGTTTCTGCATCGGACAGCAGTGCACTGACCTCGGTATGGCGCTCCTCGATGTGCTGCAGTTTACTGACGATGCTTGGCTGCATGATTATTCCTTATCGTTGAGCTTGAGGCGAAACAGTGTGCGCACGGCTTCCAGTAAACCGGTTTCACCCTCCGCCGCTGCGCCACGCAGGTTTACGCTGGGGTTATGTGTGAGTTTGTTGACCAGGTTGCGTGTCAGGGTGTCGATCACTTCCTGCGGCGGTTTGCCGCTCTGCAAGCTGGTGGCTGGGCCTTCTGGCGTTCGGCTTCCGCCAGCGACTGTGCATACTCGCGGTAGGCGCGTACCGTGGGTACGGCAAGCAGTGACCGTGTCCATGCCATGAAGCGGTCAACCTGTACCTCGATAATTTCCTCTGCCTGTTGCGCGGCCTCCTGGCGCGAACGCAGGTTCTCTTCGATGACATGCTTGAGGTCATCGATGCTATACAGGTAGATATCATCAAGCGTTGCGACATCGGCCTCGATGTCCGCTGGTACGGCCAGATCCACCATCAGTACCGGGCGGTGCTTGCGCGAAACCAGGGCCTTCTTGACGAGTTTCCGGGTGAGGATGGGTGTCGTGCTGCCGGTCGAGGAAATCACGATATCGGCCTCAGCAAGGTGGGCAGGGATTTCATCCAGTTCAATGCCATAGCCGTTGAATTGGGCTGCGAGGTCATGGGCGCGTGACACGGTGCGATTGGCAATCACCATTTTCCCCATCCCCTGGTCATGCAGATGCCGGGCAGCCAGCTCGATGGTTTCACCAGCGCCGATCAGTAACGCCGTCTGGTTCTCCAGGCGGCCGAAGATCTGGCGTGCCAGGCTGACGGCCGCGAACGCAACCGATACCGGGCTGGCCCCGATCGCGGTGTCGGTACGGATTTGCTTGGCGACCGAAAAGGTATGCTGAAACAGTCGGTTGACCAGTGTGTCGATACTGCCGATCTGCAACGCTTGCTGATAGCTGTCCTTCATTTGTCCGAGGATCTGGGGTTCACCCAATACCATGGAATCCAGCCCTGCCGCGACGCGCAGCATGTGGCGCACGGCGTCCGCTTCCTCATACCGGTAAAAATGTGGCTGCAGGCTGTTGAGATCCAGCTGATGAAAACGGCACAGCCAGCCGGAAACCGGGTCAACACACTCATTTTCCCGGTTGATATACAGCTCGGTGCGGTTACAGGTCGACAATATCGCCGCTTCGTGAACACCCTCCAGCGCCATCAGTTCACCCAGCGCGCGGGGTAAGGACTCAGGCGGGAACGCCACCTGTCCGCGAACCTCGACGGGTGCAGTGCGATGATTGATGCCAAGGACGGTCAAATGCATATCATAATCAGGAAAATGCCGAAGCGAACACAAAATTCTGCATGGCGGGATCGGTTAATACAAGCCGGAGAAGAATCCTGAAGCATACCCTGCGGATATACAACAAAATACTGATTTTACTGTCCATTAAGATACCAGCGTTTAAAGCGGGCTGTTAGAATGCCAACAATGAATGACCTGATTATCCGAATTGAAGGTTCCATGCGTGTGCTCGTGCTGAGCATCCTGATGGCCGGGACACTGGTGTCCTGTGCCGTTTCCGGTGACAAGATCCAGGCGCAGGATGTGGCGGCACTGGCAGATGATCCACCGCCAGCCGCAGGCGTGACCAGCGGCCAGAAAACACAGCCGCAACAGACACTCACAAGTGACCTGATGTACGATATTCTGCTGGCCGAGATCGCCGGTCAGCGTGGTGAAATGGATACCTCCGTTCCACACTACCTTCAGGCTGCACTGGAGGCACAGGATCCACGGGTTGCCGAGCGTGCCGTGCAGATTGCCTCCTATGCCAAACAATACCAGGCCGCTGAACGTGCGGCACGCCGCTGGGTTGAGCTTGATCCGGGCAGCATCGAGGCACGCAAGGCCCTGATTGCGCTGGCGCTGCACAATAATGACCGGGAAGAGGTCATTACACAGCTCGATTACCTGCTCACCACTTCAGATGATCCGGAGGCGGGCTACAGCCTCGCAACGACCATACTGGCGCACGAGGATGACAAGGAAGCTGCACTGGAGGCGATGGAGAAGCTGGTTGCCCATAACCCGGACAATCCACACGCATGGATGGCGCTGAGCCGCGTTGCGGTCACGGCGGAGCAGCTGGAGAAGGCGCTGGAAGCGGTCAACAAGGCGCTGGCCGTCACTCCCGAGCTGCCGTCGGCGATTTTGCTCAAGGCCCAGATCCTGGTCAGGATGGAGCGCAAGGATGAGGCGCGGCAGCTGTTGGCCACTGCCGTTGACCGGCACCCGGAGAACACCAACCTGCATTTTGCCTATGGGCGCATGTTGCTGGATGCAGAAGAGCTGGCCGCTTCCCGGGAGCAGTTTGCCATTGTCGTGAAACTGGAACCGGACAATGCCGATGGCCTCTATTCCCTGGCGCTGCTGGAACTGGAAACCGGTCAGTATAAAGCGGGTGAAAAGCACTTGAAGCGGCTGATCGAGATTGATGAAGGCGTGCAAAACGCCTACTACTATCTCGGTTATGCCCGGCTCAAGCAGGATGATGATGCGGGCGCACTGGAGTGGTACGGCCAGGTTGAATCGGGAGACTACTGGAGCCAGGCGCAGTTACGGATTGCCGAGATCCTTGTCAGGCAGGGTGATGTCGCTGCCATGCAGCAGCATATGCAGGTCTTGCGGCAAAAGGATCCGGCACAAAGCGTGACGTTTTATCTGCTCGAAGGACAGGTGCTCTCGGATGCGAACATGGACAGGGAAGCCTTCGAGCTCTATGGCAAGGCGCTGCAGGCCAGTCCGGATAATACGGACCTGTTGTATGCGCACTCACTGGCAGCAGAGCGGCTGGGGAAGCTCGAGATCGCTGAAACGGACATGCGCCGGATTCTGGAGCTGGATCCCGACAATGTCCGTACCCTGAATGCCCTCGGCTATACGCTGGCAGACCGGACCACTCGTTATGAAGAGGCACTGGTTTATATCAACAGGGCCTATGCGCAGGAACCGGATGACCCGGCGATTATCGACAGCCTTGGCTGGGTGCATTTCCGCCTCGGTAACCTGGATGAGGCGCGCACTCACTTGCAACGGGCCTGGGACATGACACAGGACAGCGAGATCGGGGCACACCTCGGCGAGGTCATGTGGGTGCAGGGTGATCACGAAGGCGCACGTGAAATCTGGGAAATCTCGCGCCGGTCATCACCTGATAACCCGGCGTTGCTGGAAGTGATCCATCGATATAACCCGTGAAGCGTTTTGCCGGGCTTTTCCTGACGACCCTGTTGCTGAGTGGTTGTGCCGCAACGCCTCACCTCAGGAGTAGCCGTTCAGCAGCAGAATTCAGCGACTGGCAATTGCATGGCCGTATTGCCCTGACCCATGGCGACCAGGGCTGGCATGCAAGTTTATTGTGGCAGCAACGGGCGGACGGTTATCAGTTAAAGGTCTCCGGCCCACTGGGGCAGGGTGGTTTCCAGCTTGCCGGTGATGAGCACGGTGTAGTGCTGGTGGATGCCGAGGGCAATTCATCCTATGCCTATGATGGTGATGCCCTGTTGCTGCAGGCCACCGGCTGGCGTCTGCCGGTTGCCGGTATGCACTACTGGGTGCGTGGTCTGTCCGTGCCGGATGCCGAGGCCACCCGGGTATACGACGAGTCCGGCCGGCTGAGCCACCTGGAGCAATCGGGCTGGACCATTGATTACCAGAATTATCAGCAGGTTGCAGGTGCCGATGTGCCCTCGAAGATGCAGCTTGTACGGGATGATATCGCTGTGCGGCTGGTAATCAATCAGTGGCAACTGGGTCCGCCAGTGGACGCAGTGCCATGACGGTGGAAGCGATCCCGGCCACAGCCAGTGGCCCGTGGCCAGCCCCCGCCAAACTCAATCTGCTGCTGCATGTGACCGGGCGGCGTGGAGACGGCTACCATGAGCTGCAGACCGTATTTCAGTTCCTGACCATTAGCGACTGGCTGTATTTCGATGTCGACCGGCAGCCGGGTGTACAGCTGGCCGGGCAACCGGCCGGTGTGCCGGCAAGCGCTGACCTGTGTGTGCGGGCAGCTGCCCTGTTGCTGGAAACCACCCGCTGCAACGCCGGTGTGACGATTTATAACGACAAACGCCTGCCGGTGGGGGGTGGCCTGGGAGGAGGCAGTTCCGATGCGGCCACCACGCTGCTGGTGCTGAATCGACTCTGGGATCTGGGCCTGCCGCCAGACGAACTGGCCCGGCTGGGGCTCTCGCTGGGTGCCGATGTGCCGGTGTTTATCCATGGCCAGGCGGCGTGGGCCGAGGGCATTGGTGAAATACTCACCCCGGTGACCCCGCCGGAAGCATGGTATTTAGTGCTGGTGCCGCCGGTAAGCGTATCAACTGCCGCAATTTTTTCTGATCCGGGTTTGACACGGGACACGCCCCGAACGAAAATACCCGACCTTCTCCAGGGCGCGGGTCATAATGACTGCGAGGCCGTGGTACGCCGCAGGTATCCGGAGGTGGCAGCGGCCATCGACTGGTTGAATGCGTTTGCTCCTGCGCGGCTGACCGGTACCGGTGGATGTGTCTTTGCCGCCTTTGAAACGGAGGCCGCTGCACAAGCGGTGGCAGCACAACTGCCCGCTGACTGGTCCGGCCTTGTGGCACGGGGTGTAAACCGTTCCCCCTTGCTGATGGCATTGGAGTAACCGGATACAAAGTCCCATAAGGGTGTGTCATTTGTAAAGAGTAATTGGGACGTCGCCAAGTGGTAAGGCCCGGGGTTTTGATCCCCGTATTCGCAGGTTCGAATCCTGCCGTCCCAGCCAGGCATGATTATCGCGAAGCGATAAGCGCTGACGCAGTATGCGGCAGGATGAGAACCTCAAGGTTCGACAAGGGTGCGAAGCACACTTGAACGTTGTCGCGCAGCGACGACGGCCCGCAGGGTGAGGCGCGCAGCGACGAATCATCCTGCCGTCCCAGCCAGGCATGATTATCGCGAAGCGATAAGCGCTGACGCAAGCTGCGGAAAATAATATAGATGATTCCCCTCTCCCACCGGGAGAGGGCAAGGGAGAGGGGATGCACCCAGGCAGTTAGCCTGTTCTGATTCCCCTCTTCCCCAACCCTCTCCCTGAAGGGAGAGGGGGGTTAATGCATTGTAGTAACGGCAGACACATTATGAACGGTATGCACAACTCTGATGCTGATGGCCAGATTATGGTGTTCACCGGGAATGCGAACCCGAAGCTGGCGCAGGCGGTAGTCGAACATTTACAGCTAAGCCTGGGCGCTGCCCATGTCGGCAGTTTCAGCGATGGCGAGGTGCAGGTAGAGATTAACGAGAACGTTCGCGGCAAGGATGTATTCGTGATACAGCCGACGTGTGCACCGACTAACGATAACCTGATGGAACTGCTGGTGATGATTGACGCCCTGCGGCGTTCATCCGCACAGCGTATTACCGCGGTGGTGCCATATTTCGGTTATGCGCGCCAGGACCGGCGGCCGCGTTCGATACGTGTTCCGATTACGGCCAAGGTGGTTGCACAGATGATCGGTAATGTGAAGGCTGACCGCGTGCTGACGGTCGATCTGCATGCCGACCAGATACAGGGTTTTTTCGATATCCCGGTTGATAACGTCTATGCCTCGCCGATCCTGCTGGGTGATGTCTGGAAACAGAAATACCCGGATATGGTGGTGGTGTCTCCGGATGTCGGTGGTGTCGTCAGGGCGCGGGCCCTGGCAAAACGCCTCGATGATGCTGAACTGGCGATTATTGATAAACGCCGGCCGCGACCGAATGAAGCACGGGTGATGAATATTATTGGTGAGGTTGAAGGCCGCACCTGTGTGCTGGTCGATGACCTGGTCGACACGGCGGGTACCTTGTGTCTTGCCGCAATGGCCCTGAAAGAGCATGGTGCCACCCGCGTAGTGGCTTACTGTACGCACCCGGTATTGTCCGGTTCGGCCGTTGAGAATATCGAGGCATCGGAACTGGACGAGCTGGTGGTAACCGATACCATACCGCTACAGGAAAATGCGCAGGCGTGCAGCAGGATCAGGCAGTTGAGTATTGCGACCATGCTGGCAGAGACCATGCGCCGCATCAGTAACGAAGAGTCGGTCAGCTCACTGTATATGGATTGAGGACTGTTTCGTGGCATTGTTGTTAGCATGACATTGCCGCATCAAGTCTTCCCTGGTCGCGGGGAAGACGTTATCCGCACCAAAGGTGCATTTTAATCTGGAGAAGTAACATGGCTATAAGTTTTGAGTTGAATGCCGAGCCACGCAGTGACATGGGTAAGGGTGCGAGCCGCCGCCTGCGTCGTGCAGGCAAGGTACCTGCCATCCTCTACGGTGGCGACAAGGACCCCGAGGCGCTGACACTGTCGCATAATGAAGTGCTGCGTAACCTTGAGCATGAAGCCTTTTACTCGCACATCCTGACTGTCAGGAGCGGCGGCAGGGAGATGCAGGCCATCCTGCGTGATCTGCAGCGTCACCCCAGCAAGGCAATCATCTTGCATATGGACCTGCAGCGCGTCAGTGCCACAGAGAAGTTGTGGACGAATGTGCCCATACACATTATCGGTGAGGATGTCTCTCCAAGTGTGAAGGCAGGTGCCCTGGTGTCGCATGACCTGACGGAAGTCGAGGTCGAGTGTTACCCGAAAGATCTGCCTGAATATATCGAGGTGGATATCTCTGCGCTTGAGGTAGGTGAATCCATTCACCTGTCGGGCCTGAAGGTGCCTGAAGGCGTGACGCTTACTGAGCTGGAGCGCGGTGAGGATCATGATATCTCTGTTGTCTCCATCCATGCCAAGCGGGTTGTTAGTGAGGAAGAGGAGGAAGCAGCAGCTGGCGGTGGTGAGGCCGGAGCAGCCGCCTCGGACGCTGATGAAGATGAAAGCTAGGCGGTTTTGACGGTTGGCTGCCATTCAGCTCGTTGCCGGGCTGGGTAATCCTGGAGCAAAGTACGAACAGACCCGGCACAATGCCGGGTTCTGGTTTGTGGATGAAGTTGCCCGCCGGTACCATGTCCGCTTCAGCTTCGAAAGCAAATACAAGAGCGAGGTTGTGCGCTGCACGATTGCCGGTAACGACTGTCGTTTGCAGAAACCCATGGACTTCATGAACCGCAGCGGGCTGCCAGTGGCGTCACTGGCCGCTTTCTACCAGATCCCGCGCAGCAGCATCCTTATCGTGCATGACGACCTGGACCTGCCGCCGGGTACAGTAAAACTGAAAAGAGGTGGCGGGCACGGTGGGCATAACGGCCTGCGTGACCTGATTCCGCATCTGGGTGGAAACGATTTCCTGCGCTTGCGTATCGGCATCGGACATCCCGGTCACCGTGATGATGTGGTGGGTTACGTGCTGAAGAGTGCCTCCAGTGATGACAGGGCCATCATCGACCAGGCGATAGAGGAAGCCGTCGAGGCATTACCGGATATTATTGCAGATCATCTCGACAAGGCGATGAAAGCGTTGCACACGGCGAAATAGCAGTCGTCTGTCATATGCAACGACGGGTATGCTGTGCGCGGCCCACCCCGCAGTACTTTAAACAACAGGATAAATATGAGCGTCAAGTGCGGTATTGTAGGTCTCCCCAATGTTGGCAAGTCCACCCTGTTCAATGCCCTCACCGAAGCGGGTATACAGGCTGAAAACTACCCGTTTTGTACGATTGATCCAAACATCGGCATTGTACCGGTGCCGGATCCGCGCCTCGAAAGGCTCGCTGAAATCGTCAAGCCGCAAAAGATCATCAATACCACCATGGAGTTTGTCGATATCGCCGGACTGGTTGCCGGTGCGTCCAGGGGTGAAGGCCTGGGTAACAAGTTCCTGGCAAATATTCGTGAGACCGATGCTATCTGTATGGTGGTACGCTGCTTTGATGATGACAACGTCGTACATGTCTCCGGCAGCGTTGACCCGATACGCGATATTGAAGTCATCAATACGGAACTCGCGTTAGCCGACCTGGAGACGGTCGAGAAAGGCATTACCCGCGCCAGCAAGGTTGCCAAGGGCGGTGACAAGGATGCAAAGGCAAAACAGGCCTTGCTGGAAACCATCCGTGAGCATCTGGACGCTGGCGGGATGATCAGCGCAATGGCGCTTGATGATGAACAGCAGGCGCTCATTTACGACTTGCATTTACTGACTGCCAAGCCGGTGATGTATGTTGCCAATGTCAGCGAGGGCGGCTTCGAGAATAATCCTTACCTGGATGCGGTAGTCGCCGGTCCACGCGATGAGGGCGCCGAGATGGTTGCCGTTTGTGCGGCTATCGAGGCAGAGCTGGTCGAGCTCGACCGCGCAGAACGCAGCGAGTACATCGATGAGCTGGGGTTTGACGAGCCGGGGCTGAATCGCGTCATACGCGCCGGTTACAAGCTACTCAAGCTGCAGACCTACTTCACCGCCGGGGTAAAGGAAGTCCGCGCCTGGACAACCCGCATCGGCGCCACTGCACCTCAGGCCGCCGGCGAGATTCATACGGATTTCGAGAAGGGGTTTATCCGCGCCGAGGTGATCGCCTACGATGATTTTATCGCTTACAAGGGCGAGAATGGCGCGAAAGAGGCCGGTAAACTGCGTTTGGAAGGTAAGGACTACATCGTGCAGGACGGTGATGTCATGCATTTTCGCTTTAATGTCTAGCCCCTGGCGCATCCACCAGAAACGGCCAGAGGAACTTGTCCGGAGGCACCGTTTTCAGGTAATCTAGCGCCCCCTTGGCTACGTAGCTCAGTTGGTTAGAGCGCAGCATTCATAATGCTGGGGTCGGTGGTTCAAGTCCACCCGTAGCTACC
>CAVOZZ010000002.1:0-134846 GCA_963701505.1 uncultured Gammaproteobacteria bacterium
GCGATGAGCGCTGACGCAAGCTGCGGCAGATAATAGATGATTCCCCTCTCCCTCCGGGAGAGGGCCAGGGAGAGGGGATACACCCAGGCAGTTACCTGTTCTGATTCCACTCTTCCCAACCCGCTCCCTGGAGGGAGAGGGGGTTAATGCATTGTAGTGATGGCAAACACGATATGAACACTATGCACAACGCTGATGCTGATGACCAGATTATGGTGTTCACCGGGAATGCGAACCCGAAGCTGGCGCAGGCGGTGGTCGAACATTTACAGCTGAGTCTGGGTGCTGCCCATGTCGGCAGTTTCAGCGACGGCGAGGTGCAGGTAGAGATCGAAGAGAACGTTCGTGGCAAGGATGTCTTCGTGATACAGCCGACATGTGCGCCGACTAACGATAATCTGATGGAATTGCTGGTGATGATTGATGCCCTGCGGCGCTCGTCAGCACAGCGTATTACCGCGGTGGTGCCGTATTTCGGTTACGCGCGCCAGGACCGGCGGCCACGTTCGATACGTGTGCCGATTACCGCCAAGGTGGTTGCGCAGATGATCGGCAATGTGAAGGCTGACCGTGTGTTGACTGTTGACCTGCACGCCGACCAGATACAGGGGTTTTTTGATATCCCGGTTGATAACGTCTATGCCTCGCCGATCCTGCTGGGTGATGTCTGGAAGCAGAAGTACCCGGATATGGTGGTGGTGTCGCCGGATGTCGGCGGTGTCGTCAGGGCGCGGGCCCTTGCAAAGCGCCTCGATGATGCCGAACTGGCGATTATCGACAAACGCCGGCCACGCCCGAATGAAGCGCGGGTGATGAATATTATCGGTGAGGTTGAAGACCGCACCTGTGTGCTGGTGGATGACCTGGTGGATACCGCAGGCACCTTGTGCCTTGCTGCGCTGGCCCTGAAAGAGCATGGTGCGACCCGCGTCGTGGCTTACTGCACACACCCGGTATTGTCCGGTTCGGCCGTTGAAAATATCGAGGCGTCGGAGCTGGACGAGCTGGTGGTAACCGATACCATACCGCTAAAGGAAAATGCACAGGCCTGCAGCAAGATCAGGCAGTTGAGTATTGCGACCATGCTGGCAGAAACCATGCGTCGTATCAGTAATGAAGAGTCGGTCAGTTCACTGTATATGGATTGAGACCTGTTTCGCGGCACTGTTGTTTAGCATGACATTGCCGCATCAAGTCTTCCCTGGTCGCGGGGAAGACGTTATCCGCACCAAAGGTGCATTTTATCTGGAGAAGTAACATGGCTATAAGTTTTGTATTGAATGGTGAGTCACGCAGTGACATGGGTAAGGGTGCGAGCCGCCGCCTGCGTCGTGCTGGCAAAATACCTGCCATCATCTACGGTGGCGACAAGGACCCCGAGGCACTGACACTGTCGCATAACGAAGTGCTGCGTAACCTCGAACACGAGGCTTTCTATTCGCACATCCTGACTGTCAAGAGCGGTGGCAAGGAGATGCAGGCTATCCTGCGTGATCTGCAGCGTCATCCCAGCAAGGCAATCATCATGCATATGGATCTGCAGCGCGTCAGTGCCACAGAGAAGCTGTGGACGAATGTGCCAATACACATTATCGGTGAGGATGTCTCGCCGAGTGTGAAGGCGGGTTGCCTGGTTTCGCACGATCTGACGGATGTCGAGGTCGAGTGTTACCCGAAAGACCTGCCTGAATATATCGAGGTGGATATCTCCTCGCTCGAGGTGGGTGAATCCATTCACCTCTCGGGCCTGAAGGTGCCTGACGGCGTGACGCTGACAGAGCTGGAACGCGGCGAGGATCATGACATTTCTGTGGTCTCCATCCATCCCAAGCGGATTGTTGAAGAGGAAGAGGAAGGTGTTGAAACACCGGCTGCCGAGGGTGGTGAAGCTGGTGAGGCAGCCACGGATGAGGCTGAAGACGAAAGCTAGGCGGTTGTTGACCGGTGGCTGCCATACAGCTCGTTGCCGGGCTGGGCAATCCTGGAGCAAAGTACGAACAGACCCGGCATAATGCCGGGTTCTGGTTTGTAGATGAAGTCGCCCGCCAGTACCACGCCCGGTTCAGCTTCGAAAGCAAATACAAGAGCGAGGTTGTGCGCTGCACGATAGCCGGTAACGACTGTCGTTTGCAGAAACCCATGGACTTCATGAACCGCAGCGGGCTGCCAGTGGCGTCACTGGCCGCTTTCTACCAGATCCCGCGCAGCAGCATCCTTATCGTGCATGACGACCTGGACCTGCCGCCGGGTACAGTAAAACTGAAAAGAGGTGGCGGCCACGGTGGACATAACGGCCTGCGTGACCTGATTCCGCATCTGGGCGGAAACGATTTCCTGCGCTTGCGTATCGGCATCGGACATCCCGGTCACCGTGATGATGTGGTGGGTTACGTGCTGAAGAGTGCCTCCAGTGATGACAGGGCCATCATCGACCAGGCGATAGAGCGAAGCGGTCGAGGCATTACCGGATATTATTGCAGATCAATCTCGACAAGGCGATGAAAGCGTTGCACACGGCGAAATAGCAGTCGTCTGTCATATGCAACGACGGGTATGCTGTGCGCGGCCCACCCCGCAGTACTTTAAACAACAGGATAAATATGAGCGTCAAGTGCGGTATTGTAGGTCTCCCCAATGTTGGCAAGTCCACCCTGTTCAATGCCCTCACCGAAGCGGGTATACAGGCTGAAAACTACCCGTTTTGTACGATTGATCCAAACATCGGCATTGTACCGGTGCCGGATCCGCGCCTCGAAAGGCTCGCTGAAATCGTCAAGCCGCAGAAAGATCATCAATACCACCATGGAGTTTGTCGATATCGCCGGACTGGTTGCCGGTGCGTCCAGGGGTGAAGGCCTGGGTAACAAGTTCCTGGCAAATATTCGTGAGACCGATGCCATCTGTATGGTGGTACGCTGCTTTGATGATGACAACGTCGTACATGTCTCCGGCAGCGTTGACCCGATACGCGATATTGAAGTCATCAATACGGAACTCGCGCTGGCCGACCTGGAGACGGTCGAGAAAGGCATTACCCGCGCCAGCAAGGTTGCCAAGGGCGGTGACAAGGATGCAAAGGCAAAACAGGCCTTGCTGGAAACCATCCGTGAGCATCTGGACGCTGGCGGGATGATCAGCGCAATGGCGCTTGATGATGAACAGCAAGCGCTCATTTACGACTTGCATTTACTGACCGCCAAGCCGGTGATGTATGTCGCCAATGTCAGCGAGGACGGCTTCGAGAATAATCCTTACCTGGATGCGGTATATCGCCGCTCCACGCAAGAAGGTGCCGAGGTGGTTGCCGTTTGTGCGGCTATTGAGGCAGAACTGGTCGAGCTCGACCGTACAGAACGCAAGGAATACCTCGATGAGCTGGGATTTGACGAGCCGGGACTGAATCGCGTGATACGCGCCGGTTACAAGCTACTCAAACTGCAGACCTACTTCACCGCCGGGGTAAAGGAAGTCCGCGCCTGGACAACACACATTGGCGCTACCGCACCACAGGCCGCAGCCGAGATTCACACGGATTTCGAGAAAGGCTTCATCCGCGCCGAGGTGATCGCCTACGATGATTTTATCGCTTACAAGGGTGAGAATGGTGCGAAAGAGGCCGGGAAACTGCGTTTGGAAGGAAAGGACTACATCGTGCAGGACGGTGATGTCATGCATTTTCGATTTAATGTCTAGCCCCTGGCTGCATCCACCAGAAACGGCCAGGGAACTTGTCCGGAGGCACCGTTTTCAGGTAATCTAGCGCCCCCTTGGCTACGTAGCTCAGTCGGTTAGAGCACAGCATTCATAATGCTGGGGTCGGTGGTTCAAGTCCACCCGTAGCTACCATATTTTCAAAGAGTTACGCCAAGATCGGTCGACCCGCTCCGGAAGCAGGCAAGGCAATATCACTTCAGCAAGTACGACCAATGCCCCAATGTAAGGTCGCGAAGGACCCAGAGCAAGATGCGCGGATTTCGCAACGCTCTGGAAAAAGCATAGGGGACCCATGACTTGCCATAGGGGATGTAGAATCGCACCGGTACGCCAAAATCCCTGGCAACAGACAGCGTCTCTCGCGTCGGCAGACCGAATAGTTGTTCCAGCTCACACGCTGTTCCGCTATCCGTCAGTTTCTGCAACGCCTCGCGAGCCAGCCACTTATCGTGGGTTGCCACACCGACATGGTGCGCCCTGCCACAGAGGCGGTCAATGACGGCGAGATAGCCCTGGCGAAGCTGGCGATCAGGATGTTCCGGGTCTCGCCACATACCTTTAACGACGCGCACGTTTATACCAAGCTCGCTTACCAGATCGGTATCGGCGGTGCTTCTTGGCCAGGCTCCCGGCAGGGTGCAGCCGATAGCCGTCCCGTGTCCGGCAAATGCGGTCACCAGTTCAAATGTTGGGTCTGCAAATTCTATCTCCCTGGAATCATAATGGATCCCAACCCCCGCAGACGCCGCCCTGTCAGTAATCTCGCTAATCAGATTGCGGTTAAAATCCATCACCATCGCTTTTATCGAGATGGAGCAGTTCAGTCCTGCTGCCGCGATGGCATCAATGCCGGCGATATAGGCATCCGCGACAACCCTGGGCGTATCGTCCCGGTTTGGCCAGTAGCCGATTGTTCCGGACAGGCCCTGTCGGGACAAGCGCTGACAAACGCGCACCGCGTCCGTCAGCTCCGGGCCAGCATAATACGACCTCGAAAGCGTTGCTTTCAGCTTTTTCAGGAATCTCGTCCACACACCCTGAGACTGTTGCCCCATGCTTTAGTCCTTACTGCCATCCTGTTTCAGTACACCTGACCCGTCTATCCATCCACAAGCGCGGACAGTCAGCTCACGGTCATGACCTTCATCCAGGCAAAAAAGGGTAAGACCGTCCAGGCCTGGCACATACCAGTCGTGGTACAGGCATGCGGCCTCTTCTCCTACCACCTCTCCCGGGACAAAGATTGCGCCCTTTAATTTTCCTGCCTCCTCATATATGAATGGATTGTGTTGCAGCAAGGCGCGTACACCGGGAGTGTCACGCAGCGGCAGGATGATGAAACCTCGCCGGGTGTGGCCGGTGATTTCCATGCCGCGATTCTTCTTGAAACGCAGTGAACCGTCATTGAGGAATGGTCTCGAACCGCCGCGGTGCAGTCTGCTGAAGCCCTTATCAAGCAAATAATCTGTCTGCAAATGGTCGAAGGCCGCCAGGGCGCCCGCCCTTACCCAGCGGTCGTCACCGTCTCTGACGCCCAGTGACCAACCGCGTACCCGGTCGCTGCCGTCGTACAGAAGAATTCCACCGGCAATATCCTCGTTATCCTGAGTAACCAGAAACAGCTCAGCATCGGGTATGGCCGCCTGCATAGCCTGGTAAGACATGAGAAACGCGTGATCACCAAAGACTCTCTGGATATATGGCAGATACATGTTGTGATAGAAACGGTCGAACTCTCCGGGTTCGCTGGTGACGCGGTAACTGAGGCGATTCTTGCGTATCCGCCGGATATCACTCTTGATATGCTCACTGCGCCGTGCGAATTCACTCGATGCACGCAAGTCCTTTTCCCCACCCACCCAACAAGGTACCTGGAACAGCGTGGCGCCGCTATCTGTCAATGGCTGCGGACCGTCCAGCTGGACAATAGCCAGGTCGTGCGCACCATTTGCATTGAGGGCGCGCTGTAAGCGCCGGATCTTCCAGGTCCTGGCGTGCTCCTTCTCCGTACATGATTCGCCAAAGAACACTTCGCTAATGTAGTTTCGGGTGATGCGCTGCCCCATGAACAGTACGGACAGCGGTTGTCCGGAAGTCCGCTCCTTGCCTTCGAGAAGCCAGGTATCCTCGCGTTGGCGACGCATTCGACGCCTGAACGCCTGCAGCACAGAACGCAACGGTTTGATGCCTTTAAGGGTGCTGCGATTTCCAAGTGTCGCCATGGAATGTCTTTACTGGAAGCTGTCCGGTGACTAGCTGCCGAAGGTGGGGAGGCTGCGGTAACTTTGCAGGTGACTCACCGGGCGTGTGATTGTATTCGTGTGCATTACAGGGGGGTTGGATTGGTCAGCTTGCCGATGACTTCCGGCCATTGCCGAGCCATCCGGTACAGCAGGTAGTGAGCTTGTCCTTGATTCGTGTGGCGCTGCAAGCACCATGCGCATGCTTGAGCACTTGCTGAATCGAACAAGTCCTGAGTGAAGAGAACCCCGGCCGCGAATTTTCTGGTATTGACTCGTTATTCACGGCGGGAACATTCTGTCCAAATGTATGGCCCACCAGTGCCAGGGAGGGTTGTAAACCGTGTACCTGCACTGCAACGGTTCCAGGATTAATCATAAACTGATTCGGAGGCAGGTGTGTGCCAAAATCCCCAGCACCTGCTGTTTCGCTTGCCATTTCGGATGCATACTCTAGCCTATTCGAGAACTTCTATCCCTTGGAATGGGTCGCTACAGAGGTAATCTAACAATGTAATTATCGTCCATCGAACGGGATGCATTAACACCGAAACATAAGTGACTTTCGAGGGGGGGGTGCTCGGCATCTATAACTGCTGTGATGTTACCTCAATGGGAAAAAATGCGCGTGAAACAAAACTATTTCTGAGATCAGCACTGGGCCCACACCCTGCTTATGACCATATCCTGACTAACATATTATTGAATCTCAAAAACAGGGAGTATTACTTTTTTCTGAACCTGAACATAGCAGCATTAATATCCATGCACTGGAATTTCATATAGTTAAATGTTTTATACAGGGATTATATCTGCCAAGCAAACAGGGCCCGTTTCAGATATCAAACGCGTACCTAGATATCGCTCTTTGTCCCAGGACTTCCGGGATCGGTAGGGATAGCCAGAAAAAGGAAAGTGGTTTAACAAATTGCTTCCTGGTAACAAGTAGCCAGCGGGCCGCCGCCCCCTGGGCGTTCAACGCTCCATGTGCTTGTGCGGTAACGCGGTATAACGAAAGATGAATTAATCAGACCCAGCAATGGGTAGTCTGGGCCGCAAACGGAACAAGCCTTCTGTATGGCTGTCGCTGGTGAAATACAACATGCCGTCCGGACCGATGCTGACACCGACCGGACGCGCCAGGCGTTGTCCATCCGCTCGCTGGAAGCCGCTCACAACAGTAGTTACATTGCTTGCCTCGCCCTTTGAAAAACGCACCATCACTATGGCCGGTGGCCGCCGCGTGGACCGGTCGCCAATCAATCCGCCAGCGGGCCGGGTACCCCAGGATCCCTTCAGTGCCACGATGGCATTGTTGTGAAAACGCGGGTCCAGGGCCGTGTCCGGAACAAAGACAACACCCATGGGAGCATTGCGGGCAGGGAAGGTGGCAACCGGAACCGCCACGTCGCTTTGTGGTCGCGGTGGCGGCTTGCGAATACAGTCATCCCGTCTGATCGTCTCCCCGTCAAACTGGTACCACGGCATGCCATGGAATGAAGCAGGTGTAAGTTTTGCAAAATACTCGGGTGGCTGGTTGTAACCGAGGTGATCGGGGCCGTTGTTGGACGCATATAGAATGTGAGTCTGCGGCTGCCAGTCAAATCCCACCGGGTTACGCAAACCGGATGCGTAGCTCTGCCAGCGGGGTTCAGGGCCGCTTTCGTCGAGCACCAGAACACCGCCTCGACGGTCATTGAAGCGGTAGCTCTGGTCAAGGTATTCGTCTGAACAGTTGCCGCTGATTCCCAGCGCCAGGTAGATTCGCTGATCCGGACCAATCGCCACGGTGCGACTGCTGTGATCGCCGCCACCCGGGAGGGCGGCCAGCAGTTCTACATCATCCCGATCGATGTGTGTCTGGCCCGGCCTGAAGCCGGCTCGATACAGGCCGTCGGTCTGGGCAATCAGCAACTCGCCGTCGCGGTAGGCAAGGCTGTGCGGATAGTCATCCAGTTCGACCAGTACCCCGGCGCTGGTGTACGGCGGTTCCAGGCGATAGACCTTGCCGGCGCGTGAGCCGATCAGCAGTTCCCCATTGGGCAGGAACGTCATCAAGCGGGGCTGCTCCAGCCGGTCCGTCAGCAGTTCCAGCTGCATACCTTCCGGGATGGCAAAGGCCCAGGTCTTGCCGGAAACTGTCAGGTCCTGATCGTTACGTACCAGCTCACCTGCCCGGGCTGTCGTCACAAACAGGCAGAGGGCCGCAAGTATCAATACATGTGCTCTGTACATAGTCCAAGGGTAGCGTAAACCACGAGTACATGGTGTGGTGAGTACAGGCACGGTGGGCGGACTTAACGGCTGCATGCAGCTTTGCTGGAGGTATCAACTGCATGGCACTGATTATTAAAACAAAAAACCACCCGATTGTGGGTGGTTGATTGGAGTGCGTTGTTTTGAGTGAGGCTAGAACAAAGGAGTGCCATTAATTATGGTGAATAACTGGTAAATACCAAGCCATATGACAGCTGCAACCAGACCCCATTTAATCGTTTCTATACCCATGCTCCCGCCTCCCGTTCTCATTTCATCTGTTCGTTTATCGGCTGCCTGAGCGCAAACTTTCATAAGTGTTTGTCTTGCTGATGCAGTGATAGTACGGGTACCAGACTAGACCGGTTGCATGCGGAATGGATTGGCCGGGCGACACTATTTATTGTCCAGGCGTGCCGTCAGGTTACATGGGAAATTGCTAAAAATATATGTAATCAACTGTGTTAACGAATATAGGTAAAGCGGAAAGGAGCTTTGGGACGCGTTGCCTGATTGGTCGGTCATCAACGACTGGACGATCGGCCTGGCCCTGATGGTATTGCGACTGATAGCTTTATCGCACCTGTGTCTTATAAGTATCTCGGGCATTTGACAGCGCTTTCTGATAGTCGTCGAGATCTTTCTGCCAGGCATTGCAACCTCGCAGGAAGGCCAGCACGATAATGGTGCAAATCAGCAGTGCAAAGTAGTTGCTGGAGGGAATGTTGTTGACGCGGAGAAATGCAATGATTGCACTACCCAGAATCAGCAGTGAAACCATCTCCTTGCTGAATGCAGATGAGACGATATGTGCCAGCAGGCGGTAGACCGAGGGTTTGCTCAATCCATACTGCAGATGACGTTCATGCATCCTGCCTCGAATTACCGGTATGCCATTCTGACTCTCCTGCTTCTTGTTGGTGTTTTTAGCTGATTTCTCTTTCACAGACAGGATAGGGTGGGCGATGCCCTGTGTATATTGTTCCAAGGTACGAGCACCCTGTAACAAGCCATGAACTGGCAGGCAGAGCCAGAGACTTGATAACAGACACGGCTTTTGCCGTAGTGTCGCGAGTTGTCGCCGTTGACGAGCCATGATTGAGCCATGACAGGAGTGTCGTTAAACCGCCTGCTGGGGGTGTTCTGCCTGCTGGCTATGGTGCCCGCCAGCGTACTGGCATCAGGTGAAGGGATGCCTTCACTGGTGCGTGATATCGGCATCTGTATCGTGCTGGCAGGTCTGCTGGCTATCGTTTTCGTGCGCATAGGGATTCCCGAGATCGCTGCCTTTCTGCTTGCCGGTGTTGTGGTGGGTCCGGTAGGTGCCGAGATGGTCACAGACCCGGCGAATATTGAAACCATCTCGGAGCTGGGACTGATCCTGTTGTTGTACCTGATTGGGCTCGAGATTGATGTACGGAAATTGCTGGATAGTGGCAGGATCCTGGTGGTATCCGGTTTGCTCCAGTACCCCTTGTGTGTGGTGTTTGGTGTCGTAATCACCAAGCTGCTGGTATCCCTGGGTATCGGCGGTGCATTGCTGTCCGATGGTTACGCGCCTCTGTATATCGGTTTTGTCGCGGCGGCATCCTCCACCCTGCTGGTTGTAAAGCTTTTCCAGGAGACCTTTCAGCTGGATACTGAGGTTGGTCGGATTGCGCTGGGTCTGCTGATCTTCCAGGATATCTGGGCGATTGGTGTGATTGCCGTACAGCCAAACTTTGCTGCGCCGGCCGCCAGCCCGATCCTGCTGTCATTTCTGGGGATCGTGGCGCTGGCGATTCTTGCCGTTTTCATTGCACGCTTCATCATACCAATCGGCTTTAAATGGGTCGCCAAAAAACCCGAGGTAGTGTTTGCCGCGTCGATCTCCTGGTGTTTCCTGATTGTGCTGCTGGGTGTCAACCTGGATGTATTGACGAACTGGCTCTTCAAGTTTGACCTGCATATGCGCGTTGGTGCGGAAATGGGTGCACTCATCGCCGGCGCCACCATTGCCAACCTGCCGTACAGTACTGAAATCATCAGCAAGGTCAGTGTGGTCAAGGATTTTTTTATCACCTTGTTCTTTGTCGGCCTCGGGATGAGCATACCGATGCCCGATGGTGTGGACGTGCTACTGCTGGCGGGATTGTTCGCTGTGATCGCATTACTGGCCCGTTACGTGGTTTTCTTTCCGCTGCTCTATGTAGCCGGGCTCGACCGGCGCAACGCCATGGTGACCTCGGTGCGTCTTGCACAGATTTCGGAGTTCAGCCTGGTGATTGGTTTTATCGGTGTGCAACTGGGACAAATTTCTGCCAATCTGAACAGCGCGATCATCTTCGCCTTCGTGATCACCGCCTTGCTGACGCCGCTATTATTTCAGCAGGCGGATGCCATTCATGACAGACTTTCAGGTGTGCTGGCAAAGCTCGGTTTTCGGGAACCCCCCAGCAGCGAGGCGGGAGAGGAGGATTCCTACAGCCTGGCCTTGCTGGGATTTCACCGGATTGCATCGTCATTGTTGTATGAACTCGGGAAAAATCATCCTGAACTGCTTGAGAGCACTCTGGTGGTCGATTTCAATGTCAATATACACCCGAAAATTGCTGCTCTGGGTCCGACAGTCAAGTATGGCGATCTGTGCAATGCAGAGACATTGCATCATACGGGTGTCGACAAGGCCAGGGTGATTGTCTGTACGATCCCGGATGATGTCCTCAAAGGGACTACGAATCTAAAACTTGTCGAGGCGGCGCGACACATCAACCCGAACGCGGTGATCATCGCGAATGCGATTGAACTGTCAGACAGTCGTGCGTTGTATGAGGCGGGCGCGGATTATGTATTCCTGCAACGCGTAGAAACAGCGCGTGCAGTCGAGCAGGCAATTGAGCGTGCACTCTGCGGTGATATTGATCATCACCGCAGTGCAGTTGAAGCACAGCATGGAGCATGGCACGCGCGCGAAGAGGTTATGTAGCCAGGCATTACTATCGGGTTGCCTGCTGTGAACCGAGCGGGATTTTAGGCGACCATTGCAGCCAGTTTTGCCCGGGCTCTTCATGAAGCACAAAGGACATTCCCTGGCTGGCAGCATCTCCCATGTCAGGGTTGTCAGGCGTGGCAAAGGCTATGCCACCGTCAAGAATAGACTGCAGCGAATCAGTATCAATCTTCACGCCACCGACAATTCTGGCATCAACCCGGATACCGCTGACATTCCAGAACATCGAGTTGCTGCGTACCAGCGGTGCGTAATAGGGCCTGATGTTGATGAAAATAATGACCTCGTTGGCATTGGCGCCGAGCTTGTAGCCGGTGACGCTGCCAATCGGTATCTGCCGGTAATGCACCGGGTCGCCTGTATCAATAGATCCCAGTCGTTGTGTCGTCAATTGCAGATTCAGTCCTTCTGCAGGGCGTCTTTCGAGGGGTTCATGCTCCAGGCCGGTGAAACTCGTTGCTGGCGTACCATCGCCCGGGTTGCACGGCAATGTAGTTGCCGGTCAGGAGCGTTCCCAGGTGTTCGGTTTTCGCCAGTCCGAGTGTCGCGCTGATGACCCAGAAGCGAGCGCCTGTGTTAGCCATGTGACGTGCTGAACCGAACAGGTCTGCATGGACGGTGACGCCATTCCGGTCATTTCTCAGTTTTACCTCTGTGACACGACCGACCTGGATGTCCTGGTACTTGATTGGCGCTCCGGCAGACAGGCCGGTTGCCGTGTCAAAGGTAATGTGAATCGGCACGCTGTCTTCCTGTGCACTGCGTGCATCGTTGTACAGGGGGAAAACCGCATTCTCCCGTGCTGCGCCGCCTGCTTCGTCCGGTGTGTAGAAGGCGATGCCGCCTGCGAGGATTGACTGGACGGACTCGCTCTTTATATGGAAGTCACCCAGTCCGCCACTGAGTTCGATGCCGCTGGTATTCCAGAAACGTGAATTTGCGTGCACCAGGTGTTTGTATTTTGGCCTGTATGGTCAGTTGCACCAGTACAGTTTCATGGTCTTCGTCGAGTCGATAGCCATCGACCTGTCCGACAGTAATCCTTTTATAGAGTAACGGGCGAGCCGGCTGCCAGGGACCCAAGATCCGTGGTGCGTACGCTCAGGTGCAGTCCGGGCTTGCGCTTGTTGCCAAACAGGGTATCGTTCTCCGAGGCAGCTGTCATAATCCGGATAAAGCGTGAAGGTACTGCCGTTTTTCGCGGCTGCACCGGACGGCTTGTTGTCCGGCGTGGCGAATGCGATGCCACCGGAGATGATGCTGGCGGCTGACTCGGTTCTGAGCCTGAAGCCGGCAACACTGCCGGTCAGGTCGATACCACTGGTATTCCAGAAGCGTGTGTTGTGGCGGACCAGGTGGGCATATTGCTCCTCGATGTAGGCATCTATAATGATTTGCTTGCCCGATTCATCCAGGTGATAGGCCTGTACCTTGCCGACGGGAATCCTCTTGTAGTAGATGCTGGTTCCTCTCGACAGTGAGCCCAGGTCATCGGTGCTGAATTTGAAGTGCAGCCCGGGGACACTGGTCGGCAGCACCGGTGGATCTTCCAGGACGGTAAAATCTGTCAGGCGGTTCTCCCTTGCCGGGTTGCATTGCAATGTGTTCACCTGACAGCAGTGTGGACAGTCCCGGATATTTCTGTGAGTGAGATATTCGGTCTGACTCGCCAGAAACGGGTACCTGTTGTGAGTAGAGGTGTGGTGCGCGGGTCAAGCGTCGCTTTTGCAACCACCCCGCTCATGTCATCACTCAATACTGATCGTTTCGATGTTGCCGATCTCGACGCCTTCAAACATGATGCGGGTGCCGTTTTCATTGAGGCCTTCTCCGTCTTGCAGGTGCAGAGTGACATCTATGCCTGCTTCGGCAGCCTTGAAATTATCGTATAAAGGGAAGCTGTCGCCATCTTCGCTGGGGATGCCCGGTGCATCGCTGTCCGGGGTGAAGAAGGACAGGCCACCGGAGAGCACGCTGGACAGCGACTCGGTTTCAATGGAGAGGCCGGACAGACCGCCGGAAATACTGATGCCACTGGCGTTCCAGAAGCGGCTGTTTTTCTTGACCAGCTGTTCATACTCCTCATCAATAAAGATATTGATGTTGACGCTGTTACCGTCTTCGGCAAGGTTATTTTCCTGGACACGCCCGACTAGAATTTGCCGGTAGTAGATGGGCGCACCCTGCCTGAGTGAACCAAGCTTGCCGGCGGTAATGGTGAGATGCAGTCCCGGAGTATCAATGTCGTGCGGAGGCGGGGTGGACAATGCACGAAACTTGCGCGTCTTTTTTCCGTCTCCGGGTTTGACGGCGATATAGTTACCGGATAGCAGCGTACCCAGTCCGGTAACGCCGGCGAGTGAAATTTCCGGTTTGACCAGCCAGAATTGTGCATTCTGACCTGAGGTGTTGCTCGGCACGGCGCGGAACGACGATGTGGACCGTGACCGACTGCAAGTCCGGATTGAGTTCGACTGTCTTGACGCGTGCGACCTCAAGACCGCGGTACATCAGCTTGGTTTTGCCAGCCTCGATGCCTTCGGCAGTGTCGAAAACGATTTGAATCGGCACGCCAGCTTCAATCAGACTTTTTATGATGAGCCCGCCACCGATGAGTGCTGCCAGCAACGGTAGTATCCAGATAAACGGGATGCCACGTTTTTTCTTCAGCAACGGTTGCGGCGGTTTGCCGGGATGTGTTTCCGGTATCCGGTTGATCAGTCATCTGTTACCTCTCTGTCCCATATCAATCGTGCATCAAATGTGGTGGCGGCCAGCATGGTCAACACCACGACGCTGCCAAAGGCGGTGGCACCGGGCCCCGACACGATCTGCGCGAGACTGCCAAAGTTGACCAGCGCAACCAGCAGGGCAATCACAAATATATCGAGCATGGACCAGCGTCCGACCAGTTCGACAGCGCGGTACATGCGGGTGCGCTGCCGGTCATCCAGTGGCCATTTTAGCTGTACAGACAACAGCAGGATTAGCAGCGCGACCATTTTCAACAATGGCACCAGTATGCTGGCGATAAAAATCACGGCAGCGATCGGGTAGCTGCCAATGCTGCAGCAACAGAATAATACCGGACATGATGGTGTCAGGTTCTCCGGCCCCGAAATAGGTGACGGTCATGATCGGCAGGACGTTGGCGGGCACATAGAGTATCGCTGCAGTGATTAACATGGCCCAGGTACGTGACAGGCTGTTGGTGGCGCGCATGTGCATGTGTGCATGGCAGCGCGGGCAGTGTTCTTCATAATCATCATGGCCGACATCAAATGCCAGTTTGCCGCATGTATGACAGCGTATCAGTCCCATTTGCCGTGGCTGTAGTGGACGCTTCACTGCGGCCGCCCCTTCATGGCTTTGCTCGATTCTGGTCCAGAAACTGTCCTCGTCCAGCAATGACGACATCATTGTTGCCACCAGCAGCAGTGCGATAAAGCAATACAGACCGATGCCGGGAACGATGCTTGCCATGCCCTTGAGCTTTACTACGGCGACCAGCACGCCCAGCATGTACACTTCAAGCATGCCCCATTCATCCAGATAGTGGTAATAACGAAATGCATAGGGCAGCAGCGTGCTGAAGCGTTCCAGGTACAGGCACCCGGCGACAAAGAACATCAGCAGCAGCTTGCAAAACGGAACCACAATACTGGCAAGAAAGACCAGCAGGGCCGTCCAGTACAAACCTTCATGAAACAGTACCAGAGAACCCTTGTAGATGGTGGTCGTGGATTCCTGGCCGACGATATGCAGGGACATGACCGGTAGCAGGTTGGCCGGTAAAAACAGCAGCAGGCCGGTGACGGCCAGCGCCAGGGTGCGTTCGATGCTTTGCTCCTGCGGCTGATACAACGGGTTGGCGCAGCGCGGGCACAACGCCTTGTCACCCGGAGGCGTGTCTACCCGCTCGATCAGCAGGTCGCAGTCCTTGCAGGCAATCCAGTTCTCCGGGATTGAGATCAGTGCCTCGGCGTTGTCTTGTAAGCTCATAAAAATACAGTTAATACAGTGGGATGAGACTACATCCTGGGGGCGGCGCTGTCTACCTGAATGGTGCGGCCAATGGTTCGCCAATGAACACTCCCTGACCGGGCCACTCGACACTTTTCCAGTAGGCCTCCAGCAAGGTCTCACCATTAAGGTAGCGATCAATGACGATATTGGGTCGTGGAAATTTTTCTACGAAGGCACAGGGTTCGACCACGCTGCCATAGCTGCCGGTGGCGCCCGCCTGCAGCCAGTTCAGGCTGCTCATCTGGTTGCTGCCGGTTAGTTTGCCACCGGTGGATGTCAGGTGGTCCGCAATGGCGCCGGGACGGTACCGGTTGCTGTCAATGCCACCGACGTGCGCAAGGCCGGTGAAGTAGAACATGACATCGCTGCGATGTTGCAGGGAATTGCCCTTGATTATGTCCACCTTGAAACGGTCGGACTGCAGCAGTTCGATGCCATGGTAAAAACGTGCCCGCGCATTCCTGGCCTTGTCGGATGTGCTCAGCAAGTAGGCTGTGCCATCCGGGTGCGTGCTGTCGGCGGCGACACCGCGATCAATCAGTGCCTTCACGGCAGCAATCGTTTCACCGGCCAGCATCATGGCCGGACGCCAGCCAAAGTCGGTAAACGGTCGCTGGCTGTTGCTGTTGAAATAGGGGCTTGACCTGGTAGCCTTGCATCCCTGTACGCAGAAGGCTTCATCAAAGCCGGCCGCGAATGCAGTCGTGATCGACATGCAACCGACCCGGTAGGGTGCCGTCCAGGTCAGTACATAACCCTGTACGGCATCCGGAGCCTGTGCGTCCAGTTGTGCCTTTATCATCCTGAAGGTTTGCGGACGCATGACATCGCTGCCCGGGCTGAACTTGACATGGATGACATTGCCGGCTGGGATATGTCGGCGGGTAAGGTAATACTCGGCAATCTGGCGACTCAGTGGATCCTCGTCATTAATAATCAGCGCAAGGTGCTGTGGACCCAGTGTGGAGCTGACAGGCGCATCGAGCATGTCAGCGTCCGGGCCGGCATTGCATGCCGCGAGCAGCATCTGTGATAACAGCAACAGGGAGAACAGGAGTTTTCTGGAAAGACGCTGTGTACCAGGTGAGGTGCCGATCGAACTTGCGGTTCTGACCCTGTCAGTTGTTTGCACGGTACTCGATCGGGGATACCCCCGTCCAGCGCTTGAAGGCACGGGTAAAGTTGCTGGGTTCAGAGAAACCCAGCAGGTAGGTAATCTCACCAAGCGAACGATGGGTCTCGCGAATGTAATGCAGAGCCAGTTCGCGGCGGGTCGTTTCAAGCAGCGTCTTGAAGCTGGTGTCTTCGTTGTTGAGCTTGCGTTGCAGGCTGCGCAGGCTGACATTCAGGGAATGTGCGATGCTTTCCTGGTGAGGTGTTCCGTCATGCAGACCTTCAATGATTTTTGTGCGGACCTGCATGGTAATACTGTTACGGTCAAAGCGTGCCAGGTAATCCACAACAGCCTGGTCGTTGATGCGTGCCAGCTCGGGATTGGCATGGGTTAATGGTGCATCAACCAGTTGCTTGCTGAAGGACAGGACGTATTGACGTCGCGTCATATTCGATCGGTGCACGGAAGTATGCCTGTAACTGGCGGGCGCAATCCGGGCTTGAGCGCTTCAGCGAGACATGTGCGGGGTTGATCTCCGTCACCGGCGGTCAGATCGGCACATGCGCAGGAAAGCCACTCATGCCGGCATCCTGGAAAGCCGGGGTAAGCGTTACCCCTTTTGGCGGTAGATCAACAGGTCCAGACCGTCTTCGGTGTCCTGCAAGTGCATGTTCGCAGCCGTGGATATCAGGCGTGAGTAACGCACCAAGCGGATGAGTGCATCACGCAGCGTGTCACTGGCCAGCCAGGAGAAGCCAAGCCCGTGCAGCACAACGGGTTGCACCTGCTCGCCTGCAACAAAACCAAAACAGGGATCACCACTGGCATCAACCGCAAGCTGCCAGAGCTGTTGTACACGGTCGCCGGGGTAGCGGGTGTCGGGGTTTGACAGCAGGGCCATATCAAGCCCTGCCTCCTTGAAGAGGGGTTCTGGATCGCAGTTGTAGGTTGTGCGCAGGGTTTGGGCTATTACGGCGGCGACACTGCCCATCGTCGAGTAGTTATCAGCAGTCATCGTTATCGTTTCCAATTACCGGCTATCTGTGGCTATGTCGATGGCAGTCGTGACAGGGCAATAGAGGTAGTGCGGGCCCAAATGTATCAGTATTGAGTCTGCTTTGTACACATGGCCCTGTACCGGCGTCATTGTTTATTATTGCCCGTCGAGCGATCTTCTTATGAAGACAGGTGTTCAGTCGATATTCCGCCGCTGCTTGACAAAATCAACCATGCGCTGTGTCGCTGTTAGGGCCTTTATGCGGACAGCTTCAGGGATATGAATTTCATTGCTGCCATTTTCAAGTACTTCGGCCAGGTTGCGTAAATGGTTCATGGCCATCCACGGACAGTGAGCACAGCTTTCGCAGGTTGCCCCTTCGCCCGCAGACGGCGCCTCCAGAAAGGTTTTGTCCGGTGCGGCCTGTTTCATCTTGTAGAAAATGCCGTTGTCTGTAGCGACGATGAATATCTTGTTGGGTAGCTGTGTAGCGGCATTGATCAGTTGTGTGGTTGAGCCCACCACGTCTGCAAGGGCGATTACAGCTTGCGGTGATTCGGGGTGAACCAGGATCGCCGCGTCCGGATGATGTGCGGCGAGGTTCTGCAGTGCCTCGGCCTTGAATCGTTCATGCACGATGCAACTCGCTTGCCAGATCAGCATGTCGGCACCGGTTACCCTTTGAACATAACTGCCAAGATAACGGTCGGGTGCCCAGAGGATCTTTTTACCCTGCTGTTTTAGGTGATTTACAACATCAACCGCAATACTTGAGGTAACTACCCAGTCGGCACGTGCCTTCACTTCTGCGCAGGTATTGGCATAGACCACGACAGTCCGTTCGGGGTGTGCATCACAGAAGGGGATAAATTCCCCGGGGGGCAACCCAGATCCAGTGAACACTCGGCCTTCAGGGTCGGCATCAGGACACGCTTTTCCGGGTTCAGGATTTTGGCGGTTTCCCCCATGAATCTGACACCGGCGACCACCAGGGTGCTGGCCGGATGCTGGTTACCGAAACGTGCCATCTCGAGTGAATCGGAGACGGTGCCTCCGGTTTCATCCGCAATCATTTGCAGGTCATCATCGGTGTAATAATGCGCGACCAGGACAGCGTCTTTTTCCCTGAGCAGACGCTTGATGTCGGCGATCAGTGCCTCGCGTTCGCCGGCAGCATATGCCGGTTGGGCAATGCTGCCGGGCAGCGGGTAGGGTATCGCTGGCTTGACTAAACGGGGTGTATTACCTGTTGCCTCAGTCATGGCGTGGTTACCTGATGCTCCGAGTATGCATTCGGAATAGTCTGTAACTTGCTGTTATTATTATTCTGTTCAGGCTAATTCTGTCGATGGAGTTGACGCTGCCTGCTTGCGGATACGCTGCAGTAACTCTGCTGCCTCGCTATCCCCATGGTCTGCCGCCAGTTGTAGCCAGCGGGCCGCCTCTTCGTGGTCACGGCGCACCCCCTGTCCGTGGTAATACATCATCCCGAGGTTGTATTGCGCCTCCATAAAACCCTGATCTGCGGCCTTGCGGTACCATTCGGCGGCCTTGCCGAAATCCTGTTCTACGCTGGTGCCTTCGTCGTACATGACGCCGAGATTGTATTGCGCTTCGACATCACCCAGTTCGGCCAGCGGCAACCATTCGTCGAAGGCCGCCTGGTAGTCACCTTTCAGATAGGACTGGTAGCCACCACCAAGAATGGTCCATGTCGGCATGCCCGCCATCAGCAACGAGCCAAAATCAGTAGTTTCATAAACATAGCCGACATTCTAATAACTTTACCCGCAATATGTATAGCCAATCTTGGGTAGGGACCTTAGAATACTATATTATCAGGGTTGATCCTCTCGCAATTGCAGAACTTGCCTCTGTATACAGATACGCCGGTTCAACTCTGTTTGGTAACCCGTTGAAAATGGATGCTGACCATGTACCGCGTGTCGAAATCTGTCTCATTTTGCTATGGCCATCGACTGCTGAACTACCAGGGCAAGTGCCAGCATTTACATGGCCACAATGCCCGCGCCGTCATCACGCTGGCACGCGACACGCTGGATGACCGTGGCATGGTCGAAGATTTCAGTGAATTAAAGCGGCTGGTGTGGAGATGGCTGGATAGCGAAATTGATCATACCCTGTTGCTGCACAAGGATGATCCCATACTGCCCTTGCTGCAGGAAAGCGGTGAGCGGGTCAGGGTCACGGAGGAAAACCCGACGGCCGAGGTCATCGCCCGAATGATTTATGAGTACGTGGCAGCAAAAGACTTCCCCGTTACCGATGTGACATTGTGGGAAACAGAAACCAGTTATGCCAGCTATAGTAACAACCGGATAAAGTGACTTGTCTCGCAGCCAGCGCTATGAACCGCCAGGCCGGAAAAACGGGCAGGCGTGTTTCTTCTTGCGAGGCTGACATGTCCCGTTGTCCTGTTCTTTGCCAGCTTCAATGCGATGGCGGCAGAGGTTAGCTTCGACCATGGCTTTGTTACCTTTGATGATGCGCCCCTTGAAGAGCCACTGGCCTTCCCGGACTGGTTCAAGCTCAGTTTCCTCGACCTGCATGAAGACATAGAGGAGGTTCGTGAGGCGGGCAAGCAGGGACTGATTGTTTATTTCGGACAAAAATACTGCGCCTACTGCAGGCAGTTCCTGGAGGTGGATCTGGAGGCCGGGGATATCCGGAGCTATATACGCGAACATTTCGATGTCATCGGCATTGACATCCACGGTGATCGCACGGTGATCGATCTGAATGGTGAGGAAATGACCGAGAGTGCGCTGGCAATTCGCGACCAGACCAACTTTACTCCATCACTGATCTTCTACAATACGGATGGTAAAGCGGTGTTGCGCCTGCGCGGATATTACCCGCCGTATCGTTTTCGTGCGGCACTGGAATATCGTCGCTGACGGGCACTACAAGGATGAGAATTTCCGTCAATACCTGGCGCGTGCCGATGTGCCGCTGGTGTTTGAACCCGGTGATCTCATAGACGAGCCGTTGTTCCTGCCGGGACCCTATATGCTGGATCGGCGTGTACTACCGGGTGAGCAGCCACTGGTTGTATTTTTTGAACAGGGGAACTGTCACGCCTGTGATGTGTTGCATACCGGCCCATTGCAGGACCCTGAGATTGTGGCCAGGCTTGAGCAAATGGAAGTTGTGCAGCTGCCATTCTGGTCGGATACTCCGGTCATGACGCCGTCAGGGGAGCGTCTGACTGCAAAACAATGGGCAGAACAGCTGGGCCTGTTTTACACGCCGACATTGATATTCTTTGACCAGAATGGTCGTGAAATCATGCGTGTGGATTCCGTGGTGCAGTTCTACCGTTTGCGTAACGTGCTCGACTATATCCTCAGCGGTGGTTACCGCAAATACCCGACATTCCAGCGCTGGCGCGCCTCGCGCAGTCCGATGTTGCTGAAGTAGCAGTAACTAGCTGTCCTGCCAGCGCCTGAAGATCAGCGTTGCATTGGTGCCGCCAAATCCAAAGCTGTTGGACATCATGATATTGGTCCCGGCATTATCAATGCGCTCGCGTATGATCGGGAAGCCGGCTCCAGCCGGGTCGAGTTCGGTGATGTTGGCTGATGCGCTTAGAAAATCTTCCTGCATCATCAGCAACGAGTAGATGGCTTCGTGTACGCCAGCGGCTCCCAGCGAATGGCCGGACAGCGACTTGGTCGAGTTTATCTTTGGAATGTTGTCGCCAAACACGGTGCGCACTGCCTCCAGTTCACGCATGTCGCCAACCGGGGTGCTGGTGCCATGTGCGTTGATATAGTCAACCGGTTCATTGACCGTTGATAATGCCTGCTGCATGCAGCGTACTGCGCCCTCACCCGAGGGCTGAACCATGTCATAGCCGTCGGAAGTTGCGCCGTAACCGACCAGTTCGGCATAGATCCTGGCGCCGCGTGCCTGCGCGTGTTGCAGTTCTTCGAGCACCACCATGCCACCACCGCCGGCTATGACGAAACCGTCACGGGTCGCGTCATAGGGGCGTGATGCACGTTTCGGGTGTGTCATTGTACTTGGAGGAGAGTGCACCCATGGCATCGAACATCAGTGTCAGTGTCCAGTGCAGTTCCTCACCGCCGCCGGCAAACACAATATCCTGTTTGCCAAACTGGATGAGTTCGTAGCCATTGCCAATGCAATGCGCACTGGTGGAACAGGCAGAACTGATTGAGTAGTTGACGCCGAGTATCTTGAATGGCGTTGCCAGACAGGCAGAATTGGTGCTCGACATGGTGCGCGGCACCATGTACGGGCCAACCCGTCGCAGACCTTTTTCCCGCAGGGTGTCGATGGCGAGGGAGACATTCTCTGTGGACGCGCCACCGGAGCCGGCAATCAGGCCGGTGCGAACATTGGATATCATGTTATCTGCAAGCCCGGAATCCTCAATGGCCTCTTGCATGGCAATATAGTTGTAGGCGGCACTATTGCCCATAAAACGGCGCAGCTTGCGATCAATCAACGCCTCGGTATCAATATGGAGAGTACCTGCTACATGGCTGCGAAAACCAAGTTCTTTATATTCCGGTATGTATTCGATACCGGATTTGCCCTCTCTGAGAGAACTGGTTACTTCCTGTTTGTTATTTCCAAGACTTGAAACAACGCCAAGTCCGGTGATGACAACGCGACGCATGATGATGATCCTAAAAATTTTCGGTTGAGGTAAACAGACCTACGCGCAAACTGCTAGCGTGATAGATTTTCCGGCCATCGACTTCCATGATGCCGTCGGCAATGCCCATGTTGAGCTTGCGCTGGATGACGCGCTTCATGTCAATGCGGTAGGTGATTAAAGTGTTTTTCGGTGTTACTTGTCCGGTAAATTTGACTTCACCGGCACCAAGGGCCCGGCCACGTCCCGGGCTGCCAGCCCAGCCGAGGTAAAATCCGACCAGTTGCCACATGGCATCCAGACCCAGGCAACCAGGCATTACCGGGTCACCTTCAAAATGGCAGTCGAAAAACCACAGATCCGGTTTTACATCCAGTTCGGCAATGATGTGCCCCTTGCCGTGCGCGCCACCGTTTTCGCTGATCTGGATGATGCGGTCACACATCAGCATGGGGGGTAATGGCAATTGAGCATTGCCTGGCCCAAACATCCGGGCATGCCCGCATTCGAGCAGTTCCGCGTGGGTATAACTGTCTTTTTTGATGTATTGGGTGTGTGAATCGGCCTGGGTTGATAGTGTCATTGTAAACGCGAGTAACCTGTCTTGGTTGGGTCGAGGTATTCTAATCTACTTTGAGGTAAGTCTGCACTCGTCAATGCATCACTAGGGCGGGCGGCAATAATGCGTCGTCAGGTTAATCCCTGAAGTTGATGGTTTGCAGGGGTTGCTTCAGGCCGTAGCTGTCCAACTGACTGATAACATTCTGTAAATCGTCACGTTTCTTGCCGGTGACGCGAACCTTGTCACCCTGGATACTGCTTTGAACCTTCAGTTTTGATTCCTTGATTTTCTTGATCAGCTTTCTGGCAGAATCCTGATCAATGCCCTGCAATACATTGATCACCAGGGTGGCCTTGTTGCCACTGGTGTGAATTTCGCCTTCTGACAGGGACGCAAGCTCTATTCCGCGCTTTGCCATGCGCATGTGCATGATGTCGAGTACCTGTCGAATCTGGAATTCATTCTCGCCATGCACGGTAAGTACCGATTCTTTCTGCTCCACACGTGCATTTGAGCCCTTGAAATCGAAGCGGTTGCCGACCTCGCGGTTGGTCTGGTCGACGGCGTTGCTGAGTTCATGCAGATCGACTTCTGAAACAATATCAAAGGATGGCATTCATTGGTTCCTGGCTACGTGCGGTACATGACGGCAAACGGCACGCCATTATATTCCTAAATCGGGTAACTGATAACTACGTGGCCAGTATGACTGGCCACGGGGTGAATCAGATGGCTTGACGGAACCCGGCGTCAGCCGCGCTGTCTGGAACGGCGGAACAAGAAGTTCAGTGTACGTCGGAAAATACCCGCTCGCCTCTTTGTGACGGTTTCATTCATTGCTTCTGTCAAGGCGATGCTGGCGACTTCGGCTACCTCAGATGCGTCGTTGTTACCATTTTTGCTTGTGTGGTCTTCGGCGCTCGAATCCACGGAGGGCGGGGAATCCTGAGGTACTGTATTTTTAACCTGTTGCCTTGCTGCCTGGATCTCATCAGCAGGGTTGAATATATCGTAGGGCGCAGTGATGATAATGGTTTCGTCATCATCTGCATCGTGGATGAACGGGGAGTTAATCTGCCCTGAAAATGCATTCAAACGGCTGTCAGCTTGCGTGTTGTTGAGGGTTACTGACGAGGCTGTTTCAGGTACCGGGCCAGCAAACATGCTTGGCAAATCATCCTGCTCGCGTCTGAGAAGTGATTCAACCGCGGCTACCTCATCCAGCGTAATTTCCTGAACGTCCATTAATGGCCCGGCACTGGCGAGGTTGACTTCCTCGCGCTCGACATCAGCCTCGACACACTGGTTGATCATTGCGTGGATGGTTTCATCCTGCAAGACCATGGTTGTATCCAGCTCAGATAGCTGTTTATGTGATGTCTGTACTACATGTCCGGGATCTTCGAATGCCACCTGGTTGCCACCCTGGGCGATGGCGTAAACAAGTCTGCTATCGGCTATCGACAGCAGTTCATCAAAACGGGTGTCGCGACGAATCTCGGGTGCAGCAACACCAATGCTGACGGTATAACGAATTCTGTGTTCACCCTGCTTCAGGATTCGTGCACTGATGTCGCGGTTAATCCGGTCAGCCAGGTTACGAATGCCGGCAGTGTTCATGCCCGGCAGTAGCAGGGAAAAACGTGCGGTACCGACACGTGCTGCCATGTCTTCATGTCGAATACCTGATTGCAGTACCGTCGCGACTGATTTAATGATTGACTCTGATATATCCTTGCCATGGCTTGCTTGAACATGTCACCAAAATCATCAATTTCAATGCGAAAAACAGCCAGACTGGTTTTGTGGCGTACAGCGTAGGAGAGCTGCTGGTAACTGTGGTCCATAAAGGCGGCTTCGTTGGGCAGCCCGGTGAACGGGTCCGTCAGCGACTGCGATTCGAGTCCGATGTTTTCTTTTGTCAGTGTCTGGTTTGGCTGTATGCGCACTGGCATGTGCCTGGGTGCGGGCAAGCAGATGAACGGAGTCGAATGGTTTGCCTATAAAATCGGTGGCACCTGCTTGCGTTGCGCGGGCCTTGGTCGATTCAGAATCATTGGAACCGGTAATAACAATGACAGGGAGATCCCTGATCTGCGGGAGGTGGGAGCTTCTTATGCGTTCTAGCAGACCATATCCATCCAGCTTTGGCATGGTCAGGTCAGAGACAACCAGGGAAAACGGTTCGGAGTTGTTGAGATATTCCCATGCATTTTCGCCATCGACTGCTTCAACTGTCTCGAAATGATCCTGCAGGATTTTTCGTGCCGTGACCCGGATAACCTTGGAGTCATCAACAATTAATAACCGTTGCTTCTTGACTGATTCGTCGTTCATTACTCCGCCTGTGCTGGGGTGATGATTCTTGCAGTCGTATCGGCGATCAGGGTCTTATCTTTAACCGCTGACACAGCCGCATAAACGTCGCTGGAGGGATTCGTTGAGGTGCTATGGTTGATGATATGATGCAGTATTATCCAGCTGAAATCAGGCAGCATTAAGCTGTCTAAATGGCAGCCAACGCGGTGAAATGTTCATGTCCTGGTATACGGGTAACAGCGTGCTTGTGCTTGCGTAAGGGGTCAAGTGAATGGGTAACGGATTTCGATAACTTGCTTGCGCGTCTAAACGTCTTTGTCTGGGATGATGATTTGCGCGAGCTGACCGGATGTGCGCCGCTATCTGGTGTTCGTATCCCGTGTATTTAGCCTGTTGGTGAAGGAACTGATGGGCGGCCAGCTGAATCTCCGTGCCATGAGCCTTGTATACACCACGCTGTTGTCGATTGTGCCCTTGCTCGCTGTCAGCTTTTCTGTGCTCAAGGGATTCGGTGTCCATAACAGGATCGAGCCTCTGCTTTATAATCTGCTGACACCGCTTGGCACAAATGGAGTTGAGATTACCGACAGGATTGTCGGCTTTGTTGAAAACGTGAAAGTCGGTGTGCTGGGTTCGGTCGGTGTTGTGCTGCTGATCTACACTGTTATTGCCTTGTTGCAGAAAATCGAGTCTGCCTTCAATTTCGTCTGGCAGATTGATCATCTGCGGTCGCTTTCTCAACGTATCAGTAACTATCTTAGCGTTACGCTGATAGGACCGGTACTCATATTCAGTGCGATTGGTTTTACGGCCATGGTGTTGAATACGGAGACAGCTCAACAACTGGCTTCAATCGAACCATTTGGCACCCTGATGCTTTACGGCAGCAAGCTGGTTCCCTACGTACTGGTGTGCCTGGCATTCACCCTTATCTATATCTTCATTCCGAATACGCATGTGCAGTTTACTGCGGCCCTGATGGGTGGTGTGATCGCGGGTGTAGTGTGGAAAATTACCGGTTGGGGATTTGCGGCATTCATTGCGTCGTCTTCAAAGTATGCGGCGATATATTCGGGTTTTGCCATCGTGATCATGTTGCTGATCTGGATGTACCTGAGCTGGTTGATCCTGCTGGTGGGTTCGCAGATCGCCTACTTTGTGCAGCACCCGAAGTACATGACGCTGCACCGGGAACCTGTCGTACTCAGCAATCGCATGCGTGAGCAGCTTGCGCTGCAGCTCATGTACCTGGTCGGGTATAACTATTTCCATGACAAGTCAGCCTGGTCGTTCGATCGTCTTGTTGATTACCTTGATTTGCCTGGTGAACCGGTGCATCGCACTGCTCGGTATACTCGTCGCTGCAGGCTACCTGATTGAGATTGACAATGAGGGTATACGGGTCTACCTGCCACTGCATGACCTGGATCAGATACGCCTCATTGATGTGTTGGCTGATGTGCGATCATCGAGCGAGAGCCGGTTGCTGGGCCTGCAGCAACTCACAACTGTAAAGGCGGTTGAGCCAGCTTGTGTCGGAACTGAATACGGCCCAGCAAGCCGCGCTTGGCGAGCGAACACTCAGGAATATGGTGCAGGCTGTTGATGAAGTGCTGGAGGCGGATATGCAGGTCCCTGCAGAACAGTAACCAGTATAGACGACTGGGCGTTGCTCGGTGGAACCCGGCAATATAATGATCCAGCATCGGATCGGCCGCGGGAACATGGTTAGTCGCTGGAGGGTTGGTATACGTACGGTTGCCTGGGATCTGCAACCGGATAAAACTGTGAACCGCTACTGAAATGCAAAAATCGACGTAAACTGCAGGGTATTAATAAGGGAGTAGGTACAGAGGTATGGCCGTAACGGACAGTAACGTTGAACGGTGCGTGGAGACCTTGTGCAGCCACGGCTGTGAACGTGTATCCGTTTATATTTCTGTACTGAGAGCTGGGCAAGGTGTTTGCAGAAGTGGCTGATCTGAGTGTGACTGAACGGCGTTTAGTCCTGGAGTGAACTCTAGTCTGTTATGGCGCCCTATGAAGAAAAGGGCAAGGACTGATTGTTTCCAAGTACCGCTGGCCTGGACTTCAATGCTTTATCGACTTCTGCTCATCCTCTTCGATTCGCACATCAACTTTTGAGAACCGGGGTGAGTCATTCAATAATGAGTCAATATCTTCCCTGAGACTGGAGAGTTCGGCCAGTTCATCGTACTCAGGGTCGTCTGTTGGGCATTGCGCTGGCAGCTGCCAGTGCATCCGGTGACCGGTGTCCCAGTGTTGGTGTGTCTGTCTGTTCACTGCACAGATGGTATGCACCGGTGGCCAGGTGTTCATAAACGGCCCGGTAGCTACGGGTCATCTCCTGTACAAGATCCGAGGTGTGCATGAAGTGCTGGCCGACTTGCTCGCGATAATCAGCAAATTGTTCAACGAGCTGGTCCAGTTCAGCCTGCAGGTTCTGGTTCCGGTTGTTGCGGCTGGCGAGGGCGTAGGTCACGATACTGCCCAGTCCAATGCCCAGCAGGATACCCAGTACACCGACTATCCATATGGAACTTGTTCCATGCAGTTCTACCATGCTGAGACCTCGCAAGTGTGGATGCGCTTCGTAGCGCGGGTGATTCCGGAGCACATTGTACTGGAATTGGCAGTCAAATAAATCTCGATAGAGGTATGGCTATTATCGGAATTCAGAATAAATATATGTATTAAATACAATAGTATGCTAGGAATTAATCATAATTGACATGAGTAACGGTGTGCGCTGCCCGAAAATAGCGCTGCCAACACGTATGATGGTGGCTCCTTCGGCGATGGCTATCTCGAAATCATTGCTCATTCCCATTGAGAGCTCAGTGAAGTGGTGGGCATCAAAGCGTTCCGCACAAGCCTCACCGAGTTTACGCAGGGCAGCAAAATCCGCACGTGTCTCATCCGCGCTGGCATTACGGCGGCCGATGGTCATCAGCCCGCGCAAACGGATGCCAGCCAGATCGGTTTGTAACAGCTCATCAACGAACGGATAGATCGACGCTACGGACAGACCATATTTTCCAGGATCATTGGCAATGTTGACCTGCAGCAGCACATTCAACGTGTTATCTGACCGAATGGCGCCAGCAGACAGTTTGTTGGCGAGTTTGAGACTGTCAAGCGTGTGCAGCCACTCAAAATTCTCCGGGATCGATTTTGCCTTATTGGATTGCAGGTGCCCGATAAAGTGCCATTCGTTTAGTGGATCATCCAGCAATGCCTGCTTGCTGCGTGCACCCTGCAGGGTGTTCTCGCCGAAGCAGTGTTGCCCTGCCGACATGGCCGCGCGAACGTAGTTCGGGAGGCATGTACTTGGTAACTGCAACCAGTCGTATGTGGTTGACGTCGCGTCCGGCACCTGTCGCTGCAATGCGCATGCGTTCCCGAATGCTGACAAGGTTGTTCTTTGATGTCGCTGCTTGATAAAGACACGCTATTTAAATCGACTCGTCGCTCATGCATGTACCACGTTGCGCGGTTTGCCATTCAGGAAGGCATGAATATTTTCAGTGAGCTCATTGATGAGTGATTGTCGGGCATTCATGCCTGTCCAGGCAACGTGCGGAGTAACAATCAGGTTCGGTATTGGCTCGTCCAGCAAGGGATTGCCCTGACGTCGGTGGTTCTTCACTCAGAACATCAACTCGCGGCACCGGCTATTTGCCCGGACTGTAATGCCCGTCTCAATGCTGTTTCATTGACGATGCCGCCACGGGCAGTATTTATCAGCAGGGCATCCTTTGCCCATCAGGGCAGAATTCACGCCGGTCTATCAGGTTGCGAGTCGTGTCGGAAAGCGGGCAATGCAGACTGATAACGTCGGCTACTGTCAGCAGCTGCTCCAGTGGGGTGCGACCTGCCTGTGGTGTGCCCCCCGGGCGCTGTGCAACCACTATGTTCATTCCAAATGCCTTGCCCATGGTAGCGGTTGCCTTACCCAGTTTTCCGTAGCCGATAATGCCCAGGGTCCGGCCTGCCAGTTCCCTGACAGGGTAGTCCAGCAGGCAAAATGACTCAGCAGCGTGCCACTTTCCTTCCTTGACTGCGGTTTGGTAATCATGGAGATGGCGGGTGAGGGCCAGTATCAGGGAAAAAACATGTTCTACCACCGAGGTAGTGGCATAACCACGGACGTTGCACACGGTTATGTTGTGTTCCGCAGCGGCTTGCAGGTCAACATTGTTGGTTCCGGTGGCTGCCACGCAAACCAGTTTAAGGGAACTGGCGCATTCTAGTGTCTCCCGGTCCAGTCTGACCTTGTTGCTGATAACAATGTCTGCATTCCGTATCCTGTGTCCGACCTCATCGACCGGTGTTGTGTTGTACATCGACCACTCGGGCAGGCTCGATTTCAGGGCGTCCAGATCAAGATCATGCCGGTCTATTGTAGCACTATCAAGGAATACGCCTCGCATTGTGTTGAGCGCTTGACTAGTTGCTGTTCAGCATGTCCTGCTTGAGTGACTTGCTGACCGGATTCGGGCCTAACCAGATTTTCAGCAAGTCGCGAAAGAAGTCATTTCCTTTAACGGCTCCACGCCATTCGCCATTGATGCGAACTTCTGTGCCCTTGTCAGGTGTATATTCGATACTCAGGACATCACCTTTATGTACGGTGGTGAACAGTTCGTTGAATGCGTCCAGCCGCGGCTGGATTGCCTGTAATTCGTCTTTTGAAAGATTGGCATCCAGCCCGTCCATCCAGCCATCGGTTAACTTTTGTTTGCTGATTTCATTGTAGAGAATGTGCATCCGGACACTGGCCGGCCCATCGTCACTGAGTATGGCGCTGGCATCCGCTGTTTTCGCCTGCAGATAGAGAGCCCCGATGTAAATGTCTATATAGAATTTTTCCCGCAGGCCGGCACCGTTCAGTAGCAGCGTGGTGTCTGCTGTCGGCGGATGGTATTGTTTCCGCTACTTCAACACCCTCGATTTCAATGGCATAAGCAGGCATGCTGTGAATTAACAGGCCTAGTGCAAGTGTCCGGACGTGTCTGTACATGGCTTCTCCTCGTGAGTCGACGGTTCTATTGCTTCCGCGCAGGGTGTCGTGCGATGTTTTCGACATAGCACCGGAAAGTGGCCGGTCCTGATATCTTTAAAGTAACGTTCAAGGGTGAGTCTGACGACCGGGAAGGCCAGTTCTTCCCAGGGTATTTCGTGTTCCTCGTGCAGCCGGACATCAAGGCTTTCGACCCCCGGCTGAAATTCCTCTGTTTCCAGCTGTGCACGAAACATCATGTAGACCTGATTGATGTGCGGGATACTGAATACACCGTAGAGCGCCAGGTCGGTGACCTTGCCGCAGGCTTCTTCCCAGGTCTCCCTTGCTGCCGCCTGTTCGGTTGATTCACCGTTCTCCATGAAGCCGGCAGGCAGTGTCCACAGGCCATAGCGTGGCTCGATGGCGCGGCGGCACAGCAATACACGGTTATCCCATGCGGGTATACAGCCGGCCACGATTTTCGGATTCTGGTAATGCACGGTATGGCAGGCATCACATACATGGCGTGGTCGATCGTCACCAGCCGGGATCTTTTCGGTTACCCGATTACCGCAATTACTGCAATAGATCATATGGATACGATGGCTGACGAGGTTATTGTATTGCTGGACATTAACATAAAATGATGCTGCAAATCCTGATGAAAAACTTGCACAAGCAGCAACTCATCTGTCTGTTAGCACCTGAGAAGTTTTTCCGACAGTGTCAGGCCAAGCATGGTCTTGGCGTCCCGCAGGGTGCCATCGAATACCCGGGCCATTGCCTGTTCGAAGGGGATCCAGTGTACCTCTATCACCTCGTGTGTCTGCGGCTGTGCAGCCAGCTGTGTTAACCCGCGCGCAAGATACAGGTGAATGACCTCATCGCAGAAGCCCGGTGTCACCAGGATGTCACCGAGGGGTTCCCATTGCTCAGCCTGTATGCCGGCTTCTTCAAGCAGCTCGCGTTTTGCTGTTGTCTGCGGATCTTCATTCACCTCCAGTTTGCCAGCCGGCAGTTCCCACAGCCAGCCACCACTGGCGTGCCGGTACTGGCGCAACAGGCAAACGTGTTGCCGCTCATCCACCGCCACCACGGCGGCCCCTCCGGGATGGCGCACTATTTCAAGATCCAGTGTCTTGCCATTGGGCAGGGTCAGGGATTCAATACCAAGCTGGAGTATCCGGCCTTGGTATATTGATCGGGTGGTATGAGACAATGTGGTTTTCCTCTCGGGGGTGAGGTCGGTGCAGCCATTTTACATGCAAGCAGCCGTTGCGATTTTCATGCACGCAGTGTGGTCAATGCTGCGCCACTGCCGGCGATTATTATGTGTACCTGAGTAACGAAGAGTCTGAAAGGATTCGCGCCTCTCTGCAACTGTCGCGCGGCTGGTTCCGGCGTCGCTACCTGCAACGTCTGGATAATGGGGAACGGGTACTGGCATCCGGGCCCGATGAACGCTGTATCTTTCTGGATACCAGCGGCAAGTGCCGGGTGTATAGCGTTCGTCCGGTTCAATGCCGGACCTACCCGTTCTGGCCGGAACTGGTTAACAGTGCCGCGGCCTGGATTCGCGAGGCCCGTCGTTGTGAGGGGATCAACCAGGGCAGGGTGGTTGCACGTTCGACTATCCGGCGTTGTCTGCGGGAGTGTCTTGAATAGCTGTAAAGACGGTATTGTGGGTCAAGAGAGTTAACTCTGTGGCTCAAAGACAGCGAGCAGCTGGCCGCCGGCTTCGGCGGGTGCGTAGGGGTCGTGATACAGGCTGACTAAAGACAGTCCCCGGGCAGGCGTCAGCAATGGACCCCGTGTCAGGGTATCAAATATGTCTCCACCCAGTAGTTGCTGGGTGATCGTCAGGTACAGGCGGTTAATGACATTTGCCTCAAGCAAGGTATAGAAAACTGCCGGTCCGGCTATCGCGTATATACTCCGGTATCCTGATTTCGCCAGCTGCGAGATTGCCCGGCCACCCTCTACCCGGTTCCCGGCCCCGGCGCGTAGCACCTCGATTCCTGATTGCTGCAGTATTTCCACCCTGGCCTGATCTGATGTTTCACCGGTAATGACCAGGATGTGGCGATGCCGGTAGGGTTCCAGTGCCGCGATCGGGATATCCAGACTGCTGCTGAGAATGGCGACATCCGGTTGTTCGCGCAAGCCCTGTGCCAGACGCCACTCACGGAGATACTGAAATTCTGCCTGATTACCAACCGGCAGCTGATCCTGTGCCTCGCCAATGAGACTCTGCCGAAAGTAGCGACCACTGGTAATCAGCAATTCGGCCTGCGCGGCAAGTTCCTGATAGAGCTGCCAGTCGCGAGGGTTTGCCGTCGCGGCAGGAACGGTGTGCGTTGTATGTTCAATGTCACCCAGGGAAATACGGCCATCCAGCGAAGTAATAAAATTACTGTAGACACAGGGGGCATCTGGCTGCCCTTTCATATGCAGTCGATGCTGCAGGTAAAGTCCCTTCAGCGGGTATTGGCCGAAAGGTGCAGGATAGAGTCGAGTTACCGGTGTCTGCATATCCATGTGCCCCTGGGGTTTAAGGTATCGCGTCGTTGGATTACTGCGGCTGTGAAATGAAAAACGGGGCCATTCGGCCCCGTCGTCTGTTACTGTCTGACAGGTTCAGCCTTCGGCTGCCTGCTGCACGCTACCAGACTTGCCCTGGTAATCCTGTATGGCTGCCTTGATGGCATCCTCCGCCAGTACCGAGCAGTGAATCTTCACGGGTGGCAGTGCGAGCTCAGCCGCGATATCGGTATTCTTGATTTCACGGGCCTCGTCGAGGGTCTTGCCCTTTACCCATTCCGTCAACAATGAACTTGAAGCGATGGCCGATCCACAACCATAAGTCTTGAACCTGGCATCTTCGATAATACCGTTGTCTCCGACCTTGATTTGAAGCTTCATAACATCACCACAGGCCGGCGCACCTACCATGCCGGTACCGACCTGTTTGTCAGCCTTGTCGAAAGAGCCTACATTCCGCGGGTTTTCGTAGTGGTCCAGTACTTTATCGCTATACGCCATTACCGATTCTCCTGATAGATTTTACTGTGCTTGTTTACGCCGCTGTCTGCCGGAATCCGGATCCAAACAGCGGAGGTTTCTGCGTCACTGGTTGATGCCTCAATGGCTTCTTCCAGCGTGATACTGTCGAGGTAGTCATAGATGCGGTTACTCAAACGCATCCACATCTGTGCACCTGCAGGAACTTCGCTCTGGGTGTGCGGCTGCTCTTCGCGTCGGGTGACGTCATCAACCGTTGCCAGGATGCTGGCAATGGTAGATTTCAGACGCCGGACGAGCAAGGCAGTAGCCACCACCGGGGCCTCGCATGCCAGTGACCAGACCGTGCTGGCGGAGGCGTGCGAACAGCTGTTCAAGATAAGAAATCGAGATGGCCTGCTGGGCAGAAATATCAGCCAGTGTGACCGGTCCTTTCTTGTGCTGTAGCGCCAGTTCCATCATTGCTGTGACAGCATGGCGGCCTTTTGTTGATAACTTCATAATTAAACCTCAATGAATACGGTACTGCTTGTTATCACTCCCGGTAGCGCTGGTCCGTATCCTGATTCCAAATTTTCCAATGCTCCGGTGCTGGACTTGTAAGCCTAAACCAGCGGTTATCGTGTGTATATAGTAGTAATAGTTGAGTCTTTTAGTCAAGATTTATACCCGTTAAGTTGTATAACAATACCACATAAAAGCAATATAAATCAGTAGTTTAATTATAAACTATCCTGATGTGGGTATACTGGTGTGGTGAGGCGCTTTATTCACATGAATTTTTCATGGGAGTTTCTGTTTGCGGTAGGCTCTACTGCTCTAAGCGACTAAAATCGTAACCATTTGTACGAGCAAGTTGCACGAGGTGATCATAACGGGGAGACTTCTTACGGGTCTCTGCTACAATGGCAACCACTGTCGAAAGACAGCAGATGCCATCAACACGGGACCGGCTACGGCATAAAAAAATTGTCATGGAAATCAAGGCAGGAGCAGAAAATGGGAGCAAAATATCCGGGTGGCGTCGATCGTCGCCAAAGATCGCGTGAAAAACTTGACGCATTGGTGTCATCACGCAACGCGACGCTAATGCTACTCACAGAGCTGGCCGGTCGCCAGCCATTCAACCCTGAGCCATCTGTGGAAAAGGCGCTGCGGGCATTTTGCGAGGCCTTGATCGACTATACCGCCAGTGCTCACTTTCAGTTGTACCGCTATCTTTCAGACAACCGTGAACGCCGATCCTCAGTCCTGTCTGTTGCGGATGAGGTCTACCCGAAGATCATAGAAACCACTGACCAGATCCTGCGCTTTAACGATAAATACGAGTCCATGTCCCTGGACAACAGTGTTGAGTTTCTTGCTGTTGATTTATCCAACCTGGGTGAGTGTATTGCCGAACGCATCCAGCTTGAGGACGAGGTCATATCTGCCATGGATGGTGGCGTACATTAGTTTTTGCATCAGGCTCATAGCTTCAGAGATCATGGGTGTGGGGCAACGTGCCCAGGATTGTTTTGTGCAAGCTGCTTGTGTTGCGGGCTTCAATCAATCTTAATCCTGACCTGATGAAGTGCTATGTGTACGGTCATACACCGTCCGGAGCCTTGATGCATCAGGAGAGAATCTGATGGTCAGCGATGCCCCTTCGCCGGCAACGATTGATACCTTGCTGGATATCATGGAGCGACTGCGTGATCCACAGGGAGGTTGTCCCTGGGATCTGGAGCAGAATTTCCGGTCAATTGCGCCCTATACCCTGGAAGAGGCGTACGAAGTGGTCGATGCCATCGAGCGTAATGATTCCACTGCGTTACAGGAAGAGCTCGGTGACCTGCTCTTTCAGGTGGTTTATCACGCGCAAATGGCACGAGAGTGCGGCTGGTTCGATTTCAATGATGTCGTTTCGGATATCTGTGAAAAAATGGTACGTCGTCATCCGCATGTGTTCGCCGATGAAGTGATTGAGGATGCGCAGGCGCAGACTCGGGCATGGGAACGCCACAAGGATCGGGAACGTGGCAAACAGAAAAGCGTACTGGACGGTGTGCCGCTGGCACTGCCTGCATTGACACGGGCCTACAAGCTTCAGAGACGTGCCTCGCGAGCAGGCTTTGACTGGCCAAGTATTCACGGGGTGTCCGAAAAGGTTGAAGAAGAACTGGAAGAATTGAACGATGAGATCAACAGCCATGCAGGTATCGATGCGCTGACGGATGAAGCCGGTGACCTGTTGTTTGCGGCCGTTAATCTCGTCCGGCATGCGGGCGTAGATCCTGAAGTGGCGCTTACGTAAGGGGAATAGTAAATTCATGCGCCGCTTTCAGCAGGTGGAGGAATACCTGCAGGTAGCCGGACAGAAATTATCCGAAACAGATCTGGATACGCTGGACTATTACTGGGAAAGGGCCAAGGAACAGGATGTCTCCCGGTAAGACTTCCCTGTTGATGAGCCCATGATTGAGCAGAGAGATTCGCCATGAATGAAAAAAATCCCGAGAATGTGGTTGAGGTGAGAAACCTGTACATGGATTATGGTGATCGGGCAATTCTCAAAGACATCAACCTGGATATTCGTGCCGGGGAGATCATGGTGATTATGGGTGGAAGTGGCTCGGGCAAGACAACCTTGATGCGCAATTTGCTGGGACTGAACAAGCCAACCTCCGGCAGTATTCATATCTTCGGCAAGGATATCACCAGGGTCAGCAACCGCGAGTTATACGCAATCCGGCGCAAGATCGGTGTTGCTTTTCAGGGCGGGGCCTTGCTGGGGTCGATGTCAGTTGCAGAGAACATTGAGTTACCGCTCAGGCACCACACCAAACTGGATGAAAGCACTATCCGCATCATGTCCCGAATGAAACTCGAGGTTGTGAATCTGGCCGGTTTTGAAGACCTGATGCCATCGGAACTCTCTGGCGGTATGTTGAAGAGGGCGGCGCTGGCCCGTGCCATTATCATGGATCCCAGCCTGTTGTTTTTTGACGAGCCGTCTGCCGGGCTTGACCCGGTTGTTTCTGCAGAACTGGATGAGTTGATATTGCGCCTCAAGGAGGCCATGAAGGTAACCATCGTTGTGGTCACGCATGAGCTGGAGAGTGCCTTCAAGATTGCAGACAGGATTACCGTGCTCGGACAGGGCCGTGTACTGATGACCGGCACTGTTGATGAGATTCGACACAGCGACAATGAGGTAATACAGGACATGATTAATCGACGCCCCAGGGACGAGGCCGTCAATGCGGATGAATACCTCGCACGTCTGACCGCTGACCGGAACGAGCAACGCATCTAGCCTGGCTGGCCAATGGTTCTGCCGGCAAAGGCTACGAGGATGTGCTGGCCAGTTCGTCGATCTTTGCCTGCATTTTTGCCAGCAGTCCTTCAAAACCCTCGTTCTTCATTATCTCCTGATAGGAACTGCGGTAGTTACTGATCAGGCTGACGCCTTCGATGATGACATCATAAATCAGCCATTCGCCGTCCTTACGGTATACCCGGTAGTCGACAGGTATATCGGCGCTGGTTGTGATGATGAGGGTTTCAACGACGGCTTTCTTGCCATCCACCTTTTCACCGGTGTAATTTACTTTCTCGTTCGTATACGAATCCAGTTTTCCAATATAGCTGTTCTCAATCAGTTTTGAAAACAGGTCAACAAATTTATTCTTCTCCTCGGCAGTGGTGTTTTTCCAGTTGGTGGCAAGAGTGCGCTGGGACATGGCGCGAAAATCAAAACGTTTATAGACAACAGTAGTTATTTTCGAGCGTTTGCCCGCGTGGTCCAGTTGCTCGTCATTGAGGATGGAGATAATAGTGTCTACCGACGCACGTATGTCATCAGTGGGTGAGTTTCCCGCTAGTGAGGTCACGGTAAATCCCAGTGTGAATCCAGTCACGAGTAAAAGTAATAATCGTTTTAACATACTGTCTGCCTCTTGAAACAAATGTGCATTTAGGATGATGCCTAGTTTCTTATCTGATTCAGGCGATACTGTCCATAGGCATCACGCAGGAACAGGTAAGGGTCGAGTGTATCTCTCTTGATACCTTCATAGGTATCCTTGTCGATTGACAGGAAGTTGATCACATCGGTGGAAAGGGCAATCCAGTAGCCACGGTGTTCAAACACTACCGGCACCAGACTGATGTAGTAATCACCCAGCAGGCCAGCGCCGTCCCTGAAATTAGAGGGTCCAAGGAACGGTAATACCAGGTAGGGCCCCGGGCCAACACCGTAATGCGCCAGTGTCTGGCCGGTGTCTTCCAGCTTTCTGTCGATGCCGAAATGTTCTTTTGCAGGGTCAAACAGGCCACCGATTCCCAGTGTTGTATTCACGCCAAAGCGGGTCAGTTCATTACCTGCATCGCGAAACTTGCCTTGCAGGGCAGCATTGATGATCCGTACCGGCGCTCTCAGGTTGGAGAAAAAATTCCTGATGCCGAGCCTCAGTGGTTCCGGTGCAAGCCAGCGCCAGCCCTTTGCAACAGGCTTCATTACATAGAAGTAGGCCTTGTCATTGAACCAGAACATGCCGCGGTTAAATTTTTCCAGGGGGTCATAGACTTCTATTACATCATCTTCTTCATCCAGAAAGGAAAGATCGTCGTCGTCCATGAAAGGCGGGCTTTCCGCCCCCGTGCCGTCGCTTTCCATCTCTTCGAGTACTGGTGGAGCGATTTCTTCGCTGCTTGCAGGTTGTGCATCCAGGTCCTCTAAAAAGTCCCTGCGAGATTCAGCTGCGTGTACTGTCAGTGGCAGCAGGCAGATCAGGAATGCAAGCAGGAGTTTGTTCATCATGGTTATTGGTAGCGGTTTCTATTTGGTGTCGAAAATGTATTTACTGACCAGTTCTTCCAGGCTGATGGACGGTTCGGTTTCATCAATTTCATCGCCGGCCTCAAGGATGATTTCCGAGCCTCCGGGTGTCAGCTTGATGAATTTGTCACCGATAATACCTGCGGTGCGAATGGAAGCGATACTGTCGTCCTGCAGTTCGACCCGTTTGTCGATATCCAGGTGCACGATCGCTTCATAATCACCGGTGTCCAGTTCGATGCGACTGACCTTGCCGACAATGACCCCGGCGAGCTCGATGATCGAACCTTCCTTGAGGCCGCTGATTGAGGTGAAACGGGCCGTCACCGGGTAGGTCTCTTCTGCGAACGGGTTGATGTCGCCCATCTTGACGGCCAGCCAGGAAAAACTGATGAAGCCTGCCAGCAGAAACATGCCCACGATTATTTCAAGATTGATTTTTTTCATCACTATTCCCGACTTGTGACAGTCAATGTGTACCCTGTGCCTGTTACGAAAGTATGATTGAGCCGATCAGGTAATCCCAGACCAGGATCGAAACCGACGAAAATACCACTGCATCCGTCGTTATGCGGCTGACACCCTCTGCGCCGAATACACCGGTCCGGTTGAGGTGCAGGAAGTAACCCTTGAAGGTGGTGATCCATACAATCAGCAGACCGAAGATTATGGATTTGACCAGGCACAGCCTGATATCGACCCATTCGACGCTGTTGTACATGCCCTGAAAATAGGCCCCTTCGGCGACATCAAGTAACACAACACCGGCCAGGTAGCCGCCGAAAATACCGACGACATTAAAAATAAATGTCAGCACCGGCAATGAGATCAGTGCGGCAACAAACTTGGGAGCAACAAGAAATTTGACCGGATTGATTGCCATGCATTCAAGGGCATCAATCTGTTCAGAGTGACGCATGATGCCGATTTCGGCACAGATCGCCGAACCGGCCCGGCCAATCACCATCAGCGCTGTCAGTACGGGCCCCAGTTCCTGTATCAGGCTGAGGGCAACGGCAGAGCCCAGGATGTCCTCGGAGCCGAATTGTTTCAGATTATGGTAGCCCTGCAGGCCAAGGACCATACCCGTAAACAGGCCGACAATTAAAATGACAATGACGGAGCGTGCTCCGAAGAAGTAGATTTGTCGAACAATTGCATATAATGGAGACGGGCGGTTTGAAGATGTTGGCAACTGCCGATGCGAAGAATATGCCCATTCTGCCGGTTGTTTCCAGCAGGTATAGAAAGTCGCCTCCAAGTTTTTCAACCAGCTTCATGCATAATCAGTGGTGTCTGTTATTCGTGTCTTTTCTGAGATTCGGGTATCTAGGCATGATTGCCCAACGCCTCATCGACACTGTCATACAGTGTAAATACCTTGTCGAGACGAGCCAGTTCAAGTACCCGACGGGTGGGTTCGCTGACTGCAGCCAGCGAGAACTGGCTGCCATTTTTCTTTGCTGCCTGCAGTGCCTCTACCAGTGAGGCAACACCGGAGCTGTCGATATAGGTTACTCCTGACAGGTCGACAATCACGTTGCCGGTGGTTTCAAAATATTTGAGCAGGATTTTTCTTGCGGCCGGGGAACTGTCCAGGTCAATTTCGCCTTTAAACACGACAATGGATGTCCCGTGTCTTTTCAGAATTTCATGTTTCATTGCTGTTTTTTCTCTTGATAGATTTAACCATGCGTAACAGGTTTCCCTGGTCTTCCGGAGGCGGAAGGTATTCAACCTTGTCCATTATGTCGTGGATAAGGCAGACTCCCAGGCCGCCAGGTCCCAGTTCCTTCGGCCATATCGGTTTGACTTTCTCCCGGTCTACCGGGCGTGCTGAATCCTGCAGGCGAAACTCAAGTATGCCGTCTTTGCAGTATATTTCCAATGTAGCATCACCTGCATCGCGTCCCTTGTAGGCATGCCGGACGACATTCTGGCAGGCTTCTCCTACCGCAATAATTATATCCGTGGCATCTTCCGGTGCACAGCCACAGGCCTCACAGGCGTTATGTACCACCTCGCGCACCGAGTGCAGTGCATCTGCACGGGCCGGGAAGGTATGGCGGGCGATCATCTCGGGCTCATCGCTGGCAACATTATGACGCAGTTCAGGTCGAGCGTCCTCAACGGCCAGCAAGGTGATATCGTCATGGCGCTTGCGACCGGTATCGCTCAGAATCGATACAACCGCTTCAATACGTGCCGCTATCGGCAGCTCGCCGCGTTCCCGGATGATGTCCTGGAAGCCTGTCTGTCCCAGGCGGCTGCCATCCTCCAGGCAGCCTTCGGTGACGCCATCGGTAAAGATGTACAGCGTGCCGCCCTCCAGGTGGAATGTCTCGGTCCTGATGCCGCTGTCTCCAGCCTGCAGCGGCATGATGCCGAGTGGTGGTGCACTCGCCGGCAGTGCTGTAAAGGTAGCCATCCCGGGCATGTATCAAGGGTGGTTCATGACCGGCATTGGCTATCGTTACATCGCCTGTTCTGGTGTCCAGCAGACCGCAGACCATGGTGACAAACATGCCATGAATCGCTGTCTCGCACAGTTCCCTGTTGATGGTTGCCAGCAGTACATTGGGTTCGTGTATGGTTTTTCCCAGGCAGCGGAACAGGCTGGCCGTTTTTGACATCAACAGGGCGGCATCCATGCCTTTTCCCGAGACATCACCAAGGCTGAAGTAGATACAGCCGTCATCAAGTTGAAAGAAGTCGTAAAAGTCACCCGACATTTCATTGGCAGGCAGATTGATGCCGAACACCGGGAAAGAGTCAGCCGGTATGTCCGGCAGAAGACTGCGCTGCATTTCCGTGGCCAGTTCCAGTTCGCGGCTGACGCGCTCCTGTTCGACCAGTTCTTCTGCCATATGGGCATTGTTAATTGCCAGTGCGGCGGCCGAGGCCAGTGTTTGCAGCATCAACAGGTCGGTATCTGAAAACAGACCGTCTTCCGTGCGCTTGTTGACCAGTTCAATGGCGCCGACCTTTTGTTTGTTCACGGTCATCGGCGTGCATAATATCGATCGCGTCTGGAAGCCGGTCGATTCATCAACGGAATGATCGAAGTTGCGCATCCTGGCGTACATCCTTGACGATGCGGCTGGTATTTTCTGTGACGCACTGGCCGACGATGCCTTCGCCGGATTTTACCCTGATACCCCGTATATCTACCGGACCGGCACTTGCCTTGCAGACCAGCGTTGCGAATTTCTCCTCGAGTAAAAACAGTGCGCCACCCTCGGCCTGGACGAACTTGACGATCAGGTCCAGCGCTTTCTGGATGGTTTCCTCGAGATTGAGCGAGACGGCCAGGTGACCGCTCATTTTGGACAGCAAGTTCGAGGTGGGTAGATACCATGGTGGATTTGCGGCGATCAAAAGCCAGCGGGCTTCTGCGATCACCACCTGGAGGAATGTTAGCCATTATACGTCCATAGTATCCAGGCGGTTATCCGTTGAACTGTGATACAGGTTGAGAAATGACCCGGGTGCAACTCAGTCAATCCAGTCTGGCTTTGGTTATTGGTAAATGGTCGGGCAGAGAGGATTTGAACCTCCGACCCCTTCGTCCCGAACGAAGTGCGCTACCAGGCTGCGCTACTGCCCGCTTAATAACTACGGCTAACAGAAAATTCTGCGAGGCCGTATAGTGCCTCCTTGCTGGCTGAGTCCGCAAGCGGCTTCAGCGCCATTATGGCCAGGTCGGCTTGCCGCTGCGCGGCTTGGGCAGTGTACGGGATGGCCCCGGTTGATTCAATAATTGCACATACATCCTGCATGTTTTCATGGCCGCCGTTCTCTATGGCCTTGCGGATTAGTCTGGCCTGATTCGGTGTGCCTTTGTGGATGGCGTGTATCAGCGGCAAGGTTGGCTTGCCTTCTGCCAGGTCATCACCCACATTCTTGCCGGTATCTTCCGGTGAGGCGCTGTAATCGAGCACATCATCGATTAACTGGAATGCTGTTCCCAGGTGCAGGCCATAGTTTGCCAGTGCGGTTTCGATTTGCAGCGGCTGCTGGCCCAGCACCGCTCCAATCTGGGCGGCCGCTTCGAACAGACGGGCTGTCTTGCGGCTAACCACATCCATGTAGCGCGCCTCGGTGGTTTCCGCATCATGACAATTAAGTAGCTGCAGCACTTCGCCTTCAGCAATGGTGTTGGTCGTATGCGACATGATTTCCATAATGCGCATGTTGTTGGCATTGACCATCATTTCAAAGGCCCGTGAGTAAAGAAAATCACCAACCAGAACGCTCGCTTCATTACCCCACACGGCATTCGCTGTCATGTTGCCACGCCGTAACTGGGAGGCATCGACGACATCATCGTGGAGCAGGGTTGCGGTGTGGATAAACTCGATCACGGCGGCCAGATTGATCTGCTGGTCGCCCTGGTAATGGCAGGCATTGGCGGACAACAGCACCAGCATCGGGCGTAAACGCTTGCCGCCACTATTTATAATGTATTGCGACAACTGGTTGATGAGGGCGACATCGCTGTGCAGACACTGCTGAATGAGGACGTCGACCGCTGACATTTCATCGGAAACCAGTGTCCTGATGGCGCCCAGATCTATCGTATCTTTTTGATTATTTACAAGTTTTAGCATGTTTGCATGTGTAGTTTAGAGGGTGCTTCAGGATCCTGCGCCCTGTATGCCGAGGTGCTGACAAGTCTAACGGGGATAGGCGCCTTGCGCCAGAAGGGAATTGATTGACCTTGCCGGGTGCAATCATTAGAATTAGCGGCCTTTTTCGACAATGCAGTGGATGTAGCTGGAGTTCCTGAAATGTATGCAGTTATAAAGACGGGCGGTAAGCAGTATCGCGTCTCCGAGGGAGATACCCTGCGGGTTGAAACGCTGGACGCCAATGAGGGCGATTCCTATGATTTTGACGAGGTGTTGATGGTGGGTGAGGGCGCAGATGTCAAGGTAGGTGCCCCCCTGGTGGAAGGCAGTAAGGTGACCGCCACAGTCAAGGCTCATGGCCGTGCCAAAAAGGTCGAGATTATCAAGTTCCGCCGTCGCAAGCATCACATGAAGCGGATGGGGCATCGTCAGAACTTCACAGAAGTTGAAATAACCGGCATAACCGGTTAAACACACTCGGCAGAGGATTTTTTAATGGCACATAAAAAAGCAGGCGGCAGTACCCGCAACGGCCGCGATTCAGAATCGAAACGACTCGGCGTGAAGCGCTACGGCGGTGAGAGCGTGCTGGCTGGAAATATACTGGTCCGTCAGCGTGGAACTCGTTTTCATCCGGGCAGGAATGTTGGCTGTGGAAGGGACCATACGCTCTATGCCAAGAGTGATGGCGTGGTGCAGTTTGTGCAGCGTGGTGCCAACAAGCGCAAGTTTATTGACATAGTCTCGGGCTAGCCCCGGTACGTAAGGATTTATCAAGCCCCGCCAAGAGCGGGGTTTTTTAATTTTCAGTACGATGAAATTTATTGACGAAGCAACCATAGAGGTACGTGCCGGAGATGGCGGGAACGGTTGTGTCAGTTTCCGGCGCGAGAAATATATTCCACGTGGCGGTCCTGACGGTGGTGATGGCGGTGATGGCGGCAGCGTCTACCTGGAAGCGGATAGTTGTATCAACACACTGATTGATTTTCGACATGCGCGGAAATTTATTGCTGAGCGCGGTGGTAACGGCAAAGGCAGGAATTGTACCGGCAAGTCGGGCGACGACCTCGTCATCAAGGTGCCTGTCGGGACCATCGTCCATGAAGATGATACCGGTGAGTTGATTGGCGACCTGATCCGTGACGGCGAACGTTTGCTCGTTGCCAGGGGTGGTTTTCACGGCCTCGGCAATGCCCGCTATAAAAGTTCGACCAACCGCAGCCCGCGACAGTCGAAGCCTGGCACCCCGGGTGAAAAGCGCCAGCTGCACCTGGAAATGAAGCTGCTGGCAGATGTGGGCCTGCTGGGTATGCCGAATGCCGGAAAATCCACCCTGATCAGCGCGGTTTCTTCCGCACGCCCCAGGATTGCCGACTATCCGTTTACGACCTTGTACCCGAATCTTGGTGTGGTGAGGGCCTCCTCGCATCGCAGTTTCGTGATGGCAGATATTCCCGGCCTGATTGAGGGTGCTGCGGAGGGTGCCGGCCTCGGGATCCAGTTTCTGAAACACCTGTCGCGTACCCATCTGTTGCTGCATTTGCTCGATATGGGCCCCTCCTGTGACCCGGTTACTGATGCCGCGACGATTGTTGCCGAGCTGGAACAGTATGATGCCGATCTCGCGGCACGGGATCGCTGGCTGGTATTGAATAAAACGGATCTGATCCCGGAAGCTGAGCGCAAGCAGCGATGCCGGGACGTCGTCAAGGCGCTTGACTGGAGCGGCCCGGTATTCGAAATTTCTGCGCTGGCCCATACCGGTACGGATGTGCTCGTACATGCGGTGATGGATTTTGTTGAGAGCAGGAAGCGTCTGGAAGACGCTGCCGAAGACGGGTAATCTTTCGCCATGGTGAATGCAGTTAAAGTCAGCGACTGCCAGCGCTGGATTATCAAGATCGGCAGCTCCCTGCTGACCAATGATGGTCAGGGGCTGGCGGTTGATGCCATTGATGCCTGGGTCGAGCAGATTGCCGCCTTGCGGCAGGCGGGCCATGAAGTGTTACTGGTTTCCTCTGGTGCAGTTGCAGCCGGCCTGGCCCGTCTCGGCTGGACACGACGTCCGCACGCGTTACACAAATTACAGGCTGCCGCAGCCATCGGGCAAATGGGCCTGGTGCAGGCATATGAATCGCGTTTTCAGAAATATGGACTGCATACCGCACAGGTGTTGCTGACACATGAAGATCTGGTTAACCGGCAGCGCTACCTGAATGCGCGCAGCACTCTGAGCACCCTGCTGGATCTGGGTGTCATCCCCATCGTCAATGAGAACGACACGGTGGCTACCGAGGAGATCCGTTTCGGCGATAACGACACGCTGGCGGCACTGGTTGCGAACCTGGTCGAGGCTGACCTGCTGGTGCTGTTGACGGACCAGCAAGGGTTGCTGGACTGCGATCCACGCACCAATCCGGGAGCCTGTTTGATCCCCGAAGCACTGGCCGGTGACCCTGCACTCGAGAAAATGGCGGCCGGCAGCGGCGGGGCGCTCGGTCGCGGCGGTATGCTGACCAAGATACGTGCAGCCGCTCGCGCTGCACGCTCCGGGACTATGACCCTGATTGCTGCCGGTAACGAGCCCAATATCCTGCAGCGGCTGGCGGCTGATGAAGAACTGGGCACCCGCTTGATACCGGTGAGGGGTGCCGTTGCTGCCCGCAAGCAGTGGCTTGCGGGACAATTGAAGGTGCGCGGACGGCTGTTACTGGATGAGGGTGCAGTGAAAGTCCTGCGCGGTGCCGGCAGCAGCCTGTTACCGGTCGGTGTAACCCGTGTTGAAGGTGAATTTGACCGCGGTGACCTTGTGGTGTGCCTTGATCCCGCAGGTGAGGAAGTGGCGCGTGGCCTGGTGAATTACAACGCGGCAGATTCAAAACAGATCATCGGGCAACCCAGTCGTCGCATTGAGGAATTGCTTGGTTATATCGATGAAACAGAGCTGATACATCGCGATAATCTGGTGCTGACCACCTGAATGGCAGGCATAAAAAAGCCGGTCACTGACCGGCTTTTGTTTGCACGCATCGCCCGTTGCTTACATGTCGCGTATGTGCTGATTCAGGCGGCTCTTGTGACGAGCGGCCTTGTTGGCGTGAATCAGACCCTTGCCAGCGGCATGGTCAATAACCGGCACGGCTTTATCATATGCCTGCCTGGCAGCATCACGATCACCCGCGGCAATAGAGGCAATCACCTTCTTGATCGATGTGCGCATATTTGAACGTTGACTGGCATTACGCTGACGATGGATTTCCGCCTGTCGTGCCCGTTTGATTGCTTGTGCTGAGTTTGCCAAGAGAACTGCTCCAGTAAATGCATGTTTCGAAAGACGGCGTACTATGCGGATTTCGGTATTCATTGTCAATCCTGGAGCGGTTGCAAACGCTCCCAGGGTAAGGGCAGGGCAACAGCGGTGTGCCCTGGTAAGCACGAGGGTCAGGACCGTGCGCAATGCTGCATCTACTGATAAGCTACTGTTTTAATTGGCACCTTTTTCTATTTTCTGTGAAGGGGAAGTTGGTTTTGTGTAAAGAATCCCGCGTACATGCACCATAAGCTACTGAAAAACACAGCGATTGTGGGGGGCATGACGCTGGTGTCACGGGTGCTGGGCCTGGTAAGGGACGTGGTGCTGGCCCGCTGGTTTGGCGCCAATGCCGGCATGGATGCCTTCTTCGTTGCCTTCAAGATTCCCAATTTTTTGCGTCGACTGTTCGCCGAGGGTGCCTTTTCACAGGCATTCGTGCCGATCATTTCGGAATACAGGGAACAGCGTGATCATGACTCGGTGCAGCATCTCATTAACAAGGTTGGCGGCACCCTGCTGGGGGTGCTGTCTATCTTGTGTGTCATCGGGGTACTGGCGAGCCCGGTACTGGTGACCGTCTTCGCGCCCGGCTTTCTTTACCGCGATGCCGTGCAGTTTGATCTGGCAGCACTGATGCTGCGACTGACCTTTCCCTACCTGCTGTTCATTTCGCTGGTTGCTTTTGCTGCCGGGATACTGAATACCTACGGGCGCTTTGCAGCGGCTTCATTCGTGTCGGTGTGGTTGAATGTGGTATTGATCGGGGCCGCGGTCCTGGTATCGCCACACCTGGCTCAACCGGAGTTGGCCCTCGCCGGTGGTGTTTTCGTTGCTGGGGTGGTGCAGGTGCTGTTCCTGTTGCCCTCCCTGAAACGTGTTGGCCTGATGCCCAGGCCCGCATGGGGCTGGCGGGATGCCGGTGTACGCCGCATCATGAAACTGATGCTACCCGGTATTCTTGGTTCATCGGTTGCCCAGATCAACCTGCTTTTCGACACCCTGATTGCTTCCTTCCTGGTGGCCGGCAGCGTCAGCTGGTTGTACTACTCTGACCGGCTGGTAGAGTTCCCACTGGGCGTGTTTGCCATTGCCCTGTCTACCGTGATACTGCCGAGTCTGTCACGCAGTCATGCCAATGACTCGGCTGATGAATTCTCGCACACCGTGGACTGGGGCCTGCGACTGGTGTTGCTGATCGGGATACCTTCAGCAGTCGGGCTGTCCTTGCTGTCGCGCCCCCTGCTGGTGACCCTGTTCAATTACGGTGACTTCAGCGCCGCTGACGTCAACATGGCCAGCTTGAGCCTGATGGCCTATGCGGCCGGGTTGCCGGCCTTTATGCTGGTCAAGGTACTGGCACCGGCGTTCTACTCCCGCAAGGACACCACCACCCCGGTTCGCATTGCGATCGTTGCCCTGTTAACCAATGTGGTATTGAACCTGCTGTTTGTCATACCCATGGTCATGCTGGAAATTCCCGGGCCACATGCAGGGCTGGCACTGGCTACCTCGCTGGCCGCCTGGGTGAATGCCGGGCTGTTGTTCCGCGTGCTGAAGAACAGACGGGTATATGAACCGTGCCCGGGCTGGCCGCGGTTGTCCCTGCAAATCGGTTGCGCGGTGGTGGCCCTCGGCACAGTGCTGGCTCTGGGTATGCCTGCATTGCAGGTCTGGCTGGAGTGGTCTGTCGGCTCCCGGGTTACGGGCCTGCTGGTGTGGGTCATGGCCGGGACGGTTGTCTACTTCATGGCGTTGTACCTCGGCGGTTTGCGAATCAGGACCCTGATACAGCAACGGCATGATGAAGGCTAGCGCCGCAATGCTTTATACTTTTGCCGTTTTGCTACTGAGGTCAGTCTTTCCCTGATGGAACTGGTTCGTGGTTTACACAATCTGCAACCTCAAGACAGGGGTTGTGCGGCAACCATAGGCAGCTTCGACGGTGTCCATCTGGGTCACCAGGCGGTGCTCGCACAACTGGCTGCGCAGGGCAGGGAACGCCAGTTGCCGGTAACGCTGATCACGTTTGAGCCACAGCCACGCGAGTATTTTACGCCGCATGCCGCGCCGCCAAGACTGACCCGTTTTCGGGAGAAACTGGAGGTGCTGCGATACTGTCATGTTGATCGGGTGGTGTGCCTGCGTTTTAACACCTGCCTTGCGGGCCTGACGGCAGACGAGTTCATCCAGCAGATCCTGCTTGACGGGCTGGCGGTGAAATACCTGGTTGTCGGGGACGACTTCCGCTTCGGCAAGCAACGTGCAGGAAATTTTTCGCTGCTGGAACAGGCGGGCAAGGCGCACGGATTTCCGGTGGTGACGATGCCGACCTTCAGTGTCGATAATCACCGGGTCAGCAGCACCCGCATTCGAGCGGCCTTGCAAAAGGGTGATCTGGGTTGTGCAGAGGCACTGCTGGGCAGACCTTTCTGGATGAGTGGCCGGGTAGCACACGGCGACAAGCGTGGCCGGACGATCGGCTTCCCGACAGCGAATATCTTTTTACACAGGGCCAAGGTTCCTGTCGACGGGGTGTTTGCTGTGGAAATGCGTGGTATCGATAGTGCCCCGATTGCCGGGGTGGCGAATGTTGGTACCCGGCCAACCGTCGGCGGCACCCGTTCCCTGCTTGAGGTGCACCTGTTTGACTTTGACCGGGATATCTACGGGCGTCATGTACAGGTCAGTTTTCTGAAGAAGCTGCGTGCGGAACGCAAGTATGAATCGTTTGAGCTGTTGAAACAGCAAATACAGCTCGACGCCGAACAGGCCCGGGCTTTTTTCGCTGGGTCAGCAACATGAATGGCCCCATTACTAAAGATAAGTGGGATTCACTGCCTTATTGAGTTATAACTTTGCGCTCTCTGCGCCCCGCCGGTATCTGTTACATGACTGACTACAAAGACACGTTGAATCTTCCCAAAACGGCTTTCCCGATGAAGGGGAATTTACCCAATCGCGAGCCGGAATTGATCAGGCGCTGGGAGGAAATGGATCTGTATGCAAAGTTGCGCCAGTCAGGAGCAGGCAGGCCACGGTTTGTACTGCATGATGGTCCGCCCTATGCCAATGGCGATATTCATATCGGCCATGCCGTTAACAAGGTATTGAAGGATATCATCGTCAAGAGCAAGACACTGAATGGTTTTGATGCACCCTATGTGCCGGGCTGGGATTGCCACGGTTTGCCGATAGAGCTGAATGTCGAGAAGAAGGTCGGCAAGGCCGGCGCAAAGGTCGACGCCTCGGCGTTCAGGAAGGCCTGCCGAGAATACGCCGGCAAGCAGGTGGAGGGTCAGCGCAAGGATTTTATTCGTCTTGGTGTGCTTGGCGACTGGCAGAATCCGTATCTCACCATGGATTACCACTTCGAGGCGGACATCATTCGTGCGCTGGGAAGGGTGGTGGAAAACGGGCACCTGCACAAGGGTTTCAAGCCGGTACACTGGTGTACGGATTGCCGCTCGGCGCTTGCGGAGGCCGAGGTCGAGTATGAAGACAAGAATTCCCCCGCCATTGATGTTCGTTTTCGGGTATTGAATGAGGATGGCCTGCTGTCCTGCTGCCATCATGTTGATGGTCATGCCGGCAAGGGACCGATTTCGGTTGTCATCTGGACGACGACACCCTGGACATTGCCGGCGAATCAGGCGGTGGCGCTGAATCCCGAGTTTGAATATGCCGTGGTGCAATGCGATGCCGGTGCCGGGGCAGAACGGTTGCTGCTGGCCGATTGCTTGCTCAAGGATGTCATGTTGCGTTTCGGTGTTGAAAAGTACCAGGTGGTTGCCTATTGCAAGGGCAGCGACCTGGAAGGGCAGATGCTGGGACATCCCTTGTACAAACGTGAAGTGCCGGTGATCCTTGGTGATCACGTGACGGCCGAGGCGGGCACTGGTGCAGTACATACGGCACCTGGACACGGTCAGGACGACTATGTGGTGGGAAGTCGTTATGGTCTGCCGGTTGATAACCCGGTCGACAGCAACGGTTGTTTCGTAGCGGGCACAGAATATTTTGCCGGTGAGCATGTGTTCGCTGCCAATGAGCATGTAGTTGAAGTACTCAAGGGCAAGGGTACCTTGCTGCATGAGCAAATGTTGCGTCACAGCTATCCGCATTGCTGGCGGCACAAGACCCCCATTATCTTTCGCGCCACACCGCAGTGGTTTGTCAGCATGGAACAGAATGGCCTGCGCGAGGCCGCCTTGAGGGCCATCAGGGACGTCCAGTGGCTGCCGGAATGGGGCGAGGCCCGGATAGAAGGCATGGTGGAAGGACGTCCGGACTGGTGTATCTCCCGACAGCGGACCTGGGGTGTGCCAATGGCTTTGTTTATCAACAAGCACAGCGGTGAACTGCACCCTCATACAGGGCGCCTGATTGAAGAGGTTGCCAGGCGCGTGGAAGTGGCAGGGATCGATGCCTGGTTCGAGTTGAAACCTGCAGACCTGCTGGGCGATGAAGCCGACCTCTATGAAAAGGTCGGCGATACCCTCGATGTCTGGTTTGATTCCGGTGTGACTCATTTTGCAGTGCTGGAGCGACATGCCGGGCTGGGCGTGCCGGCGGACCTGTACCTGGAAGGCTCGGACCAGCATCGTGGCTGGTTCCAGTCTTCATTGTTGAGCTCGATCGCGATGCGCGGCACGGCGCCTTACCGTACTGTGCTGACACACGGTTTTACGGTGGATGCGAAGGGACAGAAAATGTCCAAGTCCCGTGGCAACGTGGTTGCGCCACAGAAGATCGTGAATTCTCTGGGCGCTGACATACTGCGTTTATGGGTAGCGTCAACGGACTACCGCGGCGAGATGAATGTATCGGATGAGATACTCAAGCGCACGGCAGAGGCCTACCGACGGCTGCGCAATACCTCGCGTTTTCTGCTTGCCAACCTGGCAGGGCTGGATCCGGTCAGCCATCTGATCGATCCGGAATATATGTTGTGCCTCGACCGCTGGTTGCTGGAGCGTACCCGCAACCTGCAGGAGCAGGTCCGGGAAGCCTACGAAAGCTACGAGTTTCACCGGATCTTTCAGCTGGTCCACAATTTTTGTGTGCTCGACATGGGCAGCTTCTACCTGGATATCATTAAAGACCGCCAGTACACCACACAGGAAAACAGCATCCCGAGGCGTTCGGCGCAGACGGCGATGTACCACGTTGCTGAATCACTGGTTCGCTGGCTTGCTCCCATCCTGAGTTTTACTGCCGAGGAAATCTGGCAGCAGTTGCCCGGCAAGCGTCAGGAGTCTGTATTCCTCTCAAACTGGTATGAGTTACCCCCCGCCTTTTATTCAGAAGATGAAATTCTGCATCGCATGGGTGCCGATTTCTGGGGACGTATCAGCGCAGTGCGTGACGCTGTCAGCAAGGAACTGGAAAAGCTGCGTGCCAATGGAAAGATTGGTTCCTCTCTGGATGCGGAAGTGGATTTGTATGCGGATGCAGATACGCAGTTCTTGCTGATGGCCCTCGAGGATGAACTGCGGTTTTTGCTGATCACATCCTATGCACGTGTTCATGATGCATCAGGATGTCCGAATGACGCCGTAACGGCCGACGTGCCCGGCCTGTCCTTCAGCATCAAGGTCAGCCCGTCCGCTTATAAAAAGTGTATCCGTTGCTGGCATCACCGCGAAGATGTAGGCACCCATACAGAACACCCGGAAATATGCGGACGCTGTATCGAGAATGTCAGCGCTGCGGGTGAGTCGCGGCGTTTTGTGTAGTTGGGTTGCCCCGGGACTGTTGCGGTGAAGTGGTTATGGGGTTCTGTGGTGGTGCTGATTCTGGATCAGTGTACCAAGTTGCTGGCGGATGCCATGCTTGCAGGGCATCAGTCAGTGGTGTTGTTGCCTTTCCTGGCGTTGCGCAAGGCATACAATTACGGTGCGGCTTTCAGTTTTCTTGGTGATGCCTCCGGCTGGCAGCGCTGGTTCTTTATCATTCTTGCCCTGCTGGTGATTGCTGTCCTGGCCGCATGGCTGCGACGCCTGCCAGCAGGTGACACGCGAGTCCGTGTGGCGCTGGTTCTCATACTCGGAGGGGCCGCCGGGAACGTGATCGATCGGCTGGTGTACGGGTATGTGATCGATTTTATTGATGTATTCTATGGCAGCTGGCACTGGCCAACATTCAATATCGCAGACTCGGCTATCTCGGTGGGTGCGGCGATACTCTTGCTGGATGCCTTCCTTGGGCGCAACAAAACATCGCCGGCCCCGTGAAGCACATTATAAATTGCAGGTTCAGTCTGAATGTCCGGGTTTGTAGTACATGAATTTCCCGATTAGTCCCGCAAGTACCGTAACCCTGCACCTGTCTCTGGCACTGGAAGACGGGACGGTTGCCGAGAGTACGTTTGCGGACGAGCCACTGACCTTCACCATGGGTGACGGCACCCTGGCCGAGGGGCTGGAACTCGGGCTGTACGGGTTAAAGGCCGGAGCGACACAGCGGCTGGTGCTTGAGCCGGAACAGGCCTTTGGCTTGCATGATCCGGGCAAGCTGCACCAGCTGCCGCGTGCGGATTTTTCCGCGGATCTGGAGCTGGGGCCAGGCGCTATTATTGGTTTCGATATGCCATCTGGGGAAGAGTTGTCGGGTACCATTGTTTCGCTGACTGATGAAACGGTTGTGGTGGATTTCAATCATCCTCTGGCAGGCCGGGTTGTTATTTTCAGGGTGGAAATCATTACGGTGGAACCGGCACAGGAGTGACATAATTCATATCTATGACAGATGACCCTGCAAAAATCATTCTCGCTAACCCGCGCGGCTTTTGTGCCGGCGTTGATCGTGCCATCGAGATTGTAGAGCGGGCACTGGAGTTGTTTGGTTCACCGATCTATGTGCGCCATGAAGTCGTGCATAACCGTCATGTTGTGGAAGGGCTGCGTGCGCGTGGTACTGTGTTTGTCGATGAACTGGACGAGGTGCCTGATGGGAGTACGGTTGTTTTCAGTGCCCACGGTGTTTCACGGGCTGTTCATGAAGAAGGCAAACGGCGTGACCTGCGTGTATTTGATGCCACCTGCCCGCTGGTGACCAAGGTACACATGGAAGTCAGCCGACACGCCGCAACAGGGCGGGAATGCATTCTCATTGGTCACAAGGGGCATCCGGAAGTAGAAGGCACCATGGGGCAATATGATCGTTCCGGAGGTGGCAGTATGTACCTGGTTGAAACGCCGGAGGACGTTGCTGGTTTGCAGGTCAGACAGTCCGATGACCTGGCCTTCGTTACCCAGACAACCCTGTCTGTCGATGATACCCTGTGCGTGATAGAAGCCTTGAGGGACCGATTCCCAAAGATCCAGGGGCCGCGCAAGGATGATATCTGTTATGCCACCCAGAACCGTCAGGATGCGGTAAAGATGCTGGCGGAACAGTGTGACGTGATTCTGGTGGTCGGTTCTCCCAATAGCTCCAATTCCAACCGACTGCGTGAACTGGCCGAAAACCGGGGTGTGCCGGCCTACCTGGTGGACGAGGCAGGGCAGATACAGCAAGGCTGGATTGAAGGGAAACAGGCCGTTGGTGTCACTGCTGGAGCCTCTGCCCCCGAGGATATTGTCACTGGGGTGGTGGACAGACTGCGTGCCTGGGGTGCCGTGATGGCTGCAGAATCACCGGGCAGGAAGGAATCGGTGACCTTCTCCCTGCCGGCGGGCTTGAGAAAGCCCTAGCTGTCGTGACGCAGTATTTTCTGACGGGCCGCTTATTTCCAGCAATCATTCGTCGAAAGCGAACCACCGGAGACTGACTTAACGCCCAGTGATGTCAGGGTGAAGGTGTGGCATTTGTCTGTATTCTGCTTGCCCTTGCTGGTGGGTGTGGCACTGATGGTGAATGCCACGTTGTCCTGGGCACCAATCGACAGAGTGTAATAGCCACCCTCTGTGGTAGCGACGAATACGTTGACCCGCAGTGCTACCGAGTGTGGCTCCGGCATAGGTACCCTTGTCCGAATAAAAGCGCTCCAGGCGGTCTGCGAGTTCCAGCAGGTGCCCCATGCCTTCAACGCGGCGTGACTTCTTTACGTGCTCAAGGTAGGAGGGGTAGCCGATTGCCGCAACGATGGCGAGTATCGCCAGGACGATCATCAGTTCTATCAGGGTAAAGCCACGGGTCTTGTTCGTCATCATCGCTGTATCCCTTGCGAGTCTGTGGGTTGCTGTCGTGTTCCTTCTGCGTATGGCCGCTGCAGCGCGGCCATACGCAGGTTCTGCTTACTGTCTCAGATCGATCCAGTTGCGGCGACCGAAGACCGAGTTCGGCCCGGCCAGTTCCGGCGTGGTATCTTCATACGTCTCGATATCCGCCGGTGTGCCGTCGCTGCTCGTGGTATCCGTGACCTCGTCATCACTCTGTTGCTGGTCGATGCCCAGTTTATGCTGTTCCGGGATCTTGTCGCCGACATAATCCCGCATCGACGCATAGTTTGCGAGGGCCTGATTTTGTGCCAGCAGTTCGGCCAGTTCCAGCAGGGCCTGGTTGAGTGTGGCCTCGAATCAGCGGTGTCGATGATGTCCAGCAACTGGCCAAACCGCTCCAGATCACAAACGGCCTTGTCCGGGTCGGCCGCCGGGTCGAAGTCCTTACATTCCTCGACAAGCGGGTTCGTCAGACTCTGATACTCACCTAGGGTAAGTCCGCCAGCGTCAATCGTGTTTTTCCCGCTGTAGGCAGCACCACCATAACAACCGGCATCTTTTGGAGTGGTGTTGCTGTCAGGATCGGAGTTGCGGATCTTGTCCACCAGGTCACTGTAGTGCCAGTACATGACGGCCTCGTACAGCATGCCGCTTTCATCCGGAGAACTGCTCTCCGCGGCCTCATCGGCGGTAACAATATCCTTACCATTAACTGTAGTAACCGTGTAGGCCTTGGCATGGGTGCCGGCGCCACTGATCATGTTTGACCACTGAAGATCCCTTGACGGGTCAATAGTGGCATCGATCAGCTGTACGGTCAGGGCGCCGTTGCGCCAGCGGTAACCGCTGCCCTCAGAGCTGGGTGCCTTGGTGATGTGCAGGTTCAGGGCCGGGTCCCTTACATAACCCAGGGGTGGGAGTATCCCCCAGGCCACCGCAGGTACTGGGCTGCGAATAGGTGGGGTCGTAGAGTGCATCGGCCAACTGATCTTCTGCCGCCGTCAGTACCTGCGCATCAGAGAAACAGACAGCGTCTCTGTAATCATGCAGGCCCAGTACGCACTGTGAACGCGTGGCGTGCACCCCTTCATCCAGGATCGAACGCTGGCCGAAGCCCGATGCGCAGGGTCGGTGTCGAGCTCAATCCCTTGCTGATAGCGAATTCTTCCGTAATGGAAGATTTACTGCCGCCGGGGCAATAGTCCGGGTCATCGCTGAGAATGCCTGCCAGGGTGAAAACCAGGCCATCTGCGGCCAGTCCTGCTGTTGACGTGCTGCCCTGCAGCTTCCCGGTGATCATGTTCTGGTACTCAACCACCGGCCAGACCTTGCAGCCGATCTGAATCCAGCCGGCATTGGACAGGTCGGCATTGGCAAGTGTGATAATGAAAGACGTCGATGGTACAGCGGCTTTAAATGTTGCATCGGCACCGAGCGTATTGACTTCCGATTGCAGGATTGGTGTTGGCAGACCGGAAACAAGGCTCAGTGGGCCGGTCAGAGCCTCTGTGTTGCCATCCTGGTCGGTATGCAGGGTGTCATAGGCACGGTTCAGTTCGCCTTCGATGGCCTGCAGGCAGGCATCACCGACCAGGATGCCTTTTTGATCCTCTGTCGTACTGCAGACGAGCGAATCGTCGACAGTGACCGGGTCGGCGGCCAGGGTGGTGACCATGTTGGCTTGTCCGCGCCGGGGTTCCAGTTCAAACAAGTCGACCCAGTCAACATTGTGCATGGTGTCATAATCGTGCACATGACCATCAACGCCGCGACCCAGACCATCGTTACTGTTAATGTTATAGCCCTCACTGTGCTTGGAGCGGTTGTTCTTTGCAATGACGCCATCCAAGGGGCTGTCGGTCTCGACGTCCAGGTGGCCGCCAAGTATCGGTCCGGGTGTGGGGATGGACGGTATCGGCAGGAAGATGCCGTTGATATACATCTTGTCGACGCCAAGGTCGAGTCGTGCAAAGGTAGGCTGCGCAATATTGCCAGGCCCAAGATTGATGCCCACCGGTGCCACCAGGTTGCTCGAGTAGGTCACCTTGTCCAGATCATCCAGTGCGCTGTCCGGATTCAGGTTGTAGACAACTGTGTTATTGGCGGTGCCATAGAGATAGTCAAGTGACATTACCCAGCTATCACCCTGGAAGTTCCGTGTACCGCAGGCATTTGCGGGACCGGTAGGGTTGTTGGTAATGAACTGTACGCGTTTGGCACGCAGAAAGGGCGCTCCGATGAGGCGCTCGCCGCAATTCGGGAATTCAACCTTCCAGCCCTTGTATTGATTGGCAAGACAGGTTGTATCCGTTGCGCCGCACGCGTAATTCAGCACGTTTTCGGTCGGAGTGATGCGCAGGGTCTCCGCGACGCCGTCAAATGTGGCCGTGGTCTCGACCAGGGTCTGTGTCCGCAGGTCACTACTGTTGTAAGGGGTGGTTGCCAGTGCGGCCATTGTGGTAGCCGACGCGGTGTCGATCCAGAGGCCGTGAATGGCCTGCTTCTTTGTGTAGTCGGTCTGGACAGCGGGATCACCGCCACTTCCCAGGCCGTCGTTCAATGCATCATCCAGGCTCAGGATACTGCCTGTTCCGAAATACAGCATATAGCCGTTCTGGTACGGGTGCTCGCCAATAGTGGGGGCATTGGTGATCGGCTGGTCTGGACTGCCATCATAGATCTTGATGACCGTTGATGCTGAAGGGTCAGCCTGGTTAATGGTAAACATCCAGAGATCGCCATTGATATCGCCGGCAAAGGCCAGCTCGACCATGTTATCGATATCGGTGCTGAGCAGGGCCGGTGCCGAGAGGCCGCCCGTAGTTCCTGTTGAGATGCTGTAGACGGTGGACGGGTTATCCAGACTGATCATCTTCAGGGCGGTACTATGACCGGCCGAGGTACTGTAACCACTGCCGGAAAAAACATACCAGTCCGGTGTTGTGCTGGCATCCGCGCCCACCGGGGCAATTTGTGGTTTTCCGTAGATATAGCCGAAACCGTCGGACTGGGTTTTTTCGAAGATCAGCTTGCTGCCACCGCCAGGGTAGGCATCATCGGTCATGTCCAGTGCATACAGGCCGGCAAAGCCGGGACCACCACCACCAACCAGTACCGTGTGCCAGGCCGAGCCATAGTGTGCAGAGCCACTAAGAAGATCGCCGGCTACGTAATAGGTGTGGTCATAGCTCGAATCGCGTGCCGCCAGATTAGACAGCTTGTCGAGGACCATTGACGGGACATAGGCAAAGACCTCGGAGCCATCATCCTCGTCAAAGACATGCAGCATGCCATCGTTGGCACCAGCGGCGATACGGCCGTCACGGCCGGCATTATCAGTGGTAAACGCAACGAACCCGGATAGCTGCCCGTAGGTTTCCCTGGGTGGGCCGATGTAGAGCGGTGTACTGGTGATGTCACCCAGGACACTGTAGCGAGTCCTCAGGTTACCTTTGGACCCGATTACGGTGTCGTTGGCTCTTTCATGCAGGCGCTGGCCGCGAATATAGTTCAGGATGTCGCTGGCATCGGCCGTGTTCAGGGTTGAATCATTTGCGGCCAGGGTGACGTCATAGCCATTTGCCGCGAGGATGGCGTCATAGGTGTCCTTGTCGACGGCCTCCCGCTGGGTAGCTCCGAGATTGTCCCAGGTGAAAGATACCTGACCGCCGTTATTGGTGAAAATATTGCGGTTCTGCCAGTACGAGCCGGTAGGATTGTCGGCCCCGTTGGCGATAAAGGCGGCACGTGCGGTCCAGCAGCCTGTACCCGAATGGCCGGTGAAGTTGCACTTGCCACCCGTGCCTGCGGTCGCCGGATTGGCACCGACATCGGCATCCGTTACCCGGGTTCCATCCGCAAGGATGTCGTATTCGATAATGTCACCCTGCCAGGCACCATTCTCAAACCACGGGCGGTAGGCCTGTGTCTTGCCTTGCAGCAGGTCGTTGTTCTTGAGCGCATACTGGCCGATGGTCACCGTGGGTGTGGTTGACGGCACGAAGACTGCCGCGGCAAACAGCACGGAGCAGACCCCCAGTGTCAGTGCAGAAACGATCTTTAGCCAGTGGTGTCTGATTACTGTGTTCATGGTGTTGCCCCGATTAGAGGAAGAGGATTGGTCACGTAGGCGGATTGAACTATTCGCTTGGCACCCCTGGAACTGGTGCTCCGCGCTGTGACCTGAAAGACGTGTACCTGTGCCCCGGCCAGGATATCCTGCCGGCATTGCTGGGTGACACATTCGCCTGTGCCGTTGTCATAGCCGGCATCGATGATGATGTACTGGCCGGTACCATCATCCGGACTGGTGTCATTGTCTGAATCACTGCCATCATTGCCGACATCCGGCAGTTCTACCTGGGTACTTGAGAAGGTCCACACCAGTGCAGCCGGGTCGATCAGATCGGCATCACCCGTTGTGCGCAGGCAGCTGTCATCGTTTGCACAAAAGTACTGGTCGGTCGTATCCGCTGTGAGGAATGGGTTGACTCCGCCGGAGTCTGCCAGGGCCTGCAGGTCTCTTTCTCCCCGTGTCAGCACGTACTCGGCATTATTAAGTGCCGTTGTCTGGAACTGTGCGTTACCTGCCATCAGGTTTTCCAGTCTGGAGACATTCATGCCAAAGACGCCAAGAATGGTTAGGATCAGCAAAAAGATCAGGGACATGAACAGGGCTGCACCTCGCTGTCGGGCACTGGTGTAGCGTAAATACTGGTTCGGACAGTTCATGATCGTTTCTCCGGTCTATCTGTTGCGCAGGCGAATGGTTGATGAGTAAAGCTTGCGGCGGTAGCTGTCATTAAAGGTGGAGCTTATATCCCCCATCGCATAGGTGGTGTCATTGGTGTAGCCGGTATCCGGGCACTCTGACCTGACCAGCAGCCAGATACGCACGGCGATGACCTGGTTCCACATGGGGTCTGTTGGTGCGGCAGCATTGACATAACTGTCCACGGAATCATCATTGTTACTATCAACGCCGTACTGTACCTGAAGGTTTTCAACGCCATAGGCCACTTCCTCTAGGGTCGGTACACCATTAGCAAGCCCCAGACGGTACAGTGATGGCACCGTGCCGCCGCCACATTTATTGGTTCCCGCGGCAGTTGCCGGATTGATGAAGTAGACCCGGGAAACGAGTTCGGACGTTCTTACGGCGGCTGCCGTGATCGGATTGCTGGCTTCATCACTGCCTTTGAAGAGCTTGCCCTCGAATAGTGAGGAGCGCAGATAGAAATGGTCGTTCAGGAAGGTGGGCGTGGTAGTGCCGCCTACCTGCCAGGGGGCAGCAAAACGTACCACCAGGACATCCTGTGGGGGCAGCGTAGTGCTGGGCAGACAGCCATAGTTTGTGCGGCTGTCGTTAAGACCAAAGATCTTCTTATCCAGCATGCGGGCCCAGTCGTTATTGCCCGAGCCAAGGCAGTTGCCATTCTCGACAAGCAGAGGCAGGGTGCCGCCAATCTCGGTAATGTCGGCATTCCCTCCCCAGTATCCTGCGCGACGCAGGTCCTGGGAGAGCGTGTCCATTGCGTAACGCCCGTTTTCCTGCATTCGTGAAAGACTATCCTGCAATGTATAGCTCTTCTTCGAGCTGAGGAAGACCTGACTGATACCTGCCAGCAGGATAAGTGTGATGACCAGGGCTACCATGAGTTCAACGAGACTGAATCCACGGCAGTGTGTATGCGCTTTCATATGCATGCATTGAATATCCATGGTTACTCCGAAAAGATCAGTCGGTAACAGCGTAGATCGGTTTCCAGGGCCGGAGGGCAGGTCGTTCCGGTAGCACCGGTTCGCATTTCATCCCATTGCACTGTAATGATGTGGGTTACACCGTCACAAGGAGGCACCGATGTGCCGTCACACTGTGTTATCGAACTGCGGCCACCGGGTAATGCAGTAACTCCCAGGTTCCATGCAATCAGATCAGTTGCGGCAATCGACGTTCCGGACGGGGTCGTGCCGCCTGATAGCACGTATTCGCCTGCTGCCACGCCCGCAGGGTTGGCCCGCATCCGGTCAGAAATATCGTAGGCCAGTTGCGTGGCAGTTGTGCGCATGCTTGCCATCTGGTTGGATCGCAGGCTTGTGGTTTGCAGTGCGGCCAGCCCCAGCAGGCCGATTGACAAGATCAACAGTGCAATCAGGACTTCCAGCAGAGTAAATCCGTGCTGTTGCTGTATATGAATGTGTTCTACAGGCCGCATAATAGTCGGGTATCCCTAGCAGGTTGCATTGGAGACAATAGTATGTCCCTGGATGGTGATCTGGACTGTGCGCTTCTGATTGATATGGCAGTCGGCTGCTTCCAGTGTGAAGGTGACGATGCCGGCGTTCGATGCCAGTCCCGTCGGAAGGAAGTGCAAGGTATGTTCGGCGACGGTATTTGCCGCGGTGACTGATAGGGTAGTGTTGTTTGAGACCCCGTTGCCGGTGCGCAAAAGACAATCTTCCGTTTCTTCGCAAAGCGGGGTGCTACCGCCGGTATCGGGGTCATCGTTCTGATTAAGATCCGAAAAAACAATCCAGCCCTTGCCCCAGTCATTCTTGTTATCAGAACAGCTTGTCCCATTGACACTCGCACAGATGATAGTATTGGTGCTGCGCTTGACTGCTTCACTCCGGGCCAGCTGTATAGCGGCCACAAGCTCGTTCGTTTGTGCCGTAAGTCGATTATTCTTGATGAAATCCTGGAAGGCTGGAACGCCGGCTGCCAACAGAACGCTGATAACGACAATCGTGATCAATAGCTCAATCAGGGTAAATCCATTTTCTCTTTCCATATTCATAGTTGTACAAGCCTCGCTCACCCGTGTCATCCGCTATAAGATAAGCGGTTAATATTATCCGATAGGTGGGTTAATCTGTTCCTGGTCATGCTTCCCGGGGTGTTTGTTTGAGGTGTAAGCATCACGTTGCAACACACAGAGGTTACATGTGCAGTCTTTTCATATCGGCGTGTTGTGGCTGTTTCTTGATGATGGATTTCTGGATTATCAGTGGTAGCGGGTGAACATGGCAGGAAAAAACACAAGCGTTGACTGTATTGTTGTGGGTGGGGGGCTGCTTGGCATGCTGACTGCGCGCGCCTTGCGCAAGGAAGGGTTGTCAGTGACCCTTCTGGAGCGTGGCGAGGCCGGGAAAGAGGCCTCCTGGGCTGGTGGCGGCATTCTTTCACCCTTGATTCCTTGGCACTATCCGGATTCCGTCTCTGAGCTGGTTGTTTGGAGCCAGCATTATTACCCGCAATTGGTAGATGAGCTGCTGGGCCAAACCGGAATTGATCCTGAATGGGTGCAGTCCGGTCTATTGATGCTGAGTACCCCGCTGGATTCCCGCGTCAGGAAGTGGGCTGACAGTTTCAAATGTCTGATCCAGTCCATATCTCCGGCACAGGTCCGTCAACTCGAGCATGAGGTGATGCAGATTGACGACGATAGTGTGTTGTTGCCGGATGTCGCCCAGATCCGGAACCCTTTATTGTGCACAGCGTTATCCCGGTCGATCCGGATGCAGGGTATCGAACTGCAGGAACGCACCGAGGTTACCTGCCTCACTGTGCAGTCGGGCAGGATCCAGGGTGTTAAAACAAACCGTGGAGATTTCCAGGCTGCGCGTGTCGTGATTGCCAGTGGAGCATGGAGTTCGCAGGTGATGAAACGTGCCGGGCTGGAGCTTGCGGTAGAGCCGGTGCGTGGCCAGATGATTATGTTCGAGACAATACCTGGTTTGCTACGTCATATTACCCTGTACGATGGGCATTACCTGATACCACGTCAGAATGGTCTGGTGCTGGCAGGCAGTACGCTGGAATATACCGGCTACAATAAGGAAACCACAGAGGAAGCGCGGAAAATGCTGACTGAAAAGGCGTTAGACCTGATGCCTGCTCTTTCTGCCTACAGTATTGTCAGGCACTGGGCAGGACTCCGGCCAGGTACTTCTACAAGCGTCCCCTATATCGGGGAGCACCCGGAAATCCAGGGTTTGTTTGTGAATACCGGACATTTCCGCAATGGTGTAGTAATGGCGCCGGCATCAGCACAACTGTTGGCAGACTGCATGCTTGGGCGGGACAGTTTTACCCGCTTTGAACCATATGCACTGTGAAATGTTCATGCCCGTGAGGGGCGCAGGACCGTTAATATGCCGTGATAAGCGTGGACGATAACTCGTGAGCACGTCTATAATTATCCCGATAGCCAAGGATCTATCGGCGGCATATGATTTTGTGGGACTTCATCTATGGAAAATCTGAACGATAAGCACATGACGCAAAATCCCGATGTGGCTGGCATGTTGCGTGACCATGGAATATTGCCTACGCAGCAGAGGTTAATGATTGCACGCGTGCTGTTTTCACGTCGGCAACATTATTCTGCGGATCAGGTGCTGACCTTCGTCAATGATGGACGTGATCGAGTATCGAAAGCCACGGTATATAATACGCTGGGTCTGTTTGCACGGAATGGCCTGGTGCGAGAGGTAATTGTCGATCCGTCAAGGGTATTTTACGATCCGAATACCAGTGACCATCATCATTTCTATAATATCGATACGGGTGATTTGATCGATATTGATTCTTCCAAACTGCAGATTTCAAACCTGCCGGAACTTCCGGATGGTACGGAAGCAGCAGGCGTTGATGTCATTATTAGAATTCGTGGTGAGACGGCAGTGAACTGAGTTTCGTGGAATTATTTCCTCTCCTGCTTTATAGTCACTGCCCACATTGCCGGAGTAGCTCAGTCGGTAGAGCAGCTCATTCGTAATGAGAAGGTCGGGGGTTCGATTCCTCTTTCCGGCACCAGAATAGAAAAAGCCCGCGATAATCCGCGGGCTTTATTGTTTAGGGCAGGTACTCAGGGATAACAGTTAGTGATGTCTCCCGCGTACATTCTTGGTACACCATTTGGGGCAACTCTGATTTGACGACCATAGATCTTTCCGCGGTCGTCACAGAATGACATCAGGGCGATTCCCCCGGTCTCGTTGGTTGACCCATCCGGATTGAATTCAAGGTTGTTGTTCCAGGTCGAGTTAGTCCGCATTTTAACGCCTGATGTTCCAGGCTGACCACGTATCAGTAAAGTATCTGTGCCCGCGTTGTAGATATTATTGCTATTGCTACCGTCATCAGCGAACACAATATAGCCACTTTCCCATATCTTGGTGTCACCACCGCATGTAGGTGAAGTTGCATTGGGTGATGCGCTTCTGCACAGGATGACACGTACATCGCGTTTGGCAGCCTCAGCGCGTGCTAAATGGATATGTGTAACAACTGAATTGAGCTGGGTTGCGAGGCGGTTGTTCTTGACCATTGAGTTGACGCCCGGGACGGCGGTGGACAATACGATCGCAATGACCCCCATCGTAATCATGATCTCGGGGAGCGTGAATCCCCTGGATTTTTTATACTGTTTCATACCCGTTGCCTGACAGTGCATCTGCACCGTTTGAATAGTCTCCGTCCAGAATGTATCGACTATTGATCGTGTTTGTTAAACACAACAGGCCTTCGCTGGATGTCGTCCTTGCGGTTGCTGGAGCAGCGGCGGGTAACTATTCAAATTTCATAGATAAATCAATGGCTTTTATGTCTTTTGTCAGGCTGCCAGTGGAGATGTAGTCAACGCCTGTGAGGGCGATCTCGCGGACATTATTGAGGGTGATGCCGCCGGAGGCCTCGAGCTCGGCACGACCGGCTACTGTTTGTACTGCGGCGCTCAGTTCAGGGATGGTGTGGTTATCGAGCAGCAGTCGATCCGCCCCGGCATCCAGTGCCTGCAGCAGCTGTGTTGCATTTTCGACCTCTACCTCAACTTGTATGCCGGGATTGTCAGCGCGGGCTTGAATGACCGCGCTGTTGATTGAGCCGACGGCTGCAATGTGGTTTTCCTTGATGAGGATACCGTCATACAGGCCACTACGATGGTTGTTGCAGCCGCCGACACGTACGGCATATTTCTGTGCATTACGCAGGCCGGGAATGGTTTTTCGCGTATCCAGGATCCTGACCGGAAGATCGGCCACGGATTCGGCGTACCGACGCGAGAGTGTTGCAGTAGCAGATAAGGTCTGCAGGAAGTTCAGTGCAGTTCTTTCACCGCTGAGCAATGGCCTGGCGGGGCCAGACAGCTTGCAGAGGGGTTGATCCTTGTGAATGGCATCACCGTCATGAACCAGCCAGTCAACAATTACACGGCAATCGAGTTCTGCAAAAACGGCATTGAACCAGGCCATGCCACAGAGGATGGCAGGCTCACGGCTGATGACCGTAGCCTGCGCGGTCAGATGCTCCGGGATCAGTGCGGCGGTTATGTCTCCGCTGCCGATATCCTCCGCCAGTGCGATACGAACGGTGTGCAGCAACTCTTCATCAAGAACTTCGAGTAACATTCAGGATGAAATTTCCAGCAGCTCGATTTCAAACACCAGCGTTGCATCAGGTGGAATGACACCGCCGGCACCTCGTGCGCCATAGCCCAGTTCGGCAGGGATCACGAGGCGCCGAATTCCGCCGACCTGCATGCCCTTGACGCCTTCATCCCAGCCCCGAATGACGTAGCCGCAATCGACAGGAAAGCTGAAAGGCTCGTTGCGATCATGGCTTGAATCGAACTTGGTGTTATCTTCGAGCCAGCCCGTGTAGTGCACGATGGCGGTTTGACCCTTGCCGGTAGCGGTTTCGCCGCTCCCTGTCCGGATGTCAGTATAGCGAAGTCCGGAGTCGGTAATAGTCTCTGTCATGATTGTTTCCTGTGTTGGCAGTTTGCCTGTCCTGCGTATTCTACGCAAAACAGGTCGCAACTGGATTATTCGGATTTTACATGGGGTCGTGAAAAATAGTCTTTCTTCAGCCTTTGCACCAGTCCTGCGAGCAGAACCAGTCCCAGCAGGTTGGGCAGGGCCATCAGGATGTTGGTGATGTCGGCAATATTCCACACCAGTTTCAGCGGTACCGCGGCCCCGACAACAACCAGCAAGGTGTAGATGACCCGGTAGGGACGTACTGCCCCCTCGCCAAACAGGTAGTAAGCAGAGCGGTCGCCATAATACGACCAGGCTATGATGGTTGAATAGGCGAACAGGCACAGGCCTATGCCGACGACCACGGCACCGCTATTGCCAATGGTGTTACTGAAGGCGTGTGCGGTTAATGCAGCCCCCATCAGAGAATCACTGGACTCCTGCCATGCCCCGGTGACCACGATGACGAGGCCGGTGAGGGTACAGATAACCAGGGTATCAATGAAGGGTTCCATCATGGCGACCAGTCCTTCGCGTACCGGCTCATTGGTGCGGGCTGCGGCATGTGCCATGGGTGAAGAGCCGAGCCCTGCTTCATTGGAGAACAGGCCGCGGGCAACACCCCAGCGAATGGCTTCACCGACGGCAGCACCACCCACGGACCAGGGGTTAAGCGCCATGTCAAAGATCAGGGCAAAGGCTGATGGAATCTCGCTGGCATGATTGAACAGGACAATGAGCGCAGCAGTGATGTAGGTGATGGCCATGAAGGGTACGACCGTGCTAGCGACACGTGCGATGCGTTTAACCCCACCAAGAATGACCATACCCACAAAGGTTGCCAGAATGACACCTCCCAGCCATTTGTATTCAACGAATCCGGGAAAAACGTAGCCAAGGCCGTCCATGACCGAATTGGCCTGCACCATATTGCCAATACCAAAAGAGGCAACCAGGGCAAAAGTTGCAAACAGGGTAGCCGTACGTTTCATGTTCAGGCCATGCAACAGGGTGTACATGGGACCACCGGCAACCTCGCCATCCGGCGAGATCTCACGAAACTTCAGCGACAGGGTGCATTCCGTAAATTTGGTCGCCATGCCCAGGAACGCCGTAACCCACATCCAGAACAGGGCGCCAGGCCCGCCCAGGGTGATGGCCGTTGCGACTCCGGCGATATTCCCGGTGCCGATGGTGGCTGACAGAGCCGTTGACAAGGCCTGGAAGTGGGAGACTTCACCGCTGTCAGTCGGGCAACTGTATTTTCCCGATATGAGGCTGGCGGCATGAGCAAAACCGCGCACCTGTATCAGGCCCATGCGAATCGTCAGGTAGAGCCCGGTACCCAGTAACAGCAGCAAGGTCAACGGACTTCCCCACAACAGGCTGGAAAGCTGGCCGCTCCAGTCTGTCAGTCGCTCGAAAAAGTCCATCAATTTATCTCCATTTTCGGGTATTCAAGTGTGAGGGTATTGCCTTGCTGGCTAAAGTTCAGTTGCTTGAGAAAACTCATGCCCAGTAATACGGTACCGTTGCTGTCGCCGGGATTGATACTGGCGCGTATCGGTCCCAGACGCAGGGGTCCGAGCTGGATTTCGTCGAGCGTGGTTTGCCACGCGGTCACCATCCCGTTGGCTGTTTGATAAACCATCGCTCGACCACGTTGCAGCCCCAGGTTATCCGCGATTGAAGCGGGTATGGAGACATCAGTTGCGCCGGTATCCAGCATGAATTCAACTGCCTGTCCGTTAATAGAACCTGTGGCGACATAATGACCGTATCGGTTGCGTTGCAGCCGGACTTCCGGTGCCTCATTTGTTATCACAGTGGCCAGCTGGCGGTTGGGATTGTTATGTTTGTCCAGGCGGTCGTTAAAAAACAGGGTCAGTAACCCCAGCAGGATTAGCCACGCGGCAATGATCATGCCTTTTCCTATGGCTTTCGAGGAGGCGTCTGTGTTAACCGGAGGACTCATGCTATTAGCCGTTGTAACGTGAAAACAGGCCCTTTGAAGGACGCATGAAGATTTCTGCTGCCGTGACCGGGTGCTGTGCCATGCGCGGTGGCTGCAATCGTGCGGCTGAACTCACAAGGCCAGTAACTCGGGCGGGTTGTCGCGGTCCAGAATCAGCAAATGGTGTTCAGGCACCGGTTGCCAGAAACTGTCTTCAGAGAATCGTTCCGAGGCAATCAGCTGTCCGCCGGGAAACTGTTCATCATCCGTTGTGTAATACAGTGATGCACATTCATGGTTAAAGCCATGGCGGCTTGCATACACGCGATCACCGTCGCTAACAATAATATTCAGCAGCGCTTCCTCGTCTGTGAGCCGCTTTTCCAGCCATTCAAACAACCGCTGCAGGGCGCCTGCCAGATTGAGATTCTCATCGTCCAGCAGGATCTGGCGCAGGCAGGCGAAAAGATATTCGGAGTCCGTGTTACCGCGGATATCGGCAGTAATCACCGGCGCCAGCATCGGGGTAATCCGTGGCAGCACTTGCAGGTGAAAATTCCGGATGAAGCCATTGTGGATAAACACCCGCTGGTCGTCACAGAAGGGTGCCGTGTTGTACTGATGGACCGGGTTACCGGCGGTTGCACTGCGAACTTCGGCGAGCCACAGGGAGTTCGTCAAGGTCCGTGCGAGTGCCGGCAGGTTACTGTCGGACCAGATGGGCAGAATGCTGGTATAGGCGGAAGGTGTGCCATCCTGGCTGAACCAGCCAAAGCCGTAGCCGTCGGCATTAAAATTTGTGTACTTCAGTTCGCGTGGTTCCCAGGACTGCTTGTAGAGACTGTGATCAGGGTCAAGCAGAAACTGCTGCAGGGTGATCTCTGGTCCAATGTAGGCGGCGAGTCGGCACATGGTCCTGGTCAGAGTACCGGGTACAGTTGGTTAGCGAAGCAGATATTCAAGTAACGCCTTCTGGGCGTGCAGGCGATTTTCCGCCTCATCCCAGACGACACTCTGTGGCCCGTCAATGACCCCGGCAGTGACTTCCTCTTCGCGGTGTGCCGGCAGACAGTGCATGAACAGGGCATCGGGGGCGGCTGCCTGCATGACCCGGCTGTCAACCTGGTAGCCGGCAAAGGCGCGTTCGCGTTTTGCCTGTTCCTCTTCCTGTCCCATGCTGGCCCAGACATCGGTGACTACCAGGTCGGCGTTGCTGGCTGCATCAAGGGGGTTGCGAATGACGGTGGCGCTGGCACCTGCAGCCTGCAAGATGCTTGCATCCGGGTCATACCCCTCGGGGCAGGCAATGTTGAGTGTAAAGCCATATTGGCGTGCCGCGTTAATATAGGAATGGCACATGTTATTGCCGTCACCGATCCAGGCAACGGTTTTACCGCTGATATCACCACGATGTTCACAATAGGTCTGCATGTCCGCCAGTAACTGGCAGGGGTGATAGCGATCGGTCAGCGCATTGATGACGGGTACTTCAGAGTGTGCCGAGAAGCGCTCGATTTTTTCGTGTTCGAAGGTTCTGATCATGATGACATCAGCCATTCGTGACAGTACACGTGCCGAGTCTTCAACGGTCTCGCCGCGCCCCAGCTGGGTATCTCGCGGGGACAGGAATATGGCATGGCCGCCCAGCTGTGCCATGCCGGCCTCGAATGACATGCGCGTGCGTGTGGATGACTTCTCAAAGACCATTGCCAGTATTTTGCGCTTCAGCGGCTCATGCGGGGTCCCGGCCTTATGTAGTTTCTTGAGTTCGATTGCGCGAGTAACCAGGCCCCGGAGTATCTCCGGATTCAGGTCAAGCAGGGTAAGAAAATGCTGCTGATTCATGACTTATCCGGCGAGGAATTCACGTACCAGCTCACTGACATGCTCAATGATCATGTCTGCCTGCTTGACTGTGGTGATCAGGGGTGGCAGTAGCCGTATGACGCGTTCTGCAGTGACATTGATCAACAGCCCCTGTTCAAGTGCCATGCCCACCAGTTCAGTACAGGGGCGATCCAGTTCGATACCGATCATCAGTCCGCGACCACGGATAGCGGTTACGCCCTTCTGGCCCGACAGGGCAGCACTAAAACCGGCAAGAAAATGTTCACCGAGGGTGGCCGCATGAGCGAGCAGTTGTTGCTGTTCCAGCACTTCCAGCACCGTGATGGCTGCGCGACATGCCAGCGGGTTGCCGCCAAAGGTACTGCCATGGCTGCCCGGTTTCATCATCTCGGCCGCCTTGTCCCTGGCGAGGCAGGCGCCAATAGGGACGCCGTTACCGAGGGCCTTGGCCAGTGTGGCGACATCCGGGGTCGCATCACTGTGCTGCCAGGCGAACCACTTTCCGGTACGCCCCATGCCCGACTGAATTTCATCCAGCATCATCAGCCAGTGATTGTCATCACAGAGGCTGCGAATGCCCTGCAGGTAATCGGCATCCGGTATATTGATACCGCCTTCACCCTGTATCGGCTCCACCAGAACAGCCACGACATCGTTGCTGTTTGCTGCCACGGTCCGGATTGCGTCCAGATCATTGTAGGGTACGCGTATGAATCCCTGCACCAGCGGTTCGAACCCGGCCTGGACCTTGCGATTTCCGGTTGCGGTCAGGGTCGCCATCGTGCGGCCATGGAAGCTCTTTTCCATCACGATAATGGCCGGGTTATCGATGCCCCTGCTATGGCCATAGAGGCGCGCGATCTTGATGGCCGCTTCATTGGCCTCTGCGCCGGAGTTGGAAAAAAACACCCGCTCCATCCCGGATATTTCACACAGTTTGTCAGCCAGTTGTTCCTGCAGGGTGATGCCATAGAGGTTGGAAGTATGTACCAGCAAACCGGCCTGTTCTGCGATCGCCTGTGCAACGGCAGGATGGGCGTGTCCAAGGCCGCAAACGGCGATACCACTCAGTGCATCGAGGTATTGCTTATTCTCGCTATCCCACAACCAGATGCCTTCACCGCGCTGGAACTGGATCGGCAGGCGTTTGTAGGTCGACATGATGTGATGTGCCATTATTTCCTTGTCCAAAATAGAAAAGGCAGCCCGTTTCAGACTGCCTGTCTTGTTTGACCCTGATTTTATAGCCTGTTGCCTGAAAAGCGCAAACCCGGCCAGTGACCGGGTTTGCGCTTCTTGTCAGGCGTCAATCAGACCTGTTTGTGCAGGGTTGATCTCGCGTTTGTTGAGAGCGCCCCTGTCTATAAGGGGAGACCGTGACCATGGCCGACCATGCACATCAGCATGGGGATGGACAGCAGGGTATTGGTGCGCGAGGCCATCAGGGCAACCTTCTTGGCGCTGGCAATCTGCTCTGCACTGGCATCCACCATGCCCAGGATCTTCTTCTGGTTCGGCCAGATCAGTACCCAGACGTTGAACAGCATGATGGTACCCAGCCAGGCACCGGTGCCGATGACGGCAGCGCCGGGCTGCAGGGTAAAGGCGTTGACGAGACCGATACCCATGGTTTCCAGTGCCGCAGCACCGGTCACCCAGGTGGCGACGGCACCCCAGCGGAACCACAGCAAGGCACGCGGAGCAACATACTTGTTGATCGCAGCCGGACCCGGACCACCTTCATCGGCCAGTGCCTGGCCAACGGCGGGTACTTGTACGAAATTGAAATAGTACAGCAGACCGATCCAGACAACGCCAGCGAGTACGTGGAACCAGACCTCCAACGCCCAGAGGTTAAAGCCTGACATGCCAAGGCCCATGACAATCAGTATGGCCAGCACAAAACCGGAAAGAATGGTACCCAGTACAGAGGTTAACGGATTCATTTTTAACTCCTTGTTGGCCGCAGGTCATGCCCGCGGTACATGAAATAGGTGACTAAAATACTCGGGAATGGGAGGATACGGCAGGCATGGCGACAATGCAATATGCCAGATTTGTTTGTTGTCTATAATAACTATTTGATATATTTAGCGTTATTGACATATCCGTGTGAGTGTGCGATACCCTGAGCGGTCTCTGAATGGCATTGAATTCTATAGAACTAAGCCTGTTTTCCAGCCGCCTGACGGCCGTGTGTGACGAAATGGGAGCCGTCCTGCGGCGCGCCGCATTTTCCACCAACATCAAGGACCGGCTGGATTTCTCCTGTGCGATCTTTGATACCGACGGGCGCTTGTGTGCCCAGGCTGCGCATATCCCGGTCCATCTTGGCAGCATGGCGTTTGCCATGCAGGGTCTGGTATCGCGGACAGCGTGGTCACCGGGTGATGTACTGATCGTCAATGATCCCTATCTTGGCGGGACCCACTTGCCTGATATTACCCTGATTGCACCGGTGTTCCTCGGTGACAGCTGTCTTGGCTATGTGGCCAATCGTGCGCACCATGCCGACGTTGGCGCTGATTCGCCTGGCTCCATGCCCATATCCATGAGCCTCGATGAGGAAGGTCTGGTGATTGCTCCCGCTCTGCTGGTACGTGCCGGAGAACTGAATGGCGACAAGCTGCAGGAAATTATCGCTGCAACCGCCAACCCGTTGCAGATGGAGGGAGACCTTGCGGCACAAATGAGCGCCAACCGGGCGGGTAGGGAACGCCTGCTTGAACTGGCTCGCAGCATGGATCCTGACGCATACCACACAGGACTGATAGCGGTGAATGACTACGGTGAACGGCTGGCAGCCAGTACCTTGTGTGTCATACCCGATGGCTGCTATCGCTTTCAGGATGTCATGGATGATGATGGACTGGGACAGACGGATATCGCCATTGCTGTGACGTTGCTGGTCAATAACGGCAATATCGCTGTGGATTTTGCAGGCACGGCCGCTCAGGTTGCCGGTAATATCAATTGTCCGCTGTCTGTTGCCGCCGCCGCTGTATTCTATGTGTTTCGCTGCCTGATGCCGCCACACACCCCTGCCTGTGCCGGCAGTTTTCGCAATATCCGTCTATCAGCACCTCCAGGTTGCCTGGTGAATGCACAGCGTCCTGCCGCTGTTGCCGCCGGTAATGTAGAAACCAGCAGCCGCATCGTGGACGTGGTCATGGGTGCACTGGCACAGGCACTGCCTGATCAAATTCCAGCTGCCAGTCAGGGGACCATGAATAACCTCGCCATGGGTGCGCGTGCAGGAGTTCGCTGCTGGGATTATTACGAAACCATGGGTGGGGGTACAGGCGGTGGCAGTCGTCAGGCCGGGCTTGATGCCAGCCAATCACACATGACCAACACGCTGAACACACCCATCGAAGTGCTGGAGATGGCATTCCCGTTACGGGTTCATCGCTACCAGATACGCACGGGATCCGGAGGTGCCGGCAAGCATTGCGGAGGTGACGGCCTGCTAAGAGAGTTCGAATTCCTGGCACCCGCCACAGTGACGCTGTTGACAGAACGTCGGCGGCATCCACCCTGGGGCTTGCAGGCTGGCGCACCCGGTGAGCGAGGCGAGAACCGTCGCAACGGGGAGCTGATGCCCGGCAAGATCAGTGCCGTATTTTCTGCGGGTGAGCGCCTTACGGTCGCTACCCCGGGTGGCGGTGGCTGGGGAGCCCCGTCCTGACGGGACTATCAGTTGTGTGCGTAATCGACCCGGTAGTCACGCTGCTGCATGTCGGCAGTAGAGGTGAAGGGCATCCAGCCCGGTCGCAACCGAACTAGAACAGGATAAAGACCAGATGTGCGGAATATGCGGAGAACTGCGTTTTGATGGCAGCAGCCCTGATAAAAAGCTGCTAAGGAAAATGACCGACAAGCTGGCGCGTCGTGGCCCCGATGCCAGTGGGGAATATTTTTCCGGGCCGCTTGCCTTCGGTCATCGACGTCTAGCAGTCATTGATCTCTCCGAGCGCTCCAGCCAGCCAATGGTCGATGCCGCGCTGGGGCTGGTGCTGGTGTTCAATGGCACGATTTATAATTACCCGGAACTGCGTGAACAATTGCGCGACAAGGGATACCGGTTTTTTTCAGACGGTGACAGCGAGGTCATCCTGAAGGCCTATGCGGAATGGGGTGAGGATTGTCCGCAACACCTGCAAGGGGTATTTGCCTTCTCCATCTGGAACAGCAATACGCAACAGCTTTTTATGGCGCGTGATCGCTTTGGCGTGAAACCGTTTTATTACAGCCTTGGCCGGCATGCAGTACGTTTTGCTTCTACCAGCCAGGCACTGCTTGCCGGGGGTGAACTGGATGTAGCTATCGACCCGGTTGCACTGCATCACCACCTGACCCTGCATGCGGTGGTGCCGGCACCGCGAACCCTGCTGCGGGGTCTGCGCAAGCTGCGACCCGGTCATAGCCTGACATTCAATCTGCGGGGTGAACACCGGTTACGGCGCTACTGGGAGCTTGACACCACCCCGCCAGAAGTGGACCTGAGTGAATGGGAGTGGATCGATGCGGTGCATGATGAACTGAGAAAGGCAGTTGCAAGGCGCCGTGCGATTGCGGATGTTCCGGTCGGTATCCTGTTGTCGGGCGGGCTGGACTCCAGCCTGCTGGTTGCCTTGCTTGCCGAGGCAGGCGGCGGTGATCTGCTGACCTTCTCTGTCGGTTTTGAGGATCAGCCGGAAGAGCGGGGAAACGAGTTTGAATGTTCTGACCTGGTCGCTGATCTGTACGGCACCCGGCATCATCGTTTTACCGTGGCTAATGAGCAGGTGCTCGCTCGCCTGCCGGAGGCGATAGACAATATGGCCGAGCCCATGGTTGCCCAGGATGCGGTGGCCTTTTACCTGCTTGGCGAACAGGTGTCGCAACAGGTAAAGGTCGTGCAGAGCGGGCAGGGGGCCGATGAAGTGTTCGCCGGTTACTTCTGGTACCAGCAGATGCAGGCAGCGCACGGCGATGATATTGAACGTTTTCGGCCGCTCTACTTCGACCGTACGCATGACGAATATCTGGACACCGTTAGCTCCTCCTGCCATGGTCCTGACTACACGTCAGCACGCGTCGCGCACGGCCTCTCGCAGTTCGGGTCAAAGGAGTTTTTAAACCGGGTGCTGGCCTATGATGTCACCACCCTGATCGTCGACGATCCTGTGAAGCGGGTCGATAATATGACCATGGCGTGGGGACTGGAGTCGCGCGTGCCGTTCCTTGACCAGCAACTGGTGCAACTGGCAGCCCGCATGCCGGCTGCAGTGAAACTCAAGTCCGCTGGCAAGCATCCACTGAAGATGATTGCGCGTGACCTGCTGCCAGACACCATCATTGATCGCCCCAAGGGCTACTTCCCGGTTCCTTCACTGAAGTTTGTGCGTGGCCGGGTGCTGGATTTCATGCGCGAGGTACTGGAATCGCGGACCTGCAGGGAGCGTGGACTGTTCCAGCGCCCGTATGTGCAGTCCCTGCTGGAAAACCCTGAACAGGCACATACGCCGCTACTGGGCAGCAAGTTATGGCATCTGGCCCTGCTCGAGTTCTGGTTGCAGCGCAATGTTGATATATCCACTTGAATGGTTGCTTTTTATCGTGCTGGCACGGGGATACAATTTACCACAATAGCTGCGTAATGCTTTTTAACGAAATTTAAGCGAGGACATCAGAATGGATGTAATGGAAAGAATCGATGCGACTGTCAAGGAAAATCCGGTGGTCATTTTTATGAAAGGTACGCCGCAACTGCCGCAGTGTGGCTATTCCAGTCGTACCGCACAGGCACTTGCGGCCTGTGGCCAGGCGTTTGCGCATGTGAACGTGCTGGCGGACCCTGATATCTTCCAGAATCTGCCGCGTTACGCCAATTGGCCAACCTTTCCCCAGGTATATATCAATGGCGAGCTTGTCGGCGGTTGTGATATCACCCTGGACCTGTACCAGAAGGGTGAGTTGCAGAAGATGGTCAAGGAGGCCGTGGAGAAGGCCTGAAAAAATTTTCGGTGAGTGCTGCCCGGATGGCTGCAATGGGTCATCCGGGCAGTGTGTCAGTTTGCTTCAAGCTTCAGCAGTTCTTCAATAATCTCCAGCATCAGTTTCTGGCCTTTGTTCCCCATCTTTTCCGTGAGCTTGTCGGCATCGCGTTCACCCTCGACCAGCGGGCGGATGCGACCTGCCAGGATACTCATGTCGCCGCCGGCATTGAGCATTTGTGCCGCGATATTGCCGATAATCTGCAGTGCCTGGGCGTTGCCATTGCGAGAGGCATGTATCAGACCGGCAATGCCCGGTGCGGCCATGCTGGAATCGATATCGGTCTCCAGGCTGGGCAGGGTGCTCGGATCCTGAAGGCCTCGCAGGATCGATTCAACAATCACGCGGTCTTCATCATCCAGTAACTTCAGCATGGATTCATCGCGATTGCCTGACATGATGTCGCGTATCGCAGTCACCAGGGTTGTCCAGTCATTATCTGCAGCCATTTGCAATACCTGCTCCATATCCGGGACGGAACCAGGATTGTTGCAATGCATGACGACGCGGTGGATAAGACCGGCATGGGTTTGCAGGATCTGTTCTTGCAAGTCGGGCTGTGACATGTGCTAGATACCTTCTGTGGCTTCGGTTGCTGTTGTGCTTTCAGACTGGTGTGGAATGAATTCATTCCATCGGTTGATGACCGCGCAAAACAGGTCAGCCGTTCTTTCGGTATCATAAACCGCGGAATGCGCTTTTTCACTATCCCAGTCAAAGCCGGCGGCCTTTACGGCGCGTGCCAGTACCGTTTGCCCATAGGCGAGGGCGGCGAAACTGACGGTGTCAAAGGTGCTGAATGGATGAAAAGGGTTGCGTTTGATGCCGGTTCGGGCCACTGCGGCGTTCAGAAATGACAGGTCAAAGGCGGCATTGTGACCGACCAGGATTGCACGGTTGCAGCCACTGTCCTTGATGGCGCGGCGTACCGGTTTGAAGATATGCTCCAGTGCATCGTGCTCGGGTTTTGCCATGCGAAACGGGTGATAGGGATCAATACCGGTGAATTCGAGTGATTCCTGATCCAGGTTGGCGCCCGGGAAGGGTTCTACGTGACAGGCGATGGTTTCGCGGCGACGGATGGTCCCGCTATCGTCCATCTCCAGAATGACAGCGGCAATTTCCAGCAGGGCGTCACGTTTGGCATTAAATCCGGCTGTTTCAACGTCAATCACGACCGGCAGGAAGCCACGGAACCGACTGGCAATGGAAGGTATTTCTGCGACAGTGCTCATAAGGAAAGCATACCGAATCGTCCCGGCTTTGGCGATGTTGCATAATCCGGGACCTGTTCGGGCAGGTTTGTTATGGTTGCCCGGGAGCGGGTTTCATGCCAGCAGGCGTTAACTGACGGGAGGAGTTCGGGATATGCGCAACCAGGAGGCAGAGGCGGTGCGTCGACCGGCTAGGGCGCTATTGCTTGCCGCAGCCTGGTTTTTCTTGCTGGCAGCTTGCGCTCGGGCTGACACCGACAAAAGTCATGGCCTGTTATGGGAGATCAGCAAGGCAGGCCAGCAGCCGGCCTACCTGTACGGCACCATCCATTCGGAAGATCCTGAAGTCATGAACCTGCCGGCACCGGTCAGGGAGGCAATCAATGCCTCTCACAGTGTCGTGCTCGAAATACTGATGGATGCTGATGCCATGAAATATTCAAGTTCGGCCATGCTAATGCTGGATGGTCGTTCCCTGCCTGATGTGATCGGGCGATCCTTGTATGAACAGGTAGCTGCAGTAATCGCAACACGCGGCATACCCGAGCTGGTTTTGAACCACATGAAACCATGGGCAGCGGCGGTCACCCTGTCGACACCGGCACCCGAAACAGGCAGAGTGCTTGACCTGATGCTGTATCAGGATGCAGTACAGCAGGGCAAGGCCGTGTACGGGCTGGAAACCATCCAGGAACAGCTGCAGGTGTTCGATACCATGCCAGAGGCCGGCCAGATCGCCCTGCTGAGGGATGCGGTCGATCATTTCCCGGAGCTGGATGCCATGCAGGTGGAGTTACTGGCAGCCTACAAGCAACGTGACCTCGGTGCCTTGCTGGCAATCTATGAAGCCTCGATGCAGGCCGGTGATCAGTGGCTTGCAGAAGACTTTCAGCGGCGTCTCATTGATGATCGAAACCAGCTCATGGTCGAGCGGATGCAACCGTATCTGCAACAGGGCAAGGCCTTTATTGCTGTCGGTGCGCTGCATCTGCCGGGAAGATCGGGCTTGCTGGCGATGCTGGAACAGCGTGGGTACAGGATACGGCGGGTTTACTAGTCGGGATCGCTGCAACAGGAAATTTTCGCGCATGCATTGCACTCCTGCGATTCTCTGCCAACGAGCGACAGGGGCGCATTGCTTGTGCGATTTGGGTTGAGGAAGGCCCTGGTAGCTTCAGCTTTGGGGTTTCATTCGCCAGTGCAGAGTTTCGCCGGCAAACAGGGGTACCACCACGGAGTCTCCCAGCGGGTAACTGTCCGGTACCCGCCAGTCGTATTTTTCCAGGGTGATGGTGCTTGTGTTGCGTGGCAGGCCATAGAAATCGGCTCCGAAATGGCTGGCGAAACCTTCCAGTTTGTCCAGTGCACCGGCATCTTCGAATAGCTGTGCGTAGAGTTCCATTGCAGCGTGTGCCGTGTAGATGCCGGCACAGCCACAAGCGGCTTCCTTTCTCTCTTTTGCATGCGGTGCGCTGTCCGTACCAAGGAAAAACTTGCCGCTGCCGCCGATGGCAGCCTCGACCAGTGCCGTGCGGTGCCTTTCCCGTTTCAGCACCGGCAGGCAGTAGGCATGCGGTTGCAGGCCGCCCCTGAACATGGCGTTACGGTTTAACAGCAGGTGGTGCGCGGTGATGGTGGCGGCCACATTGTCGGGTGCATAGTTTACAAACTCTATTCCTGCATGGGTCGTGACATGTTCCAGCACCACCTTGAGTGCCGGGTAGCGCACGGTTAGCGGCTCCAGGTACTGGTCGATAAAGACCTGCTCGCGGTCGAAAACGTCAACACCCGGGTCGGTTACCTCGGCATGTACCAGGAGCGGCATACCCAGGTGTTCCATGGTTTCCAGCGTCGCATAGGTCTTGCTGATCGCGGTGACGCCGGCATCGGAGTGCGTGGTGGCACCGGCCGGGTACAGTTTTACCGCGTGCACCAGCTGGCTGGCATGCGCCTCGATAATATCGTCCGGCAGGGTGTTGTCGGTCAGATACAGGGTCATCAGGGGCATGAAGTCAACGTCGGCCGGAGTGGCTGAAAGGATACGCTTACGGTACGTGAGTGCCTGTGCCGTGGTGGTGACCGGCGGCTGCAGGTTCGGCATGATAATGGCGCGGCGAAACTGGTGCGCGGTGTGTGGCAGTACTGCTGCCAGCGCGGCACCATCACGCACATGCAGGTGCCAGTCGTCCGGTCGTGTCAGTGTCAATTCCATGTCTGTTCCATCACCGACTGCTGTTGCAGCAGGTTCAGTGTGTAGCGTACCCCGAACCCGGTCGTGTCGGTTGGTATATGGCCGAGCCCGCCCTTGTGATTGCTGGCAGCCAGGTCGATGTGGACCCAGTGGCTGTCGGCGTTGACAAAGCGCCGCAGAAAGCGTGCGGCAAGTATGTGGTCGGCTTCGCCCTCCAGTGTGCATTGCAGGGTGTCGGCAATGGTTGATTTCAGTGACTCGTCAAAATCCTTGTCCAGCGGGAAGGGCCAGACGCGTTCACCGCTGTCGCGTCCGGCCGTTGTCAGGGTGTTGTTGAGCGTCTCCCGGTTGCTGAATACGCCGCTGTATCTTGAAGACAGTGAATAGATGCAGGCGCCGGTCAGTGTCGCATAGTCGATCAGCAGGTACGGTTTTGCCTTGCAGGCCAGCGCCAGTGTGTCGGCGAGGACCATGCGGCCCTCGGCGTCGGTATGTTTGACCTCGATGCTGGTGCCATTACTGGCAACCACGACATCGTTGGGCTTGTAAGCCTTGCTGCCGATGTCGTTTTCTGCAAGTGCCAGCCAGCAATCGACCGGGTAGTCAAAATTGAGGCGGGTCAGTGCCAGCAGGGTTCCCAGCGCCACGGCGCTGCCCTGCATGTCCTCGTGCATGCCGTTCATATACTTGGCCGGCTTTACATTGACGCCGCCGGTGTCAAAGCAAATGCCCTTGCCGACGAGTGCCAGCTTGCGGGGGGTGTTTTTACCTTTGCGACGTCTTTTGGGTGTGTAAGAGAGGTGTACGATACCGGCATCATTCGCAGGGCTGCCCTGGCAGACGGCCAGAAAGGCCCCGGCCTTTTTGCGCGCCAGTGCACGGGTATCCAGGAACTGCATTTTCCAGCCTTCGGCAGCTGCCAATTTCGTGACAAACTTCCGGTAGGTTGCGGGCGTGAGTTCATTCGGTGGTAACGCAGCCAGCCAGCGCGCCAGGTGGTTGCCGGCAATCTCTGCCCGCAGCTGTGAAAGATCGACGTTATCCGCCAGACCGTAGCAATCAATACGCTTGAGGGCGGCGGGTTTGTCCTTGTCGGATTTATAACTTGGCATCGGGCATACCGAGGCCAGCAGGGCGGCCGTCAGTGCTTCCAGGAGGCGGGCGCCTGGCGCCTGTTTGAAGCCTGCCAGCTGTAACAGCAACGTCGCCGGGTCATGGCGCTGTATTTCCGCGGCCAGCTCGCGTGCCGTCGACAGCAGCTCGAACATGGTGGCGTTCTCGTTCACCGCCTGCAGGATCACATGGGTGCCGTTTTTGTTCGGCAGGTCTGTGCACAGGCGTCTGGAATCCTTGTGCTGGCGCTGCTGTTGCCGGTAGCGTGACTTCAGGGTGTCGGCATAACTGGGGAGCTGCTCCCAGTCGGCCTTGCCCGGCTGCTCCGGGAGCATCAGCAGCGCCACCTGGCAGGTATCCAGCTGCTTGCTTTCAGGTCTGGTTGTATATTGATTTAACTTGACTTTTTCACTGTGTTCATAGGGTATCTGCATGCTTTTTGCCTTGACCTGTTAACGCAAAACACTGATCATATCGCGCTTGTCATGATACGGATACCGCTGTGTCTCTAAACTATGAAAAACGCTGACAAAAAACGCGTGTTGCGGGAAATGCTGTTCGCCCGTCGCTTTGAAGAACGCTGCTACGAGGCCTATGTGGAACGAAACATCGGTGGCTTCCTGCACCTCTACCCGGGTGAGGAGGCCTGTGCCTTTGGCGTGCTGGAGGCGGCCCGACCCGGTCACGACTACGTCATCACCAGTTACCGTGACCATGTACATGCCATCAAGTCGGGTTCCGATCCCCGCCACATCATGGCCGAGCTGTTTGCCAAAGAGACCGGGGTCAGCAAGGGGCGCGGTGGTTCCATGCACATATTCGATGTGGCGCACCGCTTCATGGGTGGCTATGCACTGGTCGGCGGACCGTTCCCGCTGGCCGCCGGCATTGCCAAGGGTATCCAGATGCAGGGCGGTGACGAAATCTGTATCTGTTTTCTCGGAGATGCCGCCAACAACCAGGGCACCTTCCATGAATCACTCAATATGGCCGCTCTGTGGAATCTGCCGGTGCTGTACGTGTGTGAGAACAATCTGTACGGTATTGGCACGCGCATCGACCGCTCGACGGCCGTGGTAGACCAGTACCAGCGCGTGGCGGCCTATAACATCCCATCAGCCCAGGAGGACGGGCAGGACTTTGACCGCGTCTACAAGGCAGCGACCAAAGCCGTCAAGCATGTCCGTTCCGGCAAGGGACCGTACTTTCTTGAGCTCATGACCTACCGTTATCGCGGGCATTCCATGTCGGACTCCAATGCCTACCGGGCAAAGACGGAGGAACGCATGTGGAGTGACCGGGACCCTGTCATCATGCTGCGCGACCGCCTCATCGAGGCGGGTGAACTGACACTGGATGAATACAAGGATATGGATACCGCTGTCCTTGACGAGATCGAAGACGAGGTGATTCGCTATGCGGCCGAATCACCGGAGCCAAAAATTGCGGACGTTGAAAAATACGTCCTTGCCGAGAATGACCCATGGGTCAGTGGCGGGGTGCGCTAATGGCCGAGATCATGTACTGGGAAGCGATCAGGCGTGCCCATGATGAAGAAATGGCCAATGACCCGATGGTGATCGCCATGGGTGAGGATATCGGTGTTGTCGGTGGAACCTACAAGGCAACCACGGGCCTGTACGAAAAGTATGGCGAGGCGCGTGTTATTGATACGCCGATTTCCGAGAATGGCTATACCGGTCTGGGTATTGGTGCGTCCTTCCTCGGTGTGCGGCCCATCATCGAGATCATGTCCGTGAACTTTGCCTGGCTTGCCATGGACCAGATCTTCAATACCGCCGCCAAGGTCCGCTACATGTCCGGTGGCCAGCTGCAGGCACCGGTGGTGATTCGTTCCCCGGGTGGCACCGCGCACCAGCTCGGTTCGCAGCATTCTGCACGCATGGAGAAGGTCTTCATGGGCGTGGCCGGCCTGCGTGTTGTGACGCCATCCAGTCCGCGCCAGGCCTATGGCCTGCTGAAATCGGCGGTGCGCTGTAATGATCCCGTATTTATCAATGAACACGAATTAATGTACAACATGAAGGGCGAAGTGCCCGATGACGAGTACTTTCATCCGCTGGAAGGTTCCGAGATTGCTCGCGAGGGCCGCGACGTCACCCTGTTTGGCTATAACATTTCCGTGCAGTGGTGTCTGCAGGCCGCTGCACAGCTGTCCAGGCATCATGGCATCGAGGCAGAGGTGATCGATCTGTATGCACTGAGTCCGCTCGACCGAGAGGGGATTCGCAAATCGGTCAGCAAGACCCATCGCGCGGTCATTGTCGAGGAAGCGGAACCTGCCGTTGGTGTGGGTGCAGAGGTGATGGCGATCATCAATGAAGAATGCTTCTTCGAACTGGATGCCGCACCGGTGCGCGTATCCGCACTGAATGTACCGATCCCCTACAACCATGCCCTGGAAAAGGCGGCCTTGCCGGATGCCGATGATGTGGTAGCCGCCGTGCGCGGGATTTTTGGTGTGTGAAAAAAATGATGCTAGCTTAAGTGATCTCTTTGATAAGACATTCACTTGGCCACGGAAACACACGGAAAACACGGAAGAATAAATTGCATTACAGATATGTGCCGTTGTTTTTCCGTGTGCTTCCGTGACAAGTTTCCTACGAGTAAGTGTCTTCGAATATGAGCATAAAGTGTTTGCTTGCCCACCAACAGGACAATGACTGAATGTCTGAACCTTACGCAATAAAAATGCCGCAACTCTCCGACACCATGACCGAAGGTGTTGTTGTCAGCTGGGAAAAGAATATCGGCGATGAAGTCAGGCGTGGCGATATTGTCGCGACGGTGGAAACCGACAAGGCCGTCATGGATGTGGAAGTTTTTCGTGACGGTTTTCTCTCCGGTCCGATTGCACCAATAGACTCGGTGGTCGCAGTGACACACCCGATTGCCTACCTGGTGGATTCCCGGGAGGACGTCAATGACAGTCAGACCGGGAAGACGGCTGCACCTGCGGCAAGTGCCCCCCCGGTGGCAGCTGAAACGGTCGCCACACCCGTCGCAGCCGCGTCGACGTTGCCGGGTGTGACACCGACCCCCCGGCCGCAGGGTGCCAAGGCATCGCCACTGGCACGTAAACTGGCGGGACAACAAGGCACCGACATCGATCGCATCAGCGGATCCGGCCCCGATGGCGTGGTCATTGCGAAGGACATTCAACGTGCCCCGGCACCGTTCGAAGTGGCTGTACCCGGTAATGGACGAGCTATGAAGTCGATGGAGAAGGCCATTTCAAGGGCCATGGCCTCGTCCATATCGATGCCTACCTTCCGGATGACGACACATATTCATCTCGAGTACCTGATGAGTGCAGCCAAGTCCGCCGGTGTCTCGGTCACCGTGGCAATCGCCAAGGCCTGTGGCCTGGCCATGCAGCAACACCCGAAGATGAACTGGTGTTACCAGCCGGATGACAAATTGATTGAACGCAGCCAGGTCGATATCGGTATGGCTGTGGCTGCTGACGATGGCGGACTGGTCGTGCCCATTTTGCGTGCCTGCGAGTCACGTGAAGTGTCCGAGCTGAACACTGACTGGAAAGACCTGGTGGTGCGTGCACGCAGTCGTCGCCTGAACCCGGAAGAATTTACCGGCGCCAGTTTCCAGATCTCCAACATGGGTATGTACGATGTCAGTTACTTCGACGCCGTTGCGACCCCCGGGCTGGCGACGATACTCGCGATTTCCTCAAATACAGAAAAAGGCAGTGCCTTTACCATCACCGCGGATCACCGTGTCGTCAATGGTGCCGATGTGGCACTGTTCCTGCAAAAACTGAAGTCACTGGTGCAGCAGCCTGCTGACTGGATGGGCCCGGGTGGCCCGGCGATTCCCGAGGGTGACTGGGACTACGATGTGGTGGTCATCGGTGGTGGCCCGGGTGGTGAAGACTGCGCCCGTGACCTGGTCGCGCACAAACTGAAGGTGGCACTGGTCAACGACTCACCGTTTCCCGGCGGCGAATGCCTGTGGCGGGGCTGCATTCCCTCGAAGGCCTGGCGCGCCGCGGCTGATCGCATGCGTGACCGTGCCGAGGACGCCTGCCTAGGTGTGACCGGTACCGGCAAGGCCAGGCTGGTGTGGAAAGACCTCGAGGCACATCGCCGACAGGTACTGGAAACCCGCGGTGAGATGGCGCTCAAGACTGACAAGGGCGTTCGTATTGACTACCTGCAGGGCTTTGGCCAGTTTGTCGATGCCCATACCCTGGCGCTGCATACCTCGACCAATCAGGATGATCCACACAGCCGTGCAGCAATACCCGTTGGCAAGGCGGGTAAAACGATCAGCTTTGGTTGTGCCGTGGTGGCAACCGGTGCACCACCCTTCATCCCGCCCATCCCCGGCGCGATCGAGGGGCTTGCCAGCGGTGGTGTACTGACCTCCGACACGGTCTGGGCGCTGCAGGCGCCACCGAAGAAACTGGCCGTGATCGGCGCCGGCGCCATCGGCGTGGAAATGGCGCAGATCTTCCAGGACTTTGGCAGCAAGGTCACCTTGCTGGAGGCGCAGGCGCGCATCCTTGCCGAGGTCGAGCCGGAGATTGCCACTACCTTGTCCGGTATCCTCGCGGATGAACCGCGACTGGATGTGCATACCTCGGCCGCGGTCAGCAAGATCAGTGGTGAGCCGGGCGCAATGAAGCTTGCCTACACCGACAGTGAGGGCAGGAAACGCAACCTGAGCGTGGATTACGTTATCATGGCGACCGGCAAGCGACCGGTGCTGGAGGGCCTGAATCTTGAAGCCGCGGGTGTGGAGCCTGAGCGCAGCGTCATCCCGGTGGATGGCCACAGTCGTACCCGTGTGCCGCATATCTTTGCCGTCGGGGATGTGATCGGCGGGTTGATGCTGGCGCACACGGCGGCACAGCAGGGACGGGTGGCGGCAGCGACCATCCTTGGCGAAAACATGCGCTATGACCAGGACAAGGACTGCGGGGTCATCTTTTCACGACCGCAGGCGGCGTTTGTCGGCCTGTCGGTTGAACAGGCCAGGGCGAAGGGCATTGACGCAGTCGAGGTGAAGGTGCCAATGAGCATCGATGCCAAGGCGATGATCAACCATGAGACACATGGCATGATCAAGATCGTTGCCGACAAGGCAACCCAGCGCATCATCGGCGTGCATTTCCTGGCCGACCATGCAGACACCCTGATCGGTGAGGCTGTTATGATGGTGTCGGCCGGGATGACACTGCAGCAGGTGGGGGAGGCAATCCATCCGCACCCGACGCAAACTGAATTATTCGGTGACATGGCGCGGCGCCTGCTGTCGCGACTGCGCCGCAGCAGAAAGACCACAAAGGCGTAATTATGTCTGACATCAAAAAAGTGGTACTAGCCTATTCCGGTGGGCTTGATACGTCCGTCATCCTCAAGTGGCTGGAGGAGGTCTACCAGTGCGAGGTGGTTACCTTTACCGCAGATCTGGGGCAGGGCGGGGAGATCGAACCGGCGCGTGAAAAGGCCCATGCCATGGGCGTCAAGGAAGTCTATATCGAGTCGCTCAAGGAGGAATTTGCGCGCGATTTCGTGTTTCCCATGTTGCGCGCCAATACTATCTACGAAGGTGAATACCTGCTGGGTACCTCGATCGCGCGTCCGCTAATAGCCAAGCGCCTGGTGGAGATTGCCAGGGAGACCGGCGCCGACGCCATAGCGCACGGTGCTACTGGCAAGGGCAATGACCAGGTCCGGTTCGAACTCGGTGCCTATGCACTGAACCCGGATATCAAGGTGATTGCACCGTGGCGCGAATGGGACCTGACTTCACGCGAGACCCTGATGGCTTATGCCGACAAGCACGGCATCCCGGTGGAGAAAAAGAAGGGGAACAAGTCACCGTATTCCATGGATGCTAACCTGCTTCATATTTCCTATGAAGGGGATGTGCTCGAAGACCCCTGGGCAGAGCCGGAAGAGGATATGTGGTTGTGGACGGTGTCTCCCGAAAAGGCGCCGGATACGCCCAGCTACGTTGAAATTACCTTTGAGCAGGGCGACGCGGTGGCTGTCGATGGCAAGTCACACAGCCCCGGCCAGATCATGGAAACACTGAACAAGCTGGGTGGAGAAAACGGCATTGGCCGTTCCGATATTGTCGAGAATCGCTACGTTGGCATGAAATCACGCGGTTGCTATGAAACGCCTGCGGGCACCATCCTGTTGAAGGCTCATCGTGCCATGGAATCGCTGACGCTGGATCGTGAGGCGGCGCATCTGAAGGATGATCTGATGCCGCGTTATGCGACCCTCATTTACAACGGCTACTGGTGGAGTCCGGAGCGGCGCATGCTGCAGCAGCTGATCGATGTCTCGCAGGAGCACGTCAATGGCACGGTGCGCCTGAAGCTCTACAAGGGCAACGTCATCCTGGTGGGCAGGAAGTCCGAGTCAGACAGCCTGTTTGATGAGCGTATTGCCACCTTCGAGGATGACGCCGGTGCCTACAACCAGAAGGACGCAGAAGGTTTTATCAAGCTGAATGCCCTGCGCATGCGCATTGCCGGGCGCCAGAAAACAACAGACCGCCGGAAAAAATAACGCCTCGCTGGTCCCTTCCACGCTGTGCGAGCCTGCAGCCGTGAGGGACAAGGAAGCCGGGCACTATCAGGCAGTCTGTCTTCCTGATTTACCTGAATCGGAGCCATTATCATGCGACTACTCCATACCATGCTGCGTGTCGGTAACCTCGATGCCTCTATCGAATTTTATACTCATGTACTGGGAATGAAACTGCTGCGACGCAAGGACTACCCGGAGGGTGAATTTACCCTGGCCTTCGTTGGTTACGGTGATGAAGCCGACAATAGTGTCATCGAACTCACTCATAACTGGGGCACGGACCGTTATGACCTCGGTGCGGGTTTCGGCCACATTGCGATTGAGGTCGATGACGTCTACGCGGCTGCAGATGCAGTCAAACAGCGCGGTGGCAAGATTATACGAGAGGCCGGCCCCATGAATGCTGGCACCACCATCATTGCCTTCGTTGAAGACCCCGATGGCTATCAAATCGAGTTGCTGGGCAAGAAGCAGTAACCAGATACACCGGCTTGAGCCGGTGGTTACTTCACAGCCTGTACCCCGTTTGCCAGTCCTTTAGTCAGCTTGCTGCGAACCAGGTCGATGTGCAGGCGCAGGTTGTAAAGCTCGTCCGAGTAGGACAGCGGGATGGTGACCTTGCGCACCTCTTCTTCTATGGCATCCAGCTTTTGTATTGAAGTGTGCAGCACTTTTGCAGGCAGTTGTTCAGGATGTTCAAAATCAACTGATTTCAGTTCCCGGTACCAGCGATACACCTTCTTGCGTACCTGCCAGCGGTAGGTGGGCGGCATGATCTTGGCCAGCGGGATCAGCAGGGTTAGCAGCGGGATCAGCATGATCTTCAGGCGATCAATCAGGTTGGCCGTCCAGAAGGGCAGGTAGCGCTGCAGCAAGGGTGGACCGTATTTGAAAAAGCGGCGCGCGCCGTGGTCAAGTGGAAAATCGAGGTTCCGGTCATTGGGAAAATAGCCAGGGCCGGCAAACAGGCCGCCGGCCCTGTGAATCTCTTCTGCGGCCTGCAGTATCAGCCCGACCAGTGCGGGATGAAAGTCGCTGCGTGCAACGAGATTGGCAGTCGCTGCCAGCAGTACGGTATCCCGTGGAGGAATGTTTTCCTGCAGGTCAATGGTACCTTCGGGCAGCGTAATGCGGGACAGAAAACGGTGCAGGCGGGTGTAGGCGTCGGCACGATCGAATGACATCAGCTGTATATCCTGCTGGCGCAACAGTTTCTGTACCAGAGGGGACTGCACAGAGGCAACGAAAAAGGCGGCATCTGCCTTGCCACTAATGAGTGCGTCTGCGGCCTCCTTGCCACCCACCGGCAGGATTTCACCAGTATTTTCCAGCAGGTGGTTGTCTTCAAGCAGTGCCATGGCCACCGCCTGTGTGCCACTGCCGGGTTTTCCCGTGGCGATGCGTTTGGACTGTAACTGGGTGAGCCGGGTCAGGGTGTCTGCTCCCCGGTAGAAAACCCACAACGGTTCATAATAGAGACTGGCCAGTGAAACAAGCTCCGGGGCGCTTGCGGCGTTGGCTGTGCCGCCCTGAATAAAGGCAAGATCGACCCTGTCTTTGTCTTTTTCCAGCAGATTGATGTTCTCAACGGAGCCCGCCGTTTCCAGGATATTCAGCGTAATGTCTTCCCTGGCGAGTATGGCCTGGTAACGCTCCGCGAACAGCAGGTAGGCCCCGCCTTGCTGGCCGGTGGCGATGGTGATGGTGTCGGGTGGTGCAGGCTTGACGAATTGCCAGGCAACAAGGCATCCGGCAACTGCCAGGAGGATGGCGGGGGCAAATGTTTTTACGTGCATGCGGGATATCCTTGAACGTGTGTTGCCCGGATATACGTGGGTGGGAAGCGAAGTTATTCTTTCAGTAACAGGGTGACGCTGCCATCCTTGATTTCAATATTGTCAACGCCGTCGGCAAAGGCCTTCCAGAATCCGGAGTCGGTGCCATAGTATTCGACCAGGTCGATGTTCTTGATGCCACCCAGCCAGGCGTTGGGGACGGGTACACCCATGATACTGATACCCTTCAATATCACGATGGGCCGGTTGTTTCGATAGGCAAGCTCCATCCCGGCACGTACCTTGAGAATTTGTCCGCCCATGACCGGAAAGTCTTCATCGACCGGCACCAGTAATTTGGCACTCATCAGGTTTTCGGATAAATCGATGGCCAGTTTCTTCGCCAGGTCCGTATTTTTCGCCAGCATGCCGTTTAACTCACGTTCGCTAAGTGTGATCGTGCGGCTGGCGCCTGCTTCACTGTAGGCCTCGGGTTCGAGGGCCTCGGCGGCGGCATCGTCCGCGCGTTGTGCCGACTTGGCTGCGCCGCGGGTGTGACGTGACTGGATGGTGTCAATGCGTTCCAGCTTCTCTTCCAGAACCTGCTCTTCGCGGGCGGATAATTCAACCGGCCTGAATTCTGCAGGAAAGATATAGGTACGCAGGATCCAGAAGGTCAGCGCCGCGGTGACGATGATGGTGACCAGTACGATCAGGGCTGTTTTCAGGCCACTGCTGCGCTTGCCGGTTTCAGTCAGGTTGCTATCGCTATTCATGGTCGAATAGTGACGGAAAAGGCAAACACAGTAAACAATCAGCCGCCATTTTTGCTTGCCCGCTTCTGGCAGGGCGTGAATTTGCTCTATACTCTGGCAGCTGCAGCTTTACAGGAGGTCGCCATGAGGTGGAAAACCGGTCGCAGAAGTTCACATATTGAAGATCGTCGAGGTACCCGTGTCAGCGGGGGTCTATTCAAGGGGGGCATCGGCACGGTAGTGATCGCCCTCGGGCTCGCCTACTTCCTGGGCATCGATCCCACTGTCCTGTTGCAGCTGCAGCAGAGCGGTGCACCTGCTACCACCGGTACCGACTATCAGCCGACGGCAAAGGAACAGCAGCAGGCCGATTTTGTCTCGGTGGTGCTGGCGGATACCGAAGACACCTGGAGTGAAATCTTCGAACAGGCCGGGCGTCGCTATGAGGAACCGGTACTGGTGCTGTTTACCGGTCGGGTGAGTTCCGCCTGCGGACTGGCCAGTGCAGCCATGGGCCCGTTTTATTGTCCAGCGGACAAAAAGGTCTATATCGATCTTGCCTTTTTTGACGACCTGCAAAGCCGTCACGGGGCCTCCGGTGATTTCGCACAGGCCTACGTGATTGCCCACGAAGTCGGTCATCACGTGCAGAACCTGCTGGGGACCAGTACCCAGGTCAGTAAGGCGCAACGCGGGCTTGGCAAGCAAGGTGCCAATGCACTGTCTGTCAAACTCGAGCTGCAGGCCGATTGCTTTGCTGGACTCTGGGGCAATCATGCCGATCGCAGTCGCGATGTGCTGGAGCAGGGTGACATGGAAGAGGCGCTGAATGCCGCCTCTGCCATTGGTGATGATCGCCTGCAGAAGCAAGCACAAGGGTATGTCGTGCCGGAATCATTTACGCATGGTTCTTCTGCTCAGCGGGTTCACTGGTTCAGGCAGGGCATCACCACGGGTGATGTCGGCGACTGTGATACCTTTGGTTCATGAATGCCTCGATGGGCAGTGACAAGCCGGTGTGTGCATGAAGTTCCTGACGCTTGAAGATGGCCAGCTCGGCGCACTGCTTGACGAGACCGTTATCGATGTGGTGGCTGCAGCCCGTGACCTGTCGACGGACGTCGGCGTCGATACGCTGGAAGCGCTGGTACATGCCGGCGACGCAGTAGCGGCAGCGGTCTGGCAGCTGGCGCAGCGGGCACTGGCCGCGGGTGTCGCCTGTCGCCCTCTTGCCGAGGTCAGACCGCTGGCACCGCTCCCGGTGCCGCGGCGCAATATCTTTTGCCTGGGCAAGAACTACCTGGAGCATGCGCGGGAGATTGCCGCAAAGATGAAGCAGTCGGGTGAGGCACCCAGCGAGCCCATTTTTTTCACCAAGGCTACCACGGCGGTGATTGCACCCGGTGATCCGATTCCGGCCTACCAGGGCTATACTCGCAAGCTGGACTACGAGGCTGAGCTGGCTCTAGTGATCGGCAAGGGCGGGCGAGACATCGCACCGGGTCAAGCCTGGGAGCACGTGTTCGGTTATACCTCGATTAACGATATTTCCGCGCGTGACCTGCAGAAGAATCATCATCAGTGGTTTCGTGCCAAGAGCCTGGACGGATTTGCCCCCATGGGCCCGCTGCTTGTGCACCGCAGTGTGATGCCGGAGCCGGCAAACATTGAGGTCAAATGTTTTGTGAACGGCGAACTGCGCCAGAGCGATACCTTCGACAGGCTGATTTTCGATGTGCCGACAATGATATCCGTGTTGTCTGCGGGCATGACCCTGTTGCCCGGTGACATTATTGCAACCGGTACACCGGCCGGCGTCGGCATGGGATTTACGCCGCCCAAATATCTGCAGCCCGGTGATGTCGTGGTTGTGGATATAACGGGCGTAGGAGAATTGCGTAACCCGGTCATCGCGTAGACACGACCGGTCTCTTATTCAGCGCACGTTGGCAAAGAACTTCCGGGCAGGTGTCGGCAGTTTCAGTTCGTGGCTGAGCTGGATGAGGATGACGCGCAGCAGGCTCAGCCAGATTCCTGACTGTTCGAATTTTCGCGAATCAGTGATGACGTAACTGTCGAGTGTCACCGGTGAGGTGACACTGGCGATCTGTTCGCCGAGCAGCAGGTCCTCCAGCACCGGCTCATCAGGAAAACCGCCCAGCTCGGTAAACAGCGACCTGCGGATGAACATGGCCTGGTCACCGTAAAAGACCCGGGTACAGCGGCAGCGAAGATTATGCAGCCACGAAATCAGCCGCAATCCCCGTTGCGTGCCTGAAAAGCGGTGCAGGAAGCCACCGGCGAGGACCGTGTCCGGTAATTGTGCCAACGCTGTCAGCGCATTCCCGGGCAGCAGGGTGTCCGCATGCAGAAACAGCAGCCATTCGCCCTGCGCGTGGCGGGCCCCGTGGTTCATTTGCCTGGCGCGTCCGGTGCGGCTGCTGTGCAGCTGGATGCGATCGTCTGCCTTGATCAATGACAGGGTGTTATCGGTGCTTCCACCATCGATAACCAGTACTTCAAAGTTGCCAGACTGCGAGAACAACCGCTGCAGTGTTGCCGGCAGTGCCTTTTCTTCGTTAAGAACGGGAATAATGACAGAGATCACCTGCAGCTTCCCCGGTGTCTTTGAGACAGCAAGCGCCTGGCGCAATGATGTGTCAGCTGTCCGCTGTATCCGCGAGCAGCGTACCGGCGGGTCGCCTGGTGCCTGGTCTCAGGGTGCATCATTCAGTGACCAGTTATAGCGATAACCGGTAATAGACCCGGTTGCGGAGAGTTTCTCTTTCAGAGTTGCCGAGGCATAGCCTTGCAGGTGATTAATGACTGCGCTATCCGAGCCTCCGAAATCATCCCTGAACCAGCTGTAGATGCTGGAGACATAGAGCTTGCCGTTTTCGAAAGACACGCCGCGGGAATCGTTGATGTAGACGGTCGCTGCCTGATCCAGCATGACGTCAATAGAGTCGGCAGTAAAGGCGCTGGTCGACAGGTTTGGGCAGCCGAGTGATGCGCAGTTCAGTACATAATGCAGGCGTGGGTCATGCCACAGGGGGCGCAGGATGCGGTGCTCGATATCGTTCAGCGATACCAGCTGGCCCTCGATGGTCAACAACTTCTTGCCCCACGGGCCGTCCGAAAAAAATCCGGGACTGATGTCGATGTCGCGAATACTGTTGACCGGGTAATGCTGCAGGACCACTTCAACAGTCACTGCATTATACAGGTTTATCCAGTATGCCAGCTGTTGTTCCGGGGCGTAACTGCGGACCGGTAATTGTTCGAGAGCGGCGATATAGCGTCTCAATTGTTGCCGGTCAGCATCGCTCACTCTCGAATACTGGACACGATTAATGCCATCCGCACCCTGCAGGACGTATTGCCCCAGGAAGCTGTTCCAGTCGAAGTGATCAATTTGCCCTGTAGAGCCGGGGCCCCGTGAGTCCCAGAAGGCCCATCGTTCGGCTTTCGGAGCAAACAGCCGTTCCAGGGCATTCGCCCTGGCGGTAAGGGACAGCAGTGGCAACAGCAGTACGATGAGCAGCGTACTGAATCGTGATAACGGACTGTTTCTGATGTCCATGCGGGCATCTTTCCTGTGTGTGGATCAGATCGTCTCTGCAGACTGTGCGGTATTAGGACTTCACACGCGCGGAATTGTTCAATGCAGCCGGATGGTTTACGGCATGCTCCGGCCGTCATGACCAGCTGAGCGCAGTCACCTGTAATAATACTGTGGATAGGCCGGTCGGCGTTGCTGCGGATAATAACCCGGTGCAGGTGTGCGGTTGCCGGTCTGCGCGGGCGCTGCCGGTGGTGCCTGTTGTTCCGCTATTGGTGCCTGGGTCACTACCGGTGGTGCCTGTTGTTCCGCTATTGGTGCCTGGGTCACTGCCGGTGGTGCCTGTTGTTCCGCTATTGGTGCCTGGGTCACTGCCGGTGGTGCCTGTTGTTCCGCTGTTGGTGCCTGGGTCACTGGCGGTGGGGAATACGCTGGCACCGGTTCCGGCTCAGCTACGGGTGCAACTGCTGCTGCACGCACCTGCTCTGGTGATTCCAATGTGTGTGGTGCCAACGCGGATGCCGTTTCGTCGTTATTCTCTGCTGATTGCTGTTCAGGTTCTGCAACCGGCTCAATGGCTACATCATCCGAGGTCATAGCCTGTGTCCCGGTGACGGGGGCGGGGTCAGTTGTCGCCACGGGCGCCTCGATGTCATTGCTTTCCTGTGTTGCCACAAGGGCGCTACTGTCGTTGCCTTCGGGCCAGAAATAGTAGCCCAGTAGCAGCGCGGCGAAGAGGAGGCCGGCGGCGAGGGCAGGCTGAAAGCCGGCCGGGCGTCTGGCAGGCGGTTGAGGGGACGGCGGGCTCGGCAGGGTGTTGGCTTCCGCTTGCTCTGCGGCTGGCATGGATACCTTGGCCACATCGTCCGCCCTTTCTGCCGGGTTTGCCGGTACCACGTTGCTGTAGACTATTGTGTCAGCGAGATCACCCGTTTCATCCAGAACGGGTTGAGGTGTTGGCAGGACCGTATCTGTCTGTCCGGTGAGCTCCTCAAACGGTTGCTCCGCCGAGAATTCAACCAGGGCGTCATCGTCGACGGGCATTGCTGCGGCGATTTTCATCAGGCTGTCATCATCGAGATGACTTTCTGTTGCCTGTTTCCTGGTCCTTGCAAGGACCGCCTGTCCTTTTTCCGCCTGGCTGGCCTTGACCGCTTTTAGCGCACTGGCTGCCTGGGCAGACATCCAGGACAGCGACTTGCTGTCTGCTGCGGCATTGTTAGTGGACGCCGGGTTTGCCTGAGTAGGTGCAGGAAGATCTTGCTGCTGTGCGGTGGCAGTTTCTCTACTGGTGCCAGACCTTGTTGAGGTTTTACCTGTACCCCGCTTTTTTGCAGTCGCCTTTTTGCTAACGGCCTTTTTCGTTGCCACTTTCTTCTTGGCGTCCGTGCTGCTGCCCTGGCTCTTGCGGGCGCTGGTCTTGGCAACCTTTTTTTTGCTGCTACGCTTGCTGGTCTTTTCTGGAGGTGTTTGCGTTGCCTTATTGGCCGTTGTGCTGCTCATAAGTTATCCAGGGGGATCCATTGAATGCAAATTGAGGCGCCATCATTCCCAAAATTGCCTGCATATTCAACCTGCATGATTATGAGAGTATTCATGGCGTCGATTGTCAATAGTTATACAAGTATCTGATTCTGCTTTATAAGCAGGCGCCGTTACTGCCATCCTGTGTCATGATGGCGGCCATTGCTGGCAATTATCCGGAGAAAGCTGATGAGTAACACAACAACGTTCACCCAGGGGGTCCATCATGCCGGATTGACTGTACCTGATCTCGAAAAAGCCAGAAAGTTTTTTATTGAGGTGCTGGGCTTCGTGCGGGTCGGGGGAAGCCTGAACACCCGGCTGTCTTTGTGTCTGATGGTGTCGTCATGATCACCCTGTGGCAGGCACAAGATCCACACGCAGCGATCCCTTTCGACCATAAAAGGGTCATTGGATTGCACCACCTGGCGTTGAGGGTTGCCGCTGCCTCTCTGGATGCTCTGTAGGTAAAACTGAGCCATAGCGATGATGTCCGTATCGAGTTTCCCCCGGAACCGTGGCGAAGGGACCCGCCCGGCATAGGATGTTATTTATGCCGGGAGGTATCCGTCTCTGGTTGATTGCACCATTCGTATAGCTAGCCAATCATGGTATCCCGTACCCATTTTCCCGCCGCTTGTCCGTATTCAAACAGCAATAACCCCGAGAGGATGGCCGCGGTTCCGATCAGTGCTTCCGTTTGGATGGCTTCACCGTTCAGCAGGTGTCCGAGCATCAGGGCAATAACCGGCGTGATCACCGTGATCAGGGCAACACGGGTCGTATCCACATGTTTGAGCACGTAATAGTACAGCGCGAACCCCAGCACTGAGCCAACTACACCGAGATAGACAATGGCGATGATGGCGCGTGGTGGCACCATGGCCGGTAATGGCTCGCCGGTAATAACATAGATACCGAGTAGCAAGGGTACCGTCACGATTAGCCCGCCGATGGTGGTTGCCAGCGCGGGCACATCCGCACCGATACGTTTGATGGCCACCGCGCTGGCGGAGTAGGCAAACACCGAAAAGACCATGCCGGCAATGCCGTATGCGGCATGCGGGCCAAGCGTCTGCGAGCCCAGCAACATGACTGCCAATCCGGCAAGCCCAAAGAGCATGCCGGTGATTCGCGAGGCCGTCAGTGCCTTTTCTGCAAGCCACAGCGTTGCCATCACACCGGTGATGATCGGTGCCAGCCCGAACAGTACCGACACCCATCCGGAGGGGATGAACTGGGAAGACCAGTATACGGATGTCAGCGCGAAAAACAGGCCCAGGCCAGCGGCAAGGTAGGTTCGGCGAGCCTGTACGTGCCATGGCAGCTTGATGTTGAGCAGGGTGGCGGCCAGCAGGCCAACCACGACACCCAGAAGCATCCGGCTGGTAATGCCAAACAGATAACCCACCTCGGCGCCGCTCCATTGAATGGCCAGCGGTGTGGTCGACCAGATGAGGATGATGCTGATATAGGCTGCCGGGACTGACATATTAACTACCTCCGCAGTATGCACTGAATTGCATAAAAACAAAAAGGCCGCAGGGTTTGCACGCTGCGGCCTTTGAGATGGTTTGCTTGATCGTTGCTATTACTCGAATGACATCCTCAAGGTGCATCGCGCAACATTCCAAACGGGCAGTCGGCGTTTGCAGTGAATCATGTGGCGCTGCAGCTGAGTCATCATGGTTTCGAGTTTTTCAGATGCAGAGAAGTCTGTCAACTCTGATCAATACGGTTGCTTCGTTAGGACCCTGATCTTTTCAATATCGTTGTTTCTGAAGCGGAAGGTATAGGAGCCACTGCCCGTCTGCTGGGCAAATTCAAGCTGGTTTCCGGAGGCTTTTACCAGGCGGTACTCCTTCTCGACGACGTTTTTTCGCGTCACCTTGACAGTAGAGCCTACGTAGTTGGGTGCCTCTGCAACCTTGATGGTCACATAAGCCAGGCGGTAGCGTTCCTGCGCAGGTTTTGCTTTCTTGTCAATTTTATCGAAATCAAGGCGCCCCTTCTCGGCTTGCTGAGCCTCGGCAGCCTCCTCGGCGGCCAGTTGTTCAGCCTGCAAGGCCAGCTCTTTTTTTGCCCGCTGCAGCAGTTGCGAGGACTGCATATCAAGACCGGAGCGCTCATCAAATAACTGGCTGATCACCAGTAATGCCTGTGTATCCTCTTCAGTCAGTGTATGTGACTCGATGCCCTGCTGAACCTGCTGGCTGGCACGTAGCAGTTCCCAGCCGCCCCAGCTTGAGAACAGATACAGGCATAGTGCAATCGCTGTTACCGAGGTTGTTATGTAGGCAAGGAAGGGTAGCTTATCAATTTTCCAGTATTTGATGCCGTAGACAAGGGCGCTGATCGGAGAGAGCAGCAATACAGCAATTCCCCAACCATTGTGTTTACCGAATGCGCGGCTGACTAGCCAAACGAAGCTGGCGAGGGCTGTGAATCCGGTGAGCTGGGCAATCAGGGCTGGATTATTCATTGTGCAAGATTCACGTCCGTATAAATAGTATGAATCCCTATCGGCGAATTTTTTGTGTATCTTGAGCGTGGCGGTGGCCGATTCTCTTGATCCGCGAGCACCATGGCGTGCATGGTTCACGTTTATGGCAAAAATCCTTGTTGCTGCTTCAGTAGTGGGGTGGCGGAGGTTCATCGCCCGGGGGTGCGGTGTGTGTCGATGACAGGGAGTGGATCATGGATTCGACACGTTCGATGGCTGTACCCTGAGACCTGATCAATTGTTCCTGCTGCAGCAGCGTCTGCGTCAATTCCTCGATAGCAGCCTCCTGGTGCATGAGACGTATTTCCAATGTTTCCATATGTGAGGCTAACTCATTATCGTTCATATATTTTCCTGATTTATCGAAGTGGGCCGGTGTGTGTTTGACATACAACAAAGAAAAACATTCTGGCCACGGAATCCATGGAAAAACACAGAAGAATAAATGCCTTGCTGTAATACTTCCGTGTTCAGCGTGGATGCCGCGGCCATAAAATACGCAGCGAGGCACTTGGCTTCGCCTGTTTGCGCCATTGTTGTCAGCCGCTTGAGAATACTCGCTAGAGGATGACGCTGATAGCCGCGGATGCCTGTTTCGCTTTCTCGATGGCTGCATCGACGGTATCAGCCTTTGCAAGAGCTACGCCCATGCGGCGATGCCCGCTGACTTCAGGTTTGCCGAACAGGCGCAGTTGCGTATCCCTCTCAATAAGTGCGGCTTCGATATTTTCAAAACAGACCTGAGTGGAATTTCCCTCCACCAGTATCACGCTGGATGCGGATGGTCCCAGTTGGCGAATAACAGGTATTGGCAAGCCCAGGATGGCACGGGCGTGCAGGGCGAACTGTGACAAGTCCTGAGAGATCATGGTAACCATGCCGGTGTCATGAGGACGTGGTGAAACCTCGCTGAAAATGACTTCATCGCTCCTGATAAACAGTTCCACACCGAAGATGCCTCGACCGCCGAGTGCGTCCGTGATTCTCCCTGCGATGTCGCGTGCGCTGGCCAGCGCCTGTTCACTCATCGGCTGCGGTTGCCAGGACTGGCGATAGTCTCCATCGACCTGGACATGACCGATGGGTTCACAAAACGAGGTGCCACCAGCATGACGGACCGTGAGCTGGGTAATTTCGTAATCAAAGTCAATGAAACCCTCAACAATGACCTTGCCTGCACCTGTGCGCCCGCCTTGCTGTGCGTATTCCCAGGCGGCATCGATGTCCGAGATCGTTTTGATGGTGCTTTGCCCCTTGCCTGACGAACTCATGATGGGTTTCACTAGGCAGGGCAGGCCGATGGCACTGATGGCGCTGTTAAACTCATCGCGATTCGAGGCAAACCGATATGCCGAGGTATTGATACCGAGATCCTCTGCTGCCAGCCGACGAATGCCTTCCCGGTTCATGGTCAGTTGTGCCGCACGGGCGGTGGGGATAACGTTGTAACCTTCCGACTCCAGTGCGGCGAGTGTATCGGTCGCTATCGCTTCGATCTCCGGCACGATATAGTCCGGCTTTTCCCGTTCGATAACTGCGCGCAGGGCATCGCCGTCCAGCATCGAGAGTGTATGACTGCGGTGTGCAACTTGCATGGCCGGGGCGTTGTCATAACGATCGGCGACAATGACTTCAACACCGAGGCGCTGTAGTTCGATAACGACTTCCTTGCCAAGTTCGCCACCGCCACACAACAGTACACGGGTGGCAGTGGGGGAAAGAGGGGTGCCTATACGGGTCATGTGGGGGCTCCTGTCGTAATGTATGTCGAGGCTGTTGGTGACTGCCTATTATAATCACCGGGATTGTACTGTTACTTACACCGGTGTGTTTCCTGCGGTAGCTGGATGCGTCAATTTATGAAATGTTTCCCGTTAGTTATGAGTATATTGCTGCTCGGGGCCGGCTACGCCAGCCCCGCAATTGCTGACTATCCCGTTGAAGTGATCGAGCTGCACTCTCGCTCCTATGATGAAATCCTGCCGGTTATCCAGCCCTTTGTCGGCAGTGGCGGCAGCATTAGCGGGATGGGAAACAGCCTGGTAATCAAGGCTTCACCAGCCCGGCTGGCTGAAATCAAACGGCTGCTTGTCGAGCTTGATCGACCTCCGAAACGCCTGCTGATTACTGTCGGCAATGAGGAGGACAGGGCGCGCGGTTCGAGTGGTTACCGGGCCAGTGCCGATATCAAGACGGGTAACAGTCAGATCGGCATCAATTCACCCGGTTATCCGGTCGACAGTACACGGGCACAAGTCCAGTTGCATGACAGGCATACCACTACGACCGGGTCGTCACAGCGGTTTGTGCAAGCCATGGAAGGACAGTCAGCCTATATCAGCAGCGGATTGAGTGTGCCGCTGCAGTCTACCGAACGCTACTATGGCGGCGCTGTCCCCTACCAGCGCAATACCACACAATATCATGATGTTACAAGCGGGTTTTATGTGATACCACGGGTAAACGGCGATATGGTCACACTGGAAATTGCCCAGCATGATGACAAGCCGGGTCGGCAGTACGGTGTCATTGACACGCAGCGTCTCGATACCGTGGTACAGGGTCGCCTCGGGGAGTGGATAGACCTTGGAGGGCTGGATATGACACAGGCCGCGCACCAGGGTGGCCTGGGCCGGTCTGTCAATTCCCGGCAAGAGCATTTGCAGGGTATTCAGGTGAAGGTGGAATGCATGAATTGTGGAGAGGACAAATGAAGGCATGGCTGCAGCATGGCACGGGTCGATTTTCGGATGGGTTCAAGAGCGGACGGGAAGGTACCCGAGGCCTATCGTTTGGCGCGTAAAGTCATATGCTAAGCCGCTGTTTTCAGTGACAATCCCACCCTGACACTGGAGGGCCCCGGCAACAACCATGATCACAGAGAAACACGAACGGCTGAAAGCGGGAGTGGCAGTCGCCACCTGGCAAGCACTGATACTGCATGCAACTTACTGGATGTTACCCCTCACCCTGCTGGGCCTGCTGTTGGCATCATCCAGCAGTGCCGCCGCCCGGCAAGCCGGGGACCTTGATGCCACCATTCAGCACCTGATCACCTATGTCAGAAAATCGGATGTGACGTTTCAACGCAACTTTACTCGTCATGACTCAATTGAAGCCGCTACGCACATAGAAAAGAAGTATCAGCACTTCAGGGACAAGATCGAGACTCCCGAGCAGTTTATTGAGCTTTGTGCAACCGCCAGCCTGGTGACAGGGAAACAGTACCTGATCATAGACGCGCAGGGTAACGAGCTGCCCGCAGGGGAGTGGCTAAACGCTGAATTGGTTCGCTACCGGATTCAGGATACACCACAGTGAATTATGCGTGCCTGCGACAGGGTAACGAGGCTGGGGTCTGACATGAAGTCCACAGAGAAATGGTTAAGTATCCAGTGGGGTCATATCACCACTGCCGGTCTGCTGGCCAGTGTGCTGGCCCTGCAGGGCTGTGCCATTGCGGATCTGCATACCCTGCCCGAGGTGCATTCCTTTGCGGTGCCTGCCGTAACATCCACAACTGCAGATGCAGCTGATCATTCGACATTGCGCGTGATGACATTGAATCTTGCCCATGGCCGTGGAGAGGCATTCCATCAATTGCTGCAGAAATCCGATGCGACGGTTCAGAACCTGAACGAGATATCGGCAATGCTGCAGCGGGAAGGTGCGGATATAGTTGCCTTGCAGGAAGCCGATGGTCCTTCCTACTGGAGTGGTAATTTTCATCATGTTGATTACCTGGCAAGGCGGGCTGTGTTTTCGAGCGCTGTCAATGGCATGCATGTTGATGGGCTGGGGCTGGCATACGGGACGGCGCTGTTATCAAAGCTTGAACTCCGGCATGCAGAAGCCATTACCTTTAATCCGGATCTTGCCATGACGCCCAAGGGCTTTATCGTCTCAACCATCGACTGGCCGGGTCAGCCGCATGTGCAAGTGGACGTGGTATCCCTGCATCTGGATTTCTCCAGTGAGCATATCCGTCGACAGCAGGCACTTGAACTGATCGGGTTTATGCGCGGCCGGAATCGGCCCATGATTGTCATGGGTGACTTCAACGCCGACTGGGGTGGCAAAGACACGGCAGTTCAACTGATAGCGACTGAACTGTCCCTGAATGCATACGACCCGGCGGGAACCGGCCAGATTACCTTCCCCAATCACAACAGGCGCCTTGACTGGATTCTGGTATCCAGCGGGCTGGAGTTCCGGGAATACCAGGTCGTTGCTGATGCCGTTTCAGATCACCGTGGTGTTATTGCGGAGCTGGGGATGAATACGCAACTGGTGCAGGCCATTAATCAGTAAGCAACCGCCAACGGCGCTTCAATGGTGCAAGCTGTTGTGGCGAGTGCAGCTCCAGCAAGCACCGTGAATATGGTGCAACGATCGCTGGCAATGTTGCCGGAGCGGCGCAGAACAGGAAGTTGCTGTACCGGTCTTTCAGTAATAGCACTTCCTGTCCACGCCTTTTCTACCTGTTTTACATAGTGTTAATCGATAAGCGCGGCAACTAGCGGTCTTCGATTTTCACTTTTTCCTCATCTTCAACGACAGGCTCGGCAGCCAGCTCCTTGGTCTTGTCCCAGGCATCGCCCGATACCTCCTTGGTCTTGTCCCAGGCATCGCCGGATGCTTCCTTGGTCTTCTCCCAGGCGTCACTAGAAGCTTCCTTGGTTGCATCAACCGCTTCTGCTGTGCTCTCCTTGGTATCTTCCCAGGCATCGCTTGCGGCTTCTTTCTGGTCATCCGAACAGGCGGGAAGGAGCAGCATAGCGGTACATATTGCGGCTATGCGGAAGGCTTTTAAGGTGGTGCTGAATGAAAGTAACTGCTGCATTCCTGATTCTCCTTTGGGTATGAAAAACAAAGCGAGGTGCTATTTTATAACAGATATCTAGAAATGTGCTGTGTTAATCCACATGTGTACCAGAATACTGGCGCCATAGCCGAGGGCAATCACCGGGGTCCAGCGCAAGTGCCCGAAAAATGTGTACTTGCCACGCGCCTGGCCCATCAGGGCAACGCCTGCGGCCGAGCCGATCGACAGCATGCTGCCGCCTACACCAGCAGTCAGCGTGACCAGCAGCCACTGGCCGGTGGACATGTCCGGGTTCATGGTGAGCACGGCAAACATCACCGGAATGTTGTCCACAACGGAGGACAGAATGCCAACAGCTACATTGGCGGTTGTCGCACCCCACTGCGTGTACATGACCTCCGAGGCCATGCCCAGATAGCCTATAAATCCAAGGCCACCGACACACATGACGACACCGTAAAAGAACAGTAAGGTATCCCATTCCGCGCGTGCAACCCTGTTAAAAACGTCAAAGGGCACGATATCCCCCAGCTTGCCTGCATGGTCTATTTCATTGTTCAGTGTGGCGATCTGCCTGAGCTCGGCGTGCTTCAGCAGGTAGCCAAACAGTTGCAGGTAACCGAGTCCCGTCAACATACCCAGAACCGGCGGCAGTTCGATAACATTATGGAAGGACACCGATGTCACGATGGTCAGGATGAACAGTGCCATGATGGACCTCGCACCGGGTTTCATATGAATCACTTCCTCGCTGGCCGTCGGTTGCCCGTCGGGTACGGCAAAGTGCATGATGCTTGCGGGCACCAAAAAATTAACCAGTGAGGGCACAAACAGCAAAAAGAAAGTCCAGAAATCTACCATGCCCTTCTGCCAGACCATCAAGGTGGTGATGTCGCCAAACGGGCTGAAGGCACCACCGGCATTGGCGCCGACCACGATGTTGACGCAGGCGATGGTAACAAAACGCGAATTGTCTCTGCCAACGGCCATTACCACGGCACACATCAACAGTGCTGTAGTCAGGTTGTCGGCGATCGGCGAGATAATGAATGCGAGGGCACCGGTGAGCCAGAACAGTTTACGGAAACTGAATCCCTTGCGCACCAGCCAGGAACGCAGGGCATTAAACACCTGGCGTTCATCCATGGCGTTAACGTAGGTCATTGCAACCAGCAGGAACAGCATCAACTCTGCATATTCCAGCAGGTTGTGCCGTGCGGCTGCCTCGGCGACATGCCCCAGTCCTGCTCGCGATGAAACCCAGCCGATCAGTCCCCAGATCAGACCGGCGGCGATCATCACCGGCTTGGATTTTCGCAGGTTTGTGAATTCTTCAGCGGTCACCAGAATATAGGCCGATGCAAACAGCGCCAGGGCAAGATAGCCGACCGTGTGTGTGGTCAGGTCAAGTGCGTGCACCTGTTCGGCTGTGCTTGAGAAAACGACTGCCGGCACTAGTACTGCAATAATTGCAGCGAACGCAGGCAGGTATCTGGAAAACAAGCCGGCGGTTGAAGAAGAAATATTCATATTGAAAACCTCGATAACTCTGGCTTACTCGTGTTCCCGGTGCACTACTTGACTGTGTCTGCCGCGAGCATCAGCGACACTACAGTGTCTTTCTTGTTTTATAAAGAAACTTGTTGACAGGTTTGGTCACGCTGTCGTTTCTCTGGCGGGTATGGCGGATAACAACCCAAAAAGTGCAAAGGTCGATGTTTATATTACAAAATTCTGGGGTATGTTAAAAATGCAGCAGTCCCCGGCGGGTACCAGGGAATATACAGTTGGCGGGTGGGTCTTGCCAGAAAGACGGTGTGAATATCTGTGGTACCCCCTGCCTGTTTGCGTGATCGCCCTGGCAACAGGTAACCGCACTCCTTTACCATTTCGTGGCTATGTCAGTTACCATTAACAGCAGAACCATGAATAGGAGCGACGAGTGCATATGTTCAGGTATTTGATTTGCGGTCGTTCTCACAAGCACTCCGCAAGTTGGCTGTCTCTGCTGCTGTTAATACCGCTGCTGTCAGGTGCTGAAGTGCTGCGTAGCGCCAATGAAGAGAATGGGCTTGAAAAATGGCACTTTATCGACAGTGATATAGAAATCGAACTGGTGCAGCGTCTTCCAGACCAGACACGTGCCCTGTTAATGAACCATGCGTTCTCAAAAGCGGTGATCGAGCAACTGGCGCTAGGCTGCATGTTCCAGACCATAATTCGTAATTCAGGGAAATCTTTGACGGGGCAAGCGGTCTCCATCGACTTGACGCAATGGCGTATGCAACACGCCGGCAAAACCGGCAGCATATTGCTGAAAGAGCCGCTGCTTGCCTCGTGGTCGGATGAAGATGCCGATCCGGCGGCAAAACTGGTTATTCGCTGGGGCATGTTCCCCACACATCAGGAATATTTGCCGGGTGACTATAACTGGGGCCTGACCGCCTATGGTATACCGCCCGGTTCAAGATTTGATCTTGTCGTTACCTGGCAGCAGGGGGAGACGCAGCGAAGTGGCGAAATCAGGGACATCGTATGCGCACCGGATGTCGACAAGTTGAAATAAAGCAATGTAGTGATAAAGAATCACAGCAGGTGTGCATACGATGCATTCCTGCAGCTCGTTCGCAGACCGGGAGTGTTATGAAGCGCATCATTAATCTTGTATTCTGGTGGTCACTGGCTACTGTCGCACTGGCAGAACAGACATTGACGCCGATCCCCGGCGAGATGGCGGCTCCTGAATTTTCGTTACAGGACACAAAGGGCAAGCTGCATCACTTGTCCGACTACCGTGGCAGACCCGTTATTATCAACTTCTGGACAACCTGGTGCCCGCCATGCCGGGAAGAGTTGCCATCGATGAATCGCGCCTGGCACAAGCTAGAGGAAGAGGGGATCGCCATGCTGGCGATCAATATGGGGGAAGATGAAGATACTATCTTTATCTTCTCGGCGGATTACCCGACAGATTTTCCCATCCTGATGGACCAGTCGGGCGAAGTGATTGAACAATGGCCGGTGAAAGGTCTGCCAACAACCTATGTGATTGCGCCGGATGGCACGATTGCCTACCGTGCCATTGGCAGTCGGGAGTGGGACGCAAAGGAGTTGCTGGACAGGGTACGGGCATTAAAGGAGTCACCCACTCACTGACATAAAGCAGGGGACTGGACTCTGTTTGTCACTCTGTCAGGGGTGTGCAATGTGTGTGACAAGGAATCCAGTCCCCGCTGCCGACCCGTGCCATGAATGTCCCGGGTCGTGATCAAGTATCGGTAATGATGGGGGAAAAAACCGCGATGGGTGTCACGGATCACAGCATTCCCGTATTGTTGGCTATTCGCTCAGGGGTGACTGCTGCTGACATTCTCTGCCCCATACTCTAATTGTAATCGCTGCAGAAGTTGCTTATGTAAGCGCAGCGCTGAATCACCCGGTGGGCTATTGTTGATGTTGTACAAGTACAGGGCGATCCGGCTATCCTGCTTGGTGATATGGATATCGACACGCATGTTATTATCTTCCAAAGAGTGGAACAACAGTCTGTACTCTCCGTATTTTTCTGCAACGCTTACCGATTGTTCCGTCACGGGGTCTTTCACTCGCAGTTGCTGATAACCCAGTTCTGTCATCATGCGAGACACTTCCTGTGGTGAATACTGTACGCCTTCATCATGCCGTGGATTTACCTTGATCGTAATCGCCTGCTGTGCTGCGCAAGCCGTCAGGCCGGCGAGCAGGAAGACCCTGAGCAGTTGTATTCCCGCATGCGGTAGATGCAAAAATACAGCAGGGGAATGCCTCCCGGTGTGCCAGTTGTACATGTTACTTCCCTTGTGCGTGGTTGTTGGGAATATTGCGTTGAATTGAGTTGCTATTCTATCCTGATCGCATGCCCCCCGTGTCAGCGACGCCACTTGCGTGCCACCCAGTAGTCGACACTGAAATAGTTGCCTGCCCCCGTGAAAAACAGTGCCAGCAACATGATGAAATAAGTGGCGGCGAATTCGATGCCATTATTCAGGACCACAAAGCTGCCATTCTCGGTTAACCAGCTGTAGTTGCCATGTTCCTGCAAGATACCCCTGGCGACATCGAGACGTTCGATGGCGCCTTCAGTACGCGCAGTGGCAAACAAGCCTGTGCCTTCCGCAATCGCCAGCCAGCCATTCTCCATATGAACGGTAACTGCGGCCACCACCATGGTGACCATCAGTGGCAACGATATCCAGCGCACTGCCAGACCGACTAACAGCAGAATGGCGCCGAAGTATTCAGTATAGGAAGCGAGTGCGGCGAGTACCTCGGGGAATGGCAGGCCAAGCCCCCACTCGGTGTTGCCAAACCAGTCGATGATGTCTTGCCTGGGGGTTAAATCGCACGGTCCGCTGGCACCGGAGAGGCAGTCGAGTCTGGCGTTATTCAGTTTTTTGGTGCCGGCCATCCAGAAGACAGGTACCAGGTAGAGACGTAGTGCCAGCGGGGCAAGAAAATCAAGGGCGCGGGTCTTGTCCAGTAGCACCTGGAAAAAATTCAGTATGCCGATCATGCAATGCGCCCCTCTTTGTGTAATGGCGTTAGTGCTTTTTTGCGCCGAGAATGATGTCTTTCTGTGCCAGTCTCTTGAGGATCTCGATGCCGCCATTGATGACGACAGCGGGTTGTGGATGTGACATCTCCTCCGCGATACGGTGCAATAACTGTTCACCGTTTTCATCATTCCCTGAGTCAATCAATTCCAGCAGACGTTTCGTGACCGGATTGATCAACATGAAGCCCATGTCATCATTGCGGTCACGATAAACGACAAGGTTGGTAGCGGCATCGCCGGGGAGTTGCGGCTGGTTGTCCGGACTGATTTCATGTACTGGATAGCGGTAGCTCAGATGCCAGGCCAGAGGTGACAGCACCGGAATGCCTGATAGTAAATCACCCGCTGGATCAATATTGTCGCCGTCACAGGGTGCCTCTGAGATTGAAAGCGCCAGTTCGACCCATTCATAGTGCGCCAGCTCATACATGAAGGGCATGTTGGCGTCATGGTTGCGGTGTCCGCGCTCCAGCCAGGCCAGGAACTCACGCGGGATTTCCAGGAACAGCGGCGTTTGCGAAAGATGCTGGCTGTAAAAATCGCGTACCAGGACATGCCAGCGGTCATCTTCATGGATTGCGCGTAGTACCGGGAAGGTGTTGCTGAGAAAGCCTTCGACATTGTTGTAAAACAACTCACGATAGATCGCCATGCGCCGCTCTTCAACGTCAGCCGGGGCGGGCTGGTGTTCAGGGTCACGGATATGCGCGGCAAATTCGTATTGCCGCCGGATAAAATCAGGCGTGGATGCCATGGCTGGTGTACTGCTCATGACTGCTGCCCCCTTTGTCCTGCAAGTGTGCAATATGGCTGACTTCAGCAAGCAGTTCCGGCAATGGCGGTATGTTGAAGTCGCGTTCCAGCAGGGTAGGGACCACGCCGAAATGCCGGTAGGCCGTCTCCAGCAATGACCAGACCGGATCGATTACCGCTGCACCGTGGGTATCGATCTTGAGGTCATCGGCTTCGTCATAATGACCGGCAATATGGAAATAGACAACGCGATCAGCCGGCAGTGACTTGAGAAAAAGTTCCGCATCATAGCGGTGGTTGATACTGTTGACGTAGATATTGTTCACATCCACTAACAGGTCGCAGTCCGCTTCGTTCAGTACTGCGTTTAAGAAGGCTGTCTCCTCCATCTCCTTGCCAGGTGCGGCGTAGTAGGAAACGTTTTCCATGGCTATGCGACGTTCCAGTATGTCCTGCACGCGGCGAATGCGCCCGGCAACATAGTGCACGGCCTCTTCAGTAAAGGGGATGGGCATCAGGTCATAGAGATGACCGCCATCACTGCAATAGCTCAGGTGTTCAGAATAGCAGCGGATGTCATGCTCATCGAGCAGCTGCTTGATACGTTGAATGAAGGTTTCATCCAGTGGGGCCGGGCTGCCGATGGATAACGACAATCCATGTGCGACAATCGGGTAGCGTTCGCTGAAGTAACGCAAGCTCTTGCCCATCCTGCCGCCGATGCCTATCCAGTTTTCAGGGGCGAGTTCGAAAAAATCAACCGTCTCTGGAGGATTGTCCTGCAGCGGCCCCATCAGGGACCGCCGCAGTCCAAGACCCGCTCCCGACACAGGATAGGCTTTTCTGTTCACAACGCTGCGGAATTGCTACGGTTGCTTGCTAGCGCCGCACTTGCCTTCACCACACTTGCCTTCTGCCTTGGTTTTGTCGGTGCCGGTCTTGCCTTCTTCCATCATCATGCCGCTGCTGCTCTTGCTCTCGTCCATCATCTTGCCACTGCCACACTTGCCTTCCTGCATCTTTTTGTTGCTGCCGCACTTGCCTTCTTCCATCATCATGCCGCTGCTGCTCTTGCTCTCGTCCATTACCTTGCCACTGCCGCACTTGCCTTCTTCCGTCTTTTTGCCGCTGCCGCACTTTCCTTCCGCCATCTCGGCAACCATATAGCCACTGGACAGCTCGGACATGGCAAACGGGTTTGTTGCTGCATTGGCAGCCGGTGCAGCGGCCAGCGAGGTTACGAATGCGGCACCGAGAGCAATGGCGAGAGGTTTCTTTGTAGATTCTTGTGACATCGGAAATGTCTCCATGTGAGTGTTAAAAAAAGCAGGGCGGGGTGCCCCGGATGTATCCGGCCGTTTGTCACGACCTGTTGTGTGCTCAAGCAGTACGACATTGACTCATTCAAAAAGTTTCTGGGTACAAGCACTGGGGTTGAAGTTATTGCCAGGGTAGCGGGCGCTTTATGGGTGGTAAATATAACAAAATATCAGTGCGTTACAACGCCTTTCACGGGTGCCTGCCTAATCCAGGTTCTTGGCCCTGTATTCACAAAGATCAGATATGCAACAGGACTGACAGCGCGGTTTGCGGGCGATGCAGGTATAACGCCCGTGCAGGATCAGCCAGTGGTGGGCATCCAGTTTGAATTCATCCGGCACCAGTCGCAGCAGCCGCTGTTCGACCTCGGCTACATTTTTTCCTGGTGCGATGCCGGTGCGGTTGGCTACCCGGAAGATATGCGTATCCACGGCAATTGTCGGATGACCGAAGGCCGTGTTCAGCACCACATTGGCGGTCTTGCGCCCGACACCTGGCAGTGCCTGCAGCGCGGTACGGTCCTCCGGTACCTTGCCGCCATGCTGTTCCTCCAGGATGGCGCAGGCCTTGATGATGTTTTTCGCCTTGGTATTGAACAGGCCGATGGTTTTTATGTATTCCTTGAGACCCTGTTCGCCGAGTTTCAACATGGCGCGTGGTGACTTTACCTTATTAAACAGTGCGCGGGTTGCCTTGTTAACACCGACATCAGTGGATTGTGCTGACAACATGACGGCGACCAGCAGCTGGAACGGGTTGCCGTATTGCAGCTCGGTAGCGGGTTCAGGATTTGCTGCTCGCAGCCGCTCGAATATTTCCTGGCGCTTGCTGCGGTTCACGTGAGCTCAGGCTTGTGATGGCTGGCCAAGCGGCACTGTTTTTTCTGCCGCCTGTCTTGCCCGGCGTGCATTGATGATGTTCATGCCGGCAATCAGGAAGCCCAGACCGAGGAATGCGCCCGGCGGCAGTATGGCCAGCAGGAAACCGCGGTAATTGTCAATCACTGTCAAGGTAAGCTGACGGCCCGGCTCGCCAAACATGAGGTGGGCCTGTGACAGCAAGGTGCCTTGACCGATGAGTTCACGCAGGCCACCCAGGGCAACCAGTACCAGTGTAAAACCGGCTCCCATCGCCACTCCGTCCAGCAAGGCCCGGTCCACACTGTGTCGGGAGGCAAAGGATTCCGCCCGGCCGATAATGGAGCAATTGGTGACGATCAAGGGGATAAAGATCCCCAGGATCAGGTAGAGATCATGCAACCAGGCATTCATTGCCAGTTCGATGACCGTGACAATGGAAGCGATTACCAGCACGAATACCGGGATGCGTACCTCGGGACGGACCAGGTTACGAATCAGTGACACGGTGACATTCGATGCGGCCAGTGTCAGCATGGTGGCAAGTCCCAGTCCCAGGCCGTTGACGGCATTGGTGGTGACAGCCAGCAGCGGACACAGTCCAAGCAGTTGCACCAGGCCAGGGTTATTGACCCACAGGCCTTCCTTGAGAATGTGTGTATAAGTCGGTTCGCTCATCAGTATTTCTCTGGTGATGAAGAAGAGTCCTGTCTCAATCCCGTAAAACTAAAAAATTTGGTTACGGGATCCACGAAAAATAAATGCCATGCAAGAAATCTTACCGTGTTTTCCCGTGGCCATTAAAAAATTCTCGCACTGAGCTTACTTTGCTGCAGCGGGCGCAAACAATTCCTCCTGGTGATCCTGGTAGTATAGCAGGGCGTTACGGACCGCTTTCACCAGGGCGCGCGGGGTGATGGTGGCGCCGGTCAGCTGGTCAAAGTCACCACCGTCTTTCTTTACGGCCCAGCGACTCAAATCCGGTGCGTGCAGGGATTTGCCATCAAAAATACGTATCCAGTCAGAACGGGCTTCATCAATGGCATCACCAAGGCCGGGGGTTTCCCGATGGGCAACCACGCGAACGCCACTCAGGGAACCATCGACATTGATACCGACCAGCAGCTTGATGGAGCCGCTGTAACCATCCGGTGCAATGGCCGCAATGACCAGCGCGACCGGTTCACCGTCCTTGCGGGCACGGTAAACCATGACCGGTTTATCGCTGCCAAGCAGTGCTTCATCGCGTACAGACAGGGTATCTTCCAGCAGCACGTTATCATGACGGTCCGGAGCGATCAGGCGATGCAGCTTGCGCAGCAGTGTGGCGCGTTCATTGGCAGCAATTCGTTCATGGGTCTGGTCATAGGTATAGGCCACCATGGCAGTACCCAAAATGGCGAACAGCAGCAGGATGATGGTGGTGATGGCTATCTGGCGATAGAGCATGGCAAGCTACTTTTTATGACCAAATACACGTGGCCGTGTGTAGTGATCAATGGTGGGTGCTGCCATATTCATCAATAGTACCGCGAAGGCAATGCCTTCAGGGTAGCCACCCCAGGTACGGATCAGGTACGTCAGCAGGCCGATACCCATACCATAATAGAGCCGTCCACGGGGTGTGGTGCAGGCGGATACCGGGTCGGTGGCAATGAAAAAGGCGCCTAGCATGGCGGCACCGCTGAACAGTTGAAATATCGGGGTGGTATAGATGTCCGGATTGATGGCATAAAACACGAAGGCAATGAGCGCCAGACCGCCCAGCATGCCGGCAGGGATCTGCCACTGGATCACTTTCATTTGCAGCAACCACAAGCCGCCAATCATGAACCACAGGTTGATCCACTCCCATTGAGCTCCTGCAAAACTGCCAAACAGGGGGCTGTCCTGCATTTCGCTCAGTGTCTGGCTCAACCCCAGCCGCATCTTGATGTCATCCATGGGAGTGGCCATGGTCAGTGTATCCAGCACCTGGTCAGCAGGCAGGCCAGCGCCAAACACATGGAGCAGTGTGTCGGTAAGACTCATGCCCGCGCCGGGTACAGGCCAGAGTGACAGTTCCAGCGGAAAGGAAATCAGCAGCACCACGTACCCGGCCATGGCCGGGTTGAACGGGTTATAACCCAGTCCGCCATAGAGTTGTTTTGCGATCACGATGGCAAACAGGCTGCCGATGACAGGAATCCACCACGGGGCCAGGGGTGGCAGTGCCAGTGCCAGCAATACCCCGGTGACCAGCGCGCTACCATCCAGCAATACGGTCACGGGGCGCTGGCGCAGCATCATTACTGCGGCTTCCGCAACCAGGGCGGTGAGGCTGGCCAGCAAAATATTAATCATGCTGCCCCAGCCGAAAATACAGCTGACAAATACGGTGCCGGGCAAAAGTGCCAGCAGCACGCGCTGCATCATTGCCGAGACGCTGTCAGATACCGGCAGATGGGGCGAGCTGTAGGTCTTGAATTCCATTATCCAGAACGATTGTCCCTGTCTTTTTGCTGGCGTCGTTTATCCGCTGCAGCAATCAACTGTTGTTGCTCGGCAGTCAGATTGTCCACGTTTTTCGGTATCGTGGCGGTCTGTTCCTTTTTGCGTTTCACCCGGTCCAGTGCTGCCTGGATGGTTGCCTTCTTTATATCGCTGCTGCCGTCATCCCCGGCGAGCGCCTGTTTCTTTCTGGCCATGCGCGCCTCGCGTTCCTGCTTGATGCGGTCTAGTCGGCTGAGGCGAGCCTCGTGCCGTTGCCGCGCGAGGTCGGAAGCCCTGGTGCGCTTCTCGCGTGCCCAGATTTCTGTCTTGGCATGGCGATAATACTGCACCAGCGGTATATGACTTGGACAGACGTATGCACAGCAGCCGCACTCTATACAGTCAAACAGACTATAGTCCTGTGCGGCGTCAAGATTGCTGCTGTGTGCATACCAGTACAATTGTTGCGGCAGCAGGTCGGCCGGGCACACCTCGGTACACTTGCCGCAGCGGATACAGGGTTGTGCCGGGGGAGGTGCCGGCATTTCCTCGCGTGTCACCGCCAGTATGCAGTTCATGGTCTTGGTTACGGGAATATGGTCGTCGGCAACGGCATAACCCATCATGGGGCCACCGATCAGCAGGCGTTCCACGTCCTGCGTATAGCCGCCAGCGCATGCAACCAGGTGACTGACCGGTGTCCCGATCAGTGTTTCGAAATTCTGTGGTCGCAGCACCCCTTCACCGGTCACCGTGACGACACGTGACAGCAGCGGTTGCTGCCTGATAACGGCGTTATACACCGCCGCGGCCGTACCGACGTTCTGGCAAATGATGCCGATGTCCGCCGGGAACCCCTGGCTGGGCACTTCTCGCCCGGTGAGTACCCTGATCAGCTGGCGCTCGCCGCCGCTCGGGTAGATTTCCGGTACCCGCGTCACCGTGATGCCGGTTTCATTGTTTGCCGCCAGTGCGGTTCGCAGTGCCGTCTCGGCTTCCGGCATGCCGTCTTCGATGGCAATGATGCAGTGCTGCGGTTGCACTGCATGTTGCAGGATCCTGACACCCTCGATGACCTCGGCTGCGCGTTCCTGCATCAGCCGGTTGTCGCAGGCGATATAGGGTTCGCACTCGACGGCGTTGATCAGCAGCAGTTCGATGCCGTGTTTGCTGCAACCCAGTTTGACATGGGTGGGGAATCCGGCACCACCCAGTCCGACAATGCCTGCCTCGCGGATGTGGTCACAGAGTTCATCCGCTTGCATGCGGCTATACTCTAACGCCGCCGTCGTAGTGTTCCGGTATCGATCCAGGCCATCGGTTTCGATGACGACACAAGGTGCCAGCAGCCCGGAGGGGTGGGGAACCGGGCGCTCTTCAACAGCAATGACCGTGCCGGAGCTGGAGGCATGCACGGCTGCACTGATTTTGCCGACCTGCCGGGCAATCAACTGGCCCTTGTAAACCGCGTCACCCGGCTGTACCAGGCATTCAGCTGCCGTCCCTATGTGCTGCTGCAGGGGCACTACCAGTACACGAGGCAGGCCGGCCGGCAGAATCGGTCTTGCTGCTGTGAGTTCCCGGTGCCCGGCCAGTTTCAGACCGCCGTGGAAGCTATTGAGGTGGTCAAATGATGCACTGGCCGGACGACGGAAACTGGTGGCAGTATCAACCATGTCGAACCTCCTCCGACGCCTGATCTGCCGGCATTGGCCAGACCCAGTTGCTGATCGTGGGTTGCAGCGGGACGATGTGTATGCACTCGACCGGGCAAGGGGGTATGCACAGGTTGCAGCCGGTGCATTCATTGCGAATGACGGTGTGCATTTGCTTTGCGGCACCCACAATGGCGTCGACCGGACAGGCCTGGATGCACAATGTGCAACCGATGCACAGCTGTTCATCAATGATTACCACGGTTTTTTCGGAATGCTCGCCATGCTCGGGATTCAGCGGCTTCGGATCCTTGCCCAGCAAGTCCGCAAGCGCGTGAATAGTGGCTTCGCCACCGGGCGGGCACTGGTTGATATCCGCCTCACCTGCCGCTATCGCTTCTGCATAGGGGCGGCACCCTGCATAGGTACACTGGCCGCATTGCGTTTGCGGCAACAGGGCATCGATCTGATCAACCACCGGGTCACTGTCGACGTGAAAACGAATCGCCGCATAGCCCAGCACCAGGCCAATCAGTGCAGCAAGTACCCCCAGTGCAATCAATGCGGTCAGCATGGCATCAAGGCTAGAAATCCGTGCATTAAATAATAGCGATCAGCCCTTGATGAGCCCGGAAAAACCCATGAAGGCCAGCGACATGAGACCGGCAGTTACCAGTGCAATGGCGGAGCCGCGAAACGGTACCGGGACATCGGCAGCCGCAACCCGTTCACGAATCGCGGAGAACAGGATCAGCACCATGGAAAAGCCGACCGCGGCACCGAATCCGTAGACCGCTGACTCGATAAAATTAAAGTGTTGCTGCACGTTCAGCAGAGCTACGCCGAGCACAGCACAGTTGGTCGTGATCAGGGGCAGAAAGATACCCAGTACCTTGTAGAGCAGCGGACTGGTCTTGTGTACCACCATCTCGGTGAATTGAACCACGGCGGCAATCACCAGGATAAAGGTCACGGTACGCAGGTATTCAAGCCCCAGCGGTTCGAGTAAATACTCATTAGCAAGGTAACTGCAGATGGAAGACAGTGTCAGTACGAAGGTGGTTGCCAGCGCCATGCCGGTTGCGGTATCGACACTGCGTGACACGCCCATGAACGGACACAGGCCGAGGAACTTTACCAGCACAAAGTTATTGACCAGCACGGTGCTGACCAGGATCAGGGCAAGTTCAGTCATTGATCTAGCTGCACATCAGGGCCTGGGAAAAAACCTCTAGGAGCGGATTCCATTTGCTGCTGCTTCTATAAGATAGATAATAAAATCAATTAGATGTATAACTTACTTCACGCGCATCCCGGGTTGCGCCCCTGCGTCGGGATGCAGCACGAACAGCTCGCTGCCACCCGGGCCTGCCGCCAGCACCATGCCCTCGGAGACACCGAAGCGCATCTTGCGCGGGGCGAGGTTCGCGACCATCACGGTTAATTTACCTTCCAGTGACTCAGGCGTATAGGCGGACTTGATGCCGGCAAAGACAGTACGGGTCTCGCCGCCGATGTCGAGCGTCAGCTGCAGCAGCTTGTCCGCGCCCTCGACATGCGCCGCGCGGGTGATGCGCGCGATGCGCAGATCGATTTTTGCAAAATCCTCGAAGCTGATGGTGTCTGCAAGCGGATCCTGCTGCAACACAGCGCTCGCCGTCTTTGCGGTGGCTGCGGTGCTGCCGAGACGGTCTTTCGATTCATCCAGCATGGCGTCTATTTTCTCCTCTTCAACACGCGTCATCAGCGGCTTGAAGGTGTTGATGGTGTGTGCGGTCAGGGGCACCTCGATGGCGTCCCATGTCATGGCCGGTATATTCAGAAAGCGTTCCACCCTGGCCGCCATCACTGGCAATACCGGCTGCAGGTAGGTCATCAGTACGCGAAACAGATTCAGTCCGACGCTGCAGACAGCCTGAACCGTTTGCTCCTGTCCCTGCTGCTTTGCCAGCACCCACGGCTTGTTGGCATCGATGTACTGGTTGGCCCGGTCCGCCAGCGCCATGATCTTGCGCAGCGCGTGACCAAATTCGCGGTGTTCATACTGCTCGGCGATGTCCTTGCCTTCAGTGACGAAGGACTGATACAGCCCGGGCTCGCTGCATGCCTCGGCCAGGTGTCCTGAAAAGCGCTTGTTGATAAAGCCGGCGCAGCGGCTGGCGATGTTGACGACCTTGCCGACCAGATCGCTGTTGACGCGTGCCACGAAGTCCTCGAGGTTCAGGTCAATGTCATCCACGCCGCTGCCGAGCTTGGCGGCGAAATAGTAGCGCAGGTATTCCGGGTTGAGGTGATCCAGGTAGGAGCGCGCCTTGATAAAGGTGCCGCGCGACTTGGACATTTTCTGGCCATCCACGGTGAGAAAGCCGTGCGCAAAGATCGCCGTGGGGGTGCGGAAATCCGCACCGCTGAGCATGGCCGGCCAGAACAGGGCATGAAAATTGATGATGTCCTTGCCAATGAAATGGTACAGCTCGGCAGCCGAGTCACGGCCCCAGTAGTGTTCGAAGTCCAGTCCCGGTGTGCGCTTACAGAGGTTCCTGAAGCTCGCCATGTAACCGATAGGGGCATCCATCCAGACATAGAAAAACTTGCCCGGGTGGCCGGGAATCTCGAAGCCGAAATAGGGTGCATCCCGGGAGATCCCCCATTCCTGCAGGCCGTCACTGAACCACTCTTCCACCTTGTGGGCGACTTCCGGTTGCAGGTGGCCGGCCTTGATCCACTTTTTCAGCATGACTTCGAAGTCGGTCAGCTTGAAGAACAGGTGCTCGGTTTCCCTTTCAACGGGTGTGGTACCGGAGATGGCCGATACCGCGTTCTTCAACTCGGTTGGCGAGTAGGTGGCACCGCAGGCCTCGCAGTTGTCGCCATACTGGTCGGGTGCGCCGCACTGCGGGCATTCACCCTTGATGAAGCGGTCCGGCAGGAACATGTTTTCCTGCGCGTCGTAGGCCTGTGTGATAGTGCGTGATGCAATATGGCCGCCGTCCTGATTGCGTTTGAATATCAGCTCGGAAAACATCCGGTTTTCATCCGAATGGGTGGAGTGATAGTTATCAAAACCGATGCTGAAATCGGCAAAATCTGCCTGGTGTTCCTGTGACGATTGCGGCGATCAGCGTCTCCGGGGAAATACCCTGCTGGCGGGCGCGCAGCATGATGGGTGTGCCATGTGCATCATCGGCACACACATAGAGGCAGTTATGCCCCCGTAATTTCTGGAATCGTACCCAGATGTCCGTCTGGATGTACTCCACCAGGTGGCCGATGTGGATGGGCCCGTTGGCATAGGGCAGGGCACTGGTGACCAGGATTGTGCGCTTTTCTTGACTCATTCGCGGTTGTCGGGATTAAAACCCTGAAACATGTATGAATATTCGGGCGCTAAGTATGCCATAGACCTGTCGCCGGTGCGGCATACCGGCGTGCCGGAATTTACCCGATGGCAGGACGTTGCCTGCAAGATCGTGTACAATTCGCGGTCAATTTTGACCGGCCATCAGGCCGGCTTTTGATTTCCCAAGGAGCATAGCAATGGCTGATGTAAACCAAGCCCGAATTGAAGAGCAACTTGCAACCTATATTGATCCCTACCTGGAACGTGATCTGGTCTCTACCAAGTGCGTCAAGGACATCAAGGTTGATGGTGACAAGGTAGAGGTTTCCGTGGTGCTGGGCTTTCCTGCCAGTGGTTATCATGATGAGCTGGCAGCCCGCCTGAAGGCACTGCTCGAGTCTATCGAGGGAATCAACAACGCCATCGTCAATGTGTCCACCAAAATAGCCGCGCATTCTGCCCAGAAAGGCGTCAAGCACATTGAGGCCATCAAGAACATCATCGCCGTTGCCTCCGGCAAGGGCGGCGTCGGTAAATCCACTACCGCCGTGAACCTGGCGCTGGCGCTGTCGGCCGAAGGCGCGAATGTCGGCATACTCGATGCCGATATTTACGGCCCGAGTCAGCCACGCATGCTGGGTGTAAGCGGCAAGCCGGAATCCATCGATGGCAAAACACTGGAACCCATGAACAGCTATCACCTGCAGGCCATGTCCATTGGCTTTCTCGTAGATGAGGAAACACCGATGATCTGGCGTGGTCCGATGGTCACCCAGGCGCTGCAGCAGTTGCTGAATGACACCAACTGGAAAGACCTGGACTACCTGGTCATCGACCTGCCACCGGGTACCGGTGACATCCAGCTGACCCTGGCACAGCAGGTGCCGGTCAGTGGCGCCGTGATCATTACCACACCACAGGACATCGCCTTGCTGGATGCGCGCAAGGGACTGAAGATGTTCGAGAAGGTGGAGGTCCCGGTACTGGGTGTGATCGAGAACATGAGCATTCATATTTGCAGCGAATGCGGTCATGAAGAATATATATTTGGCCAGGGTGGTGGCGAACGCATGTCGGAACAGAACAATGTCGACTTCCTGGGTGCACTGCCGCTGGATAGGCGTATCCGTGAAGAAACCGACTCCGGCAAGCCCACCGTAGTGGCTGATCCAGATTCGCGTATCTCGCAGATCTACCGCGAGATCGCCCGGCGTACCGCGGCCAAGCTGTCTCTGAAGACCAAGGATTATGCGGCGCGCTTCCCGCAGATCGTTATCCAGAACGACTAGTAATCTGCTCAGGTATTACGATACTGCGTTGAAAATTGGCTTGGAATGCCCATGTGTCAACATAATACACTCCGATTCCTCGCCACTTTTCGCCATGTATCCCGCTCACCTGAGCGAGTATTCAATGAAGTGCTAGAGTGAACTCGCTGCAATATGTCGATTAAATCGGACAAGTGGATACGCCGGATGGCCCGGGAGCATGGCATGATCGAGCCCTTTGAAGCGGGCCAGGTCCGAGAAAATGCAGCCGGCCGTATCGTTTCCTATGGCACTTCCAGTTATGGTTACGATATTCGTTGTTCCGACGAGTTCAAGATATTCACGAATATCAATTCGGCCATTGTCGACCCGAAGAACTTTGATGCCAACAGTTTTGTCGATGTGAAAGCGGACGTCTGCATCATCCCGCCGAACTCGTTTGCGCTGGCGCGTACTGTTGAGTATTTCCGTATTCCGCGCAACGTGCTCACCATCTGTCTCGGTAAATCCACCTATGCCCGCTGCGGCATCATCGTCAATGTCACGCCGTTTGAACCGGAGTGGGAGGGTCATGTCACGCTGGAGTTTTCCAACACCACCCCGCTGCCCGCCAAGATCTATGCCAATGAAGGCGTGGCGCAAGTGCTGTTTCTGGAATCTGATGAAGTCTGCGAAACGTCCTACAAGGACCGTGGCGGCAAGTACCAGGGCCAGAAGGGCGTAACCCTGCCAAAGACCTAGCTGTCTGTTGAAATCCCGGAGCAGCGGGTATCGGATCAACCTGATAAAGATAAAGACTTTAGCCACGCAAACACACGGAAAACAATTGCCTTGCAATTAATATTCCGGTGTTTTTCCGTGTGTTTGCGTGGCTAAATATAATAACCCGGTGCCCGGTTTGAAAACTACTGGAGCTGGTTTTACTTGCCTCGCAGCGAGCGGCTGAAGTCCTCCAGCTCGCTTTGGTATTCCTCGTCATCGCCGTCGCGTCGCCAGATCCGGACCGGCAGGTAGTGCAGCGCCGGGGCAAACCAGATAATCGTTTCCTGGTCGATGTCCTTGCGCAGCCTCGCGACCCTGACGGTGCTGAAGGTGCCTGCAGGCAGGTCCAGGGTTTCCTCGCCGGTGACCCGGTAACGATATTCCTTGAGTGTGCCGCCATCGGCGACCGTGTAGGTGACATCGTGCTTGCCCTGGCCAAGGGCGATCATCATGTCCAGTTGCGTGGCCAGTTTGTCGAGTGTTCCGGCCGGGATATCCATTTTCCAGTGGCTGCCGGCGACGTCGTTTTCAACCGTCATGGACTGCCAGTCAAAAGCCAGGTTGGCGACGCGCTCACTGCCGCCACTGCGCTGGTAGTGATACTGCTGGGGACGCACTCCAGTGGCGCTGATTTCCCCGCGACTGCTTTCGTGCAACTCGTTACCGGTGAACCACGCGATCCAGGGATTTGGCCAGCTGTGGAATTCATACCGGTAGTGTCCCTGTTCATCCGTGTGCAAGGCGATGCTGGCACTGCCGATGCGCAGGCTGTGCTGTTCGAGTTTGTAACTGGCCTTGAAATCCGGCAACGGCCTCGCCATGGCAGCAGTGGCCAGCACCATCCCGGTGAGCAACAGCAGTGATAAGGTGAGTAGTCTCATCTGACAGGTTCGCCTGCAGTCGCGGGCAGTTGGCGTGGTTGATTCAGAATGACACCGTCGAGCAGTGCCTGTCCATTGTCGTTGATTGTCAGCCGGCCTTCGGCAAACCAGCGGATGGCCACCGGGTAAAGCCGGTGTTCCTGTTCCAGCACGCGTGCCGCGAGGCTGGCAGCGGTATCATGGTCGTATACCGGCACGCGAGCTTGCAACACTACTGGCCCGCCATCCATATCAGCCGTCACAAAATGAACACTGGCCCCGTGCACCTTGCAACCGGCATCGAGTGCGCGCTGATGAGTATTCAGCCCGGGAAAATCAGGCAGCAGTGACGGGTGAATATTCAGCATCCTTCCGTGGTAATGAGCGACGAAATCCGCGCCTAGAATGCGCAAAAAGCCTGCCAGAATCACCAGTCCCGGTTGATAGTGGTCAATGCATGCCTGCAATGCCCGGTCGAACGCATGCCGGTCGGGATACAGGGTGTGGTCGATGGTGGCGGTTGCTATGCCTGCCCGTGTCGCCCGCTGCAGACCGGCTGCCTGGGGACGGTTACTGATGACGGCACGGATGTCCAGCGGCAGCTCACCGTGGCCAACGGCTTCAATGATGGCCTGCAGATTGCTGCCGCGGCCGGAGATCAGTATGACAACAGGGAGAGGAGTCGTTGCCGGTTCAGTCATGGACGCGCTGTTCCGTGCAGGCTGTCATGAATCCGGCAATATGCGGCTAGTCCCGGTACTTGACCACGGGTGCGCCTTTACCCTGAGCCACCTGGCCGATGACACGGGCATCTTCGCCCGCACTGTTCAAGTGATCCAGCGCCTGGGTGGTATCCTCTTCTGCAACACACACGACCATGCCAATACCGCAATTGAAGGTGCGGTACATCTCCTGTGTCTCGACATTACCACTGCGCTGCAGCCAGTCGAACACCGGAGCATGCTGCCATGAGCCCGTGTTGATGACTGCGCAGGTATTTTCAGGCAATACTCGTGGCAGGTTCTCGGACAGTCCGCCACCGGTGATATGGGCAAGGGCATGGACCGTGACCTGCTGGAACAGTGACAGCAATGGTTTGACGTAGATATGAGTTGGCGCAAGCAGCCACTCTGCCAGCGGCCGCCCCTCCAGCTCATCGCCCAGGGCGCTGCCGCTGACCTCGATGATCTTGCGTATCAGCGAGTAACCGTTTGAATGCGGGCCTGAAGAGGCGAGGCCAATGAGGGAATCGCCGGGTCTGACAGCGCGGCCATCCAGGATGTCCGATTTCTCCACAATGCCCACACTGAAACCGGCCAGGTCGTAATCTCCTGCAGCATACATACCCGGCATCTCCGCGGTCTCGCCACCCACCAGCGCCGCACCGGCGAGCTCACAGCCCCTGGCGATGCCGTTGATAACAGCGGTTGCAACGTCAAGGTCGAGCTTGCCGGTGGCGTAGTAGTCCAGGAAGAACAAGGGTTCGGCGCCACTGACCACGATGTCGTTGACGCACATCGCCACCAGGTCGATACCGATGCTGTCGTGCAGTCCGGCTTCCACGGCCAGTTTCAGCTTGGTGCCGACACCATCGGTTCCCGAGACCAGCACCGGCTCGCGGTAGCGGTGCAGCGGTAATTCGAACAGTGCGCCAAAGCCACCAAGTCCGGCCAGTACGCCCTGACGCCGGGTTTTGGCAACCGCCGGTTTGATGCGTTCGATCAGCTCACTGCCGGCATCGATGTCAACGCCGGCATCCCGGTAATTTAATGCGTGCTTGTTATCTGGTACGCTCACGCGCGGATTCCCCCGATAGGCCGATCTGTGCAGGGGCGCTATGGTAGCGGCCGCCTGCTACCGGTGTAAACTGCAGAATGAGTTTCTGTCTGCGGGCGTATCGATATTATGGCCAAATTCTGCAGATACCCGTATGCTTTACGGCATTCCTCAAGCTGATGTGATAACGCATGGATAAATATCAACAAAATTGTAGCTGGCTGGCCGGACTTCTGTGTCTGTTACTGCTGCTGCCGATGGCAACTACAGGTGCTGCCACGCAGGACCTGTTCGATGCCGAGGTGGTGGTGCCGAACCAGACAGCGGGGGTGCGCAGCCGTGCGCTGAGCGCTGCGCTGGAGGAGGTGCTGGTGCGGGTCGCCGGTCAGGATGCGGTGCTGCAGACCGCAGCGGCGAAGCAGCTGCTGAAAACTCCCGATGCACTGGTGCAGCAATACCGGTATTTTAACGAGCCCGGGAGCGAACCGCCGCTGCTGAAGCTATGGGTGCGTTTTGATGGTGATGCGATCCGCAAGCTCATTACAGCAGGAGGGACAGGCCTACTGGGGAAGTGAACGCCCGGATACGCTGGTGTGGCTGGCGGTGGAAGATCGTGGCAAGCGTTACCTGGTTTCCGCGGATGATGGTTCCGATGTGCAGCAGCAGATTGCACTGGCAGCGAAGCAGCGAGGTCTGCCCATCCTGTTTCCATTGATGGACCTGGAGGACCAGTCACAGGTACGCTTTACAGATATATGGGGCGGGTTTTTTGAAAACGTAATGGCAGCATCCGGTCGTTACAATCCGCAGGCTGTCCTGATTGGGCGCCTCAACCGCAGTCCCTCCGGTGGCTGGTCGTCGCGCTGGCATCTGCAGGTTGCCGGCAAACCCTCCGCCTGGTCTGACAGTCGTGAGCAACTGGAGAAGCTGTCACAGCAGGGAATAGATGATGCTGCGGACAGACTGGCCTCCCGGTTTGCGGTTGCACACAGCGGCGGGGAGCTGGACAGCGTCCGTATTTCCGTGTCCGGGGTAGATTCACTAAACGATTATGCGCGGCTCAGTGCCTATCTCAAGGGGCTGACAGCCGTGGTAGACATGCAGGTGGCACGGGTTGCGGGCGCAGAAATTGACTATACGCTGAAGCTCAACGGCAGCCTGGATGATTTAACACGGACCGTTACCATCGGTACGGTACTGGAGCCTGTGCAATCCGATACGCCGGGTAGTTATCGTTTGCGCCAGTGAAGCCACGCGATATACCCAACCTCATCACGGCCTTCCGCTTTTTGCTGGTGCCACCTGTTGTAATGCTGCTGCTAAACGAGCGCTTTGGCACAGCCCTGATCTTTTTCGGTGTTGCCGGGTTCTCCGATGGCCTGGATGGCTACCTGGCGAAGCGTTATAACTGGACCAGTCGACTCGGCGAGCTGATGGATCCGCTGGCAGATAAACTCCTGCTGGTGTCGAGCTTTGTGACGCTCGGGTGGCTGGGCTGGATACCCCTGTGGCTGGTGGCGGTGGTGGTGCTGCGTGACCTGGTTATCGTGGGAGGTGCTATCGTGTTTCACATGCGTGTCGAACGCCTTGACGCCATGCCGAGCATGGTCAGCAAGCTGAATACCTTTGCCCAGATCCTGCTGGTACTGGCTGTTATCTTCAGCCAGGGCATACATCTGTTGCCTGCGATTCTGGATGGAATTGCTGATGTACAGTGTGCTGGCAACGACATTCTGGAGCGGTTTCGATTACGTCTGGACCTGGGGTCGACGGGCATGGTTCAAACGAGACAAGGCCTGAGGGGGCTGCCTCGGTTATCCCTGCAGAGCGGAAATGCAGCCATGTTTTTCCATGAATAGTCATCCCCAGTTACCACTCGGTCTCGCCCTCAGGGACAGTGCCCGCTTCAACAGCTTTTATCCGGGACAGAACCAGGAGACTGTGCACGACTGCAACTGTCGGCAACCGGCAAGGGCGAAGCGCTGGTCTACGTGGTCGGCGCGGGGGTATGGGCAAGACGCACCTGTTACAGGCCGCGTGTTACGAGGCGGCGCACAGCGGACGCACAACGGGCTATCTGCCTTTACAGGAACTGCTCGTGTTTACGGCGACTGTATTTGACGACCTGGAACAGCTGGACCTGATTTGTATCGACGAGGTGAGCGGCGATTGCCGGACATGAGGACTGGGAACGCGGGTTGTTCGACCTGTTTAACCGTGTCAGGCAGAGTGGCAGCACACTGTTGATTGCCGCCGGGAAACGTCCGGATCAGGCGGGTTTTCTGTTGCCCGACCTGGTGTCGAGACTGGGCTGGGGTGTGACCTACCGTTGAAGCCGCTGGCCGAGCATGATGTCATCGCGGCACTGCGTTGCCGGGCACAGGCACGCGGACTGCAGTTGCCGGAAGAGACCGCACAGTACCTGCTGCGGCGTTTTCCTCGCGACCTGCCGACCCTGTTTGCGCTGTTCGATACCCTGGACACTGCCTCACTGATTGAACAGCGCCGCCTGACGGTTCCCTTCGTCAAGTCGGTGCTCGATAACAACTGCCAGCGGCTAATGCGCTTTGTATTATCCCGGCTGCGGATCGTATGTGCGCTACAGTTCCTGTGTGAATAACAGGCTCTACAGATAACATGAATAGCAATTCTATGCAGCACAGGAAATAATGAATCTACAGTCAATTTTCCCCTTCCTTGCCTGGCTTAAATATACATCCAGAGAATCAGTCAAGGCAGATTTTCTCGCTGGTTTGACGGGCGCAGTCATCGTTCTTCCGCAAGGGGTGGCGTTTGCCACCATCGCGGGACTTGCCGCCCGAGTACGGTTTGTACACGGCGATGGTCACGCCGATTATTGCTGCATTATTTGGCTCGTCATTGCATCTGGTGTCAGGCCCCACGACGGCCATTTCCATTGTCGTGTTTTCTGCAATCAGTCACCATGCACAGCCGGGTTCTCCTGAATTTATCTCGCTGGCATTGACCCTCACCTTTCTTGCAGGGGTCTATCAGCTGGTATTTGGTCTTGCCCGTATGGGCGCGCTGGTAAATTTTGTTTCCCATACCGTGGTTGTCGGTTTTACGGCAGGTGCCGCGATTTTGATAGCGACCAGCCAAATGAAGCATATTACGGGTATTGCGGTACCCAAGGGCGAGTCATTCCTGCATACCTGGGTCGATCTGTATAACGGGGCAGCCAGTATCAATATTTATCTTGTCATGATTGCATTGGCCACATTGGGTACAGCGATTCTTGTCAGGAAGCTGGCGCCGAGACTGCCAAATTTGCTTATCGGCATGGTTGCAGGCAGCTTACTCGCCATTTTTCTGAAGCAGTTTACCGATGATATCAGTCTGGTAGGGGAGATACCCGCGCATTTGCCGCCACTGTCATCACCGGAATTTTCATTGAAAACCATAAGAATGCTGGCACCGGACGCATTTGCGGTTGCGTTGCTGGGACTGATAGAGGCCGTGTCGATCAGTCGTGCAGTGGCTACAAAATCCAGTCAAAGGATCGATGCCAGCCAGGAATTTATCGGTCAGGGCCTGTCGAACATTGTCGGCAGTTTCTTTTCAAGCTATGCAGGCTCGGGGTCTTTTACCCGGTCCGGTGTGAATTACGGGGCCGGTGCAAAATCTCCCCTGTCGGCAATATTCTCTGCCATCATTCTGATGATTATTGTCCTGTTGATTGCACCACTGACTGCTTATCTGCCAATTGCTGCAATGGGCGGTGTGATTCTGCTGGTCGCCTACAGGCTGATTGAATTCCATGATATTTATTATGACGGTACAGCTTGAGTAAATCGGAGTCGGCGATCTTGCTGACGACGTTTTTTGCCACCCTGTTCCTTGAACTGGAGTTTGCAATTTACCTTGGCGTGCTGTTGTCGCTTATCCTGTTCCTGGCGAAAACATCAACGCCCGAGTATCCCGACCTTGTCGATCGATACCTCGCCCGGGAATCAGGACCGGAAATTTATCAACATAGAGAACAAGCCGGTTAAACAGTGTCCGCAGCTGAAGATCATCAGAATAGACATGTCTGTTTACTTCGGTTCAATCAATCATATACAGAAACGAATCAACAAGATTGTGGAAAATGAACGCATCTATAATATTCTGATTGACGGCGGCGGTATCAATTTTATTGATCTTGCAGGCGCCAGGGGTCTGATTGAGGAAAACAACCGCCTCGCCAGGCAGAATGGGGGCTTGTATTTTGTTGGCCTGAAATCGTCAGTCTATGAATTTGCCGCCGAGTCCTGCTTTGTCAGGGACATCGGCAACAGCCACTTTTTTGATTCCAAAACGAAGGCCATTGCGAGTATTTACCGGCGACTGGACAGGTCGATCTGCGCAACCTGCCAGGCGCTGCTATTCAGGGAGTGCCAGTGAGACCACACGGGTATTATATACGATGGAATGACGTGGCGCGTATATATCAGCGTCTTTTTGGATAAACAGCAACAGGAGGAGATAGGGTATGTCCGGGATAAAGGGGAGTCTGACGTGACTGCGTCAACGAGTGCAATCTGGAAGAATCACATTAGCGTGGCGAATACACCGGATGGGTTTACCGTAAGAACAACCGTTCCCGCAAACCCTGACGGTGTGGATGTCATGCTGGAGCAGTGGGAGGCCGGTAGCGAAGAACCACCTCACTGTCATCCGGGTGATGACATGACCGTGGTGGTGGAAGGAAAAATGGCCATCCGTTTCTACACCCGCAGCGGCAGACGGACTGGTCCCTGACGGCGACAGTGTGATCCTGAACAAGGGGGACACCGGCTACATCAGGGGTGGACGGATCCACGATGCCAGATATATCGATGCCTGCAAGCTCGTCTATGTTCACGATAAGGTCTTTGGCTTTACACGCCGAGTCCTGAAGAATCCGGCCGATTGCTACATGCCGGGTGTCGCGACGGGACGGGCAATCGGTAATCGGCGATCTGTAATCTGCAGACTGGATCGCTGGAGGTCCTGGAGTGGTTTTCCCTCAAGGAATTACTACATGCTGACATACTGATAAGTACGTATTTACCACAATTCAGATTTCACAGCTTGCATGATATGTTCGCGCCAAACAGTCAGGAGTGGGAAAGCGACCTGCTTTACCAACCGCTGAAAGGGTACAGGGTGGACTCGCCAATGAAGACATCGCGCAAGTCAGTTGCTGTGGTTCCCGGCCATGCCGGCACCTGTGCACCGATCGCTTGTACTCCTTTATTTATCTGCAGGTCGAGACCGGTGTGAACCTGATCGAAAGGCAAAAAGGGCGTCGTCGCATGGATCTCCCTGTTGAATTTCCGCTAACAGATAGTAACGAAGCTTTTGTGTTTCATGATCGAAGACGATTACATGATCGACGCAAGAAAGAATATGGTCTCGATGATCTGAAAATCATACTCAGGAAAATGTCGAATTGAAGAAGCAATGGTACCCACAGAGAGGAGCTCTACTATGGATCAGGTAGTACAACATGTCTCTACGCCTGCTTTGGCAAAGAATGCGGTTGAAATTGTTGTCCATATCAAGGAAGAACTGGGAGAGGAACAACGTAACAACCTGGTAACCGCACTGGAAAGTGCCGAGGGGGTCATCGGGGCGGAATTTTGCCCGCTGCGTTACCACCTGGTAGTGGCGAGATACGACAGGGATGCCGTTACTTCGCAGGATGTGTTGAAAAGTTTCAACGCATTGAATGTTGAAGCCAGGCTGATCGGCCCGATTTAGTCTCACTGAATGGCTGTAGCCGATGGCTGGCCTGCACAGCCCGGCCGTTGAGGGCGTTGCAGAGCGAATCGGGCTGGACGGGAGTCTCCTTCACACCATGGGGTGGGCTTGTGCCAGCGTTGTTATCTCGTATAACTGTCCGGTGCGTTCTGGCGGCTAACCATGGGGTCCAGTGTGACGGTGTTTCCAGCGAATCCGTTGCAGGCATGCCGGTGGTTGCCGCAGGCTCTGATGCCCGGCTATATGCATGACTGACCCCGGCCGGGCTACCCCGGACCGGGGTCAGCGGTTCAGATGTCCCCTTACACTAGGGACAGGTAAAGACCAAGCAGGCCTAGGGTAATCGCGATGCCAACAAATCCCGTCAGGATTGTGATCGCATGATTTTTGCGCCAGCCACGGATTATCCAGTAGCTTTCCAGTCCAATGAAGCCAGCCGCGGCACCGTAGGCAATAAATAGCCCCTTGGGCTCAATATTCGCGGACATAATGAAGACAAGATAAAAGACAAATGCCACCCCGATCGGGGTCAACGAAAATATCCAGTCCTGTACCTCACCAGGCCCCCTGTGGGTCGTTATCAGCTTGTTTAGCTTGCTTGAATCTCCCATTTTTCTCCTCCCTGCAGGTTAAAAGGCAGCGATTCTAACAAACCGCGGGGTAGGATCATTGATCCTGATCAATTAATACGCCTGACAGCCATTGTGGGTTGCCAGCTGATTTTTAACATGAGGTGAATGGATGCTGGTCGCGAAACAGTGAAACCGGAAGCGGCACCCAAACAGTGATGCCTGATTTCCTGGAGTAACGAATTCATCAGAGTCGTTTTGTATTTCTCCTGGATCACCACGAACCCTTTATAGCCGGTACTTCCTGACGGCTATGCGCCGTGGGTGAGCTGGCCGACTGCGTGATCAATGCCGCTGCTTTTGACACCGAAAACACCGGATCTGGCAGGCGGATAAGTTGCCGCCGTTCAGGTTCTGTTCAGGAACACTTGCCTATATTGAGTCTCACGAAAGACAGGCCACAAAGGCATCGAGGTAAATTATGAAATCAATCACTGCAAGGAGGTGCTCCCCATGAAGACTGCAACAATCTGTGACAGTAAAGCGACACGGCAATTATTCAAACAGCTGCTGAACGGGTTGCTGCTACTGCAGGTGAGCGGTTACGCAGGCGCCAGTGCGCCGACCATTAATCTGTTTCCGACCACCGTACTGGAGGAAATCAAGCACACCGGCAATGTCGCCGCGGAGATGGAAACCGGGTTACAGGCTGTCATCGGCCAGCTTGATGAACAGCAGAAGCTGTATCTGGAAAGCAAGTGCGAGGGTAATGAGGGTGATCCTGGTTGCGAGCGTATCGCCAGACAACTCGGGAAAAGCTATCTCGAAATGCTGAACGTCATGGCAGACAAACTGCCGGAGATGGAAACCGCGGTGAATGCCACTTCTTCCAGCCTTGAGAAGCGCATTCGCAGTGAACTGGGCCAGAAAAAAACCTCCTGGACCCTGCAGGAGCTGTTGATGGGAGAAGGGTCTGCTAATCCGGCCAGTGCCAGTCAACCATCGCTGCGCGGGCGTTCGGGTATGCGGCTCAGTGATCGCTTCAGCCAGTACTACAAGCTGGTGGCGCGTTCCGGTGGTAACGCCAATTCCTCGCTGGCCGTGATTGCATCGGATATCTACCTCGACATGCAGGAAACCTCCAGCCTGATTTCGCGTACCCGCGAAGAGATCAGCCGTGCAACCCTGATGGAACAGCTTAAACCAGTCATTCGGAACCATCACTCCTGAAATGCAGGAGGTGGTAGCCGGCGTCAAGGCCATCCTCTTCGGTGAAGAACTGGACGTTATCCCGATGGCCGTCGCGCCCGCCGGACCGGCTGAGAATGGCTACGAAAGTGCCTTGCAATTGTGACAGTAACTGAACTGGAGAATCGTCATGAAAACCTCAATTAAAATTAAAATATGCAGCCTGGTTACCGTGGTGGCCATCACGACGTCACTGGCCGCCTGCAGCAGTAGTCCCGCCCAGGAAGACTTCCTGCAGCCTGCCCGAGGGTCCTGACCTCGAACGCGCCATCAGTGCGGCCCGCTTTGACCTTGAAACCGGCTGTGAAAACGAGTTCGATGCCTATTTCCAGCGACTGCTGGTGATCGCAGAGGGTGACCCGAAAAAGGAGAACAAGGCCAGCTTCAGCGACTTCCTGCTGTGGGCAAATGATGCAGGCCTGTTGAGCAAGCTGCAGGCGCGGGAACTCTACAATCGCTATTTCGGTGTCAAGTACGTGTCCCTGATCAGCGATTACAGTGTCTGTGCACAGACCTGCCCGCACCAGTCCGATGTCATGCGTGAGATGAACCGGGAACTGGTCGACAAGGAGCAGGGACTGCTGAAGATCAGTGCTGACCGGATGAACTATACCCGCGCCAGTAACCTCTTCCAGGAAACCGAACTGGTACTGGAGGCCACCTGCGAGGCCTGTGGTCCGACTGAGTAAGCGACCGATGAAACGGCTGAAGGAGCAGTGGTTTTTTCGACGGCATGTTGCTGGGCATGACGCTCAGCTTCATCGCCGGCTCTGGTGGCGGTCTACTTGCTGACAGTGCTCGAGGTCATGTCGGTTTCCATTCTCGAAGTGCCCCAAATCCAGCCTGCTGATGGAGTGGAGCCGCCGCAACCTGGGGTTGTCGATACTGCCTTTCGGTATCACCCTGGGCCTGTATATCCATAGCCTGCGTAGCATGCAACAGCGACTCGCCGACAACCCGCCACTGGAGGAGATCAGCCAGCTTGAGCATCTGAATGATGTGTGGACCAGCCTGTTCTTTGGTATCGGCGTGATCTGGACCGCGATCGGCATGCGCAGTGCGTTGTTGCATGCCCTCGGTGATCCGGGCGTGGCCACGCAGGCCGGTGCCTACTGCCGTGCTGCAGCGGCTGGTGGAAGGCGGCATCCTGACCGCGCTGACGACCACCATCGTGGGCGGGGTTGGTGGTTACGTGATGCGGGTAATCAAGAGTTCACTGCTGGGTACCCGGCTGAGCCGGTTTTACGAGGAACAGGAGCAACAGCATGCCAGCCGTGTTGAGGCGTTGCTCTGTGATATACGCGCGTCTGTTGATGCTGGTCGCACCCATGGCAGACCGGCGTATGGTTTGCAGGAAGGGCAGTGATGCTGCGCCGCCGACATGCAAAATATCCACCGGCAGCGGGTGCAGCAGGCAGCGATACCGATGCCCTGCAAACGGATGTCATGCGCTTCATGTCGATTATCGGCCTGTGCCTGATGGCCGTGTTCGCGCTGGTGCAGGGCATTCCGCAGCAGGAGCCGGCCAAACCGGCGCAGTCTTCACAGGCTGCGAGGATACGCCAGGAAATCAAGGCGCAGCAGCAACAGGTGCTGCAGCTGCAGACCGAATTGCGCGCGCTGCAATCAGAGATGTCCCGGACGCGGCAGCTATTGACTGATGCGCAAGAAGGATCTTGAGCAGGTAGCCGGGCAGACGTCGCAGGCACGCGAGCAGCGTGACCACCTGGAAGAGCAGTTGCAACAATCTGGACCGGCAGCTTGAACAGCAACGCCAGGAACTGGCTGATATTGAACAGGACTCACGCCAGAAACAACAGGATCTGGGCGAACTCCGCGAGCGACTGTTGAACACGCAGCTGCAGCTCGATCACAGCCGCAAGGAAATCGAGACACTGAAGCAGCCCGCCGCGGCAGCAGGCAGTCAGGCCCGTCATTGAGAAGCCTGCAGCCGCGCCCCCTGCACCCGGGGCTGTACCCGAAAAGCAGGGGTTCAGCCTGCGCTTTGACTCCGCTGCAGGCACTCGACCGGCTGGTTGCGGCGGGTAGTGTCACCCTCTATGCCATGGCCAATCAACAGGCCTGGCGGCTGTCGATGAAGACAGGCAGGCCTGCCGTTGCGCAGGCGCCATTCCCGGCGTGGTTTCACGAGATGTCGGCAGCGACCGTCCCGGCACACTACCTTCACAGCCTTGAAAACGCGGTACCGAACCCCGGACAGTCAGCCGTTGTATGGGGCGTGCAATTGCCGGCGGCAACCAGAGCGGCCATTACTTCGCTGACGCGCGGACGGCAGGGAGGTGCGCTGCTGATCCAGGGCGATGGCCAGGTAATACTGGAGGAATGACAGGTGCTTGCGGGACACCAGACGCTGGTTGTGATCCTGGCCCTGCTGCTGGCGAGCCGGCTGCAGTCATGACCCGCTGCGTTCCGTACAGGGCCAGCCAGTCATCACTGCAAGCCTGGGTGGACACCGAGCTGGCACCCTACGTGGCGCAACAATTTGGCCAGCACCCGCGTTTCAAGGGTGAGCCGGTCATTATCGTGCGCCTCGATGGTGATGATATCCAGCCGGATATTGACGGCTTGACGCGCAGCATCCGTGACCAGGTCATGGATAGCCTGTTGAAAACCCCCGGTGTACACGTTCCCTGGCAGCCGCAACAACAGCCGGCGGAACATCACCGCCGGCTTGACCAGATGCAGTGCGAAAGACTGCGTGATGCCAGTTATTTTATCGGCATCGAGATTGCGCGCACGGCAAGCGAGCAGTTCCGGGTAGCGGTGCGAGTCCTCGATGTGCGTGCGGGTGAGTGGGTCAGTGGTTTCACCCGGCACTGGTCAGGGAGCCTGACGGCCAGCGAGTTGCGCGCCCTGCAGGTGCGGCGTACCGATGAGTCGCTGCGCGGTCTCAGGGTGTTGCCCTTCAGTGCCGGGCAGACCGGACCTCGCTGCGACCTACCTGGCAAATAACCTGAGCTGCCTGCTGCGTCAACAGGACGTGGAAGACCTGAAAATCAAGGTGGACACGCGCCCCTCTGATACACCGCAGTTGCGCACACTGCTGGGCCTGATCGGCAACAACCTGTCGCGTTACCGCGAGGTACAGGTGACAGATACCGGCCGGCAGGCGAATTTTGTGCTGCGTGGCGAGACCCACATGATTCAGGCGGATCTCTACCAGGTGTGGGTGATACTGCATCCCGTGGACTCCGGCGTACACCTTGCCGGTATGGACACGCCACCTACATCCGTACCGCGCCTGCCGCTAACGGCGCCGGCAAGCGCAGCGCGCAACGGGAAGCACAGTGACATGCAACCGGTCATCGCCCGCATGGAACTGGTGCGGCATGCAAACAGTGATACGGCCATCGGGACGCTTGCAGCAACGGACAGCGCGGTTGCCCGGTGCTGGAAGTGGATGTCGAGCAGGCTGACCAGGTGTTTGTTATTGCACACGGCAGCAAAGACGGCATCAGTCAGCTGTCCGGTTCCTGTGACAGCACTGTCTCCGCACAGGCACGTCCGGGCAGGTATGCGTACCGACTTTCCGGAAGCACGTTTCACACCGTCGGACTGGCCAACGGTGTATGCCATTGCTGTCAGTGGCGCCGACAGCGGGACGGCAGTTGCGTCAGTTGCTGCAGGCGCTGCCTGATGCCTGCAGCAATGCCGGCGGACTGAGCAGCGACGACGCCCGGCCGGGAGCAATGGCTGGACAGCCTTGACCGCTTTGTCGCGGCGAACCGTGACCATGCAGTGTGGACTGCGAGGCGAATACCATGATGCGGACAACAGGATTTTTACTGGGTGCATTGCTGATGCTGGCGGTCTTTCTGCTGGCACTGAGTGCCGGTATTGCCCCGACGCCGCTGCAGGAGCGTGTCAGCAGCAAGCCTGTTCCAGCCGCTGCGGACACCGGACCGGCGCGGGAGATGCCCGCCGAGAACACGCTCGACCAGGCGAGTTGCCGACTGGCTGCAGACAGTGCCAGCCTTGCTGGAAAGCGGCTGCCGGATGCAAAGGACGGCGGGCTGAAGCTGAATCCGCAGTCATGGAATCAGGCCATGGGTGCCTACGCAGCGGTGTTGCGCAATGACAGCCACGGAAGACGTCCCGTTTCCTGGTATGGAGCCCCTTCCGTAGCCAGTGGGCTGCACAGGGATTTGCGCGACGCCTGACACTGGCCACCGAGGTGCCCGTGGAGGTGGTCAACGAGGGACCGGGAAACTACCAGGTGGTCTTCAGTTACCGGGATGACGGCGAGCGACAGGCCATGGTCCGGCAGATTGAAGCCGTCACCGGACTCGAGCTGGAGTAGTCATGATGCGACCTTCCTGCATGTTGATGGTGTATGCTGGCTTGTTGTGGGCCACGACGGTGGCTGCAAAGACGGACCCGACGATCGATGGCGAGGCGCTGGAGGCACGCTGGCAGACGTATGCGCAGCAATGCACGGCAGACCCGGCCTGCGCTGGAATTTCCCTATGCACAGTGTTTCAGTCGCGCGGCCACCGCGCACGACCTGCCGGAAACCCTGTTACTGGCGGTTGCCCGGGGTGAGAGTGATTTCGAACCGCAGGCCCGCTCGAAGGCCAATGCCATCGGGTTGATGCAGATACTCTGGCCGGGCACGGCAAAACACCTGGGGCTGGAGCAGCTGTCCGAGGTGCTGGATCCCTGCACCAATGTGGATGCGGGTGCGCGCTACCTGAAGGAACTGCAGCGTCGTTATCAGGGCAATCTGCACCGTACCCTGGCGGCCTATAACTACGGGCCTGCGCGGATCCCTGTGTCCGAAGGCCGCTTGCCGGATGGCGCGGTCTGGTACAGCGCCTACATCATGCGGCATCTTGACTACGTCCTGAACGGCAGTAACAAGGCGCGTAGCGGTACCAGCGCCAGCGCTATGCGGAACAGGACCGCCTGTTCATTATCCATTTTTCCCGTCCCTACCGTGCAGCCGCGTTCGTTGACTGCGCTGCAGCCTGAATTCGGCGAGTTACGCCTGGACTGGTTCCGTCGCGCGGAGGGTGGTTTTGATGTGGTGGTGCTGTTTGCCAATGATGCTGAACGCAGCAGGGGACAGCAATTGCTCGATAGCATGGGGTTTGGGTAAATGCAGCAAAGCGGAGCTTGCCCCTGGTGCGCATTTTGTTCGCAGGTTGTCTGCGCGAATGGAAAGACTGTCAGGTGGGTGATATGCAGGAGTATTTAACAGGATCAGAGCGATGAAAACGGGAATACACGGATGGGTGCTGTGGTTAACCTGGGCTGACGAGCGGCCTCGCAGACGCCGTGGAATACCAGGCCTTTGCACCGGTGTTGAAGGTGGAGCCGATCATTGAAACACACTATGAACCGGTCGACGCGCGAGGTGTGCACTGAACCGGACGACTCGGCACGTGAATTTAATGCCGTTGCGGCAACCATCGGTGAGGATATTCGTCGTCAGCAGCGTCTCTGGCAGCAACAGTACCGCTGCAATACCGTCACTGAACAACGTGCCGGTGAGCACATCGTGGCTTACCGGGTAACCTATCGCTATGGTGCGGAGACGGAAACCACCCGGTTGTCGTACGACCCCGGTGAGCGGATGGCGGTGAATGTCAGTCTGTCGCCCTTGCCATAAACGTTTGCTCGGGGAAGCTGACCCGCAGCAGCGAGCCGCCCAGGGAGCTGGCAGCAAATGCCAGTTGCCCGCCATACAGGGTAATAATTTCACTGGCCATGCTCAGGCCAATGCCCTGGCCGGGGATCGACTGGTCCATGCGGGTGCCGCGTTGCAGCACGCTGTCGACCTGCTCCGGTGCAATGCCGGGGCCATCGTCTTCGATGCTGATCTCAATGCCATCTGTGTGTTTGTCGATCTGTACGCCAACCCGGACCGTACGGCTACAGTACTTGTAGGCGTTATCCAGCAGGTTGCCGAGGATCTCCGTCAGGTCGGCCTCGTCGCCTGTGAAGGTGACTGACGGGTCCAGATCGAGTTCGACCGTCAGCTGTTTTTCCCGGTACACCTTGTCGAGAGAACGCACCAGTCGTTCCACGACCTTGCCGACCGGCACCGGTTTCGCCAGTGTGGCGCGTCCGGATACTGCCGCACGCTGCAATTGATGGCTGATGATCTCATCCATGCGTTCCACCTGTTCCCTGACCAGGGTGCGGTCGACAGCCGCCTCGCTGCTGCTGTCGGTGTGACTGGATTGCAGGATGGCCAGCGGTGTCTTGAGGCTGTGGGCGAGGTCATCGAGGCTGTTGCGGTAACGGCTCTGTACCGCCTTGCTGTGCTCGATCAGGGAATTCAGGCTGGAGGTCAGACCGCTGAGTTCCCTGGGATAGGGCCCTTCAAGACGGTCTGTGCGGCCCTTTTCGATCTGCTGCAGGTCGGCGGTCACGGTACGCAAAGGCCGCAGACCCCAGCGCAGGATGAGCGCCTGTGCAATCAGCAACCCCAGTGCCATACCGCCGAGCCAGCGCCACAAGGTGGAACGGAAGCTGTCGATTTCTGCCTGGAATAACGCACTGTCTTCCGCCACTGTGAACGTGTACTGCGCCTCTGTGCCGGCATAGTCTTCCCAGGCGACGCCAAACGCGAGCGCATACAGCTGCATGTCTGCACGGGCAAGGCGGCTAAAGCTGCGCGCGCCGGGTTGTTGCTGTTGCGTCACATCGATGTCGCGCCCGGTCAGTGAGCGGGAGTGCCACAGTGGGCCACTGTCGTGTCCGCTGATGACTGCGTAGAGGCCTGAATCCGGTTTCGAGAAACGCGGTTCCGGCAGCTCTTTTGGCGGGATCATGCGACCGTTGGCATCTTCATCCGCGGCTGCCAGCAGGGCATAGATATAGGACTGCAGGCGCTCCTGCATGGCGGCCTCGGCGCTGACGCGAAACGCCTTGTCGAGCGCCAGGCCGGTGGCACCAAGGAATCCGGCAAGTACCAGGGATGCCGCCAGCAGCAGTCGACTGTGCAGGGAGTGCATCAGCCGGTGTTCGCTTCCAGCCGGAATCGATAGCCGCGGCCACGCAGTGTTTCAATGGGGCTGAGGGTGTTGTCCGGGTCCAGTTTACGGCGCAGGCGACCAATGAATACTTCCAGTACGTTGCTGTCGCGGTCGTAATCCTGT
>CAVOZZ010000003.1:0-39967 GCA_963701505.1 uncultured Gammaproteobacteria bacterium
TCGTACAGGTTGTCCGTCAGCTCGGACTTGGAGATGACCTTGCCGGCGTGCAGCATCAGATACTCCAGTACCTTGTACTCAAAGGCGGTCAGCTCCACGGGATTGCCCGAGACGGTGATGGACTGTTTTCCGGTATCCAGTGATATCGGCCCGCAATCCAGCACCGGTTTCGACCAGCCGGATGCACGGCGCAACAGGGCATGCAGGCGCGCCTCGAGTTCTTCATAACGAAACGGCTTGACCAGGTAATCATCAGCACCGCTTTCCAGACCTTCCACCTTGTCCTGCCAGTTGCCTCTGGCCGTGAGTATCAGGATCGGGAAATGCCTGTCACGGGAACGCAGGCGGCGGATCAGATCGATACCGGACAACTTCGGCAGTCCGATATCGATAATGGCCAGGTCCAGCGGGTATTCTTCACCGAAGTACAGACCTTCCTCACCATCGGCCGCTACCTCGACGACGTAGCCACTATGACGCAGCTGGTCCCTTAGTTGTTCTCGCAGGCGGGCTTCGTCCTCGACAACAAGGATATGCATGGGTCAGCGTCCGGGAGGCAGCGACTGTCCGCTACGGGCATCCACCTGGGTGCGTTTGACCCGACCGTCCTTTGTCAGGATCTTGATGTGGTAGACCTTGCGGCCATTGATCGTAGTGGTCTCCGCAGATAGAACCTGCCCCTTGTATTGCTGACGCGCCTGCGATACTGCCTCGTCAAGGCTGATGCCGCCATTGCCGGCAGTATCGCGCTGTGCAACCAGCAGGGGGGGGTAATGAAACGGAGCGGCCAGTACCGGCCCGGTGACCAGTAACAGGATCAAGCAGCCGGTTATCAGCCGTCCGTTAGTCATCGGTTGGAATGTAATAGCGCATCAAATTCCGTTAGCCGGATAGACATTAACACGCACCGGTAGTTGTTTGCCCGGATGCTCCGTGGTCTGCGTGTAGTAGGTTTGTCCCTCATAGCGGTATTTTACACGATAGCCAACGAGTTGTTGCTGTTGTTCATAATGATTAACGGTCTCGCACTGCCTGACATGCTCAACCGTGGGCCGCTGCGGGTAACTGGAATGACCGAGCCCGTGCCCGACTGAGGCACCAAGCAGTGTACCGGCCACGGTGAGTGCGGTTTTTCCACGCCCCTTGCCGAACTGGTGGCCGACCACACCACCGACAATACCACCGGCAATCGGCGCGATATAGGCACCTGGCCGATAGCTGCTGCGATTGACTGTTTCCGTCCAGCACTCGGTGACCGGGTTTGCCACGGCAACGGTCTCATACAGCGGCTGCGCCTCGATGACCTTTGCATGGTCAATAAAGCCGTGCTCTGAAACAGCAGCCCCGGAAAAAGCCAGCGCAGAAATACTGATGGTTACTGCAGTTACTATGCGTTTCATTGTCTGTCTCCTGTTGCTAGGGTTGTATACCAGGGGAGGGCAGAAGGCCCTGTTTCCCATGAGTCACAGTCAGGATAGGCAATGTTCGCTGAATACAGGCTGAACAACAGGCCTGGGTTGCATGTCAATCGATCAAAAAGAGACTGAGTTGTGGCCAGTATGTGATGCTGAGCACAGCACCGAGCAGCAGGAAAAAGAACGGCAGTGTGGCCCGGTACAATTCCAGAATCGGGCGATCGAAGCGATAGCTGGCGATGAACAGGTTCAGGCCAACGGGCGGGGTAAAGTAGCCCAGCTGCATATTGGCCAGAAACACGATACCCAGGTGTACGGGATGAATGCCATAGCTCATGGCGACCGGCAGCAGCAGCGGCACCAGGATAACCAGTGCCGAGAAGATGTCCAGCATCATGCCGACGCCAAGCAGAAACAGGTTCAGTAGCGCCAGGAAAGCCCAGCGGCTGTCTATGTGTTCGCGAATGGCGTCGAACAGCCGTGCGGGCAGTTCGATGTCGATAATATAGTTGGTCGAGGCCAGTGACATGCCCAGTATGATCAGTATCCCGCCAACCATGACCATGGATTCGCGGGTGATCCGTGCCAGTTCGCGCAAGGGGATCTCGCGATAGACGAGCACCTCGACAATGAACACATAGACCACGGTCAGCGCAGCGGCCTCTGATACGGCCAGCATCCCGCTATAGATGCTGCCCAGCAGCAGGAACGGGAAGGGCAGCTCCCATATCGCCTCCCTGATTGCCTGCACGCATTCCCTGACTGTGAAATGCGCGTTCTCGGCTCCGCCGTCACTGCGTTTGCGCACCACTACGGCCCATGCCGTCAGCACCGCGAGCATCAACAGACCGGGGAAGATGCCGGCAAGAAACAGGTCGTCAATACTGATGGGCTGATCCAGTGACAACTGCTGGGCCACGACACCGTAGAGGATGAGTGGTAGTGAGGGCGCAAATAGAATGCCAAGACTGCCGGAACTCGTAATGAGGCCAAGATTGAAATTATTCGGGTAGCCGGCCTCTTTCAGGGCCGGGTAGAGCAGTGCACCCAGCGCCACAATGGTGACCCCGGAGGCACCGGTGAAGGCGGTAAACAGGGCGCAGGCCATGATAGCCACCACGGCCAGCCCGCCGGGGAACCAGCCGAGCAGGGCGTTGCTTACGCGTACCAGTCGCTTAGGCGCATGGCTTTCACCCAGCAGGTAGCCGGCAAAGGTAAACAGCGGGATGGCCAGCAGCACCGGGATGCTTGCCAGACGCTTGATTTCGATGCTGACGACAGCAAGATCAACCCCCTCGTTGTGGAAACCGTACAAGGCACCTGCTGCAATGACGGCAAACAGCGGCATGCCCAGCAGTGCCAGTCCAACCAATACGAGGCCGGCGGCGATCATTCACGTACCCTGAGCAACATGATGCCCTGATACGCAAGTCGCAGTGTCATGACCGAGAAGGCGACAGGCAGGATCAGGTCACCGATCCAGGCGGGTACATGTTCTGTCAGCATGTCCTGGTATTCATAGTCGAGGGCAACCAGGCGCGCCGAATGCCAGGCCAGCAGTGCACACACCATGGCCGTCGCCAGCTTTGTCAGTACGCGGGCGCCAAGCTGCAGGCCGGGGGACAATACGCGCAGCAGTGCATCCACTGTAATGTGCCGGTCCATCCGGGTGGCCACCATGGCGCCCATTAATCCCAGCCACAGTACCAGCAACCGTAACAGGGGATCGCCCCAGGAGAAACCACTGTCAAGGAAGTTGCGCAGTATGACCTGGCTGCTCGCCAGCATGACCATGGTGAACAGCATCAGGGCCAGCAGGCCGTCCTCTATATTATGCAGCCATCGAAGCCACGGCGTTAGCGGCGGCGAAACGGGAGTTCCCGTGTTCACTCACGATCACCGCTAGTGTGCGTGCCGGGCACGGTATTCCTGTATATAGCCGAGCATCTCTTCGACCAGTGCCGGTGTATATTGTGCGCGGCTGATCATCTTCTCTCGCCCCTGTTTTGCCATGCTTTCCCAATGGTCCTTTTCAGCCGCATCCGGATGAACAAATTCTATACCCTGGTTCAGTAACGCTGACCTGGCTGATTCGTTATCGGTACGGTTTACCGCGTTAAGTTTTCTGAAAATGGCCCCCATGACTTCCCTGACGACCTTCTGGTCATCCGGCTTGATACGATCAAAAGCCTTGCTGTCAATCGCCAGCATGCCGGTCAGGAACATCAGGGGAACATCGGTCAGGTAATTAACACTGGTATACCACTGAAAGGCGATGACACCGGTAGGTATACCGGCCACCGTGTCCAGCAACCCGGTCTGCAAACCGGTATAGACATCCGCAACCGGCAGTGGTATCGGTGACACGCCGGCTGATTCAAGCATCGTCTCGGTCAGGACGTCGCCCTCAGGCATCCACACCTTGTGCCCCTGCAGATCACTGAGTTTGCCTAGCGGTGCCTTGCTCATGATGTAGGCAAAACCGCCATCACTGATGCCGAGCACCACCATTCCATAGTCAGCAAAACCCTTTATCAGCGTCTCATCCATGCGTTGACGGATATAGTCAACCTCCTCATAGGAGTGAAACACAAGCGGCATGCTGTATAACTGCGAATCGGGGTACAGTTGGGAAAGGTCGGACCCGGTGAACGCACCGCCGTGCAACTGGCCGATGCGCATCTTCTGCAAGACGGTGCCGGTGTTACCCATAACCCCGCCAGGATAGAATTTTATCTTCACCCGACCAGCGGTACGTTCGCTGATTTCATCGGCCCCCTGGCGCATCATTTTCATCCACGAGGTGCCATCTGGTGCCAGCGTGGCAACCTTCAGTGTGGTTGCGGCGGCGCAGGACGACAGCATCAGCAATAGCAGCGAGACAACAGGCGTGAGTAGCAATCCTGCACAGTCAGACATGCGCCTAGAAATAATCATTACTCCCCTCCAGTAGTTCTCTCGCTTGCTGCTGTGCCAGTGCGTTGCTCAGGGTTAACTGCGGCGCTTCTATGTTACTGGCGAGCACCTCGTTGAGGAGGCTGTCATGCAGTTCCTGGTTGAATACCAGTCGTGCGTAGTACTTTGCAAACAGGACATTCACCATCAGGTTGCGACCGCCGGACAATGTGTTGGCACGTTTAAAATGTTCTCTGCCAAGCTCCGGCTTGCCGCCGTATTCGGCCGGCAATTGCGTGCTCATAACACCCAGGTACAGGTGGGCATTGCCATGGTCATAGCCCTCGTCGAGCTCGATGACGCGGTTCATGACTGCGGCTATCTTCGGCAACTGGATGGTGGCACTCCAGTCATCGCTGTTCGCCTGTACCCAGGTCGCCCAGGCTGAGCCAAAACCGTACATAACGGGGACATCATCAGCATTGAAATCATTCAGCTGCTCGTTGAAGGTGGCATAAGGCATGTCGATGACCGCACAGAAATCATTATGTGACAGACAGAGGGCACGGCGCGCATAGTCCAGTGACTTCTCCGCAAGGCGGCGTTGACGTGCCTCGTCGTCAACGAACGCCGATGCATAGGCGCAATATAGCCGGGAGCCGGACAGCAACAATGCCTGGTTGTCCGGATCGCTGCTGATAAAACCGTCAACCATCAGCAGCAGGGCGGGTGCGCCCTGTCGAACGGTCTCCGGGTCATTCTGGTCCAGTACGGCTCTGGACAGGTTTTCCGAGAGGGAACTGGTGGTTCTGCTGGCCACGATCGAACAGCCGCCAAGCAGCGCAACCGCGAGCAGTATCGGCATCAGTGTAAATCGTGTGGGTGCAAAAGATAGCTGTCGGTACAAGGGCGGACTCTTGTTATGCAAGGGTTTTGGTGGTTTGTTGGTCTAGTATAAATAACGTGCAGGCGGACAGGTATATACCTGTGCAGGTATTCACCTGCAGTCTGCAATTATGGGTGGTCTGTTCGCTGATTGATGGTGCATTGAAACAACCCTTGTTTCGGCAACCATGCAAATTACAGGTTTTGACTCGTCTTGTGCCTGTGGCAATGCAGAGACCTCTACGGGGGAATAAGTCGCTTCTCATGCCCTTCATGGCAGAATGTAAAAACCCGGCACAGGCCAGGGATTTTCTTCACTGTCGGAGACGGACTTTTTCGACACTTCCGGCCAGCACTTGTCCTTGATCATTTTCTTTTATAACCAGCAGACTAGACTGGCAGCTACCCTGCAGACAATCAGACCACAGTGATTGGACCAGCCTGAGTATCAAGAAGATCACTATTTGCCGGCACGGGCAAGACGCCTTTCGCCTGAATGGCTTAGTCTGTGGGCGAATCAGGGCAGGGAAATGCTTCTATAAGTGCCTCTAGCACTAGTCCATCAGCATCGAGATGTAGTTTCTCGGGATGCTCGGATAAGTACTTCTTTACAACCAGGGTTACTTGCGTATGGGTGGATTTCACAGGTCGGCAAAAATAATTCGTATACTCCACCACACTCATGACGCCTACTACATACCCGATACACATACCGTCAAAGGTACTGGCCGGCCTGTCGAGATAAGAAGCACATAATTTCTTCAGCAATGCACCACTAACATCCTGCGCCTCTGCAGTGACAGTGCTGCACAGGGCAATGCTGAATAGTGCCACTGTGCCGGTTATTGTTATTCGTTTCATGGCGACTAACCCTTGTGATTATGTTTATCACCTTATCACAGGATGGCAAAGGTGCAGCAAGGGGGTAGAAACAAAAATCTATCGGATGAACAAATATCCAGGTTGAGAATCGCGCTAACCCAGACTGCGCTAACAGGCGGTACTCGCCGATCAACAAACCCTCCTGAATTCAGGATGAATGCGTAGTATTCCCGGTCAGTAACCCTGAATTACGTATCTCCCATCGTTCAGGCCTCGTTATCGAGGCTCAATCCGAATTCAAACCTGTCTATTTTGATTCCTTCAGGAAATGCATTTTTCAGGCGTTGTTCAAACTCCTGGTAAACCTCCGCTTTATGTTGCTGGACGTTATAATCGCGACTTCCCGAATCGATACCTTCCACCTCCAGGTCCATCTTGAATTCTACATCCGGAGCAATTTGCAATCGTATCTTTCCCATACAGCACCCCCTTTTATACTGGTCCAGTCTGATATTGGCGGCTGTGATGTCTTCATGCCACGTGTTTTATTATAGCTCATACTCTATTGCATAAGGCTGCGGGACTCAGTTCCTGTTCTGACCAGAAACCGGTCGTGCACAGATATGACAGGGCCAGGCCTTGACTTTGTTACCTACGAGCGACCTCGGCCAGGCGAAGTCTATGCCACAATAAAAAAGGCGACCCCGGGGTCGCCCTGTAAATCATGGCGATTAGGCCACTCTACGCAGGAGTTAATGAGCTTTTCGTCTGGTCTCCGTAAGACTCTCTTTTAACAGCCTGCTTCAGAATCTACGATATGGCTTCCGGTAACGGGGTGACAATTTCACCCAGCACCATACCAGGGTGCCGAGAACGGTAGCTACTCCGACTGATGCGCTGACCAGTACCAAGGACGGTATTAATTCATTCATGCTGCCATTATACATATAATTTTTGTGGTTATTGTAAATTGTGTCTTTACAATTCTGCTGACCCGCTTTTACTGCTGGTATTAAAGTTATAAAACAGTCAAGGTCAGTCAGGCACCCGGCACCTGAGAAGGGCCGTCTATAACCATATTCTGTGGTAACGTTGCTTCTGGAGGGGTATGGGGAATTCTTGGCCTCTAGGAACAGTTTTGTTGTTTCGATATGAGGGCACAAGAAACCACCAGGAACTTTGCATCGGTATTCGCATCGCCCCATTCACGAGATTTGATTCGTGCTTTTGAAATGAATGCGATTCGGTCGAAATTTGCCTTTCTGGCAGCATCATGCTGCATTTTTTGCACTTGGTTATTGATGCTGCCCCGGTTATCCCGGTTTGTCGGCTATCGTTACTGGTTGTTCATGGAATCACGAACGGCAGGTTACTCTGTTTGCAGCCGACAGATCGGATCGCTGGCAGTGTCGATCGGGTGCAGCGCAGTGTCTCTGTACCTGACCCTTTCAGATCATTTCTTGTAGCGTGAATGGATGTCACTATCGGGCTGGAAAAATGTTGGCTCTGGCATAAAACTGAGAAATCCAAGTCTCCCCAAAAGCCGCTCCAGTAGCAGCAATCCGGTCTTTCTCTCTTCCTCTGTGCAGTGATTACGTCTCAGTCGGCTGTTCAATTTGTTGACGTATGCAATGGCCTCAACGATGGTCAGGGTGTCAACTCTTTCCAGTTCTTTTTGTAGCACGGTTTCAAGTGTCATGGTTCCACCTGCTGATTTACCCAAATTGGTCACTCGATGATCAATCAATGAGCTGGACAACCACGTTATCGGCCAGGTGTGCCTCATTCTTAGTCTTCTTGTCCAGTACTACCCCTTCCTGTGACGCACAACTCATGGAGTTCAGCTTGCGATGTTTCACAGAAGCGCTGGACGAAGAAATGACAACCTTCATGCAGAGGCCAGCTATTGCTCTCAGTAGTTCGATCCACATCAAGTGCCATTCAGCCGGTAATGATGACGTCTTCACCTAACCACCGACATTGAGGCAGATGCCTTGAGCACAGAGGTTCCGGCGATTATCGATAGCTTCTATTCGCAAAGAATTTTACAAAGAGGAATCCGGAAGCCATACCGGCCAACTCGCTGGTACTGATGGGTCTGGTGGCGTTCGAAAGTTACGGGGGTGCAGGGTGTGTTCCCCTGTTGTATCCGGAATTGTATATCAGTATTTGTAAAGGGAAGCCCTGGGTGGGGTTCCCCTGTGGGTGATAACGCCAGCACCTGGCCCGGGTGGTTTTTGCATGGCAAGTTCCTGCCCGAAGCCGGAAGTAGCTGGAGTAACCTCAGTACCCGGCTATTCCAGAGATAAAACTGTCTCTGGTGACTGGTTTTATGCCACGCCCATCAGTTTTACCTCCAGCTTCGGACGTGGCACAAGTTTGCGTGACTGCAGCAGGAGTGAAGGTGAGGTCATGCATGCCGGCTGCGGGATGCCCATCAATTCGAGTACGGTGGGCGCCACGCTGGAAAGGCCGCCCTGGCAGGACAGTTTCCAGTTGTCCATGTCCATCACCATACAGGGCACCGGGTAGGTCGTGTGTTGTGTATGGGGTTCACCGGTCAAGGGATCTACCATTTCCTCGCAGTTGCCATGATCCGCAGTCAGCAGGACCGAGTAGCCGGCCATCTCCGCGGCTTCCAGTACTCTTCCGACTTCCTCATCCAGGACTTTCATTGCCGCGAGCACGGCGTGTCGCTTGGCGGTATGTCCGACCATATCGCCATTGGCGAAATTCACCACGATAAAAGCATAGCGACCATGGATGATGGCCTTGATCACGCTATCTGCAACCTTCTGCGCACTCATCTGTGGCATGAGGTCATATGTCGCTACATTGGGGGACGGGATCAACAAGCGGGTTTCCCCGCTATAAGGTTCACTGCGGCCACCGTTGAAGAAATGGGTTACGTGAGCGTATTTTTCGGTTTCAGCGCAGTGAAACTGCGCCAGCCCCAGTGTGCTGATCACCTGTCCCAGCGTGGTGGCCGGACGATCCGGGTCAAACAGGAAAGGCAGGTTATCCTGCTTCCGGTACGGCATCATGCAGGTGACTTGTGCCCTTGGTGCAGCGCCTCGGTCAAAGCCGGTAAAATCCCTCAAGCCCAGTGCCGCGATGATCTGGCGCGGACGATCCTTGCGAAAATTAAAACTAATGAGTTGATCATTCGACGCTATTGGCTGGAAGGCCGGGAGCAGGATGGGGCGGATAAACTCATCGGTATCACCTGCCGCGTAAGCCGCCCGGATCGCCGTCTCGGGGGATGCCGCCGATTCCCCCTTGCCCAAAGTCAACGCACGCCAGGCCAGTTCGGTTCTCTCCCAGTGGTTGTCTCGATCCATGGCGTAGTAGCGGCCCGTGATGCTCGCAATTCCGCCACCCGCCTCGTGAAGCCGCGACTCCAGTCGGCGCAAATCACCCAGCGCTGACTGCGGCGGGGTGTCACGACCATCGGTGATCATGTGCAAAAGTGGCTTGACAACATAGCGTCGACAGGCCTCGATCAGGGCATAGAGATGATCGATATGGCTGTGTACACCGCCCTCTGAAACCAGGCCTAGCAGGTGAACTGGACGTCCTGTTTGCCGTGCCTTGTCGAGCACGTATGACAGGGCGGAATTGCGATAAAACTCGCCCGAGGCAATGGCATCATTGATTTGCACCATGTCCTGGCGAATGATTTCTCCGGCACCGAGCGTCAGATGACCGACCTCTGAATTACCCATCTGGCCGTCGGGCAGACCCACCGCATGGCCCGAGGCATTGAGGACGGTATGCGGATATCGGGAAAAAAAGTCATCCAGATGCGGTGTTGGCGCTTCGTGCACGGCATTGTTTTGCTTGCTCGGGTTCACGCCAACGCCATCGAGTATGACCAGCATCACCGGGCGCCGTGGAACCCCGGATATCGTCGCCATGATTGCTCCTGCCTGCTTGCGTGCACCTTTCTGACGGTGCCATTCACACACCTGTACACTTGGATAGGTCTAAGGCAATACAACTTATGTGCCAATTGGTGGATAAGGTACAAAGCAAACGTAAACCTGTTGTTTTCGTTATAAAGTCTATTGAATCCATGACTTCAAAGGGGGTGGGCGGTAGCCAGGTTATGCACTATTAATGTGCATATTAGCGGTCTTATGCACGTGCGTGCACCAAACTGGTGAGTCGTCCTCCTGCTCCAGGCGGAAATGCAGTTGTAACTTGTGCTCCGGCAAGAACCAGCTTCCGGGTTGTACACAAGCGCAGCCAGACTTGCCATGAAATTCAAAGGCTCAAAGATCACATCGGTGGTGTCGCTGCGACAGAGTGTTCTTCATTCATGGCGGGCCTTGCCCTGTGTGGTTGGCAAGCAGCATCTCTGGGACCCACTTGAGAATCTGTGGTGCGGGCATTCCAGCTTGCCTCGCCACAGGCATTGGTGGTCAGACTGGCTGGGAGAGAGAAACCGGCTAGCCGGCTTCTGTTCAGCTTTGGTTCATCTATCCGGTCCTATTCTACAGCCATGGAGACAAACCCGATTGTGTTTGTCCAGATGGAGAATGAATCATGAAACTGTATAAGACCTTTAGCAAATTACCCTTGGTTGCCTTGTTATCCCTGGGATTGCTGTTTTCACCGCTGCTCGTGAGTGCTGATAACGGCGACCATGGCCGGGGTGGCCACTATCAGCATGACCGCCGTTATGACAACCGGCATGGCTATGGCCAGTTTAAAAAATCACCTCCGGTGAGGTCACCCATTATCCATCACGGTCACAGCGATTACATTCCGCAACACCGCATCAGGCGTTACCGAGATATCGTGATCATGCGTCCCTATGGTCGCTTGTACCCTGGCTATGGCTACTACTATCACGATGATGATGCTTACCAGTGGCTGGCCTTCACGGCCATCGCCGTGAAGCTGCTGGATAATCTCAATGAGCAGCAACAGCGCGAGCACGAAGCCGCACAGGTGCTTGCTACGAAAGCACCGGTCGGTGAAACCATTTACTGGCATGAGGGCAACGCATCCGGGAATGTGACGGCTACCCGTGAAGGCGCCAGCAGTAGCGGACGTTACTGTCGCGAGTTTCAGCATGAAGTCACTATCGGCGGCAAAAGAGAGCAAAGCTACGGCACCGCCTGTCGACAGCCTGACGGCAGCTGGGAGGTGGTTTCCACGGGTCAGTAATCCCTGTTTGCATCTCACCCCGGCCTTAACGCAACCCCCGCACGATAGCGGGGGTTACGAACATTGCTAACCGCCTTATTTTTTGACTGCAGTGGAGACAGCCGGCGAGTTCGCCTCTTTCGGACCCATATAAGCAGTCAATGCCTTAAAACCACCTTTCAATATATAGACATTTTCGAAGCCGATATGGCGTAGTGCAGTTCCCGCCACAGATGCCCTCGTACCCGACATGCACAGTACAACCACAGTGTTGTCGGTCGGGATCAGAGCCAGTCTTGCTTCAGTGAACAATTCATCCACCGGGATCCGTAAGGTTCCCGGCAGGGTCGCACTGTAGATGCCGGTCTCGGCCGGGGTTCGAACGTCCAGCACGACCAGTGGTTCATTTGATTTTACCTTGTTCAGGAAGTCATCCGGCATGATCATATGCAAGGCCTTACCGGCCCCTGCACCTTTTACCGGTGCGAGTAACTTCGCATAGCTGTCTGCCATGGCCGCATCGTACGACCATGCCGGACAGGCAAAGAGGATAGTGATTGCCAGCAGGATGATTGTGAGCGGACGCGTCAACATTTCTCATCTCCTTATGTTGGTTAAAAATCGATTACCTTGTCGGCACCAAGGAGTAACGGGGGGATTGCGCTGGAGTCGAGGATGCCGTAGGCGGGTGCCTGCATGCCGAAGCGTGCTCCCCAGCAAATAGGGCAGTTAACCAGATTATTGTCGTTGCCGGCGATAAATGCCTGCAGGTTTTGCTCAAGTGTTACCTGTCCTGCCGGCGTTTGGCACGGCTGCGTTACCGAACTCACTGTTGCCGCATCAGCAAGTCCCACGCCATCGTTCCTCAGAAAGAGCGTGACATTAACTTTCTTGCTGCTGGACCTCAGAAATTGCCCCATTGTCAGGGCCAGACATGCGACTTCGGGATTCATGGTTGGGTCTTCACCCAGGGTGAGAACAATGTCCTGGGGGCTTTTCACTCGAACCGTACCCTTGTCTACCGTGTAATCTGCACTGGCGTTATAAGCGGTGATAGCAAAAATGATGCTGCTTGCTATTGCGTGAGTTGCTTTCATGATCTTTTCCCCATCTGACTTTTGGCTGGTCTCTCGACCCGAAATCTTTCGTGCAGGCAGTCTCGCATAAGCGTGAAGAACGGCCGTTGAGCAAGATCAAGTTTCTGTTACACAAAGGTGCGGCATATTGCCGCGTGGTCAAAAAAACGGTGATCACGGGCGAAGCCATGATGGTTGCTCCAGGTCGAATGCCCTGGAGAATTGCAGTCGCCTTATGGGGCCGGTGACGACCCCTGCTGGCTCTTGATGTAAGCCATGGCCCCCAGGAACCACAATGAACTGAAGGTAATCTCCAGCAAACCAAGGGGACGGGTAATGTCATTGCTGTAGGCTTCCATGACCCCGTGGGTGAAATAGAGCAGCGCCAGGAAACAGCTCCAGGCAAAGGTATACTTGCGACCGTGTAACAGGCCACGCAGCGGAAACAGCAAGGGTACAACCAGTACCAGTAATACCAATGCTGCAGGGAAATGGATGGCAGGTGCCAGCCAGCCGTACCAGGCCGTCAGCAGGGCCAGCGTGGAGAAATAACCGAACAGGGTCAATGCGTAGAGGAAGCGGCTGTCGGGCATGGGCTTAATGCGAAGCGTCAGGAGGGTGACGTTAACCGGACGCCTGGGTCAAACGGCTGGTAATGTCGGCAATCCGCTTGCCGAGTGCCGTGCACAGGTGCCTTTCTTCTTCGCTCAGGGGACGCTTGCTGTCACTGCCAGCAGTATGGCTGGGACCGTAGGGCGTACCTCCGCTTGCCGTGGACAACAATTCACTCTCTGTGTAGGGCAGACCCATGATCAGCATGCCATGATGCAGCAACGGCAGCATCATGGAGAGCAGGGTGGTTTCCTGGCCGCCGTGCATGCTGGAAGTCGAGGTAAAGAGTGCCGCCGGTTTGCCTGCGAGCTCTCCGGCCAGCCACAGGCTGCTGGTGGTGTCAATGAAGTATTTGAGCGGTGCCGCCATGTTGCCGAAACGGGTCGGGCTGCCCACTACCAGAGCGGCGCATTCACGCAAGTCATCCAGCGTGGCATACAGCGGTCCCTGAGTCGGGATGTCGTCCTCGGTCGCTTCACAGATTGTGGACACCGCTGGCACGGTACGGATGCGCGCCTGGCAGTCCGGGTGGGTCTCGATGCCGCGGGCGATGATTTGCGCCATTTCTGCCGTGGCGCCGTAACGGCTGTAGTAGAGAACGAGTATTTCTTTCATGGCTGGTTACACCTGTAGTAAATGTCGTGGAGTCATTGTATTACACTGCCATTACTGCCTTCGCGGCAATGAGGGATCATGTATTAACCTGTGTGCCCCTGGCTGGGTGATTACAGGATATCCAGAATCCGCTCCGGTGGCCTGCCAATCGTGGCCCTGCCGTTCTTGACCACGATCGGCCGCTCAATCAGTCGCGGGTATTCGATCATGGCATTGATCAGCTGTTCACGCGTCAGCCCGGGATTAGCCAGTCCGGCCTCGGTGTATTCCTTTTCATGCTTGCGCATCAGCTCGCGCGGTTCCATTCCCAGCATGTCGAGGATGGCTGTCAGTGTCCCGGCATCCGGCGGCGTATTGAGGTAGTCAATGACCGTGGCGTGCTGGCCTTCCTTTTCCAGTAACTCGATGCTCAGGCGGCACTTGCTGCAGTTAGGGTTATAGTAGATGGTTACGTCAGTTGTCATGTCTTTTCTCGTGGCTGCCAGCAGTATAAATATATTATTTCGTGACTACCGGTATATTGCCGATGCGCATTTTCCATTCCCGGGGCCCGATTTCATGGATGGATTGCCCGCGGGTATCGACGGCCACGGTGACCGGCATGTCCTCGACTTCAAATTCATACACCGCCTCCATGCCGAGTTCCGGAAAGGCGATCACGCGAGCGGCGCGAATCGCCCTGGAGACGAGGTAGGCGGCGCCACCGGTGGCGATCAGGTACACGGCCTTGTGTCGGGCAATGGATTCGATGGCCGCAGGGCCGCGTTCTGCCTTGCCGATCATGCCGAGCAGCCCGGTTTTTTCCAGCAGTTCATCGGTGAACTTGTCCATGCGTGTTGCCGTGGTCGGGCCGGCGGGTCCGACCACTTCGTCGCCGACCGGGTCCACCGGGCCGACGTAGTAAAGAAAGCGTCCTTTTAAATCCAGACCATTCGGCAACGGCTCGCCGCGGTGCAGGCAATCGATGATGCGTTTGTGCGCGGCATCGCGCCCGGTGAGCAGCTTGCCACTGATGAGCAGGGTATCACCGGGTTGCCAGTCCAGTGTCGATGGCCGGGTCGATGTCATCCAGCTGTACACGGCGGGTGTTGTCGCTGGCCTCGCGGGCGATTTGCGGCCAGTCATCCAGGCGCGGGGGTAACAGATCAACCGGTCCACTGCCATCGAGTGTGAAATGCACATGCCGGGTGGCGGCACAGTTGGGTATCAGGGCTACCGGCTTGGAGGCGGCATGGGTCGGGTAATCCCTTAATTTTACATCCAGCACCGTGGTCAGTCCGCCGAGTCCCTGTGCGCCGATGCCGAGTGCGTTCACCTTCTCGAAAATCTCCAGGCGCAGTTCTTCCAGCCGGTTTTGTGGTGTGCGCGCCTGCAGCTCGTGGATGTTGACGGGTTCCAGAATGGCTTCCTTGGCCAGCAGCATGGCTTTCTCCGCGGTGCCGCCAATGCCGATACCGAGGATACCGGGCGGGCACCAGCCCGCACCCATGGTGGGGACCTGCTGCAAAACCCACTCGACGATATCATCGCTTGGATTCAGGATGGCAAAACGCGACTTGTTTTCTGAGCCGCCCCCCTTGGCAGCAACGGTGATTTCGAGCTGGTCACCGGGGACGATGTCCTTATGAATGACGGCCGGGGTGTTGTCGCCGGTATTGGTGCGTTTGCCGGCCGGGTCGCTGACAATGGAGCCGCGCAGCGGGTTATCGGCATCCAGGTAGGCGCGGCGGACCGCCTCGTTGACCATGTCATCGATGCTGCTATCCGTTGCCCAGCGAACCTCCATGCCCACCTTAAGGAAAACATTCACGATACCGGTGTCCTGGCAGATGGGGCGGTGGCCCTCGGCACACATACGCGAGTTAATCAGTATCTGTGCCATGGCGTCCCGCGCGGCCGGTGATTGCTCGCGCTGCCAGGCTTCATGCAATGCACGGATAAAGTCCGGCGGGTGATAATAGGATATGTACTGCAGCGCATCGCAGATGCTGGTGATGAAATCGTCTTTGCTGATGGTGCTCATGCGTACCTTGTCAGGGGAACCGGACCGGCCGACTGGAGTCATAATTGTAACTGTTTCGCCGCGATCGAGGTAATTCGGCCGCAGCAACCGGCGAGGAGGGTATAATCTCCCTCACACTTTTCAAGGAGTTAGCCATGCGTTTACTGGTATTCATTGCGGCGCTGTTCGCCGCCGTGCCGTCTGTTGCGGAAATTGTTGATTTCATGTTGCCTGACCTGGAGGGCAAGCCGGTGTCGCTGTCTGATTTTCGTGGCAAATGGGTGATTGTCAATTACTGGGCTACCTGGTGTCCGCCCTGTCTGGATGAGATACCTGAACTGGTTTCACTGCACGACGACAACCGCGACAAGCTGGTGGTGCTTGGAGTTGACTATGAAGAGATCAATAACTGATTATCTGAGGGAGTTCGTCGAGAGTCACATGATGTCCTACCCGGTGGTCCGGATGGATCCCGGTGCCGGTGACCAGGCTCGGACCGGTGATGGGGCTGCCAACCACCTATATCATTTCCCCGGAGGGTGAACGCATGGCGCGCCAGGAAGGACCGGTAACACAGGAGGCGATCGAACAGTATATTGCACGCAAGCAGCAGCAAGGGAAGGCATCCAAGCCGGTGCTCTGCAGTAACCACGCCCATATCAGCCACCCACTGAGACACGTTCCCGCATGCCCTGTATCCGCTGCCTTGTGTCTGGTCGTGTGCAGGGTGTCTTCTTCCGCGCCTCAACCCGAGAGCGGGCACAGGCACTGGGCCTGAGTGGACACGCGCGCAATCTTCCTGACGGGCGGGTGACAGTCACGGTCTGTGGTCCGCAGGCGGCACTTGATTCATTGCAACGCTGGTTGTGGCAAGGACCGTCACAGGCGCGTGTCACTGATGTGCAGTGCACGGCCTGCCCGGAAGAGACCGGCCTGAGTGGCTTCGAGACAAGCTGATTCTGCGCTGATTTAAACCGATAAGTCTAAGAAACTTGCCGCGCAAGCACACGGAAAAACACGGAAAGTTTTCCTGTAAGGCACCTTTATCTTCCGTGTGCTTCCGTGGCTATTGATAAATCGGGCGCTGGCTTGAAAGGCGCCTTGAATGCCGGTTACACGGCAAGATCGGTAGCCTGCGGATTTTCCGGTACCAGGATGGTGTCAGTAGGCGGTTTGCTGGTGTCCAGTTCCGGGTAGTCGAGCGTGAAATGCAGGCCCCTGCTTTCCTTGCGCGACTGTGCCGAGCGAATAATCAGGGCGGCCACCTGCGCCAGGTTGCGCAATTCCAGTAAGTCATTGGATACGGTGAAGTTACTGTAATATTCCTGGATTTCCTGCTGCAGCAGGTCGACCCGTCGCCATGCGCGCTGCAGGCGTTTGTCCGTGCGCACAATACCCACATAGTTCCACATACAGCGTCTCAGTTCGTCCCAGTTGTGGCTGACGACCACCTCTTCATCCGAGTCACGCACCCGCGATTCATCCCACGCAGGAACGACAGGGGGTGGCGGCGTGTCATCCAGTGTGGCGGCGATGTGTTCGCTGGCGGCAATGCCAAATACCAGGCATTCAAGCAATGAGTTGCTGGCCATGCGATTGGCGCCGTGCATGCCGGTGCAGGCGACTTCACCTACGGCATAGAGAGCAGGCAGGTCGGTCCGGCCATGCAGGTCGGTGATGATGCCGCCGCAGGTGTAGTGTGCGGCCGGTACCACCGGGATCGGTTCCAGCGTCATGTCGTAACCGAGTTCACGGCAACGCGCATACACGGTCGGGAAATGTTCCTTGATAAACGGCGCCGGTTTATGACTGATATCGAGTAATACGTATTCGGCGCCAAGGCGTTTCATTTCGTGGTCAATGGCACGGGCGACGATATCGCGTGGAGCGAGGTTGCCGCGTGCATCAAAGTGTTCCATGAACGGCGTGCCATCGGGTAACAGCAACCGGCCGCCTTCACCACGAACGGCCTCGGTGACCAGGAATGACTTTGCCTTGGGGTGGTACAGGCAGGTCGGGTGAAACTGGTTGAATTCCATGTTGGCCACGCGGCAACCGGCTCGCCAGGCCATGGCGATGCCGTCACCACTGGAGGTGTCCGGGTTGCTGGTGTACAGGTATACCTTGCTGGCACCGCCGGTGGCCAGCACAACCTTGCGGGCGCGGAAGGCCTCGACCCTCTGTTGTTCGCGATTCAACACATAGGCACCGACACAGCGATTGTGCGCCAGGCCCAGTTTGTTGCCGGTGATCAGGTCAATGGCGATGTGGTGCTCCAGCAGGGTGATGTTCCGGCGCCCGTGGGCTGCATCCAGCAGGGTGGTTTCCATGGCGCGCCCGGTGGCATCGGCTGCATGCAATACCCGGCGTGTGGAGTGACCACCTTCCCGGGTGAGGTGAAAATTGTCGTGCTTGTTGGTCTCGGCATCGCGGGTAAAGGGTACGCCCAGATCGACCAGCCAGCGGATCGCCGCTGGCGCTCTCTCGATGGTAAAACGCACCGTGTCCGGGTTGTTGAGGCTGGCACCGGCATCCAGTGTGTCGGCGATGTGGGATTCGAAGGTGTCTGTCTCCTCGGTGACGGCAGAGATGCCGCCCTGGGCGTAGAGGGTGCAGCCTTCACTCTGTTTGCCCTTTGCCAGCACCGCGATCCGCACATATTCGGGCAGGCGCAGTGCCAGGGTGAGTCCGGCCGCACCGCTGCCAAAAATCAGGACATCAAAACTGTTGTCAGTTACCATTGCCGGTTTGAAGAATCCATGGAGTTGTTGTCATTGTGCATGTACCCTGACGAGTTGCCGCGTTGTTTCGCTCCCCTATACCGATTCAGGGAGCCTGGTTTTTCATAAATCCGGACGAAGCCCGGTGTAGACCCGGGTTGCGGCAATTTGTATTCATCCGTTGACTGGATTCTGGTACAGGCCGCAATGACGAAAGATGAACGAATCAGGCCCTCCTTAAGCTAATACCCTGATTTGTTTATGATGGGTTAAGCGTAGCGTACCGTCAGCTGGCTGTAAAAGACAGCATCTGACGGTCAGGGGTTGCTGCAATGTCTTTGGAAGCACCTGATTTTTATACATTTACACTGAACTATTCCGAACGTACAGAGTCTATCTGGCAAGTTGCGGGTTGAAGGGAGACAGCCCGGATGGGTGAACGAGGCATAGATCAGGCACTGGTTGAGAGGGTTCAGAAGGGTGATAAACAGGCGTTTGACGTCCTGGTCCTGAAATACCAGAACAAGATCATCCAGCTGGTCAATCGCTATGTGCATGATCACGAAGAGGCGCGGGATGTGGCGCAAGAGGCCTTTATCAAGGCCTACAAGGCGATTGGCCGATTTCGCGGTGAGAGTGCGTTTTATACCTGGCTGTACCGGATTGCCATCAATACTGCGAAGAATTATCTGGTCGCCGGCGGTCGCCGGCCGCCGAATAGCGATATTGATGCACAGGATGCGGAACAATATGACAGTGCCATGGGTCTCAAAGAATATGCAACACCGGAACGACTGCTGCTAAAGGATGAAATCGAGGCCATGATTGCAAAGGCGATAGAAGAGTTACCGGATGATTTGCGAACAGCGATCATCCTGCGCGAACTGGAAGGATTGAGTTACGAAGAGATTGCACAGACCATGGACTGTCCTATCGGCACGGTGCGTTCAAGAATCTTCAGGGCAAGGGATGCCATCGATGCACGTTTGAAACCCTTGCTGGATTAGCAACACATGAGCTTGTCACCATGAAAGAGAAACTATACGAACAGCTGTCTGCACTGGTTGACGATGAACTGACGGATAGCGAACAGGCGTTATTGCTCAGGCAACTGGGCACGGATGCCGCGCTGCGCGAGCGGCTGGCACGCTACCAGGTCATCAGTGATGCCTTGCAGAACCATCTACCCCCGCGGCTTGAGGTCGGATTCCACAAGGGTATTCAGGCGGCATTGCAGGATGAGCCGGCCGTCCAGGTCGAATGGTCGCGCTTCGCAGGCTTGTTCAAACCGCTTGCCGGGCTCGCCGTTGCGGCCTCGGTTGCGGTCGTCGCGGTGTTATCACTGCAGTCTGTTCATGACGAGATAACCCCGACGACAGCGGCAGTAGCAAGTGCCCCTGTTGCGGAAGGCTACTTGCGTGCGGAACTAAAGGGGGTGCCTGCCAGTTCTGTGCGCACCCCGCAAAGCCTCGATGCCTATGTGGTCAATCATAACGAGTACGCCGTGAATCGTGGTATGTTGCCCTATGTGCGTCTGGTCGGTCATGAAATGAACGTTGATGGCAAGCAATAGCAGCGTGAAACGTCTGTTGCTTGCATCACTGGTCGTTGCCGGACCGGTTTTCCTGCAGGCAGCCATTGCACAGGATGACCCTTCCCCGAACAGTGCCCGCCAGTGGCTGGACAGCATGTTCAAGGCGCTGCAGTCGCTCGACTATGACGGCACCTTTGTCTATTTCCACGACGGCAAGCTGGAAGCGATGCGCATTCTGCACCAGTCGAGCGCCGGCGGAGAAAAGGAACGCTTGATGTCCCTTACCGGCAGTGCCCGTGAAGTGCTGCGGGATGACAAGGTGGTGACCTGCATTATGCCCGACAACAAGTCCGTCATGGTGGGGCAGAGCCGGCCACGGCAACCGTTCCCAGTTGTTCCCGAGAACCTGGAGAGCCTGTCACCCCATTACCAGTTGCAGGATGTTGGTGAAGATCGTATTGCCGGTCTGATGACCCGGGTAATCGACATCAGGCCCCGCGATGAATATCGATACGGCTACCGTTTCTGGATCGATACCAAAAATTACATGTTGCTCAAGTATGAATTGAGTGCCGTCGATGGCACGGCTATCGAACAGGTCATGTTTACCGGCCTGCGTGTCGGTGAGCCGATTCCTGCCGCCGCCCTTGAACCATCCCTGACCGGTGAAGGTTATAACTGGTACCGGCAGGAGGGCAGTGGCGAGAATCCTGCAGCCACAGCCGCTCACCCGGAATGGACTGTAAAGCAGCTGCCGGCAGGTTTCAGGATGACTGCCTACCAGCGCAAACGGGTCCGCCCTGGAGGTGAACATGCGGAGCACATGGTATTTAGCGATGGTCTGGCAACGGTGTCGGTTTACGTCGAAAAACTGATGGAGAATAGCAAGGCATTCACAGGTCTCTCAAGCATGGGCGCCATGAATGCCTTTGGTACTGTGCTTGACGACCACCAGATAACGGTCGTCGGTGAGGTGCCGGCGGCGACCGTACAGAGTATGGCGCTGCTGGTAGGCAGGTAGTCGTCATGATCGAGGAAGTTGGACAGGTAGTCGATGTCCAGGGTGAGTTTGCCTGGATTGAGAGTGAGCGCACCACGACGTGTGGCAACTGTGCCGTGCGCAAGGGTTGCGGTACCTCGGCGATCGCACAAGTCCTTGGGCAACGCCGGGTGCGATTGCGCGTTCTGAACCGCATCCAGGCACGTGTCGGTGATGAGGTGGTGATCGGTATCTCCGAGTCCGGTGTGGTACGCGGTTCACTGGCGGTGTATGCCGCACCGCTGTTCGGTCTGTTTGCCGGTGCGCTGGCAGGCCAGGTACTCGGCAACTCTGTGCTGGAGATGCAGTCTGATCTCCCGGCTGTGGCCGGTGCCATTGCCGGTTTTGTTGCGGCACTTGCCTGGTTGAAACGGTTTAGCCGTGACAGGGAAAACGATGCCGCCTATCAACCGGTGGCACTTCGACTGCAGATCAGGACTGGCAGTCGCTGAGTGAATGGCAGTTTGGCAATACAGGCCGGGCATGCGGCGCTGTGCCAGTCCTGCAATTGATGATGGCATGGTAACCGACTAATTTGGTAATGGAGAGTATGTGTATGTTTAATGTTCGCAAGTTGGCACTGTATTCCCTGTTCCTGGGTGTTTCCTTCTGGGGGATGCAAGCCGCCCGGGCCGATGACCTTCCCAGTTTTGTTGACCTGGTGAAGGAGACCAGCAGTGCGGTCGTCAACATCAGTACCACACAGAAGGTTCAGAGCGGCATGCCGGAGCTGCCGGAAGGGTTTGAAATGCCGGAGTTTCCTGAGGGCAGCCCGTTTGGCGAACTGTTCAAGTATTTCTTTGAACAGGAAGAGAATGGCGAGCCCGGTTACCATGATGCGAAGTCTCTGGGATCGGGATTTATTATCTCCAAGGATGGTTACGTGTTGACCAACTACCATGTCGTCAAGGATGGCGATGAAATCATCGTCCGCCTGAGTGATCGCCGCGAGTTGAAGGCGGAGGTCATTGGCGTCGATCCCCGCAGTGATGTCGCCTTGCTGAAGATAGATGCTACTGGCCTGCCGGTTGCAAAGATTGGCGAATCCAGTGACCTGGAAGTGGGCGAGTGGGTACTGGCGATCGGTTCACCGTTCGGTTTTGATCATTCTGCTACAGCCGGGATCGTCAGTGCCAAGGGACGCAGTCTGCCACGGGAAAACTATGTGCCGTTCATCCAGACGGATGTCGCCATCAATCCCGGTAATTCCGGAGGGCCGCTGTTCAATCAGGCAGGCGAGGTGGTTGGCGTAAACTCGCAGATATACAGCCGTACCGGCGGTTACATGGGGCTGTCTTTTGCGATTCCGATCGAAGTGGCAATGGATGTGGCGGAGCAGTTGAAGACCAGCGGCAAGGTAAGCCGCGGCTGGCTCGGGGTGTTGATACAGGATGTGACGCTGGACCTGGCCGAATCCTTTGGGATGAAACATCCGCGCGGCGCGCTGGTGGCGAAGGTGTTGCCGGACAGTCCGGCGCTGGCATCGGGTATCGATGTGGGTGACGTCATTGTCGACTTTCAACGAGGAGGAAGTAGTGAACTCCTCCAAGTCTGCCGCCGATTGTAGGCAGTTCCAAGGTCGGGGTGAAACTGCCGGTGGTCGTGATCCGCAATGGTCGGGAAAAGACCCTGTACGTGAAACTGGGTGAATTGCCGGATGACGAGGCTGTTGAACAGGCTGCTGCCAAAACCGACAGGAAAACAACCAACCGGCTGGGTTTTAGTGCCATTGATCTGAGTGACAAGCAAAAGGAAGAACTGGAGATTGACGGCGGTGTGCAGGTGAATCATCTGGTCAGCGGACCCGCCTTGCAGGCGGGTGTACGCAAGGGCGATATTATCCTGGCGATTGACAATATATCGGTTACCGATCTCAATCAGTTCGATAATCTGGTCAAGGGGTTGCCAGCCGGCAAGTCGGTGGCCTTGCTGGTGCAGCGCAGCGGCAGCCCGACATTCCTCGCCCTCAAGGTGCCTGCAGAGGACTGATTGCACGATGGTTACGGTAGTGCCAGTTTGACGCAGCAGCTTACGCTGTATACCCGCCGTGGTTGTCATCTGTGCAGCGACATGCTGCAGGAGCTCGAGCGTCTGCGTCCGGAGCTTGGTTTTCAGCTGCTGGACGTGGATATCGACGCCGATGCGGAACTGCGGCGCCGCTATGATACCCGGGTACCGGTGCTGGCTGCCGGTGAGATAGAAATCTGCTACTACTTCCTCGAGGAGGCCCGCCTGCGAGCGCACCTGCAGCCCGGTGGCTGATTTTTAACAGAGGAGTGACTTGCCGCATGCATACTGTATAATCAATGCCTTACTGATAACCCGGGCCGTGTAGTCTAGACGCTTGTTTCCCAACTGTAACCCGCATCCCTGAGCGTCGCGTTCGGGGTCATCGCACTTATTTCCATGACAGACAGCCAGCACGTCCGCAATTTCTCGATCATTGCGCATATCGATCACGGCAAGTCCACGCTGGCTGACCGTTTTATACAGATGTGCGGCGGGCTCAGTGACCGCGAGATGGAAGACCAGGTCCTTGATTCCATGGATCTGGAGCGTGAGCGCGGTATTACCATCAAGGCGCAGAGTGTCTCACTGGACTACAAATCGCGCTCCGGGAGAGTCTATCAGCTCAACCTGATTGATACCCCCGGGCATGTGGATTTTTCCTACGAGGTGTCGCGTTCACTGGCTGCCTGTGAAGGGGCCCTGCTGGTTGTCGATGCCGCCCAGGGGGTGGAGGCACAGAGTGTTGCGAACTGCTATACCGCGATAGACCTGGACCTGGAAGTGGTGCCGGTGCTGAACAAGATCGACCTGCCAGCGGCAGATCCCGAGCGGGTGCGGCATGAAATTGAACAGATCATCGGTATTGATGCCGATGATGCCGTGCTGGCGAGTGCCAAGACAGGCAGTGGGTGTGGAAGATATTCTCGAAGAGGTTATTCGTCGCATCCCGCCGCCACGCGGGAAGGTCGATGCCCCGTTGAAGGTACTGATTGTCGATTCCTGGTTTGATAACTATGTAGGCGTGGTGTCGCTGGTGCGTGTCGTTGACGGCCGCCTGTCACGTCGCGACAAGATTCGAGGTCATGTCGACCGGGCGAAATTTTCAGGTTGAGAAACTCGGTGTATTCACACCGAAACCGGTAGAACGTGCCGAACTGGTCGCAGGCGGTGTCGGTTTCCTGATTGCCGGCATCAAGGACATTGACGGTGCACCGGTGGGCGATACCCTGACGCTGGCGAACAACCCGGCCGCAGAGGCCTTGCCCGGTTTCAAGACTGTGCAGCCGAACGTGTTCGCCGGACTTTATCCGGTGAGTTCGGATGACTACGAAAATCTGCGTGATGCCTTGCAGAAGCTGCGGCTGAATGATGCCGCCATGCATTATGAACCGGAGACCTCGGAGGCGCTTGGTTTCGGTTTTCGTTGCGGCTTTCTCGGCATGCTGCACATGGAAATCGTACAGGAGCGGCTGGAGCGGGAATACGATCTCGACCTGATTACCACTGCACCCACGGTTATCTATGAGGTGATGGACACTAATGGAGACCTCATCAGGATCGATAACCCGGCCAGCTTGCCACCGGTCAATAAAATTGCAGAGATACGCGAGCCGATTATCCTGGCAAATATTCTCGTGCCGCAGGCTTACCTGGGCAACGTGATCACGCTGTGTATCGAGAAACGTGGTGTGCAGAAGGATATGCAGTATCTTGGCAGCCAGGTGTCGCTGAATTATGAATTGCCGATGAGCGAAATCGTGCTGGATTTCTTTGACCGGCTCAAGTCGGTAAGCCGGGGCTATGCCTCGTTCGACTACCATTTTCTGCGTTTTCAGGCTGCACCGCTGGTGAAGCTGGATGTACTGATCAACGGCGAGCGGGTCGACGCCCTGTCACTGATCGTGCACCGTGATATTTCACAGTCCCGGGGCCGGGCACTGGCGACCAAGATGAAAGAACTGATTCCACGGCAAATGTATGATGTCGCGATCCAGTCGGCGATCGGTGCGCAGATCATCGCGCGCACCACCGTCAAGGCACTGCGTAAAAATGTGACCGCAAAATGTTATGGTGGCGATATTACCCGCAAGCGCAAGCTGCTGGAAAAGCAGAAGGCGGGCAAGAAGCGCATGAAGCAGTTTGGCAAGGTGGAGATACCTCAGGCGGCCTTTCTGGCAGTACTGCGTGTGGATGAGTGATTGTGGCTGCAAACATCAAACATAATGGCCGTTGGCCGGCTGCACCTGTATTTTACAGTGAACTAACGAGGGAACAATGAATCTAGATTTTCCGGCATTACTGGTTGCAGCAACCTTTTTTACGGGTTTCGCGTGGGCAATCGATGCCCTGATACTGAAGCCACAGCGCCGTCGCAAGGCGGATGCTCTGGTGCAGAGAGGGGCTGCACCGGATTCTAACCAGATCACCACGACCTTGAAGGAATCCACCTTTGTCGAGTACTGCAAGTCATTCTTTCCGGTGCTGCTTGCGGTCCTGCTGCTGCGCTCGTTCCTGGTGGAGCCGTTCCGCATCCCCTCAAACTCCATGATGCCGACGTTGCTCACCGGCGACTTCATTCTGGTGAATAAATTTGCCTACGGGATACGGTTGCCGGTATTGAACAACAAGGTGCTGGAAATGGGTGAGCCCGAGCGCGGTGATGTGGTGGTGTTTCGTTATCCGAGAGATCCGTCCGTTGACTACATCAAGCGCATTGTCGGGCTTCCGGGCGACAAGGTCGGCTACTATAACAAGACCGTCTATATCAACGGTGACCCTGTCGGACAGGTTCCAGCCGGTGTTTACATCGGTGTAGGTTCAGGCATCGCCATGTCCGGTGCCAGTGAACGTCAGGAGCAACTTGGAGAGGTATTACATGATATTCTGGTGATGCCGCACACACCGGGTCTCGAGGGCGAGTTTGTTGTGGGGGAAGACGAGTACTTTGTCATGGGTGATAATCGCGACAACAGCAATGACAGTCGTTACTGGGGGCCGGTACCGGAGTCCAACCTGGTGGGCAAGGCGTTTCGTATCTGGATGAACTGGGACGGTGCGAACGGCGGCGTCGACTGGAACCGGATCGGTATGAAGATTCAATAGGCTAAATCATGGAGGGGAAGACTATGTATTCATTGCACCAACAGAAAGGGGTCACGGCGATTGGCTGGTTGATCATTCTTGGCCTGATCGGTTTTTTTACGTTGCTGACGCTCAAGATGCTGCCGTCCTATCTGGAATACTACAAGATCTCCTCGACGCTGGAGACGATGACCAAAGACTCCGGTTTCGAGAATCCTGCGGAGATCAGGGATAAAGCAGAACGGCGTTTTGATATCAGCTATGTACATACGATTACCCCCAAGGACCTGCTGGTAAAGCCCTATGGCCAGTCCTGGCTGATCACCGCAAAGTATGAATCACGTGTACACCTGTTTTATAATGTTTCTGTGGTGATGAGTTTTAATAAAGAGGTCAAAGTAAAAAGAATTTGAATAAATCGACAGGCCTGCTGGAGAAAACGCTCGGTCATGAGTTTGCAGACCGGGTGTTGCTGCAGCAGGCGCTTACCCATCGCAGTGCCGGCAGCCGTAATAACGAACGGCTGGAATTTCTCGGCGATGCTATCCTCGGCGGTGTCATCGCAGAAGAGCTGTACCGGCGTTATCCACAGGCAAGCGAAGGCAAATTGAGCCGTCTGCGTTCACGGCTTGTGCGCCGCGAATCATTGACGGATATTGCCCATACCCTGGATGTCGGGCAATACCTGACGCTTGGGCCGGGTGAACGCCGCAGTGGCGGCCACCACCGTGACTCCATTCTTTCGGATGCGGTGGAGGCATTGTTTGGCGCAGTCTATCTCGATGGCGGATTTGCTGTTTGCAAGGGCGTTATTCTCGCGCTGCTCGAGGACAAGCTGGCCTCATTGCCTCATGTTGCGTTTTTGAAGGACGCCAAAACCCGGCTGCAGGAATACCTGCAGTCGCGCCAGAAATCCCTGCCTGAGTATGCTGTCACCAGTGTCAGCGGCGAGGCCCATGCACAGTTTTTCAAGGTAAGCTGCATGATCAGTGATCTTGATGTGTCAGCTACCAGTGGCCAGGGTGGCAGTCGCCGTCAGGCGGAGCAGCAGGCCGCGGAACGCATGCTGGCACAGCTGGACACCGGTTAACCAACCATGCACGGCACTTTCCATTGCGGTTATGTGGCACTGGTCGGCCGGCCCAACGTCGGCAAATCCACACTGCTGAATCGTATACTCGGGCAAAAGATCAGTATTACCTCGCGCCGCCCGCAAACGACTCGCCACCGCGTGCTGGGAATAAAGACCCGTGAGACAGCACAGCTGATCTATGTGGATACGCCAGGTATTCACGATTACAGCGGACGCGCCATGAACCGGCACATGAATCGTACCGCCAGCAATGTACTGCTTGATGTCGATGTGGTGGTGTTTCTGGTGGATGCAGTTAAATGGACGCCGGATGATGATCTGGTTCTGAAGAAACTCGACGCTATCGACCGTCCGGTGATACTGGCCGTGAACAAGGTTGACCTGCTGGCCAACCGAGATGGGTTGTTGCCGCGTCTGCAGGAGTTGTCCGGGAAACGCAGTTTCGAACAGGTTATTCCGATTTCCGCCAAGAAGGGGGATAACATAACGGCGCTGGAGGGTGCCATTGAAAGCCTGTTGCCGCAGGCACCGCCGATGTTTCCGGAAGATCAGGTGACTGATCGCCCGGTGCGGTTCCTGGCCGCGGAACTGGTCAGGGAGAAGCTGTTCCGCAAGCTCGGCAGGGAAGTACCATATGGATTGACGGTGGAAATCGAGGAGTTTCGGAGTGAACGCGATGTCACCCATATCCATGCGCTGATCTGGGTTGAGCGCAACAGCCAGAAGAAAATCGTAATCGGCAGGCAGGGGCGTGTGCTCAAGGAAGTCGGAATCGAGGCGCGCAAGGATATTGAAGCATTGATAGAGAGCAAGGTTAACCTGAAACTCTGGGTCAAGATCAAGGAAGGCTGGGCAGATGATGAGCGGGCACTGCGCAGTCTGGGATATACTCTCGACGAATAGACTGCCGGTTACTGCCTGCCATGACGCACACAACAAGAGCATCACTCGAACCCGCCTGGATACTGCATCAACACCCGTACCGTGATTCAAGCCTGCTGCTGGAGGTTTTCAGCCGTGAGTATGGCCGCATCGGGCTGGTTGCGCGTGGTGCGCGGTCTGCGCGGTCGCGCTGGCAGAACCAGTTGCAGATATTGCGGCCACTGGCGCTGTCATGGAACCTGCGTGGTGAACTGGGCACCCTGACGGGCGTCGACAGCCGCGGTACGGCCGGCATGTACCCGGGCCGCCGGGTCTGGTGTGCCTGTTATCTGAATGAGTTACTGCTGCGACTGTTGACCCGGTATGATCCGCATCCCGACATATTCGATGCCTATGAGCAGGCGCTCGTGGCGCTGGGCGATAAATGAGGAACAGGCCTTGCGCGTGTTTGAAAAACGCCTGTTGCAGTCGCTGGGTTACGGCTTGCTGCTGGATCACGAGTATGACAACGGTACACCGGTGCAGCAAGACATGCTCTATGAATACCACCTGGAACGGGGCCCGGTGCGGCGGCAACAGGCGTGTCATGATGGCATCTTCCTGCATGGATCCAGTCTGCTGTCACTGCACAGTGATGATTTGCGGGAGCCACTGGCCTGCCGCGAGGTCAAGCCGCTGATGCGTGCGGCACTGGCACTGTACCTGGGGGCACGCCCGCTGCGTACACGGGAAGTGCTGCGGCAGTTGTCGATCATGTCACACGCCGCGCGGCGTGATGTGGTCGGTCAACCGGCGCCAGCACAGGTTGATGACTATGAGGCATGATGCAGACATGTTACTGGGTGTAAATATTGATCACATTGCGACCCTGCGCCAGGCACGGGGCACACGCTACCCGGATCCGGTGCAGGCCGCCATTGAATCGGAGCAGGCGGGTGCTGACAGCATCACGCTGCATCTGCGCGAAGACCGTCGTCATGTCCAGGAACGTGATGTGTTGCTGCTCCATGGTATTCTGCAGACCCGCATGAACCTGGAAATGGCGGTGACGGACGACATGTTGTCCTTTGCTGAACGGCTGCGGCCGCAGGACTGTTGTCTGGTGCCCGAACGTCGTCAGGAACTGACGACCGAGGGCGGGCTGGATGTCGCTGGCCAGTTACCCCGTATACGCGAGGCCTGTGCGCGTCTGCAGGCCGCCGGTATCCGCGTTTCCCTGTTTATTGATGCTGAACCCGGGCAGATCGACTGCTGCCGCAGAGGCAGGTGCCCCCTGTATTGAGATCCACACGGGTCACTTTGCCGATGCCGCTGACTGCCCGCAGCAGGCCGAGGAACTGGCCCGTATCGTGGAAACGGTGCGACAGGGCGTGATGCCGGGTTAACAGTACATGCCGGTCATGGTTTGAACTACCACAACGTCAGGAAAATCGCGCGCATTGCGGAGATCCGTGAGCTGAATATCGGTCATGCAATTATTGCAAGGGCCGTTTTTTGCGGGCTGGCAAATGCTGTTGCGGAGATGAAACGACTGATGCGTGAGGCAAGGTCGCGCTAGGTTCCGGCGCAACTGTTCATGTTATACCTGTCGAGCTCTCCGTGACTACGGTAACCGCTGTACCTCAGGGTGCTGTCGAGTGACATTGATGGCCCGCTCATGGTAGACCTCAATGGTGTGCTGCTCCCCGGTTTTTATCGCCAGCCGCAGCTCACGAAGCGCTTCCTCAAGTTCCGGCGCATCACAGTAGGCAACGGCGCCAAGCAGCTGGTGGACAGCATTCCCGAGCGTGTCAATGTCGCCGCTTTCACAGGCCATGTGATCAGTCGGCGCCGGTGCATGGGCAGTTCAAGCAGTAACTCGGCAAACATTTCACCGGAGAATGATTGTTTGCGCACCTTCAACAGCTGGTCATCTTCCGGCAAGGGCGGTGCTTCACGCACGGCCGTGAGCGGCCTGTTGATGGGCGTCAGGGTCCGCAGGAAGAATTGCAGTACTGCATCCATTGCCCTGCCTGCAAGCGCCCTGGACGGTGGTGCTTTAACCGGTTCTTTATTGCTTTCCATGTGATCACTTTCCTGTAATTGTTCAGGCAGACGGCAGTGGCTGCATGTTGCCGCTGCAGCTGGCATGCTAAAGGAATCAGGCACGGTTCGCCATGCGTGTGCAGTCAGTCAAATCCGCCAAATGCTGTCTGATAAATCCTGTTCTTCGGTATACTGTGGGCCTGTGATACTGCCGGATGCAGAGTTATGAATTATCCCACGCTTGAATCGACTGTTGGCAATACGCCGCTGGTGCGCCTGCAGCGAATGGCCGCCGACTCCACGAACACGTTGCTGGTAAAGCTGGAAGGCAATAACCCGGCGGGCTCGGTCAAGGACCGCCCGGCACTCAGCATGATCAGGCATGCAGAGGAACGCGGCGAGATCCAGCCGGGTGATACGCTGATAGAGGCGACCAGTGGCAACACCGGTATTGCGCTGGCGATGGCGGCAGCGATGAAGGGCTATCGCATGGTGCTGGTTATGCCCGAACACATGAGTGTCGAGCGGCGCGCGGTGATGAAGACCTTCGGTGCGGAGATCATCCTGGTCAGCAAGGAGGCCAGCATGGAAGGGGCCCGTGACCTGGCGAAGGCATATGGAGGCGCGTGGCGAGGGCAAGGTGCTGGACCAGTTTTCCAATCCCGATAACCCGCGTGCGCACTACGAGGGCACGGGGCCGGAGATCTGGCGAGACACGGCGGGCAGCATTACCCATTTTGTCAGTGCCATGGGGACCACCGGTACCATCATGGGTACCTCGCGCTATCTGAAAGAACAGAATCCGGCAGTGGAGATCGTCGGTGTGACCCCTCCGAAGGCTCGGCGATCCCGGGGATTCGCCGCTGGCCTGCAGCCTACCTGCCCTCGATCTTTAATGCAGCCAGCGTCGACCGCACCATCGAGGTTGACCAGCTCGATGCGGAACGCACCACGCTGGATCTGGCTGCCGAGGAAGGTATCTTTGCAGGTATTTCCTCCGGCGGTGCAGTGGCTGCTGCGTTACATGCTTTCACGACAGGTCGAGCATGCGGTGATCGTCGCGATTATCTGCGACCGGGGTGACCGCTACCTGTCAACCGGGGTCTTTCCTGCCTGAATGATGTTCTTCCCGGCGCCGGGTCTGTAACAGCGTTACTGCTTGCATCCGGCCTGCTGGCCATTGCCGTACTGCCGGGCCATGCAATCGATGTCGTGCGCCTCAAGCTGGGCACGCTGGAAGGTGCGGGCTGGTCGGCGCAGGCGGTGACTGTGGAATTGACCTGGCTGGATGAGGGTCATGCCGGACTGCTGTTGCAGACGCAGGGCGCTGTGTTACCCGGAGCGTCTTGGCGAACCTGTCCGGGGTCAGCCTGTCATGCCCGCGTGCACAGCTGACGGCAACAGACAGTTCGTTGTGCAAAGGGTGTGCTCAAGGCGCAATCAAGTGTGCTGGGTCAGCAGGCATATCCAGATCAGCTTTCGTTACCAGCTTGACAGCGGCCGCATCGATACCGAGTTGCTGGGGATTCGTGTGCATGATGGCACACTGGCACTGACGGCACAGCTGTCCGAGTCGCGCTGGCAGATTGACGCCAGGGGTGAGGCGCTGTCTCTGCCTGCCGTCACCCGCCAACTGGCTGCCGCCGGGATTGCGCTGCCGGTTGTTGATGGCAGCGGCCAGCTTGATATTACCGCGCGCATGAGCGGTATGGCGTCGCAGTTACGCTGAAGCCGATGTTGATATCCAGCTGCGGGCTGAAGAAATTTCCGATGTCGATGGCAGCGTGGCGGCGGAGAATCTGGACGCTTCGACTGCACGCAACCGTGAAGACAGTCGCCAGCGGTATGCAGGTGGCGCTGGAGTTATCCGGACGGCAGGGCGCACTCTATATTGAACCGGTGTTTGTGCAAATGCCGTCACAACCGCTGCAGCTCACTGCCCGTTTTGACTGGCTGCCGGCAGAGCAACAACTGTTGCTGCAGTCATTCAGTTACCACTCACCCCGGCAGTGTGCAGCTCGAAGGCCAGGGTCATTTCAGCCTGGCGGCGGATGCACCGCTTCGGGAACTGCAACTTGAGATCCGGCAAGCAGATTTCCCTTCCCTGTATGACACCTACCTGCGGCCCTGGCTGTACGGTTCCATGCTCGCTGATCTGGACACGGCCGGGACAACTCAGCGGCACCATGCGCTGGCAGCAGGGCAAGCTCAGCCAGCTGTCGCTTGAGCCGCTTGAACCTGTCAGTGAATGACCGCGAGGGTCGCTTCGCGCTGGATGCAATGAATGGCCGGGTGCGCTGGTCCGACACCGCCGCGCCTGAGCGTTCCGAGCTTGCCTGGGCCGGCGGCAGTCGTCTTCCGGGTGGCCCTCGGTGCCTCCCGTTTTGCGTTCGATAGCGGCCGCGATTTCGTGCATCTGGCGCAACCGCTTGAAATACCGGTACTGGACGGCGCACTCGGGATTGATGACTTCCAGCTGGAATTCGGAGAGGATGCGCCGTTGCGCTGGCAGGTCAATGGCCTGCTTGAACCGGTGTCCTTGTCGCAATTGAGCCTGGCACTGGGATGGCCGGAACTGGCGGGCAAGCTGTCGGGGGTGATACCGAATGTTCGCTATAACAACGGCAACCTTGTCGTCGGCGGTATATTGCTGATTCGCGTGTTTGACGGTGAAGTGACCTTGCGCAACCTGACACTGGAACAACCGTTCGGCCTGGTGCCACGCCTGCAGGTTGACGCACGTGCCGATAATATCGATCTTGAGACGCTTACCCGGACGTTCTCGTTTGGCAAGATAGAAGGCCGACTCAATGGCAGGATTGACGGGCTGGAGATGGAGTCGTGGCGACCGGTGGCCTTCGATGCCGAGTTTGCGACCCCGCGAAGACGATCGCTCACGTCACCGCATCAGTCAGAGGGCCGTGGATAATATTTCCAGTATCGGCGGAGGCGGGATGGGTGGCGCGCTGTCGCGCAGTTTTCTGCGCTTTTTTGAAGACTTCCCGTATGACCGGCTTGGCATCCGTTGTCGACTCGAGAACGGTATCTGTGACATGGGTGGCGTTGCACCGGCAGCGGAGGGTTATTATCTGGTCAAGGGACGGTTTGTTCCGCCACGGCTGGATGTGATTGGTTTTGCCGATCGCGTTAACTGGGACACCCTGATCGCACAGATAATGGCGGTTACCGGTCAACAGGATATGCAAGTGGAGTGAAACCCTGTCAATCGACCGTGTTACCCTTCCGCGGGCTGGCACGTTGCGGTAACCAATATTCTGAAATTCATGGAGAAGAGAGGCCGAGTGATGAAACTAGTACGGATTCCTGTAGCAATGACCCTGCTGCTGTTTGTTGCAGCCTGCGTCACGATCAATGTCTATTTTCCGGCAGAAGCCGCCGTAAAAGCGGCAGACCGCATTATCCTCGATGTTTATGGTGAGCAGCCGGCGGCACCGGCAGCTCCGGTCGAACCGCAGTCACGGTTGCCTTACAACGAGGCGCCGTCTTCCAAGCTCATGCCCTGCTTGACTGGTTTATCAGCCCGGCCAGTGCCGAGGCGGATCTCTCCGTGAACACACCGGCAATCCAGCAACTGACAGCCAGTATGGAGGCACGCCACAAGCAGCTGGCGCCGTACTATACATCCGGTGCCATCGGCATGACGCGTGATGGCGAGCTGGCACTGCGTGATCAGAAGCTGGTGCCACTGCAGGAAAGGAATGCTGTCAAGGGCCTCGTCTCAAAAGAGAACAGTGACCGCAGCGCCCTGTACAAGGAAATTGCCAAGGCCAACGGGCATCCTGAATGGGAGGCCGATATTCGCAGCACCTTTGCAACACGCTGGGTCAGTAATGCACCGGCCGGCTGGTGGTATATGGACAAGCAGGGTGCCTGGAAGCAGAAATAGCGCACGCATGAGTATCTTTGTCTTTGACATCGAGACGGTTCCCGACGTGGAGTCGGGCCGCCGTTTGTACGGAATTGACGATCTGGATGACAACAATGTTGGCAGGGTGATGTTCCACAAACGGGCCGCCGAGACCGGCGGCTCGGAATTCCTGCGTCACCATCTGCATCGCATCGTCGCCATCTCCGTGGTGTTGCATACGCGCTGACAAGTTCAAGGTGTGGTCGCTGGGTGAACCGGATTCACCGGAACAGGAACTGCTGCAACGCTTCTTTGACGGGATTGAGCGCTTTACCCCAACCCTGGTGTCCTGGAACGGCTCCGGTTTTGACCTGCCGGTTATCCACTATCGCAGTCTGCTACACGGTGTGGCCGCGCCGCGTTACTGGGATACCGGGGGTGAGGACAAGAATTTCAAATGGAATAACTACCTGAGCCGCTTTCATGAACGACATACCGACCTCATGGACGTACTGGCCGGCTATCAGCCACGGGCCGTTGCACGTCTCGATGAGGTGGCGACCCTGCTGGGTTTCCCCGGCAAGATGGGTATGGATGGCAGCAAGGTGTGGGAACACTACCAGGACGGTGATATCGAGGGCATCCGTAATTATTGTGAAACGGATGTGCTCAATACCTATCTTGTCTACCAGCGCTTTGAACTGATCCGAGGACACATCAGTGCGGCACAGTATGCGCAAGTCTGCGAGCAGTTGCGCACGGAGCTGGAGAAAGAGCAGAAGCCGCATCTGACCGAGTTTCTGGATAACTGGCAGCATTGCAGCAGCCGGCCCATAGTCCGGCAGGCTACTGATACTGCTTCAACCTGCTTAGATAGCTATTCTTACCACGGAAACACGGAAGAATAACTGTTCTCAGGTGCAATATTTCCGTGTGTTTCCGTGGCTATCAGAATAAAAACTGGCACACAGCATCATGAGCAAACGCACCGTAAAAAACGCCTGCCGGACCCCGTCAGTGGCGTCACCATCGACGTCACTGTCCCACGATGGCCGTGGTGTCACGCACCTGGATGGCAAGGCGGTCTTCATCGACGGTGCCCTGCCGGGTGAGGTCGTCAGTTTTGAATACCTGGCATCCCGCAGGCGCTTTGATGAGGGCCGGGTAACCGCCGTGACACAGGCTTCGCCCGACCGCGTGGAACCCAGGTGTCCGCATTTCGGACTCTGTGGCGGCTGCAGCCTGCAGCACCTGGCAGCCCGGCGCGCAAATAAAGGCCAAGCAGCAGACATTAATCGATAATCTTAAACACATCGGCAAGGTTGTACCGCAAGCGGTGTTGCCGCCGCTCACGGGGCCGGTCTGGGGTTACCGCACCAAGGGGCGACTGGGCGTAAAAGATGTCATCAAGAAGGGCCGCGTGCTGGTGGGCTTTCGTGAAAAGCACAGTCCCTATGTCGCCGACCTGGCGGCGTGCGAGGTGCTGCACCCGTCGGTTGGCAAACAACTTGACGAATTGTCGCAGCTGCTCGGGCGACTGCAGGCGAAGGCGCGGATTCCACAGATTGAGGTGGCGGTTGCCGGGTCCACAACGGCGCTGGTGTTCAGGCATCTTGACCCTCTGAGTCAGGATGATCGTGACACACTGAAACAGTATGCAATCGGACATGCACCTGCATGTCTACCTGCAGCCAGCCGGGCCGGCAGTGTACAGTTGCTATGGCCGGAGCAGTCCGTGCTGTCCTATCAGCTGCCTTCAGAATCAATAGAAATTCAGTTCAGCCCGACAGATTTTACCCAGATCAATACCGCTATTAATGAACAAATGGTGGCGCGTGTACTCGGCTTGCTGGCGCTGGAGCGGGACGATACGGTGCTGGATCTGTTCTGCGGGCTGGGTAATTTCACGCTTCCCATGGCGCGTTATGCAGGTGCGGTCGTCGGTGTAGAAGGCGAGGCCGATTTGGTCAGCCGTGCGCGCGACAATGCAGCACTGAACGGGCTTGGTAATACGACATTTCACACCGCCAACCTCGTCGAGGCAAATACCGGGGCCGACTGGGCGGCAGGTCGCTATAACAAGGTGTTGCTTGATCCGCCGCGCAGTGGTGCAGCCGAGGTGATGGATGTGCTGGGTACGATTCGGCCACAGACGGATTGTCTATGTCTCCTGTCACCCCGGTTCACTGGCGCGGGATGCCGGCACGCTGGTACATGAAATGGGCTATCAGTTGTTGTCGGCCGGTGTCATGGACATGTTTCCACATACCGCGCATGTGGAATCGATTGCACTTTTTGAAGCAGGGTAGCGCGCTACTGACGATACCAGGTCTTGCGCAAGGCCTTGTATATCCGCTGCGGATACCAGTTCTGACCAACGCTGCCGTTGTAACGAGCCAGAGCGCGGCGCATGTCGCCATTCTCGCGTTCCAGGTAGATGTTCAGGATCGTACAACCGAAACGCAGGTTGGTATTGATGTCAAACAGGTTGTCATCCGGACGGCCAAGTTCTTCCAGCCAGAACGGCATGATCTGCATCAGGCCGCGGGCACCGGCACTGGAGATTGCGAATCGATCAAAGTTACTTTCGACATTGACCAGTGCGAGCACCAGTTCCGGTTCCAGCCCGGAGCGGCGCGCCTCATAGTGGATCTGCTTGAGAATCCGCAGGCGCTCTTGCGGATCTTCTACCCGGGACTGCAGGCGACTGGACATGTCAGTCAGCCAGACTTCGGCATCAAAGCGGTCAACGAAACTGTCGCTCGACTTGATGGCGGCAATCAGGCTGGCGCGCATGTCGGCATCCGGCCGTCTCCTGGGTGGCAGCCCCTGCACCCTGGCCAACCAGCAGGCTTAGCGCCAGAAAAATCCCTGATAGATACGGTATGAGTAGTGCCATACCCTTTGATATCGGTTCAGTTCTTTTTCAATTGAGTGTTAAGGAAAGCGACAATGTCAGCACGCGGGATATCGCGGCTTTCTGCATCACGGCGCGACCTGTATTCCAGCCTGCCCTGGTCAAGGTTCTTCTCGCCAATCACAATGCGGTGCGGGATACCGATCAGTTCCATGTCGGAGAACATCACGCCAGGGCGAACCGGTCGGTCATCCAGCAGCACCTCAAAACCGGCAGCCAGCAGCTCTTCGTACAGGCCATCCGTGGCCTCTCGTATGCGTTGAGATTTTTTCATGTTCATCGGCAGCAGGGCGACCTGATAGGGTGCAATCGCAACCGGCCATACCATGCCGTTGTCATCATTGTTCTGTTCTATGGCCGCTGCGACGATACGCGACACACCGATTCCATAACAACCCATGATCATGGTCTGTTCCTTGCCCTGCTCGTCGAGCACGGTAGCCTTCATGGCCTCACTGTATTTTTTCCCAAGCTGAAATATATGCCCGACCTCGATACCGCGCGCGATAGCCAGCGTGCCGTTACCGTCAGGGCTCGGATCACCATCAATAACATTGCGCAGATCGGCACACAACGGTGCCGGCAAATCCCGCTCCCAGTTTACCCCTGTGAGATGTTTACCATCTTCATTGGCGCCACAAATAAAGTCGGCCAGATGCCCGGCGGCATGGTCGACAATAACGGGCATCGCCAGGCCGACAGGCCCCAGAGACCCGGTTCCGCAGCCGGCCGCCCGTCTGATCTGATCCTCGCTCGCAAACTGTAATGGTGCAGCGACGGCGTGAAGCTGTTCTGCCTTGATGACATTCAGTTCGTGATCGCCGCGTAGCACCAGTGCAACCACACCAGTCTCCGTGCCTTGTACCAGCAAGGTCTTTACGCAGTGCTCTGCGCGGGTGTTCAGAAAGGTGCACACTTCCTCAATCGTGTGTTGTCCCGGTGTGTCGACGACCGTCATGTCAGCAGTCGGCGCTGCGCGGTTACCCGTTGGTGCAATGGCCTCGGCACGCTCGATATTGGCGGCATACGCACCGCTGGATGAAAACGCGATGGCATCTTCACCGGAATCTGCCAGCACATGAAATTCGTGTGAAACGCTGCCGCCTATGGCACCGCTATCCGCCTGCACAGCGCGAAACTCAAGCCCCAGTCGGGTAAAAATACGACTGTAGGTGTCGTACATCACCTGGTAGGTCTGTTCCAGCGATGCCTGGTCGCTGTGGAAGGAGTAAGCGTCTTTCATGAGGAATTCACGTGCACGCATTACACCGAAGCGTGGCCGGATTTCATCACGAAACTTGGTCTGTATCTGGTAGTAGTTCACCGGCAGTTGCTTGTAGCTGCGGATCTCGCGCCGCACGATATCGGTGATGATCTCCTCATGCGTCGGGCCGAAGCAGAATTCTCTCTGGTGGCGGTCATGGAAACGCAGCAGTTCCGGTCCATATTGCTCCCAGCGGCCGGATTCTTCCCACAACTCGGCGGGTTGAACTGCCGGCATCAGTAATTCCAGCGCCCCGGCGCGTTCCATCTCTTCTCGCACAATGGCCTCAACCTTGCGCAGTACTCGCAGGCCAAGCGGCAACCAGCTATAGATGCCGGCCGCCTGCTTGCGCAGCATGCCGGCACGCATCATCAACTGGTGACTGATGATCTCGGCATCGGCCGGGGTTTCTTTCAGGGTGGAGAGTGGATACTGTGAAAGACGCATGACGTTGTATAGTAGTAGTTGGCCTGAACAGGTGCAGATTGTAGCGGCCAGACGGGTGTACGTACACCGGAAGGGGGTTCTTCTCGGTGCCGGTAAGAATCCAGTATAGCGACGGGCCTAGAAGGTACCCTTGTCCCAGCCCCACATTTTGCGTGGCGCGTCGGAAAATTCGATATAGATTCGCGCCGTATCAATTGCAGTTTCCGCTGTGACCAGTTCACACAAGGCGCGCGATGTGTCAGCAGTGATGGAGTCCGGCAGTCCGATACTCTTGAGTTCCAGGAAAGCCAGTGGTTCGTCGGTGCCGGCAAAGGTCATGGCAGGATTGCTTTCGACCGAGGTCATCACATATTTTTCGGGTTTGCCAAGTTGTTTGGCCACCAGTGTCGATGCCTTTTTGGCGAGGGCCATGGCACTGTCTGGCGGCAGGGGCTGGTTGGTCTGGATTTTCAGGTAGGGCATGGGGCAACGGTTCTCAGGGTTTGCAATATTTCTCGACCTGTTGTTGAGCCTCGGAGATGCGTCGTTGTCGGTCCTCATCTGTAAGGCGAATGACTTCACCGTCGGGCGTCAGATAGCGTTTTATACCCCCTTGCTGCAGTTTGGCAAGGTTAGCCTGTGCGCTAATGCAGTTTTTCTCGTCAATTTTGGCAAGTTCCTTGCGCTGTTTCTCGATGGTTTCCTGTTCTTGCCGCTCGGCGCGACGTTCTTCAAAGGCATCGAGCTGCTGCTGCAGCCTTTGCTGGTTGTGGCGAATGGTCTCCTCTGAGTCTGCGGGTGGTGGCGCCCCCTGGATTTTCTGCGCGGCAATGCCGCCTGGTGGTGGCGTCTGGGTATAGTGAACCTCGCCGCTGTCGTCAGTCCACTTGTAAATATCAGCGAATACGGGGGATTGCAGCAACAGCGTGGTGATGAATCAGGCTGGCTGTCTGCAGACTGTCTGGCTGACACCAGGGGAGCGAAAAATGGGTTCATTAGGGCGGCTACCTGTGTGAAATCTGTATTAATAGTAAGGTTGTTAAGGGTGCGGGACAAGTTATCACGTCACACATTGGACCGCTGCCAGGTGGCGCCATCGGCAGCATTCCGGGATTGATGGAATCCCTTGACCTTTACTTTGAATATCAGTACTTTCTCATGTTCGACGAACGCAACCAAATCGCCCGTTGCCCGGGCTTTTTTTTTCGCGCTCAGACTATAAGCGGATTACGGCAGGAGTCAGGATCGGTGGAACTTACAGGCGCGGAAATCTTTGTGCGCTCGTTGGAAGCAGAGGGCGTTGAATTTATATTCGGTTACCCCGGTGGAGCCGTGCTGCATATCTATGATGCCCTGTACACACAGGACAAGGTGAAGCATATCCTGGTGCGTCACGAGCAGGCGGCCACACATGCCGCCGATGGCTATGCCCGTTCCTGTGGCAAACCTGGCGTCGTGCTGGTGACCTCTGGTCCGGGTGCAACCAATGCAGTGACCGGCATTGCCACAGCTTATATGGATTCCATCCCCATGGTGGTATTTACCGGCCAGGTTCCGACCCACCTGATCGGCAATGATGCCTTCCAGGAAGCCGATAATATCGGTATTACACGTCCCTGCGTGAAGCACAAT
>CAVOZZ010000004.1:0-244833 GCA_963701505.1 uncultured Gammaproteobacteria bacterium
TGCCGGCGCTCTTGCCCGAGTAAAACGGCTCGAAGATGTTATCGACCCGTTCCGGCGGAACCCCGTCCCCCTGGTCTGTCACGCTGACCTGCATCTCGTGTTCATCAAGCTCTCGAACATCCACGCAGATCAGTTTCTCGCCCTGCTGGCTCGCGCAAACGCTGTGCATGGCATTGTGCAGCAAATTGACGAGCACCAGCTGAACCTGCAGGGCATTGGCGAGAACCGGGGTGAGGCCGGCAGCAGCCCCGTATGCGATATGGCAACCACGGGCCTCGCTCTCCGATTCCATGATCCGGATGACATCCTGGAGCAGCGAGTAGAGTTGTACGGGTTGCAACTCGGGCTCGTCATTGTTGGCCAGCGCCCGAACGTGCTGGGTGATGGTGCCCGCGCGCTCTGCCTGACCCTCGATTTTCGCGACCAGTTCGATGAGCTTGGGTGCTGCCTCGACATTCGTCTGCAGGCGCCGCCTTGCCGCCTGCGCATAGTTCTGGATCGCGATCAGGGGCTGATTGATCTCGTGCGCAAGAGTTGTGGCCAGGGTGCCCAGGCTGCGTTCCTTGCTGAAGCGCGCCAGCCTTCCCCGCATCACGGCCGCGACCGTCTCCGCCTCCCTGCGCCGGTCATTCTCGTCATGCAGCGCATCCTGGGCATGCCGCAGCCTGCGTCGACTCAGCATGAGTGCAGAGATCAGTAATGCCTGCATCAGGATCATGGTCAGCGTGATCATGATCAGCGTGTGATAGCGATCCCATACCGTGATTTCCCGGAATCGAACCTCACAGTCCGCGGGCAGCAGCCCCGTATCGATTTTCCAGTGGTGCAACTGCTGCCAGTCGGCGATACAACCGGCCGCGACCGGTTGCTGGACACCGATCGCAGCGGGGTCCTCGCCGTTCAGCACCCTGACGACCAGTTCGGCCGCACGCCGTCCCTGATCCGCGTAGCTTGCGATCGAGCCGGCCGCGATCCCGTATCCGAGATAGGTCTCGAACACTCCGAAGACGGGCGCGCGCGAGACTGCAGCGATCCGCTCCAGTACATTGCGCGGCACCTGCGGCGCCCCGGCACTGTCACGGAACATCATCAGATAGAGCACGATGGTATTCGCAGGCAGCGCCTGCACGGCGTCAACCGTCTCGGACAGCGTGAGCCCGACGAGGTATTCGATATCCATCCTGTCCGCGTATTGTTCAAGCACTGGCCGCGCGAGCGCCAGGTACCTGTGGTCCGATTCAGCGACACCGGCGACGACGGCGATACGCTGTGCCGCGGGGTGCAGCTTCAATGCTAAATCGAGCGTCTGTTCGAACTCGAGCTGGACCGGAATACCGATGGTGCGTGGATCGAAGCTGCGCTTGCTCAGCACGGAGGGTGGCACGCTGTGAAAGATGATTGCCGCATCCGGCCAGATATCCGCAAGGTTGCCCTGGGCGAAGTCGAGTGCGATCGGAGTAGCCGCGATGACAACGTCCACATCAAGATCGTGATATTTCTTGCGCAGCAGTGAGACCAGCTCGGTCTCGAGCTGTGCGCGTGGGAAACGGTGCATATCGAGTGTTTCGGCGTAGAGCTCGGTCGGCTCCGCGCGCCCTGTTTTGATGGCATCGCGCATGGCGCCATCCAGGACGAGGAACGCCGGCAGGTAGGGATCGGTTGCGTTCAGGATGACGACACGCTTCGGCTCGCCATTGCTATCCCGCCCCGCTGCGGACGCGATTATGGACGCGGCCGACAGCACAGCCAGCAGGACGAGACCCGTGAAAACCACGGCAACCCTGCCCTTGCGTGGATACGATGGTAATCCAGAGCCGGCCAGTGAGGTATCCGCCCGGACGAGACGCGGAAGTGGTGTGTAAGGGATCACGATTCCTCTTTTTGTCTGGAATATTTCTATACTACATCAGCCACACGGACAGCCATAATCAAGAAAGGAACTGTCTCGATTGCGGTTCTCATACGGGAACTGACCGTAACTTTCATAGCAGGTCCCGTTCATCCACACACTGAACAATCACTTGACGGGCATTACAACACCCTCTGGACAGCCATATGTTATTGTCTCGCCCCTCCCTGTAACTTCCATTTGATCACCGGATCATCCCTTGGGCCAGCACATGATGTGTTGAAGATCATGCAGAACTTTCATGTGTTTTTAGAACAGTGATAGATTACTGTATGAGTTCTGCTATCAAGCCCATCAAGCAACCAATACCAACTGTTTTTTTAAAACCAACGATGCGAATATCGATGCGAGTTGTCATCGCACCCACTATGGTTCTAACGGGGTGATTTCAGTGGGCATATCCAATTCAACGATTTATAACCGACTGTTAATAATGACTAATACCAGGATAACCCCTTGAGCCACCGTCCACGGAAAAGGTTCGGCCAGGACCGCTCCCCGGTTCTGATTCACCACGTTACTCGGCAAGTTACACAGGCGCGTAACACGAGTGCTGCCACTTTTGCCGACAGTTAGTTGATACCTGCAGTAATCCTATCCTTCTGATTAACCACTGTGATTATCTTCACGCCCTGCTCTTCAAATCAAGTAAAGCTGATAGTCATCAGCTCCTGTAGAGAAGTGAAGAGCGAGCTTATAAGTACCAGCGATCTGTATGTCGTCAAAGCATGCACCCGGGATGGAATACGGGAAACATTTCAGGATGTGTTCTCCTGTCTCAACCGCCACTGGACATGGTGTTCACAAATCAGCGCGATATGTATTGCGAGGCTCTGCTCTTAGCTGGATCGCTGTAACAATCCACCATTTTCCCATCACTGCAGAAGTTTTTAGCATCACTTACCCGGTCTCCTGACGAAAAGCCGCAACTGCATGACGGTTGGTCGGATACAGACGGTTCTCCCCGATCAGTTCCAGCAGATGGTAATGCGCCAGCAAATCAGTAGTTGTCTGATTGGCGCGGCTCAGGGCGAAAGTCACACCGCGGTGGGTCAGCGACGTCAGAACCTGGCGCAGCGTTTCTGCACCGGAGCTATCGATATCAACCATTGCTTCTGCATCCAGCACAAACCACTTGACTGGCATGGCGGCCTGCGTGACCAGCTTCTCGATCTCATCCTCAAAAAGCGTGGTATTAGCAAAATAGAGTGGCGCCCCGAAGCGATAGGCGATAAATCCGGAAGTATCAGGTCCGCGATCAACCTCCCCGGGAATAAAATGGCTGCCGTCCGGTGCTTCCTGCAGTACCCAGGTGCCGGGCCGTGACGCCCGTCGAAGCACATCAATTGTGGCCAGCAAAAAAGCGATGATGACAGCCTGTAATGGCCCAAGCACCAGTACACTGAACAGACAGACTGCAGCGATCCAGAATTCCGAGCGACGCATGTGCCACAATTCCCGAAGCTCCCCTAGTTCAATCAGCTTCAATACGGCATTGGCGACAATCCCGGCCAGCGCCGCATTGGGCAGGTACGCCAGTTCCTCTGTGAAGAAAACCATAACCAGCGCGATCGTCCCTGCCGCCACCAGGCTGGGGAACTGGCCGCCTGCCCCGGCATCATCCATTGCCGCCGAACGTGAAGCGCTGGGACCTGAAACCAGCGAACCGGTGAAGCCGCTGGCCACATTGGCCACGCCATACGCAAACAACACCTGGTTACCGTCTGACTTTTCGCCATACTTGCGATCGTAGCTGCGCACCAGCAGCAAGGCCTCGGCCAGGGTAATCCCTACCACGGCTATGGCACCGGGCAATAATCGCAGGTAATCAGCCACGGGTACTTCGGGTACAGTCAGAGAAGGAAGACCCGATGGTAGTGAACCCAGTACAGCAACCCCTTTTTGATCCAAGCCGAAAAGTGCCACGATGAGCGTCATCAGGATCAGGGCCGCCAGCGCCCCCGGCACCCTGGGCGCATAACGCTTCATCAGGCGCACGATTGCAAAAGTACCGACTCCGATGGCAACGGAGTACAGATTCGCATGGGGTATGGATTCGATCAGGGCGATGACTTCCGCAAAATAGCCCGTGGTGTCAAAGGAGGACGCCAGTGCCTCATGTATCTGGTGGGCAGCCACCCCCAATTCCGATCCGGCCACACGGGAAGCCCCGAGTGCTCTTCTGACCTGGTTGGTAAACACCTCGATCCCCAGGCCGGTAATGAACCCGGCCAGCACGGCGCGGGATAGAAAATTGGCGACAAAGGCCAGGCGGAAGAACCAGAACACGAAGAACACCAGGCCGCATATCACCGCAAGCGCCAGGGCGAATTGCAAACGAAGCGGGTCACCAATCGGCGCAAAGCCCAGCAAGGTGGCGCCCATGATCGCGGCAATGGGAGCATCCGGACTTCCCACGACCTGGCGCGAACTGGTGAAAAGGGCAAACAAGGCCAGGGGAATGATGCCTGCATAGAGACCAACCGCAGGAGGCAAACCGGCCACCTGTGCATAACCGATATTAAGCGGGATGATTAACGCCGCCAGCGTGATACCGGCCGAGACCTCGCGGGGCAAACTGGCCCAGGTGATTCCCTGCAAACCTGCAAGTGGTCTGGGCCACTTCAACCTGGAAGTCTCACTCATGTCATTGGTACTCATTATCCCACTGCCGATTCTGTGAGCACGGGCAAAATCCAGTCACTCAAGTGGGGGTGCCAGCAGCGCATAGTCGAACGACCGCAGGATAAGCATTTTGTGACGATTGCTGGAAAGTGCTTGACGAGAGTACTCGGCACCCCCCGGTTCAGGATCGGGAGATAGCGACGCAGCATCGTGTTGACGCAGGAAGTGACCGGACGGCTCATCAGGGGCCTCTCGGCCGAAAGAACAGGCCCCCTATCTTCTCGCGCCCAAACACCCGACCGAGTTCTTTCACAGCGAAGAAGGGGATCAGGGCGATAAACACGACCAAACTGTTGGCAACGACGATGTGAAACCCCTTTTCGGAGAACTCGGCCAGGCCGCCAGTAATCCCCTCGCCAGTTACTAGGCCCTTGATCGCATACTCGATTATCTTGAAGACCGCGACGAAAATCGTGAACACAACCGTCTTGTAGAGGGTTGGATAGATCAGCGGCTTATCCTCGAAACTGCGCCCGAGGTGAAGCATTCCACCGACCATGATTACCTTGCCAAGAACCAATGCCTCGATCAGGGCGAACCCATAGTCGGTGTAGACGATGTCATGGGCCTCCAGCACGAGTCTTTTGTGCACCGTGAAGGAAGCGAACACGAGGCTCAGGTAAATGACGTTGAACCCGTACTCGATCAGTTCGTGACGTATCTTTCCCTTCCAGCCTTCTGTTTTCTTATCAGCTCTGCCCATAATCCACGCCCTTTCCTGAAACAATCTTGCGCCCTGATCCGTGGCGCGGTCACTCAACCCACAGTGAGGCAACCATTGGCAGACCGCCAGCCATAGGAAGCATCTCGAACAATGCGCAGAAATCCATAGGGGGGCTCACTTTAGCTTCTGAAGTATATGCATTTGCATTATTGCGTTTGCATGGCTGCGCCCTCTTGCAGAATGATCTTTTCGGGATCAATGGTATAAACCCAGGGCACTGAATTCTTCCAGCCGTTCCGCATCCTTTTCCCGTTAAAGACGCTGCCGGGATCGTCCACCTTATCCCCTTCAAAACCGTCCGTGATGGTGTAAGCATTTTTTAAACCGGCTGCGGCGAGCTGGTTTACGGCCATGGCCGAGCGGTCACCTGAGCGGCACATAACTAGCAGGGTGTCTTTTGGCCCGGTTATCTTTTTGACCTCGGCGACAAAATCCGTGTTCCATTTCGGGCCGTATTCGAATTTGCCGCCCTTTCTATGATAGGTCACAAAGGCAAGAGGAATGTTCCAGCACTCATCTGGGTGGCCGACAAAAGCATACTCCTCAGGCGTTCGCACATCGATGATCTTGACTCTTTCGGGATCGGCCTTCCACATTTCGTAAGCCTGTGCGGCGTCCACGTAAAGGCCGAGGGTGGTTTGTTTGTTCTTGGGAGGCTGTTGGCCTGACGGGGAGGCAGGCTGTTCTTGATTGCTCATTTGCTCATACCCTTTTCAATTCTATTCGTTAAAAAGTACTTGGCCGACAGGCGCCCTCTCAAACGGGAGGGCGCCGTTGCCACTGCCTGCCCATGATTCCTGCGTATCATGTCTTACCCCTGGTGCGCAGGCGCAGGTTTTCTGTTGCGCTTTCTCCCGACTACCCGAGCCGCGTGCCTTCCGCCTCGAGATCGCCTCCTTCAGGAAGCTTGCTCCAGCTCCTTCTCTGCCATTCCTCCTTGAGTACTTCAACAGCTGCCTGCTCCAGGAATTCCGGCGCTGCCCATGCGTCCACATCGAAGTCGTTCTTGATGTAGCCGTGGCTTAACATGAAATCCTTGCCGATCTTGATGCATTGCATGTTCTGCGCGCTCAGGCTCGGCACCATGTCAACGTGCTTGATGCCCTCGTACGTGTCCTCGGCATCCAGGTAGAAGGTCTGCCTGTTGAGGATCGCACCGGCGGCGCGCTTGTGCTCGTTGGCCCAGCGGCCAACCTTGATCATGGCCTTCATGTAGGCGACGACCAGCTCGGGGTGTTCCTTGGCCATCACATCGGTACAGGTGATGACTGCAGGGGTGTTGGCAACCTGTAACGTCCAGTCCGGTGACTTTGACAGGTCCACAATCATCTTGAGTTGGCCCGTAGCCTCCTGCAGGTGCTGGAAGACCTTGCTCTGGGTATAGATGGCATCGACCTTGCCACTCAAGAGCGCCGTTTCCAGCGGGCGGAACGCCAGGTCGTGCTTGTGGTCACGGCGCATCCAAAGCTCGGAGGGATTGTTCATAGGCGGGGTCAGCATCTCGGGTTTGTCGTACCAGTCATCCGGGTAGGGGAACTCGACAAGCTCGATATCTTCCATGGTCATGTCGTTCAGCATCAGGATATTTTTGATAGCCATGTGTTCCTGGATACGCCACCAGTCGTTCTTGATGGTGTTCAGGCTCTTTGAGATGCCGATCTTCTTGCCTTTCAGATCCTTCATGCGAAAGATCGGGTCGCGGGCGCGCACCACCAACCCACCACCTTCGTATACCCATGTAGCTCCCAGCAGCACGGTGCGGCGGAGGTCTGCGTGAACGTGGATGGGGGGATACAGTCCGCCGAAGCGGATCAGGTTGTCGAGATTGTGGATGTAGTGCGGGTACCAGTTGTTCTCGGGCGCGTGGCGGAAGTAGGCATACTCGACACCAATCTTCTTGAATTCCTCGCGGCACCACCCCAGTTCCTGGTCGACATTGTTAGCGGATACCATGGGGCAGTTGGTGAACCATACTTCTTTCCAGTTCAACGGTACCGTGGTAGATATTCTTTCTTTAGTAGCCATGCTTAACTCCTTGCTTGAAAGATCTGAGGGGCGCAGCTGGTCGTGTCCCGCTGCATTTTTCTTCGTTTACCATAAATGCATTCTTCAATTCATTCTGTAATAGTCCAGGTCCTTAACGATCAGGACCAGAATTCCGATGAAGAGCGTCTTAAGCTGCGGATCGTAGGGGGTGCTAATCGAACTGGCGCGTCTTGTACTCCTCCTTGAGCGCCTTGTCGTACTTCAGCACCTTGATCTCGCCGAAGTCTTTGCTGTACAGCGGGTAACCTTTCTCGGCCCAGCCAGCGATGCCACCCTGGACGAGGTAGACGTTCTTGTAGCCATAGCGATAGAGGAAAGAAGTAAAATACGTGGCACGATGCTGGCTGCGGCAGAAGACCCAGAGCTCGGTATTCGGATCGGGCCAGTTCTTCGGTACGAGGTACGGGTTACCGGAATTAATGTTGTTCGCATCCCGAAGGTGGCCAGCATAGAATTCCGCGCCCGTGCGAATGTCGAGAATGACGGCCTCGCTTTTCTTCTCCTGGACCTCCTGCCACTTCGTGTAAAGATCATCAACGGAAGCGATGTGGTCCTGCGGAATGAGTGCCTGCAGTTCTGCAAAGACCTTCTTCTCTTCATCCGCCGGTGCCGCGAAGGTCACCGCGGGAGCAAGCAGGATGGTGGCAACAGCGAGACTCGACAGCCATTTTGTGTTCATTGCTAATTCCTCCTATCAAGTTAATGCATTAAAAAATATGCAAGGATGCATGGGTTTCATCCTGCTTCGAATACCTGTATCTCGCGCGAATGTATCATTTTGATTTGCATCGCGGTGGACATATCCAGACGCTAAATGGACATTTCAGGACAAGCCCCATTATTATGTTGCGCAAAACCGTGAAACAGGCAAACAGACACCATGGCACGAAGCAAGGCAGAGCCCGCACACATGGAAGCAGCAGTGCGTACGGCACGTTAGTAACAGCGGCAAATCGATTCAAAGACTATTTCAGCGATATCATTCTTGATGAGATCTCGAATCGTAACTTATCCCGCTGGGTTGAATATGAACGCCAGCGTGGAATCAAGGACATCACAATCCGTCTTTGGTCCAGGCAGTTCAATAAGATCTGCCGGAATGCAAAGCGCCTTGGATATTACATCCCTGTATATGAATGGTGCGAATGGAACATAAAGGATAAGCCAATCCGTTATTTGACAGATAATGAAGAACAGAGAATCCTGAAAGAACTTGATCCTTCATCAGTCAAAGACTCCCGCCACAAGAAATCCCGCCAGGCTGCAAGAGATATCTTTATATTGATGGTCGATGGTGGCTTCAGGATCAATGAAGCTAGCACTCTGCAGTGGTCAGATATCGATTTCGATAATGGTGTGATCTACCTGTACAGAACAAAAGTGTCCAATGACGATTTCATCCCCATGACCAACCGTCTTCGCACTACACTCCTGAATCGTCAGAAGGCGGTTGACGGTGATTATGTATTTCCTGGCAGGCATGGTGGGCACAAAACGATTCAGAATAACCGGGCATTGGAAGCTGCATTTAAGAGAGCTGGTCTCACAGACGTATCTTCACACAATATGAGAAAGACATTTGCCACACGGTTATTGAGTCGGGGTGCTGCAATTACGGATGTTCAGCATCTACTGGGCCATGCTTCAGTCAAGACAACTGAGAGGGCTTATGCGGCATTCGTCAAGAACGAACGGTTTAAGCAGACGATTGATTTATTGGATGAACCGGTACTGCCGAAGTTGAAGATTGTTAAGTGATCTATAAAGATCCTGATTTAATCTGAAAGGTAGTGCTACAGCTCAATACTCATTCAGTTGCCCTTTTTCCCCACCGTCAAATCTGCAAAAAACTCGGAAGCGGGTTCGATGCCCGACACCAAAAGCCTATCTCTAGCACGGGTGCAGGCCACATAGAACAGGTGGCGTTCTGTCTCGTACACCTCATCCAGCTCAGTTTCGTCGGCGACGGTTTCTATACGCTCTTGTAACGGTAAAATGTCTTCGTCACATGCCATGACCACTACGGCTTTGAACTCAAGTCCTTTGGCGAGGTGCATAGTGCCGATGGATATTCGTCCATTTCGGTCCTCCACGCGGTCTGATAGTTCCAGCGGCGTATGCCCAGCCTGTTTTACTACGGCACGAGCCCGTAACAGCTCGTTGTTGCTACGCACGAATATGCCTATCTCTTCGGGTTCAATTCCTTCATCAAGGACTTCGTGAACCCAAAGGGCAACCCCCGCACTTTCCTGATTGCTATCATCAAAGACCTTCACTTCCGGATCAGGCCCATTAAAGACTGATACGGTCCCCCTTCTATCTTCTTCGTTGCCATCCACGTCCCGCACGAGCTGCGGACGCGATTATGGACGCGGCCGACAACACAGCCAGCAGGACGAGACCCGTGAAAACCACGGCACCCCTGCCCTTGCGTGGATACGATGGTAATCCAGACCCGGCCAGTGAGGCATCCGCCCGGACGAGGCGGATTGAGATTATCAGGAAAAATTCTGCCCGGGTGTATCGACACATGCTGAAACTGTTTCCGGCAAGACACTTGGTTTTTCCGTGTGCTTCCGTGGCCAATTGTACTTTAATATACTGATGAAGCTGCCCAGGTAAACTCTATTCGACTCCCGACTGATTTTGACACCCTGTTTCGCATACCCTTGCGGAGAGGCAGGGCAGGAGCCTGCTCGCTCAGGCCTGAGGTTCAGGGTAAAAGGTTGCATACAACACCGGCACGAACACCATCGTCAGCAGGGTGGCAAACATCAGGCCCGCGATAATGGTGATGGCCATGGCCACGAAAAAGGCATCGAACAGCAGCGGGATCATCCCCAGGGCCGTGGTGGAGGCGGCCATGCCGACCGGCCGCAGGCGGCTGAGACCGGAATCCGTGAGCGCCGGCAGCAGGGGCTTGCCTTCTGCGCGCTGCAGGTTGATCTCGTCGATGAGCACAATGGCATTTTTGATCAGCATGCCGGAGAGACTCAGGACACCCAGCAATGACATGAAGCCGAACGGCTGGTTGGCGAGCAGCAAACCAGCCGTTACCCCGATGATTGCCAGTGGCACTGTCAGCCAGATGATCAGGGGTTGTTTCAGGGAGTTGAACAGCATGATGGTGATCAGCACCATGCTGAGAAAAAATACCGGCAGACTCGCACTAAGGCCGGCCTGGGCATTGCGGGAATCCTCGTACTCGCCGCCCCATTCCAGCTCATAACCCGGCGGAAACTCCAGTGCCTCCACCTGCGGCGCGACCCGGTTATACAGGCTGGTGGCCAGCCCCTTGTCGGGGTCCGCATAGACCGTGATGGTAGGCTTGCGGTTGCGGCGTTCGATAATCTCGTCCTCGAATCCCGTTTCGAAGCCCGAGACCACCTGCCGTAGCGGGATCATGGCCTGTGCCGCGGGACTCCAGATTTGCAGGTGATTAATGCTTTCGATATTCGAGCGCTCGCGCTCCTCGGCGCGCATGATGATCGGCAGCAACAGGTCTCCTTCGCGGTAAACGCCGACCTGCCGGCCCTGGAAACCTTCCAGCAGGGTGTTGGCGATGTCGGAACGCTCAATGCCGTTCAGGTTGGCCGTTTCCTCGGCCATGACCGGCTCTACCAGCTTGACGCGCTGCCGCCAGTTGGTACGGATGCCCTTCGAGTCCGGGTCGGCGCGGTAGATGGCCTCTACCTGTGAAGCCAGTTCCCGCAGCACATCCCGGTCCGGTCCGCTGAGCCTGGCCTGGACCTTGCCGGTACTGCCCGGGCCCAGCTGAAACCGGGATGCATAACCCAGCAGGTTTTCGTAGTGGGTCTTGAGGTGGTCCGCGACCTCGACGACGAGCGTATCGAGCAGTTCCGGGGACTCTACATCCACCAGTAATTGCGCATAGGCACTGTTGATCTTTTCAGGTGTATAGGTCAACAAAAAACGCAATCCACCCTTGCCAATGAGCGAAGAGATATGGGTGACACCGTCAAGTCCCTGCAGGTATTCCTCGACCGAGGTCACCGTTGCGACTGTCTCGTCGATATGCGTTCCCTGCGGCAACCAGAGGTCGACCATGAACTGCGGCCGCGTCGAAGGCGGAAAGAAGCTCTGCTGTACAAATCCGAACCCCCACAGGGAGGCGACAAACAGGCAACCGACCAGCACCAGGGTCAGGTACTTCATACGGATGGCTGACTGCAGGAGGCGCCGGTAAAGTACGTAAACGGCGCCCCCGTAGGGATCTCTGGCAACACCGTCGCCAGTCGCCGGTTTTTTCAGGAACATGACGCACAACAGCGGCGTGACCGTAACAGCCGTTACCCAGCTCAACAGCAGCGACACCAGTACCACCTGGAACAGCGAGCGGCAGAACTCGCCGGTATTGTCAGGCGAGGTACCGATGGCCGCGAAGGCCAGAATCCCGATAATGGTTGCACCCAGCAGGGGTATTGCCGTCTGGTTGACCACCTCGATTGCCGCCTGCTTGGCATCCTTACCCTGCTCAAGGCGTACCAGCACCCCGTCGACGACGACGATCGCATTGTCGACCAGCATACCCAGGGCAATAATCAGTGCCCCCAGTGAGATGCGTTCCAGCGCCACTTCCATGGGCACCATGAAGATAAAGGTACCGGCAATGGTCAGCAGCAGCACAAATCCGATCAACAGTCCGCTGCGCAGTCCCATGAAAAACAGCAGCACGATAATGACGATGACTACAGCCTCCAGCAGGCTGACGACAAAGCCCTTGATGGCCACGGAGACCGCCTCGGACTGGATCGATATCTTGCCAAACTCGATACCCACCGGGATCTGCTCTTGCAGTTCCTGCATGCGCAGCTTCAGGGCCTCGCCCATCTTGACCACGTTGCCGCCGGACACGGTGGAGATACCCACTCCAATGGCTTGCTTGCCGTCGTAGCGCAACAGAATATTCTGGGGTTCCACGTAACCGCGCCTGACAGTCGCGATATCGCGCAGGTAGATCTGTTGCTCGCCGTCACCGCTGATGAGAATGGACTCGAACTCTTCAACGTTCGTAATCCCGCCGGTCGGGCTGATGGTGATGAATTCGGGGCCGACCTGGACCTTGCCGGCATCAGTGACCAGGTTCTTCTGCCGCAATTTATCGATGATCGCCGTGTCGGGGATATTCATTTGCGACATGCGGTCCCGGTCCAGTTCTACATAGACCGCCTCGGTACGCTCGCCATAGGTATCGATCTTGCCAACACCCTCGACCAGCAACAGTTCCCGACGCAACATGTCGACCACATCCTTGAGCTCTGCATAGCTGTAGCCGTCCCCGTAGACCGCGACGAAGTTGCCATACACATCGCCATAGTCATCGATTACCACCGACGTGCCGGCACCCGGCGGCAGATCACCCTGGGCATCGCCGATCTTGCGGCGCAATTCGTCCCAGACCTGCTGCAGGTCTTGCTTCTTGTACTTGTCCTTGATGGTCACCGTGAGCGTGGACAGGCCGCGGTCCGATTTCGAGACCACCCGCTTCAGTTGCCCCATCTGCTGCACGGCCTTCTCAAGCCGGTCTGAAACCTCCCGCTCGACCTCGACGGCCGAGGCACCGGGATAGGGCGTCATGACCAGTGCATCCTTGATGGTGAACTCCGGGTCTTCCAGGCGGCTCAGCTTGTCGTAGCTGAGGAGTCCGGCACCCAGCATCACCACGGTAAGCACCAGGGTGGTGACCCGCTTTTCGATGGAGAATTGCGCGATATTCATTCAGCGATTTCCGCTCACGGTACCAGTGGGCGTACCTTGACACCCTCCTGAAGATTCGCGACACCGCTGATGGCAATGCGGTCACCGTTTTGCAGGCCGCCGGCTACCAGGACCTGATCGTCAAAAATCGCGCCCAGCGTGACCAGCCTGCGGGTCACCCGCATGCTGTCCGGATCGACCAGCCAGACATAAGCATTACCCTGTTCGTCAGCGGACGTGGCTACCAGAGGAATACTGAGTCCTTTCCGTGAAGCGTATTCCGCCAGCACTTCCGGCTGCGGATTCAGCAACACTCGCGCCGTCATCCCCGGCAGGATGTTCACATCCTCCGAATTGTCGAACGCAAACGTCGCCTTGTAGGTACGGGTGACCGGGTCGGCTGTCGTCGTGAACGATTTCAGGTATGCCGGGAAGAACCGGTCCGGAACGGTGCTGATCGTCACCTGTGGATTGACATTCGCGTTGCGTTCCTTCAGGGACAGGCCCTGTTTCAGGCGTGCAAAATCCTGCTCCGGCACCGTGACATCCATCTCCAGACTGGTGATATCCTGGAATACCAGCACCGGTTCCATGGCTTTCACGTTCTGGAAATTATCGCCGAGCTTCTCGCCCACCATGCCGGAATACGGTGCCCGCAACTCGGTGTCGTCGAGTGCCTTTTGCGCCTTCTTCAAATCCTGTTCGGCGACCGTGATATCGCGCAAGGTCTTGTCCACCTCGGCCTGGGAACCGGCACCCTCTTCAAAAATCTTCCTGGCACGTTCATAGGCCGAACGCATGGCCTTGCGGTTGGCCAGGGCCGCGTCCCTTGCAGCAAGGTAGTCGGACGGGTCCAGCCGGCCCAGCAGGTCGCCCTTGCTGGCGCTCAGCCCGTCCTCGATCGGCAACTCGATTATCCTGCCCGACACCTCGAAACCGAGTTGCACACTGCGTACGGCCTTGATCTCGCCCGGATATTCCCAGGTGACCTGCAAGGCACTGTCGCCAACAGTCATCATCTTGACCGGCCTCGGTGCTGCCTCGACTGCCTGTTGCGGTGGCTTGTCGCAGGCAGCGAGCAACAGCGCGGCCAGGCAAATGGCGACAGTTCTCGCCTGGTTAATGCCAGAGTGTATGGTGTGCATCATTTTCTTCCTGTGTGCGGACGCGCCCTGGCGCCGGTCTGAAAATCCTGCTGCAAATGGATAGCAGTACTTCATCAGTGTTTCATACTCATGCCCGTCATTCACTCTTACTCCCGGTTGTGAGCAAATCCCCCCAGTCAGTCCGCTGTTCCATCTGCTGGCGATTTTCTTCCGAGATAAAATCATGCCCGGCGCGGACCTCCCAGCCCCCGCCGAGCGCCTTGTACATGTCAATCAGGTACAGGGCGATGTCGCCCCTGCTGTTGATCCAGCGGTCCTGCTGCACGACCAGGGCCCGTTCGCTGTCGATCACCCGCTGGAAGTCCACGGCGCCTTCGCGGTACTGGATGTTCGCGATTTCCGTGGAGCGCCTGGACGCCCGGGCACCGGCGTCCAGGAATCCAGCTTCACGCTGCGACTGGATAAAACCGACCATGGCATCCTCGACCTCGCGGTAGGCAGTGAGTACCGTATCGCGGTAGTTCACGATCGTTTGCTGATAGCGGGCATCCTGCACCCTGACATTGTTCTTCAGACGTCCGTAATTCAGGATATTCCACCGGAATGTCGGTCCGGCAACAAAGGTCAGGCTGTCGGAGTTGAACAGGTCGCCGGCACTGCTGCCTGCGGTGTTACTGCTTGCATAACCAATGGAACCGAGCAGAGAAAATTTCGGGTACAGCTCGGTTTCGGCCACCCCAATCTGGGCGCTCTGGCCGGCGGCCAGCATTTCCGCCTGTTGCACGTCCGGCCGCCTGCGCAGCAACTCGGCGGGGATGCCGATGGCTACACTGGCAGGTGCCTCGGGAATCGAACCGTCTGTGCCCAGCAGGTCTGCCAGTTCCGAAGGCGGCATCCCCAACAGGGTGCTGAGTGCGTTCTTCGCCTGGCGCAGTGATCTTTCCAGTGCCGGCACCTGGGACTGGGTATCCGAGAGGTTGGATTTTGCCTGCTGCACGTCGAGATCCGTGGTTGCGCCATTGCGGTAGCGCACTGTTGCTATGCGCAGGCTTTCCTCTTGCAGCTTGATGTTCGCACGGGCAATGAGGAGTCGCTCCTCCAGGGTGCGGATGGTGACGTAACTGCGGGCCACCTCGGCGATGAGGGTGACCAGTGCGTTGTCATAATCGGCGATGCTGACCGCCAGGTTGGCGTCCGCCGTCTCGATGCCGCGCCGGAAGCGCCCCCAGAAATCGATCTCCCACGCGGCATCAAAACCCAGCTGGTAGTCGTGGAAGGTCTTGTCGATGAGTGGATTGAAATTCGGGCTGTTTTCACTGAGCCGTGCCTGCAGCGCGCTGCCGCTCAGTTGTTGTAACTGTGGATAGACCCTGCCGGTGGCAATTCCGAGTTGTGCCCGGGCCTCCATGATTCTCAGGCCGGCGATCTGCAGGGACAGGTTCTGCCGGTAGGCTGTCGTTACCAGGGTGTCCAGAACGGGGTCATTGAATACCGTCCACCATGCCGCGGCCTCCGGCGTGGCAGTGCTGAGCACATCGCCTTCTTCCTGGGTCCAGTCTGCAAGCCGGGGAGCCTCGGGTTGTACAAAGTCAGGCCCCAGGGCGGTGCAGGCGCTGGCGAGCAACAGCGGGGCCAGCAGCAGAGTCCTGACCGTCAGGGTTGAGAAATTTGAAGACATGGTTGCAAAGGTGCCTGTTGGTATAATTCAATGCATGATAATTGTTATCAGGCAATCGCTGTGAATACCATGGGTGGCATTTCAGGACGTTATTATAGGCGTTTCATGGGATATTTGAAGCGCGTTGTACGCGACCGGTCGGTAATCTGTATTCAGGCACTGCTGAGTCAGCCGATCAATGCCACGCCGTTCCACCTGTCGGACGAGACGGATTGAGGTCATCAGGATAATACTGCCCGAGAGCATCGACACATGCTGAAACTGTTCCAGTCCATCTTCGGCGGCGGGGAGGAAACCGGGCGTTATCCCGAATCGCTGATCGAAGCCGCGATCGAGCTGCAGGAACTGGAAAACGCCCGCGGCCATCATCTCGTGATGTTAATGGTTTCACTGGCACCCGCTGAACTGCCACCGCGTGAGGATTTTTATACCGCAGCGGCCCGTTACCTGACTTGAGGACACCGGGTGGTATCGGTCAGGTGCCCGAAATAACTCGATGGCCTGACGGCTCCTGCTGCTGCGCCATCTGCAGGACATGGTGTTGTGGCTATCGAGTATAGGACGGATTAACGCCCTTTCCCCTAAAACTCATGCCCATCGAGCTATCGTTGCCACTGGTTTTCACCCTGATCACACCGGAATCTTACCCGAATCTACCTCGCTGGTCTGAAAGTTTCCTCTCTTTTACCCTCCTCAGCTCTGTCCTATAAAACAGGAAGATCATAGTTAACAATAAAACGGATTTCCTTCAGGTCTTCACTGTCTCTGCCATCCTGATCAAGGATGGCGCCACGCAGTCTGAACCACAAGCCCTTGAATTTTTCCGCCATGGGCTTGTAGTCCAGGGTGATGTCAACCTCGGACTGGTCCGGGCTGGCATTGCTGCCATGGTCCGGTGTATCACCGCGAGCATAGTTAACGTAGCCACTGAACCCGTGTTCACCAAAATAGCTGAAGTCGGATGACAGTCCGACCAGCCAGGCATGCTCGTCGGCGCGGTCAAAATCCCTGAGCATCAGCGAGAGGTAGCTTGGTTTGCCTCCCCAGTAGCTCTGAATTCCGGCATCACTGGATGTGGAGGTGTGCGCCAGGTTTAGTAGCACACTGTTGTAACTGATCCCCAATTTTGCCCCCCAGGTGTGAGTGTCGAAATCGCCACCGAGTTCTTCACCAATCGAGTTCTGGCGAGTGAACTGGGCAGACAACTGGAAGCCGAGATCTTTTACAGGCCTGGCACGCGAATTGACCTCGGTATAAAAGATATTCATGAAATCCCGGCCGTAATGGTTGACCACGGCCAGATTGGCGGCGCTGGTCAGACTATAGCGAGCCGCGGCCGAGGTGACGCCGCGATCGGCGCCGTCGATACCGGCCGCTTCCGTCATACTGACAAAGTCAGTGGCGTCACGCTTTTTTATGCGCCAGGTGTGTGCGACTCCGTAGACAAAATGTTCTCCTGATGAATCGTACAGGGAAGCGGATTCGAAGGTATTGGGCACCATGCGGCTGTCGTTGCCGTTTAAATAGGGCAATGTAAACTTCTGCCGGTAGACCCTGAAGGCCAGATCCCTGTACAGGCGTGCTTCAAGGTAAGCCTCGCCCAGTACGCCGAAACTCTGCTGCACAGGTTTGAGCAGCCCGGAACCGCCCTCGTCATCCGGGCCATAAAGTTTCAGCGAGCCATACAGTGTGCTTCCCAGACGCAGACGGTTTTTCCACCAGGGCGTGCCATAGCCGAGACCGCCGCCCTGTGCCCAGGTTACTGAATCCGGACCGACTTCGCGATATCGGTGGAAGTAGTAGTTACGCAACTGCAGGTCCAGCGTGCCTTCGCGAAAGACATCCCCCAGGTAGGGGACGACCCGGGCCGGCCTGAATGGCTTGAAGGCATACTCGCTTGACTCCTCGGAATCGTAAACGCTGCCTGGCGCCGTCTGCTCGCTCTGAATGTATTCGGGAGTTGCGTAGGCGGCCTTTACCGTGATCAGTATGGTTAACGCAAGGCAGCTTCTGAAACACATGCCAGTCACATTTACTGGAACCTGTGCATAAGACAGGGTATCTCAGAAGTGCGTAAGGAAGAAGGGGATCAGCAGCGCATTGACCAGATCAATAAAAAACGCACACACCAGTGGAACGATAATAAACGCCAGGTGCGATGAACCATAACGTTGTGCCACGGCTGACATGTTTGCCATGGCGGTGGGTGTCGAGCCCAGTGAAATTCCGCCGAAGCCGGCGCACACGACGGCAGCATCGTAACTGCGTCCCATTAGCGGGAAGACCACAAACAGGGTCACGCTGACTGCAATCAGGAACTGGGCACCGAGAATGGTAAATATGGGGCCAGCGAGTTCCACCAGCGTCCACAGCTGCATGCTCATCAGCGACATCGCCAGAAAGGTCCCCAGTGATATATCGGCAATCAGGGCAATGGCCGGTTTGCGGCTGGGCCAGGCCCTGCCGGAGAAACGCGGAAAGGATCTCGGGACCAGGTTGGTGATCAGGATGCCGGCAAACAGGCAGGTCACGAACAGCGGCAGCTTGAGCCCGAGACTTTCCAGCCCATTGTTAAGCAGAAAGCCGAAAATAGCACACACATGAATGGCAAGAATGGCATCCAGAAAGTCCAGATGATCGATGCCGAGACTGTCCGTCTGTTTTTCCGATACACCAATATCCAGCGGTTCCTCCTTTGCCGGTGTCAGTTTGTGCCTCGAAATGAGGAATTTTGCGATCGGCCCGCCCATCAAACTGGCGAGAATAAGGCCAAATGTCGCGCAGGCGATGCCAATCTCCATCGCATTGGATATTCCGTAGTCTTCGGCGATTCGCGGTGACCAGGCGATCGCCGTCCCGTGCCCGCCAATCAGGGAAACGGTACCACCGAGCATACCGACCGCTGCGGGTTGGTCGAATAACGCGGCCACCGTGATGCCGGTAAGGTTCTGCACGAACATATAGGCGATCGTGATTGCAAGCAGGATCACCAGCGGTTTCCCGCCTGCCAACAGGTCTTTCAGGCTGGAGTTGATACCGATAGTGGTGAAAAAGTAAATCAGCAGGACATCCCGTGCCGCCAGATCGAAACTGATTTCGATACCGCTGACCAGGAACAGCAACGCAACCAGCAGGGATGCTAAAAGGCCACCGGTAACCGGTTCCGGTATACTGAATTCCCTGAGAAAACCAACCACATCATTGACGCGCTTGCCGACAAACAGCACAACAATGCCCAGTGTCACCGACATAAAAGCGCCGAGTTGCAAGATACCGTTATTGAATTCCATCGAGGCCACTACCCTTGCTCATGTTAATAACGCCCTTACCTGCAACTCCCCGGGCAAGCAACTGCTTGTCCGGGGAGCATAATGCTGCACAGGCAGGTTACAAACTGTCGATAATGGCCTGCTTCTTTTTCTTGTACTCTTCCGGCGTGATGTAGCCACCGGCCGCCAGCTTGTCGAGTTCTGCCAGACGCTGCTCCGCCGTCTGTTTTGCAGGCGCCGTTTGCACAGGTGCAGCCTGTTTCACAGGTTGAGCCTGGGCGGCGGCCGCCTGCTGTTCCTCGGCTGCGGTACGGCGACTCATGTTATCAACTACCTTCGCTGCGAAAACCCCGCCGATGAAGGCGCCGGCATTATCGGCGTACAGCGGCAGACTTGTACCCACGGTGGCGGTGCAAAGCACACAGGCCAGAACAATCTTGTTTCGAATTCCCATATCCATCTCTCCTTAAGGCGCTGTACAGGTGCCATGCACCAGAAAACTCACGTCGTCACCAACCCCTGACCCGTTCATATTGCCCGTCTTGGTGTTGATTGACAGCTGTCCAGCCACGACCGTTCTCGACGCCTTGCAAAACCAGTTGTTCACTCATGAGTTCCTTGTTTTTTATCGGCGAAACGGCCTTGTGACCACTCTCGTAGGTGCCTCGCAAGACGCTTGTTTTCTGCATCCACAATCATGAGTGCGGGCAGATCAAAGGTCTTGGCCTGCCCCTCAAGACATGTCTCCATCTTTTATGCAGGCAACGACATGCAGTACCGCACAAACAATGTCTTTGGAACCATCCAGCTCCTCGGCGGAGACAGTCGTTGAAACAAACGAAGGTCACTGCAACGGCACAGGCCGCAACGAGTCGCGAGCATTTTCTAATAAGCATCATGGTTATCCTCTTACTTGCGTTGATAATTAAAATAACCTGCATTTTATATGGCCGGTGTCCTACCTGCCTGTCACCTGGGCACCCCCGAGATCAGCCAGCAGGCGCTGATAGTCCGGATTGTTTCGCAGCAGCTCGTGGCCGGCTTCGATTAGCCTGTCCACCTGCTCCTCGCTCAGATTGAAGCTGGTTGGGATTGCATTGAAGAAGGCCCGCTGTTCTGGCTGCTGGATGTCGTAAAGGCGAGTTTGACGAAATATGGCATGGACTGTCGGTCCGGTGTTGACATCTCCTGCGTCCATTTGTCCAGGCTCCGCCGCATGATTTCCAATGGTCGCGTCGTTGTAGCGGTGAAGCTGTACACTGCTCATCGAACCGATGGTCTCCCCAAACGATGGTTTCTTGTTCGTTTGGTTCATCTCCGGTTCCGGTTCCGTGGAGGCGTTAACGGAGATGACAACCGCGTAGCGCGGGTACTGGATCCCATTGTTTTCCTGTAAAACGTCTGTGGGCCGCCCGCGAGTCCTAACACCTCATAGACTGCACGCAGGCCCAGGTTATCGGTGATGCCTCCGTCCACAAAGTGAGCGTATTTGCGATTTGCTGGTCGTAGTAAGTTTCCAGGCCCCGTATAATCTGCCCCATCGCCGGGTTGTTGGCTGTGAGTTCTGCGGACCTTTCCAGCCAATCAGGTTTCCCCACTAGCGGGCAGTCCTGGTAGTCCTTGAGCACGACAGGCGGAAACAGCGATCGGTACCGCGGATGAGGCAGTGACGGCCCGCGCCACCGGGAACGTGTTGATGTCCGAGCAGAGCAGGTCGAAATACTCCTGAACGAAGGAAAAACGCACCCCGTAGGCCAAATCCGATGCATTAATGAGGATCAGTGGGCCGCCCGCGCGCTGCATGTCGGCAAAGGTTGCACCGTGGAATATCTTCTCGTCGTAGAGATCCACCGCCATTTCGGTGCGTCCCTCTGAGCCGAACCATCGCAGTGGATTAAACAGTCCCAGGACCAACTCGTGCTCTATATCCTGCGTCAGGAAAACCTCTTTGAAGTCCTCGAAGGTGCGTTCCCCGTACAGCCCATAGTAGGCGGATGTGAAGCTGCCGCCGGAGACGGAACTGATGGTGTCGATCTCGTCGAGCAACCTGCGTGGCTGTCCATCGATTATCACTGTGGTGTCGCGCAGCTCTTCCAGCACCCCGTAGGCCAGCGCAGCGGCCCGTGTCCCCCCACCCGAGAAAGCGAGCACCAGCCCAATATCCTCCGTACCTTCCTCTGCCGTGAATTGCCTTCATCGAATAGGGTTGGGCTGATTCCGTTCGGTCGTGAGTACAGTGTTGTCGATCACCCCGTAGGAGGCGCAGCCGGAAAGCAGCAGCAAGCCGATGCCGGCAGCATACAGTTTCAACATAGAACACCTCATTGCATTATTGCAGTCATGATGTGTCGCCCTTCAGGTTGCAATACCTGTGGATATCATCAGCCTTTAAACGGGCCTATTTCTTGTCGGTAATGCCGTGCGCCGCGTCGAGACGCACGCGCAGCAGGTGTGCCCAGCTGTCCATGGCCTGCTTGGTATAGTCCCACTTGGAATAGGACTTAAGGTAGCTCTTGACGCCCTTCGTGACGCCGGATGTCCAGTTGTATTTCTTGCCGGGTTCCGTTTCGATGAAAGCAACAAGCTGTTCACTACTGTCGCTGTCAAGGGCCTCGACTTCGATACTGGCATGGCCGGTGAACACGGTACTGCCGGTTTCACCCGTTGCGACACCGCTACCGGCATCGGCAACCCACAAGAAAGGAACGACCAGTGTTGCAACAGAGGCCTCGGGTTTGTTCGGCACCAGATCAGTAACCGCCACGCGCAGGCGCAGCACGTCAGGACCCGGTTCCGTTACCATCGGGTAGGCATCACCCACCTCTTTCTGGATTGCCTCATAAAAGTAGTCGGTCAACACCTTCAGCTCGTCGGGATCGATTCCCTTGTAGTCGCTGTCGTCCTTGAAAAAGATCTTGATGCGGTCGACGAGCAGCTTGTTGTACTTTCCATAGTCGACGGTGGTGTCCTTATACTCGTAGGAACCATCAGCGTTCTGCGGTCTTCGAGATCTTGGAGTAATCAGTCAGGAAGCCCACGGCTTCGTAGTCGCCAAACATCAGCTCTGGATTCGCAGAGGTAGCCGGTGTCGCAGTTGTTGTTTCTGCCGGTGCTGCAGGGGCTGTTTCTGCTGTCGCCACACACGGGCAACGCGAACAGGGTACATAACAGTAGCGCGGCGCTTAGTTTTTCTGATTTCACTTGGATTTCTCCTTGGGTTGGTTCACATAGATTAAATTCGCGTTTTTCATGTCCGCGAGTGTGTCTCCAATCACCGGGACAGATCCACCTTTTGAGTTCGCTTGTCGATGGTAGCGACATAATACGCGCTCCTGGCGCGGGCCGCTGGATAATAATGGTCACCGAATTGACTATTTTGGACAACAAGGGAGAAGCCTCTACCGGCGGGTATTAGCCAGGTTCGTGGTCGTGCATCGCCCGCCAGCGCGCCGGCGTGGTTCCGCTCCAGCGCCGGAATGCCCGCGTGAAGGCACTCGCGTCGGCATAGTTGAGAGCGCCCGCGACCCGCGCCACATCCATGTCTGAGGTTTCGAGCAACTGCCGGGCGATCTCGAAGCGGCATTCATCCATAAGCGCATGGAAACTGGTGCCGGAGGCATTCAGGCGGCGATTCAGTGTGCGGGGGCTCATCGAAATTAGCCTGGCAACCTGCTCTGCCCTGCAGTGACCCGTTTGAATGGCTGTTCGCAGCAGGCACCGTACCTGTGACATGAAATCGTGCCTGTACCTGGTCTCAAGGGCTTCAATCTGCTTCTGTAGCAGCCGGTGTAGTTCGGGGTTGGCTCCCGGCAAACGATGACTCAACCAGTTGGTAGAGAACACCAGTGCGTTCTGTTCGGCATCGAAGAACAGGGGTGCCTGGAAGAACCGGCGATACGGCCCGACATCCTTCGGCTTGCGGTGTGCAAACAGGATCTGGGAGGGTTTCCAGTCGGGACCACACAGGACGCCCATGATGTTGAACATCATGGCAACTGCGCCATCGCAGATCTGGTCGCTGGCATCGACATGCGGCTGGTAAATGTCGTAGCTAAACACAGCCCGCTCGCCATTGACCGCGAGTTCTGCCATTGCGCCCTGAACGTGAAGGTGCAGAAAACGAACAAGACTCTGCAGCGCAGTTCTTACATCCGGGGAGTTCTGTGCGAGGAAGCCCAACAGGCCCAGGCCGTACAAACTACCCTGCTGACCGACCAGGAGTCCAAAATGTCGGCAACCGGTCCTGGCCACGCAATGACTCACCAGGTGGCTTCGCGCTGCGTAGGAAATCTGATTGTCGGGATTGTCGAACAGCCTCAGGTCGAACCCTGCTTCGGCCAGTACCTCGGCCGGATCCGCTCCCAGACTTCTGAGGACGGCCGGAATCGCCATCGTGCTGCCGATTCGCACGGTCGTTTCTTCGTTGCTGCGTCTCGCCCTCCCCTGTCGCATATCCACGAAATCCCGCGTTGATGATCTGTTGATGATCTAATGTCGGTAACTTACCCAGCATTGTCCAAAAAAGTCAATTCCGTGACCATTATTATCCAGCGGCCTGTGCCAGGGGGCGTGTAGTATGTTGCAACCGTGTCGACAAGCGGACCGATTAAGGAGGATCTGCCGCGGTGATTGTCGAGATCCCCTTTTTTACTGTATCAACGTTTATAATCATGTATCAGCAACTCTCCGGGTTGTTGTTGATATAACTACGCTAAGAAAAGGAGAACATTCTAATGATTAACCGATTAGTACTATTGGTCACCGGTATGCTGGTGCTGTCTATGCAACAGGCCCTTGCAGATAACACTGTATTCATAGAAGATCTGCCGCCGCTTGGGCAGGACGCTGATCGTACGGGTGCGATGATCTGGCTAAAGCCCGACCTCGACCGCGCATACTATACGCAGGTGATGATTGAGCCCATCACGATCTTCATCAGTCAGGATTCGAAATACAAGGGCCTGAACGCCGATGATTTGAAGGCCCTGGCAGATGGCTTCACCATAGCACTGACCGAGACGCTTGAGCCGGAGGTCCCGGTACTCAACAAGAGCGGCCCGGGTATTCTTTATTTGCGTGCCGCACTCACGAACGTGAAACTCGCTAAAAAGAAGAAAAGCATTCTTAACTACACGCCGGTCGGCCTGGTTGCGACCGCGGCAGCGGATGCCGCCGGTCTGCGCATTTCGCTCCAGGAAGCCGTGCTTGAAATGGAACTGCTGGATTCGGTCAGCGGTGAGCGCCTGGGGGTAATAGTCGACAAGTCACCGAAAGCGGCTGGAGAAAAGATGTCCTGGGATGCGATCAACGCAACCTTTGTCGATTACGGAGAGCGCTTCAAGGCGCGCATGGAGGCGGCGGTTACCAAGTAAACAGTCCGGTTGCCTGGCAACTATTGGAAGGAGGCCAGTGTTTCACGCTCGACGCTTGCCCCGTTGAGTGGCGAATGGCTACCCCTTCCTTGCGACCACAAAGTTTTCTTTGGACGACTAGTGTCCCGCGTGTTCGCTGCCGCGCCTAGCAGGCTAAAGCCACCTAACTGACAAGATACCAATCATTCAAAGAAGACGGAACGATTAACGATGAGCGGAGCCGAGCACAGACCGTGCAGGCAGCCTTCCGCGAAGTGGATGACGCACTGATATCAAACGTCAAATGCCGTGAAGAGCTTGTGGCACAGGACCGGTAGGAGGCGCCATTGAGCCGCCCCTTCAGATATGCCAGATTCTTGTTCGGCGCTAAGGAATAGGCTCGAAATATATGCCGGAAATAATTCTTGAACCTGACTTCCGTATTTGTTGTCGTCCAACGCCAGGCCCGTTTTAGATTTGGGGCTGACCATGCAATATCCAGATCTGAGGGCATAATCCATTTAGCCCCTACTCTAATACGCAGACACTACTACATATCCAACCAACTCTCACTTCCCGCGCCCCTTTGCATGTTTTATTGTTTCCCACATATCGGCAATCTGTTCCAGTCACTGGATGGTGGACTCGTATGCGGAAAATATTTTTCATAAACCCCCTTGTTCGTGAATACTTGTCAGAGTTGTATTCAACAACACAAAAATCAATCAAAAGCCTATCTGAATCATAACAACTGATATTATTGAGCCAGCAATAGATTCCCTCGAAAATGACCGATGCGAATATCGATGCGAATATCGATGCGAGTTGTCATCGCACCCTACGTGGATATAAACAGGTGAATCGCGTGGGTAAATCCATTTTGATGTTTTATAACTGACTGTTAATGATGACTAATACCAGGATAACCCCTTGAGTCACCGTCCACGGAAAAGGTTCGGCCAGAACTTTCTCCACGACCCGGTGATCATCGACAGGATCATCAGTGCTATCCGGCCAACACGATCCGATGCCTTGCTGGAAATCGGCCCGGGACAGGGTGCCATTACCTGCCCGCTGCTGGAAGCTGCAGGAAAGCTCACGGTTATCGAACTGGATCGTGATTTGATCGGTCCGTTGCAGGCGCGTTGCAAAACTATCGGTGAACTGACCATGTACAGTGCCGATGCACTACGCTTCGACTTCTGCCAGCTTGCCACTCAGCAGCCGTTGCGCGTCATCGGCAACCTGCCCTACAACATTTCCACGCCATTATTGTTTCACTTGCTGGACCAGCACCGGTGCATCCGGGACATGCACTTTATGTTGCAGAAGGAGGTCGTGGAACGCATGGCCGCCAGCCCGGGCTCCGGCCAGTACGGCCGTCTCTCGGTCATGTTGCAATACCGCTGCCGTGTCACACCGCTGTTTACCATCGGCTCCGGAGCCTTTAAGCCGCCACCCAAAGTGGAATCGGCCTTTGTCCGACTGGAGCCTTATACCGAGCCTATGGTGCAGGTTTCTGATGAGGACGCATTTGAGACGCTCGTCAGACAGGCCTTTTCGCAGCGTCGCAAGACACTGCGCAATACCCTGCGCGGCTTGCTGGATGTTGACGATATTTCCAGGCTGGATGTAGATCCCTCGGCACGAGCCGAGTCACTTGGCATTGAGGAGTTTGCAGCCCTCGCCAGCCGGTTGCAGGAAATCCGGCAGCGCGAGGTATAAGAATTTTCGAAAATCAGCAATGCCCTTTTTTCGCCTGTCCGGGTGGGCAGAATCGATAGCTCGATGGCTGGTCATATTCGCGTCTGTCGTAATAGCGAACATCGTGAAAATCCGGCTGATCATGTGATTCAGAATGATGATGCGGTTCCTCGGTATTGATCGCTGTACCAACCGCAGCACCCAGTGCACCACCGACAATTGCCGCGTTGCGACCACCGACCTCGTTACCAATGGCCGCACCCGCAGCACCACCGATACCACCGCCAATTGCTGCATCCAATGTAGAACTGTCAGCATGTACTTCAAAAGCCATGAGCCCGATTGCCATTACGATATACTGTATTTTCATGAGCGCCTTACTCCTGTCAGGTAAGCAATTATTGTTCATTGTCTCAACTGTCACCCGGAATGCCGTGATGCGCATCACGACACGCCTCACTCACTGGCGGCGTAACGCACAAGCACATCAAAACAGCTACGATCGTTAACCGAAGTTCCCAATGGTCAACTCGGTTTATACAGAACTATTGAGGGCCGCAGCGAATAAAGGGTGCAGGACAAATACTGCCAGTTGGCCACGTCCGGACAAGGAGTAGCCGGGAATGCCGGTTAAACAGTACTACTTGAACGCAAGTTTCATCTTGGCGGCTCGCAGGTACTTCTTCTCCTGCTTCAGGTCTTCGCGAGTCAGGGCATGCTCTTTCAGCCAGCCTTCGGGGAACCTGAGTAGCACCTTGCTGTTTTTAGCCGTTATCGATATTTCCGGCAGCTGTTCATCACTTCGACCGCGACGCAACAATACGGCAATGCGCAGCATGATACACAGACGGGTGACCGGCTCCAGCAGCGACTCGCTGAGTTCATTGAGCACCGTCGATGGAAACTTGTAACGGTGGGCTCGTATCAGCGTGGCCACAATCTGCTGTTCGTTGCGGGTAAAGCCCAGCATATCGGAATGCCGGATAATGTATTCGCCACGCTTCTGGTATTTACTGTGCGCGATCGCAAGGCCTACTTCATGCAGACGGGCGGCCCATATCAGGCATTGCCTGTAGGTATCATGCCTGTCCAGTTGCCAGCCTTCTGCCAGCTGTGAAAAGCAGTCAAGGGCTGTCTGTTCAACACGCGCGGCCTGTTCCAGGTCAACCTGGTAACGACTCATCAGGCTGGCGACCGCCTGTTCCCGAACACTGTCGTGTTCGGTTCTTCCCACCAGGTCATACAACAGCCCTTCACGCAATGCGCCATCCGACGCCCACATACGCTCAATCTTAAGGCCCTCAAAGACGGCGCTTAATGCCGCCACACCACCCGGGAACACCGGCGCCCGATCCTTTCCGAGGCCCTTCAACTCAAGTGCATCGACATGACCTGCCTTGACCAGCTCATCCTGCAGCCTGGTCAGCGCCTCCGGGGTAATGCCATCGTCACTCCAACCATGGGCAATGACGACCTTCTCGATAGTGCGAATCGTGCCTGAGGATCCAATCGCCTGTTCCCAGCCAATACTGCGATAGGCCTTCTCCAGCGGTTCCAGGTCAAGGCGCCCCTCTGTAATGGCCCGCTGCATGCGCTTGCGGGTGATCGAGCCATCCCTGAAAAACTTCAGACTCAGACTGACACAACCTATGAAAATACTCTCGAGGTGCAGCGGCTGGTAACCCCGGCCAATAATCAGTTCGGTGCTTCCGCCACCAATATCAACCACCAGCATACGTCCTTCGGTGCGTCCCACACTGTGGGAAACACCGAGGTAAACCAGGCGCGCTTCCTCCTGTCCGCCAATGATCTCTATCGGGTGTCCCAGTGCCTGCTGCGCAAGCCTGATAAACAGTCTTGCATTTCCCGCGCGGCGCAAGGTATTGGTCCCCACTACGCGCACCTGCTCCGACGGGATATCGCGCAGACGCTCACCGAATCGCGACAGGCAGGCAGTCGCCCTTTGTATGGCCTCATCAGTGAGATTTACATTTTCGTCCAGGCCGGAGGCCAGCCTTACCATCTCGCGAATACGGTCAATGACCTCCAGATCCTCACCGACAACGCGCACGACTTTCATATGGAAGCTGTTCGAACCCAGATCGACGGCAGCGATGAAGGGTGACTCAGAGAGGAAATCAGAATCAGTCATTACTGGAATTGTTCATCGCTTCCATGCACATGTGAGTGAAGGGCACTGCCTGTACAGGATCATTCTACCGCTTATCTTGCAAGTCTCCAATTTGAAATTGCCCGCCACATTGTGCTGTCATGACAGGCACCTGATTGCAAGCGGACTTAATGAAGAAATCATGAGGGCCTTGCTGGAAAGAAATGCCCCGCGGTCTGCGACGTCCCGGCACATCAGGGAGTGCGGACCGTCGTTACCGCAGATCCGCCCTTACACTGAAAACTACCAGGGAATTTTCACGGACAGAAATAATGCCGGGGATGATGATACTGCTCGTGAACTAACGGGGTGAGTGCTGGATGCACTGGATGCTTGATACAGGTAGGAACTTGTCTGGCAGGAAAGATGCAACCCGGCACCTTGCCTGCCGACGTCGGCAACCACCAGGTCCCCATCCTTGAGGTCTGACAGTCTCATGGTATTGAAGACCGGTTCGGCTGCAACTGCTGCCGATGTCATCAACACGGCCAGGCCTGTGAATATAACCAGAAGCATCAGTGGATCCGGCTTGCGATAGCTGTGCTTAGGTTTGAACATGGCATACCTCGTTGCGGATAGCAGGTTATTCTTCAGGCCATTAACTGCTCCAGGCTTGCCCTTATCGTGCACCCTCCTGCCCATCATTTCCGCTCAGCGGGTCACATTTTCAGTGATCCGGCCTCAAGTTTTTGCCTGCATGGCGAAAGCCTTGCCCCTTCCTTGTCTGCAAGATATATTTATATATATTTCAGTGTGTTATACTTTACTGCCGACATCGTCAAGTCGATGGCAAGCTATCATCTGATGGTAACCGCGGCCGTGACCTGGCTAACAGAAGCAGGCGGTCAGTATTTTGTCACCCCGGGATGGAAAGGGTATGCTTGCACCCACGAACCCGAACAATCTGCACTCAAAATTATGGACACCGAAAACAATCACCACATCGTAGTCGAAGTCGAGACCAGCTATGTTGAAGGGCAATCCGAACCTGACAACGAGCGCTATGTATTCTCCTATACGATCACCATCCGCAACGAAGGTGGTCAGCCTGCACAACTGTTATCGCGACACTGGATCATCACGGATGCCCACGGCAACATCCAGGAAGTAAAGGGTGATGGCGTGGTTGGCGAACAGCCGCACCTCAACCCGGGTGAAGGCTTTCAGTATACCAGTGGGGCGATGATATCCACGCCGGTTGGAAGCATGCGTGGCAGCTACCAGATGGTGGCTGACGACGGCGATGAGTTTGATGCGGAAATCCCGCCCTTTACACTCGCGATTCCAAGAACCCTGCACTAGTTGGCAGTAATATGGCGATTTATGCCATTGGCGATGTTCAGGGCTGCTTTGATGAATTGCAGGCGCTGCTCGAACTTGTGCGTTTCAATCCTGCGGATGACCGCCTGTGGTTTGCCGGTGACCTGGTAAACCGCGGTCCAAAATCACTGGAGACCCTGCGTTTCATTCGTGGCCTGGGTGACCGCGCTGTCTGCGTACTGGGCAATCACGACCTGAGTCTGATCGCTGCCGCACAGGGACACCCGCTCAGCGAGGATGACCATACACTGGATGCCATTCTGGCCGCACCCGACTGCGATGAACTGATCCTGTGGTTGCGGCAACAACCGCTGTTGCACCACGATGAAACGCTCGGCTTCACCATGATCCATGCCGGACTGCCGCCACAATGGGACCTGGGACTGGCCCGGCAATGCGCACAGGAAGTCGAGGTCATGCTGAAGAGCGAGGATTTTCCCGCCTTTATCCGGCATATGTACGGCAACAAGCCAAAATGCTGGTCCAAAGAGCTATCCGGCTGGAAACGCCTGCGTTTCATTGTGAACTGTTTTACGCGGCTGCGTTTTTGTGATGCAGACGGCTGCCTGAAGCTCAAATACAAGGGGCCACCGGGCAGCCAGCCACCGGAATATCTGCCCTGGTTCAAACTACCGGAGCGCAAGAGCCGGGAACTGAATATTGTCTTTGGTCACTGGTCCACGCTGGGGCCGTCTGATGAAGCAGGCATTTACCCGCTGGACACGGCCTGTCTCTGGGGCGGTGAATTAACGGCATTACGCATCGACGGCACGCCACAGCGTTTCACCCTGCCCTGTGCAGGGCAACAAATACCGGGCTAGGCTCATTATTATTATCGCATCATCCAGTAAGGCACAGCCGGGAATTTGCCTGTTGCTGCAATACCCGCTACAGGCGGAATGGTCATCCCTTTGCCAAACCACATTCAGCCACCTACGGCGCTCGCACACTCAAACACATGCGTCGGAAAATCTGAAAGCAGGTAAGTCACAGCTCGAGAAGGCACAGTTGTGACAGAGGTCTTAATGTCAGTATCTTTTGCACACTTAACGGCTACTTGTGGGAAATCGGTCGCTCTGGAAATACCCGCACAGAGTTTTTATGATGACTGGCTGTAGTAGCGAGCACGGCCACAGCACGACATTCAGTCACATACAAAATGACGACCCGAAGGTCGTCACCTACTTGTTGCACGAATGACGGTGTCGGGGCCGTCACAGTGCAGAGGTCAACCGTCGAGTTGGGAAACGATGAAGGGTGCTGTAGCCAGGGCGATGACAGCAGTAATGACATAATTCTTCATACCACCAAGCCATGCAATAGTCTCCATGCCGGGGTCGCCCAGGAAATAAATAACCATTATCCCAATAATAATCTTGTGCATGTCTGTCTCCGTGTCTGCCTGCTGTTTCGATGGTTTCATGTTAGGCAAGTAGCGGTAAACTATCTGTGTCCGACCGCACGCCGGGGCCTGGCATGCATCACAGATTTACGCAAATTACGTGATATCAGGCTCGCAGTAGTTCACTTGTCCGTTTTGCACCTGCTATCACACAAGTATCCCGTACCAGGAATTATGCTTATCAGAGCCGCCGTATTTGTCTGAATGCCCGTGGGAGGACTGTAGTGAAAACGTTAACTGTAGTTGTTGTATTGCTGATGCTGCAGGGTTGCACAGCCATGGTTGTGGGGACTACTGTTGGAATGGTTACCACAGTGGCTGTCGAAACAGTCAAGGTCCCATTCAAGGTCACAGGAGCTGTTATTGATGTGGCGACCGATGACGAGGACGATTAGTTTTGTAGGCCGAATGTTTCAGAACGGCCAACCAGACCTTCTCCGACTATCTAATTCCAACGAGTGCGTAACTCATAAAGGAGTACAAACGGACACCTCCCGCCCTTCCCGGACGACTGGCGAGCGGCAGGAACGCTCCAACTCCGTACATACAGCACCATGAAAAGGCGGCGCTCGAATGAGCCATAATCGAGCTTACGAAGATGGGGTGGAACGGCTCAACGGCGAGTCAGGCCTGATGACATACCAGTACCGCAACCGTTTCGGCACGCCAGGAAGGTCGTGGCTGGTTAACATCGGAAATTGCAAGAGGTGCAGAGGGATGAACTTAAATCCCATAGCCACCAGCTGATTTCAATCAGCTATGATGATTCCGCAGGCGTCGCGCGAACCACCTGCACAGCCTTTCTTGAGATCGCTTTCCTCGTCACAGTAGGTATCTTCATTGGTATGAATAATGATACTGCTGCCATCAGCATCAAACAGGCTGAGACGGCCCGCTGACAAGGTCACCCGGTTGCTTGTATGCTTCATGATACCCCAGCCGTTCTTCACCTCGATGTTGATGAGATCGCCCATATGATAAGGGTGATTGATATCTGTTGCGGGAACGGTGTCACCTGCGCTGTCCGGACGCGACTGTCCGAAAGGCCCAGGGTCGTGGTGGCCATTGGCTGCGCCGCAAGGCTCGCAGGCTGCCGTTTCGTGAATATGCACCGCGTGTTTGCCATCAGACAAGCCCTCTACCTTGAGACGGATGGTGACTTCCTTGATACCTTCGTCCGTCACCTCTTCCCATAGGGTCGCCTTCCCCGAAATACTGGCGTCTGCACAGCCCTTTATGTCGGCTGTGGCCGTGAGTTTGGAGGCATGACCGGGTAGCGAAATGCAGGCTAATGCAGCTGCAGCGAACAGGGCAAGACAAGCAGGGCTGGCAGATTTTACTGGTATTTTTATCATCAGTGACTCCTCGTTATGTATTTATTTGACTGGTTACCGGAAGCATACACCCGGCATCCACAGGTAGCCAAACAAGTTATATAAGCAGAAATAATTACCTGCTTAGAACTTGCAGGCGAACAGTAACTTTATGTCGGTTCCATCCCGTACCCGGAAAGCACGGCAGGTTGCAGGCGAACACGTGTTACCCACCGACCGATTGTGAACATTCAGCACAAACAAATACGGCGACCGAGCCACCGCCATTGTTATCTTCTATTTCAGTTACTGACACTCAGCGGCACGCGCCATGCGTACATTGTTTATAGTCATGAACTCGTCAAAGGTCTGGATCGTCGGCGCGAAGCCATCGGCATAAACCTGCAGCTTGAACTGTCCGTTGGTATCCAGCGGGATGTTCAGTGCATAGCTGCCCGAACCGTCACAGGAGAACATGTGCTTCCCATTTGCCAGCACCATGGCGCAGATTGGTGTTTGAGTGTTTTGCGACAGCACCTTGCCGGTGATATTAATACGCTTGCCGGCAGAGCCGGGAATAAAAGCGGAAGCGTAAGGTCCATTGTAAGCGGGACAGGTACCTGAACGCGTCATGACTAGCATATCGTTACTGGAACCCATCATTGTATCGATCTTCGGAAAAAAGCCATCTGCATAGATCTGGCGTTTCACCGTGCCATCCTGCGTACGCGGGAGACTGGCTAGAGAGAAAAGACCTACAGGATTGCAAGAGAACATAAATTGACCACTGGCTAATACCATTGCGCAAATACCAGAACCGTCCACTGTCTTGATGCTGCCATACAGGTCAACGGCCGTGGTAGGGAGTTCAACAAGATCCACAGCATTGATTTTAACAAGTTGAATGGCGGGATCAAAAGTACCGTTATACCCGTTGAGCGGTACGTCAGTGAAGGCAGGACTGACACTTGTAATATCATATCTGGGTAATGCGGCAATCGCGTCCACGACATCCATGCTATTCCCGATCACCTGCCCAAACACCGTAAAGCCACCGTTCTGGCTATCCAGGTTTGCAGAGTTATCCGCAAGATTGAAAAACCACTGGTTGGTTGCACTGTCAGGGTCGCCATCCAGCTTGGCCATGGCCAGTGTACCGCGCACATTGGGATAGGAAAATTCATTCACAACAGGAGCGTCGGCAGCAATGCTGCCAAACGAACCGTTACTAAACTGGAAGCCTCCTCCCTGAGCAATGAAACCAGGGACACTACGGTGGATAAAGCTGTTTACGTAATCACCGTCCTTAACATAGTTCAGGAAGTTCGTTACTGTGAATGGAGTCAGCCAATCAAACAGTTCGATATCTATATTACCCAGCGTCGTTTTCATTGTAACGACGCTCGCTCTGGAATCACCTGGCAGTACCGCATAAAGTACAAAAACCAACAGTAACAATGCTCTTAGCGGCTGCAAGAAAATCTCGAAAGTCATACAGGTATCATATGTTCTGGGAAGTTGTGGCTTCATAGAAATTACCGAAACTAATTTTATTAATTATTATTCGTGAATGTATAGAAGCCATTATTAGCACACTTTTCCTTCAGTACCACATTTTTTGTCGGCAAACCATGAGAGGTGAAGATTCATTACTGGAGATGATGTATATCAAGCCCACACCAGAATTAGCAGTATTCAAACCCACTGTTTGAAGATTTCGAAAGAGTCCCACCCCGTCCTACAGTGAATCCTTATAAAAGAAGTTCGTGTACTACATGTATATGGACACCTGCCATTCGCGGGTAATCAAAGAACGCCCGGTTAATGCAATATTCCCCGTTCCCATCATGCAAACATACCTCGCCAGCCAGTCATACGAAGAACAATCTTCGGTCACAACTGGTGATTCTTCCATTACGTTGCAGGATCTAGATGCAGTATTTTCTGCTTCAATTACAATGCCCCATCAGGCGTGATCAGGAATTCATCAACAGGGAGAGATGCATTGTGGACTCTATGGATGCTAAAGTAGCTAATGACCAGGTGTGCTAATGGAAAACGCTATAGATTTTCTATCTTATGGATCCCTTTCTGCTGTGCCTGAGTCCTTCGAACGCAGATACGCTAACTCAACACTCGTACACCTGACAGAAGTGATTACACTCACACCATCCCTACAATTCAGCGAGATACACAATGGACATTAATGTGCTTGTCCTGGGTGACGGGATAGGTGGGATTGTCACTGCCAATCTCCTTCTCAAGAAGGCAAAGCGGAGGAACCTTTCGCTCAAGCTGAAGCTTGTAGGCAAGTCCCCGACCCATACCTACCAGCCCGGAATGTTGTTCCTGCCTTTCCAGAAACCCGGTTATCGAGAACTGTCTGATATTCAGAAGGAAACCGTCCGCTTTATTGCCCCAGGTATTGAATATGTCTGTGAAACAATTCTCGCAATTGACACTGACCACCGAACAGTAACCACGGATAGGCAAACGCTGGCCTACGATTGGTTGGTGCTTGCATTGGGATGCAGAACGCTCGTTGAGGCGGTAGAAGGTCTCACCGACCAATGGGGAAAAACAGCCCACGGATTCTATACGCCTGACAGTACCATGCGCCTCGCCAGGGCGTTGGAGTCTTTCAAGGGTGGAGATCTGGTTATCGATGTGGCCGAGACCCCTATCAAATGTCCTGTGGCTCCACTGGAGTTCGCCTGCCTGGCAGATGAATACCTCGCCAAACGGGGGCTTCGTAGCAAAACGAGGATCACCCTTGTGACACCGTTAAATGGCGCCTTCACCAAACCAGTGTGCAATAAGGCACTTACCCACATCCTGACGGAGAAGAATATACAGGTGGTAAACAATGCCTCTCTGGCCAGAGTGACGGAAAACAGCATACTCTGCCCTGATGGCCAAGAGCTTGGTTTCGACCTGCTGGTCGTCGTCCCGCCACACGAAGGCTCAGACCTGATTGAAGAGGCCGATCTGGGAGATGGCTTGGGATTTGGGCGCACCGACAAGCGAACCCTCAAGTCGACTGTTGCTGAAAGGGTCTTCCTGGTAGGTGACAATGCCGGGATTCTTGCCTCCAAAGCGGGCTCGGTAGCACATTTTCAGGCAGATGCTGTGGTACACAACATTCTTCGTGAAATAGCTGGAAAGGACGCCGAGCCATGTGCAGATGGCCATGCCAACTGCTTCATTGAAACAGGCCATGGTAAGGCGGTGCTTATTGACTTTAACTATGAAATCCAACCGGTCCCCGGCAAATTCCCGATGCCAGTCATTGGGCCCATGACTCTCCTGAAGGAAACCCGCCTGAATCACCTGGGGAAAATGGCTTTTAAGTACATTTACTGGAACATACTGCTACCAGCGAGACCGATTCCAATGGTGGGTTCTCAGATGAGTATGGCGGGGAAAAAAGCAAGCTATCTCAACGATACCTGACGTCAGCATACACTGTGATATTCAGAGCTTGCTGCAGGACTAGTTAACGGACTGTGGAAGGACTGAAGACAATGTTACTAACTGGCGCTTTCGATACGCCCCTGCACATCGTACGGGCCGATGAGTTTCAGCAGTCCGGGCAGCAGGAGCAAGCTGCTAACAGGTAGCGGCGATCCTTCCACCCGGGCGGTTTGGCGCCAACCAAACGGTTACTGGAGAGGAGTCCAGCCAGCTGTCTCAGTGTGTGACCTCTTCTGTGCCCCGGACAGGATGGACCCGTTCAGCTCTGCGATTATGCCGCGACGGTTTGGTTACGTCCCCGATGCTTGGCCTCGTAGAGAGCCCCGTCCGCCTGAGCGACGAGTTCATCAAGCCCCCCGCCGCTGTTCATCTCTACGCAACCGATCGACACCGTTACGTGCAGACCGGCTGCCAGATCATCGAAATGCTCAACCTCGATGCGATGCCGAATCTTCTCCGCTATCAGAAGTGTACCGTTCAGGTCAGTAGCCGGTAACAACACGACGAATTCCTCACCACCCCATCGTGCCACGGTATCGCCTTTACGAAGACAGCGACGCATAAGACGAATGATCCGCTTCAGGACCTCGTCACCGGTCTCGTGCCCATAGGTATCATTGATGCGTTTGAAATGATCTACGTCGATAAAAAGTAAAGACACATTGCTCTTGATTCTGCGTTGTTCACTAATCTCCCGGTGGGCCTGACTGGTAAAGCTGGCGCGATTCATTGCTCCGGTCAACCCGTCGCGCATGCCCCGCATCTCTGCACGCCGCTGCAGGATATTGCTGCGACGTTCCAGGTTGCCGAAGGACAGCGCCAGCAAGGCTACGACGAGCCCTACGGTCTGGCTGCTGGCGACTATAAGGATCAGGAACGAGATCTCGGCGGCATCCGGACTGATATCGATGATACTGAGGCCCAGCAAGTACGGTGCCATCATGACCAGCGCGAGGTGACGCCTGGCAAGCGCACTGATACGGGTTGGGCCGAACAGCGGCCGCAGGAAACCGTGAAAGACGGTGCTCAAGGCCGTAGCCACACACAGCGGGATCAGCATCAGGACGGTGGTTAGCGACATCCTGGCATGGGGCTCCTGTATATCGAGCACGAGCCCGACCAGAGCCAGTGCCGGAGTGCTGTACGCGAGTACGGACATCATTTGCGAGATTACCGCGTTACCGTACTGGCGCAACAGCAGTGAGGCGGCCAGCAGCAACAGACACAGCGCAGTGCCCGTCGACAAGTCGGTTTCCGGACCGGCAGGATACGAATTGTGTTGCTGGAGCCAAAGGCTGGCTTCATCGGGGAAGGCCAGCCGTGCCAGTGCGCCAAGCAATACCACGGCGCAAACTCCATCGATGAACGGACGGGCACGCGGCGTCGTGAGCACTACACAAACCGCCAGCAGTATCACACTCAGCGCGGTAACCGGGTGTAGTGCTGGACCGTCAGCCAGCGGCTGAATGATGTCGACAAGGCCCAACCGATACGCAACCAGAGCAACTACCGCAATCAGAAAACTGCAAAGGGCGAATAGTGAGGCCAGACCCAGCGCAGCCCTGACCGGCCCTTTCACACGCGCCTTCGACACCGTGCCGGCGCGGGAATAACCTCGTCCCAAAAACACCTCGCTTCTCCCAGGGCGACTTGGGGGTGGAGCCCCTGTGCAGACGCCTTGAAAAGAGCCTAGACAGATACTCACCGCTATACGTTGCAGAACATCACAAGATCGGCAAGGGACAGCATTAACGGGCATTGCTTCATCGCCGATCGTGAGCCGTGTACAAAAACGAACAGCTGCCATCATGGCGCGCCAGTATATTGTGCTGACGCAGACTCAGAATCCGGGCATACGGATTACATCTTGGTCTGCACTGTCAACTCATAAACTCTTCGCTGTTCCTGCAATAACCAAGCAGCATCGACAGCAGCAAAATGCATAGACCTGGCTGCTAGTTCTTTCCTGACTTCATCGGGAACTTCAGAAATATCGGATTTTGCCTGTATTCCAGCCAGTAACCTCATAGAACAGCTTCAAGACGGGATCAATCAGCAGCTGGTTGACGACCTTCCTGCCCGGCGAATCGCTGCCCGCGACTCAGCGCTGCCAGAACGGACGGGTGAGGATCACCAGCAGGGTATAGAATTCCAGCCGCCCGGCAATCATGCACAGACTCAGGATCCACTTGGCCATGTCAGGAAGCTGTTCATAGGTATTCAACGGCCCAACGCCACCGAGGCCGGGACCGACGTTGAAGACACAGGCGACAACCGCACTGAGTGACGTAAGTAAGTCCACCCCCAGCGCGGTCAGCAGCAGCCACGCGAAGAAAATCACCAGCCAGGACAGATAAACCAGGTTGAGCAGGCCGCTCACGGCCGGCTCGGGCGTGGTCTCGCCACCCAGGCGAATCGTGAACACTCCCTGCGGTTCGGCCATGCGACGAAACTCCCGGTCGACGACCCGACTGAGGAACAGCACACGCGCCACCTTGATCCCGCCCGCGGTGGAGCCGGTACAACCGCCCACGAACATGAGCATGAACAGAGTGAGCTGGCAAAGCGGGTACCAGGCGGCATAGTCATCGGTCACGAAACCGGTGGTCGTGAGAATCGAGCTCGCCTGGAACAGCGCCGCGCGGAACGCCTGTTCCCCTCCCATGTGGTTCTTCCAGAGCAGCACTGACGCGATGATGGCAGTTGCGCCCAGCAGCAGCAGGAAGTAGCCGCGCAGTTCATAGTCACTCCACAGGCTGCGTGGCTGGCGTTCGATCCAGAGCCGGTAATGCTGGATGAAACTCATGCCGCTCAACAGCATGAAGACAATAATGATGTATTCAATCACCGGGCTGCTGAACCCGGCGATGCTCGCGGTGCGGGTGGAAAATCCGCCGGTACCCAGGGTGGAGAAGGACTGGCATACGGCCTCGAAGCCGTCCATACCGGCCAGCCACAGAGCGAGAATCTCCAGCAGCGTCAGCAGGATGTAGATTTTCCACAGGGCCTTCGTAGTCTCGAATACGCGCGGCGTGAGCCGTTGGGATTTGGCACCGGAGAATTCGGCGCGGTAGAGATACATGCCGCCCTGCCCGACCAGCGGCAGGACCGCCAGTCCGAGCAGGACGATCCCCATGCCCCCCAGCCAGTGGGAGAAACAGCGCCACAGTTGAATCGGTCGTGACAGCATCTCCACCTGGTCGAGTACCGTCGCCCCCGTGGTGGTGAAGCCAGATGCGGACTCGAAGAAGGCGTCGGCAAGATCCGGGAACCAGGGCGAGAAATAGAATGGCAGACAACCAAAGAAACAGATACACAGCCATATCAGAACGACCACGAGGATGCCCTCGCGCTGCTTGATCTCCCGCGCTGGTCGCCTGTGCGACAAGGCCATCAGGAACCCTCCAACGGCCGCGGTAATCACGACGGAAAGCGTCAGTGCGCGCAACTCGTCGCCACCGGTCAACACGCCATAGCCGAGGGGAACGAGCATGACGGCGGCGAGCGCAGTGATGAACTGCCCGAGCAACCAGCCAACGATGCGCGGCTCGACGACGATGGACTTCATCACGCCTCGCCGGCAGTGGCGAGAAAATCGGACTCGAGCTGTGCCACGCAACTCTCCGCGGCGAAAAACACCACCCGGTCACCGGCGGCAATGACTGCACTACCGCGCGGGATGATCACCTCGCCGTAGGGACGCACAATGGCGCCGACGATGGCGCCCCGCGGGAAATTCAGATCACGCAGTGACCGGCCTACGTATTTGGAAGAGGCATGGGCAATGAGTTCGATCGCTTCCGCTTCCTCTTCCCGGAAGGTCCGCACCGAGAGCACCTTGCCCTTGCGCACCAGCTCGAGAATGGCATCGACGGTCTTGACGCGCCGGCTGACCGTGGTATTGATACCGAGACGCTGGGCCAGGATAAGATTGTGCACCCGGTTGACCAGCGCCACTACTTTTCGTGCGCCCAGCTGGCGGGCCAGCAACGACACGATGAGATTGGTGTCATCATCGGCGGTGAGCGCCAGGAAGGCATCCACCCCCTCGACATTTTCCTGCAACAGGGTGTCCTGATCGCTGCCGTCGCCGTGAATCACGACGCTTTTCTTGAGAATACCGGCGGCATATTCACATTGCGCGGCATCCTCTTCGAGGATCTTCACGGCCACTCCCTGTTTTTCCAGGACTTCGGCGATGGCAATACCACTTTCGCCGCCGCCGACGATGAAGGCGCGATGAATCGCAGCCTGCTTCTCGATGCCCATGAAACGCAGGGTGGCATCGAAATTCTGCCGCGTCGTCACGACATAGATATGATCCCAGGGCTGCAGGATCTCGTCACCGTGAGGAATGATGAATTCCTTGCCGCGGAAGATCATCGCGACCATGGTGTTCTTCGGCGGACCGGCGCGGACCAGATCACTCAGGCGCTTGCCGGCAAGCCAGCTGTCGTGCTCCACGTTCATGCCGAAAACCTTCACCTCGCCGCCGGCGAAATCACGGATATCCGACACGCCGGGAACAGCGAGTACATTGTAGATACGTCCCACGATGTCACTTTCCGGGTGTATGACACGGTCGATGCGTACCCCCTTGGTCGTGAGCATCTTCTCCCAGTCACTGAACTCCCGGGTACGCAGCCGTAAGGCCTTGATGGCGGCCGGCGCCTCGGCATCAGCAATCAGGCAGGTCAGTACATTGGTTTCATCGCTGTCGGTCGCCGCAATCACCATCTCCGCGGTGGCGATTCCGGCACGACGCCAGGAGGTAAAGCTCCCCGCATTGCCGTGAACGATCCTGGCATCGAGGTGGGATTCGAGATACTGGCAGCGTGCCCTGTCCAGATCCATGATCACGAGTTCATTGCCTTCCCTGATCAGGCGCTTGGCAATCGTTTCGGCGCTTTGCCCGCCACCGGCGACGAAGATACGCATCAGTTCAGGCCTCTCATGGCCGTGTCATCGTTCCGGACTGGATGTGATGATGCATGAATGTATCCCTGCACTTCAATTATCCCGTTTCTGGCAGAAAGCCTGTCGATACCCCATTGCGGACAACAGGGTTTGCAACTATACCAAAGTACCCTCCCTGCGAGTCATCAACATCCACCAGCTTTCCGTTACCGGACTGACAAGGACCAGGACCCTCATAGCAGCAGACCAAAATAGTAAGTCATCTGTGAAGCGGTACAACGTCCGAGCATCAGGTCAGTCACCGATTGCACAACTGAGGACTGGCGAAACAGGTCGAACGGCGGCGGATCAAACCCGGTAAAGGTCTCGAAGCAAGACTTCAGACACCCCATTGTCTTTTAGGTAAAAAGACAGCCGAAGACTGCCTTATGAGCAGGGGGAATCAGCCCCGTATTGCGACGTTTTTTGGAACGGCCGGGATCAACCGGCATGTACGCGTTCGAGGCGGATAAAGCTGTAGTCGTGGTGATTCTTTTCGTCGGCCTCGTAATCGCTGCGCGCCACCTCGTGCCACTCACTGTTACTGATCTCCGGAAAACGGGTATCGCCATCAAACGCCTCATGCACACGCGTCAGGTAAATGGTATCGGCGCGGGGCAATAGCTGGCGATAGAGGTCTGCACCACCGATGACCATCACCTCGTCCTGCCCGGCGGCGGCTGCCATGGCGGCATCAATGGAATTGACCACCACGCAACCCTCGGCGGTGTAGGTGCGGTCGCGGGTGATTACGATACTGGTTCGCCCGGGCAGCGGCCTCCCGATTGATTCCCAGGTCTTGCGCCCCATCAGGATCGGCTTGCCCATGGTCGTCTGCTTGAAATGCTTCAGGTCGGCCGGCAGGTGCCAGGGTAACTGGTTGTCCCGCCCGATGACCCCGTCGGCCGCCATGGCCACGACAATAGAAATCTTCATACCGGGGCTTACACCGCGACCGGCGCCTTGATATGGGGATGCGGATCGTAATTCTGCAATTCAAAATCATCGTAGCGGAAGGCAAACAGGTCATCGACGTCCGGATTGAGCCGCATCACCGGCAGTTGACGCGGTGCACGTGACAACTGCAGGTTGGCCTGTTCAAGGTGATTGAGATAGAGGTGGGCATCACCGAAGGTATGCACAAAATCGCCCGCCTGCAGGCCGGTCACCTGCGCCATCATCATGGTCAACAGGGCATAGGAAGCAATATTGAACGGCACCCCGAGGAAGATGTCGGCACTGCGCTGGTATAACTGGCAGGACAGCCTGCCATCCGCGACATAAAACTGGAAGAAGGCATGGCACGGCGGCAAGGCCATGTTCTCAATGTCGCTGACATTCCAGGCGCTGACGATAATGCGACGTGAGTCGGGGTTCTTCCTGAGTTGCTCGATTACCTGGCTGATCTGGTCAATACTGCCGCCATCCGGGGTTGGCCAGGAACGCCACTGATAGCCGTACACCGGCCCGAGGTTGCCCTCCTCATCGGCCCATTCATCCCAGATGGTCACCTTGTTGTCATGCAGGTAACTCAGATTGGTATCCCCTCTCAGGAACCAGAGCAGTTCATGCAGGATTGATCGCAGGTGGCATTTCTTGGTGGTCACCAGCGGAAAGCCGGCCGCCAGGTCAAAGCGCATCTGGTAGCCGAACACACTGACGGTACCGGTGCCGGTACGGTCTTCCTTGCGCGTACCGTTATCGCGCACATGGCGCATCAAGTCGAGGTACTGTTTCATGGGTGTTGCGTACAACCTCCGGATGACCGTCTGTGCGCTAATGATGCCATAGCGGGATTACCAGCTGACCTTGCCATCACTGCGACGATAGGCATAGATGAAAAAGGCGAGTCCGATGACGATCATCGGGAACGATAACAGCTGCCCCATGGTCAACCAGTCAAAGGCAAGGAAACCAATGTGGGCATCCGGGACCCGTACAAATTCAACTGCAAAGCGGAATAACCCGTAGCAGATCAGATACAGGCCGGAAACAGCCATGGTCGGCCGCGGCTTGCTCGAGAAGATCCACAATATGGCAAAGAACACCAGTCCTTCGAAGAAGAACTCGTAGAGCATCGACGGGTGACGTGGCTGGCTGTCGACAAACGGGAATACCATTCCCCAGGGCAGCGTTGTCGGGCTGCCCCACAACTCGCCGTTGATAAAATTACCCAGCCGGCCGGCCCCCAGCCCCAGTGGCACCAGTGGTGCAAGAAAATCCGTGACCTGGAAGAAGCTCCGGCCGTGTATGCCGTCCATACAGCCACATGGCAACAAATACACCAATCATGCCGCCATGGTAGGACATACCGCCCTGCCAGATCTTGAAAATCACCGTCGGGTTATCAACAAAGCCGCTGAAGTTGTACATCAGGGTATAGCCAATCCGCCCGCCCAGTACGGCACCCAGTGCAAAATAGAACACCAGGTCACTGATCTCTGCAGCTTTCCATTCTGTGCCCGCACGGCGGGTGCGTATCGTGCCCAGCCACCAGCCCGTGACGAACGCCACCAGGTACATCAGTCCGTACCAGTGCACTTCAAAGGGACCGATGGCGATGGCAACCGGATTGATATCAGGGTAAGTCAGCATGATGTTCCTTGTACACTACTGTTTCGATAACTCCCTCTCCCACCGGGAGAGGGTTGGGGAGAGGGGATAGAACAAGATAATTACTTGATTTCATATCCCCTCATCCTGGCCTTCTCCCGGTGGGAGAAGGGATTCTCATCTTGTACTAAATTTATACCTGTTCAGGTCGCCGGTACCCGGCAGAATAATGCTTTCAGGTAGGCGGTTTCCGCTATCGCCGGGTGTACCGGATGATCCATGGACTGGAAGCCGCGTTCAAGTATCTGCATCTGCCGCCCCAGCTTGCGTGCCGACTGATAGAGGATGTGTTGCAGCCGCTCTGCCGGCAGATGCATGGAGCAGGAACAGGAAATCAGTATCCCGTCAGGCGCCAGCACCTGCATCGCAAGACGATTCAGGCGGGCGTAACCCTGCTCTCCGGTCTTGATTTCCTTGCGGCGCTTGATGAATGCGGGGGGATCGACAATGACCACATCGAAGCGCTGATCACTCGCCTGCATAGCCTTGAGCACATCAAAGGCGTCACCGGTCTCAAAACGAACCCGGTCCTGCAACCCGTTGGCTGCCGCATTCCTTTCCATGAAGGACTGCGCGACCGCGGAGGCATCCACACAGCACACCTCGCTGGCACCGGCCGCTACCGCCTGCAGACCCCAGGCACCGATATAACTGAACACATCCAGCACCCGCTTGTTGCGTACATATTTATGCATGGCAGTACGGTTGCTGCGCTGATCATAAAACCAGCCGGTCTTCTGGCCGGCAGCCAGTGGTACTTCAAACTGTACCCCGCCCTCTTCCAGGCTCACGGTCTCCGGGACATCACCAATGACCTGCGGTTCCTGCGACAGGCCTTCAAGGGCACGGACCGGGGTGTCATTACGCAGCAATATGCCGCTGGGTGCAAACACCCGGTTCAGCACCTCCAGCAACAACTCGCGGATCGCCTCCATGCCTGCCGTGGTTATCTGCACGACCAGCACATCGCCATAACGGTCAACCACCAGCCCCGGGAGGCCGTCACTCTCCCCGTACAGCAGACGATAATCTGGCTGGTCATAGAGCGACTCCCGCAACCGCAATGCGCTTTGCAAGCGGCGCTCAATAAAAGCGGCATCGATCTCGGCACGCGGACGCCGCGTCAGCAGGCGCGCACAGATCAGCGAATGCGGGTTTACATAACCGCTACCGAGTGTTTTTCCGACAGCCGACTGGATCACGGCCAGGGTGCCCGGTTCAAAAGCGGTCAACGGCGTTTTGCGGCTGTCGACTTCATTGCTGTAGACCCACAGATGTCCGGCAGCAAGGCGTCGCTCCTCGTTGCGTTTCAGCATGAGGATGGGGAGATTGGTTGATGTCATGAAGTGTGTGCCAGTCCTTGTGTGCCGCTATCAGTGCAAGACAGCAGGGTTCTTCGCCACCGCATCGCCCGTCAGGATGACAAGGTACCCGCTGCGGTAGGGCTGGGTAAATATCGCCTTTGGGTACTCTTCAACTGCAGTTCCGGAAATCAGGACCAGGTAGTCCTGTGGATGGTGTGCCGCCCATTGCAGCGCCGCACCTGCCTCCAGCTGTACAAGCGGTTGCGTCAAGCGGCCCAGAAAGCCGAACTGACCGTGATAACGTGAGGCCATTGCCACCTCGTGCCCCGCCGCCTGCGCAAGGGCGATCACGCGACTGGCCGACTGCAGATCATAGGCCGGGGCGGCCGTTGTGAACACCCCGGCATGGAGCACCACCATCACCCACACAGAGAGCAGCGTCAGGCGCGCCGGATAGTCTGCCGGCGGCAAGGGCCGCTGCTGCAACAGCACAACCGCTGCGATCACCAGCAATCCACCCCACAGGGGATGAATGTTATTGATCCATGCGGCCGTGTCCATCACGAAGGGCAGCACTGCCAGTAATCCGCCTGCCAGCAGCAACACGCCAGCCAGCAGCCAGGGACGCTGTGTTAATACACCCTCACCCGTCCGGCTCCATACCCGGCCGAGCAGCAATGCAAACGCGGGTACCAGCGGCAGCAGATACTTGATTTGCTTGCCGCTGACCAGGCTCATCAGCACAAACACCGCGACCAGCCAGGTCAGGCAAAAACGCAGCCCCTGGTCCGACGCTACACCGGACTGCCGCAAGGCCGACCAGCAGTGGGGCAACAGGATCCAGGGTGCGAACAACAGCAGCAACCACGGCAAGTACCACCACCACGCATGTGCATGGGCAAAGGACTGCACCATGCGGTTGGCCGTCTGGCCCCAGAGAATGGCTTCCCGATAGCTGTCGCCACCTGCCTGCGCAGCCGGCAACGCCCAGGCCAGTGCAATCACGGCACCGAGCATGACGGCACCAGTCAGGTCTCCATACCAGCGCCACCAGTGCTGCGTATCGGCGTCACGCCTCCACAGCGGTGCCAGCAGCGCCACCGGCAGGACCTGCAGCAACATCACCGGCCCCTTCGACAGGACACCCAGACCGATGGCAACGCCGGTCAGCAGCCAGCCACTGCGCGCACCGTTTGCCGCTTGGAGGATCCCGCTCATGGCCAGCAGCGTCATCAACACCAGCAACAGGTCGATCTGCACCCAGGTGGCAAACGCGGTAAAGAAGATGCTGCCAAATACCAGCCAAGGGACCCGTTGTGCGGTGCCAGCGTCCCCCGGCCACAGTTGCCACGAAAGGTTTGCGCTGGCCACCAGGATGAGCAGCGCAATCACCGGTGCAACGCTGCGCAATACCCATTCATGCACACCAAACAGCCACCAGCCGGCATGAATCAGCCAGAAATAGAGCGGCGGCTTGTGACTGTAGGGTTCACCATTGAGGTACGGTACGAGAAAATCACCCCGCGACCACATCTCCCAGGCAACACTGGCGTAACGAGTCTCGTCGACTGGCAGTAATGGCCGCGTGAATAATGCCGTCAGCAGGACCAGCAGCCAGAGCGCAAGCAATCCCCACCAGGATGCATAGCGTGGTTTCATTCTTGTGTCAGGGTCGGGGGGTCCAGTGTTACGGCCCGCTGCGGCGGCTGACCCGGCGCCATGCCACGCCCGGCGCCTCGATACAGCACCATGCCGAGCACCGTCGCCAGCACCAACAGGGCCATGGCAATCGCTACCTGCCAGAACTGGTCAACACGTGTGCCACTGCCGACCAGCGAAAAGATCAGCATTTGCGGTATATAACCCAGCGCGGAACCCAGAAAGAACGGCCATTTCCTGACACTGGAAACACCTGCGGCAATATTGATCATCCAGTTGCTGCCGAGCGGCAACAGGCGGACCAGCAGGGCCATGGTGAAGGTATTCTGGTGCAGGAACCGGTCAACCCGTTGAATGCGTGCCGAAAAGCGCCTCTCCAGAAAGGAACGCAACAGGCCGCGAGCAACATAGAACGTCGTGATGCATGCCGCCAGCACCGCCAGCATGGAAAGCACAAAGCCCTGCAAAAACCCGAAGGCATATCCGCCCAGAAAGGCGATCAGCTGGCGTGATAAACCGACACTGCCGAGCAGACCAGTGGCCAGCACAAACAGCAGCACACCGGCGACACCTCGATCCCGCACCTGCGCATCCATCCAGCCCTGGTCCAGCACATCCTTCAACAGGTAGCTGGACAGCACGAGGATAACGATCACCAGCAAGCCACGGAAAATATATCTCGCCACCATCAACGCTACTGTATTTCAGAGACAACCGGCAGTTTGCCGCGTCGTTGTAGCCACAGCACCCCGAGCATATCGATCAGGCCGACCCAGAGACGGTTGTGGATGCCGTATTTTGACTGCCCGTGCAGGCGTTTGCGATGATTCACCTCGACAGACAGCACCTTGCCACCCTGGCGTTGTACCAGCGCCGGCAGGAAACGGTGCATATGATCGAACTGCGGCAGGCCCAGAAACGTGGCCCGTGCAAAGACCCTCATGCCGCAGGCCGAATCCGGCACATTGTCATGGAGTACGGCGGCCCGGACCGCATTTGCAATACGCGATGTCACACGCCTTGACCAGCCATCCATGCGCTGCTTGCGATAGCCGGCAACCATCTGCACATCATCGGATGACTCGTCCATGATGCGGTACAGCTTCAGAATATCGGCAGGGTCATTCTGGCCATCACCGTCCAGGGTCGCGATCCACGGTGTGCGTGCGGCCTTCACCCCCGAGGCAATCGCGGCACTCTGCCCGCAGCGCTCACGGTGGCGCAAGGTCCTCAGCTGCGGGTGTGACTGGCGGGCCGCCTGCAACACCGCAGCAGTGCCGTCGATACTGCCGTCATCGACGACAATAATTTCATAACCAGTCCCGGCGCCGAAGCAGCCATCGAGTTCATCCAGCAGTGGAGCGATGGTCTCCACTTCATTGAACACGGGTATGACGATACTCAGGTCCACTCAATTTCCTTACTCTGATCAGGTGTTTATAGAGGCGCCGGGTACAGGGTTTGATGCGGCATCTATAGTACACTGCGGCGCACGACAGTACGAAAGGGATGCCATGAACCAGGGAAACGATTACCACAACGCCCTCGTCAACGAGACCAGTCCATACCTGCTGCAGCATGCCCATAATCCGGTGGAGTGGTACCCGTGGGGAACGGCAGCACTGCAGAAGGCACGCAGGGAAAACAAGCCGATATTGCTGTCCGTCGGCTACTCTGCCTGTCACTGGTGCCATGTCATGGCCCACGAGTCCTTCGAGGACCCGAAGACGGCCGAACTGATGAACCGGCTGTTCGTCAATATCAAGGTCGACCGTGAAGAGCGCCCGGACATCGACAAGATCTACCAGACCGCGCATTCGCTGTTGACGCGGCGCTCCGGCGGCTGGCCACTGACCGTGTTCCTGACACCCGATGACAGGGTGCCGTTTTTTGCCGGCACCTACTTCCCGAATGAACCGCGTCATGGCATGCCGTCCTTTCGTGACCTGCTGCAACGCGTGCACGACTACCTTGCCGACAATGAAGCCGACATCCGCAAGCAGAACAGCACCCTTGTCGAGGCCCTGCAATCGATGCATCAGGCTGACCCGGCCACCTCGCTGAGCCCGTTACCCCTGGACACGGCGCGCCAGCAACTTGAGCAGGCCTTCGATGAACGTGATGGCGGCTTCGGCAGTGCACCGAAGTTCCCGCACCCGACCAATATAGAGCGGCTGCTGCGTCACTGGGCAGGTGCACGTACCACGGCAGGTACCAGCGACCAGCGCGCCCTGCACATGGCCGTGTTTACACTGGAGAAGATGGCGCGCGGCGGACTCTTCGACCAGCTTGGCGGCGGCTTCTGCCGTTACTCGGTGGATGATCACTGGATGATTCCGCACTTCGAAAAGATGCTCTATGACAATGGCGCGCTGCTGGCCCTGTATGCCGAGGCCCGGGCGGCAACCGGTAACCCCCTGTTCCATCGCGTCTGCCAGCTGACCGCAGACTGGGTGATGCGTGACATGCAGGCACCCGAAGGCGGTTATTACTCCAGTCTCGATGCCGACTCTGAAGGCGAGGAAGGCAAGTACTACGTATGGACACGGGCCGCAGTGAAGGCGCTGCTGAGCGAGGATGACTATGCTGTGTTTGCGCGGCGCTATGGCCTGGACCGTGCCGCCAACTTTGAAGGACAGTGGCACTTGCACGTGTTCCGCACCCGGTCAGAACTTGCCAGGGAATTCTCCCTCGCAGAGTCTGACATCGAACAGCTCGACCAGCGTGCACGCGCCACGCTGCTGGAGGTACGTGAACGCCGCATCCCGCCAGGCCGGGATGACAAGATACTGACCTCCTGGAACGGCCTGATGATTCGCGGCATGGCCATTGCCGGACGTCACCTCGACCGGCCAGACTGGGCGGCCTCGGCGGAACGCGCACTGGATTTCATTTACCAGACACTGTGGAAGGACGGCCGCCTGCTCGCCACCTGCAAGGACGGCCGCGCCCACCTGAATGCCTACCTCGATGACTATGTGTACCTGATCGACGGCATACTGGAACTGCTGCAGGTGCGCTGGCGAGCAGCGGACCTGTCGTTTGCGATTGAACTGGCAGAGGTGCTGCTGAGGCACTTTCAGGACCCGGAGGGAGGGTTTTTCTTTACCTCGGATGACCATGAAGCACTCATCCAGCGCCCCAAGCCGAATCATGACGAGGCCACGCCCTCCGGCAACGGAATCGCGGCCAAGGTACTGGGTCGCCTTGGGCACCTGCTGGGTGAAAGCCGCTACCTGCAAGCCGCAGAAAACACCCTGAAAGCCAGCTGGGGGGAAATCCGCAGCATGCCGCATGGCCACGCCAGCCTGCTGCTGGCACTGGAAGAATCACTGTTCCCGTTGCAGACCGTCATCATTCGTGGTGCGGACGTCGCAACCGCGGACTGGCGTTCACTGGTCAATCGCCCCTATGCGCCAAGACGATTGACACTTACTATTCCCGACACAGCCGGGCAACTGCCCGGGCAACTGGGAGAGCGCACCCCCCGGGGGGCAGCCGTAGCCTACGTGTGCAGCGGCCACACCTGCAGTGCACCGCTAACGGATATCAACCGCTTCAAAACCCTGATCACTGACACTCAAACAAAGGAACACCCATGAGCGATACCACTCAAATACTGCAGCTACATGGTGCGCAACTGGCCAGTATTGAACAGGGCGAGGATGACATCACGCTGCACTTTTCACAGGTGCAGCTGGTGCAGGAAATGGAAAACGCCATTGAAGATTCGCTCTGGACACAGGCGCTTGACCTGACCCTCAAGGGTATCGAGATCGAGGGTGAACTGCCGCAATGCCCCTGCGAGCTCAGGGGCGGTGATCTCACGGATAACATCTTTACCTACCGCGATCACGCACCCTTACCGATCAGCTGGCGCGGTACAGTTAGTTGCAAATTGTGCGTTGCCGGTAACGACACCTGCTTTACCATTTCAGGTGAGTCCCTCAAGGTCAACCAGATTGCACATCCGCGCTATATCAAGCACATCAAGAAGACCTGACAATCTTGCCGGGAGCCCGTTTCACAGATATCCTGCATCCCTATGACGCATAAGCAACCACCATCAAAACACAGCAGGCTGGACGCCATCGTGGCCGATGCCCGACGCAAACAGGCAGAGCGCGAGCAGGGCTATCGCGAAAAATCGCTGAAGATGTACCCCTGGGTATGTGGCCGCTGCTCGCGCGAATTTACCCGCGCGAATGTCCACGAGTTGACCGTGCATCACCGCGATCACAATCACGACCACAACCCGGAGGATGGCAGTAACTGGGAATTGCTGTGCCTGTATTGCCATGATAACGAGCATGCCCGTTACCTGGATGGCGAGAGCGTCGGCGATACCGATGCCGCGAACAAGCGCAGCCAGGCAGCCACCCATAACCCGCTTGCAGGGCTGGCTGAATTGTTGAAGAAAGACAGATAAAGCCGCGTTATCAACAAAAGCTATAATTGGCCACAGAAGTCCACGGAGAAACACGGAACAACGAGTGCCTTATCAGAAATCATTCCGTGTCCTTCTGTGTGTTTCCGTGGCAGGCTTATTTAGTTTGCGCCATTCAGGTAAAGCCGAATTGATCAGCGCCGTCTCTCGAACCACGAACCGTTGTCGCCATTAAAGGTCAATATGCGGTCCGAGGTGACCAGCAGTGCCGAGGTGTCGACCACCTCGGCACTCACCAGTTTCTCGTCGGCAATGCGCCGCACACTGTTCCAGCCGGAAGGATAGCTACCGACACCGGCAAAGCGCTGGTTGGTCACCAGGATGGCAACCGCATTCGCCACATAGCGTTCGAGGATCTTTTCCTTGGCGTGGACAGGGAGATCAAAAAACTGCCCGGTTGCGGCGTTTGCAGCCACAATCTTGTCGCCTTCATCCACCAGGAATATCGTCTTGGCGACCAGCCCTTCGGCGTTGACCGCGAGCGGGTTCGCAAGCAACAACAGCAGCAAGACCCGGCTGAGGCATCTGGGGACGTGACGCGCTGTTTTTATACTCATAATTGAAAATTCCTCATGGCCTGCCTGACTACCAGTCCAGACCAGTCTATATACAGGGAGTTCAGATACCACGCGCCTCACCATTCGTGAGGGACCGGGTCATGGGCACGAATGCAGCATAAAGCATGAGTCGACAACAGCTGGCGTGCGTAGATTCAACCCGTCATCACGGACCTTTCCACGGATCGTCAACAAGCTATTGCTTTATCTTTCAACCTACTGATTAATATCATATTTTTTATTCAATAGCCCTGCAGGCTAGTCGAGCGACACCCCAAAACTGGAGCGGTAGCGGCTCCTGAATTCATCCAGGGTGAAGCTGTGGTTCTGGGTCCCGTGCTGTTCGATCTTGATGGCCCCCATGAGCGCGGCAATCCGGCCCGTTATTTCCCAGTCCAGCTGGTTCATCAGCCCAAACAGGAGGCCGCCGCGGTAGGCATCGCCACATCCCGTCGGGTCATTGAGCCTGACAACCGGCGCGGCCGGGATGTCGATGCGTTGCTTATCCGTATAGATATGCGAACCCTCGCCGCCGAGGGTCACGATCAGCGCCTCTACGCGCTCGGCAATTTCATGTGGCGACATGCCAGTGCGTTCCTGCAGCAGCTGCAACTCGTAGTCATTGACGCTGACCCAGCTGGCCTGGTCGATAAAGGTGAACAGGTCTTCGCGATCGAACATCGGCAGCCCCTGGCCCGGGTCGAAGATGAAGGGAATACCGGCATCCACAAACTGGCTGGCATGATCGATCATGCCCTGGCGGCCATCGGGAGACACCATACCAATGCGGATGCCGCTGGCATCCGTGATCCGGTTTTCATGGGAGGCATCCATGGCACCCGGATGAAAGGCGGTGATCTGGTTGTCATCGGTATCCGTGGTGATATAGGCCTGTGCAGTAAAACGATCCTCAATCAGGGTGACATGTGTGCGATCAATCCCGATCACGTCCATCCACGCGGCATAGGGCCCGAAGTCGCTGCCAACCGTTCCCATGGGCAGCGGCTCGCCACCCAGCAATTTCAGGTTGTAGGCGATATTACCGGCACAGCCGCCGAACTCACGCCGCATCTCGGGCACATAAAAGGCCACGTTCAGGATGTGCACCTTGTCAGGCAGGATATGGTTCTTGAATTTGTCCTTGAACACCATGATGGTGTCGTAGGCGAACGATCCACAGATGAGTGCTGACATAGAATAATTCCCGGTTTAGTAAGTTCAAATAGCAGGCAACAAGGACCTGTCACCACAAAACCAGCAGCCACACCACGGCTGCATTGATCAAGGCAATCATGACGGTAGCAGAACTGATGTCCTTGGCGCGCCCGGATAACTCGTGCAATTCCGGACCAATGCGATCAACGACTGCCTCGACCGCGGAGTTAACGAGCTCGAATAGCGGTACCAGCACCCACACGGTGATCAGCATGGCCCGTTCCAGCCCGGTGTTCCCAAGCCACAAGGCCAGCGGTATCAGCACCACGCTCGCCGCGACTTCCTGTTTAAAGGCTGTTTCATGGCGATAACTTGCCGCCAGTCCCTGCAGGGAATACCCGGTCGCCTTTATCAGCCTGCGGATACCGCCATTATCGGGATCAGTAGCCATGGTAAGGTAGCAGCGGTGACGGCAGTGCAGGCAGTCAGGCGCTCCAGGTCAGGTCAAGCTGTTTGGCCGCCCGTACCTCGTCCAGACGCCGGACCGGCTGGGTATGCGGTGCTTCCTTCAGCAGTTCCGGGCTGTTTTCGGCTTCCTGCTTGATCTTGATCATGGCCTCCACAAAGGCGTCCAGTTCTTCCTTGGCCTCCGTCTCGGTCGGCTCGATCAGCAGGCACTCGGGGACCAGCAGCGGGAAGTAGGTGGTCGGTGCATGGAAATTGTAATCCAGCAGCCGCTTCGCGAAATCCATGGCGGTAATCCCCAGCTCCTTTTGCTGGCGCTTCAGGGTGACAATGAACTCATGGGTGGCACGGCGTCCCGGGAAGGCCACATCAAAGCCGGCCTCGGTCAGCCGTGCCATCAGGTAGTTCGCATTCAGGGTGGCGAAATCGGCCACCCGGTGCATGCCTTCACGGCCCAGCATGCGGCCATAGATATAGGCGCGCATCAGCACACCCGCATTACCCATAAAGGCAGACAGGCGTCCAATGCTTTGCGGGCGCACGTCTTCCGTGATCCAGTAGTACTCGTCACCGTCGTAACCGACAATGGGCAACGGGATAAACGGCTCCAGCCGCTTGCTGACTCCGACCGGACCCGCACCCGGACCGCCGCCACCGTGCGGCGTGGAGAAGGTCTTGTGCAGGTTCATGTGGATGACATCAAAACCCATATCACCCGGGCGTACCTTGCCGAGGATGGCGTTGAGGTTGGCACCATCGTAATACAGCAGGCCGCCGGCCTGGTGGATCAGGTCCGCGATCTCCTTGATGCGGCGTTCAAACACGCCCAGCGTTGACGGGTTGGTGAGCATGATGCCGGCCGTTTGCGGACCCACGGCTGCGCGCAGTGCCTCCATGTCGACATCACCGTGCCTGTCGGTAGGGATCTCGTGCACCTTGTAACCGCACATCACGGCCGTTGCCGGATTGGTACCGTGTGCCGCATCCGGCACCAGGATCTCGTTGCGTGCCGTGTCGCCATTGGCATCATGGTAGGCACGAATCATGGCAACACCGGTAAATTCACCCTGCGCACCCGCTGCCGGTGTCAGGGTCACGGCTTTCATGCCCGTGACGTCCTTGAGCATTTCCTGCAGTTCATACAGGCAGGCAAGAAATCCCTGTCCCATGGAGACCGGCGCAAGCGGATGGCGTGCCAGGAAACCCGGCAGCATCGCCAGGGTGTTGCATGCACGCGGGTTATATTTCATGGTGCAGGATCCCAGCGGGTAGAACTGGGTATCGATGGAGAAATTTTTCTGCGACAGGCGCGTGTAATGACGCACCACCTGCAACTCGGATACCTGCGGCAAACCGGGCGCTTCCGTACGCAGGAAATCGTCCGGAATGTCCGAGACATCGGCATTGGACTGTGGCGCCTGCGCCTGTGCGCGACGACCGGTGTGAGAGTGTTCAAATATCAGCATGGGTATGTAGTCCGGCAACTTTTCTGCAGCAGCGATTTGCAACCGTGAATGGCCTTGAGCGAATCGCTCCTGCGGAAGATTTATTTACAAGGCAGCCAGCGCGGCCGCGTAGTCGGGTTCATCTGCAATTTCGGGCACCAACTGGGTGTAGATCACCTTGCCATGTTCATCGATGAGCACCACGGCGCGTGCAGTAATGCCTGCCAGTGGACCGTCGGTCATCAGTACGCCGTAGTCCCTGGCGAATCCCCGGCTTCGCATCAGGGACAGGGGTACAACATTGCTGATTCCCTCGGTCTCGCAAAAACGTCCCTGTGCAAAAGGCAGGTCAGCAGACACGACCAGCACCACCACATCATCACGACCGGCCACCTTTTCATTGAACTTCCGTGTCGATGTAGCGCAGGTCGGTGTATCCAGGCTGGGAACAATATTCAGCAGCCGCTTCTTGCCACTGTAATCGGCGAGGTGGACATCGTTCAGCTTGCCGTCGACGAGGTGAAAGTCAGGCGCTGTACTGCCGACTGCGGGCAGCTCGCCACTGGTATGGAACTCATTCCCCTGCAAGGTCACTGTAGCCATGATTGCTCTCCTACTAACTGTTTGGATGTTGATGGCCTCAGGCCATCTTCGGTTTTACCGGGCAGCCAGCCGCGGTTTGCTTTTCAATCACCCGGCCAAGATGTCCGGCATAGGTCTCGATATCCGCATCGCTGCGCAATTCGGTGGCACACACCAGCAAGGCATCCCCCAGCTCCGGGTAGTCTCTTGTCAGGGCATAGCCCGGCAGGATGTTATGTGCATGCAACGGCCGCATCACATTCTCCAGTGGCAGTGAAATGCGCAACGCGGCCTCGTGAAAATAGGGCCGGTTGAAGACCGTTTCGACGCAATCGCTGGCCGTTAAGGCCGCGACCAGCTTGCGGGTGTTGGCATGGCAGGCCTGCGCGACGCGCTTCAGGCCTTCAGCGCCCAGCAGGGCCATGTGTATCGTCGCGGCCGTGACCAGCAATCCCTGGTTGGTACAGATATTGGAAGTGGCCTTGGAGCGGCGAATATGCTGCTCACGGGCCTGCAGGGTCAGGGTGTAACCAATGCGTTCGTCACGATCCAGGGTGCGGCCGACGATGCGACCGGGCATCTGCCGGACGTAGTCCTTTTTACAGCACATGAATCCGAAATAGGGGCCACCGCCCATCATTGGCACACCCAGCGGCTGACCCTCACCACAGGCGATATCGGCACCACTCTCGCCCCAGGCACCGGGTGGTTTCAGCAACGCCATGGCAATCGGGTTGGCGACCGCAATGACCAGCGCGCCCTGTTGATGTGCCCAGTCTGTCAGCAAGTCCACATCTTCAAGGATGCCGAAGAAATTCGGATGCTGGATGACGAGCGCGGCAATATCCTCACCCTCATAGGGCTTCAACGAGTCTGTCAGTGTATGCCCGCCCTCGGGGGAATACGGCACCTCGATCAGTTCTATGTTCTGGTTTTTGACTATAGTGTGCGCGGTTCTGCGGTAATCCGGGTGTACCGTGGTCGGCACCAGGATGCGATGTGACTTCGACTTGCGGTTGGCGCGCACCGCCATCAATATCGCCTCGGCGAGGCCGGAAGCGCCGTCGTACAGGGAGGCATTGGAGACATCCAGCCCGGTCAGTTGCGCCATCATGGTCTGGAATTCATAGATCAGTTGCAGCGTGCCCTGGCTGGCTTCTGCCTGGTAGGGCGTATAGGCACTGTAAAATTCACCCCGCGTGGTAATCTCCCAGACGGCAGCCGGGATGTGGTGATCATAGGAACCGGCACCCATGAAACACAACGGCCGGCCATCAGCCTCGGCGCGTTCCATCATCAGGCGGGCAATATCCTGTTCAATCAAACCCTCCGGCACACCGGACAGTTTGCCCATGCGCAGGTTGGCTGGAATTTCATCGAACAGCGCCTCGATATTTTCGACCCCGATGGTGGCCAGCATTTTGCGGATATCAGTTTCTGAGTGCGGTATAAAAGGCATGGCAGTCGTTATGTTCTGTGTAAGGTTATAAATCCTGATAATTCGCCATTATGGCTGTCGCGCTGTGACGAACGGGCAGCGCGACCTAATCAAAGGGGTCGTTCTCAATGTGCCTCGGAGGCGAGAAACAGCTCGTAGGCCTCACCGCCCATCAAGGCATCCATTTCCGCGACGTCCACTGGCTGCAATCGGAACAACCAGCCCTCGCCATAGGCATCCTGGTTCACGGTTTCAGGGCTGTCGGTCAGTGCCTCGTTGACCTCGAGGATCTCGCCACCCACAGGTGCATAGACATCGGAGGCCGCCTTCACGGATTCCACCACGGCGCAGGCCTCCCTGGCGGTAACCGTCTGGCCAACTTCCGGCAATTCGATAAATACCATGTCGCCTAACTGATCCTGGGCATTGTCCGAAATGCCCACGGTCACTGAACCGTCATCATTGCTGCGGGCCCATTCATGCGTTTTCGCATATTTCAGTTCAACCGGTATGTTGCTCATGATTTCCTCACTTGATTTGCTCGTAATGTGCCTTGTTCAAAGTTCTATCTGTGCTTCCCCGTTGCGGACAAACGGTGGTTTCACCACCCGGGCCGGCAACAGCTTGCCACGTACATCCACCTGGCAGGTATCACCCGTCGCCTTCGGCACACGCGCAAAGGCAATCGCGCGTTGCAGTGTCGGAGAAAAACTGCCACTGGTAATCTCACCCTCGCCCTCACCCGCGGTAATCACCTTCTGGTGATTGCGTAATACGCCCTTGCCTTCCAGTATCAATCCAACCAGTTTCTGCGAGGTTCCCTGCTGGCGCTGTTTTTCCAGTGCGGCACGCCCGATAAAATCCCGCTCGGCAGGCTCCCAGGCAACGGTCCAGCCAAGCGCTGCCTCCAGCGGACTGATAGATTCATCCATATCAGAACCATACAGGTTCATACCCGCTTCCAGACGCAGGGTGTCACGCGCGCCCAGCCCGGTCGGCCGCACCCCGGCAGCTCGCAGTTGCCGCCAGAAACTCACGGCATCCGTGGCCGGCAATACAATCTCAAATCCGTCCTCGCCGGTATAGCCGGTGCGTGCGATAAACCAGTCCCCGTCAAAGATACCGAAAAAAGGCTGTAACTCGCTCGCCGCGGCGCGTACCGTTGCGCCCAGCAACGGCAGCACCTTTTCACGGGCATTGGGGCCTTGTATCGCGATCATGGCCAGTTCCGGGCGCTCGCTGACGGTAACGTCAAAGGCAGCCGCCTGCTGGTTGAGCCAGGCAAGGTCCTTGTCGCGGGTACCGGCATTGACCACCATGCGAAAATAATCGTCACGCAGGAAATAAACGATCAGGTCGTCAATGACGCCACCGTCCTCGTTCAGCATGCAGCTGTACAGCGCCTTGCCGCTTTCCTTGAGACGATCCACATTGTTTGCCAGCAGATAGCGCAGAAATTCACGCGTGCGCGCGCCGTTCAGATCAACCACCGTCATGTGCGAGACATCAAACATGCCGGCATCCTGGCGCACGTTATTGTGTTCCTCGATCTGGGAACCGTAGTTGATCGGCATTTCCCAGCCGGCAAAATCGACCAGCTTGCCACCGTCAGCCAGGTGTTCTTCATACAGGGGGGTCTTGTTGCTCATATCTTTTATTTTCTCTGTAAAAATCTGTCGGCAGAAATGAAAAAGGGCGACGGCAGCCTGCGCTAACCGTCGCCCCTCTGTCCGGTGACCTGAGAGAGTGGCCACGCCATCAATGACGCGCCGGTCCCCTTCGGTGGGTCGCACTGCAACCGCTCTCCAGAGTCAACTGCTGCCACGGTCCATTTGCCTGAGCGTTTCCGAGCGTGTTGCGCCTTCGGCGTTTCCAGGCGACTGGCAACCTGGAACCCTCTCCCGCAGCAGTATTAAGTTGAGGAGCAAATATACTCCTGCACGCCAGCAAGTGCCAGATGCCTGACTATTTATATAGAAGTCTCATCCGCTGCTGCCACTACCCGGGCATATCCCCTCAAACAACAACACCCAGGCAAGGAAACGCTGAATAACTCATTACCCCGGCGAAGACCGCGATACAGTCCGCTGGTTTTCCGGAGTCGATGTACAGCGGCAGGATGGATCGGGACCTGTTCAGATCCTGCCTGAATTTAGGCAAAACAGATCAATCAGATAAAGACACTTCCTCAGACACAGTGGCAAGCGCCGGCAAGTCTCCACCGAGACCCATGGCATGCCTCATAAACTGCCGTTTGGCAACAGCGGAGCGGTTGACCAGTGACAACCCCAGGTTGGCTGTCCGGTGCAGCAGTGATCGCGGCTTACTGAAGACCTGGTTGATACCATCCATGGCCATCATCATTAACAGGTTGTCGCCACGGCGCCAGCGCTCATAGCGTCGCAACACCGGCAGGCTGCCCGGGTCCTTGCCGCGCTGCCTTGCGCCGATGAGGACCTCCGCCAGTGCCGCCGCATCCAGCAACCCGAGGTTCACACCCTGCCCCGCCAGGGGATGAATGGCATGGGCGGCATCACCGATCAGGGCAACCCGCGGGAGGACATACTGTTCTGCATGCAGGCGCTGCAGCGGCCAGGCCTGGCGTTCACCCGAAGCAACAATCGCGCCGAGCCGGTACTCAAATGCCGCGGCCAGTTCTTCGTGAAACACCTCCGTGTCTGCGGTCAGCAGCCGCTCGACACGTTCTGACGGCATGGTCCAGACAATGGAACTCCAGCCGTCCGCCATCGGCAGAAATGCCAGCGGCCCACCCGGCAGGAAACGTTGCCAGGCAGTATTCCGGTGTGGCTCAGCTGTTTTCACCAGTGCGACCAGGCTGCTTTGCCGATAGTCATGGCGATGCGTTTCCATGCCCAGCATCGTGCGCACCGGTGAACGACTGCCGTCCGCGGCAACCAGCAGCCCGGCACTGAGCGGCCGTGAATCCTCCAGGATTACCTCTACCCTGTCATCGTGCACATTGATGGTCTGAAAGCATGCCGGGCAATACAGCGAAACAGCATCGATTGACTGCAGTTGCCGCCAGAGTGCGGCCTGAATAAAACGCGGTTCGATAATATGCCCGAGACAGGGTTCCCCGATCTCGGCACAGTCAAAATGGGTAACCCCCTCACCGCCGGAATCCCAGACTTCCATTTCACCGAATGCAAAGGCACCCTGTTGATGCATCGCTTCCCATACACCCAGCGACCTGAATATCCTTTCTGATGCACGTGTAATGGCGAACACCCGGGGGTCGGGTGCCTGCACCTCGGGGGCAAGCGGTGCACGCGCTTCGATCAGGGCGACGCGCACACCGGACTTGCCCAGTGCACAGGCGGCCGTTGCACCGACGATGCCGCCACCGATGAGGATGACGTCAAAACGGGACATGGCCAGGGAATGCAGGACAATCGGCCCGTGACAAAGAGATCACGGCCGGCTGCAGGGTAGCGGGTGCAATGACAGCCATCGACTTACAACGGCAAGCCGCGCGCCAGTCTCGACGTACGACCTGAACGCCCCATGGTCACGCGGGTCAGCAGGCGCTTCGCCGGGGGTACCAGATCCAGTGCCAGCATGCCGGCGCTGCGCGCCACACCCAGCGCCGGCAGTGAAAACAGGCGGACCAGTCCGTCGGTAAACACGGTGACATTTCTGTGGTCGTGCTGTCGCCAGTCCGCATAGCGCTGCAGCACCTGCAGCGAACCGGGATCCTCGCCTGCGTTGATCGCATCCACCAGCACCTCGGCAAGTACCGCAACATCCCGTGCACCGAGGTTAAAACCCTGCCCGGCGATGGGATGGAGGGTGTGCACCGCATTGCCCACCAGCGCCAGCCGCTCGCGCACCGTTTCCTTTGCCTGCACCAGTCGCAACGGCCACGCCTGCCTGCGTCCGACCCGCTCGAGCCGTCCCAGTCGATAGCCGAAGCGCGCCTGCAGTGCGGCAACGAAGCCGGCGTCATCCAGCGCCATGATGGACTCGACCTGACTGGAGGCAATGGTCCAGACCACGGCACAGCGCTGTTCGGTCATAGGCAACAGTGCCAGCGGTCCGGATTCGGTAAAGCGTTCATAGGCAACATGGTTGTGCGCCAGTTGCGGGGTGATATTGGTGACAATGGCTGTTTGCTGATAGTCGCTTACGCTACTTTCAATGCCGAACTGTTCCCGGACCGGTGAGTCGGCACCATCGGCAGCCACGACCAGGCGCCCAGTCAGGGTTGTCATGATTCCCTCATGGGACAGTTCAACCTCAATGGCTGCGGCTGTCCGTTTTACTGCCGTGACCGTGGCCGGACAAAAACTGTCCAGCTCCTTGATGCCTGTCATGGCTTCCGCCAGGACCCGGCCGATAGCGTGCGCGGGAACCACATAGCCAAGCGCCGGCAGCCCCTCTTCGGCACGGTCCATGTGCAGCATGCCGAAATGACCACGATCCGATACATGGATGCGGTGGATGGGCGTGGCATCCGCAGCCAGTGCCCCCCATAACTGCAGCCCGGCAAAGATGCGCCGGGTACCATAGGCCAGTGCGATGGCACGATCGTCATAACCGGTTTCACTGCGTGTCTCCAGCTCGATCGCCTCGATCAGTGCGATGCGCAGGCCCTGCCCAGACAGGGCACAGGCGAGGCTGGCTCCCACCATGCCACCGCCAATAATGATTACGTCATACTGTGGCATGATTCATCAACGCCTCTATCCCGGCAACCGTCCTGGGTACCGCATCACTCAATATCTCCGGCTCGTCCGGTGTGACCAGGACATCATCCTCGATACGAATGCCGGTATTCCACCATTTCCTTGCAACCCCGCGACTGCCCGCGGGAATATACAGGCCTGGCTCAACCGTCAGCACCATGCCCGGCTCCAGCACACGCCACTCATTTCCTACTTTATAGTCACCGACGTCGTGCACATCCATACCCAGCCAGTGGCCGGTACGGTGCATATAAAAACGCCGGTAGGCATCATTGCGTAGCAGGTCCGCCAGCTTGCCCTTGAGAATGCCCAGCTTCAGCAGCCCCCGGGTCAGCACCCTGACCGCGGCTTCGTGCGGGTCATTCCAGTGATTGCCTGCGCGGACCTTTTTGATGGCGGCGGTCTGCGCGGCCAGCACCACTTCATACAATGCCTTTTGCGCCGCGCTGAAACGGCCATTGACCGGAAAGGTGCGGGTCACATCCGAGGCATAACAATCGTACTCGGCACCGGCATCAATCAGCAGTAAATCGCCGTCATCTAACGGTGCACTGTTTTCGGTGTAATGCAGGACACAGCCATTGGCACCGCCACCGACGATACTTGAGTAAGCCGGCACCATGCCGGCACGGCGGAATTCATGCAACAGTTCTGCCTCTATCTCATACTCCTTCATCCCTGCACGGCAAGCCTGCATCGCACGCCTGTGTGCATTACAGGCAACCTTCGCAGCGCTACGCATGACCCGGATCTCCGAGCGGCTCTTGTAGAGTCGCATGTCATGTAACAGGTGCTCCAGAGACACAAACTTGTCGGGTGTGCGCATACCGGTACGCGCACCTTCACGCAGGCGATTGATCCATTCCATGACGCGCTGGTCAAATTGTGGCCGCGACCCCATGGTGTAGTACACGCGGTCACAACTTTCCATCAGCCCGGGAAGAATTTCATCGATGTCACTGAATGGAAAGGCATCATCGGCGTCGTAGCTGTCAATGGCCCCACGGGTGCCGGCACGCCTGCCGGTCCAGGTCTCCATCTCGGGATCCCGTTCGCGGCAAAACAGCAAATACTCGCCGTGCGGGCGCTTCGGTATCAATACCGCAACTGCATCCGGTTCACGAAAGCCGGTCAGGTAATAAAAGTCACTGTCAGCCCGGAACGGGAACTCCACATCCCTGTTGCGTACCTGTTCCGTGGCAGTTGGAATAATGGCGATCGAGTTTTTGCCCATCATGCGCATGAGCTGCTTGCGGCGGCGGCTGAATTCTTTGCGTGTAATCATGGTGACCCCGGTCTATTGCAAGCGTGCGCCAGTCGGCACCGGTTGCAACTCTTCATGCAGCAGCAGCACGCTCATGCGAACATATTCAACGATTTCCATATAGGCTGCCTCGTCCGCATCATCCGTCGTCTCGTAGGCAAAGCGTGCATGTGAGATCTCATAAAAATCCTTCATGACTTCATCAACAGTCTCCGGCATCGCAGTTCCCTCACGAAAGCCGCCCAGTGCAAGCCCGTAGAGAAATCCACCACACCACTGGCTCAGATTTTCGGTACGCAGGGACAGAGGCGCGTCATCACCGGGCAGTAACAGCTCAAAACCGAATGCATCATCGTTAAACTGGCGCAAAATATCGTCATGCAGCGTCTTTAACTGCTTGCGGATTTCGACGGCTGCAGCGCTCAGGGTATTCTCACCAAGCAAATGCGCCAGCCAGAGTTCCGGCGCCGGTTTGCCGCCCGCACAGATGATACCGGCGAGCAAACCATGTGCTTCACTGGCACCCCCTTCTGCATTAGCCGCGAGCAATATCTGCTGCAGCCCATCGTGGCTGACTGGCAATGTATCCTGCGACATAATCCCTCGCTGTGTATGGTGGTAATCGCTGCAACGCCTCTGCCAATCGGCGCGTCTCGGGTAGATTACCACACTGACATCAAACCCCGTTGCCCCGCCTCTATCCATCGTGGCATTGACCGCGCAGGGCAACCGCACTATATTGGCCGCATGACAACGAAAATGACACCCTCACTGATTGATGCGGAACTCTCGCGACTTGAAGAGCTGGTCGCCGGCCTTCTGGAAACAGTTGAACGTCTGAGCCAGGAAAACAGGTCCTTGCGCATACAACAGGACTCAACTGCAAGTGAGCGGGCCAACCTGCTTGAAAAACACGACCAGGTACGCAGCCGTGTCGACGCTATTGTGACACGCCTTAAATCACTGGAGACAGGCACATGAACAAGCAGACTGATGCCATCAAGATTCAGATCATGGACAAGGAATACCTGGTTACCTGTCCGGATGAAGAGCGAGACGAACTGATCGCCTCCGCAGAACATCTCAGCACAAAAATGTCGGAAATCCGCAGTAGTGGCAAGGTCGTCGGTATTGATCGAATTGCCGTGATGGCGGGTTTAAACCTGGCGCATGAGGCCATCCGCTCAGGCTACCTGGACACCGAGCACACGCAGTCAACGGCTAACCGGCTCGAGAAACTCAATGCACGCATTGAAGAAACACTGGCCAAACACGGAAAAAAAGTACTGAACTGACGCCATAGTCGTCATCACTGATTAAATTTGGGCATCCCCTGTTGTATTCGATAGTGGCTGAGATCTCCTTGAGCCTAATCACCAAACCAGGGGACCTAACTGTTACCGGTGTGCATGTCCGCCATGTGCGGAAAGCCTGAGGTAGCAGTACCGTCCCCCTCTTGAACCTTCGGTTCAGGGGCAACAGCTGCAACGGTATGTACGGAGGATGCCCTCCTCTCCATTTGACCTGAAAGACGTTCAATTCCAGCGGAACCACTCATGTCATCCCATCGACTGCGCCAGAGTATCCGCCGGCAACGGCGATCAATCACCCGCGCCGAAGCCGCTTACTGTGCCGAACAACTGGCACAACGCACGGCACGGCATACCCTTGTATTACAGAGCCAGCGAATAGCCGCCTATCTGGCAGCGGATGGCGAGATCGATCCCTATCCGCTGATGCAATCACTGTGGCAACAGGGCAAGACCATTTACCTGCCCGTGCTGGTAACCTTCTCAAGGCAGCAACTGTGGTTTGCAGAATTCAACCCGTCGGATGAGCTGGCATACAACCGCTTCGGTATTCCTGAACCCGTACGCCGCCGTTTAATCAAACCCTGTGCACTGGACCTGGTACTGACACCACTGGTCGCCTTCGATTGCAGTGGCCACCGTATCGGGATGGGCGGTGGTTATTACGATCGCAGCTTTGCCTTCCTGCGCAGGCGCCGGTACTGGCGCAAGCCACGTCTTCTCGGACTTGCCTACGAGTTACAGAAACAGGCCGGCATCATTCCGAATGACTGGGACATCCCGCTGGATGCTGTTGCAACCGAAGCGCACATCTACCAGGCAACACGATGACAGGGCGCTTGTCCTTGTCCCTGTATCTTTTTAACAACACACGGCAGGTATCTTTGCTATGAATTACTGGCTAATGAAATCGGAACCGGATGTGTTTGGTATTGCGGACCTGGAAATGCGCCCCGGGAAAACCGAACACTGGGACGGAGTACGTAACTACCAGGTGAGGAACATGATGCGTGACGACATGAAGAAAGGTGACCTGGCTTTCTTTTATCATTCGAATTGCAAGGAACCCGGTATTGCAGGGATCATGAAAATTGTTCGTGAAGGTTATCCGGATCACACGGCATTCGATTCGAAAGAAAAATATTTTGATCCTAAAAGCGATCCGCAGAATCCACGCTGGTACATGGTCGATGTGCGTCACGTGCGCACACTGAAACGCATCATTACATTGAGCGAATTAAAATCACACCGTGAATTATCCGGCTTGCCACTGGTTCAGCGTGGCAGTCGTTTATCCGTGATGCCGGTCAGCAATACACACTGGAATTTTATTCTCTCACTCGAATAGGCACGTGCCGTCTATAGTTTTGGCCATACACACAGCCATAGTTTCCGATCACTCGAACGGTCGATCCACTTCACACCCGCAGTGCAGCTCTCGCTTGCAAACAGAACATAAGCTTATGTTTGTAAAATAAATAATTTGCGTCTTTAGCACGCAGGGCAATGCAGTTTGCAAACGCCATGCATGTTCATGCTGTTAACAATACCGAAACATAACTTGCTGCCTCACCACTGTCGATGACATACATTCATCGCACGAAGCTGACCACACAGACAGTGTCGCGCAATGTAAAAAATCTTTGTACTTACCCTGCACAATGACAGACGCCGGTTTTGTTGTACTACAACGAGTAGTACAACACGTTACAAATCAGTTTCACTTTTTGCCGGGACGTGCAGTGTAATTCGCATCGTGATGCGCGAGTTGTGTTGCAGTTTTTTATAAATTAAATACACGCATAGCCGTTAACACAGTCGTTGTATCACGTAAAGAATTCCACTAAAAAAAACTGGTAATTTGTTAACAGTTGTTTATACTCACGTTGGGCTAACTATATGTGGAGGTTGTAAATATGGCTGCTAAAAAGAAAGTAACGAAGAAAACTGCTACCAAGAAGAAGGTAGCGACAAAGAAGAAGGTAGCTACCAAGAAGAAGGTAGCTACAAAGAAGAAAGCAGTAGCACGTAAAGCACCTGTCAAGAAGAAGGTGGCTGCAAAGAAGAAAGCAGTAAAGCGCAAGGTAGCCGTCAAGAAGAAGGTGGCTGCAAAGAAGAAAGCAGTAAAGCGTAAGGTAGCCGTCAAGAAGAAGGTGGCTGCAAAGAAAGCAACCGTAAAGCGTAAGGTAGCCGTCAAGAAGAAGGTGGCTACAAAGAAAAAAGCAGTAAAGCGTAAAGTAGCTGCCCGGTAGAAATACCGCCAGCCAACAAATATCCGGGTTGCCTAAACTACCCGCGATAAAAAAAGCCCGGGCAAACCAGCCCGGGCTTTTTTATTGGTCAACGATCACCAGTTGTCCTAGCCGTTACCCAGAAACAGTTTGTAGGCCGGACAATCCGTCTCCTCCCAGTAGGCGTATCCCAGCTTATCCAGTGATTTCCTGAATTCCCCGCGACTGCTAGCCGGAACCTGCACGCCGACCAGCACGCGCCCGTAGTCCGCCCCGTGGTTGCGGTAATGGAACAGGCTTATATTCCAGCGCTTGCCCATCGACAGCAGGAAGTTCAATAACGCGCCCGGTCGCTCGGGAAACTGGAAGCGATACAGCAGCTCGTCCCTGAGGCCCGGAACCCTGCCACCCACCATGTGACGAATATGCAGCTTGGCCAGTTCGCTATCGGTCAGGTCGGTAACCGGGTAACCCTCATCACGCAACCCCTGCACCAGTTCGTGCCGTTCGGTGTCGCCACGCTGGAGTTGCACACCGGCGAACACATGTGCCTGCCTCGAGTCCGCATAGCGATAATTGAATTCAGTAATGCCGCGATTGCCGATCGAGCGACAGAACCTCCGGAAACTTCCCGGCTCTTCCGGAATCGTCACGGCCAGCAGTGCCTCGCGCTGCTCGCCAACCTGCGCCCGTTCAGCCACATGCCGCAGGCGGTCAAAATTCATATTGGCGCCACTATTGATCGCTACCAGGTTCTTGCCCTGGACACCGGATACATCAACGTAACGCTTCAAGCCGGCAATGGCGAGCGCACCTGCCGGTTCGAGAATGGCGCGACAGTCATCGAAGATATCCTTGATCGCTGCACAGATCTCATCGGTACTGACCAGGATGACATCATCCACATACTGTCGTGCGATTCGAAACGGTTCCTTGCCCGCCTGGCGCACGGCAACGCCGTCTGCAAATATGCCGACCTGCTTCAGGGTAACGCGACGGCCGCGCTTCAGGGCCTCGTACATGCAGGGTGCTTCATCCGGTTCCACGCCGATGACCTTGATTGCCGGGCGCATCGACTTCACCACCGCAGCGATACCTGCAATCAGACCACCACCACCAACGGGTACAAAGATGGCGTGGATGTCATCTGTAAGCTGCTTCAGGATTTCGAGTCCAACCGTCCCCTGCCCGGCGATGACATCCGGATCATCGTAGGGATGAATAAAGACCATGCCCTGTTTCTCTGCTTCGGCTGCCGCATAGACGTAGGCATCATCATAGGTATCACCTGTAAGCTTGATGCGCGCACCCAGGTCCCTGACCGACTCAATCTTGATGGAGGGTGTGGTGCGCGGCATGACAATCAAAGCCTTGACCCCCAGTTTCTGCGCCGCCAGGGCAACACCCTGGGCATGATTGCCGGCAGAGGCCGCAATCACGCCGCGCGCGCATTCCTCCTTCGAGAGTCCGGAAATCTTGTTGTAGGCACCGCGCAACTTGAACGAATGCACTGACTGCAGGTCCTCGCGCTTCATCCATACCCGGTTTCCCGTACGCACCGACAGGCGGCCGGCCTCGACCAGTGGCGTTTCCTGCGCCACCTCATAGACACGCGACTCCAGCACCATTTTCATATAACGATCCAGCATGCCGGGTACATTACCAGTTCGTTTATTCTGTGACGAGTGGCAACTGCTGCTATCTGGTCGCGGATAGCAGCTAGCTGGTATCATCGAGGCATATCATTACCAGGGAGCAGCGCATGACACAGGATGAAATGAAAAAGATGGTCGCCGAGGCGGCACTGGACTATGTCGAGGCCGGCACGATCATCGGTATTGGCACCGGCTCGACGGCAAACCACTTTATTGACAGCCTCGCCACCATCAAGCACAAGATCGATGGCGCGGTGGCCAGCTCCAATGCGAGCGCGAAACGCCTAAAGGACCATGGCATCCCGGTACTCGATCTGAACTCTGTCAGCGAATTATCCGTCTATGTTGATGGCGCCGATGAATCCAACCATTACCTGCACCTCATCAAGGGTGGTGGTGGCGCACTTACCCGGGAAAAGATCGTCGCCGCCTGCAGCCGCAAGTTCGTGTGCATTGCCGATGGCAGCAAGCTGGTTGATGTGCTGGGCAGTTTCCCGCTACCGATCGAGGTCATCCCGATGGCCCGCAGCATGATTGCAAGGGAACTGGTCAAGCGCGGCGGCCAACCCGTCTACCGCGAAGGTTTTACCACCGATAATGGCAACGTCATTCTCGACGTGCACAACCTCGAAATCATGGAACCGGTAAAACTGGAACAGGAACTCAACGACCTGCCCGGCATTGTGACCGTCGGCCTGTTTGCCATCCGGCCTGCGGATGTGCTGCTGCTGGGCACCGAGGACGGAGTGCGCACGCTGACATAGTCGTCAAGATCCGGGGTATGGCTGTTCGCAGCCGCGATCCTCTCCTGCAGGTGTCTCTGTGACTGCCTAAGCAGTATGGCAACGACTTACGCTGCGTCAGCGTATCTACGTACAATCAGCCACGGAAGCACACGGAAAAGCACGAAAGAAAAAATTGCCTTAACGGAACTATTTCCGCGTGCTTCCGTGGCCGGGTTCTTCAGTCATTGCCATTCGCGCAAGAGCGGTTTGTTTATGCCTGGCGATTAAACAGGCGCAAGTGCGACAAACCTTATTGTTTTACCTCTCCACTGCCATCCTCCAGCAGCCAGAAACGCACACTGGCATCATCACTGGTCGTCGCCAGATAACGTCCATCTGCGGAGACGGCGATATCCGCGCCGCACAAGTCATGTCGCTGGAAGCGGCGCTTTACCTTGCCACTCTCCGCGTCCAGGAAATATACAGCGCTATCTGTCTGACGACTGATGGTTGCCAGTTCACTGCCGTCGTCTATGTATTGTATGGACTTTATGATCCCGTGGTGTTCTGTGGTCATCGTCGTGAGCACACCGTCATCAAGATTCCATCGATACAGGAGGAACCAGCTGCCACCGGACAAGGTTTGCCCGTCAGGTGAAAATACCAGCGTCCAGGCATCGGCGGGCGGGGTATCAAGCTGACGGAGCGAGCCGCTATCCGTCCACAACACCACGCTGCCGTCGCTACTGCTGGAGGCATAGCGTGTTGCACCGGGAGCAATGGCAACCGCCTTGACCGCACCCTGGTGCAACTGCTGCTCCTGCAACAGGCTAAAGTCTGTTGCCCTCCACAGGCGCACCGTCCCGTCAGCGTGCCCGGTCAGCAGCCGGTCAGCAGCGCTGTCTGCGGCCATATGCGTGATGGCTGCCGGCGTTTTGATCTGTTGAAGCAATTGACCGTTAACTGCACGCCTGGCTAACAGCCCGTCATAACCGGCGGTTACGATCTCACGGTCCGCCTCAAGAAAGGCGATCCCGTTGACAGAGTCGCTGTGCGCCAGCCAGTGTCGAACCTCATGACCCGCGGGTAACTGCCACAGACGCACCGTCCCTTCCCAGCCACCCGATGCCAGCAACTCGCCGGAGTGACTGAACGCCACCACGCTACCACCACTATGGGCCCTTTCCCTGACCACGTTCGCAGGCTGTTCCTTGTGAACAAGGCTGCAGGCGGTAATCAGCAACATCGGAACAGTCAGCACCAGGAACACACTTATGTGTCTTTTGAAACCGTCGAAAGGTGTGTGTTGATCTGTCACGTATTCTCCAGCCGGGCTAAATACAGAGTGCATGCAATTGACGGATACGAAAACGGGGCCCAGCAGGCCCCGTTTTCGTATCCATACAATAAACGCCTAGAAGGTATGCTTCATACCAAAGGACAGCTTGTCGTCTTCACCGCCACTTTCTCCCACCGTGGAACAGACGTCATTATCCTGATCATTACAATCGATTTCGCTGAAACCGCCATAGAGCATGGTGCGCTTGCTCATGTTGTGCGTGGCAACCAGCTGCCAAACATTATATTTCGATGCAATACTGCCACCACTGCCACTGTCACCATGCCCCCAGCCAAAATAGGCCATGGAATTGCCCAGTGTCGCCGTCGCACCCAGCATCCAGGTATCAGCACCGTCGCCGGAACCCGGCGTCGTCTGGTTACCGCCACGCGCGCTGATCAAACCATCATCCACTTCGTACTGTGCAAAAAGCGAGAACATGCTGATGTCAAACTTGCCGCCCAGTTTCCAGGCGGAGTCATCACCGCCTGCATCACTGGTAATGTAGTCCGCAAAGGCGAGGAAGGGACCACCCTGGTACTGGCCACCGATGCCCCATGGACTATCGGTGCTGTTCTCAGCGGTATCGTTCTGCAGGGTGTAGTGGGCACCAATACCGAGCCCATTCCAGGTCGGCGTATCATACCGCAGGGTGTTGGTAGCACGTCCCTGGCCATCCTCGCCTGCGCCACGGTGCAGATCAGACTGCAGGCCGCGGTCACGCTGCTGCTGTGCCGTGCGATAGATCGGATCCAGCATGGCACCGTGTGACTTGTAGACAGTCGAGATGGTGCCGACCCGTAGCTGGCCAAACACCCCGCCCAGACCCAGCCACTGGTCACGATCGGTCAGTCCTTTCTCACGTTCGGTGGTGTCGTACTGGAAGTCAATCTTGAAGAGCGCCTTCATACCGTTACCGAGGTCTTCGCTGCCCTTGAAGCCGAAGGAACAGGTGGTGCAATTCAGATTGGTGGTATCGGAACCGCCATCCTGGTCCGCAAAATCGACACTGGTGTCGATGTGGCCGAATACCGCGACGTCTGCCGCCGCAACACTCAAGCCACCGGCGAGTGCAACACCGATCAGGGTCGGTAATGGTTTCTTCAACATGCGTGGTACCCCCGGCAAGGTTTGGAGTGGTGGCTCAAACACAACCACCAGTATTAAGAAGGAATTTACCCAAGCACGGGCAAATATGCAACAAAAATCTCAAGCTTGTTGTGACTGCACAACAGAAAAGAAAACGGGGCCACGTGGCCCCGTTTCCCGGTTCTGCTCGATCGTACCGATTAGAACGTGTGCTTCATACCCAGGGTCCACCAGTCAATGTTGTCAAGGTCATTCTCATTCGGACCCAGTTGTGCATAGCCGGCATAGAGCTTGGTGCGCTTGCTCATGCTGTGGACACCAACGATGTTCCAGCTGTCGTAGCCTGTGTCGATACCATTATCATCGTAGATAGTGTCACTGCTGTCAGACTGCTGACCATAAGCCGCATAGATCATGTTGTTGCCGAAACTGGCCGTACCACCGACGAACCAGGTATCAGCACCGTCACCTTTGGCCTTGCAATTGTTCCCAGCAGCATCAACCCCTTTAGGACATTCCTGCAAGCTACCACCAAGACCTGCTGGCAATCCTGCAGCATACCAATTAGTGACCGCATTACCACTGGAACTGATCAGACCCATGTCACCCTCGTACTGACCGAAGATGGCGAACTTGTCGTAGCCAAAACGGCCACCGATCGCCCAGGCGTCATCGTCGCCACCGGCGTCACTGGTGATGTAGTCAGCGAATACCAGGAAGGCACCGCCCTGCCACTGGCCACCGATACCCCATGGTGAATTGGTGTCATTGGTAGCGGTATCGTTCTGCAGGACATAATGAGCAGTTGCCGAGAAACCGGCAAAGGTCGGACTGTCATAACGGAAGGTATTGGTGGAACGACCCTCGTAACCGTCATCACCCGCGCCATTGTGCAGGTTTGACTGCAGACCAATGCCACGACCCTGGACGACCGTACGGTAGATCGGGTCGATCATGGCGCCGTGCGACTTGTAACCGGTCGAAATGGTACCCATGCGCAGCTTACCGAAGTTGCTGTCCAGGCCCAACCACTGGTCACGATCGGTAATAGTCTTGTTACGCTCGGTGGTGTCGTACTCGAAGTCAATCAAGAAGATCGCCTTCAGGCCGTTACCCAGGTCTTCGCTGCCCTTGAAACCAAAGGAACAGGTGGTACAAACCAGGTTGGTGGTCGAATCAGTCTCATCAGGTGTAGCACCCGCACCTGCATCCTGATACAGAATAGCGGTATCGATGTGACCCATTGCCGTCACGTCAGCAACTGCATTGGTCATACCACCCACCAGGGCGGCACCAATCATTGCCGGTAAAATTTTCTTGGTCATGTTCATGATATTCCCCTTACAGAGTTGAAGATAAATGTAACAAAGTCACTTGTCATTGCACGGGGAGAACTTTACAACAACAGAATGCAAGAATGCAACAGTTTTTTTCAAAAAAACCACAGCTAGGCTTTTGTGTTGTTTTATTGCTACAGAATGCCGCCCGTCGCGCATGCGACAGAGCCCGGCCATACAGCTACGTTTACAATAATTACAATAAGTTACAATCCTTAATCAGTCTCGCAACAACCACTCACTCAACGGCAACACACTAGCCGTCGTATCCATATTTACCGTCCCAGCAAGCCGTTCTCGAGGTTGTGTACTGCCCACACCACCAAAAAACTGATAAACAGGTTGGAAGACTATCGTTCAACGGGCATCACGGGATTGCAAATACATAACGTGGATCTTCTGACCGTCCGGGGAAACCCTGCCTGCGAGGTGCTTGAATACATCGGTGCGCAACGGAAGACCCCTGCCAACAGCATCACAGAGGGGGCGCCTTGCAAAAGACCCCCAGTTCCGAACTGATTACACAGGAGATTTATACATCGTCCCTGTATTGTTACTGTAATTATCGCGGCGCCATACAACCGAACGTTTCCATACGGGAATCAACCATCAAATGTTACGGCTATAGGACGTCGTAACCATTGCGTGCCGCAACACAAGCATGGGCGATTCCTGGTCAAAAAGAATTTGCGATCACAAACCACTACCGCCGCAATCGTAAAGAGTCATTGAACCCATAAACAATCTGTCAGACGGCGGGCTTCATTGTTGGCTGGCGGACCAGGATGATTCGCGCTGCGCGCTCACCCTGCGGGCCGCCGCCGCTGCGCGACGACGTGCTAATTCGCTACGCACATTAGTCGAACCCGAGGTTCTCATCCCAGTCCGCCTAGACAAAACCCGCCATGCGGCGGGTTTGATTGTTGGCTGGCGGACCAGGATGATTCGCGCTGCGCGCTCACCCTGCGGGCCGCCGTCGCTGCGCGACGACGTTCTAATTCGCTACGCTCATTAGTCGAACCCGAGGTTCTCATCCCAGTCCACCTAAACAAAACCCGCCATGCGGCGGGTTTGATTGTTGGCTGGCGGACTAGGATTCGAACCTAGATTAGTGGAGTCAGAGTCCACTGTCCTGCCGTTAGACGATCCGCCAAAAGCGGCTTAACGTTTGGAGAACTGCGGTGCGCGACGGGCCTTGTGCAGGCCAACCTTCTTGCGCTCGACCTTGCGGGCATCACGTGTCACAAAGCCTGCACGTCTAAGGACCGGGCGCAGTTCGCTATCGTACTCAATCAGGGCGCGGGTAATACCATGGCGAATGGCGCCAGCCTGGCCACTCATGCCACCGCCTTTTACCGTAACCGTGATATCAAAATCACCCAGCATGTTGGATGTATCCAGCGGCTGGCGCACTATCATGCGGGCGGTTTCGCGACCAAAGTAGGTATCAAGAGGACGCTTGTTGACAACAATGTCACCTTTGCCCTTGCGCAGAAATACCCGTGCGGTTGAAGTTTTACGGCGTCCGGTACTGTAATAGGTGTCGCTCATGCTGTGTTTCCTGTTGCCGGCGCAAAATCTGTCACCAGCGGATTTGTTTAATGACGTGGCCTGATTAAATGTTCAGTGGTTTTGGCTGCTGGGCGGCATGCTGATGATCTGATCCGGCATATACCTTCAATTTGCGAAACATGGCACGTCCCAGCGGATTCTTCGGCAACATGCCTTTTACAGCCAGTTCAATGACCCTGCCCGGTGCCTGTGCCTGCATCTTCTCAAAATTGGCAGACTTGAGGTTGCCGATGTAACCGGTGTGATGATAGTACATCTTGTCTGTGGCCTTGCGACCCGTGACGTGCACCTTGTCGGCATTCACTACAATGATGTAATCACCGGTATCTACATGGGGCGTATAGATTGGTTTGTGTTTTCCACGCAGGCGGCGCGCGATCTCGGAGGCCAGTCTGCCCAATGTTTTGCCTGTGGCATCCACGACAAACCAGTCGCGATTCACTTCGTGTGCTTTTGCGGAGAATGTTTTCATCGGTATTCGCTCGGGGTCATGCCAAATCAAAGAGCGGGGATGTTACAAAAGTAGCCAGTAACTTACAAGGTTTCCCTTGCCTGAGATTGCGCACGGCACGCTGCCAGACAAAAAAAAGCGCGGTCCAATGTGGCCGCGCTTTAAAAACCTCCTTGGGGGGAGGTGGAGGAGCGCTGACCGGCCAAATAGGGGGGCAGGCCAATCAGCGTGTTAGTATCTTCTAATATACTGTCCTACTTGTCAAGAATAAAAAGGGCAAAAGATTGCAAATACCGGCAAATTCAGCTAAGTGACTGATACTATTGGTCAATCCCAATATTTTTATATTTAATATAATTATCATGAGGTTACATGGCGCGCGTGCGATATCAAGCTAGATTCTCAGCCGCTCCACGACGCGTCCGTTTTTCAGATGCTCCTCGATGATCTCGTCGATATCTTCACGGTCAATATAGCTGTACCAGACCGCTTCCGGGTAAATGACCATCACTGGCCCCTCTTCACAGCGATCCAGACATCCCGCGGTATTGATCCTCACCCCCCCCTTGCCGGCGAGTCCCTGCTCCTTGCAGCGCTGCTTGGCATAGTCACGGAGCCCCAGGGCGTCGAATCGCTGGCAGCAATCGCTGCCATCCTCACGCAGATTGGTACAGAAAAAAACATGATGGGTGTAATAAGACATATTCCGGAAATTCCATCGGGGACGTTGTGACAGGATCATGCTATCTTAAATCCATGACAGAACGTGAGCAGACTTTTCTTGACCGCATGATTGCACATGCCGACCAGGCACTGCGGACCGTATTTGGCGAACCGGTAGGTTCGGGTCGTGAAAACCCGGCAGAACCGCTTGCAGAAAATGCGCTCTCGACCACCGAAAAGGCCAAAAGTATCCGCCTGATGCGGGTAAACCATGCAGGTGAGGTGTGCGCCCAGGCACTCTACCAGGGGCAGGCGCTGACCGCCCGACAACAACTGACACGCCAGCAAATGAAACAGGCGGCCATTGAAGAGAATGACCACCTGGCCTGGTGCAGGCAGCGTATCAACGAACTGGGCGGGCATACCAGTCTGCTCAACCCGGTCTGGTATAGCGGCTCGCTCGCAATCGGTGCAGTCTCAGGCCTGATGGGAGACAAGTGGAGTCTTGGATTTCTTGCCGAGACCGAGAACCAGGTAGTCAAACATCTTGAAGGTCACCTGAATCAACTGCCTGCTGGCGACGGGAAATCCCATGCCATCCTGAGACAAATGAAAACCGATGAAGCAAAGCACAAGAGCAGCGCTCTGAATGCAGGCGGTGCAGCCCTGCCCGATCCGGTTAAAAAGATAATGACGCTCGTATCCAGGATCATGACGTCGACCGCATCCCGGATATAAGTACTGCTCCTACTTCGCGCTGCGCGACATATTGCGGCCGTAAAACATCTCCAGCATCTCCTTCTTGACCTTGGTACGTATCTTGTCCTGCTGTGCGTCTGACATGGCCTCTTTGCCGACGCCGAACAGATAATCATCCAGGTCGATTTCCTTCAGCATCATCTTGGTGTGGAACATATTTTCCTGGTACACATTTACATCGATCATCTGGTATTGCTCACGTGTATCACGAGAAAGAAAATTCTGTATAGAGTCTATCCTGTGGTCGATGAAATGTTTCTTGCCACGAACATCCCGGGTGAAGCCACGAACACGGTAGTCAAGGATCACTATATCCGATTCAAACGTGTGTATCAGATAGTTCAGAGCCTTCAAGGGTGAAACCCGGCCGCAGGTTGAGACATCGATATCAACGCGGAAGGTACTTATCCCGTGGTCAGGGTGACTTTCAGGGTAGGTATGCACGGTGATATGGCTTTTATCCAGGTGTGCGACCACCGCCTCAGGCAATGGACCCGGCGCCTCGGTATTTGACAGCAACTCCGATGCCACCGGCTCCTCTGAAATCAGCATGGTGACACTGGCACCCTGTGGATCATAATCCTGGCGCGCCGTGTTCAGAATGTTCGCACCAATAATATTGGCCACGTCATTCAGAATGACTGTCAGGCGATCGGCATTATATACCTCGTCTATATATTCGATATATTCACTGGTGTGTGCAGCCGATTGTGCAAAAGCGATATCGTAAATATTAAAACTGAGAGTCTTGGTAAGGTTATTAAACCCGTGTAACTTTAGCTTACGCATTAAAACCTCTTTATACAGCAACCATGCACAGGTATTGCATCAACCTGCAATGGGAGGATGGTAGATCATCTGGATCACAGTCCCTTCCGGGTCCGCACAATAAAAACTTCTTGCACCATCGCGATGTGTTCGTGGTGCCGCCTTGAGAACCACGTCATTAACTTTCAGGTACGCATACCAGTCATCGACCTGCGCCTCACTGGCGATAAAAAACCCCAGGTGATCCAGTCTCTGTCCCCTTTCAGCAGGGTTGTAATCTGCAACACGATGCAGCGCCAGATTGTCATTGCCAGACGTTAAATAAACATTGTCTGCATCCGGCCGCCATTCAACAGTCATACCCAGCAAATCTACGTAGAAGCGTTCACAGGCCTCAATGTCTGTTACATTCAGAGCAACATGCCGCATGCCCAGCGTTTTTGCAGGTTGCGGCACTACCCGACCTCACTGTCTGAATTTACAATCTCATAGTCATGCGTAATTATTGCCGTCTTGCCAAGCATGATCGAGGCAGAACAGTACTTCTCGGCCGAGAGCTCCACTGCACGGGCAACCTGCCTGTCAGCCAGCGCATGGCCTGTCACAACAAAATGCGCATGGATCCTGGTGAATACCTTTGGGTCCGTGTCAGCTCGGGTTGCCTCTAAATTCACCACACAGTCGGTAATCTGCTGTCGCGCCTTCTTCAGTATCATCACCACATCAAATGAGGTACAGCCACCCATACCCAGCAACAGCATCTCCATAGGGCGAATTCCAAGATCACGCCCGCCACTCTCGGGGGCTCCATCCATGACGACTGAATGGCCGCTGCCGGATTCACCGACAAATGTCATTGCTTCAACCCATTTAATTCGTGCTTTCATTACTTCCCGGTACCCTGAAAAAACGTGAATCCTATCACAGTTCAACGCTGTGTTTTATAGTGTTTTACGCCCCTAAAGCAATCGCCGGACTACCCGATAAAGAGACATGCAAGCACTTCCCCTGACTTTCGAAGCAAATAACGCGCCAGCACGTGGCAGAGTAAATCCATGTATTGAGCGATTCCTTGAACAGTGCCACCGTCGCAAATATCCGAACAAGAGCGTCATTATATATGCAGGCGATGCACCGGATGTTCTGTATTACATCATCAGCGGCTCGGTCAGCGTACTGATTGAGGATGAGGACGGTCATGAAATCGTACTCGCGTATATCAATGCCGGTGGCTTCTTCGGCGAAATGGGACTGTTCGGCGAGAGCCCCAATCGCAGCGCGTGGATACGTACCCGAACTGAATGTGAAGTAGCCGAAATAAGTTATTCGCGCTTCCGCGCGCTCGCCAAGGAAGATCCGGACATCCTGCTGGAATTAACTGCGCAGCTGGCAACCCGCCTGCGCAAGACCAGCCGCAAAGTCAGCAACCTTGCATTCCTCGATGTAACCGGACGCATCGCACATACCCTGCTTGAACTATGCAAGGAGCCGGATGCGATGACCCATCCGGACGGCATGCAGATCAGGATTACCCGCCAGGAAATCGGACGCATCGTGGGTTGCTCGCGCGAGATGGCGGGCCGGGTACTGAAGTCGCTGGGTGAGCAGGGTCATATCTCGGTGAAGGGCAAAACGATTGTTGTATTCGGAACACGCTAGACATGACTGCAGTAGAAGCAGGGGGTTGACGCACTGCCTGGACGAATAGCTCTACAAATACTTTTTCCCGTCACCTTGCCTCGCACTAGGCAAACAGTTCTGCCAGTTTTTCACCCGGCTCGGGTGCCTTCATAAAGGCTTCACCCACCAGAAATGCATTTACACCGTGCGAGCGCATCAGGGCAACGTCTTCAACCGTATGTATCCCACTCTCGGTCACCACAATACGGTCTTCAGGAATCTGCTTCAGCAAACCCAGTGTAACTTCCAGACTCGTTTCAAAGGAACGCAGATCGCGGTTATTAATCCCCAGCAAGGTCGCGGGAATTGCCAGCGCACGTTCTAGCTCCTTGGCGTTGTGCACCTCAACCAGCGCATCCATACCGAGGTGACTGGTCAGCTGCAACAATTCCAGCAACATGGAATCACTCAATGCAGCCACTATCAACAGCACACCATCAGCACCCAGGACACGCGCCTCATACACCTGGTAAGGATCGACAATAAAATCCTTGCGCAATACCGGCAGACTGCAGGCAGCACGTGCCTGTTGCAGGTAAGCATCATCACCCTTGAAAAAGTCAACATCCGTCAGGACGGAAAGACAGGCTGCCCCACCTTTCTCATAGCTCATGGCGATCTGACCGGGATTAAAATCTTCCCGTAACACACCCCGGCTTGGCGAAGCCTTTTTTATCTCGGCAATAACGGCCGCTTGCCCTGCCTGCAGTTTTTCTTGCAAATGGCTGATAAATCCGCGAGCTGCATCCGCCTCCCCCACACGCTGACTCAGTTCCTCCATGCCTCTCTTGCGAATACGCTCGTCGATCTCCTCGAGCTTGCGCGCAAGAATACGTTGCAGGATATCCTGTGTATCATTCATGGTCGTCAGACTGCATTGGATACCTCTATCAATGATGCAAGTGTCTGTTTTGCACTGCCACTGGCGATGACTTCACTGGCCAGTACAATACCTTGCTGCAGCGATTTTGCCAGATCGGCGGCATAGATTGCCGCGCCGGCATTCAGACAGACGATGTCGCGTGCCGGACCCGGCTGATTGTCAAAAACTGCCCTGATCATTGCCAGGCTTTGTGCAGCATCTTGAACTGTAATGGCATCAAGGCTGGCACGTTGCATACCGAACTCTTCAGGCGTAACCGTATACATTGATACCTCTCCATCCCTGAGTTCTGCGACCCGGGTGGGTGTTGCTACACTGATCTCATCCAGCCCGTCTTCTGCATGCACCACCAGCACATGCTGACTACCCAGCTGTTTCAGCACATATGCCAGCGGTTCAAGCCAGTCCTCACTGAACACACCAAGCACCTGGTTCGGCGCACCGGCAGGGTTGGTTAAGGGACCCAGCAGATTAAACAGGGTTCGCACCCGCAGTTCCTTGCGCGGGCCAATGGCATGTTTCATGGCACTGTGGTGTTGCGGCGCGAACAGAAACCCTACGCCCACCTGGTCGATACAGGCGGCCACCTGAGCCGGATTGAGGTCCAGCTTCACACCGGCCGCCTCCAGCACATCGGCGCTACCGGAACTGCTGGAAACAGATCGATTGCCATGCTTTGCCACACGCCCTCCGGCGGCAGCGGTGACTATGGCACTGGCTGTGGATATATTAAAGGTACTGGCACCATCGCCACCGGTACCACAGGTATCCACCAGGTGTGGCCCGGAGACGTCAACGGCAGTTGCAAGCTCACGCATCACCCTGGCAGCTGCAGTAATTTCATCTACCGTTTCACCCTTCATACGCAAACCCACCAGGAAGCCTCCGATCTGCGCGGCCGTTGCCTGTCCGGTCATGATCTGGCGCATAACCATCTCCATCTCGTCGGCACTCAGATCTCGACGCTCTATGACAGTTGCAATGGCAGTTGTAATGTCCATTCATGCATTCCTGTATTATTTGAACGGCTAATCCAGCAACCCAGACCCGGCGCTCACGTCTGGTTCAGAAAATTACGCAGCAAGTCATGCCCGCAGGCGGTCAAAATGGACTCCGGGTGAAACTGCACGCCTTCTACCGCAAGCGTCTTGTGCCGGACACCCATAATTTCATCCATCCCGCCGTTCTCATCGCTCGTCCATGCAGTCACCTCGAGACACTCCGGCAACGATTTCTGTTCGATCACCAGTGAATGATAACGCGTAGCTTCAAAGGGATTTGGCAGACCATAGAACACACCTTTGTTGTTATGGGAAATCATGGACGTCTTGCCATGCATGATCGCACCTGCATGAGCAATGCGGCCGCCAAATGCCTGACCGATGCTCTGATGACCAAGACATACACCCAGAATTGGTATCCGACCGGCAAACTGCTTTATGGTCTCGATGGAAACACCGGCCTCATTCGGCGTACAGGGACCGGGTGAAATAACAATCTTCTCCGGATTCATTTCCTCTATTTCCTGCACGGTAATCTGGTCATTGCGGTGCACACGCACATCCGCACCCAGCTCACCCAGATACTGGACGAGGTTGTAGGTGAACGAGTCATAGTTATCGATCATCAGGAGCATACTCAGTGCCTCCCTTCCAGTCCGCGACAAGCCATGGCTACGGCACGAAAAATGGCGCGCCCCTTGTTCATAGTCTCGTCCCATTCGTTTGCAGGCACTGAATCCGCAACAATTCCGGCACCGGCCTGAATATGCAAGGTCCCGTCCTTTATTACGGCGGTCCGAATGGCAATCGCCGTGTCCATATTACCCGACCATGACAAATACCCGACGGCACCAGCATAGATACCCCGCTTTACCGGTTCCAGTTGATCGATAATTTCCATGGCACGAATTTTCGGTGCCCCGCTGACAGTGCCGGCCGGGAAGGTCGCCCGAAGTACATCGATGGCGCTCATTCCGGGTCGGGTGCGGCCAATGACATTGGAGACAATGTGCATAACATGCGAGTAACGTTCGATGACCATTTTCTCTGTCAATTCAACACTGCCCACCTTGCTAACCCGCCCGACATCGTTTCGCCCAAGATCGATCAGCATCAAGTGTTCGGCCAGTTCTTTCGGATCTGCCAGCAAATCATGTTCCAGCGTCCTGTCTTCTGCCTCATCCTTGCCACGTGGCCGGGTGCCGGCAATCGGTCTTACCGTCACCACATCATCTTCAAGATGGACCAGTATCTCGGGGGAAGACCCAACGACCTGGAATTCGCCGAGGTTCAGGTAGTACATATAGGGTGACGGGTTCAGATTACGCAAGGCACGGTACAAATCCAGCGGTGGCGCTGAAAAAGGCACTGACATACGCTGCGACAACACCACCTGCATGGCATCGCCTTCCACGATGTAATCCTTGATTCTGTCGACTGCCGCCTCAAAACCCTCGCGCGTGAATCCGGAAATGAAATCGGTCTCCTCGATCGACCCGGTTCGTCCAATATGCGCCTCATAGCCGGACGCGACGGTCCGCAAGCGGCTTTCCAGTTCATCCAGCCGTGACTGTCCCTTTGTCCAGGCATCAACTGCTTCGGGATCAACGTGCACAATCAGTTGCAGGGTACCCGCCAGATTATCGAAGACCAGCAATTCATCAGACACCATCAGCAGGATATCCGGGCAACCGATGAGGTCCGGCTTATTGAACGTCGCCAGACGAGGTTCTATATAGCGTACGGTGTCATAACCGAAATAACCGACCAGCCCGCCGTTAAACCGTGGCAAGTCAGGCAACTCCGGAGCACGATAGCGTTTCTGGAAGGACTCGATCCAGGCCAGAGGGTCGCTACAATTGACCGACTCAATCACTGCACCATCCTGCAACAGCAGGATGTCATGGCCACTAATGCTCAACACTGTTGAACATGGCAGTCCGATAATGGAATAACGTCCCCATTTTTCGCCTCCATGGACAGACTCAAAGAGGTAGGAATAGGGCTTGTCAGCCAGCTTTATAAAGGTACTGACGGGCGTGTCGAGGTCAGCGAGCACCTCACGGGTTACAGGAATGCGGTTGTAGCCCTGGGTGGCCAGATATTTGAATTGTTCAGGCGTCATTACAGTCACTATTGAGAAAACCGGGCCGCACTAAGCAGCAAATCTAGCAGCAGCCTTTGCACCGCCATCGACTGCTGACATGGTGCTGGGTCAGGTTTAACTCTCCAGTGAAATGCATATGCTTCAAGCCGCCTCTTCCAGTAAGGGAATAATCTCTGTCAGCGTGTTGATCACGGCATCAGGTGCTGACTCACGTATATCAATGCCGTGATTATATCCATAACTCATGCAAACAATCTGAAATCCGGCTGCCCGTGCTGCTGCCACATCACTTACCGAGTCCCCTACCATCATGGCATTGGCTGGATCACAGCCAAAATATCTTGCCGCGTGTAGTAACGGTGCCGGGTCTGGTTTCTTTTTTGTTAACGTATCACCGCTGATAACTATTGCGAAATCATCATAAACACCAAGATCCTTTAAGAGCGGTTCGGTAAATCGCGCCGCCTTGTTGGTCACACAACCCAGTCGGTAATTTGCGGCCTTGAGCATATCAATGCCTTCACGGACACCAGGATAGAGGCAGGAACGTACGCAGGTATTTTCTGCATAAAGCTCCAGAAATACAGGATAGGCACGATTGAAATCAGCATCATCCGGTTCACCATCGAGTGTTCCGCTCAATGCCCGCCTTACCAGTCGTTCCACACCGTTCCCCACCCAGTCACGAACCCGTACTTCACCGCAAGGCGAACGTCCAAGCGTGGTCATCATCTCGTCGACGCAATAGGCGAGATCCGGCACGCTGTCGACCAGCGTACCGTCCACATCGATCAGGATCATCTCGGGCTTGCGCATAAAATCAGGCTCCGGTCACCGCCCTGGCGATTTCAGCGCGCATGGAATCAATTGTGGCCTTGTAGTCACCTGCACCAAAGATTGCAGACCCGGCAACAAAGGTATCAGCACCGGCGGCGGCGATTTCACCAATGTTGTCTACCTTGACTCCACCATCGATTTCCAGGCGAATATCGCGGCCACTGGCATCGATAATGCTGCGCGCCTCGCGTAATTTAACCAGCGCTTCGGGTATAAAACTTTGTCCGCCAAAGCCTGGATTGACCGACATCAGCAGGATCATGTCTACCTTGTCGATGACATGCTTCAGGTAATCCAGCGGTGTTGCAGGATTGAACACCAGACCGGACTTGCAGCCGTTTTCACGTATCAGCATCAGTGAACGGTCAATGTGCTCACTGGCCTCCGGGTGAAAGGTAATATATGTTGCACCGGCCTTGGCAAAATCAGGAATAATCCGGTCCACCGGCTTTACCATCAGGTGCACGTCAATATCAGCGGTTACGCCATGATTGCGCAATGCCTCGCACACCAGCGGCCCTATCGTCAGGTTGGGCACATAGTGATTGTCCATGACATCGAAATGCACAATGTCTGCGCCGGCATCCAGTACCTGCGTGACCTCTTCTCCCAGACGGGCAAAATCCGCTGACAGTATGGATGGTGCAATCTTGTAATCGGCCATGTTGTTGTCCTCACTCGGAATTTCAAAGGGGGTAGCGTAAAAAATCGAACGCGCACTTTAACCCAACAGGGCGGACTTTTCAGCATATCAGGGTCAGAAAGTGGCTAAATAACTGTCCTACGCCTGACACCACTCACTCAAGCCTGCAGATCTGAAACTGCCAGCACACCACCCTGCTTTCTTTTAAATTGCATACAGTTATACAGCATTCCAAAAACCTGCCTGAGAATAACTGCCTCATATCCGCAACACACTAACAAACAAGGCCAAGCTTGCCCTCAACTGGCAACCGGCACAACATGCAGAACGTCCGTCATCCAGAATCGAAAATAAGCTAATACTGAACTGCTTGCCAAGCTTTAATGCAAGTTTTATAAATGCACGTATAACGCACAACGATCGCAGTATCACCGTCCGGCTTTTTTTGAATGCGTTAGCAATCTGACAACACGGAGATATTGAACATGGCAAATACATATCAACCACGTCTTGGTGACTGGTACCGCTCAATCAACGGTGACAAATTCGAAATTATTGCACTCGACGATGATGTCGCTACTATGGAGATCCAGCACTTCGATGGTGCCATCGAGGAAGTCGATTTTGATAGCTGGGATGAAATGGAGATCGTTCCGATCGAGCCGCCCGAAGACTGGTCAGGGTCCCTGGATATCGAGCGCGAGGATTATGGGGTTGATCTTGAACTCACCTCGCCAAATGATCACATCAATCCGCTTGACGAGCTTGACTAGCCATATCCTATCCCGCAATCCGTGAAAAGAACCTGACAAGACGTTATGAATAGTCCTTAATCGCCAAAGCATGCTGCCGATAGCCTTTTCAAGGCAACTTCGGGAGCAGCATCATGGCAGCAATCTATGAAATGGAACTCGGCACAATCGTGTCGGAAAACAGCGGTATTAGCACCATCAAGAACCACGAAAAATTGCAGGAATACAGCGTCACATTGCAAACGGTTCCGGTCACAGCGACACCCGCAAAGGCCGGACCCTGTGACGAGTACATGAGCATTATAAGGGAGCTACTGAGAGACCTCTGATCCATTTGCCCGCCTGCAACACCTGCTCACGGTTAAATGCGGGCACAAAACGACCGCACCCGGCAGAGGGTAGCTAATAGCCGTTACAGATACACCGCAATCGTGCAGTAGCTACCACCGATAGGTTCGGGTACAAAAACAGCCCCCCCGGGAAAAACTCCCGGATCAGATCGCAGCATCCACAACAGAAAATCCGGCTGCATAATGGCCTGCACAACATGGTAGTTCCTGCAGTCATTCACTAACCGGGGCACTCTTCACCTCAACAACTGTCTGCGAGCAAATCGCCATGCACGATTATGACCTCGCCGGCATCAATAACCACCGGGACAGCCGTCAGCTGGTCACCGGCACAAGGACCTGCAACACAGTAGCCATCATTGAAGCGAAACAGGGCATTATGCGTTGCACACTGGATGAAGTTCTTGTCAAGGCTCATGAACTGATCAGGCACCCAGTCAAGCGGGCCACCCGTGTGCGGACAACTGTTCAGGTAAGCGAAAACCTGCTGACCCCGCCGCACGATAAACACATCGTACATCTGTTCATTCAGGCTCAGCGTCAACCCCCGGCTATCAGGGTCCTGCAATTCATCAAGCTTGCAGACGACTGTCTGACAGGATCTGGTTATCGACATACTGACTGATATGCAGTCTGTGTCGACAACCGCCTAGCATGATCTGAAATAATAGACATACTGGCAGACTACGGGTAGCTGGAGTTTTGTCAACCGTCGCCAGTGGTGGCCAGGCTGACAGTCAGGCCTCTGGCGATGCGTCAGTTCTCACGGACAACGCGAAAGCCTAGGTTATCAAGACGTGTATCCTGGTCATACTGGCTGCGCTTGGCACTGCGCAGCGAATCAAGCGGGCTGGTATACGCACCACCACGCACGACACGCATCGTGCATTCAGGGAACAGCCAGGCACTACCATCGTTCGGAGCACCTTGATAACTGCCATGATAGCAATCCGCAGTCCATTCCTGGACATTACCAGCCACATCATGCAGACCGAAATCATTGGCTTCAAAGCTGCCCACAGGAGCTGTACGTGTACCGTCCCACTCACTGCCGCAGTTAAAACAATTTGCATGCAGATTATTACTGTTATCATGCCACCAGAAGTTGGAGGCACTGCCGGCGCGGGCGGCATACTCCCACTCAGCTTCAGATGGCAAGCGATAGTTTTTTCCTGTCTGTTCCGAGAGCCAGCGGGAATAGGCCCGCGCATCCTCCCACGAAACGTTGATGGCCGGACGGTCGGCTCGCCCCCATGATTCGTCATATGGCAGACGACGACCGGTCGCACGTGCAAACCTGTCATATTCGGCAAAGCTGACTTCAAATTTGCTGATGGAAAAGGCAGTCACCTTTACCTCGCGTCTTGGCCCCTCGTCAAAGTTCAGGGAGTTTCCGATACTGCCCATTTCATAATTACCGGCCGGCAGCTCAATCATCACAGGCCCCTGACCGCCAGCTTGCAGGTTTTCACGGAATGTACGGCCTGCAATCACCGGGGGGCGCTGTGTCACACGAGTGAACTCTTCGGGTGCAGGGACATCCTGCCGCTCTTCCGGAACAGGTTCTTTTTTCATGACAGTCCCTGCATCTGCTATCGATACCTCCAAGGCCGCAGATTCTTCCTCGATTTCATCTTCTACACGCGGCGAGGCTGGTTGCACAACAACTAACGGTAATTCACTGGAATTTTCCAGCGCGGGTTCAGCATCCGGGGTTGTAGCGGTGGGAAATTGTTGCGGCACGTCATTGCCGGTCAGCGGTGAATCCACACCAATAAACAGCCATCCAGCCAGCGCACACACAGCCACTGCACCCAACCCTATTGCGGTACCCAGCCAACGCCGCTGCTTGTCATCACGTTTGCGATCCACCAGGGAACCGGATTGTCTGTCCTGCTCTCGCTCCAGCGGGGAAACCGGTAATGTCGCCTGCTGAAAATGCTGCGCCGGTCGCGGTTGTCCCGCGGCTGGTTCGTCCTCATCAAGGGATGGCACATGTAGCGGTTCACAAGACGACACACCGGAATCCAGTTGCTGCTGCAGGGCATCACGCTCCTGCAGTGCCCGATCGCGGATTGCCTCTGCCTCGGCTCGCAATCGTAATGCAATTTCTATATTCTTTTTACTTTCATTTAACTCTTTACGCAGTTGCGCAGGGTCTTCAACGTGTTCACCAGCCCCCATCAGACCCCGTGCCACCTCTACTTCACCGCGCAGCGCATTCATCTTGTTACGCAGTGACTGCTGCTCATGCAATGCCGCATCACGCTCCTCCGTGAACTGCTTGAGCTGTGATTCGAGTTGCAATATCGTCGCTACTGCCTGCTGATTCTGCTCCTCCATTAAATCTATATCGATCCGTCTGCGATCCTTTTCGTGGCGAGCCAGCTCGGCAATTTCCTCATGCGCCGTTTTCAGTTCTTGCTGAAGCTTGACAAGCTGGTCTTCAGTTTCCACATGTATTGCAAGCAGCTCCCGCAGGCGTTCCTGCTCTTCCTGCCTTGCAGCATCGCGCGCCTGCTCAATAGCGCCGGTCTGGTTTGACATGTTTGCTTCATGTTCTGTCGCAATTACAGCAAGTTGCTCCTTCAACTCGCGTTGACGGGCCGCCATCTCAGACCGCTCTTCTGCCCGCGCCTGACGTTCAGCATGCAGCTGATCACGTATATGCTCAATATCGTCCTGAGCCCCTTCACGGGCCTTTTGCTGATCCAGTGTCTGTTGCTCAAGCTTCTTGCGAAGCCTGTCAATTTGACCCTGCAGCTCCTTTTCGTTGTCGTTTTTCCGAGTGAGATCCTCGTGCGCTTTCCTGACTGTCTCTCTGTTCTCTTCTTCAAGAGATTTCGCCCTTTCTTCCTGCTGTTCAAGAAGCGAGCGCAGCTCATTCTGTTGCTTTTGTAATAATTCATATTGCAGTTGAGATGCTTCATACTCTGCCCCGCGCTGAGCCAGCTGCTCCTGCAGGGAACTGATCTGTACATCTTTCTCTTCATTGGATTGTTCAATACTGCTAGCCTTTGCCTGGACCTCCTCAAGTCGTACCAGCAACTGTTGTTGTTGTTCATCCGAAGCAGAAACCAGAGACTCAATCTGCTGTTTAAGTGACCCTATTTCACTTTGCAGCTGCCTGTTCTGATCCTCGATATCATCATATTGTTGCTGCAGCTGTGTACGTTCAGACATCACGACCTGCAGTTCATCTGCCTGCGAGGATCGTTCCTGTTTGAGTTCGGCCTGTTTGATCTCCAGATGTTCTATTATTTCATTTGATTTGTTGATCTGTGCCTTTAGTTCTGCCTCGAGGGCAGACTTGTCTTCACTGGATTGCAACTCTGCCAGGGAAAGCTCCTCGCGGAGGCCTGACACGGCCTGGACCTCGCGTTCCAGTGCTTGCTGCAACTCAGACCGTTCGGAATCCCATTCCAGCTGCTGCCTGTGTGCAGATTCTTCCACCGCCTGCCTGTCAGCCTGCAGGATTTCCAGTTGCTCCCTTTGCCCGTCCAGGAGTACGCTGGAATCACGCAACTCGGAACGCAATTTCTCGTTGTCCCGCTGAAATGCCTGCATCGATTCTTCGATTGCAGCCTGTTTGGCGGATGCCTCTGAGAATTGTTGCTGCTGCTGTTCCAGAGCTTCCCGCAACGTTTTGATCTGTTCATCGGATTCCTGCTGTTGCAGCTGCGCAGTTGCCTCCACAGCAGCCAGTTGCCCTCTTCCTTCCTGCAAATCGGTCTGCAGTATTCCAATCTGTTCCGATAAGGCAGCGTTATTAGCCTCCAGAACATCCACTTGTGCGGATTTCTCATCAAGCCTTGTCGTAAGCCCGGTAAAGTCTTCTCTGAGATGCTCTAGTTCCTCCTTGTATGCATCCGACAAGGTTGTCTGTTCCTGTAAACGTTCCTCATATTCCCTTTCTGTCGTCCGCCAAGCCTCGCTATTTGCCGCTGTCTCTGCCAGCAGCAACTGGTGCTCATCACTCGCTACCCCGGCGTGAGATTGCATCTCTGCGAACTGCTCTCGCAACTGCTCAATTTCCTGCTCATAGGCGCTGGCACGATTCGTAAATTCTTCCTGAAGCGCATGATACTGGTCCTGCAGCAGTTGCTTTTCTTCTGCCGCCTCACTCTCTCTTCCATAGAGAACAGCTAATTTCTCTCCGGCTTCACCCAGCTCTCCACGTAATTGCTCCAGCTGTTCTGCATCAACCTTTGCCTGTGCATACAACAAGCCGAGCTTCTCGCCGGATTCACCCAGTTCACCACGCAACTGATCCAGCTGCTCGTTAATACGCTCTTCAGATGTGCGGTATGCCTCAAGTTGCGCTGTTAATGCCTGATTCTCGGTGCGCATTTCATCCAGGGCAGTTTCAAACTCATCTGACATTTGCCTGGTCAATACAACATCTGCAGCCTCCGATTCCATTTCAACAGCCGTCATATCACAACTGTCAGCATCTGACTGCCGGACAACCGCGCGCATGCTCCCGTCAAATTCAATTACTTCGGCAAGTGCATCGACTGAATCCGCCGTATTTTCCTGCGCCACGGGTTCGGCTGCATCGCTTGACAAGCCGGGAATACCTCCGTCCAGCACATAAACATCAAAACCCTTGTGGCTCAACAGGAAGCCGGCTGACTCACTGCGTCGACCCGTGTCACAACAAATAATGTATTTTGAGTTAAAAACCAGTTCAGAGAGTTCATTCCGCAAGCGGGACAAGGGGATGTTTACGCTATCTTCAAATGCACCATTCCCATATTCGTCCGGTGTTCTGACATCCACCCAGACGGCACCTTCATCAACCATGGCAGCCGCCTGTTCGTAGCCGACGCGCCGGACCAGCTGGTTTTTTAGCAATTCGACAAAATCATTCTTGGCCAGCCGCATCAGCAAACCATCAGTCAGCATTGACACCGTGGCGTTGCGCCTTGTATCCGACACCAGCGCATCCTCACCAAAGGAATCGCCATCACTCAATTCAGCCAGTAACTGTTCTACACCATCAGGAGAGGCTATTTGGGTTACAGCACAACGACCCTCATGAATGGTATAAAAGTAATCACCGCTATCTCCCTGACGGATGACGGTATCCCCGGCTTTTACAGGCAGCGCCTCCATCTTCATGAGCAAACTCTGAATCATCGACGGTGGTATCTTTATAAATGCTTCAGACTGCAAGAGGCGTGTCATCCAGTCTTTATTCGTTTCTGCGCCGATTTCAACTACTTCAGCCGAACTGGACTGGTCCCATGTCAGGAAGACATCAAGCAGGCTGGAGTCGACTTTTGCTATCACAACCTTTTTAACGGCCCTAGCCGACAGGGAACGTGGTTGCTGATTGGCAATCGGGTAGCGACTAATATCCGTGCCTGCCTCGACTTCACTGGTAACCTTCCTGAAGCCATCTATCAGGTTAATCTTGCCTTCCAGCAAATAAATTGACTGATTGTCCCTGTCCCCCTTGCGGAACAGATAACTACCGGCCAGCACTTCCTCTATTACAATCTTCTCCGACACCTCCCTGAAGCGCTCCGGAGAAAGCGCATTCAGGGGTACCAACTCCTGCAAGAGCTTGCTGTCTACCGCCATTTTCTTCGCAGCACGCATATTCACCCGATCCAGAATCCTGTAGTCGTTGTTATTTTCCCCGCTCACGGGGCCCCAGCACGGCAAACAACCGCACCCTGCTTATCGGCTAAAAATGCTTGAAATTTAGTGGACTAGTGCTGTGCTAAAAGATAAGCAGCGGGTTCCATGACACACTAGAGATGACAACTCATGCTGCACTGGCCAGCATTAACCAGCTACCAACAACAGGCTATCGGCCACAACAATAAATTACCGCAGCCAGTCATCAGCGTGTTTCCACTAACCCTTTTGATCTTTTTTTAATCATGTATTTCATGCGGTTACAGAATTGCATCAGCGCAAGACCTGATGCGTCGTTCCGTCAGATTGTCGCAATGCAACGGTACTCAATCCCCAGGTACTCTCTGTCTGGAGTCGCTGCAACCTCTCGGCCGACAACACAGACAGGCCATGATTCAGTTACACAGGATGCCCGGAACATGCCGTGATTATCCGACGGAAAGCGGGCTTCTCAATACTGCACAGCTGCCGAATACCGTCGAGCACAACACTGCCGAATGACGCTGAAGTACTTGTATAGAAGGTGTTTTATGAATTTAAAAACACTTTAACATTTCTATTATTGTGCTATCTTACGCGTGCTGTTATTTCCACCACCAAAAGAGGAGCGACAACGAATGGCTGTAAAAAAGAAGGCGAGCACCAAAAAGAAGACAACCACAAAGGTTGCAGCTGCAATAAAACCAACGACCAAGTCTGAAACACTAAACCATATCGCTGCAGAAACCGGCTTGACCAGAAGGGAAGTGGGTGCTGTTTTCGATTCCCTCACATCGCTCATGAAGCGCGACCTCAAGGGCAGAGGCCGGCCTGGAGTTTATACTGTTCCCGGACTGATGAAGGTCAAGGTTGTTCGCAAACCAGCAACCAGGGCACGTAAGGGTACGAACCCGTTCACCGGTGAAGAAATGATGTTCAAGGCAAAACCGGCGCGCAATGTTGTTAAGATACTGCCATTGAAAGGCCTGAAGGAAATGGTCTGAATAGAGCATACGGGGCCGCTTGCGGCCCCGTTTTATTGTGCTTTCTGCCGCTGTACAACGCTCCCAGCCTGATTATTGCCCGCCACTCTCCTGCAATCTGGTTCTGATGAACTGGTTGTGCGGCACATACAATAGGTCGGCCACCTTTCTTACAAGGTGTTCTTCATGTATATCAACATGACCATCCGCAAATGTCACTTCCCATAACAGCCTGACAATATCTATTCTTTCTTCAAGACTGCACTGACTGGTAAGCAGTCGAGTCAACGGATACAGTGATGTCAGGTCATCAGCATGGCTCTCGGCAGCATCTGCAAGTTCAAGGGCTTGCTCGCCTGATACAGAGTAACAGCGCTCGATAATTCCCATTATCACCAGGCGTTCCTCATCATCAACCCGGGAATCGGCACGTGCCACTTCCATCAGTAACGCAACCGTCGCCATCCGCAGTGCCTGCTCTCGGTCAAACGGTTCATCCTGCGGCATGTGTGTGTACTTTTTCAGCAGAGCCTGAATCGTAGTAATCATGAATGTTGAGCCAGTTTATGTTTCTGCCAGCTTGATAAATCCCTTGATCAAGACCTGTAAAAACTAATCAAGCAGTAGTATGACCTGGCAAATAAGGCAAAGTTCTCCAGTCACATCCACACGCGTATAATATCAACCCTGCCCACGAACCACCCGGGAAACATCCGCGAGCAATCGTTATGAAAAAAACGGAAACTATTGGTGCAAACAAGGTGGTCACCATTCAGTATTTACTCACCAATGACAAAGGTGTTGTGGTACGAGAAGCAAGTGGCAAGCCAGTGAGTTACCTGCATGGAGCCGGAGTTCTGTTCCCGAGACTGGAACGCACGCTGGAATCACATTGCATCGGTGACATTGTCACCGCCAGATTATTGCCTGAAGACGCCTTCGGAAAACGTGATATTGAGCTGTTGCACACTATTGCAATTAGTGAACTGCCACCGGGAGACACGCTTGAAGTTGGCGGCCATATAACCGGCAGTGACGAAGACGGGAACGAAGTCACATTTACAGTGACCAGCATAAAAGACGGGATTGCCAGCCTCGATGGCAATCATCCACTGGCGGGGCAATCGCTTGTTTTCGAGATCGAGATCCAGGGTATCCGCGATGCCACCATGGAAGAAATTCTCGAAGGAAAGGCGCGCAACCAGGCTGCTATTATCTCTCCATCAGGAAACGGGTACCCTGGTAGTTGAGCTGGATACTGTCCTGGTTAATCGCCTCGACTACCGCACCATTCTCAAGCGCTTCACCTTCACGGTACTTCTGCAATTCAACCAGAATAAAACGACGCGCCGGATCATCCGAATAAACATGGACATCGATATGTGGCAGTACAAGACCACTGCGATATTCCAGGGGCAAATCGTCCCAGTACGGCAATCCGGATGAAACGGCCGGTACAGCTGCAGGCGCCACACCGGGTACCGGTTGCCGGTCATAGGCTGGTTGTGTCGTGACCACCGGTGCCTGTTGTACAGCGGATGCCGGTCTCTGTACTACAGGAGGCACATAGACAGGCTCTCTCGGTCGCGTGATTTGACGAGAGGGTAGTGCGCTTGCGGTATCCGTCCCCGGAACCAGCCTCTTTGGCAATTGCTCGGCAACATCAGGGGCATCCTTTCTCCCCAGCAGAACAGACAGCAAGGCACCATTGATCACCAGCAGGGCCACGACCACCCAGACCCAGCGATAGGATCGTCGCCTGCGTCTTTCCCCCAATGGGCCGTCTCCAGATCGGGCACCTCACCCAATGTACGTTCACGGTCGGCCTTTTTCAGTGCGTCAAGTATATAAGACATGATGAACTCAGGATGGCTCTGCCGAAAGCAGTGGTATACCCGCACGTCGGGACGCGGTATTTAAATGAATCATGGTGTGCTTGCCTACAACACCATCCGTAATCAAGCCATGTTCGCGCTGGAATGCCAGGACTTCCCGTTGCAGCGCATAATCAAAGTTCAGTGGATCTGCCGCCGGTATGATCACACCCTGTGCAATTTCAAGCTGACTGCGCAACCAGGAGACCACCGGGTCGCGGTCGCCGACCTTGAGAAACAGGCGACCTCCGGGTGGCGCCTGTAATAACAGGGTAAAATCACCATACCAGCTTTGCTCAACCTGGTCGGTGGAGAGTCTGTACAGCTCATTACCGATGAGTACCTCCGCCAGAGAGCCGTCAAGGTGCTGCAGCAGTACCGGTACACGCTCGCCGTTGTCCGCAACCAGCATCAGAGATAGCTGGTCGATCAAATTCCCGCAGGATCTTCCAGTTACCCTGCTCCTCCATGCACAACAAACCATACTGCCTGGCAAAGTCACAAAAATCCGGTGTGACGCTTTCCGGAAGGATTACAGACCAGCGCGCGAACAGTTCCCTCCAGGCGGACCGCATATAAGAATCGTCAGCTTGCATCAGCAGGGTTGCCAGTGATGGTTGTTCCGGTTCATCATCACCCGACTCCGCAGGCTCTTCGACAGGTTGCTGCAACGGTTCTGCGGCAACCACTTCAACTGTATTGTCCGTTGCAGCGTCGCTGGCAGGTTCAGACTCCACGCCACCCGTTGCCACCGCTGCCACTTCCGGGCGCTTCCAGGGCTGATACCATGCAGCCACAGCCGCTATCAGCAGTAAAGACAGCGCACCCAGCCATAACGGTAAGTTGCTGGAACGTATTTTTTCATCACTATCGCTGGCCAGCACCTCACTAGCGGCCTTTTTGACCACCTTGGTATCTACCTGGGTCTTGCCCTCAACGTAGGCACCCAGCATCGAGCGGTCACACAACACATTGATTAACCGCGGGATGCCACCCGATAGCCGCTGTATCTTGTCAACTGCACGCTTGTTAAAAACAGCCTGGGTCGAACCACAGATCTGCAATCGGTGCTTTATATAGGCACTCGTCTCCTCACGACTGATCGGCTCAAGGTGATAGCGTGCAGTGACCCGCTGAGCAAGCTGCCGCATGTCTTCACGGGCCAGCAGGGTACGCAGTTCCGGCTGCCCGATTAAAATAATCTGCAACAGCTTTTGGGTCGCCGTTTCCAGGTTGGTCAGCAAGCGGACCTCTTCCAGCACATCGGTACTCAGGTTCTGCGCTTCGTCGATGATCAACACTGTGTGGCGACCGCGCGCATAGGCATCCAGCAAGTAGCGGTTGAGCACATCAGTCAGCGACTTGACACTTACGCCATTTGCATCGTAGCTAACACCCAGTTCATCGCATACCGTCTCGATCAACTCGATGACGGTCACCTTGGGATTCAACACCAGCGCAAGATCAACATTCTCCGGTATCTGTTCCAGCAGGCATCGACAGATAGTCGTCTTGCCCGTTCCTACCTCTCCAGTCAGCTGGACAAAGCCACCGCCGTCACCGAGGCCATAAAGCAAATGCGCCAGCGCCTCGCGATGACGCGCGCTCATATACAGGAAGCGCGGGTCCGGTGTAATGGAAAACGGCCTTTCTGTCAGATTGAAATGCTCAAGATACATATCGTTTTACTGTGCAGCCTGTTACAGGCTGTTTGCTTGATACCCGGGGCAGGTCAATCCACCCCCCTTTTTTTACCAGCCGCTTGTTTTACTACCCCGTTTCGTAACTGCCCTGAACAAACGGACACCCGCGTCCTTTCAGTGAAGTCGAATAATATCCTTTCTTTACTGCCTGTTGCGACCGTAATCCTGATTATTTCAAGCGCACTGTTGCTGGCTGGCACCAACGACCATGGTCTGGAGCAACGATTGACTGAGAAGTTTGTGGTTGTCCTTCTGGATTAGAACTCCGCCACGCGGACAGCTCACGCTCATGAGTGACGGAACTGTGTGCGGGGAGACAGATGGAAGACCCGGTCGCGCGCTATCAGGCACACCAAGTGGAATCCTTGCAGGAGGCCAGGCCCCGGGATTCCGACGATTCCGCACCAAGGGGGCTGGCCATTATTTTGACGATCCGGACGAAGAACTCGGCCAGGCAATCACGGTCTGCCTGGAAAAGACACTACAGCCGGGGACTTACAGGTCGTGTGCTACACCATCTTCTGTATGTTCATTAACAGGTGAGTGCAACACCAGATCCATGCCGTGCCAGCTGTTGACGTCGATTGACTCACGCTTGCCAGCCGATGTCCTCCAGCACGATACGTCGTCGCTTGCCGGCCAGGTAGACAATCGCCCGGACCTGTATCAACTGGCCGGAAAAATTACTGTACCAGTAGCCAGGGATTGGTTTCTGTTGCAGCAGCATTCTGTCTCCATGCACCAGGATCCGGTTCCCTGGCAGACTGTTATTTTCTGTCAACACCGGTTAACGGTGCCCTGTATCTATTTATAGACAAATAACAGCTGTCAGGCAATCAGACGAAGGTACTAACCGCACTTGGACTCGCCACAATTCAGGCAGGTCAGGCAGCCATCCATCTTGACCGCGGCCTTGGTATGGCACTTGATACAGAGCTGCGCACCTTCCGGAAAATCATTGCAGTCCCCTTTCTTCTTGTCCACCGTACCTGCAGCCTCCTCAAACTGTTTGCGCTTCTCGGCCACCAGCTTTTTCTGATGCTCATCCAGACCATCATCCTTGAGCAGTCCAATCATGCGCATGTGGCACTCGATGGCATCGCCAATCTCGGCAACCAGGGAAGGCATGTACTTGCCGCCTTTCTTGAAATAACCACCACGCGGATCAAACACCGAGCGCAGCTCTTCCACCAGAAAGGTCACATCCCCGCCCTTCCTGAACACGGCTGAAATAATCCGTGTCAGTGCCACGATCCACTGGAAGTGGTCCATGTTCTTGGAGTTGATGAATATTTCGAAACGGGCGACGCAACTCGTTCTTGGTGTCATGATTCAGAATGATGTCATTGATCGTGACATACAGGGCATGCTCGGACAGTGGCGTCTTGACCTTGTAGGTCGAGCCAATCAGCATCTCCGGGCGCTCCAGCTTTTCGTGCAGGTGCACCACGTTATCCTGCGGCTTCGACTCGACCTCCGCGGCTGCCGGCGTGACCGCTGCAGCGGCATCCTCTGCTCCCCCTGTGCTGCCGACCTTGTAACCCACTATTTTTCTTGTCAATGCGTATTGCCATGAGATTCTCCTGCGTATTCGTATCTATGCGGTTATTCAGAACTTGCCGTAGTAGCCTTCTTTGAGGGCATCGTAGAGATTTGCAGCAGTATGCATCTCGCCGTCGTATTCGACCTCTTCATTGCCCTTGAGGCTGACACTTGGAGCCATCATCCAGTGTAAATTCATACACGGTATTCTCCAGGTCCTCGCCTTTCACCAGCACGCCCTGGAAGGCTTCCGGGTTAAAACGGAAGGTGGTACAGCCCTTCAGGCCCTGCTCGTAGGCATAACGGTAGATATCCTTGAATTCCTCAAACGGATAATCGGTGGGTACGTTGGCCGTCTTGGAGATGGAGGAATCCACCCATTTCTGCGCCGCCGCCTGGATGTCGACATGCTGCTTCGGCGTGACATTATCCGCCGCGATAAAATAATCCGGCAATGAATGCGCCTCCACCGTCCATGCTGGCCGTTGCATCGGCATTGACCAGTTCACGGTAGGCGAGCAACTCAAACGAGAATACATCCACCTTTTCCTTGGTCTTGCGGCCTTCCCGTATCACGTTACGGAAATAGTGGTGCGCAAAGCTCGGCTCGATACCGTTACTGGCATTATTGGCCAGCGACAGGGAGATGGTGCCGGTGGGCGCAATCGAACTGTGATGTGTAAAGCGGGCACCGGTTTCCGCCAGTTGTTTCGTCAACTCGGGTGCCACTTCAGCAACACGCTGCATGTAACGGCTGTACCTGGCATGCAATACCTTGCCCTTCACATGATCTCCGGGCAGATAGCCATCGCGACGCATCTCCGGACGCTTGCGCAGCATCTCCTCGGTTACCTCGAAGTCCTCGTCCATGACCGGGGCCGCACCCTTCTCTTTTGCCAGGTCGAGCGCAACCTGCCAGCCGGTAATGGCCAGTTCACGGCTGACACGTTCGGTAAATTCCAGCGAGTCCTGCTCGCCATACTTCATGCGCAACATGGTGACCGTGGAGCCCAGCCCCAGGAACCCCATGCCGTGACGGCGTTTATGCATAATCGCCTCACGCTGGCCTTCCAGCGGCAGGCCGTTGATCTCTACGACGTTGTCCAGCATGCGGGTAAAGATGGCAACCACCTTGCGGAATTCCTTCCAGTCGAACTCGGCCTGCTCGGTAAACGGGTTGCGCACGAACTTGGTCAGGTTGACCGAGCCCAGCAGACAGGAGCCGTACGGTGGCAACGGCTGTTCGCCACAGGGGTTGGTGGCACGGATGTTTTCACAGAACCAGTTGTTGTTCATCTCGTTCACCTTGTCGATGAGAATGAACCCCGGCTCGGCAAAATCATAGGTGGAACTCATGATCATGTCCCACAGGCGCTCTGCCGGCACGGTCTTGTAGACCCTGCAGGCGACCAGGCCGGCATTGTTGGCTATGTAATCGCCCTTGTAGGGCCATTCACGCCAGACAACCCGCTCGGATCGTGCAGATCGATACTGTCATCCAGTTCCTTGCGATTGATCGGAAAGGCCAGCGACCAGTCTTCCCCTGTTCCTGACCGCATCCATGAACTCGGTAGTGATCAGTAGCGACAGGTTGAACTGGCGCAGGCGGCCGTCTTCACGCTTGGCACGAATAAAATCCATCACATCCGGATGACCGACATCAAAGGTCGCCATCTGTGCACCGCGTCTGCCACCGGCCGAGGACACGGTGAAACACATCTTGTCGTAGATATCCATAAACGACAGCGGACCGGAAGTATAGGCACCGGCACCGGAGACATAGGCACCCCTGGGACGCAGCGTGGAGAACTCGTAACCGATACCGCAGCCGGCCTTCAGTGTCAGGCCGGCTTCATGCACCTTTTCGAGAATATTGTTCATGGAATCCTGCACCGTGCCGGAGACCGTGCAATTGATTGTCGAGGTTGCCGGCTTGTGTTGCTGCGCACCGGCATTGGACGTAATACGTCCGGCCGGGATGGCACCATGGCGCAATGCCCACAAGAATTCCTTGTACCAGATCTCGCGGAGGTCCGGCGTGGCTTCAACATCGGCCAGTGCCCGGGCAACGCGCTGGTAGGTCGAGTCGATGGTTTCATCCACCGGCGTGCCGTCTTTGGTTTTCAGACGGTACTTCGTTTCCCAGATATCCTGCGATGCGGCCTGTAACGGAATAGCAGCGACGCTGGTCGGTACGGCTTCGAGATGCGCGGTTGTCGTCATGTGTTAATTATCCTCCCCGTGGTTCTTAGGTTCTTTTATGGAATACTGCGACTGTCTGCCACCCGGACCAGTTGACATGGGCACCCCTGCAGACAATCGATTAAATTCTTAAAACACTACATCTTGTGTTCTGGTCGATAAAGAATATGCAGCCGGGAACGGTCTGTCAAGATTATTTTATATGGGTATTAATTACTATATTTTTCAGTATTTTAAATGATTACACCGAGGTCAGAAGGAGAGACTTTTTTAGCTCGATGCAGGCATAACAGTGAAACACTATATATTGTGTTTCTAATATTTGCCTGCACGCCCGTTTTCAGTGCAGAAACAACCTGAAAGTACACCCGTGCTAATGGGGGTGCGCATGATGCCCATGCCCGGTCGGATTCGCAAGGAGCATCATGACCCCCATAAGAATCACCAGGATACCGGCGACCATTCTGATCCGCGGATCCTGCACAAGCCGTTTGAGGGTGCTGAACGCCAGCCCCATGGTGAGCATCACCGGCAAGGTACCCAGCCCGAAAGCCAGCATGATGGTGCCGCCGCCAGCCGCGGAACCACTCGCCAGTGCCATTGCCAGCACTGCGTAGACCATGCCACAGGGCAGCCAGCCCCACACCAGCCCCAGCAGGTAAGCCTGGCCGGCACTGCGAACCGGGACGAAGCGACGCCCCAGCGGTTCGATATACTTCCACAGCCGCGCGCCGGCTCGCTCCAGGAACAGCAGCGAGTGCCACCAGCCAGCCAGGTAGATGCCAAACAGGATCATGATGACACCCGCCAGGATGCGGCCAACAGGAAAACCCTCCAGCACACCAGAGTCCCCAAGCTGTTGCCCGAACAGTCCCAGCAAGATGCCGGCAACCGTGTAGCTGCTGATGCGCCCGCTGTTGTAGGCCAGCTGCGCAGCAACGAGACGGCGGCGCGACGCCTGCACATCCAGGGACAAACCGGAACTCAGTGCGCCCACGATACCACCGCACATGCCAATGCAATGGGTACCACCAAGCAGGCCAACCAGGAATGCTGCAGCCATGGATTCAATGATTCATAGGGGTCTCGATTAACTATCACTCGCTACAGCCGCGCACGATTAATCACAGCAGGTACACAACTCGTCACCCATCCACAGCCAGCGGCAACAGCACCGTCGTTTGCGTCTGTGGTATCTGCATACTGCCTGACAAGCGCCAGTCGTCCGCCTCCAGCTGCAGATACCAGTTGCCCCGGGCCACCTCATCGATACTGCCGGAATAGACACCATCACCGGCGTGCTGCAGGGTAAGCACCTGGTCAAAGCCGGCCTGCGTGGGATGCAGCAGCGAAAAGGTCAGCGTCTTCGGCAGTTCCGCAGTAGCGCTCTCCAGCAGTATCTGCACGTGATTGTCCCGCAAATCAAGATCAATACTTGCCTTGAGTTGATAGCGCGCCGCCGCCGCGTCACGGGCAAGGTCCAGATTGATGGCCTTGCCGCGCTCGTAGTAGTCGTCAACCACCAGTCCGTCAGCGGTGGTGACCGCCAGGTAGATCGTGAACATGCTGCCGATAACGGCGGTCATGGGCAAGGCGATCATCAGCCATACCCAGGGCTCGCGGTACCAGGGCCGTTTTGGTTTGTGTGTATTCATAGTTATAAATATCAATTTTTCATGCGACGATTTGTTTGAGTCCACATGTCTGTACTATGAGCACAGACTCTTTTTACCCCATGTTTCGCCCATTCGGGCGAGGTACTTTCTCTTGAGTGCCCAAGAGAAAGTACCCAAAGAGAAGGGCAACCCGGCGCACTCATCGGCTAACGCCGATTCCTTCCGTTCCTCGCCCCTCCGGGGGCGCGCACAACTCGCGATCTCGCTCTGCTCGATTCGCTCAGACAGGGTGCGCGCCTTGATCCCGGAGTGGCTGCGGTACTCAGTGAGCGCAAACGGGAGTCAGTGTAGCGATCATTTCACCCGTCTGGCGCAGCCGAGCATCGCAGTAAAGGCCGGAGCAAGCTCGCGCCTGTTTGAGCGTAAGCGAGTTGCGCGAGCGCCGGGCTTTACGAGAAGCGCAGGGGACCCGCGTAGCAGGCAAGCCTCCGGGATCGCCTTTCTTTTGGATACTTTTCTTTGGCGGAGCAAAGAAAAGTATCTCGCCCGAATGGGCGAAACAAGGAGTCAAAATATACCTTGCCCTTCAGGGCGAAATCAACTAATAAGAATCTTACTGCGGACCCAGGAACCGGGCCTCTTCCCTAGCTCTCAGCGCAGCATCATCCGTTGCAACCAGCTCGAAGACAACATCGCTGCTGCGCACCTTGAGGTCGGCTTCATCCGCACGCAGGCGCACCGGCAGTTCCAGGACGCCTCCGGAGGGCACCTGTATAATCGACATATCCTTGTACAGGGTCAGGCCCGGGATACCCGACACACTCAGGTCATACTGATGCTCGGTATCGTCCATGTTCAGGATCTTCAGGATGTAGACGTTCTCGATCAGCCCGTCATTGGTTTCCCGGTAGAGGGTATTACGGTCGCGAATAACGTCCAGCCCCAGCGAAATACGCTGGCTGAATGACCAGGCAAAGGCCGCCATGATGGCCAGCAGGATCAGTGCGTAAATCACGATACGCGGCCTGATGATGTGCGTGACCCCGCCTTTCATGGCATGTTCTGTGGTGTACTTGATCAGGCCCTTTTCGTACCCCATCTTGTCCATGACATCATCACAGGCATCAATACAGGCCGAGCAGGCAATACACTCGTACTGCAGGCCTTCACGGATATCGATACCGGTCGGACAGACCTGCACACACAGGGTACAGTCTATGCAGTCACCGAGCCCCAGCGCGGCCGGATCTGCACTGCGCTTGCGTGAACCACGCGGCTCGCCACGGGTGGGTATGTAGGAAACGATCAGGGTGTCCTTGTCGAACATGGCGCTCTGGAAACGCGCATAGGGACACATGTACTTGCACACCTGCTCGCGCATGAAGCCGGCATTCCCGTAGGTGGCAAAGCCGTAGAAAATGACCCAGAAGGTCTCCCACGGACCGAGGTTGAACGTCAGCAGCCGCTGACCGAGTTCAATAATCGGGCGTGAAATAACCGACGAAGGTGAAGCCTGTCCAGGCGGCAAAGGCAATCCACAGAAAATGCTTGGTAGCCTTGATACGGAACTTGCGGGCATTCATCGGCAGGGCATCCAGCTTCTGCTGCCTCAGGCGATCGCCCTCGACCTTGCGCTCGATCCACAGGAAGGCCTCGGTCCACACGGTCTGCGGACAGGCATAACCACACCAGACTCGTCCTGCCAGTGCCGTGACGAAGAACAGCGTCAACCCGGCAATAATCAGCAGCAAGGCCAGGTAGAAAAAGTCCTGTGGCCAGAGGGTGATGAAAAAGATATGAAACTTGCGTGCCGGCAGGTCCAGCAACAGGGCCTGGTGACCATCCCAGCGCAGCCACGGCGTGACATAGTAGATGCCGAGCAGTCCGAGCACACCCAGTACCCGCAGGCGTGCAAACAGGCCATGCACCTCGCGCGGATAGATCTTCGCCGCCTTGGCGTAGAGGGACTGGGCGACCTGCTCGTCAGACCCGGTGGCCGTAGTGGGCCCGGTAGCGTCGGGGTTCGTCATACGGACCCCTTACTGGTCCCGGGAAGCCGGGTTTTGTCGCATGCAGTTGGTAATTGCGAAGTACAGGGTACCCATTCCAGAAATGGCCGTTACCAGCCAGAACCCCAGAAAGCCGATGGAGTAGATCCCCAGTCGGCTGACCCCGGTCTGCTCACCGAAGGGGTACAGGTCGTCGGGATCAAACGCGGAAAAGAACAGCCCGGTGGCCACGACCGCCACCAGAAATGACGGCCACAGCACCGCGATGCACTTCTGCATCTTGGGAACCTGTTTCTCCGCCATCGCGTTTCCGCCTGAACTCTGTGAGCCGGATCTACTCTTCCAGTGCTTCCTGTCCAGTGGACAGGCTGTAGACATAGGCCGCCAGCAGGTGAACCTTGTCCTCACCGAGAAAATCGCGGTGTGGCGGCATCACGCCATTACGACCCATGGCAATGGTCTCTATCACCTGACTGGCGGAACCACCGTAGAGCCAGACATTGTCGGTCAGGTTCGGTGCCCCGAGTGCCTGGTTGCCCTTGCCGTCAGCCCCGTGACAGGCCACACACAGCATCTGGAACTTCTCTTCTCCACGTGCAGCGGCCGCCTGGTCATCGACATTGCGCCCGCTGAGGCTGAACACATATTCCACCACATCGGATACACCGGCATCGCCGCCAAGGGCATCCTTCCAGGCCGGCATCACGCCATTACGGCCATTGAGTATCGTCAGTTCGATCGTCTCCGGCGAGCCACCGTATAACCAGTCGTTGTCGCGCAGGTTAGGGAAACCGCGCGCTCCGCGCGCATCGGAACCATGGCAGGTCGCACAGTAATTCACGAACAGGCGCTCGCCCATGCGACGGGCATCCGGATCGTCGGCGACCGCGGCGATAGGCATGTCCTGGTATTTCTTGAACAACGGACCATATTTGGCATCGGCAACATCCACCTCCTGCTGGTACTGTCCCGAGCGAGGTCCAGCCGAGCAGACCCTTGAAGCTGCCCAATCCGGGATACAATGCCAGGTAACCGATGCCAAAGAACAGTGTGAAGTAGAACATGTTCAGCCACCAGCGAGGCAACGGGTTGTTGAGTTCCACCAGGTCATCATCCCACACATGGTCCATCTTCTTGCCCTGATCCTCCGGCTTGATGTCCACAGACAACCAGCGAATCAGGAGAAAACAGGCAATAATGCCTCCGGTTGTAGGAATGATGATGTACCAGTTCCAGAAGCTGCTGGTGAAATCAGCCATGGGAATTCTCCTTGGAAGTATGTTCTGTTGGCGCTTCATCCTCGTTAAAAGGAATGTTCGCCGCCTCATCAAAATCTTGCTTGCGCTTGCTGCTCCAGGCCCAGATAACGATACCGACAAACAGCACCAGTACCACCACCGTCCAGATCGACTGAATCAGGGAAGCATCCATCCTGCTATCTCCGGGTCTTGATGGAGGTACCCATCCCCTGCAAGTAGGCGATCACGGCATCCAGCTCGGTCTTGCCTTCCAGCGCCTGCGGGGCATTGGCGATCTCTTCATCGCTGTAGGGTGCACCCAGCATACGCAGCACTTCCAGCTTGCGCTGGATATGGCTGGCATCGGCCGGCGTCTCCGCCAGCCATGGGTAGCCAGGCATGATGGATTCCGGCACCACATCGCGCGGGTTGTTCAGGTGTACCCGGTGCCATTCATCACTGTAGCGACCACCCACACGCGCCAGGTCCGGACCGGTACGCTTCGAGCCCCACTGGAACGGCCGGTCATAGACAAATTCGCCGGCAACCGAGTAATGCCCGTAGCGCTCGGTCTCGGCCCGGAAGGGTCTGATCATCTGTGAATGGCACAGGTAGCAGCCCTCGCGGACATACACATCGCGCCCTGCCAGCCGCAGCGGGGTATAGGGTTCCAGTTCGTCCACCGCTTCCGTCGTGGACTGCTGGAAGAACAGCGGTACGATCTGAACCAGTCCGCCAATGGATATGGTGATGATGATCAGGATGATCATCAGGCCGATATTTTTCTCGATCTTGTCGTGTCCAGTCGCCATGTCCTGTCTCCTTAGTGCGCTGCGGCGGGGGCCGGGATGGTGGCCGTGGCCGGTTTGGCGCCCGCAATGGTCTTCCAGATATTCCAGGCCATCACCAGGGTACCCACGAGGAAGAACGCACCACCAAGGAAGCGCACGATGTAGTACGGATGCATGGCCTGGACCGACTCAACAAAGCTGTAGGTCAGGGTGCCGTCGCTATTGGTTGCACGCCACATCAGGCCCTGCATGATGCCCGCCACCCACATGGAGGCGATATAGAGCACGATACCGATGGTTGCCGTCCAGAAGTGCACCTCAACCAGCTTCAGGCTGTACAGGCTGCGGTCGAACAGGCGCGGGATCAGGTAGTAGAGGCTGCCCATGGAGACCAGCGCTACCCAGCCGAGCGCACCGGAATGCACGTGACCGATGGTCCAGTCCGTGTAGTGGGACAGCGCGTTGACTGTCTTGATGGACATCATCGGACCCTCGAAGGTTGACATACCATAGAACGAGATGGAAACAATCAACAGCCGCAGCACGGGATCGGTGCGCAGTTTCTCCCAGGCCCCGGAAAGCGTCATGATGCCGTTGATCATGCCGCCCCAGGACGGTGCCAGCAGGATCAGGGACATCACCATACCGAGTGACTGGGCCCAGTCTGGCAGGGCCGTGTAATGCAGGTGATGCGGGCCGGCCCAGATATAGGTGAAGATCAGCGCCCAGAAGTGCACCACCGAGAGGCGGTAGGAGTAGACCGGACGATTCGCCTGTTTTGGCACGAAGTAATACATCATGCCAAGGAAGCCGGCCGTCAGAAAGAAGCCCACCGCGTTATGTCCATACCACCATTGCACCATGGCATCCTGCACACCGGCATAGGCCGAGTAGGAGTGCGTCAAGCTCGTGGGTACCGCCGCACTGTTGAAGATATGCAGGACGGCGACGGTGATTATGAAGGCACCAAAAAACCAGTTGGCCACGTAGATGTGTTGCACGCGGCGTTTCATGATGGTGCCGAAGAACACGATGGCATAGGTGACCCAGACCAGCGCAATCAGGATATCGATCGGCCAGATCAGTTCGGCATACTCCTTGCCTTCTGTAAAACCGAGCGGCAAGGTGATCGCGGCCAGCACAATGATCAGCTGCCAGCCCCAGAAGGTCACCGCGGCCAGCGTATCACTCAGTAGCCGCACATGACAGGTACGCTGCACCACGTAGTACGAGGTTGCAAACAGGGCCGAGCCGCCAAAGGCGAAAATCACGGCATTGGTATGCAACGGCCTCAGGCGACCAAAGGTCAGCCACGGAATATCAAAATTCAGCACCGGCCACGCCAGTTGAGCCGCGATGATGACGCCAACCAGCATGCCGACGATGCCCCAGACTATGGTCATGATTGCAAACTGCCTGACCACCTTGTAATTGTAGGTTAGCTGATCTGCCATGCCGTACTCCCTTAATATAAACTTGTTTTAAATCAATTCGTTACGTGATTTCTTGCCGTAGTCCAGGAAAATCTGGCGTTCTTCCTGGACGGCGCTACTAGCGCGTAAATTGCGGCTCCAGGCCAATGCCCCAGAGAATGGCCGTGGCTGCCAGCAGCGCCACAAAGGCCACCAGACCAACCGCCAGTACCGCACTGGAGAACAGGAATCCGCGGTCCTCGGAAATGCCCATCATAATGGGCACGCCCGTGTAGAGCAGGTACACCGTATAGGCCAGCGCCGGGATACCCACGACCATATTGATCCACAACACCGGATAGAGCTCCATCAGCCCGATAAGAAACAGGGGGGTGGCCGTGTAGGCTGCCAGCACTACGCATTGAGAGAGCTGTACCTCCGCACCGTAGGTGCTGCCCATCCAGTGGATCATCCAGCCGATGGAATACACGCCAACCAGCATCGCGAGGTAATAGAGTACCGCGATCATCCCCGCACTCTCGTAGGTCAGCTTGATGGGGTCACCGGCGCCGATCTGCCAGCCAAACTGGGTGGTCCCGATAAAACCGGAAATGGCGGGGATCGCCGCAAGGATCAGGACGTGTATCGCATAGCACTTGCCAATGGTGCACTCATCATCGCGAATGGCTTCCCATTCACGCTTTGGATTGCTAAATAAACCCCAGACGTGTTGTAGCACCATTGCTGATCTCCCCTCGAATCTCTTGTTAATGGCAGTGGCCCGCTAGTCTCTTTGCTAGAGACCAGCGAGTCAATATCCTATTCTATAGTCCTTATTCATGCACGCTGCATCAAAACTTCTTGCCAACGCTGATCATGTACACCCACGGTGTCGATACTCACATTGAATGATTCTTTATAGCCAAGGTCGGAAACCGTCAACAGCGAACTACCGGCAAGCACGGTAATGCTGAGCGTCTTTCCAAGCGTCAATTTCACGGCCTTTCTCCCTTTTACAGTGTGTTGATTGATTACAGCGCATCGCGGCAACTGCGGGAATTTTTTGAACCCGGGGATTATCTTTTCCTGCCTCCAGAGAGTTATTGATCTATATCAAATAATATTAAAATACTAATGCATCGTGGGCTTGGTCACAGGACGATGCGCTATGCTATGCACAACTCAGTAACGGGGCTGACCCCCGATCACCAGCCAGAGCACCTGCCCTGATTGAACGTGTCTTCCCCTGAACCGCTAACCACCCAGACCGCACCACCCTCCGGGAGTGGCGCTACTGCGAACTGTTTTCATTGCGGTCTGCCCATACCCCGTGGACTGGAGTTGAGCGTAGCCATCAATGGTCACGATGAGCCCATGTGTTGTTATGGCTGCCAGTCCGTGGCACAGGCCATCGTCGATTCGGGCAATGCGGATTTCTACCGGCATCGCACCACGGCCTCACCCACTGGCGAGGCACTGTTGCCGGACTTTATCCGCCAGACACAGGTCTATGATCACCCCGAGATCCAGAAGACCTTTGTACGCAGCAGCGGAGAACACCAGCGGGAAGCGGCACTGATCCTGGAAGGCATCGTGTGTGCGGCCTGCGTGTGGCTGAATGAACGCCATGTAGCGAGACTGCCGGGGGTGCTGGATATGCAGGTCAACTACGCAACCCAGCGCGCACGCGTCCGCTGGGACGAAACTCGAATAAAGCTCAGCGACATCCTGCAGGCCATCCACAATATCGGCTATACCGCGCATCCCTACGACCCGCAGCAACAACAACTGGCCTTCGATCGTGAACGCCGTAACCAGTTAAAGCGTATCGGCATTGCCGGCGTCCTGGGGATGCAGGTCATGGTGTTGTCCATCGCCTTGTATGCCGGCGGCTGGTCCGGCATGGAAGCGGGTTTCAAAACCTTTTTCCGCTGGATCGGCCTGCTATTGACGACACCGGTACTGCTGTATTCGGGTGCGCCGTTTTTTCGTGGCGCCTGGCGCGACTTGCGCAACCGCAGCGTCGGCATGGATGTGCCGGTGACGCTCGGCATCCTGGTCGCCTTTGGCGGCAGCCTGCATGCCAGCTGGACCGGCCAGGGAGAGGTGTACTACGACTCCGTGGTGATGTTTATCTTCTTCCTGCTGAGCAGCCGTTATTTCGAACTCATGGCGCGCAAGCGCGGCGCGGAAACCCTGGAACAGCTCAGTCGCGCCCTGCCGGCCATGGCAACCCGAATCACCACGACCGCAAACGGGGAACAGCAGGACGTCATACCGCTCACCGAGTTGCAGGCTGGTGATACCGTACTGGTCAGGCCGGGTGAAACGGTCCCGGCCGACGGCAGGATCACGGCCGGCGAGTCCAGCGTCACCGAGGCCTTGCTGACGGGTGAGAGTACCCCCGTCACCAAGGGCCAGGGCGCCCGCCTGATCGGTGGCAGTATCAACATAGAAAGCCCGTTAACCCTGTGCGTTGAGCAGGTTGGTCTGGATACCGTGCTGGCGGAAATCGTGCGCCTGCTGGAACGGGCACAAAACGAGAAACCTGCCATCACCCGTCTTGCCGACCGGGTCGCCGGCTGGTTTGTTGGTACGGTACTGGTGGTTGCCGCCGCCGTCGGTGTCTACTGGTGGCAACAGGCCCCCGACAGCTGGTTGCCTATCCTCATTTCGGTACTGGTGGTGACCTGCCCCTGCGCGCTGTCACTGGCAACGCCAACAGCCATCAGTGCTGCAACCGGAACCATGCTTGGACACGGCCTGCTGACGATCCGCAGCCACAGTCTCGAGACGCTGGCACGCTGCAGCCATGTCATTTTCGACAAGACCGGCACGCTGACGCTGGGCACTCCTGTGATTACCCGCATTCTATGCCTGTCCCATCTGGATGAAAGGACTGTGCTCGGAATTGCGGCGGCCCTTGAGCAGCAATCGGAACACCCAGCCGGCAAGGCTATCGTCACGGCCGCTGCCGGCGGCAAATCACTCACGGCCAGCGACTTCAAAAATTTTCCCGGTGCCGGCATCAGCGCGCGCATAGATAAGCAGCAGTGGTTTATCGGCAATGCTGAATTCATTGCCGCACACACGGACGCCGGCAGCGACAGGCTGCCGGCCGATGCCGGTTATGGTACCTGCGTGCTGCTGGCCGATAGACACCAGCTGCACGCGCTGTTTCTGCTGCGTGATGCCATGAGGGAGGAAGCGCCCGCGGTCGTCAAGGCGCTGCAACTCGCCGGCAAGCAGGTGCTGCTGATGAGCGGCGATCACCCGGCAGCGGCGCAACAACTTGCCAGCGAGGCCGGTATTGAAGCGGTATATGGTGGAATGGCACCGGCAGACAAACTGCATCAGGTACAGTCATTGCAACAGCAGGGCGCGGTGGTGGCAATGGTCGGTGACGGCATCAACGACGCGCCGGTGCTGGCGGCCGCCGACGTGTCCATTGTCATGCGTGATGCCGCCAACATCAGCCAGGCCAGTGCCGACATGGTATTGCTGTCCAGTAATCTGGGCGCACTGACCCGCGGTGTACTGCTGGCCCGCAAGACGCTGCGGATTATCAAACAGAACCTGTCCTGGGCTGTGGGTTATAATCTGATTGCACTGCCGGCCGCCGCACTTGGCTATGTCGCACCCTGGATGGCGGCCATCGGCATGTCCACCAGCTCGCTGCTGGTGGTATTGAACGCACTGCGCCTTACCCGGAGCCAATAATACCGCCTTATGGAAATCCTTTACCTGCTGATCCCCGTATCACTGGTCTTCGTCGGCGTGATTGTGTGGGTCTTTCTCTGGGCCGTGCGTTCCGGCCAGTTCGATGACATGGAAGGCCCTGCACACCGAATCCTGATGGATGATGATGGCCCGCTTACCGGGCAAGGGACCGAGGCAACCGATGAGGCCGCCAAAAAGCAGCGACCTAAACCTGAATGACCAGCTGGATCAGCGATTTTGTGGCAAACCCGATAATCCCCAGACCCAGGGTCATGAAGATCATCACAGTGCCAAAACGGCCCGCACCCGAATCCTGCGCCAGCCTGTACATAACATAGATCATGTACAGCACCAGACCACCAATGCCCAGCGTCAGCGACAGGTTCTCAAAGGCTTCTATGCTCATGAATGCAGCCGCGTCCGTTACTGGTATCTTGCCGAAAGATGGTAAATGCGAGCAAAGCCCTTCCCGGCGAGCAGGCGTGCTGCGCGGATACAGCGCACCTCACTGGCACCATAGACAATCACCGGGCGTCGAGTGTCGAGTCGCCTGTGTTCATAGCAGAGTGAATCCACCGGGAGATTGAGTGCACCGGGGTGACTATGCCGTAGGAACTCCGCGGGTGAGCGGACATCGATCAGTTGTCCGCCACTCGCCAGCAGATCGACCGCACCTTCCGCTGATAAGGTCCCGGCAGCCGCACGACTCACCGTCTGCATGGCGAAACTCACTGCTCGCCACCAGGCTCGGCATCGCGCTTGATATCTGCCTTGTTGCCTGTCGGAATGATGCAGCCATTGATGATGCACTTCTTTACAAACATCACCATAGCGATCGCAAACACAACAAAAGCAGTTATCGTCAGACTATCGATGTACATGGCACACCTCCGGTTCATGATGAAACTACAGTTATTGGTTATATTACCAACTTCTAATATATTGTCAATCATTTAATAGGTATATATTTCAAGTAGGTAGTAAATTATTCGAGCCAGAGAAGCAGGCTACAGCAGCTTCGCCAAGCCGGCCTGGAGAAAAACCAGCGTCAACCCTGACGGGTCACATCGCACAGTTTGCGCAGCGCCTGTGGAACATTCGGCGGACATTCGCCACAGCGTTCATTGCCGGGCACGGCAAAATCGATCTTCTTCGGGTAGGCCAGCTCCAGCCCGTTCATGATGTCCACGAACTCGGCCTGTGACTTGCCGCCACCTAGCCGGGGATTACGGCTCTTTTCCTGGCCGATGCTGGAGACCTGCCGGCCACTGTAGTCATGCCCCGGGTAGACCAGCGTCTCGTCCGGGAGCGTAAACAGCTTGTCGTGGATGGCACGATACAGGGCCACCGCATCACCACTCTGAAAGTCGGTGCGCCCGCATCCATCGATCAACAAGGCATCGCCACTGAACACGCGTTGCGTATCCCCCTCCTGCAGCAGGTAGCTGTGGTGCGTGGAGGTATGTCCCGGCGTAAACAGCGGGTGCAAGGTAATAGCGCCAACCGTGAACGGCGTACCCTCGCTGATGCCCACGTCGGTACATGGCAACCGGTCCAGTGCCGGGCCGGCGATCTGTGATCCGGCAAGGTGCTTTAACTTCAGCGCACCAGTGAGGTGGTCGGCATGGACATGCGTCTCCAGTGTGTACGCCAGTTGCAGCCCAAGTGACTTGACGATACCCAGGTCACGCTCGGCGGTTTCCAGGGCCGGATCGATCAATACCGCCTTGCCGGTGTCGGCATCACCCAGCAAATAGGTATAGGTGGATGATTCCGGTTCAAACAGCTGTCTGAATATCATGTCGCTTACCTCCTTCGAAGTGTACCGCCGGATACCTGCCTGTCCTATTGACAGTTATGCAGGGCACCCAGATTATGTACCGATGAATGGCCAAACCTGCTCAGCGCCTGGGCAGCCTGCTGACTGCGCATACCGCTGGCACAGTAAAGGATGACCGGTTTGTCCCTGTCCAGCTGTTGAATACCGGCCAGCAGATTTTGCAGGGGGACGTTGACAGCACCCGGCAAGGCACCTTGCTCAAACTCCTGCGAAGTACGCACGTCGACCAGGTGGGCACCGGCCGCTAGCAGCTTGCGTGCCTCATCACAGGCAATTGTTTGTTGATGATTCATATTGACACCTCTTCTCCAGTTAAACAGATTCACTTGCCGTCTCCTTGCGGTTTAATGCCTCTTCCATAGTGATTTCCTGCAAAACCACCCGTCAGTACACCCCTGACCATCATTGCGGTGTGCGGCTGTTTCTGTCAGGAAACCGTGTAGCTTTCAAGCACGTGAACCAAGACTAGAGGCTGGGTGATGATAGATCAAATGATATCTATCTATCTCATTGATAGCTATTTACTATCGCATGCATAACTCTATAACTTTCTGATTTAATTGACTTATTCTATATTTTTCGCGGGGTTGGGCCGTTTGACACAACTGAGGTGGCAACGAGCCACCGCCTGTTGCAGCACATCGATGACCTGTGGACGCGGAAAGGTCTTGCGCCAGGCCAGCGCTACCTGCCGACTCGGGACCGGCTCCGGAAAGCGGCGGATCGTCAGCAGACGCTGGGAATAGCGATCTGCACCCGCCGCAGTACAGGGCAACACCGTGATCCCCATGCCAGAGGCCACCATGTGACGAATGGTTTCCAGCGAACTGCCCTCGACCGTGTGCTGCAGCCGGTGTTCACTGACATCACCCGGTATACAGTCCGGGCAGGAGCGGATGACCTGGTCGCGAAAACAGTTGCCACTGCCCAGCAACAGCATGGATTCATTCCTCAACTGCTGCTGCCCGATGGTGTCATGTTTGCTTAACGGATGCGATGACGGCAGCAACACCACGAACGGCTCTTCATACAGCGGCACTGTCACGACCCCCGGTTCATCGTAGGGTTGCGAGATGACGATGACGTCCAGTTGTCCCTGCTTCAGCTTTTGGGTCAGCACAGCCGTGAAGTCTTCCTCCACAAACAGTGGCATGTCCGGCGCCAGTTCATGCAGGTTGGGGATCAGGTCGGGAAACAGATAGGGCCCCACGGTGTTGATGGCGCCCAGCCGCAGCGGCCCGACCAGCTGGTTCTTGCCGTGCTCGGCAATCTGCCTGATGACCTCAACCTCTTCCAGCACACGCAATGCCTGTTCGACGATCTTTTCACCGGCCGGAGTCACGCTGACCTCGGCGGCAGTACGTTCAAACAGCGTGACACCGAGTTCGTCCTCCAGTTTGCGCACGGCAACACTGAGGGTCGGCTGGCTGACAAAACAGGCCTCCGCCGCACGGCCAAAATGCCGCTCACGGGCCACGGCGGTAATGTAACGCAGCTCGGTAAGGGTCATGCGTCCATAATACAGAGACGAACCCGGCAGTCGACAGATTTTGTTATGTGTGTGCGACCTTGCCAGGTCTGGCACGGCGCTCGATCAATCACGCTAACCCACCGGGTCGTGGACAATCTGCAGGAAGACGTATCCGCAAGCTGTTGCTCGCTGAGGATTCGCAGGATTATGCTGTGAACGTCACAGATCGTACACTCGGTAAAGCTGAGATCGGCATGCCTTTGATGATTGAAGGTGACGACACCGACCCGGGTGTCGAACTGGTTAACGGCATTGTCACTGCCCAGCGCCGTGCCGGGGCCGAAATCGAGAGGCATCCGGGAAGCTGTTGCAGTTGCCCGGTGACCCCGGCCTCAGAACAACCCGGCCGGATCGGGGCTGTACGGGATCAGCGGCGTCTGCAAAGGATGGAACACCGCGTTTTCAATCTGCATGCTCATATGCGAGACCACGGCAGTCACACCGCCATGCGAGTCCTCCACCAGATCCTGCCATATCACATCCAGCATCGTGTTCAGGTTACCGCGCAATTGCGCCTCCAGGCCGGGCTTTTCGCGATCATGCTCCGCCATACTCCAGGCAGCGGCACCGGTGGAAATCAATACCCCCCAGAAACCGCCGACAAGGGCAGCGGCTGCCGTCGCGCCACCGCGCAGCGCCATCGGCTCTAGCAGTTCAGTGACTGCCCTCCTCGCCACTCTATCGAGACCGTCTGCTGAGGCGGTCGGGCCGATGCCGCCGTTGAGTGCAGCGATTTGCCGCAGCAGTATCTCGTAAGCAGGCACGGCAGACAGGTCAGTGGCCTGCAGGACCTCGTACAGGGACGCATCCTGCAGGGGCACCGCCAGCACAACGAGCGCCGGGATGGACTCCAGATGCTGGTTGAATGCAGCAACCGGGATGCGGTACTCAAACGGTAGCTGCTCAAGACGGTCTTTCAGTTCCCGCAGATAAGCGGCTGTCGCACCGTCCATGACAGCGCGCGGATCAACAAATCCACTAACCGGCTCCAGTACCTGTTCATAGAACTGCTGCTGCAGGTAGTTGAGCAGCCGTTCTTCAGGGGTCACCTCCCCTTCGGTGTACTGCAGCTTGTACCAGGCCACCCGGGTGGCCATCCATTGCTGTGTCCAGTAACTGCTGTACCAGGGAATAAAGACTTCCTCGGTGCGTCGGCGCACTCGCAACCGCCAATCGTCCATGGAAATGCGGGCATAGGCCTCGGACTCGTGCCTTGCACACACAGAGGCACTGAGTATCTGTTCATCAATGAGGCGCCAGGTCCCGGGTTGAACGTGGTAGAGCGGCTCCACAGGTATCACAACCGGCGAAGGCGCGTGGGAGCAGCCGATCAGGATGGCAACCCACAGCAGCGACAAACCGTACTCGGCCCGTCGCCAACGACTGGCAAGGCGCGGCAGGACCCGGTGGTAACAACGAACGTCGATCCCGACTTTACCGGGTGTACGGCCTGTCACCACACCCTGCCGCCCGGTAAGCCGGTTACGAGCTGTCATGAATGTCATGATCCTCTGTCCGCGGACTCCCCGAAAACCAAAACGGCTTTCCATAGGCGCCGCAAGGGGCGTACAGGCCGGTCCACTCGAGAAGAAATGCAAGCCCTGTCACGTCAAGCAGGCTGACCGCTGAGCAGCGGACCCTGAAGAGCCGCGGACTGCAGTCTTCTCCGGTGAGGAGCTGTAAAATAGATCGCGGGCTCAGCCACACTGTTGCCAACTACTTCATACCTCACCTTGACTGCATAAAAAATGACACAGATCATTCATGACGTTTTTACCGTGAGGATAGAAGCGATTGCCTGCATGCCAGCAAGAGATTGCGGCGTCTCAGGGTAAAAAAAGGCGGCTACTGGTGGGTAGCCGCCTTAGCTTGGAGAAGTTTCTGAAAAAGAAACTCATAACACGTCAATAGGGGGGATCGACGTGTAACAATCATTCTAGCCAGACAATATTAAGGTTTCATTAAGAACAGCTGCGGCATAGTGTCGCAGCTTGCCCACTCTCCCACAGGCTGGCGCCTGTTCACGGTGACGATCCGGACCGGACCGCAGCATCGACCCCGTCCGGCGGGGTGTTGGCAATCAGGTACATGGGCCGGTCCGGGGGCATGCCCTCCGCGAAGAAGAAAGGGACATCACCGGGGCTGTTGAATAATCGCTTGAAGTATTTCGGTTCGATCAGGATATAGGAAACCGGGTCCCTCCCATCCCCCTTCAGAATCCCCATCAGTTCGGCCTCATTCACCTCTGGCACCCTGCGGTTGAGATAGAACCCGTACTCCTCGTCCCATGAACGATAGACGTAGACGGGCTGCTCCCCCACCAGTCTGGCAATGGTGGCGACATAGGGACGGGTATCCTCTCTCACCTTGTTGATGGACTGCATCATGACCAGAAAAAAGGCCAGCAGTATCCCCTGGAACAGGATGTATATCCGGATCAGTGGCAGCCGCTCACGGAGGGTCCAGCCATAGCCCCAGAGACTCCCCAGTAGCAGGATACCCCCAAGGATATAGCCCAGCCACTGTCCCAGGCTCGAAAGGTAGGGACTGGCCTCCTGTAAACGCTCCGGACCCAGCCATCCCGTCACCCAGGCCTGGCCAGCATCTGAAGAGAGCACCAACGGGATAAGGGCGAGCAGCAGGAGCAGCAACAGTGCGATCCCGCCGGTTATCAGGAACACCCGGTGCAGGGACCGGGTGCGGATTCCCAGGCTGAGGTAGCCGGCCACTAGCCAGGCGGCAGCCGGATAGACGGGCAGGATGTAATCACTGCGCTTGATCCCGGAGAGGGAGAAAAAGATGATTACCCAGAGAATGTAGATCACCAGCAGGCCGTCCACTCCGGACCGCCGAAGCCGGTCCCGCAGCACCTGAACGATGATCCCGGGCACGAACAGCGCCCAGGGGAAAAACCCCCACAGGAAGTGCGCCAGATATTGCCAGCCTGGCTGCCGCTGAAAGGTCGTGAACTGCAGCCCGCTGAACAGATTGCCAAAGCGGGACAGGTTCTCCTCCAGTATGAACCAGCGAAAAAAACGACCGTCGGTCATGATGGAGGCGTACACGAACCAGGGCAGCGCGATTACCAGAAACAGCAGCATCCCCCTGCCGAGGAAAACCCTGGACAGTTCCCTGAAGGCACCCTGCAGCAGCAGGAACAAAAACACCGGGACGCCGGTGATAATGAAGCCCACCGGCCCCTTGGTCATTACCGCCAGGGCGGACGCAATGAAAAACAGGTAGTAGCCATGATTCCGTTCCCCAGCTTCCCGCGCGGGGGATTCCCAGTAGCGGGCGAAAAACACGACCGAGGCAAAGGCGAACAGGCTGAGCATGAGGTCCATGCGCGCCATTTGTGCCATCCCGATCACCTTCGGGCTGGTGATCAGGATGGCGGCAGCCAGCAGCACCGGGGTCCACTGAATACCCTCCTCCCGGGGCACCAGCCGAAACAGGAGCATGATCAGTGCCACACTTAGCAGGGAGGGCAAACGGGCGGCCAGTTCCCAGTGAGCGCCGGTCACGGACCTGGCCAGACCGATGACCCAGTAATAGAGGGGCGGCTTGTCGTAGTCCTCCGCCCCGTTCATGTGATTGACCGTCCAGTCACCAAGCAGCAGAAAATGCCGGGCAATGTCTGCGGACTCCGCCTCCAGGGTGCCGTTCAAGGCCCTGTCAGAGGCCAGCCAGATCACCAGACCGATCAATAACAGGATGGTCGCCAGGGGAATGAGTGCGGAGAGTCCGTAGCGCTCCTCAGACGAGGCGTTTCGAGCACCTCTATCGGGCCGCTGTCTTGTCATGGAGATGTGCTACCCGAAAGGCTTGTAGTTGAAGCATCACGACGGGTTGCCGTGCAATGCTGGCAGGTAAGCGGCTTCATGGAAGCACCGTTCGTCCTTGCCAGCGGCGCGACCGGCGCCTCCGATCGAGCCGTGAAGTCCGGCTTTTGTCTCGCCACACCACCGGCCTGAAATTCCCGCCAGACAACTGCGTGGCCGTCAATACAGCGCTCAGGATATGCATCTGTCTCACGTCGTCAAGCGTCGATAAATATCCGACACCTTCAACGGCAACTTGCGCACCTCGTCAATCACCGTGTAGTTCACCGCGCCGTACATGTGCGGCAGGTAGTCGCGGGCCTCGGTATCAATGGTAATACAAAAGGAATGGATGCCATCCCGGCGTGCCTCGATCAGCGCCTGGCGGGTATCCTCGATACCATAGGCACCACGGTAGGTGTCGTAATCATCGGGCTTGCCATCGGACAGGGTAATCAGCAGCTTGGTGCGCGCCTCCACCTCGTTCAGCAGGTGCGACAGGTGCCGGATGGTAACACCCATGCGGGTGTAATCCTTCGGCTGGATGGCGCTGATGCGGCCACGCACCGTGGCATCGTAGTGTTCATCAAAACGTTTCACCCGATAGACCTCGCAGCGCTTGCGCGTCATGCCGGAGAAACCATAGATCGCATAGCGGTCCCCCAGTGTCTCCAGTGATTCGCACAACAGCACCAGTGCCTCGCGCTCGGCGTCATTGATCCAGCCCTTGGTGGAACCGCTCATATCGACCATGAACATCACCGCGATGTCACGTTCCAGCTTGTGCATCTTGGTGAACACGCGCTCTGACATCTCCATCCCCATGGTGGTGTCGGCCCAGGACTCAACCAGGGCATCGATATCGACGTTGTCGCCATAGGGTTGCTTCTTCAGCAGCTTGTCTTCGCCGCGCAGTGCCTCGAAGGTACGCCGCAGGTGCCCGGTCAGACCACGGTACTTGTTCAGGGTGTCACTGACGAAACTGTCGTCCAGCGGACTGATTTCCAGTTCGCGCAGTACCGTCCAGTTCTTGCGGTAGTGCTGGCGTTCATAGTCCCACTCGTTGTAGAGAAACGCACCCTCTTCATGATAGGTGCCCTTCCACACATCCTCGACACTGCGCCCGCCGATATCGTCCGCAAGATAGGCGCCGTCGCCGGCTGCATACAAATAGTCTTCCGGTATTTCATCGAGGTCCTGGAGAATGGACGCCATGGTGCCCTTGACGTTTTCCGGCGGCTCAATCGGCTTGCCATCGAGTTGCATTTCGTAGCTCATGCCCTCGGCCTCTTCATTCGACTCGATCTCGCGCAACTCAAACGGCAAGCGCCGTCCGGCAGGTTCCCCGCTGGTGTCCTCCTCGTCTGCCTCATCCAGTGCTTCCCGGTCAGCCACTAATTCCTGCTCGAGTCGCAGCAGGTGCAGGCGAAACAGTTGCTTGTCGGCCGCGATACGCGCGGCGCGCACCTTGTCCACCGCCTCCGGTCGCATCACGCCCTGATAGAGGGTACCGGCAGGCAACGGACTTGCATCAAGACGTTGCAACCACAGCAGCGTGTCCTCGACACGCGCATCCGCCTGTGACAGCCGTGCCGCGGCGGCCTGCCAGTCGGCATCCAGCTGCCACTCGCTGTCTGCGCGGAAGCGTTCGATATGCCGGTACACGCCAGGCAACCGCTCACGGATACGCGCGTCCAGTCGCAGCGTCTCCAGTGCATGAAAACGGGACACCGCTGCCTCGGGATCGGCATAGCGGCCAAACACTTGCTGTGACTCGATACGCCAGGTACCGAACCAGGTCTGTGCCCACTGGTGCACCAGCATCACCTTGTAGAGCTGGAAATTGTCCTCGCGCTCGGCATAACGACTGACACTGACCGGCAGAAAGATCGTTTCGGTATCGGTGTAACAGTGCTCACTGCAGGCGATCTTCAGGCGGCGTCCGTTCAGTGCCTGCACGAACACCTCCAGCACATTGACGACTTCATCAAAGGCGACACCGGTGGTGCGTGCCTTGTGGTCACGCGCAAAACGCTCCACGTCCCGGAAGGTGGTGACCGCTGCGTGCAGACCGCGGGTGTCGTAGATATCCATGCAGGCCAGTAACCAGGCCTCGACACCTGCGGTATCCATCAGGCGCAACGCCGGACACACATGCGAGACAAAATTCAGCGCCATGCCGGAGCTGGTACGCGCCACGATACTGGCCCAGTGCAACACGAAATCCTGCTGCTCACGCGGGAATCCGGCGAGTGCGCGCGCCGGCTCCTCGGCCGCACCCGTTGAGATCATATGGATATCGAGGCGCTCCTCGAGTTGCACCGCCGTCAGCGGCGTGGCACCGGTTTGCAGGAACTCGGTCTCGTCATACCAGCGCGCCGCCACCCCGGCCGGCAGCACCCGGCCATCGCGGGCGCGCACACCGAGGCGCAGTGGCTCGATTGTGCAACCCGGCAGCACCTCACGCAGCAGCTGCCCGAGCCCCTCGGCCTTCCAGGCATTGGCGCCACTATCGGTCGACAGCCAGATGCCGAGACACTGTTTGCTGACCAGGCGCGGCAGGTGCTTCACCAGCTGCGCCATGTCTACCTCGCGATCCCACATCTGGCCCTTCGGGCCATAGCCAAGCGGGGGAATCGGTAACATGATGACATCGAAGCGCTGCTGGCGGCGCAGCAGTTCGTCGACATAATCCATGACATTGTCGTGTACATACTCGACGTGAGCCACGCCGGCCTGCGCGCGGCTCAATGCAAGCATGCTCGCGCTGGCATCCACATGCACCACCGAGGCACCTGCCTGCAGGGCCTGTGATGTGACATAACCACCACCGGCAAACAGATTCAGCACGCGGATATCGTCGAGGTCGTAGCAACCCTCGATGCGCGAGCGCACCCAGGCGGCACAAAGCAGCTCGCGCCCGCGCAAGCCAACACGACCGCGGTCATCGAGACGGCAGATAAGCGACTGGTCACCGATGCGGGCCGTCCATTCGCGCGGCAATCCACCGCGGGTCGGTTCCCAGTGTCCGTGGATGCCAGGCTCGGTTACATACACCCAGTCCGCGGACCAGTGTTTGCCGGCCGGTTCGCCGACCGCCAGACGGTCGGGGTATTCGACCGTATATTCACCCCAGCACTCCAGCTTGCGGCCGGCACCGAAATCGAGCAGTTCATATTCACCCAGCGGCGTCTCCACCAGGGCGTCGACGATGCCAGCTTCTGGGTCTATGGGATATTCCATACTGTGTGCCAATGGTCTCTGAATTCCCGTGAATTATACGTGCTTCGACCGCGATTAGCTGTGAGCAGGCGATTCAGCGTGCATAATGGGGCCGGTGACGCTTGAGAATAACTGCATGTTGTCACCGATCCCTTTACTGTTAGCGGACAGACTGCTATGAAATATTTTCTTGCCTTGCTGATCGTCATCCTCGCCGCGGTCGGCCTGGTGTACCTCTACAGTAATGAGCAAGCTGGCGACGAGCAACACGGCGATGAGCCTGTAACCGGCCTGCCCTGGCAGATCGACAGTCTGCCAGGCGGGGACACACGGGTGTTTGGCATCACACCCGGGGTGACCACGTTCGGCGAGGCCCTCGAGCTGCTGGGCGACGATCTGGAACTGGCGCTCATCGCGGCACCCTACGAGAGCGGCGCAGTGGAGGCCTATTACAGCCACCACTCGGCAGGACCGATCACGGGCAAGATGATCCTGGTGCTGGATCTCACCGCAGAGGAGCTCTCAACCTTGCGCGAGCATGCCTTTCAGGAAGGCGGTACACGCAGGTACCGCCTGCATCCCGATGATCTCCCCGTGGCCTACCGGGCTCCGGTCAGGGCGATCACCTTCCTGCCAAGCTTCGACCTGGATGAGGAAATCGTGCAGGCACGTTTCGGAACGCCCGCCGAGATCATTGCGGTCGATGCACAACAGCAACATTTTCTTTATCCGGACAAGGGACTGGACCTAATCCTCAATGCAGACGGCAAGGAAGTCTTGCAATACCAGCGACCAGCCGCATTCAGCGCCGACCGCGCGCAATGACCATAATGGTGTCAGGAAACTTACTTTACGGGTTAGCGGGTAACAGGCGATTGTACTGACCCGGTAAACATGCAGTGTCTGCACAGCGAAATCAGCCTGATCACCCGGTCCCGCTCGATAACATCGTTAGCAAGTTGATGAAGGCATCAACGGATTCCCAGGAGGCCGACTCCTCCATGGTGTGATAGCCAGTGGTTGGTATCTGTATGGTAGTGCCGTCAACCAGCCCGTTTGAAGCCGCTATGATTCTGCCCATTTCTGTACTGCCCAGTGAATGGGGCTTTTCACCCAGGCTCAGCAGGCGTGCATTATCTGCTTCTACATATCGATCCTTGAACAGATAGCTGAGTTGATGCTGTCGACACATGTCCTCAACAAGCAGCGTCGCCTTTTTATTGAAGGCGGCATTGGCGTCCTTCTCCCGCAGCACAAGCAGCTGCTCATTCGCCGCTTCGATGCTGGGAAAAGGACTGGTATCCACCACAAACAGTCGATTGGTTGAGCCACCAAACCTGCGGAACCACTCCAGTAAATAGCGCCAGCTTTTCCCTGCTTCTTCCTGGGCCGTAAAAAATGCAGTGCCCTTGAAACCAAGACTGAATAAATGCACCAGCACAGCCGCGGTCAATACATTGTCCAGCTGACCCTGCAGCCGGTTATTATTGATCTTCAGCTTGTCCTTGAACGCAATCGGCGTTCCTGCAACCACATCATCCAGCCCTTCAATCTCGAATATCAGGTTGTTTCTGAACTCACACACATAGGAATTTTTAATTACGCCGTTTCCCCGGTACACACCGGACCATGGTTCATAGGCAAAAACCTGTTCAGACTTGAAGCGTTCCGTGACTTTTGTCATTAACTCTTCAGAAACAGAATTGTTTAACAGGTCCGTTCTGTTGGCAGAGATAAAAGCGGCAAACTGAAATTCATCCGGACCGGTACAGATCAGGCCATGTCGATCGATGTGCGCGGAAAACATGGTACTGAACGGTTTACTGCCCTGGGCAACCAGCAGCCCCTCGTACCAGGTGACGTGCGCGCCGCGCTCCTCGAGTTCGCGCTGCAACACCCTGAAAAACGAATGCTCCGCGCCCACGACACTGGGGTGGCGTATGATTGCCTTTAGCAAATCGATGAATTCGTTACCTAACATGGCGGCCACCCGGCCCTGTGATCCGGCAGCCCTAAAAGATGATCACGGAGCGAATGCTCTCGCCGCTGTGCATCAAATCAAAGGCCCGGTTGATATCCTCCAGCGGCATGGTGTGGGTGACCATCCTGTCCAGTTCGATCTCGCCGTTCATGTAGCGGTCCACGTACCCGGGTAACTCCGTGCGTCCCTTGACGCCGCCGAACGCGGTGCCCTTCCAGGTACGCCCCGTGACCAGCTGGAACGGGCGGGTGCAGATCTCCTGGCCAGCACCGGCGACCCCGATGATGGTAGAGAGGCCCCAGCCCATGTGGGTGCATTCCAGTGCTTCACGCATGACATGCACATTGCCGATGCATTCGAAGGAATAATCGACTCCGCCATGGGTCATTTCAACAATCGCTTCGGTGACACTGCCACTCAATTCACCGGGATTGATGAAATCCGTCGCACCCAGCGCTCTCGCCATGTCCCACTTGTTCGGGTTGATGTCGACTGCAATGATGCGTCCCGCCCTGGCCATCACGGCTCCCTGAATACAGGACAGACCAATACCACCCAGGCCGAAAACTGCAACCGTGGAACCGGCTTCCACCCTGGCCGTGTTGATAACCGCGCCAATGCCGGTGGTCACGCCGCAGCCCAGCAGGCAGACCTTGTCCAGCGGGGCCGCCTGGTTAATCTTTGCCAGGGCAATCTCAGGCACCACGGTATATTCGGAAAACGTGGAGCAACCCATGTAGTGGTAGATGGGTTTGCCCTTCATGGAAAAGCGCCGCGTGCCATCGGGCATGTAGCCGGTCCACACGGTGGCGGCAATGGCCTGGCACAGGTTGGTTTTGCCGGACTGGCAATATTCACATTCGCCGCATTCGGCAATGTACAGGGGGATCACATGATCACCGGGTTTCAGATCCTTGACGCCGTGGCCGCACTCCACCACTTCGCAGCCACCCTCGTGGCCCAGCACCACCGGGAAAACGCCTTCGGGATCCTCACCGGACAGGGTGAACGCATCCGTATGACAGACACCTGACGCAATCACCTTGAGTAACACCTCGCCTTCCCCGGGCCCTTCGACATCAATCGTTTCGATCGACAGGGGCTTTTTCGCTTCCCATGCAACGGCAGCTTTTGCTTTCATCAGGCGTTTCCTTGGTAGTTAAAATCGATTTCTGGCGGTATCGCTATATCTATAGTGATTGTTGTTTGTATGCAAGAAGGTTATATCCCCGCAGTGAATTCTCCGGGCCAGGGGGTTAGAGTACTTGACAGGTCAACCCTCGGGCACTCTTTTAGTCAGCAGTACAATTTCACCCCCGTAGGGATGACAGGGGTGCGGAATAACCGGGCGTTTCTCTGCCGTGAGATAGCCGAGCCGCTGGTAGAGTCGGAGTGCACCTTCATTTTGCTCAAAAACCTCGACACTGATTAGAGTGCAACCCGCTTCTGCCGCAAGCTTGTCTGCGACCGTCATCAGTGTTGTGCCAACCGCCTGATTCCGGTATTCGGGATATGTGGCCAGCATATTGATGTAAAAACTACCCGGTACGCATTGTTCCAGTTCAATCAGGGGGCGAATGAATTCCGGAAACTCTTCCAGTTCCTCTGTGTCCCCTGCCTCCGGGAGGCGGTAGGAGAGTAACATCCCGGCAATATGATGTTCGACAAGGGCAAGGTGTACATTACGATAAGAGAAGTTTTCCGTGTCGGATGCTGCGTTTTGCGCACCGATATCCACTATTTCCTGCCCGGCCTGTCTTGACTGTTCCCAGAAATAGGCGGGGATTCCTGCACCTGCAACCAGAGCCAGCTCGGCGATTGCACGGCAGTCACCTTTTGCAGCTTTCCTGATTTCCATTCTCCGAACCCTCCAGCTTAAGAGATGCATACAAAGGTACTATTTTATTCAATGTCTGCTAGAGTTCCACGGTAGCATTGCCGGTATCAAGCAGAACCATGCCAGTCAAGCAAGCAGCCGTTCCCATTAGCTCCAGCCGGAAGGAATAACCGCCATGCCGCACGCAATCATCCACATATTCGAGGGGCAGCCACAGGAGGCCGCGCAGACCTCTGGCGAGAGAAATGAAGCCCTGGGACTGCTTGCACTCTGCTGGTTGCTTGCGGCAGGCGTTTTTGTTGCCGTCAAATGGGCGGGTACCTATACCCCTCCCTGGACGCTGGCGTTCTTCCGTCTGCTGTTCGCAACACTGTTCCTGCTCCCCTTCGTTGCTCCCCACTTCAGGGAGATGGCAGCCCGGCTGCGGGATCATTACCGGGTCATCCTGCCCATCGGCGCACTTGGCCTGGCACTCACCCAGGGAACGCTGTTCACCGCACTTAACCATTCATCGGCGATCAATGTCAGCATCGTCTTTTCGGTATGGCCAATCACTGCAATCATTCTTGCTGCAGTGTTTCTGGGTGACCGCCTTACCCTGTTGCAGATCTTCGGCGTTATCCTCTGTTTCGGGGGAGTGCTTGTGGTCGTCGCGCAAGGGAATGCGGAGACAATCATCCACATGGGTGTGAATACCGGGGATCTTTTGGTTATTGCGGCGGTATTCTGCTTCTCGTTTTATACCATAATGATGAAGAAAGTCAGTATCGACCTCGCTGCTTTACCGTTACTCGTTCTTATCCTTGGCTCGGCAACCCTTGCATCGGCCCCGTTTTTCGTATGGGAAATATTTCATGATGAGCGTATTACCGTTGACTGGCACGATATCGCTGCCATTGCTTACGTAGCCATCCCGGGCGGCGGTATCATGTACCTGCTCTTCAACATCGGCATTACCCTGCTGGGAGCCGCGAAGGCGAGCGTCACATTCTATTTACAGACCCTCTTTACCGTCATCCTGGCGTATTTACTCCTCGGTGAACAGCTGCACCTCTACCACGCGGTCGGGATCGCCCTCATCGCAACAGGCATCATACTCGTCACCATAATCAAGCCCGGCAGCGCTAAAAGCGGACAGTGACAAGCGGGTCTTGAACGCAGCCATTGTCACCACCCCCTTTAACTGCCCGGATTTACACCCAGGGCTCGCAGTCATCACCAAGGTGTTCGGGTTCGATCACCAGGTCACCGCGGGGATGTCCGACACAACACAGACCCTTGCCCTCATCCTCCTCGAACAGCGCCAGTGGCTGGCCATCGGGATAGCCAATCTGCCCGGAAATGATGCGGCTGATGCAGGTGCCGCAGATGCCATTGTGACAGCCACAGGGTAACGCAATGCCCTGGCGCAGGGCCGCATGCAGGATCGTCTCACCATCCTCAACCAGGAATCGTTCGCCGCTACTGTGGATGGTCACCGTGAATGTAGTCATGATGCAGATCGTCGACAACTGGAGCCTTTTCGCTTTTGCCTATCCGGCAGGTCTCTGTGTATTGACTGCCGGTAACCGGGCAAGAGTAAAACTGTAACCCATCGTCTAACACGGCGATAGTATTACACGGGCGCCGGATTGCATGCGCCCACGTGTACCTGACAGTTCCTGATTTGTCCGGGTATAATCAGACTCGAACCTGACCCCGTTGATAGTGCAGGTGGCAACCATTATGGTCTTCCAGGGCAAGCTGACATTCGCAACACATGGACGTGGTACGACTTCAATCACCGCTGCCATTCGGGAACAGGTGCACTTGTCCGGGATAAGCACCGGCCTGTGTCATGTATTCCTGCAACATACGAGTGCCTCACTGCTCTTGTGCGAGAACGCCGACCCCGATGTGCGCACCGATCTGGAGCGTTACATGGCACGACTGGTCGCAGACGGTGATCCGATCTTCGAACACACGGCTGAAGGTCCGGATGATATGCCGGCTCACATCAGAACCATGCTCTCCGGATCCGACCTGACCCTGCCAGTTCGTAACGGACAATGCGACCTTGGTATCTGGCAGGGCGTCTACCTGTGGGAGCATCGCACCGCCGGACATCGACGCAAACTTACGGTGACGGTTTCCGGCGAGTAATTCAATACTGTGGGCTCCCCGTTCACGATCGTGGCAAGCGATGAAAGAGGATCGCACCCGCACCATTCACCTCTCATTTTGATTTCTTCACTCTGCCAAACGCCGCATTCAGCCGCCTGTATGCAGCAATGCCTTCGCGGGCATTTATTGCTTTAGTCTCTCCAGCAGAGCCTTCGCCACGGGATCTGATGACGCCGGATTTTGACCGGTTATCAAGTTACCGTCAGTAATCGCATGTGGTTGCCAGTCACTGGCCCTTGAATAGTTTGCCCCTTTCGCTTTCAACTCGTCTTCCAGCAAAAAAGGCACAACACCTGACAGTTGAACGGCATCTTCTTCCGTGTTGCTAAAACCGGTCACCGACTTCCCCTTTACCAGGGGTGAACCATCCGGGGCTTTGGTGTGACGGAGTACCGCCGGTGCATGACATACTGCAGCAACCGGTTTCCCGGATGCATACATTGTTTCAATCAAGGCGATAGAGTTACGGTCTTCCGCCAAATCCCACAGTGGCCCATGTCCGCCAGCATAAAATACTGCATCATAATCATCGGGTGAAATATCCGAGAGTTTCACCGTAGTTGCCAGCGCCTCTTGTGCCTCAGCATCTCCCTTGAAACGTTCAGTTGCTTCTGTTTGGAAGTCAGGCGTATCACTTTTTGGATCCAGTGGAGGGCGTCCTCCATTGGGTGAGGCAAGGGTGACGTCAGCATTTGCATCCTTGAATATGTAGTAAGGAGTAGCAAACTCCTCCAGCCAAAATCCAGTCTTTTGTCCTGTGTCGCCAAGCTGATGATGTGATGTGAGTACCAGGAGAATTTTCATATGGGTTACCCTCTTTGATTCAATAGTGTCCGGGACAACTGGCTGGCAGTTGAATAAAACGGCGCACGTCCGCGCCCCGTGACCCCGAAGGTTCAGTCTCGAATGACTTAATTACATTTATCTGGCTGCACAAGCGCTATTCGTGCGCATGGCTGCATAGGTGCATATTCCGATCTTGTTTTCAGGCATTCAGAAATTCTCTACATCGCTTTCGTTCACAATATGCAGGTGTGTCTTTGCATCTCTACATCCTGAACGATCGAAGGCGCGTTCAGCCAGGCTGCGCAGTTCATCCGGGCGGGATGCCACAAGCGCCAGCCTGAAACGATTAAGTTTCTTTTTCTCACGCTCCTCGACACCCTGCTGCAGCGCTGAGTCAATCACTTCCTGGATACTGGATTCCCTATCCATGGCTATGAGATAGATCAACAAGCGATCACCCACAGTGACTTTACTTCCTGCAACACCATCAGCTTCTTTTTGGTAGTCGATGGTATTAAATACGTCTTCCGGACAGGAGCAGCCAAGTGTTTCCTGAACAAAACGTTTGATTTCCGGATATTTTTTCATGGATGGTCCGTTGCACCGGGAATTACTTCGTACTTCGGGGACAGGCCTCGTTTCTCATTCATTAACCGTGGTCATCCACGCATTTTTTATTGCTGGTGACACCTGTAATGGCACCCAGGAGACCTCACATTCCCCTGACTCTGCGGCAATATAGGCCGAATCGCCGGTAATGGTGATGGAAAGATCCATGGTGCGCTGCACCAGCGACGCCAATGCCTGAATGCTTTCCCACTGAAACTGAAAAACAGACACTGTCAGCTGATTGAACCTTGCTCGCCCCTGATCCCACCAAACATCCGCTTTGGAATTAAAACTGTAAACCTTGACTGCCGGAGAGCGTCGTGTTGCTTTTTTTATTCTTTCGACTGCCGGCTCCCCGACATCGATCCATAATGCAATTTGATCATCCAGTGTGCGCACCCACAGGTCGGGTTCATCCACGGCACACAGTCCTTTCGTAAACACCAGGTGTTCCTGCGCATTCATACAATAGGCCAGAACACGCGCCATCATTCGCTCAAGTTTTTCAGAGGGGTGTTGGGCAATCGTTAAATTAAGCGTGTCATAATAATCCCGGTCGATATCAGACAGTGTAATTCTAGACTTATATATCGTCGGCTTTAATGCCATAAGCGCCCTGATAGCCTTGAGAAAACTGGGAAAACCGGGATCTGACCCCTGTTTCCTGTTTCCATCAGGGCTTGAATGCCTTGACATCGCCGGGTTGTCTCAACATTTTATTGACCTCATCAAGATGCAACTCCTCCGCTACCACCATCTCTCTGGCATATTCCTCCACCAGTACCAGTCTCCCCTGCTCCGCAAGCTTCAGTAAATCATAATAGGCATCCAGCGCGGTTTGTTCATGCTCCAGACTTTCCCGAAGAATATCCCCGATGTCATGCTTTTCCGTTTCGAGCAGGGCACCAATTTTTAGTGAGGGATGCCCGCCCAGCAGCGTCACCATCTCTCCTGCTCTATGGGCATGGAGCAACCCTTCCTGGGCGTTGCTTTTCATCCAGCCAACGATGGGGATTCTGTTATAACCAAACACCATGAGGGAGTAATGTGTATAACGAACCACACCCGCCAGTTCGAGTTCCATAATCTTGTTCAGAAGCTTAATGACCTTCTTTGAATCTGATTCGCTCATTTTGAAATCCTCCGTTACAACGTGAATATTTTTGCTTGTTGGGACAGTATGCACAGTGCCCTGTGCAGGTTTTTTTCCCCGGCAGCGGCAATGGTTGATGGACGCCGGGGCATCTTCAACAGATCAACGCCAACCCCTATCACTTTCTCCCTGCACTTCATGTTTGCCTCCCGCAGGTTGTCAGAAGGTGCCAATGTAAATGATAATCATTGGCATGTAAAGATCGGTTTTCCTTCGCTCCCCCATCAGCACACTACCCTTGGAGTGTAGCGCAAGGACGGAGGATGCACGCGTTACCGGCTGTTGCCTCTGAAAACGTCATGGCCAACATCGATTGAAAACACAGGGTACTGACTACCCTTCTTTATCTATAATTCACTCATGTCACTTGATCCAAACCTCCCACGCTGCCAATGGCCCGGCAAGATCGAGGCGAACCCGCTGATGGTCGAGTACCACGACACCGAGTGGGGCGTCCCGGTTCAGGATGATCGCAAGCATTTCGAGTACCTGGTTCTGGACGCCTTCCAGGCCGGCCTGAGCTGGTCGACGGTGTTGAACAAGCGCGAGAACTTCCGCAAGGCCTTCGACAATTTTGAGCCGGAACGTATTGCACGTTACACCCGGCGCAAGATCAACACCTTGCTGGACAACCCCGGCATCATCCGCAACCGGCTGAAGGTTGAGGCCACCCTCAATAATGCCCGCCTGTTCCTGGAACTACAGGCACAGGAGGGTTCATTCGATGCCTTCATCTGGCAATTCGTCGATGGCCACACCCGGCACAACCACTGGCGAAGCCTGCAACAGTTACCGGCCAGCACAGCGCAATCGGATGCAATGAGCAAGGCGCTCAGGGCGCGCGGGTTCAAGTTCGTGGGTTCAACGATTTGTTATGCCTACATGCAGGCGGCGGGGCTCGTTAACGACCACGTGACGCACTGTTTCCGGCATGAGCAGATTCGTGCTATGCGGCCGTAGAAGGCCGGGGCCAGACCCCGGCATTCTGCCTAGCCGACCTGGTCAAGTGCCTGACTCACATCGTCAATAATGTCATCGATATTCTCGATACCCACGGATATCCGCACCAGGTCTGGACTGACCCCGGCAGTTTTCAGCTCGGTCTCGTTCAGTTGCCGGTGAGTGGTTGAGGCCGGGTGACAGGCCAGTGACTTGGCATCGCCGATATTCACCAGGCGCAAAATCATCTGCAGGGCATCAATAAACTGCCCACCCGCCTCGATGCCACCCTTGATACCAAAGCTCAGGATTCCAGAGGCCTTGCCACCGGTAATCTTCCGGCACATCGCATAAAAGGGGCTGTCCGGCAACGCCGCATAATTAACCCAGCTGATCTTGTCATGGTTACTGAGATAGCGGGCAAGCTTTTCAGCATTTTCACAATGCCGCTCCATTCTGATACCCAGCGTCTCCAGCCCCTGCAGGATGAGAAATGCATTCATCGGCGAGAGTGCGGCGCCGGTATTTCTGAGCGGCACCACCCGGCAGCGCCCGATATAGGCCGCCGGTCCGAGCGCCTCTGTATAAACAACGCCATGGTAGGAAGGGTCAGGCTCGTTCAGCATGTGAAACCTTTCCTTGTTTGCTACCCAGTCGAAGTTGCCGGAGTCGATAATCATGCCGCCGATCGAATTACCATGACCACCGATGTATTTTGTCAGGGAATGAATAACGATATCTGCGCCCAGCTCAAACGGACGACACAGATACGGCGTCGCAACGGTATTGTCCACCATCAGGGGAATACCGTGATGCCGGGCTATTTCTGCCAGCCGGGCGATGTCAACGATATTGCCCGCGGGGTTGCCGATAGACTCGCAAAAGATCGCCCGGGTATTTTCGTCAATTGCCTGCTCGAATCCTTCAAAGTCTTCCGCTGAAACCATACGGACTTCAATGCCCTGTCTTGGCAGGGTGTGCGCAAACAGGTTGTAGGTTCCACCGTATAACTGGCTGGTGCTGACCATGTTGGATCCAACATCACAAATGCACTGAATGGCATAGGTTATCGCCGCCATCCCCGAGGCCACTGCCAGTCCGGCGATACCCCCTTCCATGGCAGCCAGCCGCTGCTCAAGCACATCGGTGGTCGGGTTCATTATCCGGGTATAGATATTTCCCTTGACCTTCAGGTCAAACAGATCGGCACCGTGCTGGGTGTTATCGAAGGTATAGGAGGTCGTTTGATAGATGGGTACGGCTGCCGCCTTTGTTGTTGCCTCGGACTCATAACCGCAATGCAGGGCCAGGGATTCCAGTTTCATAATTGCTCCTCGTTGGTAATGGACAGGTCACGTTTATTGGCTTTTGCACGCACAATGCGCTCATATGAAATAAAGTTGGCGGAAGGACTGGATTCAAGAAGACCCGGGAACCAACCCCTGTTTTTTTACTAGACCGTATGAACTTTCTGAGTGAGTTCAGCGAGCATTCTCAAGCAACTCTCTCCGCTTAATAGCCTCGGCTCAAAGTTCCGGGAGACAGAATACTTTAACAGCGTCGGTTGGGTGACAGATGATTCCGGCACATACCCCATTGACCAGGTCGAAAATGTCCGCGTGGAAAGAGTACGATAATCAACTAGCAGAGGATTCTGATGGCGCTTGTCCCTGACAATCCTCGTGTAGGTTTTGTTTACCGCTTCACGCGACCCTTCCAGGCACTGAACAACGTTATTATTGCAGAACAACAAAATGCCCGTGATGCCGTCTCTTTCATTCCTGGCACGTGAAACCTCGAGGATATCAGTGAAATCCGTACTAACATTCATTTCACTGGTGTAGATCAAGCTCACTAGAAACATATAAATACCTGTGATGTAGAAAAGGGGCCGGGAAAGGGGTCATCTATATTTTCTGGATAAATGTATCCTGCCCCTTTAGTACCATATACTAACAAATTGGGGAAACAGCCAGTCGTTTCGGACTTGGCAACTCACGGAATCTTCCGGTAAACACCAGAAAAGGGTCCCCTTTGATTAATAGCCGTAAGCAATCATTGAAACTGATACCCTTCAACAACACGTACGTTAACCTGGGCACGGACTTTTACGTCCGGACCGCGCCCTCGCCCGTTGCGAATCCGGCACTGATTGTTTTCAATCATGCGCTGAGCGATGCACTCGGGCTGTCGGACACCTGCCTGAGCTCATCGGAGGGCACGGCCATCTTCGCCGGCAATCGTATCCCCGAGGGTGCCGAACCCCTGGCCATGGCCTATGCCGGCCATCAATTTGGAAACTTCGTTCCACAACTGGGAGATGGCCGTGCCCTCCTGCTGGGCCAGATTGCCAGACCGGACGGGGTTCAGCATGACATACACCTGAAAGGATCCGGGCGCACCGTCTACTCGCGTGGCGGTGACGGGCGCGCCGCGCTGGGCCCGGTGCTGCGTGAATACCTGGTCAGCGAAGCCATGGCAAAACTCGGTGTGCCGACCACGCGTGCACTGGCCGCCGTGACGACGGGTGAACAGGTCGTCAGGCAGGAATTCCTGCCCGGCGGCGTCATTACCCGCACCGCCAGAAGCTTTGTGCGTGTCGGTACCTTCGAGTTTTTTGCGTCGAGAAACGACCAGGCGGCAGTAACCAGGCTGGCCGATTACGTCATCGAGCAGCATTATCCCGGGTGCCGCGACACATCCAACCCCTACCTTGCCCTGTTAAAGGCCATCATCCACCGTCAGGCCGCGCTGATCGCGCAGTGGATGCAGGTCGGCTTTATCCACGGCGTGATGAATACCGATAACATGTCGATTGCGGGCGAGACCATCGACTATGGCCCCTGTGCATTCATGGATCATTATGCCCATGACCGGGTGTACAGCTCGATTGATCGCCACGGGCGCTATGCCTACAACAACCAGCCAGCCATCGGGCTGTGGAACCTGACGCGCCTGGCAGAAACACTGCTACCCTTGCTGGCAGACAATCCCGAGGCCGCCGTCGAGGCCGCGCAAGCGGCATTGCAAGCCTATGCCGGGCAGTACGAGCGCGACTGGCTGGACGGGATGCGCGGAAAAATTGGTCTGACAAGGCCCTACGACAATGACAGGGCTCTGATCGATGAACTGTTCGAGATCATGGCTGCCAACCGGGCGGATTTCACACTCATGTTTCATTATTTATCGACGCTGCAGGTCGACTCACCGGAGCAGGACGGGAAGGTGCGCGCCCTGTTCAGTGACCCGGAATCCTTCGATCACTGGGCAAGGCAATGGCGCGACCGCCTGCGCCAGGAAGGCAGTGACGACCTGATCCGCCAGGCACGGATGCAGGCGCTCAATCCCGTGTATATCCCGAGGAACCACCGGATAGAGGCCGCCATCCGGGCGGCGGAAGATCGCGGTGATTTTTCCGTGTTCCATGAGTTGCATGTGGTGCTGCAAAGCCCCTGGCAGCGACAGCCAGGAAAGGATGACTATATGCTGCCCCCGGAACCGGATGAGATCGTCCAGCAGACATTTTGCGGGACATGAAGTGAAGCCGGGATCAGATACCGCTTGGCGTAACTCTCTGCGAAATAACGTTTGACCCATTTTACCCTCACGAATCAATTGAGTCCGACCCCATAGATTCGTAGTAATGCCACTTAAATGTGCGCCCTTTCAGTTGTTGCACTATACCTGTGCAATTATTTGCCACATTACCCTGGAAGTCATATTTAGTTTTAATGTAAATACAGTCAGTTAATGGCTGCCGCATCACATGGCATGATGTTTGCCTTTTTTGTTGAATATTTTGAACCTTGAAAAAGGAGGTTATTAGCAGCATCGAAAGATGAATGTTCCCGGGCAGACACATGATTGGGTATCAGTAAATACTTCAGTTATGCAGGTACTCAATGAAACGACCTTGATATCTTGCGTGTAGGAGAAGGCGTCATATGGAACAAGCAATCCCCATCATAGAGCTCGAACCTGAACATGTGGTCGAAATTGTTGTGTATATAACAGAAACCCTCGAAGAAAAGCAGCGTCTGAATTTCGTTGCTGCACTCGAATAGGAGAATTCCCTATTCCATCCAGAGGAGAAGCAATGTATTTTGCTCCGCTTACAAAACACCGGGGGGTGTGTAATGTATGCACAAAGAAAGAAGGACAGACGCAGCCTTGGCGGGAAGACGTCATTTCCTGTACTAACAAAAGAGGGCTGTCTGGTAGAAAAAGACCGCCGTAGTATCCCGGACCGCAGGTTTGGCAATATCCATCTCGAAATTGCTTACGTTGGAGATCATCAGTTACCTGAGTACCTCACCAATACAGCGTTATCTCTATCAGGCAAAGAAATGAAATAGAAAATCAATCGAGTCTGACCCCATGGATTCTCATGGACTGGGATTGGGATGCGCCTCGTGGATGGCCTGTATCCCCTCGACCACCTCGGCGGACAGTTCCAGATCGATACTGGCAATGTTGCTGCGCAGCTGTTCCATGCTTGTTGCCCCGATGAGGGTACTGGTGAGAAAGGGGCGGCTGTTCACAAAGGCCAGCGCCATCTGCGCACAGTCGAGGCTGTGAGTGCGAGCCAGTTCGGCGTAATCCGCTGTAGCTTTTTCAGCGGCCGGACTGCTGTAGCGCATATAGTCCGGGTACAGGGTCAGCCGCGCCCCCTGCGGGCGGGCGTCGTTCAGGTATTTCCCGGACAGAACACCGAAGCCCATTGGAGAATAGGCCAGCAGGCCGCAGTGTTCGCGCCATGACACCTCGGCGGCACCGACTTCATAGGAACGGTTGAGCAGGCTGTACGGGTTCTGCACCGTGACCACGCGCGGCAGGTCCAGTTGTTTGGCGACCTGCAGAAAACGCATGATGCCCCAGGGGGTCTCGTTGGAAAGGCCGACGTGGCGGATCTTGCCGGCCTGCACGAATTCCTGCAGGACTGTCAGCGTCTCGGCAACGGGGGTTAATTCATCCTCGTCCCCGGGGTCGAACCCCAGCTTGCCGAAGAAGTTCGTGTTTCGCTCCGGCCAGTGCAGCTGATACAGGTCGATGCAATCGACCTGCAGGCGCTGCAGACTGCCATCCAGCGCTGCCTGCAGGTGATCCCGGTTGAAACGCGTCCGGCCCATGCGAATGTGGTCGATCCAGCCCACCCCGGGTCCCGCGATCTTGCTGGCGAGCACGATCCGTTCGCGGTTGCCGGTCCTTTTCAGCCAGTCGCCGAGGATCACCTCGGTCTGTCCGTGGGTATCCGACCGCGGCGGTATCGGGTACAGCTCGGCGGTGTCGAAGAAATTCACGCCCTGAGCAAACGCATAGTCCATCTGCTCGAAGGCCTCGGCCCGGGTATTCTGCTCCCCCCAGGTCATGGTACCCAGGCAGATCACACTGACCTCGATATTGGTGTTGCCCAGTTTGCGATACTGCATTGTTCATGACTCCTCACGAGTATGCCTGCCGCCAGTGTAGCGAAAAAAACGAAACCAGCGGGGTCAGACTCGATTGATTCTGTGTATTATCATGGACTGACTCCATTCGAAGCCTTGTTGTTGCCATTAACAGGCTCGATAGGCAATGCTGGAAACGCTTGGACCGTTACCTGTCAAACCATCGTGTACGCCTTGCTTCCACCCGCTGATTTACTCGCCCTGTGTCGCCAACCCTCCCGGTGTCGTGCATGACCGTGCACAGCTACGGCATCCTGCTGTTCCGGCGCACCGCCGGTCGCTGGCAGGTGATGCTGGTGCATCCCGGGGGTCCTTTCTGGGCGGGAAAGGATGCCGGGGCATGGTCGATTCCCAAGGGGTTGCCGGAAGGCGACGAGCCGGCCCTGGGAACCGCCCGGCGGGAATTCCGGGAAGAAACCGGATTTGAGGTCGACGGGATCTTCCTCGAACTCGGCGAGCTGCGGCAGCCGAGCGGCAAGACCATTCACGTCTGGGCGCTGGAAGGCGATCTCGACGTGACCCGGATCCGCAGCAACACCTTCACCCTGGAGTGGCCGCGCCATTCCGGCATATACCGGGAGTACCCGGAGATCGATACCGGCGACTGGTTTTCGCTCGTGGAGGCCCGTGAGAAGATCAACCGCGGACAGGCCGAATTTCTCGACCGGCTGCTCGAACAACTGGGAGAGACTTGATGGCCCGGACAGTTCCGCCCTTTCATCTTGCCATCGCCGTGCAGGATCTTGCTGAGGCTCGTGCCTTCTACGGCGGTCTGCTGGGCTGTCCGGAAGGGCGCAGCGCACAGCGTTGGGTCGATTTCAATCTCTATGGACACCAGCTGGTCTGCCACCTCGCCCCCCTGAATCCCTGCCGCGCCGGTGCCGGGCATCACAACCCGGTGGATGGCCATGATGTGCCGGTGCCGCACTTCGGCGTAGTGCTCGACCGGACCACCTGGGATTGAAGTGGTCTACTAAATCCGGACACTGAGTTAAGGTTGTAAAATGCCATAACGAGGTGAGCGATCACAACAGAAACGGGAACTCATTCCTGATTTCGACTTCCCGGAAAAGACGGTAGAAGTGTTTGACGACATGCTGGGCCGTTCGGTGCCCTTCTATGTTGAAATACAGCGCATGATGGGCGAAATCGCAGCGGATTTGAGATCGCGGCCATATTATACGCCGGGACGAGTCATTTAAGCTCGGTGCGGTAATAGCCGCCCCCTACCGGGGACCGTGCCTTCAAGTTAACTTGTCAGTACCGAGTGAATTTTTCAGTCCCAATTAGTACTCAAGAGAAAGGTGCAGGATGAAAATACAACGGATGTTGGTCATTAGACTACATGCCTTTCTGGCTTGTTTTTTTATACCAATGGCCACCCTCTATTTTATTAGTGGGGCGCTGTATTCCTCTGGCATCAAGGGTCACATAGACAAGCAGGTATACAACCTGGTACTTGCAAGCCCCTTTACGCCGAATCTGGCACAATTGTCTGTGCTTGCCAGGACAACACTTGATCAACGCGATCTTTCGCCACCAACGGGAGATTCGGTTCTCAAAGAGAAAAAGGGTTCTTACGAATACCGCTGGGGAGATTTGAAACGCCTTGTCGTGATTCAACCGACAAAAAACCCACTGCAGGTCGAGTTGATCTATCGTCAGCGCAGCCCGCTGACACAGGTCATGCGTGTGCATAGAGCGGAAGCGGGTTTGCGGGTAAGGGTATTATCGATAAGTATGGCTGTTGCATTACTCATGATTCTCGCGAGCGGTGTTTTTCTGGCAGTAGGAATACCCAAACTACGTCGTACGGCCCTACTTGCATTAGGGGCGGGCTTTCTGGTTTTATTGCCAATATTTTTATAAGTATTTCTGCGACCGTCGAGCAGGAGTGGGCGATGTACCTCGATGGCAAACCGGTGGAATCGATGGCGTTCAGGCTGCAAAGGGTAGAACAGTTATGATAAGAATACGGGCACCGGAGTGTATTGCCCTGGCACTCGCAATCATCAGTTATGGCACGTTTGCCGGTGGCATCGACCTGGACTGTGAGACATTGTCAGAACAGATGGTTGAGCGCCTGGATGCAGAAGGACTGCTGATACAGACCGAATCTGGCAGGCAGCGCGCGCTTGCCATAACCCTGGATCTGTGTGGGGGTGCCGAGGAATCCGCAGAGCAACAGAGCGAAGTCGAAAAGCAGCAGGCTCTGGACAACTGGTTCTTTGAGAAGCGTCCCGAGAAGCCCGGCAACAAGCGACTGAAAAATCTGAAGCGTTGAGCCAGTCTGGCCAACCGACAGAACAACAGGGATAGTGCCCGGTATCCCCTAATACTAGCCGAAACCCGGCCCTATCCCTGTTATTCGAGCCTGCCCCGATTGATTCTCCTTCTTGTTATTTCTCGACCTTCTTGACATCTTCGGCCCGGCCTCCGCCAAGTTCGGCGGCGAGAAAAGCCCCGTCGGTCGGCAGTTCGATGTGAAAATCCGAGGTATCGTCGATGGCGAGCCGGCCGTGTTCGAGTTCAAGCGCCAGCACATGCCCGCCAGCCCGGCGGTCCTCACTCAGGAAATGCAGGTGGTAACCAGGCACGTTCATGCCCTCCGCGAACGCCGGGAACCGGAACCCCGCCAGCGTTCCGGATACCTCATGCAGATCGAAGCACGGCTGGTCTTCCGTGACAGCGGTAAGAGGTGGATACGGTTTCGATTGCCGGGGCACGCTGCGGGTGCGTACATGGCGGAATCGACCATCAAGACGTACTGCGTAGAACAGGTTGGCGCTTGCGAGTTCGCTGTCCAGTAATGCACACAGGCCGGCGTAATCGAGCGGTCCGTCAAGCGTTTGTTGAATGCGGGGGTTGAAGAACAGTACGGTGGCGAACGGCGTTTGATAGTCGTCCGGTACGGGATGGGCGCGCCCGTCCCCCGTGATCTGCCAGAAACGACCGTCAAAGCCGATCATCTCTCCATCGAGGGCATTGAAGGTTCCGATGCCGAAGTCCCCATGCCGCCTGAGCTGGCCGTAGGTCATATCGCCGTCGTAGACCCCCTCCAGCAGGGCGTTGATCGTCGACGACTGATAGACTTCATGGATGGGTCTTTGCGGGGCATGCAGACGGTGATGTCGCAGGGCATGCAACGCTTGTATGAATTTTTGCTCAAGCTGCATCATGGTCGGCCCCTCCCGCCGGGCATCCAGATCCAGAAGACAAGGGTGCCAGAACACAATTACCGTTAATATAAGCCAATTATGTGCGCTGACAACCTTTATTCCGGCTCGAGGGTATTCAAACCGAAAAAAGTGTCGGATACATTTTCAGAACATCCATCGATGTCTGACCCGGTACTGTCTGCATGGATACCACGTGTCGGATTGAGGTATCGCATGGAAGACACTCTGCAAGGCATCCTGTTGCGAAGGCTGTTGTTTTTCCTGCTGGCGGTTTCTGCAAGCGCCGCGGCGGCCGGAGAGCTGCCAGCCGGGTTTGCCTATCTCGACGAGGTTATCCCGGATATCGTCCTGGAGATTCGCTACTACTCGGAGGACAATTTTACCGGCCGGCGTGTGAAGGGTTACGAGCAGCCGGCAGGCATCCTCACGGAACAGGCCGCGGTGGCATTGCAGCACGCTGCAGTGGAACTGGAAAGATTCGGCCTCGGGCTGAAAATCTTCGATGCTTACCGGCCGCAGCGGGCCGTCGACGACTTCATGCAATGGGCAAGGGACCCCGGCGAGCAGCGCATGAAGTCGCGCTACTACCCGAAAGTCGACAAGGTGAATCTGATCGGAGAAGGCTACATTGCCGAACGGTCCGGCCACTCCCGGGGCAGCACGGTTGACCTGACCCTGGTTACCCCGGGGCCGGAAGGCCCGCGGGAACTGGACATGGGTACCAGTTGGGATTACTTCGGCCGGGAATCCTGGCCCGACAGCAGCGCGGTAACACCGGTCCAGCGTGCCCACCGCCTACTGCTGCGATTACTGATGGAAAAGCACGGGTTCGAGCCTCTGCAGCAGGAATGGTGGCATTTCACACTCCGGGACGAGCCATTCCCGGACAGGTCTTTCGATTTTCCGGTCCGTTAGATAGGGAGTGAAAATGTATCCGGCCCCTTTATTGGCGATTCATTCAGATTGGTTTGTCCTCAATATCTTCATAAACATCACTCGAAAACCGCGGCGTGCAAATAGCCAGGAAGACTAAATCCTCCGAGCCGATGTTGGTGATGCGTTGACGACACATCGCCGGGATAAGTACGATGTCACCAGCATTTACTTCCTGTGGCGGTAGTTTCCCAACCTCTACACGACCCCTGCCATTGAGGATGTAGTAGCGTTCGGCGGTTCCTCTAAGCCGATGCCAGCGAGTTGTTACTCCCGGCTCCACTCTCGCCCGAGCGATGGAGGCCTCTCGATCGTCAGGCGTGTTCGACAATTCAGTGATGTAACACTTCTCGGGGGTATAGAACTCATTGCCAGGACTTTGGAGTGTAATGGCTGCTTTCATTTGATGCTCCGGTTCACCTAACGGTTAAACTCTGAGGGCGCCGGAAGAGCGCCAGTGACAAACTTTTCCTGTCAGATGGACTATTTCCAGGGGTCGGTGACAAACGGGAACTGGACGCATTTGTCACCGACCCCTCAACGCGCATTTGCGCGACAGATTCTATCAACATGTCCGGGATGTGTTGTGGCACCATTCCATCATGAACGCCACCACCCTCAGCTTCTGGGTCTACACGCTGATGATCATGGCTATTGGCGTCTACAGTGCCCGTTTCGGCCGCACCGGTTCCACGGATTTCTATCTCGCCAACCGCGGCATCGGCGCCTGGGTGGCCGCCCTGTCATCTTCTGCCTCGGCTGAGAGCGGTTCGGTCACACTGGGGCTGGTCGGCATGGCGTTCCAGACAGGCATCGGTGCCCTGTGGATCATTCCCGGTACCGTGCTGGCCTTCCTGTTCAACTGGCTGGTGCTTGCCGAGCGTCTGCGACGGATCTCACGCGACCAGCAGGCCATCACCCTTCCGGAGGTGCTCACGGGCAAATTCTCCGGCCGGCAGGCAGATCTCATCCGGCTGCTCGCTGTCCTTATCATCCTTGCCATGCTCGGGACCTATGTGGCAGCGCAGTTCAACGCCGCGGGAAAGATGTTCGTTGCCATGCTGGGCTGGCCGCACCATGCCGGAGTGATCGCGGGCACCCTGATCGTTCTGATCTATACCGTCAGCGGAGGATTTCGTGCCGTGGCCTGGACCGATGTTATCCAGGCGCTGTTCATGATTGGCGCAGTCGTCATTCTGCCGGCCGTCCTGCTGGTCGAGCTCGGCGGTATCGATGCCATGTGGCAGCGTCTCACCACGCTGGATGCGGCCGGCACGCTCACTCATCCCCTGTCCGGCAAGACCGGTATGGCGCTGACGGGCTTTCTGGCCGTGTGGCTGGGCATCCCGCTGGCTTTCATCGTCGCGGCCTGGGTCAGTCGGACGTGGCCGGACACAGCATCACAGCTGAAGCAGTGAGTGTGACCCTGTCGACCGGGTTTCCGCTACTATTCATGAAAAACAGGCCTTGATACCTTTTCGGGTGAATCTACCCTGCTTGAATAGCGCTTGCTCGCAGAGCTGCCCAGACACCACTGATTCGGCAATTTTTTCCAGTCAATCGAATCTGGCCCCTTTGATTTGCATGCAAGGAAAAACGGTTGCCGGAAATTTGTTCTCCCGGTACCGTAACCGGGCAGACAGCTAACAGGAGAACAAAGATGCTGAATACAGGGGACGTGGCTCCGGCCATCGAGCTACCGGATACCGATATGAACCTGCGCAGCCTGGCCGAGTTCGCCGGTTCGTGGGTCGTGGTTTATTTCTACCCGAAAGACGACACACCCGGCTGCACCATCCAGGCAAACGAATTTACCGACCTGAGCGAGGAATATGCAGACGCCGGGATCACGGTGCTTGGCATCAGCGCAGATGACTGTTTCAGTCACCAGGACTTCCGGGAGAAATTCGGGCTGAAAGTCATTCTGCTGGCGGATGTGGAGATGGCTGCCTGCAATGACTATGGCGTGTACCAGGAAAAGGAAAAGGACGGCGTCAGGAAAATGGGAATCGTGCGCTCAAGCTTCGTGATCACGCCGGACGGCAGACTGGCCTACGTCGAATACGGCGTCACCCCGAAGGGCCATGCACACAAGATGCTGGAATTCGTCAAGGATGCGGCAGGCGCCGGATAATAGCGATAATAGGGGTCGCGATAATAGGGGTCAGATCCCGGTTTTTGCTTACGATAATAGGGGTCAGATCCCGGTTTTTGCTTATATACAAAGACACATTCACCCATCCAAAGCCTATCTTGTCCTTGGGCGACCGTCCAAGCCACGCCGTACCTGGCGTCGAGTCATGCGCGCAATCACATCCTTGAAATCTTCCCTGCCCAGAACCAGCTCCTGGTTAAGGGCTTCCCTGATTGCATGAACCTGATTCTGGTCCAGACAACGCCGGAATAATTCCCGATAGGCGAACAGACACTCATCCCGTGTGGTTCCTAGGGCGAGATACAGCTCATGAGGTTTGAGGACCGGTGTGTCCTTGCCATAGGCATTCACCCCGTAGCTCGACCACCGGTATTCACCGGGATGTAACACCATGCCGGCACGGACGGGATTCATTTCAATGTAACACATACAAGTCAACAGCCAGGCATCGCTCTCAATGACACATGCCTTGTAACGACCCTCCCACAACGTACCGGTACGTAGGTAGTTCCGGTTGATGTACTGAACAAATTTCCGGCCGGTGTCCTGCATCACCCGGGAAATACCGAGCTCACGCGTCGGCGTAACGAGCAGATGGACATGGTTGGTCATCAGCACATACGCATGCAACCGGCACGCATGGCGCTGCAGGGCCTCACCCAGCACATCCAGATAGCACAGATAATCCGGTTCGGCATAAAAGCAGGGAGTCCGGTTGTTCCCGCGCTGGATAACATGCTGGGGAACACCCGGCAGATGGAAACGCGGCTTTCTGGGCATGGCACACCTCCTGTATGCCATCAGCCTGCCGTAACGATCACCTCAAATCATCAGATGATGACGACAATCTCTATAAGCAAAAACCGGGATCTGACCCCTGTTTTTTCTTGTATATATATGACATAACGTCAGGCACCGCGAGGAAAGGACGGCAAGCGCGGAGTAGAAAGGAAGCGGGTGATTAATAGTGCAACGCAATAGTAGAGAAAACCGGTACTTGACCCATGTTTTTGTTACCAACCATCCTTGACACAAGGAAGCCTTCGAACTCATCTCGCAACGGCGCTGGATGGCTCGCCTGGAGCGCGATCCTCTGCGCAAGCCTTTACCTGTCCGGTTGTAGCAGCTTTTCTGACTGGCGCCCGTCCTGGACCAGGGCGGCTTCGCCGCCCACCCCCAGCGACCGGTTTCTGCTACCACCTGAGGGAACAGACGTCATCGGCATTGTTCAGGTTGCTACCACGCACTACGAGGATACACTGCCCGATCTCGCGCGTCGCTACGACCTGGGTTACGAAGAAATAGTCGCCGCAAATCCTGGCATGGATCCGTGGCTGCCCGGCGAGGGAGTCCAGGTGGTACTGCCCACACAGTTCGTGTTGCCGGATGCACCGCGAGAGGGCCTGGTTCTGAATCTGGCCGCCATGCGACTCTTTTACTATCCCAGGCCCGCGGCAAATGAGCCACCCAGGGTCATCACGCATCCGATCGGCATTGGCCGTGAAGGCTGGCAAACCCCTCAGGGTACTTCACGCGTTACCGAGAAGATCGTGCAGCCCACCTGGACCGTACCCGCATCAGTGCGCAGAGAACATGCCAAAGAGGGTGACCCATTACCTGCTGTCGTGCCACCCGGACCCGATAATCCCCTGGGAGAATATGCCATGCGCCTGAGTCTGCCGAGCTATCTCATACATGGCACCAATCAACCCTACGGTGTGGGCCTGCGGGTCAGCCACGGCTGCGTGCGGCTCTACCCGGAAGACATCGCCCGACTGTTTCCGGAAGTTCCGGAGGGAACACGGGTGACCATCGTAAACCAGCCCTATGTAGCTGGTTGGCGAAACGAGCAACTTTTTCTGGAGGCCCATCAGCCGCTTGCCGAGGATGCCAGACGCTGGGGCAAAAGCCTGAAGCCCATGGAGCAGGCACTAGCGACAAAGGCAGCAGGGCCTGATGCCGTAGACTGGGACAAGGCCAGAACAGTAGCGCGCGAGGCCCGGGGTATCCCGACGCCGGTCTCACCCGATAGCCCGGATCTCGCCGAGGTGCTGACGACAGCGCCACAGGTGCCCAGTAACCCTCCGTGGACACTGGCTGACGACAAGGAAGGATAGCCATTTCAATCAGCAGTGATAATCCAAACGATCAATCCAGGCAGACTCGCTTCATCGCCCCTACTCCGAATTGACTTTGCAGGATTGCGTGAAGCCGCTTACTTAAAAAACCGACGCACTCAACTCATGCACTGCCAGCAGCATCTCCGCATCATCTGTTAACGCCTCGGCGATACAACTGCGGCAGGCCACTACCGGGTTCACACCCGAAGTAATCAGTTTCGCGGCATGCACCAGCAGACGGGTACTGGCGCCCTCCTCCAGGCCGCTGCCCTTCAGGTTGCGGGTCATCTGCGCGAACTGGACCAGCTGCTCGGCAGTGGCTTGATTTACCCCGGTTTCGTTGACCACGATTTTTGCTTCCAGTTGTGCCGACGGGTAATCGAACTCCAGCGCCACGAAGCGCTGGCGGGTGGATTGCTTCAGGTCTTTCAGTACGCTCTGGTAACCGGGGTTGTAGGAGATGGCCATGCAGAATTCCGGGCCGGCCTCGATCACCTCGCCGAGTTTTTCCATCGGCAATACCCGGCGGTCATCGGCCAGCGGGTGGATCACTACGGTGGTGTCCTTGCGCGCCTCGACGATCTCGTCGAGGTAGCAGATGGCGCCGTTACGCACGGCTCTTGCCAAGGGCCCGTCGACCCATACCGTTTCGCCGCCAGTGACGAGGTAACGACCCACCAGGTCAGAGGCGGTCAGGTCGTCGTGACAGGAGACCGTAATCAGTGGCAGCTTCAGACGCCAGGCCATGTGCTCCATGAAGCGTGTCTTGCCGCAACCGGTCGGGCCCTTCAACAATACCGGCAGCTGGTTCTTGTAGGCCGCCTCGAACACCATCAGCTCGTCACCGACCGGTTCGTAGTAGGGTTCTTCCTCGATAAAGAATTCTTCGGGTTTCAGGGTACGGACAGTCACTTGGGGTCCTCGTGGGCTCGTCTTGGGCTGGTTGGGGGAATGGTGCCATATTGGCGGGAAGGAACACAGGGTGGTGATATCGGATATTTGATTCGTGAAGTTTTCTTCCTGTGGTGCATCTAGCACTGTGTTTCGCCCCCTTGGGCGAGGTACTTTTCTTTGCTCCGCCAAAGAAAAGTACCCAAAAGAAAGGCGATCCTGGAGGCTTGTCCAGCACTTTCAGTGCGGGATTCCCTGCGCTTCTCGCCAGTTTGGGCGCTCGCCGAACTCGCAGGATTTGCCGCGCCTGTCGGCTAGCAAATCCAGCTCACACAGGGCGGCTCGCTTACTCCCAAACTGGCTGCGATGCTCGGCTGCACCTACAGGCATCCAACTCTCACTGGCTGTAGTGTTGAAGAGCTCCCGAGCGCGATCTCTTCCCGTCATTCCGGAGCAAGCCGCGCCAGCAGCATTCGACAAGGGCAAGGGTTCAGAGATGTCACCTCAAACCCCTTCTGGCGCAGCCGAGCATCACAGGGAAAACCGGATCAAGCTCGCGCCCTGTTTGAGCGTAATCGAGCGGAGCGAGATCGCGAGTTGCGCGAGCGCCGGTTTTACCGAGAAGCGCAGGGTATCCGGGCATAAATCGCAGATTTATGCCCGGACAAGCCACAGGGTGCCTTTCTCTTTGGGTACTTTCTCTTGGGCAAGCAAGAGAAAGTACCTCGCCCAAGGGGGGCGAAAACCATCCTCAAATGCCCCGCGAAGATAAACTTGCCACCCGGCACGGCAAGCCCCTGACCCAGACCTTTATATACTGATTCTATTTGAGCATTCTAAATTTCAATGGCGCTCTCCCATTGTCTATATGGCACTGATTGAGAAGAAAAGGTAAGGTACGCGGTCTGTTAAAAAGTCCGGTTACTCCCCACCCAGTGGCGCCTGTCAGACCGGCGACCCCGGCAAGGCGCATGCAGCCTGGAAGTTCCACGTAACCGTCAGGATTTCATATAGTTAGGCGCGATATGGCGCCATATTGGAGGGTTATCAATGTCGGATGTTATCGCAACCAACCAGACCATTCTGGTGGTGGGAGGCGGCATCAGTGGCGTCACCGCTGCAATTGAAGCTGCCGAGTGTGGCAAGCAGGTCATACTCATTGAAAAGAACCCGTCCCTCGGTGGTCGAGTCAGTCAGCTCTACAAGTATTTCCCGAAGCTGTGCTTCCCGTCCTGTGGCATGGAAATCAACCTGCGCCGCATGAAGGCCAACCGCAACCTGAACATCCTCACCCTGTCCGAGGTGACCGAAGTCAGCGGCGAGTCCGGCAACTACAGCGTCACGATCAAGACCACCCCGCGCTATGTGAACGAGAACTGCACCGCGTGCGGCGAGTGTGAAAAGGCCGTGGACGCCGAGTTCGACAGCGAATACGACTACGGCATGAAAAAACGCAAGGGTGCCTACCTGCCGTTCAACATGTCCTACCCGCAGCGCTACGTGCTCGATCCGCGCATCATCGGCACGCCCGACGCCGACCAGGCGAAGGCTGCCTGCAAGTACGACGCCATCGACCTGGAGATGCAGGAAAGCTCGACCACCCTGACCGTGGGCGCCGTTATCTGGGCCACGGGCTGGCGGCCGTACGATGCCGACAAGATCCAGCCCTATGGCCATGACCGTTTTGACAACGTCGTCAGCAGCGTCGAGTTCGAGCGCATGCTGGACCCGTTTGGCCCCACCGGCGGCAAGATCGTGCGTCCCTCCGACGGCAAGGAGGCGAAGAACGTCGCCTTTATCCAGTGTGCCGGTTCACGCGACCGCAATCATCTGAAACACTGCTCGCGCATCTGCTGCATGGCCACTCTGAAACAAACCACCTACCTGCGCGAGAAATTCGGGGACGACTTCAAGGCCAGCGTCTATTACATCGATATCCGCGCCATCGACCGCATTGATGATTTCTACCAGAAGGTACAGGCCGACGAGAACGTCACCTTCATCAAGTCCAAGGTCGCCAACATTACCGAAGACAAGGCAACCGGCAACCCGATCCTGCACGGCGTGGATACCGAGGGCTACCAGCGCTACAGCAACCCGCATGATCTGTGCGTGCTGGCCGTGGGCATGGAGCCGAGCGTGTCGAAGGACGCATTCCCGATCGATGTCACCATCAACGACAGCGGATTTATTGAAGCAAACGAGGCCAATGGCGGCATCTTCGCCGCCGGGTGTTCATCCGACGCACTGGATGTGAACCGCGCGGTACAGAGCGCAACGGCAAGTGCATTGCGTGCGATCCAGGTTGTGAACCGGGTCGCCGGGACGGAGGGTTAAACAGTGGCTGACGAAATCAAGGTAGGCGCTTATATCTGCAAGGGCTGCGGTCTGGGAGAACGTCTCGACTGCAGCCAGCTGGCCACCATTGCCGAACGCGAGGGCAAGGCCAAACTGGTACGCGAACATGACTTCCTGTGCAACGCCGCAGGCGTCGCGATGATCCAGAATGACATCGACAACGAAGGCGTCAACAAGGTCATGATCGCGGCCTGCTCGCGCCGTTCCAAGACCGAGGCCTTCAACTTCGAGAACGTGGCCATCAGCCGCGCCAACCTGCGTGAAGGGGTGATCTGGGTCCGTCCGGACGACGATGAATCCCGGGAAACCACGCAGGAAATGGCCGCGGACTACATACGCATGGGCTGCTCGGAGATCAAGTACATGACCCTGCCGCATGTCAACGAGGCAGCGGCCAGCAACAACAGCCTGCTGGTTGCCGGTGGCGGTATCGTCGGCATGACGGCGGCCCTGGAAGCGGCTGCGGCCGGTTACCCGGTCACCCTCGTCGAGAAGAGCGGCCAACTCGGGGGCGGCGCGGCATTTGAATACAAGCGCGTCCCGGAATCCATGCCCTATGCCGACCCGGAAGATACCGGCGTGGCGGAGATGATTGCCAAAGTCGAGGGCGACAGCCGCATCACCGTGCACCTCAATTCAACCATCACCAAGACCAGCGGCGCACCCGGCCGCTTCTCGGCGGACATCTCCACCGAGTCCGGTTCCACCAGGACGGAAAACTTCGGCGCCATCATCATGGCCTCGGGCGCACGCAACTACGATGCAAACCAGTTGCCGGAACTCGGCTTCGGCAAGACCCCGGACGTGGTCGACCAGGCCGGTCTTGAGAAACTCGCCCTGGAAGCCAATGGCGGCCCGATCAAGCGGCCCTCCGACGGCAAGGAAGTCACCAACGTCGTGTTCGTGCAATGCGCTGGCCAGCGTTCCACCAAGGAAGGCCACCTGCCCTATTGCTCCGGCCACTGCTGCCTGACCTCCATCAAGCAGGCGATGTACTTCAAGGACCAGAATCCGAACATCGACACCAATATTATCTACAGTGACCTGCGCACCCCGGGCTCCGGCGGCGAAGACTTCTACCGCAGCGGCCAGAAAAAAGGCATCACCTTCACCAAGGGCAGTGTCAGCGAAGTAACCGTCGGCGCCAACGGCCCCGAGGTCAGGTTTAACGACCTGATCCTGGCGCAGGAAGTCAACGAGAAGGCCGACCTGGTGGTACTCGCCACCGGCCAGGTCCCCAATTCCGGTGTCGATATCGACGCCCTGCCGGCGGATTTAAAAGACGAGGACGGCAATCTCATTCCCGAGGTCACAGTGGAATCCATCCTCAACCTGACCTACCGCCAGGGCCCGGACCTGCCGCACCTGAAGTATGGCTTCAATGATTCCCACTTCATCTGCTTCCCGTATGAAACCCGTCGTACCGGCATCTACTCCGCCGGCCCGGTGCGCCGTCCGATGGACATGGCGCAGGCCAAGGAAGACGCCACCGGGGCCGCCCTGAAGGCCATCCAGGCACTGGAGAACGCCAAGCTCGGCCGCGCGGCACATCCGCGCTCCGGTGACCTGTCGTTCCCGAGCTTCCGCAAGGAAGGCTGCACCCAGTGCAAGCGTTGCACGGTGGAATGCCCGTTCGGCGCCATCGACGAGGACGAGGCACGTTACCCGGTATTCAACGAGTCACGTTGCCGCCGTTGCGGTACCTGCATGGGCGCCTGCCCGGTACGTGTGATTTCCTTCGAGAACTACTCGGTCGAAACCGTTGGCCAGCAGTTGAAGAACATCGAAATGCCGGACGAGTTCGAGGAGAAGCCACGCATCCTGGTGCTGGCCTGCGAAAACGATGCCTACCCGGCACTCGACATGGCCGCGGCGAACGGCAATCACTACTCGCCGTTTGCCCGTGTCATACCGGTGCGCTGCCTCGGTTCCATCAACACCATCTGGATCACCGACGCGCTCAACAGCGGCTACGACGGCATCATCCTGATGGGCTGCCAGAAGGGCGAGAACTACCAGTGTCACTTTGTCAAGGGATCGGAACTGGCGCAAGAGCGCATGGGCAAGGTCGACGAGACGCTGAAAACACTGAACCTCGAGAAAGAGCGCGTCTCGACCTACGAGGTGGCCATCACCGATATCGAACGCGCCCCGCGCCTCATCAACGACATGGCGGAAGCGGTTGAAAAAATCGGCTTGAGCCCGTTCAAGTTCTAGTTTCAGGAGAGAATCATGACTGATGCAAATACACATATGGTCGAGCAGTACCGCAACAACTTTCTCCGTGAAGTGGAGGACAATGTTGAGGAAGGCGAATGGGTAAAGATGTGCATGCAGTGCGGCGTCTGCTCCGGCTCCTGCCCGCTGGGTCCGTACTGGGACCACCCGCCGCAGGAACTGTTCATGATGATCCGTGCCGGCAAGCGTGACGAGGTGCTGCAGTCCTCTTCCATGTGGATGTGCACCTCCTGCTACAACTGCATCGTACGTTGTCCGCGCGAGTTGCCGATCACCCACATCATGCACGGCCTCGCGCACTACGCGAAGCGCCTCGGCATTGCCCCGAAGAACCAGCCGACCCACAAGTTCTCGCAGCTGTTCTGGAACAATCTTGTCAAGACCGGCCGCGTCAACGAGCTGCGGCTGGGGCTGTCGCTGTATTTCATGAACGGCATCGGCGAAGGCATCAAGACCTCGCTGAAGATGCAGAAAATCGGCCTCGGCATGTTAATGACCAAGCGCCTCACCCCGATGGAACTGATCGGCGGCCACAAGTGCAAGGACGCCAAGGGCCTGCAGGCGATACTGAAAAAGGCAGAAGAACTCGAGGCCGCGCGGATTCCCGTGGCTGGCAAGTGAGGAATTAACTATGGCTAAAAAATCCTATTCTTTCTATCCCGGTTGCTCCTCGCAGAAGGCCGCTTCCGCATCCAACTACATGGTGTCCGTGGACAGCATGTGCAAGACGCTGGATATCGAACTCAACGAGATCCCGGACTGGAACTGCTGCTCCGCCTCGATCGGCTATGCCGGCGGCGGTGAACTGCCACGCCTGGCCTTGTCGGCCCGCAACATGGCGATCAGCGAAAAGGCCAACCCTGATCAGGATATCGTCGCCACCTGTGCCGCCTGCTGGCTCGCCACCAAGGAAACCCAGGAACGCCTGCACGGCGACAGCAAGCTGATGGCCGAGACCAACGAAGCGCTGGCCCAGGCTGGACTCAAGGTCGAGGGCAACCAGAAAATCCGCCACATGGTGGAAGTGCTGATCGAGGATTTCGGTTACGAGGAAATGGGCAAGCACGTCAAGAAGCCACTCGACGGTATCAAGATTGCCGGCTACGTCGGCTGCCAGACCAACCGTCCGTTTGGTATTGATGGCGAATCCTATGAGAACCCGAAATACCTCGACAAACTCGTCGAGACCATGGGTGCCGAGCCGGTTGAAAACTACGACAAGAAGGTGTCCTGCTGTGGCGGCGCGCTGGCTTTCTCCGAACCGGAAAAGAGCCAGGCACTGATCAAGGACATTATCGAGTCTGCCTATGACGGCGGTGCCGACATGATTGTCACCCCCTGCCCTGTTTGCCAGATGAATGTCGAGGTCTACCAGGACCACATCAACCAGAAGTACAAGACCAACTTCAAGATGCCAGTCGTGTACTACTCGACCCTGATGACCGTGGCCTACGGCGGCAGTGGCAAGGATGCAGGCCTTGACGGCCAGATCATCAAGGCCAGGCAGCTGGAAGAGATCGTTTCGAAGTAGTGTTATCATCCGGGAGCCTGTGGCCAGTCCGTCATTCCGGGCGCCGCACAGTGAAGACCCGGAATGACGGGAGATGAAATAATCAGACCTTCCTCCGGGTGGTTTGGTTTGCGAAAAGCCCCTTGATCAGGGGCTTTTCTTATGGAAGCAGATAGCCCTTGACTGCGGATAATGCAATAGAGATACAGGAGAACGTAATGGCTAAGGTACAAAAAAACAGTAAGGATTTAACGGTCGGCGACGTGATGCAGCGGGATGTGCTTGCTGTCGACGCAGACTGGCCATTGGACAAACTGGCAAGATTCCTGGTTGACAATAGTATCTCGGGAGCGCCTGTCACGGACGAGAAAGGTGAACTGGTCGGTGTGGTGTCAATGACGGACCTGGTTCGCCATAACAGCATCACCGAAAAAGATACCGCTGCGAGCCAAACTCACGATGTCTACCTGTATGAACTGGAACGTCATATTGGCCATGAAGAACTGCAGGTATTTCATACCCAGTATGAGTCACCTGTCCAGATACGGGAAATCATGACGCCGATGATTTTCAAGGTGAGCGAGGAAGACAGCATTCAGGAGGTTGCAGATATCATGTTCAAGGGAAGAATTCATCGCGTCTTCGTCACCCGCGGCACCCTGCTTACCGGCATTGTCACCGCACTCGACATGCTGCAGGTGATCAGAAACCTGTAAACATGAAATCCGCAAGCCAATCAGAGTAACGTAATCCCCATTGCAGCGTGTTCCAGGTGCTGCCCACGGTTCCTGCCGTGGCTTGAATAGCTTCACGATCAAGGAGTTGCACCTGCGATTGCGCTTCAAATCGACCGGAACCAGTGGCAGTGGCGGTAGAAAAACCCCGGCAAACAATACTGACCACTGAATAACCTATACTATCCACTATGGAAAATTGACCTGCGGCCACCGCAAGTGGCTGTATTTATTTGTCACGGCAGCCCAGGTCCAGGCGACAAGCCGTGAAGGATGTCCAAGCGGATGGCGAACGCCAGAATAAAAATATCAAAGGTAATGCAGCCACTTGCGATTATTCTGTTTTATCCCCTCAGCTTCCTGACCGTCTTGCTTTTGCCGGCCTTGCTGGTGGCTGCGCCCTTGCAGCAGGATGCGGTGACCGGCCATATCGTAGTAGAGGCGGAACATGCCGATGCGAACATTTCGCGCAGTGGATACAGCTGGGTGGCCAATTCCACTGCCGGTTATTCAGGAGACAGTGCCCTGCGCACAAGCCCGACCACGGGCTCTGCACTCCGTGATCCGGGTTATTCACTGATCAGTCCGCAGCTGGATTATCAGGTGAACTTTCTGCAGGCAGGTATCCACTATGTGTGGGTGCGGGGTTATGCGAGTGCCAATTCTAATGATTCGGTGCATGTGGGTCTGGATGGCGCTGAAACTTCGTCCACTGCCCTGGATTTCCCCGAAAACAGTGCATGGACATGGATGGGTGGCGCAGGCATTGCCAGCTTTGAGGTGCCGAGTCCAGGCGTTCATACGGTTAATGTCTGGATGCGGGAGACGGGATTCAGGATTGACAAGCTGGTGGTGACAAGTGATGCCGGTTTTACCCCAAGCGGCTTCGGACCGGCGGAGAGTCCGCGCGGGACCAGTACGGGTACCCGTCTGTTAGAGGATGATTTCAACGATGGCAACGCCACTGGCTGGACGTCCATTGTCAGTAATTGCATCAAGGGTACATCCAATTGGCTGTGGGCGAACAATGCCTACCTGCAGGCCGGCGAGTGCCGGGGCTTTTCCGTAGAGGGGGCGGCCATCGCCTCACACGCGCTGTCCAGCACCGTCCTGCCGGCAGATGTGGATATCCAGCTAAGACTGCGCTCTGAAGATCCGGCGCTGGATGCGGTCACCTCCAATGATGCAAGCATCTGGAAATTCGACACCATGGGGATCTTGTTCGGCTATCAGGATGCGAACAACTACTACCGCTTCGAACTCGATGGCAACCAGGGGCATCGCAAGCTGTGGCGGGTTCAGGGCGGTGCATTCACTGAGCTGAATACCAGCCCGCAGAGTTATGTGCGCGGCCAGTGGATCAACCTGCGGGTGATTTTCCAGAACGGATACATCCTGGTCTTTATCGACGGCCAGCAGGTCATGGCTGTTGCGGACAGCACCTTCAGCATTGGCAGGATGGCGCTGTTCTGTGCGCGCAACAGTTCCTGCAGTTTTGACGATATTGTGGTCGAAACTGCACCGACCTCCCCCGTGCTGGGCATGAACCTGCCGGATGGTCCGGCCCACGCTTCCAGTGAATATTTTGTCGCCACCGATGCGACTGTCGATGTATCGGCATTCACGACCGTAAGCAGCGGCATTGGCGGGATAGAATTCGTCGCCGACGAGGGAACCCCCGGTGAAACCATCCAGACGGTCCTGGCGCCACCCTATAACACGCAGTTCATACTGCCTGCCGGTGAGCATTCACTGGCCGCCTACCTGCTGGATAATAGCGAAGCTCGCCTTCCTGCACCGGAAGCCAGCAGTGTATTTTCACAGGTGGGCAGCGGCGGCATTCATCTGGTCGGCCTGGGCGACAGTATTACCAACGGGCTGTTCGATGATGTGTTGATAGACAATACCTCGGCGGATGGTCGCAATACCGGCGGCAGTTACGAGCCCATACTGAACGACTACCTGACGGCGGGTAACAGGGTACCGGTCAGCATAGTGAATAACGGCAACCCCGGGGAAGAGTCCTGGGAGGGTGCCGCGCGGATCAACGCCGTGTTGGCGAGTACACCCGAGGCACAAGGCTATCTGGTGTTCTACGGCGCCAACGATTCCGGAGGGTCGCTGCCTACCCTTAGTGGATTTAGGCTGGATCCCGGCGAAGCGGGTTATGCGGGTTCCTTCAAGGATTACATGCAGCAGATCATCGATGCTGTGACCCTGCCGGTGCCGAGCGGTGCCGGAAAGCTGATCTTTCTGGCGAAGGCGCCGCCCTACCTGGCGGATGGGACGCGCAATGCTGCCGTAGTGGGATATAACCTGGTGATCGATGAGCTGGTGACCGAGGGCTTGAAGGTCGATTACCCAACGAGCTATGTCGGCTATGTTCCACCGGATTTTCACAGCTACTTCACGGCCAATCCTGCGGAAATGTCCAGTGACGGAATCCATCCGCTGGGTACCGGTTACCAGTCGATGGCGCGCCTGTGGTGTGAAGCGCTCAATGCTCAGCAGGGGTGGCGCTGTCTCGACGATGACGCTGATGGCCTGGTCAATTCGCTTGAAGCCACACTGGGTACCGATCCGGAACAGGCGGATACCGACGGCGACGGACTGGTCGATGGCGCGGACGGTATCGTTCCGGTGGGCGCCGTTGTCGGCGGTGTGGACAGCAACGGGGATGGTTTTGCCGACGGGGAGCAGATGCTGGGTACCTACCCGCAACTGGCCGACAGTGATGGTGATCGACTCGATGACGGCCTCGAAGTGGCCAACCATGCCGACCCGCTGGATCCTGAAAGCTGGCCCAGTCTGGCTGACGGTGATCTTGCCCCGCTGGGTGACCCCGATGGCCAGGTCAACGCGGGGGATTACCTCATCGCACAGCAAATTGCGCTGGGCCTGCTGACGGCCACACCACTGGAACTGGCACATGGCGACCTGTATCCATCCGGCGCACCCGATGGACAGATCAACATTCAGGACTTGATCCTGATGCAGAAGCTACTGCTGTTGCCGTAGGAGGGGAATGACGATGAAGATCGAGCCCTTCTTCAAATAGATCAAGCAAAATCTGAAGATTCAAACGCTTCCTGGACACACCAAGCAACGCTCCAGGGACAGAAACCTGGCTGGCATATGCGTGTACCTTCTGCTTGCCTGTATCCGATTGATGAGCAAGCCGGCATTGCTATGCAACCAATACGCACCCTGTCGAATTCAATATGTTCGAAGGCCATAACTTGCAAAGTCTGCTTCGAGGGCATCCTCCTGGACTGAATATATCGCCTCTGCAACCCCGGCTGATACTCGCGTAATAAGTATGGGACAGCAGTGATTTGACTGATAACATTGCCTGCCTATTCAGGAGAGCAAGATGCCCAAGGCACAGAAAAAGATCCGTGAATTAACGGTCAACGATGTAATGCAACGCGAGGTACTAGCCGTCGATGCAGACTGGCCGCTGGACAAACTGGCGAGATTCCTGGTTGATAACAGTATCTCGGGGGCACCTGTAACGGACGAGAACGGTGAACTGGTCGGCGTGGTCTCGCTGACTGACCTGGTTCGTCATAGCAGCATGACGGACAAGGATACCGGATCGGGCAACACTCACGATGTCTACCTGTATGAACTGGAACGGCATATGAGCCATGAAGAGATGCAGGTATTCCACACCCAGTACGAGTCACCGGTTCAGGTCCGCGAGATCATGACCCCGATGATTTTCAATGTGAGCGAGGACGATAGTGTGCAGGCCGTTGCCGATACCATGCTGAAGGGGAGAATCCATCGTGTGTTCGTTACCCGAGGGACCCTGCTGACAGGGATTGTCACCGCACTGGACTTGCTGCAGGTGATCAGAGACGCATAAGCAAGAATCGGGAAATCAGCCGTTGCTGTTATCTCCATACGCTGCCCACTGTCAGGTAAAAGACGGTCTCCTCTGGCCCTCTGGCAATATCAAATCCGGCCTGCAGACCAGCCACCGGGCGATCAGGTAACAATAGCATCATGAACCTGTATTATTGCAGTCGACTGACATTGTGTGCATGTCACTGTATTCCTTTTCTTAAGCTGCGACAGCGTCTATCAATACAATATGCGTTATAGAATCGGCGAGACCCCAGGCGAACAGGTCACCGCCCTTGACCAGGGCGCCTTCCTGACAATCGCCGCACTCAGCCTGATCATCGGCATCGGTTTTGTAATGGCCGGCATGCGCAGCAGACACTACTGGATGGCCATCTGGGGGACCGGGCTGACATGTTCCAGCCTTGCCTACATCCTGCTCGTCCTGGTCATCCGGTAAACATACCGCCGTAGTACCGGCGGAGTTCACTCACACCCTGCAAGGAGCCTGGTTATGCTGACCACCAGCCTGGACGAGCAACACCGCATCGCAATACTGGAACCCGATGGCCCGCTGAGCGAGACAGACTTCCGCTCGGCAGCCGCCATCATTGACCCGTTTATCGAGGCTTCCGGCCACATCAAGGGTCTGATCATTTACACCCGCTCCTTCCCTGGCTGGGATTCCTTTTCGGCCTTGCACTCCCACCTTACTTTTGTCAAAGAACATCACAAAAAAATACCCCGGATCGCGTTTGTGACCGATTCAATCATCAGCAACCTGGCAGAGACCATCGGCAGTCACTTTGTCAGTGCAGACATCAAGTCGTTTCATTACGACGAGATAAACAAGGCACGGGCATGGATCCTTGGCGAGTGACCTGGCCGTTGATCATTCTGAACAATCATCAGTCGCTCTGCAGGGCCGAGAGAAAACAGCCACAGGGACAGGGAAGCAGCGCAGCTGCCATACACAGGCCCGTACCGGCATGCACCGGCCTTGATACACATCAACAACTGCCGGTGGATGTCTCATATAGACTATGATGAACGATAGCAACAACCTTCAAAGGATGCGCACCGGCGCTATGCGCAGTTCTACCCGTTCGGTGATGCACAGGGCTATCAACAGGGTCTGTTGGGCAAAAGACAGGCATTAAGAGAGGTACATCATGACCGACCGGCATGAAAGGAAACGGCTGGACATCCCTGTCCAGCCAGTCCCAGAGCAACGGCGTGAACCACTGCCGGCATGCCAGCCAAAGACCTTCGAGGAAGACCCCAGCGCCCCGGCACGGGTACAGGCACTGCTGGCTGCCCCCAGCTACCGGCGCGCCGATCAGGATGTCGACTTTCTGGAACGCGACGAGGCGCATGGCCTGCGGCTGCACCTCGACTATCTGAAACCCGAACTGCTGCTGATGGAACAGGGGGTCCGGCATACCGTGGTGGTATTCGGCAGCACCCGCATCGCCGAGCCGGTTACGGCACAGCTCCGGGTTGACCGCTTGGCGCAGACACTGCAGTCGGATCCGGATAACGCGGAGATCAAGCGCAAGCTGGCTGTTGCCCGGCGCGTCCTGGAAAACAGCCGCTACTACCACGATGCTCGGGAACTCGGGCGACTGGTGGCTGAATCCGGTGAAGGCTCGCTGGACAACCGCCTGGTGGTCATGACCGGCGGCGGCCCCGGGGTCATGGAAGCAACCAACCGCGGGGCCTTTGAAGCCGGTGCCAAGTCTATCGGCCTGAATATCGACCTGCCCCTGGAACAGTTCCCCAACCCCTATATTTCTCCCGAACTGTGCTTCCGCTTCCGCTACTTCGCACTGCGCAAGATGCACTTCCTGCAGCGCGCGAGGGCACTGGTCGCCTACCCGGGAGGCTTTGGCACCATGGATGAACTGTTCGAGACACTGACGCTGATCCAGACGCGCACCATCAAACCGGTGCCGGTAATACTGATTGGCCGCCACTACTGGGAACGCGCTGTCAATTTCGACTTTCTTCTCGACGAGGGCGTCATTGCCAGCGAGGACCGCGAGATTTTCTGGTTCGCAGAGAACGCCCAGGAGGCCTGGCAAGGTATCATTCACTGGTATGAACAGTCCGGTGAACCCTTGATTCCCAACAACTCCCCGAGCAGGTGAAATAATATGAAACTGTCTTTTCATGGTGCAGCACAGGGGGTCACCGGCTCCTGTTACCTGCTGGAATGTGCCGGCAAGCGCATCCTTGTAGACTGCGGCTTCTACCAGGGCGGTCGTGAACTGGAAGAGGACAATGCCAACGACTTCGGTTTTGACCCGGCCAGCATCGATTACCTGCTACTGACGCACGCCCACCTCGACCACTGCGGGCGCATACCGTTGCTGGTCAATCGCGGTTTTAACGGCGAGATCATTACCACGGCCGCCAGCCGCGAACTGGCGCGACTGGTGATGCTGGATGCCGCCGGCCTGCAGGAAGAGGAGGCGCGCTACCTGAACCGCAGGGCCCACAAGCGCGGCAAGAAAGCGGATGTTATCGTACCGCTGTATACCATCCTCGACGCCCTGAACGCACTCGAGTTCTTTGGGCGCACCGCGAACTACCACGAGGAAATGCAACTGGCGCCCGGTATCCAGGCGACCTTTATGGATGCCGGTCATATCCTGGGATCGGCCTGCGTGCGGCTGCAACTGACCGAGGGTTCCAGGCAGCGCCGCCTCCTGTTTTCCGGCGATCTCGGGCTCAGTGGCCGGCCGATCCTGCGCGACCCGGACAAGGCACCCGCTGCCGACGTGGTGGTGATGGAGACCACCTATGGCGACCGCCAGCACAAGCAACTCGAGCCCTCCATCGAGGAGTTGTATGACGCCATTAACGACACCCTGGCGCGCGGCGGCAATGTCGTCATACCCACCTTTGCGCTGGAGCGTGCCCAGGAACTGCTGTTCTACCTGCATGCCGGCAAGACCCAGGGCACCCTGCCCGACTTCCTGCAGGTGTTTCTGGACTCTCCCATGGCGATCTCCGCGACAGAGATCTTCCGCCGGCACCGCGAATGCTATGACGAACAAACCGCCCGCCTGTTTGCCAGCGGACAAGACCCCTTCCAGTTCTCCGGACTGCACTTCACCCGCGAGACGGCTGATTCCATGGCCATCAACCAGATCAGCGGCGGTGCCGTGATCATGGCCGGTTCCGGCATGTGTACCGGCGGACGCATACGCCATCACCTGAAACGCCACCTCAGTCATGATCGCAGCAGTATTGTGTTCGTTGGCTTTGCCGCACGCGGTACCCTGGCACGCCGCATTGTGGACGGGGCGAAAAGCGTCAGGATTTTTGGCGACGAATACGCGGTACGGGCAAGGATTCATACCATCGGTGGTTTCTCGGCGCACGCCGGCCAGACCGAGCTACTTGCCTGGCACGGGCACACGGGTAATCCCGACATTACCTTCCTGGTGCACGGTGAAAAAGACAGCATGACCGCCTTCAGTCAACTGCTGCAACATACCCGGGTGGAGATGCCGGAGCTGCACCAGGTATTTGAGATATAACCTGCACACGCCCTGTTCTACCGGAGGGTATTGCAGAACAGGAACGCCCCTTCTTCCTTCGGGAGAAGGCTGGCATGAGGGTAGATGAAATCAGGCGGCAACCCTGTTTTATCCCCTCACCCTCTCCTGGAGGGAGAAGGGACGCACTATTTGTATTGTGGTGGTCTGGATTGAAAAACCCTGTCGCGCACCCAATTAAATAGAGGGGTGCGGTAAACAGGCTACTTGTCGAGGCACTGTCCGCAGCGCATCCACCGCAGAATCAACAGGTACACAGGGACACCATGGAATTCAAAGACTACTACGAAGTGATGGGGGTCAAGCGGGACGCCACCCAGGATGAGATCAAGCGCGCCTATCGAAAACTGGCACGGAAATATCACCCGGATGTCAGCAAACAGTCCGATGCCGAGGCGCGCTTCAAGGAAGTCGGCGAGGCCTACGAGGTCCTCAAGGATCCGGAAAAGCGGGCCGCCTATGACCAGTTGGGTGCCAACTGGAAAGCCGGTCAGGATTTCAATGCCCCGCCCGACTGGGACGCCGGTTTTGAATTCAGTGGCGGCGGCTATACCGGAGGGTTCGGCGATGGCAGCGGAGGCTTCAGCGATTTCTTTGAATCGCTGTTCGGCCAGGGTTTTCGCAGCGCCGGCGAGGGTGGCTATCGCACCCAGGGTGGCTTCCAGGCACGTGGCAGTGACCATCATGCCAAGGTGTTGATTGACCTGGAAGATGCCATGAACGGCGCCACCCGCTCGTTTAGCCTGCGAGTCCCGAAGGTAGACGCACAGGGCCACGTCACGACCAGCGAACGGGTACTCAAGGTCAATATTCCCAAAGGCGTCAAGCAGGGCCAGCACATCCGTCTCGCCGGACAGGGCAATCCCGGCTTGGGCGGAGGCAAGCCGGGTGACCTGTACCTGGAGATAGAATTCAACCCGCACAGCATCTACCGTGTCGAGGGACGTGATCTCTATCTTGAGGTACCGATCGCACCCTGGGAGGCCGCGCTGGGCGCCACTATCAAGGTGCCAACACCCGCCGGCCGTGTCGATTTGAAGATCAAGCCGGGGGCTGCCAGTGGCAACAAGTTACGCCTAAAGGGTCGCGGCATACCCGGCAATCCCGCTGGTGACCTGTATGTGATCCTGGGTATCGCACTGCCGGCGGCTACCACGGACCAGGCGAAGAACATCTACAAGGACATGCAGCGGGCCCTCGATTTCAACCCGCGCGCGCGACTGGGGGTTTAACCATGGCCACACCACAAACTGACATCCTCACCGGCATCATCCTGGAGGAAGAGACCCGCCTGAGTCTGCGTGAACTCTGTGAGGCCTGCGCCGTGCATGTCGAGTTCATTGCCGAACTGGTGGATGAAGGCGTGATCGAGCCCTCCGGTTATGAAAAATCACACTGGTGTTTCTCCGGCATCAGCCTGCAGCGCATTCGCAAGGCGAAGCGGCTGCAACACGATCTCGGCATCAACCTGGCAGGCGTTGCACTGGCGCTGGACCTGATGGATGAAGTGCAGCAGCTGCGCACGCAACTGCGTAAACTATCGGGTACCGATTATGACTAATCCCATACATATTGTCTGTCCTGTCTGCACGGCGACCAATCGCATTCCCGCGGACAAGCTGAACGCCGCACCCAAATGTGGCAAATGTCACCGGCCGCTGTTTACACGCCACCCGCTTGAGCTGAATGCCGGGAATTTTCAGCAGCATATCAACCGCAACGACATCCCGGTCGTGGTCGATTTCTGGGCACCGTGGTGCGGGCCCTGCAAGATGATGGCGCCGGCCTTTGAGCAGGCCGCCGCGCAACTTGAACCCGGTGTACGCCTGGCGAAACTCAATACCGAGGCTGAGCAAGGCATCGGTGCCCGGCTGGGCATCCGCAGCATCCCTACCATGATCGTGTTCCGGAACGGTCGTGAGCTTGCACGCCAGTCGGGCGCCATGTCAGCGCCCGATATCATCCGCTGGGTGCAGGGAAATACCTGAAGAACGGGCAGGCATCAACTGACCAGGCCTGCAGGTGCTGGTGTTTTATTGTATGGATAACAAACACATGGAGAACCATCATGAAGCGACTAATGACCGCTCTGCTGCTGATACTGCCCGCCATCAGCGGTGCACAGAACTATCAGAACATGAGCGAGACCGACACGCAGAAGATGATGCAACAGATGCAGCAGGCGCAGGCCTGCATGGCCGGCATTGACCAGGCCGAGCTGAAAAAATTCGAGCAGCGTGCGAACCAGATGGACTCCAGCGTCAAGGCCCTGTGTGCCGGTGGCAAGCGTGACGAGGCCCAGCAGGAGGCCATGGCATTCGCCAGGGACGTGAGCCACAACCCGTCCATGCGCAAGATGCAGGAATGCGGCAAGATGATGGCTGGTATGCCCGGTATGCCGACCATTCCTCAGGGTGCCTCAAGCGAGGATGACAACCGGCATATCTGTGACCAGTGAGCGTTAGCCGTATCGCACTTGCTTGTGTGGTATGTCTGTATAAACGTCTGATGGGCCACAGAAGCACCGGGAAAAACACAGCTGGATCACTAACAACTTCTCTGCCTTCTGTGTGCTTTCTTAGCGGGTTGTCAGGATCATGGCTTAAACAGGTACCATCTACTTTCGCCCGTTTTTTTGGTGTACCGGGGTAATGGCACGTTGACCAGCAGATTTATCCCGTTCATGGACCATGTCAAACAGTCAGCCTGACTATCTGTCCACCCGTAATTACGGGACCTATGCGTTGATCACGCTGGTAATGGTCGGCGCCATGCTGGCATGGCATGCCTGGAAGAGCACCGGTAACTTCAGGGAATACCACCGTCAACTGGCCATGACCTCGGTCACCGGTGCTGCGGACGAACTGGACTTCCTGCTCAGTGAATTACAGCGCTCCATGCGGTTGTTTGCGTATGACAAGCGCGCACTGCTGGAGGAGGTCGCCAGTGATCCGGACAATGATGCGGTATGGGCACGGCTGGAGAACACCGTGCAGGCCCATTTCCCGGGATATTACGGCCTGACACTCACAAACCGTGGTGGCGATGTCATGCGACCGGACTTCGATAACGAGGTTGATGAGCTGTGTCAGCGTGACATACACACCTTTATTGAGGATGGCTACTCGCAGCAGGGGTATATCCACCCGAACCCGATGGGCTATCACTTCGACGTCATGGTGCCCTGGGGGGATACAGAGAACCCGCAAGGTGTCTTCTTTCTCAGCTTCCCTCCCGATATACTGGCCCACACCCTGCAGCGGATCCAGGCGCCGGGGCATGCGCTGATGCTATTGCGGACCGACGAGGTAGACCTGATCGAGGTGACCGGCGAGGGTACACGCACGGAACTGCAGCGGGACTTTACCCTGAGCAGCGGTGAACTGGCACGCATCCTTCATGCACGCGCCATTCCCAACAGTCGCTGGGATCTTGTGGATCTGCCCGATAAGCAACTGTTTCGCAGCGAGGCGCTTCGTAATGCCGGCTATGCCGCCGTCGTCTTCTGCGCCTTCGCAGCCGTCGGCCTGTTGATGCTGCAGCAACTCAAGCGCAAGGACAAACGCCGCCTGCAGGCCGAGGAACAGGCACTGCAGCACCAGGCCGACCTTGCCCATTTCGATCGAATCAATATCATGGGGGAAATGGCCTCCGGGCTGGCCCATGAACTGAACCAGCCGTTATCCGCTATTTCCACCTACTGCCAGGCCGGACTGCGCATCATCGACAGCTTTGACGACAAGCCTGCCAAGCTGGTGCACGCCCTCGAACATGCCTCCATGCAATCACAGCGTGCCGGCGAGATTATCCGTCGCATGAGACGCTTCACCGGCAAGAGCATGGTGCGGCGCAAGCCGATAGACATCAACCGGGTCATCAACAATGCCGTGAGTTTTGTCGACGCGGAGCAAAAACGGAAAGGAATCAAACTGGTCCTCGACCTGGCAGACGGACTGCCAGCTGCCATTGCCGATGAGATCCAGATTGAACAGGTCATCCTCAATCTGCTGCACAATGCCATCGAGGCCATGTTTTCCGGAAGCGAAAACACGCGCATACTCCGGGTCTCGAGCAAGCAGATCACCGGTGGACACCCTGCAGGTAACCGTTAATGACACCGGCCCCGGCCTGGATGCAACCATGCTTGATCATATTTTTGATACTTTTTATACAACCAAAAAGAGCGGCATGGGGCTGGGTCTGGCCATCAGTCGCTCCATTGTCGAGGCACACGGCGGCCAACTCTGGGCAGAAACCACGCCGGGTGCAGGGGCTACCTTCCACTTCACGCTTTCTGCAGCTGCGGCATGACTGTCCAGCAACCCACGGTATTCCTGGTCGATGACGATGATGCCGTCCGTGATGCACTGGAATTACTGCTGGACTCCGCGGGTCTCAGCTCTGCGGCCTACCCGTCTGCTGCAACCTTCCTTGCAAATTATGACCCGGACCGTCCCGGTTGCCTGGTGCTGGATATTCGCATGCCGGCGATGAGCGGCATGGAACTACAGGCGGCACTGGCGGAAAAATCGGTGACCATTCCCATCATCTTTCTCAGCGGCCATGGCAATGTGTCCATGTCGGCAAAGGCATTCCGCAGCGGTGCTGTGGATTTCCTGGAGAAGCCGTTCGATGAGAATGTGCTGCTGCAACGCATTGAGGAGGCGATTCGACTGGACCAGTCAAGTCGGGATGCGGTAGCACGCCAGGTCGAGGCGAACAACCGGCTGGCAGCGCTGACACCGAGGGAATGTGAAGTCATGCTGCTGGTCGTCGCCGGCCATGCCAATAAGGAAATCGCGAGAAAACTGGAGCTCAGCATCCGTACCATCGAAACCCACCGTGGACACATCATGGAGAAGACCGGCGCGCAGTCGCTGGCGGACCTGATCGAGCTCGCCCTTGCGAGCGGCACCCACGCGCTCAAATAGCAGTTCGTCATCCGCTCCGGCGTACGTAGTAACACGGATGTTCAGCAACCGGGAAAACCGATATGGTGGCATTGCTGGAAAAACCACGGGCGATTCAACCCACAAAAAGGATACGTGGCGTACCATGAACGTAAAAAAAGCACCTCGCAACCAGGTGACCGAAAGGCTAACGGAAGACCTAACGGCCTCCCTTGCAGAGGCATCTCCCCTGAGCAGCTCTATTGCTACACCCGGACAGTCCGCCAATGGACCCGCCAAGGTTCAAATTCGGATCCACAGGGAAGGGTTGCTGATTGCAAAATGTCACGCCATTGGCCTCGCACCGTCACGGCTGCTTGTCACGATCGATCCCCTGCACTACCCGGTCGACTCCCGACTGGAAATCGAGTTTGTCAACAATGTGGACTCACACGCCAAACCCGTGCGTCTGTCCGCAACCGTAGCGAGCCGCTCAATAGAGGGCATCGTACTGAAGGTTGATCCCGCGCCGCTCTCCTGACGCCCCGCAAATCTCTCTCCCGTAACACAGATAGACTGTCACGCGCGACTACTTGCGACTGACATCAAAATGATCGAATGCCCAACTCAGCACAGGCAACAGCAGTAGCGCCAGCAGCACGAGTGAACACCACGCCACGACGGCAAAGGCAGGCCATGATCGATCCGTGGCATCCAGCACCAGCTTGCCGGCAGTCGCCGCCAGGCCACAGGCACCAAAGAGTAGCGATGTCTTTACCGCGAACTCGACCAGGGTGCGTCCGAGGAAGTCGAAATCAACCCGTCCCACCGGGACCAGCGGTGTCGGAAATAACAGAAATATCAGGTTTTCGAGGCTATACAGCAGCACGTTGAAGGGTACGATGAACGGCATCATGGCGACGCTAATGATGCGCGCAACACCGTCCAGACACATCGCGACACTGCCGAGCAGCAGGCATTCAATCAGACTGCTGAGCAAGACCGGCGCAAGCAGCTGACCGGCGCTGATCTTCCAGGACCGCAGCGGCAATGCCTTGAAAGCTTCCATATTGTCCAGATCACTGCGGAAATCGAATACCAGCGTCCGCGGCAGCACATAGACGGCTGCAAAAAACACAAAGCCGATGCGCGACCACAGGGATATATCTGCACTGGCAATCACCAGGAACGGTCCACCAAGCAGCGCGACAGCCAGGAACACCAGCACGGCCTTGCGGGAACTGCGCAACGCTGTCAGCAGTTGCCGCCAGGCAATCGGGCCGATGCCGCTGATCACCGGGGGCTGCCTGGAGGAGCGTACCTCGACCGGTTGCGCCCCCCACAGCAGGCCGCTGCGACGAGCCCGTATCCAGCGCTTGTGCAGCGCCAGGCTTGCAGCAATGGACGTCTCATAGGAATAACGGTCCAGCAGGATAATGCCGGCGAACAGACCGGCGTTGACGGCAACACCGAGCGTTGCCCAGCGCAGTAAATCGGGGTACATCGATGGCGCCAGAAAGATCTGCACAAACACGTCAAACGGTGCCAGCAGCAGGGTACCTGCGAGGGAAGACTGGAACCGGGCGAGTGCACCGCCCAGGCCACTGCCGACACTGGAAAAATACCAGACCAGCACAGCGATCAGCGCTGCCAGTAGCAGCATGACGTGCTTGCGTCTCAGTTGCATAGAGCGATAGCCTGCCAGCCACTGGCCAAGCAGTCCGATCACCGCGCTCGACAACTGGATAAACAGCAGGGTCAGAAAGGCACCCGCAAAGGCAGCCACCGGCATGGATGTGAATGGCGGTAGCAGCAGCGTAATCAACAGGCTGCTCAATAATGCACCAAAGGCATAAAAGCACATTTTATACAGCAGCAGCGCGCGACGGCTGAACGGCGCACTGAACAGCAGGTTAATCTCGGACGGACTGAAGTGTATGGCAGGTCCCGGAGCCGTCAGCACTGTCAACAGGCAGGCTGCCAGCAAACCCGCCGGCATCCAGCGGGCCAGCTGTTCCCTGAGCAGTTCCGGTCCATCCTGTACTGTGCCGTCCAGCGGATTGGCAGGCAATGCCGTCTGCTTCATCAGCAGCACCAGGACAGCCACCGTCACGCACAGAAACAACAGGCCACGCAGCGTCTTCAGCTCCCGGAAGCGGTGACGGATACCACCCCGGAGGCGTAACAGCAGCAGTTTAGCAAGCATCGCATCCAAGGGTCGCCATTACCCCGCTTCTGGCCCATCGTCATGAGTGATCGAAAAAAACACATCTTCGAGGGTGGTGTCATGCTTTGCCTCATCAAAGGTACGCAGCACATCATCCATGCGGCCGAAACATTGTGCCTCGCCGTGGTCGAGTACCAGCAGATGGGTGCACAGCGTTTCCACCAGGCCCAGCAGGTGCGAGCTGATAATGATGGCGGCACCCTGGCGGGCGCGTTCACGCATGGACTCCTTGATAGCACGAATGCCGGCCGGATCCAGACCGGTCAGCGGCTCATCGAACAGGATCACCTTTGGCTGATGCAGGTAGGCGCAGGCGATGGCGAGTTTCTGCCGCATGCCACGCGACAGGCCCTGCACGATGTGGTGACGTTTCCCTTCAAGATGAAAAAAGTGCAGTAATGCCATGGCGGCCGGTTTGTAATCAACGACCCCGTAGGCCGCTGCAATGAACTCAAGGTGCTCCCAGACCGTCAGGCTATCAAACAGCCGCGGATCATCGGGAATGTAGCCAAGCGCCTGCTTGGCCGCAATCGGATCACCGACAATATCGTGGCCTGCCACGGAGAGTTCGCCCGACCCGGGCGGGATGATGCCGGACAGGACCCGCAGTGTGGTCGTCTTGCCTGCGCCGTTCGGCCCGACCAGTCCCAGTATCTCACCGGCTTCAACGCGAAAGGATAAATTCCGTACCGCGACGAAATCGTTATAGGTTTTTGTAAAGTTGTTGACCTGAATCATGGGATAAACCTTGCCATTCTCGATATTCAGCAGCCCGTTTCCTGCCAGCATTTGTCCCTTGTTACATGCAATGACAGTTCAGTTCAGATACTGGGAGATATCCACTGCATCCAGTTGCTCGGGCTGCAGGTAGCTGCGGCCATATTCGAGGTAGACGCCACTGCTCAGAAACAGGTCGAACAAATCCGGGTCGATATGCTGCTCTTTCTTCATGTAACTCATGATACGAATGGCCTCGCTCAGCTTCTTGGCTTTCTTGTAGGGTCGATCAGAGGCAGTCAGCGCTTCAAAGATATCCGCCACGGCGATCATGCGGGCCAGCAACGGCTGCTGCTCACGGCTAAGGCGTTTCGGGTAGCCGCTGCCATCCATGGTTTCATGGTGACAACCGGCAATCAGGGGCACGTCGCGCAGGTGTTTCGGGTAGGGTAACTTCTCCAGCATGATGATGGTCTGCATGATATGATCGTTGATCTTGTAACGCTCTTCAGCGGTCAGCGTACCGCGTCCTACTTCCAGGTTGTAGAGCTCCCCGCGATTATACTTGTACTCGGGTGTATCCATTTTGAATCCCCAGGGGTTATCGGCCGGCAACCTGTCAAGCGCGTCCCGTTCAATCAGGTGCTGTATCTTGTTATCCAGCAGCCTCTCGCCAACAGGCAGCGGGCTGGCCGGCACACGCTCCATGCGCTGTCGCTCCTCCCAGGAAACACCGATGCGGTCGTCCAGTGAGCGCATCCAGCTGTAAGCGGCAATCCGCTGCAGGCGCTCAAGCTTTTCAGGCGCCATGAACTCAGCGCCGAGATTACATTCTGCAACAAAGGCGAAGTCCTCATCCAGCTGACGTAACTGCTGCTGCAAGACCTTATCGAGACCCTGTCGATCACCACCGCCGGCGCATTGCTGCCAGTAGCGAATCTCGGCATCACGCTTGAGCACTTCAAAGCGCATGCGTACTTCATGAATACGATCGTAGAGCGTTTCCAGCTTGGTCGCCTTGTCGACAACGTATTCCGGTGTCGTGACCTTGCCACAGTCGTGTAGCCAGCTGGCGATATCCAGCGCCTCCCACTGCTTTGTATCCAGATTGAAATCCCTGAAAGGTGCTGCGCTGCTGTCGCAGGCAGCCTGTGCAAGCAAGCGGGTCAATTCCGGGACACGCTGGCAGTGTCCGCCGGTGTAGGGTGATTTGGAATCAATGGCGCCGGCAATGAGCTTGATGAAGGCATCCAGCAGTGCCTTCTGCATCATCAGCAGCTGCCGGCTCTCCAGCGAGACCGCGGCAAACCCGGACAGCGCACTGATAAAGGCGAGGTGATTGTCCTGTTCTCTGTCAACGCGCGGCACTGCCGAATCCCGGTATAGCAGACTCAGTACACCGATCATTTCCTCTTGTCGATTACGCAGCGGCAAGGCAACCAGGGTGAGCGAGTCAGCCTCCAGCAAAGCTGCCAGCGCGGCCAGCTTTCCCGGTGACTGCCGCGACAGCCGGAGAATGCTGCTGCCGGTCTTTTTCGTGGCGAGCGCAAGCTCATCCGTACCGGACAAGGCTATTTCTGGAAGCAGGCTCGCATCCAGGGTACCGCGCAGACTGTCAGTCAGGGTAGCAGGTTCCAGCAACTGTTCGTCTTCATTAAGCAGGTAAACCAGCACAGCATCGGCCTCGCCGATCGCCATGGTCTCCCGGCTGACCCTGCGCAGCAGGGAGTCAAAATCCTGCTCGCTTGCCAGTGAATTAATCAGCGTCAGGAAACGGTTGATGGTCGACTTCATCATGTCCATGGCCTGTGACAGCTCGTCTACTTCACTTATAAAGGAGCGCGTCTGTTTCGAACCAGTAAAGTCGAAGCGACTGATCTCCCCTGCCACCGTTGCCAGCCGGCGGATCGGGCCCGAGATCTTTTCGGCCGTGTACCAGACCACAGGAATCGCGAGCAGGATGATCAGCACCATGATCGTCACTGACTGCAGGCGAATGGCGACCGCATCGGCCAGCAGTTCATCCAGTGGTGACACCATCAATACGTAGATTGGCCAAACACCGTCCCTGCTCACCTTGCGGACAGCGCCTTCCCACTTCCTGTTGTCAAAGCTGAACCGCAGTGACCGCGGCTGCAGCGGCAACTCCTTGCCGAGGTAGTTCAATACATTACTGCCAAGCTCGGAGAGCTGTGCAATGCTTATTTCATTGCCGTCTGATACTTGCACCAGTTTTCCCGGGTCAGGGTATGCAATGGCTTGACCCTCGTCGCTGAACAGCACAATCTCCGAACCCGGCGTGATCCTGTAACGGCTGATGGTTTCCGACAGCTTCTCTAGTGTCACATCAGCAGCGACAACCACGCCGCTGTCTGCAACCTGCCTTGCCAGGGTCATACCCGGCAAGCGTGCAAAATAAAACAGGTAGGGCCGGGTAAGCACCAGTCCCCCGGCCGCCACTGCCTGGCTATACCAGTCCCGCAACCGTGGATCATAATCCGTGATCACGGCTTTGTTGCTGGCAATCTCCTGCATGCCGTCGTTGAAATAAATGCGCCTCAATTGCCGCCGCTTGTCAGCACCGGTATCGACGTGGTCCGCGACAAACATTGACTCCGCGGGTGCAGCAAACTGCTTGCGGGTCGCATCGTCCGGCAAGGGCCTGAGAATAAAGAAATCCCCGTTAGGGTAGCCGACCTGCACGCCCGTCACCGACGGCCCGCTGCGCAGCACCTCCCTGAGCAGGTCAACGGAGTCGAGACGTGCCGCCAATGAGTCAGCACGGGTGATCGGCGTTAATGCCAGCAATCCGAGGGTGTCGCCGACGGGGCGATAGGTACCCTTGATATCCAGCAACAACTCTGTGGCTACCTGGTCATACATCTTCTCTGCAGAGGAACGGATAATGTCGGATGTCTTGCTGTAATTCTGCCAGCTGAGCACGGCACCGAGGAACACGATCAGGGTGATAAACAAGGCACTGATAGTAAGGTGCAAGGGATAGCGGGTTACTGATGCAGCAGTCTTCATAGGGTAACTAGCCGAACATCACTCGTGGACATTATTGAATGCAGGATAGCGTTGATTCAGCGTACCACTGGCGCGGCTGCCATCCAGCCCCAGCAAGCGCTCGGCGTTCAGCACTACCAGCGGATAGTCTTCTCCCCGCACCCGGGCCACCAACCAGGGGCGCACAATCTTGAGCAGTTTCTGCAGTTCAACAAGCATCGGCAATGACAGTCGTATCTCGACCCTTGCAGCCAGCATGACGCGTTGTGGCTCGTCTGCCGGTGCCGGCAGTACCTCCAGCATATCCCAGTTAATGCTCACACCTCGTTGCTGCTCGCGGGCTATTGCCCGTGCCAGTTCACCCAGCTCGGCAACCACCCGGCTGCAGGCCGCGCGTTTCTCGCCAAGACCCGACAGCTGCTGGAACTGGAATTCCAGGCCATCGTCCGTCATGCACACTGGCCCGGCATACTGGCTGAAACTCCAGTAGGCCGTTGTTTCAGCGCTAGCCGCTACTGTGCCCGGTATTGCACTACCACCGGTTTCCAGGTCCGGCAGCAGGTCTTCACAAATATACAGGGTGCAGAAGCGTTCCAGGAGACGCTGTTCATAGACAGACTGCTGGCCGCTGATGGCCTCGGTCAGAATCACCGGTTGCCCTCCTACATAGACCTCTACAGTGTCATCCCTGGCAACGTTGATGCTGATCGGTGTCGCCGGGGTAATGGACTCGGCAATCACGACAAGCTTGCGCGCATAGTCATCGACTGCCGCAGCCCACTGTGACACTTCACGCGCGCGGGCCGTGTTACGCGTTTCCGTGCGTGCCCGGGCAGCCTCCGCGGAATAGAATTCGGCCATCTGGGTGACCGCCAGCCATGCAAAATCCGAACGCATCGGCAGTGGCGACTCCTGCAACACCCTGGCCAACTGCACCACGACCGAAGCCGCTGTCTGGTTTGCCGCGGCCAGGGCATTCGCCGGCAACGCTGCAAACGCCAGCACAACCGGAAGAATCCACATCAGGGAAGGACGCTTTTTAGTCAATCGCTGCGCGTATGCCATGCGTCTCCAGGAAATCGCGGATATACCGAAGCGGCCTTGAGCCGCTGAAACGCCCCAGTTCTTCACCCCTGTCAAGCAACAGCAGTGTCGGAAAGCCACGCACCCGGTATCGACCTGCCAGTTTCATATTCTCGCCTGCATCCACCTCGACTTTCGCCAGCCACAGGGCCCCGGCACATTCCTCGATTACACGCTCAAGGAGTGGTGCAATGAGCAGGCAGGGCGAACACCACTCTGCCCAGAAATCCACCAGTATCGGGTGATGTTGTGATTGTTGCAGTACCTCGCGGTTGAAATCCTCATAGCTGACGCTACGAATCCACTGCTGCTTCAGGTCGTTTCCACTCATCCGTTTTTCTCAATCAGGGTGCTGGTAACGCTATTATGCCTTGTGCACGGTCATCGCGGGGCACTGTGACTGATTTGCCGGGCCGGGCATGCAGCCGGCCGCGAAACACAAATTTCCCGGACTTCATGGGCGCAGCGGGTGATTTTTCACGTAAAATGACGCCCTTCTTTCATGATACCCGCTGAGCGCCAAGCTGTATGACAGACAAACGTATCGAAGACCTCAATATCGTCTCCTGCACAAGGCTGATCACACCGGAGGAATTCAAGCGTGCGCTGCCAGTGTCTGACCTCGCAGCCGCAGCCGTGATCAGCGGCCGTGAGACGGTGAAGAATATACTGCAGCGCAGGGATAAACGCCTGTTCGTGGTCGTCGGTCCCTGTTCTATCCATGACCCGGTGGCTGCCATGGACTATGGCCAGCGCCTGAAGCAACTGGCTGCACGGGTCCAGCAGACCCTGTACCTGGTGATGCGGGTATATTTCGAGAAGCCACGCAGTACCGTTGGCTGGAAAGGCCTGATTAATGACCCGCACATGAACGGTTCCTTCGAGATCGAGGAAGGTCTGCACATTGCCCGCCGCCTGTTACTCGATCTTGCCGAGCTGGGCCTGCCGCTGGCCACCGAGGCACTGGACCCGATCTCGCCGCAATACATCCAGGACCTGATCTCGTGGTCAGCCATCGGTGCACGCACGACCGAATCCCAGACACACCGGGAAATGTCCAGCGGACTCTCCTGCACTGTTGGCTTCAAAAACGGCACCGATGGTGGACTTGCCGTTGCCATCAACGCCTTGAAGTCCGTCAGTCATCCCCACAACTTTCTCGGCATCAATTCACAAGGCCAGGTCTCGATTGTCAGCACGGCCGGCAATCGCTACGGTCACATCGTACTGCGTGGCGGCAATGGCAAGGCCAATTATGATTCGGTCAATATCGCCACCTGTGAAAAGGAGCTTGAGAAAGCGGGAGTCTGTCCCTACATCATGGTGGATTGCAGCCACGAGAACTCCAGCAAGGATCCGGCATTGCAGCCACTGGTTGCGGATAACGTGTCAACCAGATCCTCGAGGGAAACCAGTCCATTATTGGACTGATGATCGAGAGTAATATAAATTTCGGCAACCAGCCCATTCCCGAAAACCTAGATGACCTGCAGTACGGTGTTTCGGTAACCGATGGCTGTATCGACTGGGAGACAACTGAACACTGCATCCTGGACATGCATGAGAAGCTCAAGACCGTGCAATAACTGCAGTCATATCCCCGCCCTGACAACAACCACGAAGACTCACGGAGGAATTTACATGCAGAAACCAACACCCGCCGGCTGGATAAAGCTGTTGTCTCTCGCCACTGCGCCTGCTGCTGTTGAGCGGCTGTGGCATCAACAATATTCCAACCTATGATGAAGAGGTCAAGGCCGCCTGGAGCCAGGTGCTCAACCAGTACCAGCGCCGCGCGGAACTGGTGCCCAACCTGGTAGAAACCGTGAAGGGTTATGCCGCGCATGAAAAGGAAGTACTCACCGAGGTCGTCGAGGCACGCGCAAAGGTCAGCCAGATGAAGCTGCCGGATGACATCCTCTCCAACCCGGAGGCCTTTAAGCAGTTCCAGGCCAACCAGGATGCCCTGGGTTCGGCACTGTCGCGCCTGCTGGTCACGGTCGAGCGCTATCCGGATCTCAAGGCCAACCAGAATTTTCTTGCCTTGCAGTCACAACTGGAAGGGACAGAAAACCGGATTGCGGTGGCTCGCCGTGATTACATACAGGCGGTGCAGACGCTATAACACCGAGCTGCGCACCATACCCGGCCGCTGGTGGCGGGATTTCCTCTACCCGGAGTCAGAACTGCGAGAGAACTTCAGCGTCTCTGAAGAAATGCAACAGCCACCGAAGGTTGAATTCTAGCTGCCACCTTGCGCTGCGTACGGGATGATCATGTCGCGCCGTGCGTCTTACCGTGGCTGGCGGTTTCTGCTGCTATTGCTCTACATGGGGAGTGCACTGGCTGCCGTGGACTTCCCTTCCCTGACGGGACGGGTCGTCGATGCCGCCAGCCTGCTCCCGGTAGACGTGCAGCAACAGCTGCAGCAGCAACTCGAACGGCATGAGCAGGAGACCAGTAACCAGGTCGTGGTCGTGACCCTGCCCTCATTGCAGGGCTATGCCATCGATGACTACGGTTACCAGCTTGGTCGCCACTGGGGCATCGGCCAGGCTGAGCGTGACAACGGGGTATTGCTGATTGTCGCGCCCAGTGAACGCGAGGTACGCATCGAGGTCGGTTACGGACTGGAAGGCGTGCTGACCGATGCCGGCAGCCACGCCATTATCCAGGATGTCATGCTGCCGGAGTTTCGTGACAATCACTACGAGTCCGGCATCCTGCAGGGCGTGGACGCCATGCTCGGCACCCTGCAGGGCACCTATGAGCCGGTCGCCCGCAGACCGGCAGTCGACCATAATATTCTGTTTATGTTGTTTCTTTTCCTTATCAGTGTCGGCGAACGCTTCGCCTCGTTATTCGGCTCCCGCCTGATGTCCGCCGGCGATGCTGGGTGGTATCGCCGGGCTGATCGGCTGGTTGCTGCTTGGTTCGCTGGCCATCGGTCTGGCGCTGGCATTGTTTGTCGCCATCTTTCATTTGTTCACTGCCGGCGGCGGTGGTCCTGGAAGCCGCCACGGCTATGGAAATTCCCGCAGTGGCGGGTTTGGTGGCGGCGGCTTCGGTGGTGGCTTCGGGGGTGGTGGTGGCGCCTTCGGAGGCGGTGGCGCCTCGGGGAGGTGGTAGCCGATGGCCTTTATGAATAACAGCGACAAACAACGCATCAGCGCTGCCATCGAAGCAATCGAGCGCCAGACATCCGGTGAACTGGTCACGGTAATTACCCGCTGCAGCGATGACTACCGCTACATCCCCTACCTGTGGGCAGCACTGCTGGCATTGCTGGTGCCCGGCTATCCTGTCACTGGATACTGCCCTGATACCAGGCAATCTGCACTATTTATTACAGATCTGCATCTTTCTTGGCGCCGCGTTGTTGTTTAAATGGTCACCCCTGAAGGTCCGCCTGATCCCGCCCGGCGTAAAGAAACTGCGTGCACGCCGTCTTGCCCGGGAACAGTTTTTTCTGCAAAACCTGCATGGCACACCGGGACGAACCGGTATCTTGCTGTTTGTCTCGGTGGCCGAGCATTACGTGGAGATCATCGCCGACAAGGGCATCAATGACGTGGTCAGCGACAATGCCTGGGAGATCATTGTCGAACAATTCGTAGCCGATGTGAAAAACAACCGGGTTGTCGATGGTTTTCTCACCGCAATTTCCGCTTGTGGTACATTGCTGGCAGCACATTTCCCGGCGACGGCTGAAGACACCAATGCACTCCCGAATCACCTGATCGAACTGTAACCATGCCATTGATCATGTCACGCACCAGCGCATGGACACGCATGCAGCCATGAGCCTGTTTCATATCCTTGCCATCCTGCTGACGGCATCTGCCATATTCAGCTACATCAATTACCGCTTTCTGAAGCTGCCAACCACGATCGGGATCATGCTGGCAGCGCTGTGCTTCTCACTGCTGTTAAACCTGCTGGAGCCTGTCGGCATTGGTATCGAGCATGAAGTGCAGGTCATGCTGAAGAGCATCGACTTCGATGCAACCCTGCTGCATGGCATGCTGAGTTTTCTGCTGTTTGCCGGTGCCCTGCATGTTGATCTGAGCGAACCTGGCCAGGCAGCGTGGTGTCATCATCGTCCTTGCCACCGTCGGGGTCGTTGCCACTACGTTTATCATCGGTGGCTTGTCGTTTTACGCCTTTGAACTGGTTGGTCTGGGCATCCCCTTTGTGTATTGCCTGCTGTTTGGCGCCCTGATTTCACCGACCGACCCGATTGCCGTGCTCGGCATCCTCAAGCAAGCGCAGGCGCCGAAAAGCCTGGAAGCCAAGATTGCCGGTGAATCCCTGTTTAACGACGGCATGGCCGTGGTTGTCTTCCTGGTGCTGATACGACTCGCATCCGGCGAAACCGGTCTGTCAGCAACTGACGTGATACTGCTGTTTTCGCAGGAGGCGATCGGTGGTGTACTGTTCGGCCTGGGTGCCGGCGCCGTCACCTACTGGATGCTAAAGAGCGTCGATAACTACCAGGTTGAGGTACTGCTGACGCTGGCACTGGTAACCGGTGGTTATGCCCTCGCAGAGGTATTACATCTCTCTGCACCCGTTGCCATCGTCTGCGCGGGACTGTTGATCGGCAATCATGGACGAACACTGGCCGTGTCGGAAAAGACCCGCGGACACCTCGACACCTTCTGGGAGCTGGTCGACGAGATACTCAATGCGGTGTTATTCGTACTCATCGGACTCGAGGTGCTGGCACTGGATTTTTTACAGGAATACCTGCTGGCCGGGTTGCTGGCGATACCGATAGTCTTGCTGGCGCGTTTTGTCAGTGTCGGCATTCCCGTCACTGTCATGCGCCGCTTCCGCAGCTTTAGTCCACGGGTAATACAAATACTGACCTGGGGCGGACTGCGTGGGGGTATCTCGGTGGCGCTGGCCCTGTCGCTGCCATCCAGCGGGATTCGCGATGCACTGGTGGCGATCACCTACATAGTGGTGATCTTCTCGATCCTGGTACAGGGGCTTACCATCGGCCCGCTCATTCGGGCATCAAACAGGGAGCACGCAAACAGGTCCTAGAATTCTTGCCATCTGAAAACAACAGATGCCAAGGATATTCAGCTGGCAGACTAATTTTTCTATTTAATCGCCACGGAAGAAAATACCTTGCTGGAATTTTTCCGTGTCCTTCCGTGGATTCCGTGACCATGAAGTTTTTCTTGACCGGGCATAACCGGCACTAGCATTCAATCACATTGACTGCGAGTCCCCCGCGGGCGGTCTCCTTGTACTTGGTTTGCATATCGGCACCGGTTTCGCGCATGGTCTTGATGACCTTGTCGAGTGACACGAAGTGGGTACCATCACCCCGCAGTGCCATGCGCGCAGCATTGATGGCCTTCACTGCACCCATGGCATTGCGTTCGATACAAGGCACCTGTACCAGACCGCCAACGGGATCACAGGTGAGTCCGAGGTTGTGTTCCATGGCGATCTCTGCGGCATTTTCTACCTGTTCAGGTGTGCCTCCGCTGACCTCGGTCAGCGCAGCGGCGGCCATCGAACAGGCCGAGCCGACCTCGCCCTGGCAACCGACTTCAGCGCCCGAGATGGAGGCATTCTCCTTATACAGGATGCCGATGGCAGCGGCGGTCAGCAGAAAACGCACCACGCCATCATCACAGTGCCCGGGGCAGAAATTCCAGTAGTAGTGCAGCACCGCCGGGATGATACCGGCAGCGCCATTGGTGGGAGCCGTCACCACCCTGCCCCCGGCGGCATTTTCTTCGTTGACCGCCAGCGCATACAGGTTGACCCAGTCCATGGTACCGAGCGGTACCCGGTAGAGTTCCTGTTCACTGGACAACTGGCGATGCAGCCTTGCCGCCCGGCGCTTGACCTTGAGGCCACCCGGCAGCACACCCTCGGTGCGACAGCCACGCCTGACACATTCCTGCATAACCTCCCAGATATGCAGCAGGCCGGTCCTGATATCTTCCTCCGTGCGCCACACCCGTTCGTTCTGCAACATGATCTGGCTGACGGACAAGCCATGCTCGGCACACTGTGCCAGTAATGCCGCCCCGGTCGTGAACGGCAACGGCAGCGGCGTCTGGTCCTCAACAATACGGTCTGCCCCGGCCGCTTCTTCGTTGACCACGAAACCGCCACCCACTGAATAATAGGTGCGTTGTCTGCAGCAGCTGGTCGTTGGTGTCGAAGGCATGAAAGGTCATGCCATTCGGGTGATAGGGCAATTCCTGCTGGCGGTGAAATACCAGGTCCTGCTGAATATCGAAGTGCAGTACGCGTGTCACCCGGTAATAACAGGCGGCCAGTGCTCCTGACCTGCTCGATGCGGGCAGGAATGCTGTCGGTATCCACCTGCTCCGGGAGTTCGCCCTGCAGCCCCAGCAGCAAGGCCTTGTCGGTGCCATGCCCTATGCCGGTGGCACCCAGCGAGCCGAACAGTTCGACCTGCAGGCGTGACACCTTGCCAAGCTGTCCTGTGTCCGCCAGACCCTGCACAAACATGCCGGCAGCCCTCATCGGGCCGACCGTGTGTGAACTCGAGGGCCCGATGCCTATCTTGAAAAGATCAAAGACGCTGATTGCCAAGGTATACCCGCCTGATAAGAAATGCCTTCGCTATAGTATGCTGTTTGAAGTGCCTGTGCACGACTCACCCTGACAAATCCAGTGGATTATCCAGGCCCGCCAGACAAGTGGCAGGACAGGGAAGTCAAGACTGTTCTACAATGCAGCGGTCCTCGGCTTTCATCAAATTTCTGTTTGGTCTAAGGAGAAGCACATGGGTGGTTTTTCGACATTTGCACTGGTCATTCTTGCACTCGCGGTTGTCACGGTTATCGCGGGTGTCAAGGTCGTGCCACAGGGTTACGAGTGGACAGTAGAGCGCTTCGGCCGTTACCGCGCGACCTTGCGCCCCGGCCTGAATCTGATTGTTCCCTATGTTGACCGCATTGGACGCAAGCTCAACATGATGGAAACCGTGTTTGATATCGAGAGCCAGGAAGTCATCACGCGCGATAATGCCATGGTACGCGCCGACGGTGTCGTCTTCTACCAGATACTCGATGCCGCCAAGGCGGCCTATGAGGTCAATGACCTGGACCGTTCGATTAACAATCTCACCATGACCAATATCCGCACGGTGATGGGCAGCATGGACCTGGACGAACTGTTATCGCAGCGCGACAAGATCAATGCCCAGCTATTGATTGTCGTTGACGCCGCCACTACACCGTGGGGTGTCAAGGTCACGCGTATAGAAATCAAGGATATCCAGCCGCCCCAGGACCTGATTGATTCCATGGCACGGCAGATGAAGGCTGAACGCGAGAAGCGTGCCGTCATCCTCGATGCCGAAGGCTTGCGTCAATCAGCCATCCTGCGTGCAGAAGGTGAGAAACAGGCCGTCATGCTGGATGCCGAAGGCCGCAAGGAAGCCGCGTTCCGGGATGCCGAGGCACGCGAGCGCGCCGCACAGGCTGAAGCGAAGGCGACGACCATGGTTTCTGAAGCCATTGCCAGTGGTAACGTCAACGCCATCAATTATTTCGTGGCACAGAAATACGTGGACGCCCTGAAGCAGATAGGCACGGCGCCCAACCAGAAACTGGTCTTGATGCCACTGGAGGCCTCGGGCGTCATCGGCTCGATCGCCGGCATTGCCGAACTTGCCAGGGAGGCACTGGGCAACAAGGAATCGACCTGATGGATATGTTGCTTTCCGCTATTGACTACTGGCACTGGTGGATAGTCGCCGGCATTCTGCTAATTTTTGAAATCAGTGCACCCAGTTTTTTCTTCCTCTGGCTGGCAATCGCCGCCGCCGTCACCGGACTTGTGTTGCTGGCAATGCCCGATCTTGGCTGGCAGTACCAGTTTCTGACATTCTCGGGCCTTGCAATTATCAGTATCGCCGCTTTCCGTCGTTACCAGCGGTCCAGACCGACAGTCTACCGATCAACCCACCCTGAGCCGGCGTGGCGAACAATACGTCGGGACGTACCTTTACCCTCACTGAACCGATCATCAACAATAACGGAGTTATCCGCGTTGATGATTCCACCTGGCGCATCAATGGCGACGATCTGCCGGCGGGTTCGACCATCAGGGTTGTGGGGGTGAAGGGTGTCATACTGCAGGTTGAAGCGCTCAAGAAGTAGAGCCGCCGCCAGCAGGGTATTGGACTGACCAGGCTCCCCGTGCATAGCGGCTGCCGCCTGCGTCAACGATAAGCAGCCTAGTTCAAATATCTGTTATAATCAAGCGGTGAAAATCACCGGCTGTAATCACACGCAATGCCGCAGTCTATCGGGCAGTTTCACGACCCGTCCAGCCTGTATATCCAGTCGGTAGTGCCGATACCTCCAGTAGACCTGGCAGGATGACACCATGAGCAACCCTGCACCAAAAAAGAAATTCTCGGGCACTGAAATTCTGCGTGACCTGATCCCGCTGAATGCCCTTAGCAATGACCGCTTCAAGGAGGTCACAGGCAACCTGCGCATCGAGGACATCAGCGCCGGCAGTTACCTGTTTGGCGAGGGCGACCGGGATAACCGCTCCATCTATCTGCTGGACGGTGTCATCAACTTCATTGACGCCAATGGCCGGGTAACGGGCGTCGTGTCCGCCGGAACTGATCCAGCACGTTACCCGATTGCCAATCAGCAACCACGCATTATCACGGCACGCGTCGCCACCAAGGCAGTGATCGCCACGATTGATTCCACACTGCTGGATGTCATGCTGACCCTGGACCAGTCCAGAGTAACCGGCGCAACAGGTGTCTGCACTGAAACAGGTGAAGACTGGATGACGCGTGTTTTACAGTCCGATGCCTTCATTAAATTACCCCCTGCAGATATCCAGCGCCTGCTGCGAACACTGCAACCGGTACTGGTCAGGGCGGGTGACGTGATTATTCGTCAGGGTTATGAAGGTGATTATTTCTATATTATCAAGGAAGGCAGCTGTTCGGTCACACGCCTGGCATCGGGTGAGGGCTGGGACGTCCCGCTCGCTGAACTGGGCAAGGGCGACTGCTTTGGTGAGGAGGCCCTGGTCTCGGATGCGACGCGAAATGCCACCGTCACCATGTTGACCGATGGCACCCTGATGCGCCTGTCGAAGAAAGACTTTGTGGAATTACTGAAGAAACCCCTCGTTCACCATATAGACTACCCACTGGCCTCTGCCATCGTGGAAGACGGCGGCATCTGGCTGGACGTGCGACTTCCGGACGAGCATTCCAACCATGCCTTTGAAAACAGTACCAATATTCCACTGGCCAGAATTCGTGACAAGGCACCGACACTCTCCGCGGACAGGAAATACGTGATTGTTTGTGACACCGGACGCCGCAGTGCGGCCGCCGCCTTCCTCTTGAGTCAACGTGGTCTGGATGTCAGCGTACTCGACGGTGGACTGAATAACGGTGTACCCGTCGGCCTGTTTGGCCTGGTTCCGGATGCATTCGGGGACGTCAGTGTCCAGGATAAAGCGGGCAACGCAGAGGCACATACAGCTGCAGCATCGTCACTCACCGAACCGCGTGAAACTGAACTCGACGACAGGGTATCCCTGCCTGGACAGCCTGCCAGCGAGGATCAGGTCGCTGCGTGCAGGCCGCCTTGTCGACGCTAAAAACAGAATTCTCGGTCTATGACGAGATTGTAAAGCGGATGCAGGCCATCTGTGCAGAGGAACGCCAGGCACGCAGACACTCGCCGGCAACCTCGACCAGTTGATGTCACTGCTGGGCGCTGCCGTCAACAGGAAATAGCGCCCGATTGCTGGGTTTGCTGGTAAACCTGGCAGTTGCTGATCGACTGACATGCCCGCAACCAGCCATCATTTCCCGGGGATAAAAATAAATTTAACGACCATGCTCGGGTATAATGGCAGGCATTATCGCCAGCCATTACTTACCCGGGCCACTTGATGCGCGTATTCACTCTATTTCTGCTATCCAGCCTGCTACTGTCGTCCTGTGCGGCGGTAGACGACAGCAAGAAATCCATCACCCTCGACAAGGCGCTATGGCAATATGAAACAGCCATACGCTGGGTGGATTTCAGTTCCGCCAACAGCCTGCGGCGCCCTGAAGGAGATGCAGGCCTTTCGCCAGACCCGGCATTACTGAAGCATATCAAGGTAACCTCGTACACGTTCTCAACAGCACCAACTCGGAAGACCAGTGCAGAAGTTAACATCACGGTCGAGATCGTCTACTACAATGATGAACGCATGACGCTGTCGACGCTGACCGACAATCAGATATGGAAATATGATCCTGAAATCAAGGCCTGGTATATAACCACGCCACTGCCCGCCTTCAGATAAAGATGATGTCTACACGGCTATTCAGTCGCACCGGACAGCTTCCGTCTACTCCGTGACAAGCCGTTCCACGGCACGGGATATTTTACTGATGTCCTGGTGGGGAACACTGCTCGGCGGCACACTGGGGTTCATGTTTGGTGGTCCACTCGGGGCACTGCTGGGTGCCGCACTGGGACGTAATTTCGACCGCGGCATAAAAATCACGGACGAGCACGGGGCATTCGGCGCAGGCCAGCAAGAGCGTGTACAGGCCGCATTCTTCACAACAACCTTCTCCGTGATGGGCCATATTGCAAAGGCAGATGGCAAGGTCACGGCGGATGAGATCACCGCGGCCGAAGCCATCATGAGTCGCATGCAACTCGATGCACGGCAACGCACGGCAGCAATCAAGTTGTTTAATGAAGGCAAGAAAGACGGTTTTCCATTGCATGACGTTATCATGCAATTCCGCCATGAATGCATGCGCCGACGCAATCTCGCCCAGATGTTTATCGAGATACAGATTGCCACGGCCATGGCTGATGGCCATCTGCATGCCAGCGAAAAGAGAATCCTGTTCACCATTGGCGAACAACTGGGTTTCAACCGCGCCGATATTGAACACCTGTTCAGCATGTCCGGTAGCGGCCCTGCGCCCGGGAGACACAGGCAACCGATCTCGAAAGCCTATGAAATCCTTGGGGTTGGCAAGTCAGCCAGCGATGCCGAAGTAAAAAAGGCCTATCGGCGCTTGATGAGTCAGCACCACCCTGACAAACTTATTGCCAAGGGACTGCCGGAAGAGATGATAAAGTTTGCGACTGAAAAGACACAGGAAATCAAGGCTGCCTACGAACAAATCAGGGAGAGTCGACATTCAGCATAACAACCGCTGCATGGCCCATAGACTATTATCTACAGGTATACCAGACCATGAATAACAGAATGTTTTCGATCTTCCTGATGGTATTTTTTTCAGGCATTGGCCAGTCCCTGTCGGCAGCGAGCTGGCGCACCGCTCAAGGATTATCCGTTCGAGCAGGTGGCAGAAAACACCTGGGTCATTCACGGTCCGCTGGAAATGCCCAACGCCAGCAACCAGGGATTCATGAACAACCCGGGGATCGTAGTTAACCGATGCCGGTGTCGTGTCGTTGACCCGGGCTCCAGTGTACAGTCAGGTGAAATGGTATTGAGGATGCTTAGGAAGGTGTCTGATCAACCGGTGATCGCCGTTTTCAACACGCACATACACGGTGATCACTGGCTGGGAAACCAGGCGATCCGTGCCGCCTACCCGGAGGCACCGATATACGGACACACAGAAATGCTGGCCATGGTGGATGCTGGCAGCGGTGATACCTGGGTTGAGTTAATGGACACACTGACGGAGGGTGCCACAAAAGGTACGCGTGTCGTTGGACCCACTCATGCGGTCAAACACGGCGATAGCCATCAAGGCAGGCAACAAGACATTTCGTATCCACCACTACGGGCAGGCACATACCCGTACCGATATCATGATAGAGGTCGAGGAAGACGGCGTGGTTTTCCTGGGCGACAATGTAACCGCCAAGCGCATCCCGAGATTGTCGGATGGCAACTTCCAGGGAAATATCAGCGCGGTGGACAAGATACTCGAAGTTGATGCAAAGACCTGGGTACCGGGACATGGCCCGACCGGTGATGCGGCAATGGTAAAGACCTACCGCGGCTATCTGCAGGCGGTCTATTCCTCGGCAGAAAAGGCGTTCGATGAGGGTCTGGACAGCAGCGATGTCAAGGCGATCTCACTGCAGGCTACTACACAGTACAAGGACTGGTCCGGCTATGACGATGAACTGGGCCCGCAGGGTGCACAGGCCTATATGGAAGTTGAGGCTGCCGAGTTCTGACTATTGTATGATTAGTAGCTGATCGGACCGCTCACCTTGCCGGTAATCAGCAGCAAGTCAGCGACGGTATCCCCATCATCCAGTCCTGGGTCGTGGACCTGCCCCGGCAGGCGGTGCTATATACAAATGCACGCTAACATTGCCAGAATATCTCCTGATCGAGTCTCCTGACATGATATCCCCTGAACCTGTTGATTACTCCGGCTTGACACCGGATACCCTGCTGGACGCTGTAGACAGTTGCGGCTACCTCACGGATGGCCGCTTTCTTGCGCTCAACAGTTATGAGAACCGTGTCTACCAGGTCGGCATAGAAAACAGCACACCCGTCATTGCGAAATTCTACCGCCCGGGACGCTGGTCCACTGCAGCGCTCATGGAAGAACATGAATTTTCCCTGGCCCTGGCAGAACAGGAAATGCCGGTAATTGCACCACTGATTATCAACGAAACCTCACTGCATAGTTACAAGGGCTACCAGTTCGCCATGCTACCCTCGCCAGGGCGGCCATTGGCCTGAGTTGAACACACGGGAACATCGCGAGTGGATGGGCAGTTTTATTGCACGCATACACCGGGTGGGAGCCTCAAAGAGATTTGTACATCGACCAACGCTGGACATCGACAGCTTCGGCTACCGGTCATACCGGTTTCTGCTTGCAGAGGGTTTTATCCCTGCCCATATTGAAATCGCCTACCGCACACTCGCGGAAGACCTGCTGCAGCGGATAGAGGATATTTACAGCAGCGCCGGCAACATAAACACCCTACGGCTGCATGGCGATTGCCACCCGGGTAATATCTTATGGACAGAACAGGGGCCACATTTCGTTGACCTTGATGACTGCAGAACCGGGCCTGCCGTTCAGGATTTATGGATGCTGATCTCCGGTGACAGACATGCGATGCAGTCGCAATTGGCAGACATCATTGAGGGCTATCTGCAATTTCGTGAATTTGATTACCGGGAACTGCAGTTAATTGAACCGTTACGTACCCTGCGAATCATGCACTATGCGGCCTGGCTGGCACAACGCTGGGATGACCCGGCCTTCCCGCGGGCATTCCCATGGTTCAATACCCCACGCTACTGGGAAGAACACGTTCTTTCGCTGAGAGAACAGTCGAGTCTGCTGAACGAACCGGCGCTCGCCATCTAAATACCGAAAGGAGTCATTTATGGTTACCAGCATGGCCATTGCTACCGTCGCTGTACTGCATATCGTGTTCCTGATAATGGAAATGTTTCTCTGGACAAAACCGTCAGGACGCAGAATTTTTGGAATAACGCGTGAATTCGCGGAACAGACCAAAGTACTGGCGGCAAACCAGGGGCTCTACAACGGCTTTCTTGCCGCCGGTCTTCTATGGGGCCTGATTTTCCCGCCAGCCTTCAAACGAAATAACCGTGTTTTTTCTTGTCTGTATTGTCATGGCCGGTGTTTATGGTGCATTGACGGTAAAACCTGCGATTTTTTTTGTGCAGGCATTGCCTGCCGCCGTCGCGCTGTTACTTGTGCTGGAATCAGGCTGAGCGTACCGAGGCAACATCCTTCTCCCGCAGTGGTATCGGTTTGGATATCCCGTATCCCTGGGCATAATCAATGCCAATATCAGCAAGCTTTTCCAGTATCGTGTCGTTCTCTACGAATTCGGCGATCGTTTTAATGCCCGATGACACTTGCCAGTTGGTGAATAGAACTCACCATCGCGCTGTCAATCGCATCCGTATCCATATTCCTCACAAAACTGCCGTCGATCTTTATGTAGTCAACGGGCAGGTTTTTCAGATAGGTAAATGAACTCAGGCCACTGCCAAAATCATCCAGTGCAAATCGACAGCCGAGGCGTTTCAATTCATGCATAAATTCGGTTGCTGCCTGAATATTGGCAATCGCCGCCGTCTCGGTAATCTCGAAACAAATGATACCAGCTGGCACCTGGTAGCTCATTCATCTCGTTTTTTATATACTTCAGGAAGCCGCTATCCGTGACTGATGCACCTGAAAGGTTGATAGCCAGTGTATCCAGCCCGGTGTCATGCCGGCACTCATACAGTGTCTGGAATACCATGCAAAACTGTGGCTAACCACCCACCGATCGAGGCTGGTAATCAGATTGTAGCGCTCGGCAGCAGGCAGAAACCTGTCAGGGGATATAATATCACCATTCTCATCGAGCATCCGCACCAGCACTTCAAAGTGCTGACCGGCAGTATTATCCGGAATTACCGGTACGATGTCCTGGCAGTAGAGCACCAGCCTGTCGGATTTAATCGCTTCAGTCAGCTTCGAGACCCACTGCATTTCACTGTGCCTGCGCGCAAGACTCTGGTCTTCTGGATGGTAAATATGAGACGATCCGCCGCCTGCATCTTTTGCCGCATGACAGGCCAGGTCGGCTTCAATCATCACTTCAGGCGCACTTCCAGTATCGGAATCGATCGCCGCCATCCCAATACTGGCCGTCACATCGAAAACACGATTACATCTTGAGAAATGTAAGTCCGCGAATAACGGAAAGCATTGACTCAACCAGATCAACAGCACTAACCAGAGAACAGTTCTTCAGCAACACGCCGAATTCATCACCACCCAGTCGTGCGAGTACATCCGACTCGCGCAGGCATCCATGAATTAGACCGGTTATCTCACTGATCAGGGCATCGCCAGACTCATGTGAGCAGGTGTCATTAATAATTTTCAGCTGGTCAAGATCGATATAGCAGAGTACGTGATTTTCACTCGCATACAAGGCAGATTCGATTGAGTAGTTGAGTCGTTTCTCAAACTCAGTGCGATTAATCAGTCCTGTGAGGGCATCGTGGGTTGCCTGGAAGGAGATCTTCTGCTCCATTAGTCGCGCCTCTGTTACATCATGAATGACCAGTATGACACCCAGGGCAGAGCCGGTCTCAAACAGAATTGGCGAGGCTGAATATTGAACAGAAAGATGCTCTCCATCATGGCGCACCAGGCTTGCATCAGTTCCTGATGTTATTATTTCGCCATGGCGCAAACACTGTTTAACAGGATCTTCAAGCGAAGCCCTGCTTTCTTCATCAAACAGGCAAAATATTCTCGATAGCGGCAAACCCTGGGCAATCCGGCTCTCCCAGCCCGTAAGTTGCTCCGCCCTCGGATTTAGATATTCGACCTGACCGTTGACATCGGTTGTGATCACAGCATCTGCAATCGAGTGCAAGGTCACCTGCGCACGTTCCCTTGCCTGCTCCAGATCAAACTCTGTCTGTTTGCGACTCGTTATATCGAGGATATAACCGGCATAATGTGTCAGCTCACCCGCCTCATTCTTCACCGGGATGCTATAACTATAGACCCAGCGGACGTCACCATTCCTGCATACGATACGGTAATCGATACCGATATAGCTGGTACCATCCCCTTCGGATTGCAGTTCTGAATCAGCTATTCTCTGGACATCGTTTGCATGCACGATATCCGCATACCTGGTTCTCTCCTCAATCAGTCGCTCGCTGTCGTATCCATAGTGGGAAATCGTTTCGGAGATGTATTCGATAGGCCAGCCGTGATCCGCAGTGCAGCGGAATACGGTTACAGAACCTTTTGTAAAAAGTTTTCGCTCGCGCAGCAACTGCTCCTGTATCTTCAGCCGATTGTTCACTTCTGCCTGCAACGCGACATTAATATCTGCAGTCTCACGCAACAGCACATGGTTCTCCTCGCGGAGCTGCAGTGACTGAAGCACGCTCTTGTTATAGTTTCTTGCAATCACCAGCAGGACAGCGGCAAAAAGCATCAATAGCAACCCCATGTTATTGCTGATACTGCTGTTGTGCATCAGCATGGATTGCGCAGGAATCAGGATCGCCGGCACCATGAAGGCAGTGTAGAAAGACAGTATCGCTGCATAGGATGAGATTGCACCGGCAAGTACACCTGCCATACTCATAAGGGTCAATGTCTGATATTCAACGGGCCATGAAAAACTAAACAACAAACCCAGACAACCCCAGATAACACCCGAGAGCAATGCTCCGAAAAAAAACAGTATTGACCATCGGGGAGCTGCCAGCTGTTCTTTCTGCGCATGCTTGTACCTGTATACAAGTAGCAATCGCGCAGCGGTCAGAACAGACTGTGCACCCAGCCAAAGCAGGATTAGTTTATGGTCGACAACATTCCAGAGCCCCAGCGTTACAAATACAGACAGGATCATCGCCGTCACCATGGCAGCCGTTGCCTGCGTGTAGACAAGCTCTATCTGTTCATGCTCGAGTTCTGGTTCGAACACACTTACACCATGAATAAGAGCCTCATCGAGATCTGCACACTCGCTATCACCGTTACCCTGACTGTGTCCCCTGCTACTCATACCGAATGACTCTGTATACACCGTTTTTGCGCTGCCTAACTGCTTGCAGAACCTGGAAAAAATGAAACTCTTGCAAGAAAGATATCGGACAGGAGCGGGGTAAATTTAGACCGTGTATATATTCGGCAAGCATCAGGACAGGTCTCATGAGCCTGCAAAAGATAAATTCTAACTAATTGTATTATATGCTATTTAATCAGCATAATCCTGGCACGAGGAAAAACTGACAGCCCAGGCCATGACCTGGCAGGTTCATTACTGTTTTTTCTTGTGATCCGCCCCGGGCTTTTCGGGAAAATCAGCAAACGTATCGGTAACGCGTTTTGAGGAGTATAGATAGACGATAATTGCGACTGCCACGGCGAGCTGCACCCAGCCGTAGGCATTTATCGAATGTGTAATGTTGGCAATAAAAGGGATGAAGATAACAACAATGTTCATTACCGCTGCTGCAGTCAACAAGTGCCTGCCATTTTGCCACAGTGTTTGTACAAATTCAGATGCACCCGGCTTCCTTTTGGCATAGGCAAGACATCAGCAGCAGTACTGGTATACTCGCGACAAAGGCGAGAAAGAATCCAAAGTCGTCCGGATAAACCAGATTTTTTAAAACACTGACACTTTCGGATTTCACACCACCCCGTCCCATCTGGATAGTAGATACCTTGAGTATAAACGGGCGCAGGAAATACACGATGACCAGCCACAAGGTTGAGTCCAGTTTCAGACTCATATATTTGTCATAGGCAGAAAAAGGATAAACCCTCGACATGCCAACCTCATCCGAAAGATATACGCCGGCACTGTGACAACGGCCGCAGGCATATATATCTAACACTTACGGGGCGATTATTCCAATAAAAAAGGCGGCCGTAGCCGCCTTTCGTGATCATGACGATACCGGCTAGTTTACGGTAGGATCAAGCTCGCCACTTTCATAGCGTTTGTACATCTCTTCCAGGCTGATCACCTTGATCTTCGACGCGTTGCCGGCCGTTCCAAACGCCTCGTAACGTGCCTTGCAGATTCCACGCATACCGTCTGTAGCGGCTCTCAGATACTTGCGCGGATCGAAATTTGAAGGATGATCATGCATGTGCTTGCGTATGGCACCGGTAGACGCCATACGCAGGTCGGTGTCGATATTAACCTTGCGTACACCGTGCTTGATACCTTCCTGGATTTCCTCGACCGGTACACCGTAGGTCTCGCCCATGTCACCACCGTGCTGGTTGATTATCGCCAGCCAGTCCTGGGGCACAGAAGATGAACCATGCATGACAAGATGGGTATCCGGGATGCGGGCGTGAATCTCCTTGATCCGGTTTATCGCAAGAATTTCACCAGTCGGTGGACGGGTAAACTTGTAGGCACCGTGACTGGTACCGATGGCAATTGCCAGCGCATCGCACTTGGTATCTTCAACAAACCGGGCAGCCTCTTCCGGGTCTGTAAGCAGCTGGTCATGAGACAGCACACCGTCAGCACCGGAGCCGTCCTCTTCACCGGCCATTCCGGTTTCAAGTGATCCCAGACAACCCAGCTCACCTTCAACGGAAACACCACAGGCATGCGCCATGGCAACCGTCCTGCTGGTGACATCAACATTGTACTCATAACTCATCGGCGTCTTCATGTCCGGACCCAGGGAGCCATCCATCATGACCGAACTGAACCCCAGTTGTATGGAGCGCTGGCAGACTGATGGTGATGCACCGTGATCCTGATGCACACAGACGGGAATATGCGGCCACTGTTCAATTGCTGCCTGAATCAGGTGGCGCAGGAACGGAGCCCCCGCATAGGAACGAGCACCGGCCGATGCCTGGCAGATAACCGGGCTGTCTGTTTCATCGGCTGCCTCCATGATGGCATGCATCTGTTCCATATTGTTAACGTTATAGGCCGGGACACCGTAGCCGTGTTCGGCAGCGTGATCCAGCAGTTGGCGTAAGGATATAATGGCCATTGTCTTCTCCTAAAATTCTACAGGTTAGTCGTTCACTACAGGTTACAGGTATTCAGGCTCCAGGAGCCACTTCGGGCTTGGCCTTTCGTGGCACATACCCGCCAGATACTATTGCTCCATTATTTCGTGTTCACCGACACGTATAATCTTCATGGCATTGGTGCCGCCATGTACCCCCATTAAATCACCCTTGGTGATAATCACCAGGTCTCCGTCCCGCACTGCACCTCGCCGCATGAGTTCATCAATAGCCTCTTTATTGACGGTTGCATGATCCGGCGTTGTCACATCAAAACTTACCGGATAAACACCGCGATAAAGGGTCACCTTTCTGCGTGTCTCGACATGACGGGTCATGGCAAATATGGGTATACCGGAACTGATCCGGGACATCCACAAGGCGGTTGCGCCTGACTCGGTCAAGGCAGCTATAGCCTTCACGCCAAGACTGTTTGCAGTATAGATTGCAGCCTTTGCGATGGCCTCATCGGCCCGTTTGAAACGTATGTTAATGCGTCGTTCCGTCGCCGAGCTGATACGCTGCCGTTCTGCTCCGGCACATATGCGGTCCATCGCTTCAATCACCTTGGCCGGATAACGACCCGCCGCTGTTTCCGCTGACAGCATCACAGCGTCGGTGCCATCAATAACAGCATTAGCCACATCAAACACTTCAGCACGTGTCGGAATCGGGTTTTCAATCATGGACTGCATCATCTGCGTAGCGGTTATCACAACCCGATCATGTGAGCGGGCCACCTTGATGATATTCTTTTGCACGGCCGGCAATTCAGCATCACCAATCTCAACCCCCAGATCACCGCGCGCGATCATTACGGCATCTGCAGCTTCTATAATCTCTTCAAGCGCATCAAGGGCCTCTGCGCGTTCGATCTTGGCAACAATACAACCATGCCCGCCAGCCGAGCGCAGCAGTTCACGTGCCACGTGAATATCATCCGCACAGCGTGGAAATGAAATAGCCACGTAGTCTGCCTTCATTGCAGCAGCGACCAGGATATCCCGCGGTCTTTTTCTGTAAGCGATGCAGCGGTCAGCCCGCCACCGAGACGATTGATTCCCTTGTTGTTGGTCAGCCGTCCACCGACAACGACCCGGCAACGAACCTCGCTACCTTGTACCTCCTCAACCCAGAGCACCAGCAAGCCATCGTCAAGGAGCAAGGTATCACCACGGGAAACGTCCTCGTGCAGGTTCTTGTAGGTAACCCCAACCCTTTCCCGGTTACCTGCATCCGCATCCAGTGCTGTATCAAGGATGAAGTTATCATTCACCTCCAGATGGATCATATCCTCCTTGAAACGACTCGATGCGAATCTTCGGGCCCTGCAGATCAGCCAGCACACCGACCTGATGTCCGTGTGCGCGAGCACGGTTACGTACATTTTCTGCCCGTTTGATGTGATCTTCGTGAGTGCCGTGCGAAAAATTCACTCTGACAACATCCATGCCTGCCTGGATCATCTCATCCAGAACATGCTTGGCATCCGTGGCCGGACCAAGGGTGGCGACAATTTTTGTTCGTCTTGGCATAAGCTCAGCTTGATATTATTCTCGAAGCATGCCGCATGAACTGGCATGCTATTTTGCCCGCTCTTCCAGCATGGCTACCGCCGGAAGTTTCTTGCCTTCCAGGAACTCCAGGAAAGCGCCGCCGCCAGTGGAAATATAGGATACCTTGTCCGCAATGCCGTATTTGTCAACGGCAGCCAGCGTATCGCCACCGCCGGCAATCGAGAATGCGTCGGATGCAGCGATCGCCATACCCAGGGTTCTTCGTGCCTTCGCCGAACTGGTCAAATTCGAATACGCCCACCGGTCCATTCCAGACGATGGTTCCTGCACTCTTCATCATCTCGGCAAATTTGGCGGCCGTTTCCGGTCCGATATCGAAGATCATGTCGTCATCCGCGACATCCTCGACCTTTTTGACAATCGCCTCGGCAGACTCGGAAAATTCCTTGCCGACAACAACATCCGTTGGTACCGGAATGTCACCACCCTTTGCACGAGCCGCCTCCATCAGGCGCTTTGCCTCGGGAATCAGGTCTTCTTCAACGAGTGATTTACCAACATTGTAGCCACAGGCTGCAATAAAGGTATTGGCAATACCACCGCCCGGGATCAACTGGTCAACGACCCCAGACAGTGATTCGAGTACTGTCAACTTTGTGGAAACCTTGGATCCACCAACGATGGCTGCCATCGGTCGGGCAGGATTGTCCAGCGCCTTGCCAAGTGCCTCCAGCTCGCCGGCCAGTAATGGCCCGGCACATGCTTGAGGTGCATACTGACCGGCACCGTGTGTCGAGGCCTGTGCACGGTGTGCTGTGCCGAATGCATCCATCACGTAGATGTCGCACAAGGATGCATATTTTCTGGAAAGGCTCTCTTCGTTCCCCTTTTCGCCCTTGTTGAAACGGACGTTTTCCAGCAACACAACGTCACCATCATGCAGTTCCGGAGCCTGATCCAGGTAGTTATCGACAAGTCTTACCTCTTTACCCAGCAAGCCGGATAAATGTTCGGCAACCGGGCGCAGGGAAAATTCATCGGCATACTCGCCTTCGGTCGGGCGCCCGAGGTGTGACATCAGCATCACCCGCGCTCCTGCTTTTATTGCAAATTCGATGGTAGGCAAACTCGCACGGATGCGCTTGTCACTGGTAACCTTGCCATCCTTGATCGGGACATTCAGATCCTGACGTATCAGGATGCGTTTACCGGACAGGTCAAGATCGGTCATCTTGAGTACAGACATTGACGACTCCAAAATTTCGTTAAGAATAATTTGACAATCGGGTAGCTCAATAATTATCCCGGTGGCAGCAGCATTACACACGCTGCCACCGGGCTTGAGTCCTGCTTATTTGGCAATATGTTGCACAAAACGCATCATGTTACAGGTGTAGCCGTATTCGTTGTCATACCAGGACACCAGCTTCACGAAGGTGCCATCCAGTGCGATACCTGCTTCTGCATCGAAGATGGATGACTGGCTGACACCGCGGAAATCAGTCGATACCACCTTGTGATCAGTGTAGCCCAGGGTACCCTTCATCGGACCCTCGGAGGCAGCCTTCATGGCAGCACAAATGTCAGCATAAGACGCTTCTTTTTCAAGTTCAGCCGTCAGGTCGACCACAGAGACATCGGAGGTCGGTACACGGAAGGCCATACCGGTAAGTTTGCCGTTCAGCTCGGGCAGCACTACACCAACCGCCTTGGCAGCACCGGTGGATGACGGAATGATATTTTCCAGGATGCCGCGGCCACCGCGCCAGTCTTTCTGGGAAGGACCATCAACCGTCTTCTGGGTAGCGGTTGCTGCATGAACCGTGGTCATCAGGCCACGCTTCAGACCCCAGTTATCGTTTAATACCTTAGCGATCGGCGCCAGGCAGTTCGTGGTACAGGACGCTGCAGAAACGATTGCCTGACCCGCATAGGTCTCGTGATTAACCCCGTAAACAAACATGGGCGTAGCCGTCCTTGGAAGGTGCACTCTGAACAACCTTCCTTGCACCTGCATCAATGTGCTTCTGGCAACTTTCTTCAGTCAGGAAAAACCCTGTCGAATCGATAACAATTTCTGCGCCGACTTCGTCCCACTTCAGATCGGCAGGATCACGCTCGGCCGTCAGGCGGATCTTTCTGCCGTCAACAATGAGATTGTTCTTGTCCGAGGAAACATCACCTGCAAAACGCCCGTGCACCGAGTCATATTTCAGCATGTAGGCCAGGTAATCAGCATCCAGCAGGTCATTGATGCCGACAATTTCTATGTCTTTAAAATCCTTTGCTACAGCACGAAAGACCATGCGGCCAATACGGCCAAAGCCATTAATCCCGACTTTTATAGTCATCATTTATCTCCTTACAGTTTGTATAAAAAATTTACCAGCCCGTCGAGTACCCCGGGAAGCATGAATTTCAGGTAGCTAGACTCAGGCAACGCTGTTCACTGCCTTGACAACATTATCAACCGTGAAGCCGAAGTATTCGAACAGCTGCCCCGCCGGGGCAGATTCACCAAAGCGGTCGATGCCAACCACAGCGCCGTTCAAGCCAACATATTTGTACCAGCCGCCTGTAACCGCTGCTTCCACCGCAACGCGTGCCGTTACGCTAGCCGGCAGCACAGCTTCCCGGTAAGCCGCGTCCTGTGCATCAAACAAAGTGGTTGACGGCATGGACACAACGCGAACCTTCTTGTCAGCAAGCTGCTCGGCCGCACCCATGGCCAGTGCCACTTCGGAACCGGTTGCAATGATGATGACGTCTGGCGTGCCGCTGCAATCCTTAAGGATGTAGCCACCCTTGCGAATATTGGCGATCTGCTCCGCCGTACGTTTCTGGTGCGGCAGGCCCTGGCGAGAAAATATCAGGCAGGTAGGTCCGTCCTGCTGCTCAATGGCAGCCTGCCAGGCAACAGCGCTCTCAACCGTGTCACACGGCCTCCAGACGCTCATACCCGGTATCATGCGCAGGGTAGGAATCTGCTCGATGGCCTGATGAGTGGGGCCGTCTTCACCCAGGCCAATGGAGTCATGGGTGTAGACAAAGATACTCCTGCACCTTCATCAACGCGGCCATGCGCAGTGCGTTGCGCGCATACTCGGAGAACATGAGGAAAGTAGCGCCAAAGGGAATAAAACCCCCATGTAATGCAATGCCGTTCATGATGGCTGACATTCCAAACTCACGCACCCCGTAGTTGACATAGTTGCTGTCAGGGGTACTGGCACGCATCGGCTTGTGACCCGACCACTCTGTCAGGTTGGAGCAACCCAGATCAGCCGAACCGCCAAAGATCTCCGGCAACAATGGTGCATACCCTTCAATCGACTTCAGCGAGGCCTGACGTGTTGCCAGTGACTCTCCTTTTTCATCCACGGACTTGACGAATGCAGCCGCCTTGGCCGCCCAGTCGGATGGCAGCTCACCGGCCATGCGGCGCTCGTATTCAGCGGCCAGTTCCGGATAATCCGCCTTGTAACTGCTGAATTTATCATTCCATTCCGCTTCTGCTCGCTGCCCCTTGTTGCTTGCATCCCAGCCATTGTAAATATCCTCGGGAATGACAAAAGGCTCATACTTCCATCCCAGCTCCTTGCGCGTCAGCGCGACCTCGTCGTCACCGAGGGGTGCACCGTGACAGTTATGAGTACCTGCCTTATTGGGTGAGCCGTAGCCAATGGTTGTCTTGCAACAGATCATGCTGGGCTTGTCCGTGACTTCTTTTGCTTCAATAATTGCCTTCTCTATCGCTGCCGAATCATGTCCGTCTACAGCGGCGATGACGTGCCAGCCATAGGCCTGGAATCGTGCGGGTGTATCATCCGTGAACCAGCCTTCAACATGGCCGTCAATGGAGATGCCGTTGTCATCCCAGAAGGCAATCAGCTTGCCCAGACCCAAAGTGCCTGCCAGTGAGCAGGCCTCGTGCGAGATACCCTCCATCAGGCAACCATCACCGAGGAACACGTAGGTGTTGTGATTCACGATATCGTGGCCATCACGGTTGAATTCAGCGGCCAGCGAACGCTCGGCTATGGCCATACCAACGGCATTGGTAATACCCTGACCCAGCGGACCCGTTGTAGTCTCCACCCCTGGCGCATATCCATACTCAGGGTGGCCTGGCGTTTTTGAATGCAGCTGACGAAAATTCTTCAGGTCATCGATACTCAACTCGTAGCCGGTAAGATGCAGCAGCGAGTAAATGAGCATTGAGCCATGACCGTTGGAAAGAATAAAACGGTCGCGGTCTGACCATTTCGGGTTGCCCGGATTATGTTTCAGGTGATTGTTCCACAAGACCTCGGCTATATCCGCCATTCCCATTGGTGCACCGGGGTGGCCGGAATTTGCCTTCTGCACGGCATCCATGCTGAGCGCACGGATGGCATTGGCGAGTTCTCTCCGCTGAGCCATGTTGTTCTCCTGTTCTGATTTTGAATTCTGTAAATTTTAACGTCGCCACACTGTGGCGACACCGGGGTTCCAATAGAATCCGCATTGATGTGCTCTCGCAACAAATTAATTTCTGTTACGGCGACAAAAAAAGCCTGCAGCGCACCTTTGTTAGCACTGAGGCATCCACATCAATTTAAAGAGTCAGCAAGACGTACAAATAACTGCGGTTGCCAAGCTGGCCATCGTCTCCGGTAGCAAGGCGCGCTATTTTCCACTAGTTTGCTTCCTACGGCAATAGCACGGATGGGGGTGGGTGCGCGTCAACAACCCAACGCTTTATTGCTCTATAACAATAACTTATCGGCGATCCGGATATCTTGCTCCAGCTACTCCCGCCACTTAATCGAGCAGCCAATACTGGGCACCTGGTGTGTCGGACCATGACCCGTAGCGGCCACTTCACACATGGCATTGAATAGCTCTCTGGGTGCAGCTGTCGCGGCAGTCGCCTTATTGCTAGCATCCAGTCGCCCCCGATACTGCAACTGCAGGTCACTGTTATATCCGAAAAAATCAGGGGTACAGACCGCACCGTAAGCCTTTGCAATGGACTGGGAGTAATCCAGCAGGTAGGGAAAGGTAAAATTATATTGCCGCGCGACAGCCTGCATGTTTTCAAAGCTGTCTTCCTCAAACAGGGTTGGATCATTGGACATGATCGCAACACTGTTAATGCCGAACTCTCGCAATTCAGAACTATCCCGTACCAGACGATCGAGTATTGCCTTTACATACGGGCAGTGGTTACAGATGAACATCACCAGCAGGCCGTTTGGACCCCGGCAAGTCTCTAGCGTCCATTCCCGGTTGTCGACCCCGGGCAAAGAGAAATCGATTGCTTTTTTTCCGAACTCGCAGATCGGCGTTTCCAGACTGACCATAATTGGTCCTTTTTGGTATGTAAGGTGAATCAACAATACTAGCAGGGTATAGATAACGGATGAAAACAATAATCGCGTCAGGTAGACTGATAGTGTTTAATTAATTCGAAAGCCATTATATATGTCCAACAATCATACATTTACATCAGAATCCGTCTCCGAGGGACACCCAGACAAGGTTGCCGATCAGATATCCGATGCCGTGCTTGACGCCATACTCGAGCAGGATCAGCGTGCCCGCGTCGCCGTCGAAACACTGGTCAAAACCGGTATGGTCATGATCGCCGGGGAAGTCACTACCACCGCATGGGTCGATCTGGAGGAGATCGTCCGCCAGACGGTGCGGGAAATTGGCTACAACAGTTCCGAGATTGGTTTTGACTGGGCTTCGTGTGCTGTATTGAATGCCATCGGCAAGCAATCGCCGGACATCGCAATGGGCGTCGATGAAAGCGATGCCCATGAACAGGGCGCTGGAGACCAGGGTCTCATGTTCGGCTATGCATCCAGTGAAACCGATGTGTTGATGCCGGCACCCATTACCTATTCCCACCGCCTGGTGAAACGCCAGTCAGAGGTGCGCAAAAATGGCACACTGCCATGGCTGCGCCCTGACGCGAAAAGCCAGATCACCTTTCGCTACGAGAACAACCGGCCAGTAGGTATAGATGCCGTGGTGCTCTCTACCCAGCATGATCCGGAGATTTCGCTGAATGCCTTGCGCGAGGCGGTCATGGACGAGATCATCAAGCCGGTACTGCCAGCCAAGTGGCTGGACCAGTGTCCTCTTGAACATATTCATATCAACCCGACCGGTCGTTTTGTGATTGGTGGCCCGGTCGGCGATTGCGGTCTTACCGGTCGCAAGATCATTGTGGACACCTATGGCGGCATGGCACGCCACGGTGGCGGCGCCTTCTCCGGCAAGGACCCGAGCAAGGTGGACCGCTCTGCCGCCTATGCCTCACGCTACGTGGCAAAAAATATCGTGGCAGGTGGACTGGCGGAACGCTGTGAAATACAGGTATCGTATGCGATTGGGGTCGCCGAACCGACCTCCATCAGTGTGGAAACCTTTGGCACGGGACTGCTTCAGGAAGATCGTCTGGTGGAACTGATACGTGAACATTTCGATTTGCGCCCGCGCGGCATGGTGGCCATGCTGAACCTCTTAAAACCGGGTTATAAACCCACCGCCGCCTATGGTCACTTCGGTCGCGAGGATTGCGACTTCAGCTGGGAAAAAACAGACAAGGCCGATATCCTGCGAGAGGCTGCCGGCCTGCATACTATTGAAAAAACCGTTTAAATTACCCACGAGACCTGAAATGACGACACAAACCGCTGAAAACATCTCACCTGACTACAAGGTAGCCGACATTGGACTGGCGGACTGGGGACGCAAGGAAATTGCCATTGCCGAAACTGAAATGCCGGGCTTGATGGCATTGCGCACGCAATATGCAACAGAAAAGCCGCTCAAGGGCGCACGCATCGCTGGCAGTCTGCACATGACCATCCAGACGGCGGTGCTGATCGAAACACTGGTGGAACTGGGCGCCGAGGTCCGCTGGGCATCCTGCAACATCTTCTCAACCCAGGACCATGCTGCAGCCGCAATTGCCGCACGCAATATACCTGTGTATGCATGGAAGGGTGAATCACTGGATGAATACTGGCAGTACACACACCAGATCATGGAATGGCATGATGGCGGAACGCCAAACATGATCCTTGACGATGGCGGTGACGCCACCATGCTGGTCATGCTGGGCTCCAGGGCTGAACAGGATCCACACGTACTGGACAACCCGGGTAGCGATGAAGAGATTGCCCTGTATAACAGCATTAGAAAACGCCTTGCCACGCAGCCTGGCTGGTACTCCAAAATTCTGGAAAACATCCACGGCGTGACAGAGGAAACGACCACCGGTGTTCACCGCCTGTACCAGATGCAGGAACGCGGTGAATTGCCCTTCCCGGCCATCAATGTCAACGACTCGGTCACGAAGAGCAAGTTCGACAACCTTTACGGTTGTCGTGAATCGCTCGTGGATGGTATCAAGCGCGCCACCGATGTCATGATTGCCGGCAAGATTGCTGTGGTTGTCGGTTATGGCGATGTCGGCAAAGGCTGCGCCCAGTCTTTGAAAGGTCTGGGTTGCACGGTATGGGTCACTGAAATAGATCCAATCTGCGCACTGCAGGCCGCCATGGAAGGCCATCGTGTCGTCACCATGGATGACGCTGCCGCCGAGGCAAATATCTTTGTCACGGCAACCGGTAATTATCATGTCATTAACCACGACCACATGCTGGCGATGAGAGACCAGGCGATTGTCTGCAACATTGGTCACTTTGACAATGAAATTGATATTGCCAGCATGAAGAAATACAAATGGGAGAATATCAAACCCCAGGTTGACCATATCATCCTGCCAAGCGGGAACCGCATTATCCTGCTGGCGGAAGGTCGGCTGGTAAATCTGGGTTGTGCTACCGGACACCCCAGTTTTGTGATGTCCAACAGTTTCACCAACCAGACACTGGCACAGATGGAGTTATGGAACCGCGGTGACCAGTATGAAAACCGAGTCTATACCCTGCCCAAGAAACTGGATGAAGAAGTTGCCAGGCTGCATCTTGGCAAGATTGGCGTAAAACTCACAACACTCTCACAACAGCAGGCTGACTACATTGGCGTGCCGGTAGAGGGGCCCTACAAGCCGGAACAGTATCGTTATTGAGGTGCCAGTGCGCTCGCGCTCGGGTTCAACCCATTATATGACACAACAAGACCGGGCCTACAGCTTCGAGTTCTTTCCCCCAAAGACAGAGGATGGCATCAACAAGCTGGCAGCAACCAGCAAGCAACTGGCCGCACTAAATCCAAGCTTCTTTTCCGTTACCTTCGGTGCCGGGGGTTCATCACGCGACCGTACTTTCACGACCGTTGTCGAGCTCCAGAAAAATTCCGGAATTGATACTGCACCGCACCTGTCATGCATCTGCTCCACTCGCGAAAATATCCGCGAGATGCTGAACAACTACCGGGATATTGGTATCAACCATATCGTGGCATTACGCGGAGACATGCCGTCAGGCATGGGAGAGGCCGGGGAGTTTCGCTATGCTAATGAACTGGTCACATTTATTCGCGAGGAGACCGGCCAGCACTTTCATATCGAGGTTGCAGCCTATCCGGAATATCATCCGCAGGCAACCAGCCCCGACAGGGATCTTGAAAATTTCAAGCGCAAGGTGGATGCAGGCGCCAGCAGTGCCATAACGCAGTATTTCTACAATCCGGACGCCTACTTCCGTTTTATCGATCGTTGTAATCGTATCAACATCGGAATTGACATCGTCCCGGGCATCATGCCGATCACCAACTACCATCAACTGGCGCGTTTCTCGGATGCCTGCGGAGCAGAAATTCCACGCTGGATACGCAAACGCCTCCAATCCTACGGTGAGGACCTGAAATCCATACGTGCCTTTGGTGAAGAGGTTGTCAGCAGCCTGTGTGCGCAGTTGCTCGAAAAGGGAGCTCCGGGACTGCACTTCTATACGCTCAATCGTGCCGGGCCTGCACTGGCTATCTGGGATAACCTGGGACTCGGCACTTCTCAAAACAGCTAACAATCACTGCAATCTTGCCGCCGGTACATTACCAGCAAGCGCACCGCTTAACGATACTACTGCAACAACCGGTTCAATGCGCATATCCCGACTGTACACACCACAAACGCTCATCCAGGGTGAGGAGCTGACAGTCACTGGCCAGACGGCACATTACGTCATACATGTGCTACGGATACGCAGTGGTGCTGCTGTTCGGGTATTTGATGGCAAAGGTTGCGAACATCGCGCCCTCGTTAAAACTATCAAGCGCACGGAAATCATACTGGAAATTACAGAAGCCATCGCGGCCCGGCAAGAGTCATCACTGGATATAACGCTGTTACAGGGTATCGCACGTAATGACCGCATGGACCTGATCCTGCAAAAGGCGGTTGAATTGGGCGTTAAAACCATTCAGCCACTCTGGATGCAACGCAGTCAGGCGCGCCTGAAAGGGACTCGACTGGAAAAGCGCGGCAACCACTGGCTAGGTGTAATCATCAGCGCATGTGAGCAATGTGGTCGAGCTACCATGCCACAACTGGCTGGCGCCCTGAATTTTACAGACTGTATGCTTGCCCAAAATACCAGTGGTCTGCGTTTCCTGCTACAACCGGACAGCGCTACGGCTCTTGGCGCGATGAACCCTCCGGATAAAATAATTCATCTGCTGGTAGGTCCGGAAGGAGGATTAAACGCTGACGAACAACTACTGGCCAGGTCAGCCGGCTTCACAGGTATTCATCTGGGACCGCGCATACTGCGCACTGAAACTGCCGCACTTGCAGCACTGGCCGGCATGCAAGCATTGTGGGGAGATTTTAGTTAACCGGCAACTGCCTCACCGGGGCTGCTTCACCAAGGCAGGTTTCCAGCAGATTCTGCAAATATGGCAAATCCGGAATGACTGCTTCCTCACTGCCTATACGGACTATGCATTTCAAGCCATCATATGCATAGTCGACAACCTCGTCTGCCATTTCATTTCCAAACTGAATCAACCCCGGAAGCCCAGCAGTAACGATTGCAAAATTTTTCATCGGGCTGTCAGGGTTTACAGAATGCAGAACCATCAGCCGAGAGAAGACCGGGTTCGAGGGTACCGTTAGGCCGCATACAGATTCGAGCGAAATCACGGGGATTTCCTGTGCGCGCCATTGCACCATTCCAAGGAACCATTCAGGCATCCCTTCGCAAGGGCTTGGCGCACGGTAGCTGCATATTTCAGCAACAACCACATTAGGCAACAACAGGTTCATCTTCCGCAGAGGCACCCACAAACTACGTACCTTGTCCTGTACAACAGCCGGATTGCCAGCTTCACACATATCTACACTGCTCATGCTACTGCTCCCGCGGCTGACACTCCAATTATGCGATGTATGGAATCCAGCAAATCACTCTCCTGGTAGGGCTTGCCGAGATAATTGTTCACGCCAATTTGCTGCGCGCGCTCCCGATGCTTGTCGCCAGTTCGTGACGTAATCATTATGATCGGCACATGCTTCAGACGTGCATCGTTACGCATATGTGTAGCGAGTTCGAATCCATCCATTCTGGGCATTTCGATATCGAGCAACATCATGTCCGGCACCATATCCTGCAACTGTCCCATGGCGTCGATACCATCCTTTGCAGTCAAAATCCTGAATCCGTTACGCTCAAGCAAGCGCGACGTAACCTTGCGTACAGTGATGGAATCATCTACAACCATAATTACAAGGCGAGACTCTTTATCTGTATCAACCGGCACTTCCGGCAACCGGGCACGCACATTCATTCTTGCCACTGCGGCCATATCAAGCATCATCACGACGCGACCATCCCCCAGAATAGTTGCGCCCGAGATGCAATCCACCTTACTGAGCTGTGCACCTACAGGTTTGATGACAATCTCACGGCTTCCCATCAGGGCCTCAACCTGTACGGCAATACGTTTCTCCCCGATACGCACCAGTAACACCGGAACCTGTTTCTGGGTCCCGGCAGTACCAGTAGCGGAGGTATTCAACAGGGTCCCCAGATGTTTGAGCTGGTATTCATTTCCCGCATAATAATAAAGACACTCATCAGAGCGGTAACATACTGCGAGTTCTTCACAATTAGCACGTACAACACCCTCAATGCTGGCCAGGGGCACACAGAATGTTTCATTACCAGCCATGACCAGCAATGCCTGATTAATTGCCAGCGTATAGGGAAGACGTACCGTAAATGTGGTGCCATAGCCGGCGGTTGATTCTATATGCAACGAACCGCCCAACTGTTTTACTTCGCTGTTAACGACATCCATTCCTACACCACGACCTGATATCTGCGTGACCTCTGCTGCAGTACTAAAGCCGGTGTGCAAAATGAACTGCATGACATCATAATCGGACAACTGAGAGCCTTCCACCATCAAACCGCGTTCCAGGGCGCGCTCACGAATCGCCTCAGTATTGATGCCAGCACCATCATCCTCGATACGCAATACAATTTCAGGCCCTTCGCGATCGAATGTAATGGTGATCAATCCTTCGACCTTCTTGTCCAGCGCCTTTCGCTGTTCCGGCAGTTCTATGCCGTGTGCGACGGCGTTACGCAGCATGTGTTCGAGCGGTGCAATAACCCGATCGATTACGGTACGGTCCATTTCACCGTCAGCACCAAAGAGTTCAAGATCCACCTTCTTTCCTAATTGCCGCGCTGACTGCCGCACAATGCGTCTCAGTCGCGAAGCAAGACCTGAAAAAGGGATCATTCGGGAACGCATCAGTCCGTCCTGAAGATCAGTGCTGACTCGTGATTGCTGTAGCAGCAGTGTCTCTGATTCACGTGTAGTATTCTCCATCAGTTCCTGGAGACTGCGTAAATCACTGATGCTTTCAATCAGGGATCGGGAGGCCTGCTGCAGATTTGAATAGCGATCCATTTCAAGCGGATCAAATTCCTGATTGCTTGCATCCACTTCCTGTTCATAGCGATAGAGAATCTGCGCTTCTGTTTCCATCTCCAGCAGGCGCAACTGGTCACGCAAACGAGTGATTGTCTGATCCAGTTCGGCGAGATTGTAACGATAGTCACTCACTTGCTGTTCCATGCGTGAACGGTAGATATTGATCTCGCCGGCGTAGTTCACCATGTCATCAAGCAAGGTTGACTGTACCCTAACCTGCTCGCCATGGGCACGCGCTTGTTGCTGACGCTCCTTCTTTTGCGGGAAGGTAAAATGCTCACGGTCTGGTAACTCAATATCATCCTTCCTGTCTTGTACTGATTCAGTGTCGCAACCTGTCGCATCGCCCTCGTCAATGGCCAGCTCAACCACCATGTCATTTGCTGATTCTGGTTCTTGCGTCTGGACAGACTCCTCCGAGGTCACTGTTATTGCCTGAGTATCAGCCTCATAGCTTGCATCACATTGCGACACGGATACTCCCTCAATCTCCTCATGAGTATCATTTCCACTCTCAGTCTGCCATAGTGCGTCAAGACGGGCTTGCAGTTGTGTCGCCACTGCCGGCATTTGTCGTGACTTGACCTGTTCCAGCATCTCCGACAGACGGTCTTGTGATTCCTGCATCAGCGCGAATAGCTCATCAGACGTTGCAATCAGCCCATCAGCTATGCGCGTAATCAACGATTCGAGCACATGACTCAAATCACCAATTGCCTGAATATCAACCATGCGAGCCCCACCCTTGATGGTATGGAGCTGACGCTGGAATTCGGTCATATATTCATTATTCTGGGGCTCCTCGGACCATGCGCGCAGTAGCACCTCGCTGCTGTCTATGATCTCCGAGGCCTCTTCAATAAATATTTCGTAGAGTTCCGGGTCCATATCCGAGAATGGATCAGGCTCTACTGCTAAGGTTGTATGAATCGCATTAACACTTTCAACCGCTGTAGCTGCCGTTTCCGATCCGGCTGGGTCTGGAACAGTTGCGTCAACACCATCCCCACCAGTCTGCTCATCTGCACTGGGTAGTGCCGCTATCTGGTCGCTTAAAGCTTGCTGATTTTTTTCATCATAGATGATATCTGGCAACTGCCGTGCAACAACAGCAAGTTCCGCATGACATGCGCGCAACACCTCAATTGCATCCTGGCTTACTGGCTGTTGCGTGTGGTAGTACCCAGCAAAATAGTCATTCAAATTACCAGCCAGTTCACGAATTGAAACAACCTCTGCTGACTCGGATATTCCCGAAAGCGTATGCAACGCCCGGTATAGGGTTTCACTAACAACGCGCGACTCATCACTTTCTTCAATAAATTCCTCTATAGCCTGCAGATGGTCCCAGCACTCTGCGCTGAATATTTCCAGCAGTGATGTCTCGCTTTCTTCATCACACGCAGAAACGGCATCTGCATATGACTCGTCTACCGGGTCAGATGATACAACTTCAATATCACCACTATCGGTAATCTCATCTACAATTTCTGATTCGAAAGCCTCACCACGACTCAATGCCTCCGCATGCAACACCATGTGCGCAGTGTCAATTACCGGAGCAGCACCACCCTGAACCTCCACAACCAGTTGCGACAGGGCATCGGGGACACTTGAGAGGAGAGATCGAAGGGAATCATTTACTTTTACAGTCCCTTCTATAACTTTGTTTAACAAATTCTCCAGATACCATGAAAACTCCCCGACCACCATTGCACCGGCCATTCGGCCACTGCCCTTCAGGGTATGCAAACTCCGGCGCATGCTAGCAAGTGCATCATTATTTTCTGGCTGTTCTAACCATGCAGAAAGTGCCGTAGCAATGTTGATGATTTCTTCCGCAGCCTCTTCCAGGAATATCTCTACTATTTCGGAATCTGCCTCCGGAGATAACACTGAAAGTTCCATAAATGGTTGCGGCTGATTCTCTACAGATTCCTTGACCTCATCATCGGCGTTGAAATCCTGCTCTTCCGGGTCCAACACCGGCGAGAGCTCGAGAATATGCTCATAGGTCTCTTCAGAATCTACATTATTAATCTTTGCATCTGGATTACTGTTGATGAGCGCACGTCTGGCAAGATCGTTGATGTCCATTTCATGCTCTATCACGCCACCCTTAACCTGCTGAAGTAACTGAGCAAGCGCCGCCACAGAATCGGCCAGTATTAATTTGATGGCATCATGTGGCTCAACTGTGTTATCAATGAGCTTGTTGGCCAGGTTTTCAATAGTCCACGCAAATTCCCCAACAGCCAGTGCACCAACCATACGGCCGCTGCCTTTCAGCGTATGAAAGGAGCGCCGTATATCTACAAGGTACTCATTCGCATCACTTGAGGTAGTCCACATTGGTATCAATGCTGCAAGTTTCTGCAGTTCCTCGTCAGCCTCTTCTATGAAGATTTCAAGGATTTCCTCATCCACGTCAGGCGCGATGACCTGAAAACCGGTAATTCCCACCACATCATTTAGATCAGAAACTTGTTGACTGGATGTGATTATCGTGTTTTCTGATTCATCTTCAGGCAGCTCCCCGGGATCCATCACAGATTCAGATTGCTCCTGCATATCTGCCGCACTAGATGTGCATGTACACTCATCGACAATCGGGCATGGATATCCGAGTTTCAACAGGCTTTTCTCGGCCACATCCAGTGCATCACCGGCATGCCTGGGGTTTCCTGCCAACTCTTCGATATAAAACTCGATGCTGCAGATTGCATCTGCCAATGAATCGAGCTGGTCTTCATAGAGTGAATGATGCCGTTCAATCAATTCATGCATTATAAACAGCCTGACCTGTTCCGTTGCAGCGGCTGCTCTGTTCTGGTCAGTCAATCTCAAACTACCACTGATTTTATTGAGCAAGTCTGGAACAGCAGACAATAATTCGAAATCATCAGACGACTTCATGTACTCACTGATTGCATCCTTCGCAGTACCCATGCACGTAATGACTTCGCGCGTAACTGCATTGACCCCCTGTATGAATGCAGTGCTTTCTGGGTTTACTGCAGCGACATCACCTAATGCATCTTCAACTGATACCAGTGTGTTCGCCACTTGAAAAAACCATGAATCAGCAGGTGTACTATTATCTGAGATAGCCCCACGAAGTTCCCGCTCCTGTACAGCAATAGCATCGGCATACATCTCACTGCCAATCATGCCCAACGTGTTTGATAATGCATGCAAATCGTTGGCTATTGATATGTATAATTGTGCATCATCTTTACACTCCGTATTATTATCTAGTTGTTCCTTTATACGATTGATGTCACTGCGGACTGTGGCAGCAACCGTCTCCATCAGTTCCTCATTGCAGGCAATCAGTTCGTCACTAACTGAATCTGTCGCATCACTGCCACCTGACAGTTGCCTGATCCCATAGGTCTCCCTGATTAATCTGATCCTCTCTGAATCCGACGTTACCTGGGCTACTCTGAATAACAGGTTTTTCATAAGTTCATCTGACAACACATCGTCAAACACTGCTTCCCCTGCATCCATCAAGCGCTTGATCTGCCGATCAAGCTGACCAAACAGTTGTTTCGTTCCAGGAGATGTTTCCAGCATACCGTCACGGAGCGCCTCTGCCACACCAGCTCCCACCCACCAGATACGTGCTGCCGGCTCACTGGCAGCACACTTCTGTAAATGCACCAGAACATCTATAAGGTTTTGCAGGCCGTTATTACCCTCTGCATTCCTGTACCACTCAAGCAATCCACTCTGAAATCGAACGCGTGCGGCACGTGCCATGGATGGCACATCCTCTCTGACAGGATTTGCGCGAACATCAAAAACCGAAGTCGGCACACGAACTGACAGATTCGGTGAAAAAATGTCAGTTTGCAGCAAGGGGCTTACATCACGGGTTGCACGAAGACCGTTAATCAAATGCAGAAGCACTTCCGGATTATCACGGCCACCCGACTGAATACTCGACAGATAATCTGGCAACTGCAGAAATGCCTGCATTAACAGCTCCATTGCAGTATCAGGTTGTTCGACTATCCCCTGTTGCAAGTCTGCAACAACTTCTTCCATTTCGGTCGTCAGCAGAACTGCACCCTTGATATCCACCATTTTCAAAGGTCCGAGGGCCTCATGTAATTGCGTTGCACAACGGCGCAATGGCATCACGTTGGCCGGATCTGTGGCATATTCTTCCAGCAGCAATCGCGCCTGGTTGATGGTTTCCCCAAGTTCCTGACGAATCCAGCTGAGCGCATTGTAATCTATAGCTTCGTGCATAATAACGTTCCTTGCAGTCTAACCAGACTGACAGTTCATGGGTCAGGTGAGATTTTATATACCTGCCATGTGCTACCAGGACTCAACAAATGATGAATAACTCATTGATGATTACTGCGGCAGCTTAAAGCCAGTCACCGAGATATCCAGATCATGCGCCAACCTGGAAAGATTACCGATAGAACGCGCGGTTTGTTCAGTACCTGTACTAGCCTGTGTAGTCATTTCCTGAATGCTGTTCATGCTGGCAGCAAGCTGGGTCGCGACATTCGCTTGCTGACGTGCAGAACTGGAAATATTCTGAATCAGGCCTGCAAGCTGGTCTGAAACTGACTCGATCTCTTCCAAAGCACTACCCGCATCCTCAGCGATTTGCGCACCATTAACCACACCAGTGGTACTTTTCTCCATTGATATAACAGCTTCGTGAGTATCTGCTTGAATGGTCTTTACCAGCGCCTCTATCTGCTTGGTCGCATTTGCAGAACGTTCGGCCAGACGCTGCACTTCATCAGCAACGACTGCGAATCCCCGGCCGGCTTCGCCTGCCATGGCTGCCTGAATAGATGCGTTCAGGGCGAGAATATTGGTTTGTTCGGCAATATCGTTAATCAGCTCAACGATGTCACCAATTTCCTGTGAACTCTCACCCAGTCTTTTAATACGCTTCGATGTTTCCTGAATATGTTCACGAATTGTATCCATGCCATCCATGGTTCGTTTCACTGCTTCACCTCCTTTTTTCGCGATTTCTACAGAGCGCATTGCAACCTTGGAGGATTCACTCGCCTCATTCGATACACCATCCATAGATACTGACATTTCACTAATTGAAGATCCTGCGACGGAAATATCATGAGACTGTCGCTTGCTTGCCTCAGACAACTGACTCGCAATTTGCTCGGTTTCATGTACCGATGAGGAAAGCTGAGTAGACGTATCATTAATTGTCTTTACCAGGGCACGTAATGATTCAACAGTAACGTTTATTGAATCTGCAATGGCCCCAGTAAAATCCTCGCTAACAGTCGTTTTTACTGTCAGATCACCTGCAGCCAGATCACCGATCTCGTCCAGCAGTCGCATAATGGCCTCCTGGTTACGAGTATTCTCTGCCTCAATAAGTTGGCTGCGCCGACGCTGACTTACCAGCGTCTCATATGCCATCAAAAAAACCATAAGAAGCGCCAATGCACCCATAAAATAGGCTAACTCGGTCGATACGACACGTCCGACAGGCGCTGCGAGAAGTACAGACTTGAGATCCTCGACAGCCTCAAACAACGCCTCACTCTGTGTAGTAATTTCAGCTGCTGCTGTCTGAATCCCGACTATTTCTTCCGCATTTTCAACGATCGAACCAACATTGTCGCTGACCCTACTGAACAGCAGGGCTATTTTCTGAATCCTGGACTGTAAAGCATCGCCTTTCAGTTGCTGAATCCCGCCGGTGCCTCGCATAAAACCGTCCAGTACACGACCAAACTCACGGGTATCCTCGGCAAAGGCGACAGCTGCAGATTCGGTTACCTTGCCCGTCATTACTGCATTCAGGCTATTCACAATGCGCTGCCCAAGTATCGCCTGCTCCGTAGCGAGACGTACTTCTGCAGCGCTGGCACCATTCTTCATCAGTTCATCAACAATTCCGCTGGTATGCTCCATTAGCTGAGGCATGACCTCATTCATTAGACTTGTCGCTTCCGCCATTGCCATAATCAGAAACTGGCCTTCCAGTACCTCATCGATGTTATTACGGAAGCCGCTCCAGTGATTATCCAGGTTGACCAGCGCGAGACGCTCTGGCGTCTCACTCACGCCATCCCCATCACCGTAGGCAGCCATTTGCGCATCCAGTATTGCCGAGAATTTATTTTTCGATGTCTCTAACCGAACAAATGCGTCCGCCTCACCTGTAGAGGCAGATAGTGCATACTTTGCAATACGTTGCGACAATACAAGCTGCTCTCCAACATCAGCTAGCCTCACCTGGTCTATCTCAACCTCATGCCCGACCTTCACGAAGGTCCAGACCATGGCCCAGATTGCACATAGCATCAGGAAGGCAAGAACCTTCATCTTGTTACTTGCACCCAACTTTTCCACATCAAACATAGTTTTCATGGCCTATCTCCTGACCCATAAGTACAAATAGAAAAATAAAAGCTATTAAAGGCACCCTGTTATTCAGACAGCTAGACAGCTACCTGTAAAAACAGTGGCGACTCAACCAGCGAAGCCAGGCTGAACACCCCCCAAACCTTGTCTCCCTTGCGAAACCAATTTCTCATATATGGACGTAATTCATCATCCAACACGGCTTCTTCATCAGTAAGCTCGTTTTCAATAAAATGTTTGAGACCAAGAACTTCATCTACGACGAGCCCGGAATAAATATCATTAAAATTGATTACCAATACCCTGGTCTTGTGAGTCACTCTAGGCAATCCATTACCCAGGTAGCCATTAAGATCTATAATCGGAAGTAAATTTCCGCGAACGTTTGCAATACCGCGCACCCATGGCTGGGTAAGGGGAACAACGGACAGTTGTGGATAATCAAGTATCTCTACAACATCATCCAGCGGGGCTATCAGCTTGTTGCGACCTAACCGGAATGCAATACCCGTCCATTCGCTTGACTCCTCGGTCTTGCGCGGCAAGTCACTTTCACAGCCACGACAGTACTCCTCTATTTCCTTGAGAAGATCGACCGGATTTACCTGCTTCTGCTCTGACATTTTCAGTTACGCTATCAGCGCCTCTTTGATAAGACTCATTAATGTGCCTTCCTTAACCGGTTTGGTAATATAGTCACGTGCCCCCTGACGCATACCCCATACTCTATCAACCTGCTGATCTTTCCGGGTCACAATGATCACCGGGATAGCAGACGTCTCCGGATCCGATGACAGTTCACGGGTTGCCTGAAAGCCGTTCAGCCCGGGCATTACAACATCCATAAGTATCAGGTCTGGTCTTTCACGCCTGGCAACCTGTATACCCTCATCTGCATCTGATGCAGTAAGAGTTTTGAACCCGTTCTTTTCCAGAATTTTCTTCAACAGATGCATATCCGTAGGAGAATCATCAACAATCATTATTTGTGTCATCGTAGCGCCTCGTCTTCAGATCAACTGAATTACATTTTCTAGTCGGAGTTATCTGTATGCTGCTCGATTACTGTCAATAACTCTTCACGGGTAAAGGGCTTGGTAATGTAGTCATCCGATCCAACTACCCTGCCCCTTGCTCTATCAAACAGGCCATCCTTGCTTGAGAGCATGATGACAGGCGTATGCCGGAATACTCGATGATGTTTGATCAACGCACACGTCTGGTAACCATCCAGCCGCGGCATCATGATATCCAGCAGGATGAGATTGGGTTGATGATCAGCAATCATGCTTAGCGCCTCGAATCCATCTGTAGCCGTGATCACCTCAAAACCTTCTTTTTTCAAAAGTGTCTCTGCAGTCCGGCGGATCGTTTTACTGTCATCAATCACCATAACCTTAAAGCTTTTCCCAGCCACTCCATCCACAACCCCTGCATCAGGTTTACCAACCGCTTCTTTTACTTCATCTGTCGGGACCGTACTCTGCATGACGACCTCTTTGCATTTGATTTACATGTACTTTATTCTTGAACCCACGCCGGGGGCTCTATCCGGACACCTGGGTCACTATCCGTGCCCCGGCAAAAGACTTAATCTAGTACCAGCTGTCTGCTACACCGGTTTATCGTCAATCGAGTTGCAAACTTTATCTTGTACTGTCATACAGATAGCAGACCACTACACGACATTAAAGACAGGTAATCTATGAGTATCAAACTTGGCATCGTCATGGATCCCATCGGGTCCATTAATGTCCGCAAGGACAGTTCACTGGCAATGTTACTGGCGGCCCAGAAACGTGGCTGGGAACTGTACTATATGGAACAGCGTGACCTGTTTCTGGATGGAGATCGCTGCCATGCATTACTGACATGCCTTGATGTCCAGGATGACGAAAATGACTGGTACACCCTGTCAGACAAACGTACCGCCCCACTTGATGAACTTGATGTCGTCCTGATGCGCAAGGATCCTCCCGTGAACATGGAATTCATCTATACGACTTTCATGCTGCAACGAGCCGAGGCATACGGTGTACTTGTAGTTAATAATCCTGGCGCCATTCGTAATGCCAGCGAAAAACTCTATACCGCATGGTTTTCACAATGTGGCCCGCCCACACGAGTAAGCCGTGAAATAGCGCGCTTAAAGGAATTTCTTGACGAGCAGGATGACATAATCGTCAAGCCACTTGATGGCATGGGTGGCGCTTCTGTGTTTCGTGTCCGCAGGAGTGATCCGAACCTGAATGTCATTCTTGAGACCATCACCGGCAACGGCACTACAAGCGCCATGGCGCAACGCTATATCCCTGAAATATCAGCAGGAGATAAACGCATCCTGATGATTGACGGAAAACCCTTTCCTCATGCACTGGCACGGATACCGGCTAGCGGGGAAACGCGCGGCAATCTGGCTGCCGGAGGCAGAGGTGAGGGGGTGAACCTCAGCAAGCGCGACCACTGGATATGTGAACAGGTAGGCCCCTCCTTGCGTGAGCAGGGGCTGATGTTTGTGGGCCTGGATGTCATTGGTGATTATCTGACTGAAATCAATGTCACCAGCCCAACCTGCATCCGCGAACTTGATTCGATCTATAATGCAGACATTGCCGGACAATTGCTGGATACAATCGTTACCCGTCTGGACAAATGACAAAACAGCTCATTCGAGTGGCTTGCCTGCTGCTGGCGCTCGCTGACAGCGGCTGCGGTCAGCATAAGGACCCGATCTTTCACGACCAGTTTTTTGCATTTGGCACACTCATTGATGTCAGTCTGTACGGCGTTGAACCGCAGCTCGCCGAATCCATATGCAGACAAATTGAAATGGATTTCATCGATATGCATGTCAACTGGCATGCCTGGCAACCCGGCCCGCTCGCATCCCTGAATGAACGTCTGGCTACTCTCGAGCCAGCCACGACTGCACCATCCATGCTGCAGTTACTCAAGGAGGCTAACAGGCTGTCCCGGCTGAGTACAGGCTTGTTCAATCCAGTCATCGGGAATCTCGTCGCGCTCTGGGGCTTTCACGACAATGCCCTGCCGATCGGGATATTACCCGACAGTGCGGCAATCAAGGAACTGGTTGCACAGGCCCCCTCTGTAGAGGATGTGGCCATTAGTGACACGTTTGTTACAAGCCATAACCCGTCTGTCTCCTACGATCTGGGTGGCTTTGCCAAGGGCTATGCAATCGACCGTGCCATTGAACGTTTGCGCGAGTCGGGAATCCAGAACGCCATCATCAATGCCGGTGGAGACTTGCGAGCAATTGGACAACATGGTGAAAGACCGTGGCGCATTGGTATTCGTCACCCACGGGAAACCGGCATTCTTGCCAGCCTCGAGGTATCCGGTGACGCCAGCGTCTTCACATCCGGAGACTATGAACGTTTTTTCGAGGTAGATGGCAGGCGCTATCACCATATTATCGATCCACGTACCGGCTACCCGGCAAACAACACCGCCTCTGTCACCGTTATTCACAGCGATGCAGCCACCGCAGATGCTGCTGCCACCGCATTATTTGTCGCGGGTCCGGATGAATGGCTGTCTACAGCACATAACATGGGCATACGGTATGTCATGCTGATAGACACGCAAGGAACCATTCATATGAACCCGGCAATGAAGTCACGCATCCATTTTGAACCTGGTATACATGCAAGCATCAGCCTGAGCGCACCACTACAATGACCCGAGCCGACCGCATCCTGATCCTGGTGATCGTGTGCACCCTGCCTTTTTTATATACGCAGCTGTGGTTTGGTAGTGAACCAGCAGACTATGTCCTCATTCGTAGTGGCAGTAACGACCCGGTTACCGAAACACTGCAGCATAACCGTAGGTTACATTTTGCGGGGCCACTCGGCGAGAGCGTTATCGAAATCAGGGATGGTCGCACACGATTTGTCAGTTCCCCGTGTAAATCACAGGTCTGTGTTCATAGCGGCTGGTTATCAAGCACAGGTGAATTCACTGCCTGTTTGCCTAACCGTATCAGCCTGACTCTCTCAGGCCAATACCGACACTTTGATGCGATAAATTTTTGAACCCGAAAATGACTTACCAAATGCCATTAGCTGCGTTTATGAAAAAGAGACGAATAACCGTCTCTTTTATGACAAAGCCACAACTTATTTCATTGCGACTTCATCGCAATAGCTTCTGTAGATTCAGGTATAATCACAGTCAGGCCCAGCACCTTCCACATCTGCATACCACCCCGGTAATAGGCGATTTTTTCAGGGGGGTAACCATGCTCAAGCAGCCCCTTGATTGCACGAGGCGACTGTCCACACCAGGGACCGTTGCACCAGAGCACTAGTTTTTTAGCGTTTGAAAAATCCCACCTACCGGTTTTCTGATCCGCACCAAACAAGCCAAATTTGGCCATCAGCTTCTCAACACTGCGTAGAAGCCAGCCAGTTTCACCACGACGCACGGCACCGGTTGTCTCCAGCGCCTTGATTGCTTCTGGCGCATCTTCACTCGCAACAAAATCCGTGAAGGGGATATTGATTGAGCCCGGAATTGTACCCTTCTGGTACCAGGACGGTGTGCGTGCGTCTATAATTAAGCCATTGCCAGAGGCAAGTTCGCGACCCATAAACCGGAAAATTTCGGCCTCACCGACTGTGGTCACACCAGGCGCAATCTTCATAGGCTGGATACAGAATGGCGGACATTTGCGCGAGGTTTTGGCAAAACCATCATCCAGCTTGTGTTCTTCATCCTGGATTCGCTGTATCCGAACCTGTTCACCGCCATGATGAACATCGATATAAGCAAGATAATCGGTCAGCTTGACATCAACGGCGGAGGCATTTGAATTGAGAAGAAATCCAGCTGATACAAGCAATACAACAGCGAATGATTTAGCTAAAGACTGTTCCATAAAGAAATACCTCACTAGATAATAAAGACTTATGGTCATTAACTGGATGACAGGAGACGCACAATCTCTTCACGCACAGATGAAATTCGGCTATCACTCTGATAAAAGCTGAAGACTTCCTTGCGTTTTTTCCTGGACAGCTTCACATACAGAAAATGACTGCCTGAATAACGGGTACTCAGTGCTTCTTCAAATGCTTCAAAGCTCAGACCCGGCTCAATGAGCTTGTCGGCCTTCACATCCCTGAACGTGTTATTTTGTGCAGTTCCACCAATGGGCGATGCGAGAAAGTTATTGTTCACAGCAGTATCTGCAGCCTCAGCTTCAAGGATACTGAGGTAATCATCCTCCGCCTGCACTGCAGCGGCAGGGTTTAACCAGATCACCAGCGCCATCAACAGGCCGCCAATGCGGCTGGTATCCAGTGTGATTTGAATCATACTTGACTACCTGATCTCAAACGGCTTGTTAATACTGCAGACTAGCCAGGTCATTCGCCTTCATTGAATCCCTGCCATGAACCTGATTTCTGACGTCTGGAAGAAATCATCGGCGCTACACCATTACGCTTTAGCTGCATGACAAGGAAGATACCTACCTCAAGATACGGCATAAGCCATAGCCCGGAGACCAGGACACGGGTAGCTTGTACTACTACTGATTAGCCGGCCATGCATCGCCATAAAAAATAATTTCTCTATGGATAACAATGACAAAGGGGCCATCATGAAGCTGAATTTGGTCATGTTGTTTATCCTGAATCTCATCCTGCCTGCCATGGTCAGCGCAACTGAAACCGCCTATCAATGGACTGACGAGCAGGGTCAGATACACTATGGTGACATGCCACCTGCCACCGACGATCACAGATCTATCATCCTGAAACAGGACTCAAGCAGAGTGCACAGCGAGGGCGGATTACGTCCTGGTGAACGAGACCAGATCTCGGAAATTGAACAACGACAGAAACAGCAGCAGCGAAGAGCACAAACAGCAGGAAGACTCAGCGATCGTAAACGAGCAGTCCGGCGCGCAGCTTGTGCCAACAACAGGGAAATGCTCAAGGCCTCCAGGGGACATGACACCTTTAAGGAACATGCAAGGTATCTGCGAAACAATTGCTGGTAACAGGTAAAATAGAGTTGAATCTGAAGCAGGCCATGGTTTCAATGCAAATACTGACGACACGCGAGGATCACCAGATTGCCTGGCTCACTGCCCTGGCAATTAGCATACATATTCTGGAGAGCGCCATTCCCTCTCCTCTGCCGGGACTAAAACCGGGGCTCGCGAATGTCATCACAATTGCCGTGCTAGTGCAATTCGGCTGGCGTTCAGCAGCCTGGGTGAGCCTGCTTAGAGTTATCTGTGGCAGCCTGCTGCTGGGGACCTTCCTGTCGCCCGCTTTTATCCTCAGCATGGCTGGAGCTGCATGCAGCGTGTCAATACTATGGTTTGCCTGCCGTTTTCCTGGCGAAGGTTTTGGTGCAATTGGCTACAGTGTGCTGGCTTCACTGGCCCACATGACAGGACAATTCATGCTGGCATGGCTGTTATTTATCCCAAATGCAGCAATTTGGCACTTGTTTCCAGTCCTGTTAACAGCTGCACTATTGTTTGGAATTGCCAGCGGTATAATTGCACACACAATGTGCAGTGAAGACACTCCATGCAAAGCATAGACACCCCGATTCTCGACACCTCCCCGGTCACGGCAATTGATCGTATGGCCTTGACCCTGTTTTTTGCCCTCGCATTTCACGCCATGATTATCCTGGGCATCACCTTTGGTTTGCATGACGATGCTGCACCTGAAAACATCCTGCCAACACTGGATATCACCGTATCCAACCGTCGCACACCACCACCTGATGAGGCGGACTACCTGGCACAAACAAGCCAGGAGGGAGGCGGAAATACCAGTGAAAAGGTCAGGCCAACACAGGCAATCCCCGAACAGGCGCCTGCCGTCAAGCCGCAACAGCCCACACCTGCACCTGCACAGGTTATTACTGCGGATACAGCTGAAATAAAGCACCATCAGGAGCACGAGGCAACCCCTGAAACCGTGATGCCGGATATTACTGCCATCGACCTGATCGAGCGTAGCATGGAAATGGTCAACCTGAATGAACAACTCAATGAATCCATGCAGGCCTATGCACAGCGCCCCCGCCATATCTATGTCTCAGCGCGCACCCAGGAATTCAAATACGCCAATTACATGAGTGAGTGGGTTAAAAAGGTTGAGCGCGTTGGCAACCTGAATTACCCGGACGATGCACGCCGCGAAGGTCTGTCAGGCAAGCTGATAATGGACGTCACCATGAATGCCGACGGAACAGTACGTAACATCAATATCTTGCGCCCTTCCGGGCACACTGTGATTGACGAGGCAGCCGTCCGCATTGTCAATCTGGCAGCACCTTTCGCACCGTTTCCGTCTGAAATCACTAAAGATGCCGATATCCTGCATATTACACGCACATGGGAATTCTCCACGGCCAACCAGTTGAAGAGCCACTAGCTATATATAATTGGAGAGGCTTGAAGGTTACCGGCTGTCTGCCTGATACTGTGGCATATGAGCATTGCACACTCTCTAAGTAATCACTTTCTCATTGCCATGCCGGCACTTGACGACCCCAATTTTCACCATACAACGACCTATATCTGCGAACACGACGAGGACGGCGCGCTGGGGATTGTCATCAATCGTCCGCTGAATATGCGCCTGGTTGAGATATTGAAGCATATGGATATTGAACCCTGCAGTGATGCAATCTCTTCATTGCCTGTTTACATGGGCGGGCCAGTTCAGAGTGACCGTGGCTTTGTGTTACACGAACCTTCCGGAAACTGGGAAGCGACACTCAAGGTTACGGAAAAGATCGGAATCACCTCTTCGCGCGATATTCTCCAGGCTATTGCCGCAGGCGAGGGGCCGGATAAGGCTATCGTCACGCTGGGTTATGCCGGCTGGGGATCTGGACAACTGGAACAGGAACTCGCAGCCAACACCTGGTTAAGCGGCCCTGCAAGCTCAGAAATCTTATTCGATACACCGAGCGAGAAGCGCTGGATGGCAGCGGCCGCATCATTGGGCGTCGACCTCAACCTGTTATCCAGCGATATAGGGCATGCATGAATGAGTAACAACTGCGGCCAACACGCCATGAGCAGGCAGGGAAATTAGACATGCAAACCTTGCTGGGTTTCGATTTTGGCACTCAGCGCATCGGGATCGCCGTTGGACAAAGTATTACCAGGACAGCAACGGCCCTGTGTACAATCAGGTCCTCTTATGGCAAACCTGACTGGGACAGGATTTCCGAATTAATCGATCGCTGGAAACCCGATGCCCTGGTCGTTGGACTGCCTCTGCACGACGATGGCAGTGATTCGGATATCAGCAAGGCTGCACGAAAATTCAAGCAACAACTGGAAGGGCGTTACCAGCTCCCGGTACACACCATGGACGAAAGACTCAGCACACGCGCTGCAAAACAGTATCTGGAGCAATCGACCAGCAAGCAGGAAGTTGATGCCATGGCAGCCATGGTTATCCTGCAGGACTGGCTGGGAACATAACCAAATGAATGAACTCGGGAATATTTCAGACATCCTAGCTGACATGGCCGCACAACTGTCTGAAGAGATTACACGTACCGGGAAAAACCACCCGGCGATGGTCGGTATTCACACTGGCGGTGTGTGGATTGCCGAGCAATTACACCGGCTACTGAATATTGATGAACCCCTGGGCAGCCTGGATATCTCCTTTTACCGGGACGATTTCACCCGCGTCGGAATGAATCCTGTTGTACGCCCGTCTCAGCTGCCATTTAGCATCGATAATCGTCATATCATCCTCGTCGATGACGTACTCCACACCGGTCGTACCATCCGCGCTGCGCTGAATGAATTGTTCGACTACGGACGCCCTGCCTCCATCATGCTGGTTACACTGATTGAACGCAGCGGTCGTGAATTACCCATTCAGGCAAATATTGTCGGCCGGCACGTTGAACTAAGGCCGGGCGAACACATCAAGCTGTCGGGTCCATATCCACTGACGCTGGAAATCAAAAAAACAGCATGAGCCGTCACAGCCTGCAAATTGACAAGAACGGGCGACTACGCCATTTTCTGTGCGATAGACGGGCTGAATCACCAATTACTGACAGAGATACTCGATACAGCAGAATCCTTTGCCGGCGTAACAGAACAGACTGTAAAAAAGGTACCACTGTTGCGTGGAAAAACCATCGTCAATCTCTTTTTCGAGGCCAGCACACGTACCCGTACGACGTTTGAACTGGCGGCAAAAAGACTGTCTGCCGATGTACTGAATATCAACATCACACAGTCCAGTGCCGTCAAGGGCGAAACCCTGCTTGATACCCTGCGCAACCTTGAGGCCATGCATGTTGACATGTTCATTGTTCGGCATGCTGACAGTGGTGCAGCTCACTTCATTGCAGCCAATGCTGCAGCGCATACCAGCGTCATTAATGCCGGTGATGGATGGCATTCACACCCGACACAGGCAATGCTTGACATGTATACCATTCGTCGCGCCAAGGGAGCGGACTTTGGTGCACTGCGTGTCGCCGTCGTAGGGGATATCTTGCACTCACGCGTGGCACGTTCCCAGATTCATGCATTGAATATTCTTAATACCGGTGAAGTTCGCATTGTCGCACCAAAAACACTGCTTCCCGCACACGCCGAATCACTGGGCGCACAGGTATACAATGACCTGCAAGACCGGCATAAAAGACGTGGATGTGATTATCATGCTGCGATTGCAGCGAGAGCGCATGCAAGGCGCTTTTCTACCCAGCGAACATGAGTATTTCGAGCTATTCGGGCTAACAGAAGAGAAGCTCGTACATGCCAGCCCGGATGTCACTGTAATGCATCCCGGCCCCATCAACCGCGGCGTTGAAATGGACTCTGACGTAGCCGATGGCCCGCGTTCCGTGATCCTTGAACAGGTTACTCATGGCATTGCAGTACGGATGGCTATCATGTCGATGGCCATGGTCGCGTAAAGAAGGCACTTCAGACTAGTCATATGCACGCGATCGACACAGCAATCAGGATCCTGATCAGCGGAGGCCGGGTAATTGACCCGGCAAACAAGATTGACAGGGTCCAGAACGTATATATTGCGGACGGCAAGGTGATCGCGTTCGGTAATGCACCGCAAGACTTTCAAGGCCGACATGGAGATCGATGCCCGTCACCGCATCGTCTGTCCGGGACTGATAGACATCTGTGCCCGCCTGAGAGAACCGGGCCAGGAACAGAAAGCCACAATCGCTACAGAATCACTGGCCGCTGCCAGCGCAGGCATCACTACACTGTGTTGCCCACCGGATACCCATCCGGTCATCGATACGCCGGCTGTTACCGAATTCATCCGACTGCGCGCTGAAGCCGCCGGGAATGCCCGGGTAGTTACACTGGGCGCCCTTACCCAGTCGCTTCACGGGGAACAATTAAGTGAAATGGCCGCATTGCGCAAGGCCGGCTGTGTTGGTGTCAGCAATGCGTTGAAGCCACTGCTCAACCCACTGATACTGCGACGCGCACTGGAGTATGCCGCCACCTTTGATCTGACCGTATTTCTGTATCCCAATGACCACTGGCTGGCAAACGACGGATGCGCACACGAGGGCAGGGTTGCAACTCGGCTGGGCTTACCGGGTATACCTGAAGCCGCTGAAACCGCCGCCGTCGCGCATGACCTCGCACTGATTGAACAAACCGGCGTACGCGCACATTTCTGCAGACTGACAACCGGTCGCGCCGCCAGGATGGTCGCACGTGCACAATATGATGGTGTCAAGGTAACAGCAGACGTCGCGATCCCTTATCTATACCTGTCTGAAGTTGATATCAGTGATTTTGACAGCCGCTGTCACCTGATTCCTCCATTGCGGACTGTTGAAGACCGACAGCAATTACGGGATGCCTTGCAACAGGGCATACTATCAGCCATCTGTTCAGACCATCAGCCACACGAACCTGATGCGAAGCTGGGTCCGTTTCCTGCCACCGAACCGGGTATTTCGGGGCTGGATACGCTACTGCCTCTGAGCCTGCGGCTGGCTGAGGAGCATTCCATGGAACTCATCGATCTGATACATCACTTGACTGCAGGGCCGGCAAAGATACTTGGACTGCCCTACGGTACACTATCGATCGATGCAAAAGCAGACATTTGTATCTTTGATCCGTCAGCCAGCTGGCAGCTTGATAACAGCACGATGCGGAGTCACGGTCTCAATACACCGTTTATGGGGTGGGAAATGAAAGGGCGTGTTACACACACATTGCTGGCAGGAAAACTCGTATACACTCTGAACTGATTATGCCGGACTCAAAGCCACAGTCACATCGCGATACCATCTTTCTCGAGAATGCAGAGATCCTGCGTCACGACAGTTTTCCCGGCGATCAGCATGTACTGCGCCTGCATGCACCCAAATGCGCCGCCCGCGCCTTGCCGGGCAGTTTTGTACATTTACAGTGCGATCCTGCACTGCCCATGCGCCGACCATTATCCATTATGCGTAGTGATATCGGGGCAGGCTGGGTGGAACTTCTCTACAAGACTGTTGGCGCTGGAACGCATGCATTGAGTCGACGCGCACCCGGCGAGTCCGTCAGCATGCTAGGACCTATCGGCAGGCCATTTAATGCTGACCGCACGCGGCCACGCACCCTGCTGCTTGGTGGTGGAGTCGGCATTCCCCCCATGATCTTTCTAGCCGACAGTCTGCGAACTGACAAGCACTGGCAACCCGTTGTATTCATGGGCTCCGAGGTACCCTTTCCGTTTACGGCGAGACCGTCGCATTTTCTATTACCGGGCATGCCGGATGCAGTCATTGCCTCCATGCCGCTGCTTGAAGACTGGGGAATACCCAGCCGCCTCACAAGTCTGCAGGGATACCCGGGCTGTCATCAAGGTTATATAACAGATCTTGCAAGGCACTGGCTGGATGCACTGCATCGATCACAACGTGCCGAAGTCAGTGTGTTTGCCTGCGGACCGCATCCGATGCTGGCAGCCGTTGCGGCGCTGGCACGCGACTACAACCTGCCCTGCCAGGTATCCTTGGAGGAGTTTATGGCGTGTGCCGTGGGCGGGTGTGCAGGCTGCACCGTGGAAGTTAGCACACCCACCGGGCCCGCGATGAAACGCGTCTGTGTTGACGGTCCGGTATTTGACGCACAGACCGTCAACTGGAGTTGACGATGAACTAGTCCTCTTCCACCAGGAAAATTTCGTCCATTGCAGCTGCGTATTGTTTGACGTCACCCTTGTCCAGCTTGACCATCAAGCGCACTTCATTGGCAGAATCAGCATAGTGCAGTGCATCGTCATAACTGATTTCACCCGCCTTGTATAATTCAAACAAGGCCTGGTCGAATGTAATCATGCCTTGCTGTGACGACTGCTTCATCAATTCCTTCAGCTTGTGCACTTCACCCTTGCGAACAACATCCTGTACCAGTGGAGTACCCAGCAGAATCTCAACACACACCCGCCGTCCATTACCGTCTGCTCGGGGTATCAATTGCTGGGCAAGGAAGGCCTTGAGATTCATGGACAGATCCATAAACAGCTGTGGCCGGCGATCCTCGGGGAAAAAGTTAATAATGCGGTCCATGGCCTGATTGGCATTATTGGCGTGCAGTGTTGCCAGGCAAAGGTGACCGGTTTCTGCGAAGGCAATAGCATGATTCATGGTCTCACGATCACGGACCTCGCCAATCAGGATCACATCCGGCGCCTGGCGCAGTGTGTTCTTCAATGCCGTTTCATAGGATTCGGTATCGATACCCACTTCACGCTGGGTCACGATGCAGCCATCGTGATTGTGAACATACTCAATTGGATCCTCGATAGTAATAATATGACCAGTGCCATTCTTGTTGCGATAGCCGATCATGGAAGCCAGCGAGGTAGATTTACCGGTACCGGTTGCACCAATGAAGATAATCAGGCCACGTTTCGTCATGGCCAGGTTCTTCAGGATTGGCGGCAGATTCAGTTCCTCCATGGTCGGGATATAGGTTTCAATGCGACGCAATACCGCACCAGCCTGGCCTCGCTGAATAAATGCACTGGCGCGAAAGCGGCCAACACCTTCCTCACTGACCGCGAAGTTACATTCGTGCGTTGCCTCGAATTCATCACGCTGTGCCGGCGTCATCATGCTGGTGACGATCGCCATCGAGTCTTCGGGAGCAAGCACCTCCTTCGAGACCGCCACCGTCTTTCCGTTTACTTTCATGGTCGGAGGAACGCCAGCCGTTAAAAACAGGTCGGAGGCGCCTTTCTCACCCATTTGCTTCAGCAGTGTTGATAAATCCATAGCCTTTCTCCCAGCAGACGATTAGCGGAAAGTTTCCTTGATGGCGGCCTTCGCACGTGCATCCTGTTTTGTAATAAGCCCCTTGGACAAAAGATCCTGCAGATACTGATCCAGCGTAGTCATACCGACCGCATTACCGGTCTGGATCGCCGAATACATTTGCGCCACCTTGTCCTCGCGTATGAGATTGCGAATTGCCGGTGTACCTATCATGATTTCCCAGGCTGCAATACGGCCACCCCCGACCTTTTTCATCAGGGTCTGGGCGATCACGGCACGCAATGACTCGGAAAGCATGGAGCGCACCATGGTTTTCTCTGCAGCCGGGAATACATCGATGACACGGTCAATGGTTTTCGCTGCCGAGGTGGTGTGCAGGGTACCGAATACCAGGTGACCGGTCTCGGCGGCCGTCAATGCCAGGCGAATGGTTTCAAGGTCACGCATCTCGCCCACCAGGATGATATCCGGGTCCTCACGCAGAGCCGAGCGCAGGGCCTCATTAAAACCAAGGGTATCCCGGTGAACCTCACGCTGGTTGAGCAGACACTTTTTGCTTTGATGCACAAATTCGATCGGGTCTTCAATGGTCAGGATATGTGCATATTGCATGCTATTTATATAATCAATCATTGCCGCCAGCGTGGTGGACTTGCCGGAACCGGTCGGCCCGGTCACCAGCACCAGGCCACGAGGCGTATCGGCAATGTCTTTGAAAATTCCCGGGGTTCCCAGGTCTTCAAGGCTCAGGATTTCAGAAGGAATGGTACGAAAAACTGCACCGGCACCACGATTGTGGTTAAACGCATTGACACGGAAACGTGCAAGGTCTGGTATTTCAAATGAAAAGTCGGTTTCCAGGAACTCTTCATAATCCTTGCGTTGCTTGTCATTCATGATGTCGTAGACAAGCCCGTGGACCGTTTTATGATCCAGTGCGGGAACGTTGACCTTGCGCATGTCACCGTCTACCCGAATCATCGGCGGTAGCCCGGCAGACAGGTGTAAATCAGATGCTCCGTTTTTAACACTAAAGGTCAGTAACTCAGCTATATCCATGCCAACTCCCATGCATAAATTTCACGTCACCCTGATATCGACAATGACTACCGGATACTTGAAAATGCGTTCTATATCGGCAACTTGCCATCCACAAGAAATTCAAGCAGGCAGTACCGGCAGGGAACGCGCAACAGGGGCCGCCTTTAGCCAACAAGTCATCAACAAGCGAAGTATGCCTCATTACGACCCTGTGGCAAGTTTACAACCCTGTAAACCGCAGTTAATCAGTAACATAAACTATGCCTGCCAGAAGCAGTGAAGGTAGTGATTACGGTGTCGCAAAACAGTCGTCCGGCTTTCCTTCCGGGACCGCTTGTCGCACGCCGGTTTCATCCTGTATCGTCCATTGCATGAATAATACGACCCTGAGTTTTATTGGTGGAGGCAACATGGCAGGCAGCCTGATTGGAGGCCTGATTGCTGACGGCTGGGATCCTGCCAGTATCCGGGTTTCCGATACGGACACCCGGCAACTGGAACGACTCTCACATCGCTTCCCGATCACAACGACGACAGACAATAATCGGGCTGTAGAAGGTGCCGATGTGATTGTTCTGGCAGTGAAACCGCAAGTTATGGAAGGCGTTGCACAGGCGCTTGCTGCCAGTATCTCAAAAGGGCAACCCCTGGTGATCTCGATCGCGGCGGGCATTACTGAGTCCACACTGCGCCAGTGGCTGGGTGAAGAAACCGCCATCGTGCGCAGTATGCCAAACACCCCTGCCATGGTGCGGAGCGGTGCAACAGGGATGTACGCAAACCCGTATGTGAAAGATGATCAACGCAGCGTTGCAGAATCCATCTTGCGCGCTGTCGGTATCGTCATCTGGGTGGATGACGAAACCATGATGGATGCAGTAACGGCACTTTCAGGCAGCGGTCCTGCCTATATCTTCCTGTTTATAGAGGCATTACAGGCTGCCGGACAGGAACTGGGCCTTCCCAGTGAAACGGCGTACCTGTCTGGCACTGCAAACTGCCTTTGGTGCAGCAAAGATGGCTCTGGAGAGCGAGGAAGATGCCACTATGCTGCGACAACGGGTCACCTCACCCGGCGGCACCACGGAACGCGCCATCAACATCTTGCGCGAGGGCGGTTTTAACGAAATCGTCAGCAAGGCACTGCACGCCGCTGCGGAACGTTCTCGCGAACTGGCAAAAGAATTCGGGGACAAGAAATGAACTCCGGTTATTTGGCGAATCCGTTGGAATTTCTGGTTAGTACCCTCTTCAGTCTCTACATACTCGCAGTCATGCTGCGCTTCCTGCTGGGTGCGGTACGTGCCGATTTCTACAACCCGGTTAGCCAGTTCCTGGTGCGTATTACCAATCCCCTGCTGTGCCGATGCGCAAGATCATCCCCAGTCTCGGAAAGTATGACACCTCGGCCGTGCTGTTAATGCTACTGCTGCAACTGATCTCACTCAGCCTTATTGTCATGTTACGCGGCATCAGCGTGTCTGTCGTAGCCCTGCTGCATTGCAGCCGTTGGTGAACTCCTGATACTGGTAATCAATGTATTCATGTTCTCCATCATCATCCAGGTCATCCTCAGCTGGATCAGTCCGGGCACCTATAATCCCGTGACTGCGTTGCTCTACAGCATAACCAGCCCGCTAATGCGTCCGATTCAACGCATAGTCCCGCCGATCTCCGGTATTGATCTATCGCCACTGGTTGCGATAATCGGCCTGCAGGTATTACGCATGCTGATCCTGCCACTGCTGGGTTGAACACACGCACCTGGAAATACCGCACAATACTGCGCGGGCGAAATGGCTGCTATCGATTTTAGCGTTGCCAGAACACAATGTTTGCGGTATTCGTCTATAGTCAACACATATATTATGGAGTGAACAATATGCATCCAGTGAAACATGTATTTTCTTGCTTAATGGGCCTGGTACTACTGCTTCCGATCACAGCCAGCGCCGAAAATTCCAAGGACTTCGGTGAATTCGTCATTCACTACAACGCCATGGCTACCGACATGGTACCGCCTGAGGTTGCACGCAAATACCGTATTACACGCAGTCAGAACCGCGGCATGATCAATATCACGGTACTGAAGAAAGTGCTCAGCAGTCCCGGACAACCGGTACATGCCCACGTTGAAGTAAATGCCCTCAACCTGGCAGGACAGGGTCGCACCATTCGAATGCGCGAAATACGCGAGGGCAATGCAATCTACTATATCGGCGAGTTTGGTGTCGCCAACGAGGAAACGTTGAATTTCAATGTACCAGGCTCGTCCACAGGGGTCACAGGAAACTGTTGAGGTCCGTTTCAGCCAGGATTTCTATACCCAGTAGTTATCCATACCCAATCTGCTTCCATGCCGGCAATCTCCCGGTGTGGCCGTGCATTTCATCCATTCACCTGAAAAATCAAGGCAAGTGTTGCCCGCATGAAAGATTAACTTGCACGCAAGTACAGACACACCATCGACACTGCTACGCTCGAAACTGTTCTGGATTGGCATCCTCTATTTCGCCGAGGGGTTCCCCCTCGGCGTGTTCTACGACGTCTTCCCTGTGCATTTCCGCCAGCAAGGCGTAGACCTTAGCGAAATCGGATTTCTGAGCCTGCTGGGTCTGTCCTGGACACTCAAGTTCCTCTGGGCGCCGGCAATAGACCATTTCCGGCACCACCGGCGCTGGATGTTTGCTGCTGACCTGTTGATGGGCGGCATTATGCTGGTGTTTGCTGTCCATGCTGACTTTGGTCACTGGGTCTGGATCGCCATCGGTGTCTTTACGCTACTATCAGCGACCAATGATATTGCCATCGATGGTTTTACCATCGAGATGCTCAGCAAAGATGAACTGGGACTGGCCAATGGCATGCGTATTGCGTTCTACCGTGTAGGTATGCTGGCCTCCGGTTTTATCCTGATCCTGACCGATTACCTGGGCTGGACCGGTACCTACACCGCCGGTGCGATTATCATGGTACTTGCCGGGTTAGCCTGCCTCAATGCGCCCCGGGAGCGCAACATCAACCCCGCCGGCAATGTCTCGCTGGCACACGAATTCAAGAGCTTGCTCACACACCCGGCAGCATTCTCGGATCGTAATCGCATTTTTGCTGGGGGCCTTGTGGCTCGTCAATCGGGCCACGAAATGGTCAGAAGCTGTCGAGAACTTCTGGTGGTACGCACTACTGGCGGCGGCCCTGCTGATCCTGTTCAGCAACAGCTATAACAGGCTATTCGCGAAAACCCGCATCCCCGAAAGATACACACCTGTTACCGAGGGCCCCATGTTCGGCACTTTGCTAGCCATGTTGCAGCGCCCCTATATTCTACCAACCATACTATTCATCCTGATTTTCAAACTTGGCGACACCGCCATGGGCTTTATGATCAAGCCCTTCTGGGTGGACAGCGGCTTCAGCGCTACCCAGATTGGCCTTGTATCGGTGAACATTGGTCTGGCGCTTTCCATTGCAGGCGGCATTACCGGCGGCTGGTTTACTGATCGAGTGGGTATCTTCAAGGGCCTGTGGATACTTGGCCTGCTGCAGGCCGCATCAAATCTCGGTTATGCCTGGGTGGCAGTTGCGATGCCTGCTGCTGAAACCGGAACACCCATAGCCATGTATCACCAGGCCATGATGTATTCCGCCAGTGCCCTTGAATCATTTTGTGGCGGATTGGGTACGGCAGCCTTTCTTGCGTTCCTGATGGCCATTGTCAACAAGCATCATTCGGCCACGGAATATGCGCTGCTCTCGTCCGTGTTCGCCCTGAGTCGTTCGGTCTCCGGCTGGGCAGGCGGCTACGGTGCCGAAGCTCTGGGTTACGCCGACTATTTCATGCTGACATTCTTTCTCGCCTTTCCCGCCTTTTTATTATTGCCATGGATCAGGAAAATGATGCTGTATACAGAACGATACCAGCACATGGGAGCCACGCTGACACTCTTGAAATAGCTCCCGTCAAGCTGCTTCAGTCTTCATGGCCTGCGTCAATATCATTTTGGGGATTACAGACAATCACAGGCTTTCGGGGCATCAAACCAGACGCATTACACTACAGTTCATGGTATTTATACTTGCCATCAAACCAGCATGGTCTATGATTTGCAAGTATGGGAAATGCAACGATAGAAAAACGTTCAAGAGGTCAACGCCGTTGGGGGCTGGATACCGAGTTTCCGCTCAGGGATTCCAGTGGTCTCATCGTGATTACCAATCGACGCAGGATGAGTGATCGAAGACTCTGCAACACCAGCTTTGGAGGAACGACTCCTGATGTTCTCGGGTACTGCCACAGCAAGATCCTGATTAGCAGGCAATTGGCAACCAGTCGGGCATTACATGCCTGCTCACGACAGATCGTAGTCGTAATCCATAATCAGTGGTGCATGATCGGAAAAGCGTTTCTCCTTATAGATTCGTGCCGCACGGACTGTCTCTGCAATCGCGGGTGTTGCGATCTGGTAGTCAATTCGCCAGCCGACATTTTTGGCCCAGGCCTGCCCACGGTTTGACCACCAGGTATATTGATCAGGTTCCCGATTCACCACACGAAATGCATCTACATAGCCTGCCGGTCCAAACAGCTCATCCATCCAGGCACGTTCCTCAGGCAAGAAACCGGAATTCTTTTTATTGCCGCGCCAGTTCTTCAGATCGATTTCCTTGTGGGCAATATTCCAGTCGCCACAGAGAATGTATTCACGCCGTTTCAGTCTGAGTCTGCGCAAATAGGGCATAAATCGGTCCAGAAAACTGAACTTGACGGCCTGACGATCCTCGCTGGAAGAACCCGATGGCAGATAGACCGATACTGATACTCAAGTCGCCGTAGCGCACCTCGATGTAACGCCCTTCAGCATCCATATCCGGCCATCCCAGTCCCGTGATCAGCTTGTCGGGCTTGCGCCTGCTGTAAATAGCCACACCGCTATAGCCTTTTTTCTCAGCATCATGGAAACTCACATGCCAGCCGCGCGGGAAAAACACCTTGTCTTGCAGCTGATGCAGCTGTGCCCTGGTTTCCTGGATACAGACTACATCCGCCTGCTGCCTGGTCATCCACTGAAAAAATCCCTTCTGGGCAGCCGCCCGTATGCCGTTCACATTGATGGTAATAATGCGCATGGTTCTCACCAACAGGATTCGGCGTGTATGATAGCGACCCCGGCCCGCAATAACGACCTGTAACTGCCCATGAAAGACTACCAGCACGACTTTATCGAATTTGCAATCGGTGCCGGCGTACTGCGCTTTGGCGACTTCACACTGAAGTCGGGCAGAACCAGCCCCTACTTCTTCAATGCCGGGCTGTTCAATACCGGTGAACAGCTGGCACGACTCGGCCGCTGTTATGCACAGGCGATTACTGACAGCCACCTGGATTTTGATGTCCTGTTTGGACCTGCCTACAAGGGTATCCCGCTGGCGACAGCAACCAGCATTGCCCTGGCTGACCATCATCAACGCAACGTACCCTGGTGTTTTAATCGCAAGGAAGCCAAGGATCATGGCGAGGGCGGGAATCTGGTCGGCGCCGGCTTGTCAGGAAAAATACTGATTATTGATGATGTTATCACTGCCGGCACGGCGATTCGTGAATCGGTTGAAGTGATTCAGGACGCTGGCGCCACACTGGTCGGCGTGGTCATCGCCCTGGACCGTCAGGAACGCGGTCGTGATAAACGCTCTGCGATACAGGAGGTCGAGGAGACACTCGGCATCAAAGTGACCAGCATCGTGACGCTGATACATTTACTGGAATATTTGCGCTGCAAACCTGAACACGCCGAGGCTGTAAAAAAGATTGAAGCCTATCGTGAGCAGTACGGGATATAGGAGCGCCCCCCGATACCGCCCCTTTTTCACATGGTGGCGGTGAAACCCTTGTCAGCCAAGAATCAACTTGACTCCGACCAGCAGGGTCACTACCTCAAAGACACGCTTGATCCAGCGATTACCGGACTTGATGGCCAGATGTGCACCGAGATAGCCCCCCAGTAATGACCCGAGCAGCAGCGCAGGTAGCCACGACCAGCGTATCTCGGCTAGCAGCCCCAGGGTCACGGCACCGGTCGCATTCCAGAATACCCCCACCAGGATCAGCGTGTAGGCAATTGCACGTCGGTAATCCAGCCCAAACCAGCGGACCAGCCACAATGTCACAAATAACCCCGTGCCTGATGTCAACGAACCATTCAGCGCCCCGATTACAAATAACACCAGGCCGCCTATGATATGTCCATGCCGGTCCCGATGTGCCGCTTGCAGCTGCTGACCCAGATCGGGATTCAGCCATGAGTAGACCCCCAGGCCGGCCGTCAGGATCCCCAGTGCTACCCTGGCAGATTGCTCCGGGACATCAAGAATGATATTTGCACCGGTAAAGACACCGGGCAAACCGAACACGAGGATATACAGCGTCAGGCGACCTTCCAGCGGCCGCTCTCTCAAGTGCCTCACGGTCGCGCCGATACCCAGAGCGACACTGGCAACCTTGTGAGTCGCCAGCGCAATTGCAAACGGCAGTCCCATGAAAATCAGTACCGGCAGTTGTATCAGCCCGGCACCACCACCTGAAAAGGCTGAAAACAGGTTGGCCAGCAGGGACACGAGAAACAGGGTAAGTTGGTCCAGAGCGTTCACCACTACTCCTGCATTTGCAGAGAAAGTTATCATTTAGAAATTGGCAGATAGAATACAGGTATGACACCGGGATAGCCGCTACACATGAAGATTTTCCGCTCTTTTATTTTGCTCACGGCACTGCTGATGGCAACCTCTGCAACAGCTGAACGCGTGTTTAAATGGGTAGACAGTGAGGGTCAGATTCATTATGGCAACCGCGTGCCGCCCGAGTATGCCAAAATAGAGCGCAAGGAAATCAACGACCAGGGTCGTACAGTCAAGATCTACGAAGCAGTCATGACCCCGGATGAGAAGGCGGCCGCACAGAAAGCAGCTGAACTGGAGGCCAGCAAAAAGGCTCTTGATGAGAAACGGGCGATTCACGACCGCAGCCTGCTTGCCACGTATGCCAGTGAACAGGATATGCTGCTTGCCAGAGATGGCAAGATTTCTTCCATTGAAGCACTGCTACAACTGACGAACAGCCGCATCGAATCCATGAAACAGCGCCTGCATGGACTGACCGAGGAGGCAGCTACCTATGAACGCAGTGGCAAACAGCTGCCACACACAGTAGAAGCCCAAATCAACAATCTGCGTTCACAAATCACCAGGAATGAGAAATTTATCAAGGAGAAAGAGCAGGAGCTAGGAGATATAAACACTCAATTTGACACTGATATTACTCGATTTATCGAGCTGACCGCCGAACAGGAAAATCCGGAGACATCCGCACAGCGGATTGCGAACCTTGAAGCTGCCAAGAATAATCCGAACATTGATCTGACCCTTGATGACCGCACACTGCTAACAAGCTACAACGGGGAAGAAGACCTCGTACTGGCTCGCGACCAGAAGCTTCGCTCAATTAATGAACTGATATCCCTCACCAATGAACGAATTCAGTCCATGCAGGATCATTTTGCCGAACTGTCTGACAGCGCCGATGAATATGAGAGCCGGGGCCAGAAGCTTCCCGAGGTATTACTCGGGCAGATGAAGAATGTTCTCGAAAGTATCGCTCAAAGCGAGGAATTGCTTGCACTCAAGCTGCAGGAAAAGACCATCATTGAGCAACAATACTCGGAAGACATCGAGCGCTACCGCCAGCTGACCGCCAGCAACTAGTTACTGGTTGTATCGTTTGGCACGTATCAACGTGCCAACACCCTCGTCTGTAAAAAGTTCCACCAGCACCGCATGTTCAACCCGCCCGTCAATGATATGGGTCGCCTTCACGCCACTGTTGACAGCCGACAGGGCACAGCCGATTTTAGGCAGCATACCTCCATGGATCGTGCCATCTTTAATCAAGGCCTCGATATCATCCGTCGCCAGTCCGGTAAGTAACTTGCCCTGCTTGTCCAGCAGGCCTGCCGTATTGGTCAAGAGGATCAGTTTCTCCGCCTTGAGCACTTCTGCCATACGGCCGGCAACCAGGTCAGCATTGATATTATAGGAACGGCCGTCTTCACCGACACCGATGGGTGCAATCACCGGTATAAAGTCGCCATGAACCAGCATGTCAACCACGCCAGGGTCAATACTCTCCACCTCTCCGACATGACCAATATCAATGATCTCGGGTTCGTCCAGTTCCGGTGAATTTCGCTTAATGTTCAATTTGCGCGCACGGATCAAATCACCGTCCTTTCCGGTGAGACCAACAGCCCGTCCTCCGTGACGTGTTATCAGGTTGACTATTTCCTTGTTAACCAGGCCGCCCAGCACCATCTCGACGACATCCATGGTTTCACTATCGGTTACCCGCATACCATCGACAAACTTGCTTTCCTTGCCGATTTTCTCCAGCAACCTGCCGATTTGCGGTCCGCCGCCATGCACCACAACCGGGTTAATACCTACCAGTTTCATCAGCACAATATCGCGAGCAAAACCGCTTTTCAGGGTCTCGTCCACCATGGCATTACCGCCATACTTGATAACCACGGTCTTGCCCTGGAAGCGGCGTATATAGGGCAACGCCTCGGCAAGCACTTGCGCAACATTCTTTGCTGCGTCAGACGTCAGGGACATGGCTGTTTTTGCTGTACAGGGACAGCACTCTGATTAATGAGTGAAAGAGTGTACGCGGCGCAACGGTAAGCAGACAAGTCAAGGATCAGAATGGCAGTGACAGGTGCATATTGACCTGCAACATCACGCGCCGGAAATCACCCATGATGCGCGCCAGCGCTTCATCGTTATCGGCCTCAAATCGCAACACCAGCACCGGCGTGGTATTCGATGCACGCACCAGTCCCCAGCCATCCGCGAAGTCGGCCCTCAGGCCATCTATGGTGGAGACCGTGGCACCTTCGAAGTGGGCATTTTCCAGCAGCTGGTTGATAAATACCGGCGGCTCACCTTCCCGCATGGCGACGTTAATCTCCGGAGTATTCACGCTGTCAGGCAAGGCAGCAAACACCTCGGTAGTGCTGCGCTCATCCCCGGCAAGGATTTCAAGCAAGCGGGCGGCCGCATACAGGGCATCGTCAAATCCATACCAGCGTTCCTTGATAAAAATATGGCCACTCATCTCTCCCGCCAGCAGCGCACCGCTCTCCCTGATTTTTGACTTGATGAAAGAATGCCCTGTTTTCCACATCAGCGGTTTGCCACCATGTTCACGAATAATCGTGTCCAGATGTCGCGTGCACTTCACATCGTAGATGATCAGGGCACCGGGATTACGTGTCAGGATATCTATCGCATACAGCATCAACACCCGATCCGGCCAGATAATCCTGCCGTTTGCAGTGACCACACCGAGCCGGTCACCGTCGCCGTCAAACGCCAGACCGATATCTGCCTGGTTTGCCGCGACTGCAGCGATAAGGTCCTTCATGTTTTCGGTCTTGCTCGGGTCAGGATGGTGGTTTGGGAAATTTCCATCGACCTCACAGAACAGTTCGGTGACCTCGCAACCCAGACCTTTCAGTAATTGCGGCGCGACGCCACCGGCAACACCGTTGCCGCAATCGATGACTACTTTAAGTGGCCGTGCAACAGTGACGTCACCGCGAATTCGTTCTATGTAGTCAGGAACGACATTGATCACCTCAACACTGCCCTCACCGGAGATGAATCTTCCTGCCTTGATCCGCTCGTGCAGTGACTGTATCGATTGCCCAGAGAGGGTTTCACCATCAATCACTATCTTCAAGCCGTTATAGTCTGGCGGATTATGGCTGCCCGTCACCACCACGCCAGACTGGGTATCAAGGTAGTGGGTGGCAAAGTACAGTACCGGAGTTGGCACACAGCCAATATCTTTTACATTACAACCGGTTGATATAATCCCGGCGATCAGCTCCTCGGAAAGAGAGGGTCCTGACAGCCGCCCGTCACGGCCGACAACCACGGTGTCCCGTCCGCGCTGCAGGGCCTCACTGCCGATGGCGCATCCGATCAGCCTGACTGCTGTTGGTGTCAGTGACTGATCAACAACGCCACGAATGTCATATGCCCGGAATATTGCGGGATCGATCTCTTCAATCTCGTCGTCTGCTTCCATATGCAATGGACCCTCCTCCAGAATCAAATTGTCACTCCGTATTGCCGAACCAAAATCGGCTGCAATACCTGCGTCAATACCACCCTCGTCCTGAAAATCCATAGCATCAGCGGGCTCGCCGGTCTTGGCAGGTTCGCCCTCATCCTGTTCGCGCGGCGCCGCTACAAACCGCGCCGGTACCTGACTGCCTGCGGCCAGCTGGGTCATGAACTCGATGCTTTCATGCATCTCTGCAAGGCCCGAGGGATACTCACGTCGCAACCGATCGTCGCGGAAATCCTTCATGATGGTCACCATACTGACCTGGTCGACGCGCAATGCGTTCTTGATCTTGCGTAACACGATAATGATCAGGGACACCATTGCTGCCGCTGACAGTAGAAAGGCGCCCAGCACCCACATACTGATGCTCGCCAGCGCCGCCAGGCCACTTACAGCCGGCCAATAGGCCACTTGCCAGCGGCTGCCCTCGATACGAAGCACCCGGTCTGCGTCACCCTGCTTCGCCGACTGATCGCCATAACCGGTAATTACCACGGGGTTACCCCTGGCACCATCCTGCTGCAGCTCGATATAGCCATCCAGCTCCCGCGCCTCACCAAGAATGTTTTTCAGCACATCGGCGGACAGGGACACCATCAAATGCCCGACAACACCGCTACCGGCAGGATCCATTACCCGACGTGCAATATTGATATGTTGCTGCGGGGTGTTGAACAGGTGCACCTCTATCGGTGGTTCATCTTCACCGGATTCCGCTGCCCGCATCTGTGCCAATGCGGCATAACTCAGAGGTGGCGAGGCATTCATGTCGACCTCGCTAATACCGGGAGCCAGTAGCTGCACATTTATCGCCTTCGGGAAGGCATAGCGCAGGGATTCTTCCCTGGATTGCACGGCTGACTCGTTACCGACCATCAACAGATAGGCAATATCCGGATCTTTGGCCAGCAAGGCCGTTGTTGAACCGTAGTAATTCGCCATTGCCGCTACCCGCAGCGCGACTTGCTGCGTGATGATCTTTGATTCCTGCTCCATGGCACGCAGAATGTGGCCCGACATCAGTTCAAAAATAAAGGCGGCCAACAGCCCGAGCAACACAACTCCAGCACCCAGCAGCTGCAGCCGCACCTTAGCCAGACTTGCTGGTTTGATGTCGCCCGTCAGCTGTGGCATTGGTTTCGACGCCTGCTGATCATTGGCTGGTTTTTTGCGGCTAAAAAAGCCGGGAAGCGAAAACTTCATGGCAATTGAATCAACCCTAAGTCCATGTGTTTAATATAAAAACTGGAAATATTCGCGCTAGCATGGTATCGGCACGGTGCACCGACTTGTTGACCCTAATGACGTCCCGAATGTCCGAAACCACCCGCACCCCGTTCACTGGCAACAAAATCTTCAACGATTTCAAAGTCTGCACGCACCACAGGCACAATCACCATCTGCGCGATGCGCTCGCCCGGTTCGATGATGAAGGTTTCTGCCCCCCGATTCCAGCAGGAAACGAACACCTGACCCTGATAGTCGGAATCGATCAGCCCCACCAGATTGCCCAGCACAATGCCGTGCTTGTGACCCAGACCCGAACGCGGCAACAGCACTGCGGCAAGGCCGGTATCGGCCACATGAATCGCCAGCCCGGTCGGGATCAGATGAGTCTCACCGGGTGCCAGCGGCAATGGTGCATCCAGACAGGCACGCATATCCAGGCCGGCTGAACCATCTGTGGCATAGTGAGGCAGGGGAAATTCACTACCGAGGCGTTGATCGAGGATCTTAAGCTGAATCTTTTGCATGTATATTGAATACCTTCCCCTGCGGGTTTTGCGTTTCTCCACGAATTTTGATTGCAAAGCGTTCGGCAATGATGGCAACCAGCTGCCGGGCCAGTTTCCCCTTGCCAGCCCGTGCCAACTGCTGCTCACCCTGCCTCCATATCACCTGCAGCGCATTGTCTTCTCGATCAAAACCCAGCTGCTGTCCGACCGCATTGGCGGCGATCATGTCGATGTTTTTTGCCAGTAACTTGTCCCGGGCATTCATTTCAATGGCTTGCGTTTCAGCCGCAAATCCGACGGTGAACGGCGCACCCGTCAATGCCGCCACATCTGCGAGGATATCCGGGTTACGTCTCAGTTCCAGGGATAAGGTTGCCGCGGCTTTCTTGAGCTTCTGCTGTGCCACGGTTTCCGGGCGGTAATCGGAGACGGCAGCAACACTGATAAAGATATCGGTGAGCGCAATTTCACTCATTACGGCAGCATGCATCTCCGCGGCACTCTCTACATCGATACGACGCACCCCGGGAGGTGTCACCAGGCTTACCGGGCCGCTGATCAGCAGCACATCTGCACCTGCCTCGGTGGCAGCGGTAGCCACGGCATAGCCCATGCGGCCGGAACTGCGATTACTGATATAGCGCACCGGGTCAATGGCCTCCCGGGTTGGGCCGGCTGTCACCAGCACCCGCCGGCCGGCAAGTAGGCCGCTATCAAACAAGGCTGATAGCGCTGCCACCAGTTCATCGGGCTCCAGCATTCTGCCAGGGCCGCTTTCACCGCAGGCCTGCACTCCCTCGGCAGGGCCCAGTACCTGCACGCCCCGTTGTTTCAGGGTCATAATATTTTCCCGGGTAGCCTGATTGCCCCACATGACACGGTTCATGGCCGGTGCGACGGCAAGCGTCGCATCACAGGCGAGAGACACGGCTGTCAGCAGGTCATCGGCGCGTCCTGCAACCAGGCGGGCAATAAAATCAGCCGTTGCGGGTGCTATCAGCAGTACATCTGCCCAGCGGGCCAGTTCAATATGTCCCATGGCCGCTTCCGCCCCGGTATCCAGCAAATCGGTATAAACGGGATGCCCGGACAGCGCCTGGAAGGTGAGCGGTGTAACAAACTCCGTGGCTGCCGCGGTCATGACAACGCGTACCTCTGCCCCCTGTCTTCGCAGTTGCCGCACCAGCTCGGCGCTCTTGTAAGCGGCAATCCCGCCCGTCACGCCCAGCAAGATGTGTTTTCCCGATAGCTCGTTCATCAGGCGAGAGTTTAGCAGATGATTGTTTCCGGCGGGGATGGTGCCATAACTGCCAGCCGCATGCCGGATTGCATCACGACAATTACTTCCGGCCTACAACATGCAGCGTATTCTCCCTATTGGTAGCCGTTGTTGCCCATGGCATAAAAGACCATGCACAGCATACGCAACTGGCCCGCGAGCGAACGACCACGAGAAAAGTTGCTCCGTCGGGGTCCTGCCGCATTGTCGGATGCCGAGTTGCTGGCTATCTTCCTGCGCACCGGCGTAACGGGTAAAACCGCCGTTGACCTTGCACGTGACTTACTGACTGACTTTGGCGGTCTGCGACCGTTGCTGGAGGCAGACCGGCAGCGCTTTTGCAGCCATCACGGCCTCGGAGAGGCCAAATATGCACAGCTACAGGCTGTACTGGAGATAGCGCGCCGCCACCTGCAGGAACAGCTATACCGTGGAGACACCCTGGAAAACCCCGATGCTACCCGCCAATTCCTTTCCAGCCGGTTGCGACACCTACCTTATGAGGTGTTCGCCTGCCTGTTCCTGGACAACCGCCACCGCGTGATCAATTTTGAGGAACTGTTCCGCGGCACCATTGATGGTGCCAGCGTGCATCCACGGGAAGTGGTGCGGCGTGCCCTGCATCACAATGCAGCCGCCGTTATCCTCGCCCACAATCACCCCTCCGGTATCGCCGAGCCAAGCCGCGCCGATGTGCAGCTGACGCGCCGGCTGACGGAGTCGCTGACACTGGTGGATGTCAGGGTGCTTGACCATGTGATCGTGGGGGACGGCGACGGCGTGTCTTTTGCCGAACGCGGATTGATCTGACACGCAAGAGGACAGATATAACAACATCATTCCTGTATGCCATTGATTCTAATAGCTGTTGCGACAACATCGGGTATCCACCCGCCTTGTCACTCGCCGCGGTTTCTGGTATAAAGTGCGCCCTTCCCGCTGTTGGCGGGCTTTTTTACGAGGTTTAGAGCAATGTCCAGAGTATGTCAGGTCACGGGCAAACGTCCGCAAAGCGGCAACAACGTGTCCCACGCCAATAACAAAACCCGTCGCCGTTTCCTGCCGAACCTGCATGAACACCGATTCTGGGTCTCCAGTGAAAAGCGTTTTGTAAAGCTGCGCGTATCCACCAAGGGCATGCGTATCATCGACAAACTGGGCATTGATACGGTACTAAACGACCTGCGTGCGCGCGGCGAAAAGTTCTAGGAGCTCACATCATGCGTGATAAAATCAAACTCGTTTCCAGTGCCGGTACCGGTCACTACTACACAACGACCAAGAACAAGCGCAACATGCCGGAAAAGATGGAAATCATGAAGTTCGATCCGGTAGTACGCAAGCATGTGCCCTACAAGGAAGCAAAAATCAAGTAGTCCACCCATCCGTACCTGATTTCAGAAACCCGGCAATGCCGGGTTTTTTTATCGTCTGCTTAAGGGCTACCTGCATAGTTTCGACCCTGCGGTTGCAACCGACCTAGCAACGTTCAAGTAACATATTCCCCAGCCCATCTACGTAACAACACCAGCCAGCTGGCAGCCAGGTCGTTGCCACGGTTTCCGTCACCAGTGCCGGGCCCGCGAATGTCTGTCCGCCGCACAAGGTGCTGCGCGACCACACCGGCACGGGGTCACTGTAACCGGCCAGTCTGGCCAGCGCAGGTTCTCGGGCACCAGCCACACTGTCAGCAAGCACCGGCAAGTGCATCCGTGGCGGACTGGCCTGCAGGCCACAACGCAGGGTAACCAGTTCGACGCTTGTGGCAAGACGATGCCCGTAACGCTGTTCATGTGCTGCATGGAAGGCAGCCACCGTTGCGGTCACTCCTTGCCAGGGCAGGTTCAGCGTATACGACTGGCCCTGATAGCGCAGGTCCAGGCTGAGAGCTGTTTGAATATCGCTCGCATCAACCCCCTCGGCGACCAGTTCCTGTGTGCCCACTGCCGCCAGGGCCTGTAATTTCCGCATCAATGCATCCTCGGAAAAATCCGCCAGCATACCGCTCAGCGTTCGTGATAATTGCCGAGCACGCGGCGCTGCCAGCATACCGAGCGCAGACAGCACACCGGCATGCACCGGCACCAGTGCTCGACGCATGCCCAGCGCATCGGCCAGAGCACACACGTGCAGCCCGCCGGCGCCGCCAAACGACACCAGCATGTAAGGGCGCGGGTCAATGCCCCGCTGCACTGAAATGACACGCAACGCCTGAGCCATATGTTCGTTGGCGAGCGTGATGATGCCGTGTGCCGCTTCCTCCAGACCGAGTTGCAGTTTCCCGGCAATGCTCATTACTGCCGTCGTGGCTGCCTCAACATCCAGTGCCATGCTGCCACCCAGAAATGCCTGTGGCTGCAGGCGCCCCAGCACCAGGTTGGCATCGGTCACTGTCGGTGACATGCCGCCCTGCCCGTAACAGGCGGGGCCCGGCATGGCCCCTGCAGATTCAGGACCAACCTGCAGCAATCCACCGCTGTCGATGGTGGCTATCGAGCCACCACCTGCACCGATGGTATGCATATCCACCATCGGTACCGCCACAGGCCAGGGACCAATATGACCTTCCGAGGTCAATCCAATATCGCCGTCAATCAGGGCAACATCCGTCGAGGTTCCGCCCATATCAAAGGTCAAAAACTGCGACTGCTGTGTCTGCTGGCCGATAAAGCGCGCGCCCATCAAGCCACCTGCCGGGCCGGACAGCAGCAAGTGCACGGCCTTCTCACCGGCCATTGCAGCACTCACCGTACCGCCAGAGCTCTGCATGACAGCGACCGGCGCCGGCGCCAGTGCACTATTCAGGCGCACCAGGTAACTGGCTACCAACGGACCGATCCAGGCATTCAGCCAGGTGGCGATACCGCGTTCATATTCCTTGTATTCCGGCAATACTCGCGAAGAACGCGACACAAACAGTTCTTCAGGCAACCACCGCTGAATGGCACACTCATCACTGTCATCGATGAAAGAGAACAGCAGGTTGATGGCGACGGCTTCGGGTTGAAGCACCCGAATGGCTTCAAGCAGCGTGTCCCGGTCACCTTCTGTCAGGCCACTGACGCGCTGACCGTCGGCGCCGATGCGCGCATTGACCTCCACGCAGAATTCCCGTGGTACCGGGGGTGGCTGGGGTTGCGGTTGCAGGTTATAGAGTTCCCGCCGCGCCTGCCGGCCTATACTCAATACATCACCAAGGCCACGGTTGGCGATATACAGCGTACGCACGCCCTTGCGTTCCAGTATTGCATTGGTTGCCACGGTTGATCCATGCACCACCTGCAAACCTGCTGTTGACACACCCATTTCCCGGATACCCTGCAAGATGGCCCGCTCCGGGGCAGCCGGTGTCGACAGCACCTTGTGCACACGCAAGGACTGCCCGTCGAATAACACGAAGTCGGTAAATGTGCCGCCGGTGTCTATACCAAGCCATGCCCGCGGTTGTCCGCTATCACGAATATTCATTGTTAAGTCCTGCATGCAGCCGTACCATGCGCTCACCCTGCCGGCTTGTAATCACAGATACAAACGCAATAATACCCACCATGTCAAACAGATCCCTGGTTCAGGTCGAGCACCTGACGCGTTATTACAGCCTCACCTGTGCGGTCAATGATGTCAGCTTTAACCTGGCCAAGGGCGAGGTACTCGGGTTCCTGGGACCCAACGGTGCGGGCAAATCCAGCACCATGCAGATGATCAGCGGAAACCTTGCACCCAATGCCGGCCAGATCTGCATCGCGGGCATTGACCTGCTTGATCAGCCGAAGCGTGCCAAGCAGGAAATCGGTTATCTACCCGAGCAACCGCCGGTATACCGGGAGCTGACGGTGGATGAATACCTGTATTATTGCGCCCGGCTGAACCGCATTCCGCGCAGCAAGCTGGGCGCCGCGGTGGCGATCGCAAAGGACCGCTGCGGACTGGGTGATGTGGGACGGCGCCTGATTGGTAACCTGTCCAAGGGTTATCAGCAGCGCGCCGGTATTGCACAGGCCATCATTCATAACCCGGCGGTGGTCATCCTTGATGAACCGACGGTCGGCCTCGACCCGATCCAGATCCGCGAGATACGCACCCTGATCTGCGAACTCGGCAAGGATCACGGCATCATCCTGTCGACCCATATCCTGCCGGAAGTACAGGCCACCTGTAATCGTGTGCAAATCATCCATCACGGCAAGCTGGTGTACGCAGATTCCACCAGCGGCATGGAACAACGCATGAACCCAACATCACTGCTTGCAGCATTTCAGAACCCACCGGAGATCAGCAGCTTGCTGCAGCTAACGGGCGTGGACAGCGCAGAGCGACTGGCTGATGGACGGATCCGCATTCACTTCAGCGACACGGACCCTGCCGCGGCACTGGTCGAGCAATCTGTCGGCCACCACTGGGGCTTGCATGAACTGGCTCCCGAGCGGCGTACACTCGAACAGATATTCATCGAACTCACCTGCAGTGAAACACCTGTCAGCGAGGATGCCGCCTGATGATAGCGACCATTGCAGCACGTGAATTACGCAGCCTGTTCCTGTCGCCACTGGCCTGGAGCATCCTCGCTGTGACGCTCTTTATTCTCGCCTACCTGTTCCTGTCGCAGCTCGAGGCCTATGTAGGCCTGCAACCGCGGCTCGCCGCCCTGAATGGCGCACCGGGCGTGGCGGACATCGTGGTGGCGCCGCTGTTTGCGGATGCCGCGGTAGTGCTGCTGTTGATCACACCACTGGTCACCATGCGCGTCCTTAGCGAGGAACGTCGCAACCGCACCATCAGCCTGCTGTTTTCTGCCCCGCTATCAATGACAGAAATCGTGGTGGGAAAATACCTCGGAGTCGTTTCGTTCTTTCTGATACTGCTGGGACTGCTGTCGCTGATGCCACTATCGCTGCTTGCCGGGACCGAACTGGACCTCGGCAAGCTGGCAGCCGGCATGCTCGGCCTGATGCTGGTGGTCGCGGCCTTCGCGGCCATCGGCGTGTACATGTCATCACTGACCGAGCAACCAACCGTCGCAGCCGTTACTACCTTCGGCCTGTTACTGCTGTTGTGGATCATTGACTGGGCAGGCAACAGCCAGATGGAAGACAACAGTTCACTCGCCTACCTGTCCATGCTGCGCCACTACGAACCGCTGTTAAAAGGACTGTTTAACAGTGCAGATGTTGCCTATTACCTGCTGGTTATTGTGCTGTTTATTGGCTTCAGCATCCGTCGCCTGGACGCTACCCGACTGCAACCCTGAGCTGCCATGAAAGTTACCCGCCGTTCGCGCCTGCTGCTGCGCCTGCAAAGCCTGATCTTCACGGTATTGTTCATCGCCATCATTGGCATGCTGGCGTGGCTCAGCACACAGTACGTCTACCAGGCAGACTGGACCCGCGGGGCTCGCAATACGATATCCGATGGCAGCCGCAGACTGCTGGACTGCAATGCATGAACCTGTCCAGATCACCGCCTTTGTGCGTGAAGACGAGCTTACGCGCAGCCAGATCAGGGACCTGGTGGGTACTTACCAGCGCTTTAAGGATGACATTACCCTGGAGTTCATCAACCCGGACCTTGCACCGGAACGAATTCGCGAAATGGGTATCGCCAGTGGTGGTGAGATAGTGATTCGCTACCAGGGGCGCAGCGAAAAGATCCAGACCCTCAGCGAGCAGCAGCTTACCAACGCGCTGCTGCGGCTCACACGGCAGGATCAGCGCTGGATTGTTTTCCTCACCGGCCATGGTGAACGCCGCTCCAGCGGTGATACCAATCATGGCCTGGGCACGTTCAGCCAGGAACTTGAACGCAAGGGCCTGAACGTCGAGGCCATCAGCCTGGTGGAAGCAGAGATTCCGTCCAATACCAACCTGCTGGTACTGGCCAGCCCGACGAGCGCCTTGCTGCCAGGCGAGATGGACAAGCTGCGGTCCTATATAGAGAAAGGCGGCAACCTGTTATGGCTGGCCGAACCGGATTCACCAGCGGGGCTGGAACCGCTGGCCGAACAACTCGGCGTTCATTTTCTGCCGGGTACGGTAGTCGATGCCACCACCCAGATGTTTGGCATCGAGAACCCGACCTTTGTTGTGATCACCGGCTACCCACATCATGACATCACCAGCACAATGACCGCGGTCACGGTTTTCCCGGAAGCCGCCGCACTGGAAGTCAATGACAGCGCTGCCTGGAGTGTCGTGCCGCTGCTCACTACGCTGGAACACGCCTGGACAGAGAACGGTGAGATCGAGGGCGAAATCCGCTTTGACAGTGATCAGGACGAACGCGCCGGCCCACTCGATATCGGCGTCGCGCTGACACGCACCGTTGCAGGTGAAACGGGTGAGGATGATCCAAACACCCCGAATCAACGGATTGTGGTGATCGGTGATGGTGATTTTCTGTCCAATACCTACCTCGGCAATCCCGGCAATCTCGATCTTGGCTTGAACATTGTACGCTGGCTGAGTCATGACGATGCCACCATCGAGATACGCGTCAAGTCAGCACCCGATACCACCCTGATACTTGGCAAGGTTGCCCAGGCGGTCATTGCCATCGGCTTCCTCATCGGGATGCCGCTGCTACTGCTGCTATCGGGGATTATTATCTGGCTACGGCGCCGGCGCCGCTGAACCATGAATACCAGAACCCTGCTCAATCTCATCCTGCTGTGTGTTGCGGTATTACTGGTGCTGATAATTTTTTACCAGCCAGGACTCGAACAGGAGCCCCTGGCGCCAACCCTTAGCAGTCTGTCCACCGACAGCATCAGCAGTATCCGGGTAACCCGAAAAGAACGCACACCACTGGGCTTTGTAAAAACCCCCGGCGGCTGGCAGCTGACAGGTGAACACACCTTGCCCGCCAGCGAGTTTCAGTTACGCGCCCTGATCGGCATTCTGGCTACCCGGCCTGACCGCAGCTATCCCGATAGCGCCCTGGATCTCACCGCTGCCGGACTGGATCCACCACAGGCAACCCTGCTATTGAATGACACGGTTATCGACATCGGCAACACCGAACCCCTGCAACACAAACGCTATATCCGGCTTGACGACAGCGTCTATCTGGTCACCGACAAATACCAGCACCTCCTGAACGCGGACTGGACCAACTTCGTTGACCGCAGGCTGCTGCCTGAGAATGCGGTATTGACGGGTCTTGAATTACCCGGCCTGAGCCTGACATTCAGCGACGACGGGCAGTGGCAGGCATCGCCGCCGGCCTCTGCAGAAAGCGCTGCAGCCATTCAGGAGCTGGTTGCCCAATGGCAGGCTGCCAATGCAACCTATATCCGTCGTTATGACGGCAAGGCAACAAGCAAGCCGATCACACTGGAACTGGCTGATAACAGCGAAACGGTTACATTGTACCTTCTTGAGCAGGAGCCTGAACTGGTTCTTGCCAGACCCGACTGGAGTATTCAGTATCATTTTCCCGGCAACCTGAGAAAAACGCTATTGCAACTGCAGGTACCCGAGACAACCATCGACCCTGATACCCAAAAGCAGGGTGCGGCTCACCAGCAAGACAGTGTTCCCCGCGCCTCTCCCTGAGTGCAAGGGACCCGCACCACACGACGCCATGCCTGAACTCCCTGAAGTTGAAACCACCTGCCGCGGCATTGCTCCACACATTACCGGGCAGCGCGTCAGCCGTGTCATCGTGCGCAACCCGAACCTGCGCTGGCCGGTTTCAAGGCGGCTGGAAAAAGAACTGACTGGACAAGTCATCCACAGCGTCAACCGTCGCGCCAAGTACCTGTTACTGAATACCGGCGCCGGTACCGCAATCCTGCACCTTGGCATGTCCGGCAGCCTGAGAATCATCGCGGCGACCGAGCCGCCCCGAAAGCATGATCATGTCGACATCGTCTTCGGTGGTTCCGCACTACGGTTGACCGACCCGCGACGCTTCGGCAGCCTGCACTGGACTCGCAGACCGGCTATGCAGCACCGTCTCATCCGCCCGCTTGGCTGTGAACCACTCGGCGAGGTATTTAACGGCGACTACCTGTTCCTGCAGTCACGAAAACGCAAGGTTGCCGTCAAGCAGTTCATAATGAACAGCCACGTTGTGGCTGGTATCGGCAATATCTATGCAAGCGAGGCCCTGTACATGGCCGGCATCCACCCGGGACGGGCCGCCGGTAAAGTCAGCAGGGATAAATACCGGTTGCTGGCAGAAGTGATAAAAGAGGTACTGAATGACGCCATTCGCGAGGGTGGCACAACGCTGCGGGACTTTGTCAATGGCGAGGGCAAGCCGGGTTATTTCAGACAGCATTTAAACGTCTACGGCAAGGCAGGCAAACCCTGTATCAGCTGTCGCGTCCCCATCAGGGAGATACGCCAGGGCCAGCGATCGACCTTTTACTGCCCGAAGTGCCAGAAATAAATCTGCCACCACAACCTTTACTATACTGACCGTACCGGCACCGGCCTCTTCGTCCTGGCAGACCCCGAGCGGCTGCAAAGACATCACCCTTGAAGAACTCGACATAGACGTACTGGAAGTACCTGACGGACGAGCATACGGGGAGGCCATCTCGGACCTCGCGACACCGGTGATGACACGGGTCAACCAGCGGGATCATGAACGCCGGGAAGCCTGCGTCCAGAACGTCATAGACGCTGCCAACGCATGCAAGCAAGGGGAAACACTAAGCATGCGGGGCACCACCTGGATCGCTGTTGCTGCAAAGCAAGCTCCTGTAAGCAGCAGCAAGACCAGCCCCTGTCATCTCACCACCGGATTTCTGCGCGTCATGTCGCCGCCACTGCAGCTAGAATCCGATCTCAAATCGAGCGC
>CAVOZZ010000005.1:0-112909 GCA_963701505.1 uncultured Gammaproteobacteria bacterium
GATAGTGCAGTCACGGGGTAATTGCAGTCGGCAATCCCGCGTCGATGCCACGGGTAAGAGGGCTGGTGCCCGTAACGGACCTGTCTTGTTAATTTAAAAAATATATATAATACATGTACTTGGAGATGTTGAATGCCCGTGTGCATCCGGGTGACTCGTAATAGTGGGTCGTCATAAACCCAGCCATTGCGGATGGAGTCTCCCCCAAAATTAATTTATAGTCGCAACGATTTATAGAATACCCCCTTTCCCGTTTACGGGTTTTACTGGCAGGAAATTTATGGCTGATCGCAGATTACAGGTTTTTCACACCGTTGCTCGCCTGTTGAGTTTTACCAAGGCTGCGGAAAGCCTGCACATGACCCAGCCGGCCGTGACCTTTCAGGTGCGCCAGCTGGAGGAATATTTCAATACCCGCCTGTTTGACCGGACCCACAATCGTATCAGCCTGACCGATGCCGGCAAGCGCGTCTATGAGTACGCGGACCAGATCTTCGAGCTGTACGCGAAAATGGACAATGCGGTACGCGACATGACCGGTGAAATCAGTGGTGTACTGATCATCGGCGCCAGTACCACCATTGCCGAGTACATGTTGCCGGCGCTGCTGGGTGATTTCAAAAGAAAGTACCCGGATGTCAACGTGCACCTGAAGGTGTCGAATTCGGAGGGCATCGTGTCCATGGTCGAGAATAACGATATCGATCTGGGCGTGGTGGAATCGGCGGTACTGAACAAGAACCTGGTTGTTGAGAATTGTCGTTATGACCGGCTGGTGGCGATTGTCCCGCCACAGCATCGCACTCGCCGGCAGCAGGCAGATCAAGCTCAAGCAGTTGCTGGATCATGCCTATATCGCCCGCGAGGAAGGCTCCGGCACCCGCGAGGTGATCCATGAGTACCTGACCGATGCAGGGTTAAAGCCGGCCGATATCCAGGTCGCCATGGAACTGGGCAGTCCGGAGGCGATCAAGGGTGCCGTCGAGGCAGGTATGGGTGTGTCGATTGTTTCCGAGGTTACTATCCACAAGGAGTTGCAACTGGGTACACTGGTGGCCCTGAAACTGGATCCCCCGATGGAACGACCGTTCTCTTTTGTGCACCAGAAACAGAAATTCCGCCAGCGTGCCATGGATGAACTGCTGGCGTTTGCACGTGCCTACTGTTTGTCTCACAAGGACGAGACCTGAACGCTTTACTTTCCACTTGATCCGGTGTCGAATAACGCGACGCGAAACCGGACTGCACGTTAACCGCCCGGAACTTTAACGACTCTCAAATGGCATCAGTGCAACAGCAGTTAACCGAGCTTTTCCAGCAGCTTGGTGCGGGCGATCAGGCGACCTTGCTCGCCTTTGCAGCATTCCTTGCCAGTCGTACCCCGGCACACAGTGTCCACCGTGAAAGCTGAACCCGAGGTTGTCCCGGAACCGGAACTGATCGAGCGGCCGGCGGAGGAGTCGGTAGTCGGTGCCTTGAAACGCCTGTCGAAAAGCTACCCCATGCTCAACAAGGCCGAGATGCTGAGTGCCACCTCCGACCTGGTTGCTACCAACATCATGCAGGGTTCCGATCCGGTCGGGGTCATCGACGAACTGGAAGAAATATTCCGCAGACACTACGAGCAAATGAAGTCAGGTAACAGGGGTTGAGTGGATGAATATCCTGCGCGAATGGTATGAGCGTTACATCTCTGATCCGCATGTGGTCATACTCGGGGTGTCACTGGTTGTCGTCTTCGTCGTCATCCTGACTCTTGGCCAGATGCTGGCACCGGTGCTGGCCGCTGTTGTGATTGCCTACCTGCTGGATGGTGCGGTCGAGAAAACCCACCAGCTGGGCGCGCCGCGAATATCTGCGGTGACACTGGTGTTCATCCTGTTCATGTCGTTCCTGGTGTTTGCGCTGTTCTGGCTGGTGCCGCGGCTGTCATACCAGGTGACACAACTGGTCCGGGAATTGCCGAACATTATTACGCTGGGGCAGGACAGTTTGCTGCAGTTGCCGCAGCAGTATCCGAACCTGTTCACCGAGGCGCAGGTCAGTGACCTGATCGCATGCGATCAGGGCGGAGATCACGGCAATGAGCCAGCATGTCCTGTCACTGTCGCTGCCAGCGTTCTTCGGGCTGATCAGCCTGATGGTGTACAGCATCCTGGTGCCGGTGCTGGTGTTTTTCTTCCTCAAGGACAAGTACCGGATACTCGCCTGGTTCAGCAGGAGTCTGCCCACACAACGCCGGCTGGTTGATGAAGTGGCCCATGATGTCAACGTGCAGGTGGCGAATTATGTGCGTGGCAAGGTATGGGAAATCTTTATTGTGGGTGTCGTCGCCTTTACTACCTTTAGCTTGATGGGATTGAATTATGCACTGCTGCTGGCGACCATGGTGGGTCTGTCGGTCATCATTCCCTATGTCGGCGCGGCCGTTGTGACGGTGCCGGTGGCGCTTATCGCCTGGTTCCAGTGGGGCTGGAGCCCGCAATTTGGCTGGCTGCTGTTTGCCTATGGTGTGCTGCAGGCGCTGGATGGTTACCTGCTGGTGCCGCTGTTATTTTCCGAGGTCGTGGACCTGCATCCGGTGGCAATCATTATCGCCATCCTTATATTCGGTGGCCTCTGGGGTTTCTGGGGTGTGTTCTTTGCCATACCGCTGGCGACGCTGGTGCAGGCCGTGTTGAATGCCTGGCCGGAAAAGATCGCGGGTGATGATGCCGGGGCAGATCCCCGGGCCTCGTCCGCAGCGTAATTTCAGCGCAGCGCCGTCGATGTGCGGTACTGACCGGTGTGAGTGCGGCTGGCGGGCGTGCCTTCACAATGCCTTCACCGCCTCCAGCACTTCATCCACATGTCCCGCTACTTTTACCTTGCGCCATTCCCGACGCAGTACACCCTGGTCATCGATCAGGAAGGTGCTGCGTTCAATCCCCATCACCTTGCGGCCATACATATTCTTTTCCCTGATAACATCGAATAAGCTGCAGACTTTCTCGTCTGCATCTGACAGCAGATCAAACGGGAAGGCCTGTTTTTCCCTGAAGTTCTCGTGAGATTTCACGCTGTCCCGTGAAATGCCGAGGATCACGGTGTTACGGCGCTTGAACGTGTTGATGTTGTCGCGAAAGTTCTGGCCTTCGGTGGTGCAGCCGGAGGTGCTGTCTTTCGGATAAAAGTACAGCACGACATGTCTTTCCCCTGAAATCAGACAGGGCGATGTCCTGCTCGCCCGGTAGCCGGCAGCTTGAAATCCGGGACCTTTTTGCCAACGGTTACCTTGCTCATAAGCGTGTATTTCCTGTGCTCAATTACCCAATTAGCGCAGCCATGCGCGCCTGCAGTCGTGACTGTTCATCCAGCAACGGAATGGCACTGAATTAACAACCTCGCCACGGAAGCACACGGAATGACACGGAAATTTTCCCGTCAGGAATTTATTCTTTCGTGTTTTTCCGTGGTGCTTCCGTGGCCAATTGTAGGCATTTATAGACGACACCGCCTGTCCAGGCAACCTTCATGCAGGAGCGGATTGCAGCCGCGAACGGCTGTCAGGTCTTCACCGGCTCGATCACGGCATCCAGGTTCAGCTGGTCGCAGAGCTCCATGAAGTCTTCGCGCAGTGAGGAGATCTGGGTACTGGCCGGGATTTCGACCGTCATGTGTACTGAAAACATCGGGGTACCCGAATGTGCGGCCGGGTAACTTGAAGTCACCATTTCCTGGATGTTGATCTGCCGCTGTGACAGGAATTTTGCCAGATTATGCACGATACCTGGCTGGTCCAGGGCGACCACGTCGACACCATAGGGCAGCAGGTCTTTTTCGGCTTGCTGCAGGGAGGTGCGTCGCGAGGTAATGGTCAGGCCGAGGCCTGATTCCAGACCGGCTATCTGGTTTTCCAGTTTGGCGATATTGTTCCAGTTGCCACCCACCTGCAGCAACAGGGCAAAATTACCGCCGAGTACGGCCATACGGCTGTCAAGTATGGTGCAGCCGCTGTTCAGCACGCAGCGTGATAATTCGTTAATAATGCCGGGCTTGTCTTCGCCAAGTGCAGAGAGCACCAGCTGGTTGTTTACGGTGGCGGATAATTCGTTCATTTATCGGGGTGTCAACGGTCGTTCGTACCAGTGGGCAATGTTACGCGCTAGTCTAGCATCAATGCTGTGACTATGGGTCGAAATGCCTGCCTGATCTGGTTTGTCTTGTCAGTCCGGGGTGGCGCCAGTACCATGTCGGTCTTTATTTGGGTGCGGAGATACTGGTGATGTTTCAGGGCAGTATGGTAGCGCTGGTTACCCCGATGCGGGAGGGCGGCGCTATCGATGAAGAGAGCATGCAGCGCTTGATCGACTTTCATGTCGAGAATCGCAGCGATGCCCTGGTTGCCGTCGGTACCACCGGTGAGTCTGCCACCCTGAACGAGGAAGAACACTGCCATTTGATTCGGCGCACCGTGGAAATGGCGGCCGGCCGCATACCGGTGATTGCCGGCACCGGTGCCAATTCCACCCGTGAAGCCATTGATCTTACGCGCTGCGCCTATCATGCCGGTGTCGGATGCCTGCCTGCTGGTGACCCCGTACTACAACAAACCGACCCAGGAGGGGTTGTACCAGCATCACAAGGCGGTGGCCGAGGCCGTGCCCATCGCCCAGATTCTGTACAATGTACCCGGACGTACTGCCGTTGACATGTTGCCGGCCACGGTGGAGCGGCTCGCGGCCATCGACAACATCGTCGGGATCAAGGAGGCCACCGGTGACATGAACCGGGCACGCGAGATCCTTGACCGCTGCGGAGACCGCCTTGAGCTCTACAGTGGTGATGATGCCACGGCGATGGAACTGATGCTGCTGGGCGGGCAGGGCAATATATCCGTAACCGCCAACGTGGCACCGGCAGCCATGCATGAAATGTGTGCGGCTGCACTGGCCGGTGACCGTGACACGGCGACTGCCATTAATGCGCGCCTGGAGATCCTGCATCGCACCCTGTTTGTCGAATCGAACCCGATACCGGTGAAATGGGCGTTGCATGAAATGGGCCTGATTCCGGCAGGGATACGTTTGCCGTTGACACCGTTGGCCAATGAATACCATGACACAGTCCGGCAGGCGCTCAGGCAGGCCGGCGTAATTGAACAGTAGGACACCTGTATGCAACTATCTGGATTAACCCGCGGTTTCGATGATGGCGCTTGCCGGCCTGTTTTTGATGTCGGGCTGCAGTATGTATGACACACTGGCGCCGGGCGCCAAGAAGGTCGATTACAAGAAGAGCAAGCCGACTGATACGCTGGAAGTACCGCCGGATTTGTCATCCAACACGATTATTGATGCACCGGCGTCGATTGATATTGCCGGAACCACCTATACCGAATACGGGGCTGACTTGCCGTCGGGTGGCGGCACCGCCGTGTTACCGGACCAGGCCAACATGCCTGTGCAGCGTGATGGTGACCAGCAGTGGCTGGTGGTTTCCGGGAGCCCTGGACCAGCTATGGCCGCAGGTCAAGGAATTCTGGTTACAGGAAGGTTTCCTGATCAAGAAGGAAGATCCCCGTGTCGGTATACTCGAGACCGGCTGGCTCGAGAACCGGGCAGACATACCCCAGGGTATGATCCGGAACGTGCTTGGCAAGGTGATCGATTCAGTCTATTCGGCTGCGACGCGCGACCAGTACCGCACCCGGCTGGAGCGTGGCGCTGACCCCGGTACCACTGAAATCTATGTGACTCACCGGGGCGTGGAAGAAGTCGTTTCCGGGAGTGCCATCGATCCCACCACGTATGGCAGCCGCGTCCGTCCGACCCGGAACTGGAAGCGGAGATGCTCAAGCGCATGATTGTGTTTCTTGGCGTGGAAGAGCAGCGCGCCTCGGTTATGGTTGCACAGCAGACGCAACAGAGTGCACGCGCGCAGCTGGTGTCTGACGGGTCCGGGGACATGCTGGTGATTAACGAGGACTTCTCGCGTGCCTGGCGTCGTACCGGTGTGGCCCTTGACCGGGTTGGTTTTGCCGTCGATGACCGTAACCGCACGGATGGTATCTACTATGTCCAGTACAATGACCCGCTGGCAGATCAAAACAAGGAAGGATTCCTTAGCAAAATTGGTTTGTGGTCCTCATCCAAGGATAAAGAGGGTATGCAGTATCAAATTTTGCTGCAGGCGAACGGGCCCACGACCAACGTGATTGTCAATAATTCACAGGGAGAGCGGGATACCAGCTCAACAGCGAAACGGATACTCACCTTGCTGGAAGAACAATTCAGTAGCGCTAGGGTCGCTGCCGCGTGCAGAGCGACCGCTGGCGATTTTCTGTTCCGGGGTCCTGGCCTGATACAGGTATAACCATACTCCATGCGTTTCGCTTCCCTTGGCAGTGGCAGTCGCGGCAATGCTACGCTGGTAGAGGCGGGTTCCACGCTGGTCATGATCGACTGCGGATTTTCCTGCCGTGAAACCGAACGACGCCTGTCCCGGTTGGGACGCACGGCGGGAGACCTGAGCGCCTTGCTGGTCACCCATGAACACGGTGATCACGTCCGGGGCGTGCCGCTGCTGGCACGAAAATACGACCTGCCGGTGTGGATCACCCGCGGTACGCAACGGATGTTGCGCGATAACGAATTGCCGCGGGTGCAGTATTTTGACGCTCATGCGGAATTCAGCATCGATGATCTGCAGGTGCGTCCCTTTACCGTGCCGCACGATGCGCAGGAACCCTGCCAGTTTGTATTCGAATATCGGGCACGGCGTCTGGGTGTGCTGACCGATGCCGGCCGCATGACACCACACATCATCGAGTGCCTGGATGCGTGTGATGCCCTGTTGCTGGAGTGTAATCACGACGCTGAGATGCTCGCGACAGGGCCGTATTCGGCGACGCTCAAGCAGCGTGTCGGTGGACCGTTGGGGCATCTCAGTAATGCACAGGCTGGCAGGCTGCTGTCACAGCTGGATTGCTCGCGCCTGCAGCACCTGGTCGCAGCCCACCTCAGCGACAAGAACAATCGCGCGGAGCTGGCACAGGCGGTACTGGCAAGGGTGCTGGATTGTGAGACAGACTGGATTGGCGTCGCGGGGCAGGAGGCGGGCCTGGACTGGCGCACAATTGTCTGAGTCAGGGGTGACAAAACTCCCGAGGGGGAACCTTTCCGGCAACGACATTTTGTCCCGTGCCTGCCCATCCAGTATCATCCCCCGCTTCACCGGTTAGCTGCCCTGGAGTCCTGATGCTGCACTTGCGTGGTTGTCCCGCACTGTCTGATTTTCGCCTGCAGAAGCTGCGCGAGCAGATTGCCATGCAGCTGCCGTCGGTATCTGCTGTTTGGGCGGAATACCTGCATGTCGCCGAACTCGACGAGGCACTGACCGCGAAAGAACAGGCGGTGCTCGAAAAGTTACTGAGCTATGGCCCGGCGCGTTCGGGCGATGCACCTGCGGGACTTGAGCTGGTCGCTGTGCCGCGTCCGGGAACCATCTCACCCTGGTCCAGCAAGGCCACGGACATCGTGCATAACTGCGGTCTGCACAAGGTGCGGCGGGTCGAGCGGGGCATTGTCTATACGCTCGCGCTCGCTGGTGATGCGGTGTTATCCGAGCAACAGCGGCAACGGCTGTTGCCACTGCTGCATGATCGCATGACCGAGGCCGTGCTGTTTGATGTCAACGATACCGACGTCCTGTTCCGGCACGCCGTACCCGCACCGTATGACAGGGTAGATGTGCTGGCCGGTGGACGGGCGGCACTGCAGGCAGCCAATGATGATCTCGGGCTGGCGTTGTCGGCAGATGAGATCGACTACCTGGTGGAGAATTTCACCGCGCTTGGTCGCAATCCCGTCGATATCGAGCTGATGATGTTTGCACAGGCCAATTCGGAACACTGCCGCCATAAAATATTCAATGCCGACTGGACCATTGACGGAATCGCGCAGGAGAGCAGCCTCTTCGAAATGATCCGCGCCTCCTACAAGGCGAATCCGGGGAACATCCTGTCGGCTTACAGCGACAACGCGGCGGTGACCACCGGCTTCGAGGTGGAGCGTTTCTTTGCGGATAGCGTCACGCATTGTTACCGCACTCATCCGGAAGCCGCGCATCTGGTGGTCAAGGTAGAGACGCACAATCACCCGACGGCGATTTCGCCTTTTCCCGGGGCGGCCACCGGATCGGGTGGCGAAATACGCGATGAAGGTGCGACGGGACGCGGCGCCAAACCGAAGGCGGGGTTGTGCGGTTTTTCTGTATCCAACCTGCGCATCCCGGACTTTGAACAGCCCTGGGAGACCGACCATGGCAAGCCGGCACGGATTGTGTCGGCACTCGATATCATGATCGAGGCGCCACTGGGTGCCGCGGCATTCAACAATGAATTCGGCCGGCCCAATCTGTGCGGGTATTTCCGTACCTTTGAAGAACGCGTGCCCGCGGGTGCCGGCCACGAAATGCGTGGCTATCACAAGCCCATCATGCTGGCCGGTGGCTGTGGCCAGATCCGCGAGGAACACGTCAACAAGAACGAGATCCCTGCTGATACGCCCATCGTGGTACTGGGCGGCCCGGCCATGCTGATCGGGCTGGGCGGAGGAGCGGCATCGTCCATGTCCAGCGGCGCCAGTGCCGAGGACCTCGATTTTGCCTCGGTGCAGCGCGGCAACCCCGAGATGGAGCGGCGTGCGCAGGAGGTCATCGATGCCTGCTGGGCGCAAGGTGAGGCCAATCCGATCATCTCGATACACGATGTCGGTGCCGGTGGCCTGTCAAACGCCGTTCCTGAACTGGTGAATGACAGTGGTCGAGGCGGGCGCTTCGAACTGCGAACCATACCCAACGATGACCCGGGCATGACGCCGATGCAGGTGTGGTGCAACGAATCGCAGGAACGTTATGTGCTGGCGGTCGATCGTGCCCAGCTGAACGATTTTGAAGCCTGTGTCGACGTGAACGCTGTCCCTACGCCGTGCTGGGTGAGGCAACGGAACGTCAACAGCTGGTGCTCGGTGACAGTCACTTCGACAACACCCCGATCGATCTGCCCATGAGCCTGTTGCTGGGCAAGCCGCCAAAGATGCTGCGTGATGTGCAACAGCTGTCGACTACGTTCCCGGCGTTCTCCACTGCAGCCGTCGATATCCGGGAGGCGGCCTATCGTGTGTTGCACCTGCCGGCAGTGGCTGACAAAAGCTTCCTGATTACCATCGGCGACCGCTCGGTGACGGGGATGGTGACGCGCGACCAGATGGTGGGTCCGTGGCAGGTAGCCGGTGGCCGATGTGGCCGTGACGGCCTCGGATTATTGCGGTTACACCGGTGAAGCGCTGGCGATGGGTGAACGCACCCCGGTGGCCTTGCTGCATGGCCCGGCATCTGGCCGCATGGCCGTCGGCGAGGCGCTTACCAATATTGCCGCCAGCCGCATCGACGCGATCGGCAGGATCGTGTTGTCGGCAAACTGGATGGCACCGGCCGGTCACCCCGGCGAGGATGCGACGCTTGTATGACACCGTCAGGGCCGTTGGCGAGCAATTCTGCCCGGCACTGGGGATTGCCATCCCGGTGGGCAAGGACTCCATGTCCATGAAGTCCGTCTGGAACGGAAGCAGGGGGAGAGACCGGTCGGTCACCGCGCCACTGTCATTGATTATTTCCGCGTTTGCACCGGTGTGCGATGTAAGACAGACGCTGACCCCGCAACTGCGAACCGATAGCGGTGATACCGACCTGATACTGCTTGATCTCGGCCTCGGTAACAACCGTCTCGGCGGTTCTGCGCTGGCGCAGGTGTATAAACAGCTCGGTTCTGTACCACCTGACCTGGATGAACCGTCACAGCTGAAGGCCTTCTTTGCAGTGATTCAGTCATTGAACGCGTCCGGCAAGCTGCTGGCCTATCATGACCGCTCCGATGGCGGCCTGTTCGCGTGTATTTGCGAGATGTGTTTTGCAGCGCATTGCGGCGTGTCCATCCAGCTGCAGGCCGCTGATGCGGTGGCCGCCCTGTTTGCCGAGGAACTGGGCGCAGTGATGCAGGTGCGGCGTACGGACACCGCGGATGTGATGGCGGCATTGAAGGCGGCGGGACTGGAGCAGGCCGCGCAGCTGATCGGTACCCTGGCGACGGATGACCGTGTGAACGTTTGCGGTGAACGGGCAGGTCATGTTGTCCGAAAATCGCGTCGACTTGCAACGTGCCTGGTCCGAGACCAGCTACCGGCTGCAGGCACTGCGTGACAATCCCGACTGTGCCCGTGAAGAATATGATGGCTTGCTGGATGCGAGCGATCCGGGTATCCGGCCGCTGCCGCGCTTCGAACTCAACGCGGATGTGGCCGCGCCAATGATCGCGACCGGCGTGCGCCCGCGGATGGCGATACTGCAGGGAGCAGGGCGTCAATGGCCAGGTTGAAATGGCGGCCGCTTTCATCGCGCCGGTTTTGAAGCGGTTGACGTCCACATGAGCGACCTGCTGTCAGGGCGGCAATCACTGGATGGCTTCAGGGGGATGGCAGCCTGTGGCGGGTTCTCCTACGGCGACGTGCTGGGGGCCGGGCAGGGCTGGGCCAAATCGATATTGTTCCACAGCAAACTGCGCGATATGTTCGAGGCCTTCTTTGCACGGCCGGGACAGTTTCGCACTGGGCGTCTGCAATGGTTGCCAGATGCTGTCCACGCTGAAAGAGCTGATTCCGGGCGCGGAGCACTGGCCGCGTTTTGTACGCAATCAATCCGAGCAGTTCGAGGCGCGTTACTCGCAGCTGGAGATACTGGCGTCACCCGCGCTGTTTTTCTCGGGCATGCAGGGGTCGGTGTTGCCGATTGCCGTCGCGCATGGCGAGGGCCGTGCAGAATTTCCTGATGATGGCGCAGCGGCCGATGTGATGAACAGCGGTCTGGTCGCCGCGCGCTATGTGGATGGTCGTGGTGCCGTGGCGACGACGCTATCCGCAGAACCCGAATGGTTCACCGCTCGGCATCACCGGGCTGACGACGGCCGATGGTCGGGTCACCATCATGATGCCACACCCGGAGCGGGTGTTCCGTGCGGTCACCAATTCCTGGCACCCGGACGAGTGGGGTGAGGACGGCCCCTGGATGCGCATGTTCCGCAATGCGCGGGTGTGGGTAGGTTAACCCGGCACTGAAGAAAGACAGACCGTCCCTCTCCCTCCGGGAGAGGGACGGGAAGAGGGGGTGAATGAGGGCTGTTGTCTTATTTGATCCCCTCTCCCCAACCCTTTTATGCCCGCGTTTTGGGTGCTCCCGAAGGGAGAGGGAGTCTGCGGATTAACGATTAGCGTTTGACATCCAGGCGCCTTCCAGGCCCAGCTTCTGTTCCACTGGTTGGACCTCTGCCTTTGCGGCGCGGCGACTTTCAAGCCGGCAACCCGGATGCGGTACATGGGTTTGTCGTTGATAGTGACTGCAAAGACCTCCGCATCGACACCCTGTTGCTGAAACAGTGCCAGCTTTCTGTTGGCCGTTGACTCACGGGTGTAGGACGAGAGGTTGATGACCCAGCCACCCGTTTTCGCAACCGGGGCCAGCGGAGTGACAGTTTCGACTTCCGCTGCTGCGGTGACTTCGGCGGCGGCCTCTGCGGGTGAACTCCCTGGCGGTGGTCGCAGCGGTCCGTGTCAGCCGCTGCAAGATCGATGCTGGCCGCCTCGCCCTGTTCGGCGGGCGGATTGTCTGGCAGGGCATCGTTTTGATCATCACTGACGTCTGGTCGATTCGGACTTCGATGCTGATGATGACTCCGTGGTGGCTGTCTCGCTGCTCATGTCAGCCACTGCGATTGTCGCGATGGCTTCGGTGTGTGTGCGGCGGGCGGGTTGTCTGGCAGCGCCTCGGGTGGTGCTTCGGGTGCTGCCGGGGCATCATCGATCGGGAGCAGCTGCAGGTTTGCAGCCGATGCATCGGCAACAGCTTCGCGGCTTTCCACGTCGTCGGTTGAGGCCGGTGTTGAGAGGCCGGGAGTCAGGTGCCTCTCTGGCAGCGATCTTGTGCGCGAACGGGGGCGGCGTCGTTTCTATGGCCGCGACAACTTCCGCTTCATCCTGCCGGGGATTACGGGTGTACACCGTGGTCGTGACGGATTGTTCAGTGACGATGGTTTCAATGGAGACCGAATCAACCGAATCAACCGAATCAATGGCGCCCGTTGTCTCCGGCAGTGTCTTTTCGGGTGTGCTTGGCGCTGGCATGGCCATCACTGTGTGTGCAGCGGATTCGCCTCTATCCGGGGAGAGATCGGTGTCTGCAGCCGCCACTCCAACAGCGGCGGCGCCCGTTGTCTCTGGTGGAGCCGTTTCGGCTGTGGTTAGCGGTGGCATGGCCATCACGGTGTGCGCTGCGGTTCCGTCTCTATCCGGGGAGCGATCGATGTCTGCAGCGGCCATTTCTACTGCCGCCTGTCTCTGCGGCTGCGTGGGTCCTGTCCCTGCTGCAGGCGCTGACAGTTCGTTCAGTTTATGCGTGGTTGCCGCCACAATGACCGAATCACTGTCCGCCGCTGCGGGCCGCGGCGGTTCGGTGAAGGGCAGGGGCTGGACAGCGGTTGCTGCCAGCTGTTGAGTTTGTGTGTGGGAGAAATAGACGCCGCCAATACCGACCAGCAGGGTGGTCAGTGCAATAAAGGCGAGCACGGATAACAGTCGATGACCGAGGCTGCGCGCCTTTCTGCTCCCCGGGTAAATGCGCCTGGCACTGCCTTCCCAGATGCGATTGTTTGCCTGGTGGCCGGATTCATCCCAGTGTTCCCACGGGCGTGGGCCGTCTGCAAAACCGTCGGCACCCTGTTCACGCATTTTCTGCTCGAATCTGCGCAGCGCTTCTCTTCTTTCCTGTGACATGTATCAGCTATCCAGTCGTTTGTATTTTATCCGGTGCGGCTGGTCCGCATCCGCACCGAGTCGACGTCTTTTGTCGGCTTCATAATCGGCATAGTTGCCTTCAAACCAGACTACCTGGCTGTCTCCCTCGAACGCCAGTATATGGGTTGCAATCCGGTCGAGGAACCAGCGGTCGTGTGAAATCACCACGGCACAGCCGGGGAAATCCAGCAGCGCCTCTTCCAGTGCACGCAGCGTCTCTACATCCAGGTCATTGGTGGGTTCGTCCAGTAACAGCACATTGCCACCGCTCTTTAACAGCTTCGCCAAGTGTACACGGTTGCGTTCACCACCCGACAGGTTGCCGACGTGTTTCTGCTGTTCTGTGCCGGAGAAATTAAAACGCGACACGTAGGTGCGTGAGTTGAGTTCATGTTTGCCGACCGTAATGATGTCCTGACCGTCGGAAATTTCTTCCCACACGGTTTTGCTGCCATCGAGGCTGTCACGGCTCTGGTCCACGCAGGCAATCGAGACCGTTTCGCCTATACGCAATTCGCCGGAATCGGGCTGCTCGGTGCCGGTCAGCATGCGGAACAGGGTCGTCTTGCCGGCGCCGTTCGGGCCAATGATGCCGACTATGCCGCCGCGTGGCAGGTTGAAATTGAGATCTTCGTAGAGCAGGGTATCGCCAAAGCGCTTGCTGATATGTTTGGCCTCGATGACCAGGTCACCCAGTCGCGGTCCGGGTGGTATGAAGAGTTGCTTGGTCTCGTTGCGCTGCTGCGATTCCTGCGAGGCCAGTTCCTCGAAACGCGCCAGTCGCGCCTTGCTCTTGGCATGCCGGCCCTTGGCGCCGGAGCGCACCCATTCCAGTTCGGCCTTGATCGCCTTTTGACGTGCAGAGGCCTGTTTCTCCTCGGTGGCGAGGCGCTGTTCCTTTTGCTCCAGCCACGATGAGTAGTTGCCTTCCCAGGGAATGCCGCGGCCACGGTCAAGCTCCAGGATCCAGCCGGCGGCGTTATCGAGGAAGTAGCGGTCATGGGTGACGGCGACGACCGTGCCGGGATACTCGACCAGGAAACGTTCCAGCCAGGCGACGCTTTCGGCGTCCAGGTGGTTGGTCGGCTCGTCCAGCAACAGCATGTCGGGATTGCTGAGCAGCAGTTTGCACAGTGCGACACGACGACGTTCGCCGCCGGAGAGCGTGCTGACGATCGGCGTCCCAGGGTGGCAGGCGCAGGGCATCGGCAGCGATTTCCAGCTTGCGGTCGAGTTCCCAGCCGCCGAGGGCGTCGATGGCATCCTGCAGCTTGCCCTGTTCTTCGAGCAGGGCATTCATTTCCTCATCACTCATGGGTTCGGCAAAGCGGTCGCTGATCTCATTGAAGCGGTCCAGCAGGGTCTTGACCTCACCCAGCCCGTCTTCAACATTTCCGCGCACGTCCTTGTCTTGATCCAGCTCCGGTTCCTGTGGCAGGTAGCCGATATGGATACCGGGTTGCGCGCGGGCTTCACCTTCAATGTCCTGGTCCACGCCGGCCATGATGCGCAGCAGGGTGGATTTTCCGGAACCGTTCAGACCGAGCACGCCGATCTTGGCGCCGGGGAAGAAAGACAGGGAAATATTGTCAAGAATTCTGCGTTTGGGTGGGACAACCTTGCCCACCTGGTTCATGGTATATACGTACTGCGCCATTACATTGCTTACCCCGGGGTGTGTAGCTAAGGACGCACATTATAGGCGTCGTTTTCTGGCGGGCAAACTGCAATGAACGAGAAGGGGGCTTATTAAATAAATCGCATGAGAAAAGTAATATAAATAATTGTTAATTAATCATTCTGTAGCGACCCGGTTGTTCCCGCGAAGATGGGAATCCATCTGCGCTCATGCATCCGGGTCAAAACTGTGCTCTCCGCTTTCGCTGGAGGCACGGGAAAGCAAAAGGGTCAACACATCTATGTCTACACCACCCTGCGTCTATATCGGTGATGATCTCGCCCGCTACGGCTTCGGTGCGGGGCACCCCTTCGGGCCCGACCGTCTGGGCGCCTTCTGGAAACAGGCTTGCGCCGCCGGGCTGGATCAGCAGGTGCAGCAATGTGCACCTGTGTCCGCTGCAAGGGCGCTGGTCGAGCGCTTTCATAGCCTCAGCGTATGTCGAACGCGTCATTGGCCAATCGGCCACGGGGATAGGCTATCTGGATAGTGGCGATACACCGGCGTTCCCGGGAATCTATGAGTCGGCCTGCTATGTCGTTGGCAGTGTGCTGGATGCGATTGAGCGTATCCTCAGCCGTGACTGCCTCCAGGCCTTTGTACCGATTGCCGGCTTGCACCATGCACGTCGTGACCGGGCGGCCGGGTTTTGTGTCTTCAATGACTGCGGCATCGCCATTGAGACACTGCGCCGGCAGCACCGCTTGCAGCGTATCGCCTATGTCGATATCGATGCACACCACGGCGACGGTGTGTTCTACAGCTTTGAAGAGGATCCCGAGCTGTTCTTTGCGGACCTGCATGAAGACGGCCGCTATCTCTACCCCGGCAGCGGCGGTGCAGCGGAGACCGGCAGGGGGGCGGCACGCGGCACCAAGCTGAATATCCCGATGCCACCGGGCGCCGACGATGCCGCGTTCTTCGCTGCCTGGGAGCGGGTCGAGGCCTTTATCGATGCCGCACGGCCGCAGTTTATCCTGTTTCAGTGTGGTGCAGACAGCATCGCCGGCGACCCGATCACAGACCTGCGTTACAGTCCGGCGGCACACCGCCATGCCACCAAGCGCTTGCTGCAACTTGCCAGGCGTCACTGCGACGGACATCTGCTGGCCATGGGCGGTGGTGGCTATAACCGCAGTAACCTGGCACTGGCCTGGACGGCGGTTGTGGAGGTACTGTTGTCGGGTTGAAACCGCCTGCTCAGCAGGGGAAATCAGCGGGATTCTGTTCGCATGCCCCTGGCAGATGGGCTATTATCTAGCGCTTCCCGTCAGCGGGATATTTCTATCTCCACATCATAAGGTTATACGAAATGTTTGATAAAGATATGCAGATCGCGGGCTATGACGAGGAACTCTGGGGTGCGCTGCAGGGCGAGCGCCAGCGGCAGGAAGATCACATTGAGCTGATCGCATCCGAAAACTATGCCAGTCCAAGGGTGTTGGAGGCGCAGGGCTCGGTGCTGACAAATAAATATGCCGAGGGTTATCCCGGCAAGCGCTATTACGGTGGTTGCGAGTACGTGGACGTCGCCGAGCAACTCGCCATCGATCGGGCGAAGGCGTTGTTCCATGCGGATTATGCCAATGTACAACCGCACTCCGGCTCGCAGGCCAATGCGGCGGTCTATATGGCACTGCTGCAGCCGGGTGACACCATCCTCGGCATGAGCCTGGATGCCGGTGGGCATTTGACCCACGGCTCAAAGGTCAACTTTTCGGGCAAGATATACAACGCCATCCAGTACGGCCTGGATGCCACCACCGGTGCCATCGATTACGACCAGGTGGAAGTGCTGGCAAAAGCACACCAGCCAAAGATGGTGGTCGCCGGGTTCTCTGCCTATTCGTTACAGGTCGACTGGCAACGCTTTCGCGACATTGCCGACAGTGTCGGTGCCTGGCTGCTGGTTGATATGGCGCATGTGGCGGGACTGGTTGCTGCGGGTATCTACCCGAGCCCGGTGAATATTGCCGATGTCACTACCACTACCACGCACAAAACGCTGCGGGGTCCACGTGGTGGCCTGATCCTGGCGCGAGCCAATGCGGAGGTAGAAAAGAAGCTCAACTCGATGATCTTTCCTGGCATCCAGGGCGGTCCGCTGATGCACGTGATCGCGGCCAAGGCGGTTGCCCTGAAAGAGGCAATGGAGCCGTCCTTCCGGGTTTATCAGCAGCAGGTACTGGATAATGCCCGTGCCATGGTAGCGGTGATGCTGGCGCGCGGCTACAAGGTGGTTTCCGGTGGCACCGACGACCACCTGTTCCTGGTTGACCTGATCGATAAAGGCATTACCGGGAAGCAGGCGGATGCGGCACTGGATGCGGCCAATATTACCGTCAACAAAAATGCCGTGCCGAATGATCCGCAATCACCGTTTGTCACCAGTGGGATTCGTGTCGGCACCCCGGCAATCACGACCCGGGGATGTGGTGAGGCCGAGGCGCGTGAGCTTGCCGGCTGGATGTGTGACGTGATGGACGATATGGAAAACCAGGACACCATTGCGAGCGTGCGCAGCAAGGTGCTTGATTTGTGCAAGCGTTTTCCAGTCTATGCCTCTCGTTAACCCGAACTGAAGCAGCGTCATGTATTGCCCCTTTTGCGGAAAACAGGACACCAAGGTCATCGATTCGCGGCTCGCCAGCGAGGGGGCGCAGGTGCGGCGCCGGCGTGAATGTCTGGACTGTGGTGAACGTTTTACAACCTTTGAATCACCCGAGCTGGTGATGCCGCGTATCATCAAGGGCAGTGGTGCACGGGAGCCGTTTGATGAAGGCAAGCTCGCTGCGGGCATGATGCGCGCACTGGAGAAGCGCCCGGTGGAGTCCGAACGTGTGGACGCGGCGATTATGCGTATACAGCAACGCCTGCGTGCCAGCGGCGAACGTGAAATCGCTTCCCGGCAACTGGGTGAGTGGGTGGTGAATGAGTTGCGCCAGCTGGATCAGGTGGCCTTTGTGCGCTTTGCCTCGGTGTACCGCAGTTTTGAGGACGTGAATGAGTTTCGTGAAGAAATCGAACGACTGGAAAAGGAACCGACGGCGGAAGATGCCAGGAACCAGATTTCGTTGCTGCCGGATGACTAGCGAGACGGGCGATATCAATACATCCAGTGACATACCTGACGGTATAGCCGGCTGTAGGTTGTTTCCGGCTCGTTGCTGTTGCATTCCCGCTATTTGAATATGACACCTGCCACCGATCACCTGTATATGGCACGCGCCCTGCGTCTGGCTGAACGCGGTCTGTTAACCACGGATCCAAACCCGCGCGTCGGCTGCGTGCTGGTAAAGGCGGGTGAGGTTGTCGGGGAGGGCTGGCATGAGCATGCCGGTGGGCCGCATGCCGAGATCCATGCGCTGCAACAGGCCGGTGCGCAGGCCGCCGGCGCCACCGCCTATGTGACACTGGAACCCTGTTGTCACCATGGCCGAACTCCACCCTGCACCGAGGCGTTGATTGCGGCCGGTGTCGCGCGGGTGGTTGCTGCCATGGAGGACCCGAATCCACAGGTCGCGGGGAAGGGACTCGCGGTATTGCGACAGGCCGGTATCGATACCTGCAGTGGTGTGCTGGCCGCGGAATCGGAACAGTTGAACGCCGGCTTCGTCATGCGCATGCGTCATGGACGCCCCCTGGTTCGCTGCAAGCTGGCGATGAGTATCGATGGCCGTACGGCCATGGCCAGTGGTGAAAGTCGCTGGATCACCGGCGCGGCCGCGCGCCGCGATGTACATCGACTGCGGGCGCGCAGTTCCGCCATTATGACCGGCATAGAAACTGTACTGGCCGATGATCCGTCACTGACAGCGCGCCCCGATGATGACGCGGTGGATACCATCCGGCAGCCGGTGCGCGTCGTTCTGGACAGCCGCTTGCGCACGCCACCGGAAGCGAGACTGCTGGGGATGCCCGGTAACACGCTGCTATTGACCGCCGTGACGGATGCTGAAAAGAAGGCACGGCTGCGGCGGGCGGGGTTGAGATTGTCACGCTGCCGTTGCAAGGCCAGCGTCTGGATTTGCCAGCGGTACTGCGCTACCTGGGGACGCTGGGGATGAACGAGATACATCTCGAGGCCGGCGCGACCTTGTGCGGTGCGTTGCTGCAAGCCGGTCTCATTGATGAGCTGGTCATCTACATGGCGCCGCACCTGATGGGGGATGCGGCGCACGGATTGTTTGCCCTGCCGGGACTGGCAACCATGAAGCAAAGGGTGCAGTTGTCGGTCAATGACCTGCGGGCTGTCGGTGAGGACTGGCGGATCAGTGCTACTGTAATCAGGTTGAATGAATAACGTAGCAGCAGTTAGCTGCCACGATTGTTTTTTAAAATGAATTCGCGGTTGTACACCGCTTCAGCAAGCGTAACTAGAAGGTGTGAAAAAGCGTTCATGTTTACCGGAATCATACAGGCTATCGGCAGCATTGCTGCACTGCAACGACGTGACGGCGATGTACGACTGGCGATCAATGCCGGCGCACTGCCGATGACCGATGTGAACCTCGGTGACAGTATTGCTGTCAGTGGGGTGTGCCTGACCGTGGTGGAAAAATCTGCCAGCGGCTTCTGTGCCGATGTCTCCGGAGAGACCTTGAGACGCACCATGATTGGCTCACTGGCGGTGCATGATGCGGTGAATCTGGAAAAGGCGCTGACACTGGAAACCCGCCTCGGTGGTCACCTCGTCAGCGGTCATGTGGACGGTATCGGCACGGTGACTGCACGCAAGGAAGACAGTCGCTCCGTTCAGTTGACGGTGCAGGCGCCGGCGCAGCTGGCCCGTTATATCGCCGTCAAGGGCTCTATCTGTGTCGACGGTGTCAGCCTGACAGTAAATACGGTGGATGGTGCGGTATTTGAATTGAATATCGTGCCGCATACCCTCACGGCAACCACCCTGCATGCGTACCGGGCAGGGCGCCAGGTCAACCTGGAAGTGGACCTCGTGGCGCGCTACCTGGAACGCCTGTTGCTGGGCGATGCAGCGGCGCAGTCAGGCACTGGCGAAGGGATTACCCGTGCCTTGCTCGAGTCCTGTGGATTTCCGGGGAAGTGATCAGCGTATGATGGCACGGTATGAGCGATCACCAGGTGAAGCAAAAGAGAATTCTTCTGCTCTCGGGAGAAGGCCAGGATGAGGGGATATAATAGTAACCGGATACCCCGTGTTATTGCCTCTCAACGGCCCTCTCCCGCAGGGAGAGGGCGTTAACGGGACAGGGTTGCATCAGGTGTATACACCGTCGATATTCAACAGGCACAGCTATTATCATGTCGTTTAACAGTACAGAAGAAATCATCGAGGATATCCGTGCCGGTCGCATGGTCATCCTGATGGACGATGAGGATCGTGAGAACGAGGGTGACCTGTTGATGGCCGCCAGCCACGTACGTCCCGAGGATATTAATTTCATGGCCAGTCATGGCCGGGGTTTGATCTGTCTGACGCTGACCCGTGATCGTTGTCAGCAACTGGCGTTGCCGCTGATGGTGCAGAGCAATACCTCGCGTGCATTCAACCAATTTCACCCTCTCCATCGAGGCGGCAACAGGTGTTACTACCGGTATCTCGGCGCAGGACCGTGCGCGCACCATACAGGCGGCGGTTGCAGCGGATGCACGGCCGGCAGACATCGTGCAGCCGGGACATATCTTCCCGCTGATGGCACAGCCGGGCGGGGTGCTGACACGTGCCGGGCATACAGAGGCCGGTTGTGACCTGGCCCGTCTCGCGGGACTGGAAGCGGCGTCGGTGATTGTCGAAATCCTCAGGCAGGATGGCAGTATGGCGCGTCGTGCGGACCTCGAGATCTATGCAAAACAACACAATCTCAAGATAGGCACGATCGAGGACCTGATCCGTTACCGCATCGAGAATGAAAAGACCGTCGAGCATGTTGCCGAAACAGAGCTGGCGACCGAGCATGGCAATTTCAGGCTGCATGCCTATCTTGATTCCATCGACGGCGCCATCCACCTGGCGCTGGTAATGGGCGAGATCCGGCCGGGGGAACCAACCCTGGTACGTGTGCAACTGCAAAATACACTCAGCGACCTGGTGGACATCAAGCTGGAAGGTGAGCACTGGCCCTTGCGCCAGGCGCTGCAGCGGGTGGCACAGGAAGGTCACGGTGTGGTGGTTATTTTGCGTCCGAGCGAGTCAGCGGATGCGCTGCTGGATCAGATTAGGGCGTATCATCTGCCGGAACAGACGCCGCCAGGAGAAATTCCCGGCAAGCCGACCGAGTTGCGGACCTATGGTGTCGGCGCACAAATCATTGCCGATCTGGGGGTGCAGAAGATGCGGGTGCTGAGTGCACCGAAGATCGTACACGGTATTGCAGGGTTTGGTCTTGAAGTGGTCGAGTATGTGTCGTAATACACTTTCCGGGCCGCAGACAATGCGTCTTGATGCTTTCCGGGTGCATGGCGGTTGCCAGGGTGGTGCCACCGCCTTGATGCAGCAAAAGCCGTGCTTTCGATTCAATTTAATTCAGGAATGGACACATGAGTGACATAACGACAGTAGCAGGTGAACTGGTGGTGCGAGATGCACGTATAGCCTTGCTGGTCTCGCGCTTCAACAGTTTTGTGGTGGAGAGTCTGCTTGCGGGTGCGCTGGATACCTTGAGGCGCCACGGTGCCGATGACCGTGACTTGCAGATTATCCGCGTGCCGGGGGCCTACGAAATGCCGATTGCGGCGCAACGGCTGGCGGCTGCAAAACGTTTCGATGCCATCATTGCACTCGGGGCGGTGATTCGCGGTGGCACCCCGCATTTCGAGTACGTTGCCGGCGAGTGCACCAAGGGCCTTTCCAGCGTTTCCCTGAAATACGATATTCCGATTGCGTTCGGTGTGCTGACCGTTGACTCCATCGAGCAGGCCATTGAACGTGCAGGTACCAAGGCCGGTAACAAGGGCGCAGAGGCGGCCATGTCAACCATCGAGATGATCAACCTGCTGCGCAGCCTCGAAGGCTAGTGGGAAACCCGGTGGTAATGAACTTTTCTGCACATGAGCGTGCCCGTGCCCGACGTTTTGCCATGCAGGCACTGTACCAGTGGGATCTCTCCGGTACGGATCTGCCGCTGATTCGTCGCCAGTTCCTGGAGATTGAGGATTTCTCCAGGGCGGATCAAAAGTACTTCATTGAATTGCTTAGCAAGTTGCCCACACATGTTGATATCATTGATGAAAATATCTCCCGATATATCGATCGACCGATCGAGCAGCTGGACCCGGTAGAGCGTGCCGTGCTGCGGCTGGCCGTCTATGAACTGCTGTATCGTCCTGATATCCCGTACCGCGTCACCATCAACGAAGCCGTACAGCTCACCAAAAAATTCGGCGCGGAGCAGGGACATGCCTACGTGAACGGTGTGCTGGACAAGGCTGCGCACACGTTGCGTGCGGCTGAATGCAGCAAGACGGGCAAGCAACCTGCTGGCCGCTAAGCAGGAATGTCGGCTACCGAATTCGAGATCATTCGCCGTTATTTCAGGCGGCAACAGCCACAACGCGAGGATGTGATTGCCGGCATCGGTGATGATGCGGCATTGTTGCGCGTGCCGGCTGGCAGCGAACTGGTGGTCTGTATGGATACCCTGGTTGCCGGCATTCATTTCCCCGTGTTCACCCCGGCAGCGGCCATCGGACACAAGGCGCTGGCCGTGAATCTGAGTGATCTTGCAGCGATGGGTGCAAGCCCGGCATGGGCTACCTTGTCCCTGACGTTGCCTGACAGTGACCCCGTATGGCTAGAGGATTTTTCACAGGCCTTCTTTCGCCTCGCTGATCGCTATGGCGTACAGCTGGTTGGCGGTGATACCACGCGCGGGCCGCTGTCGGTTACCGTGCAGGCCCACGGGTTTGTCCCACGGGGACGCGCACTGCGGCGACAGGGTGCGCAACGCCGGTGACCGGATTTATGTTACCGGCACTCTGGGCGATGCAGGTCTTGCCCTGCAGCTCGGTGATCAGGCTGACAAGGCACTAAGACAACGACTCGATTACCCGGAACCCCGTATCGCCACGGGGCTGGTGTTACGTGATTATGCCAGTGCAGCCATCGATATCTCTGACGGTTTGCTGGCCGACCTCGGGCACTTGCTGGAGGCAGATGGCACGGGTGCGTCGTCCATGGGAGCGTCAATTTCTATTGACGAGCTGCCACGGTCAGCCGTCTTTAGAAAAACCATTCAGCGTGCGGGTCTCGCACAGCAGGAGCTGTACTATGAAATGCCGTTATCGGCGGGTGATGACTATGAGTTGTGTTTTACCGTGTCGCCGCAGGCCTGCGAGGTACTGGAGTCCGCCCTGTCAAACCAGCCGGTTGCCTGCACCGCTATCGGTGTCATAGAGCAGGACCCCGGGATCCGTTGTCTGAAGGCAAATGGTGATGTGTATCACCCCGTCACTAAGGGTTATCAGCATTTCGGGGGCACGGGAATGGCTGAGCAACTGTCGCCCCGGCTGTTGGGACACCCGCTGGATTTTCTGGCGCTGGGTTTTGGCAGTGGCCTGGTGCCGAAGGGACCGGGTACTGCAGGCACCGTGGTGGCTGATTCCGGTCTACCTGCTGCTGCAGCCGCTGCCCTGTGGCTGTGTATGATCGCGCTGGTTGCGGCACTGTTCCTTATCGGTATACCCGTCTGTGCGCATACGGCACGGCGCATGGGCGTACATGATCACCCGGCCATTGTCTGGGACGAGATTGTTGGCTACCTGGTGACCATGACGTTTGCACCGCCCGGCTGGTTCTGGGTTGCTGCCGGTTTTGTACTGTTTCGCCTGTTTGATATTGCCAAACCCTGGCCCATACGACTGCTTGACCGCAACGTCGGTGGTGGATTCGGCATCATGGTGGATGATCTGCTGGCGGGGATTGCCGCTGCCGCGGTGTTGCAGTTGCTGGTGGTTTATCTGTGGGCCTGATGTTGTCTCAATAATATTGGGCAATACGCATCAGTAGCAGCAGTGTGCATTGTCGTCAGCGAGGTTTCTGCAGAAAATCAGGACGGGTCAAGAACGGGTTGCAGCCAGCGTTGATAAAGCCTGTCGGCGACCTGCTGTGCGGCACTGATCCTTGCATCTAGTTGTGTCGTCATTTGCGCAGCCGACTGCACGGTTGCAGTCACCTCTTGCAGTTCATCCTTATAGCGTGCCGCCCATTCACTCACCATGGGTGCTGTCATTTCAACATGACATTGCAGTGCAAGGGTGTTGCCCATGGCAAATGCCTGGTGTGCGCAGTGGTCATTTTCAAGTATCAGTTCGGCGCCCGCGGGTATTGAAAAGGTTTCTCCGTGCCAGTGAAACAGGATTGGCTCGCGCGGGTACGTCACGCAACCAGTCGGCGGCGGCAGCTGTGCCGGCCTTGCGCACCGGGTGCCAGCCGATTTCCTTGACCGGGTTGGCGCTAATGGTTCCTCCCAGCGCCCTGGAAATCAGTTGTCCACCCAGGCAATGTCCGAGCACCGGCAGCCCCTTGTCCTGTGCCATCCGGATTAATGTCAGTTCCTGTTCGATCCAGGGCAGGGGATCGTTGACGCTCATGGGACCGCCCATGAAGACCAGTCCGGCAGTGTCTTCAATGCTGTCGGGAACGGCCTCGTTGTTGTCGATCTTGATGATTCGATAGGGGATAGCCTGCCGGTCGAGCACGTCGGCCAGGTAACCGGGACCTTCACAGCGGATGTGGCGAAATATGGTCAGAGGTCTCATAATCGTTTTTCAAACTCCTGCAGGATGGAGTTATGTCATTATCCAGATTTCTGCTGTACCTCCTAGTGCTCGTAACTGCAGTACACCAGGTCCCCGTTCTTGCGGGGATGGATCTGCGTGTCGTTGGTCTGTTCACTGATCGTGCCGTACTGCTTGTCGAGGGTCAGCAACGTCTGTTGAAAGTGGGTCAGACCAGTCCGGAAGGGATCAGGCTGGTGTCGGCCAGCAGTGACTCGGCCATCTTGCTGATTGAAGGTGAGGAGGTTACGGCCCGACTGGATGGCCGGGTGAGCGCAAGTAAAAACGCGATTGCTGACGAGGAGGTGCAGGTCTGGCGCAATTCCACCGGTATGTACACCACGGTCGGCAGTATCAATGGCTTGCCAGTGTCTTTTTTGGTGGATACCGGTGCCACCCAGGTGGCGATGAATGCAAGCCAGGCGCGGCGTCTGGGTATTGATTTTCATGTCACTGGAACGCCTTCAGCGGTAACGACGGCCTCCGGCGTCGAGCGGGCCTGGTGGTGATGCTGGATGCTGTGAAGGTTGGCGAGCTGGAGGTTCGGAATGTGCCAGCCGTGGTGCTGGAAGGCGCACAGCCGGCACTGACCCTGCTGGGTATGTCCTATCTGGGGACGGATGAGATCACCAATGATGGTCAGTTGATGACTTTGAGGAAGAAGTATTAATCGGTGGTGGTGTCTTTTTTGTCTGCCTGTTTCATATACCCTGGGCAGGTAGATTCTTTTACCTTCTTAATTTCGCCCTGAAGGGCTAGGTACTTTCTCTTGAGTGCCCAAGAGAAAGTACCCAAAGAGAAGGGCACCCCGGTGCACTCATCGGCTGCGCCGATGCCCTGCGTTCCTCGCCCGCTCCGGGGGCGCGCACAACTCGGCAGGTAAACCTGCCTCAAACAGGGTGCGCGCCTTGTTCCCGGAGTGGCTGTGGTACTCGGTGAGTGCCAACGGGGTAAACGGGTAACGGGTAACGGGTTTCACCCCCGTCTGGCGCCGCCGAGCATCGCAGGGATTTTGAGAGCCAGCGAGCCAGTCTGTCGAGCTGGATTTGCTAGCCGCAGGCGCGGCAAATGCTGCGAGTTTGGCGAGCGCTCAAAATCCCGAGAAGCACAGGGTACCCGCGCAGCGGGCAAGCCTCCGGGATCGCCTTTCTCTTTGGGTACTTTTCTTTGGCGGAGCAAAGAAAAGTACCTCGCCCTTCAGGGCGAAACCGGCGGCAAAATAAAAGTCTCGTCAGAAATGACGAAACAGGAAGCGAAGAATCTAAACCTGTCAGGGCGAAACAGGATGTTGAAATAGAATCCCCATTGCCCCGAATGGGCAACAGGGGAAAAGACTAATCCTGCTGCTTGGTATGCTCGATCAGGGCGTAGGCAGAGTGATTGTGAATGGATTCGAAATTCTCGGACTCCACGGTATAGGAACTGATGCGCTCATCTTCGTTCAGCCGCGTGGCCACATCGCGCACCATGTCCTCGACAAATTTTGGATTGTTGTAAGCCTTCTCGGTGACGTACTTTTCATCGGGGCGTTTCAGCAGTCCATAGAGTTCGCACGAGGCCTCTTTTTCTATGATGTCGATGACATCCTCGATCCACACAAAGCCGTTTGTCTCTGCATTGACAGTGACATGCGATCGCTGGTTGTGTGCGCCGTAAGCAGAGATCTTCTTGGAGCAGGGACACAGGCTGGTAACCGGGACAACCACCTTGATATTCATTTTCGGCTTGCCGTTGATAATTTCACCAATCAGGGTGACATCATAATCCAGCAGGCTTTCGACACCGGAAACAGGGGCTGTCTTGTTAACAAAATAATCGAATTTCATTTCGATGTGGCCTGAATCGGCTTCCAGTCTTTCTGTCATTTCCCTGAGCATTTCGCGAAACGATTCAACGGTGATCTCGCGTTCGTGGGTATTCAGGATTTCCACGAATCGCGACATGTGTGTGCCCTTGAAGTTATGGGGCAAATTGACATACATGTTGAAGGTGGCAATGGTGTGCTGTTCACCGACGGAGCGATCCTTGACGCGCACCGGGTGGCGTATGTCCTTGATCCCTACCTTGTCGATGGGAATCCGCCGGGTATCGGCGCTGTTTTGCACATCGGCAATGCGAGTCTGGTTGCCGTGCGCGAGTTCGGTGGATTTCATCGTGTCGCGGTGTTACCTGTGCAGTGTCTGACAAGTCAGTGAATTAGGAGCCTACCGGTCACTGTGGAGTGTGCCAATCCGCCCAAAGGGGTAGTGCACACACCGCCGGTCGAGTTTGAGTGACAGCGGATGCTCTAATTCCTGAGTAATTTGGTCGGGATATTACCTGAGGAGTACCGTGAGTGCAATTTGCTACACCCTGCGCCTGTTAAATTATCTTTCTCTCTCAATGATATAGCTTGATATCCAGCGCAAGGGGTCAGCACTGGCAGAGAACCCAGAGAGGCTGTCCAGGGCTTCATGGTGCAACTCGGTGGCGCGCTGGCGGGCTGCGTGCATGCCAATCAACGACGGGTAGGTGGATTTCTCGTGGACCTGGTCCATTCCCGTGTTCTTGCCGAGGGCGTCGGTTTCACCCTCGACATCGAGAATATCGTCACGGATCTGGAATGCCAGTCCAACGCACTTGGCATAGTGATCCAGCTTGTCGATGGCTGACTGCTCCGGCGTCTCGCCGCACAGTGCACCGAGAACCACACCGGCACGAATCAATGCGCCGGTCTTGTGAATATGCATGTCTTCCAGTTCGGCGATATTCAACTGCTGGCCCGTGGCGGACAGGTCAATGGCCTGTCCGCCGGCCATGCCGCGGGAACCGGATGCCAGTGCCAGCGTATTGATCATGCGCAGACGCGTGGCTGCATCGATGCCGTCGACCAGACCACTGGACAGTACCTGAAAGGCGAGAGACTGCAATGCATCGCCGGCCAGGATGGCGGTGGCTTCTCCGAATGCACGGTGACAACTGGGTTTGCCACGCCGCAGGTCATCGTCATCCATAGCGGGAAGGTCATCATGGATTAATGAGTAGGCGTGGATAAGTTCTATGGCGCAGGCCGGTCGATCGAGTGCCTTGCTGTTGGCGCCCAGTGCCTCCCCGCTTGCATAAACCAGCACCGGACGGATACGTTTACCGCCACCCATTACCGTGTAGCGCATGGCCTCATGGAGTTTGGCCGGGAGCGTACTGGTCGCTGGCAGCCAGGCATCGAGGGAGCGTTCAAGCCGTTCCTGGCAGTGTGCCATGAACGCTGCTAGTGCGGCGTCAGGCGTCTTCATCGTTGAACGGTACGATATCGTCCTGGCCGCTTTTCTTCATCAGGATCTCGACCTTTTGTTCGGCATCTTTCAATGCCTGCTGGCAGGTTCGTGATAACTGTACGCCACGCTCGAAGTGACTGAGCGAGTCCTCCAGACTCAAGTCTCCCTTCTCCATGCTCTCGACAAGGGCTTCCAGTTCTTTCAGTGAGGTCTCGAAATCGGGCTTTTCGGGAATTTTTTTTGCCATGGCTTGAATCTTTCTGATAATCGGCCTACGTTACCCCACCCCGGTAATTGGGGTCAATCGAGAGGCCCTTGTTTAACGGGTAATGACCCGGGTTGACGTCGTAAACAAGTCGGACTAGAGTACTGGCTATTAGACCAGGTCTAAATAATCTTGGCGCCAGCGCGCTTCTCATCAATCGAATTGTACGAGGACACTACTATGGATCTAAAAGGCAGCTCAACAGAACAGAATCTGAAAGATGCATTTGCCGGTGAGTCACAGGCCAATCGTCGTTATTTGTATTTTGCCGCCAAGGCCGACGTAGAAGGTTACAACGATGTCGCGGCTGTTTTTCGTTCCACGGCAGAAGGCGAAACCGGTCACGCGCACGGTCATCTTGAATACCTGGAAGCGGTCGGTGATCCTGCTACCGGCCTGCCAATTGGCGCCACCTCGAACAACCTGAAAGCCGCAATTGCAGGTGAGACACACGAGTACACGGATATGTACCCTGGCATGGCCAAGTCTGCACGTGACGAAGGTTTTGACGAAATCGCCGACTGGTTTGAAACGCTGGCAAAGGCCGAACGTTCGCATGCCAATCGTTTCCAGAAGGCGCTGGATGGACTGGACGATTAAACACTTGTCTTGAAAGTGCGGTCTGTAACGGGGGGCCGGTTTTTCCGGCCCCTTTGCGTTGGGTATGCAAACAGGGAGTGCATCAATGACGTCAACAACTGAAGGAACACGAGAAGGCAGTCTGGGAGCGCCGATCCGTCATCCGCTTGACTGGACCAGTGCCTCGTTCTATGACGAAGAGAACCTCTTCAGGGAACTGGAGCGGGTCTATGACATCTGTCACGGCTGCCGCCGCTGTTTTAACCTGTGTAATTCCTTTCCCACCTTGTTCGATGCCATCGATGCGTCCGATACCATGGAGCTGGATGGTGTTGCCCGGGAAGTGTACTGGGATGTCGTCGATCACTGTTACCTCTGTGATATGTGTTACATGACCAAGTGTCCCTATGTGCCACCGCATGAATGGAATGTGGATTTCCCGCACCTGATGTTGCGCGCCAAGGCCGTCAGGTTTAAAAAAGGCCGTGTGCGAAGGCGTGACCGTATCCTGACATCAACCGATACAGTCGGGAAGCTGGCCGGAATCCCTGTTGTCGTTCAGCTTGTAAATGCCACCAATAAAAGCAAAACCGGTCGCAAGGCGCTGGACAGGATTCTGGGCGTGCATCCCGACGCTATACTCCCCGAGTATCATGCAAAGACCCTGCGCAACCGCTTTGGCAGTGGCGCAGGGACGTCTGACCTGGCAGCTGTGCCAGCCGGGCCGACCAGCGGCAAGGTGGTGCTGTTTGCGACCTGTTATGGCAACTATAACGAACCTGGCATTAACCAGGACCTGATTGCCGTCTTTCAGCACAATGGCATAGCGGTTACGCTGGCCGGCAAGGAACAGTGCTGCGGCATGCCAAAGCTTGAACTCGGCGACCTGGATGCTGTGAAAGCGGCACGTGATGCCAATATTCCCGAGTTGCTGAAGCTGGTGAACGAGGGCTGGGATATTGTCGCGCCGATTCCTTCCTGTGTGCTGATGTACAAACAGGAACTGCCGTTGATGTTTCCTGATGATGCAGATGTGGCCAGGGTGCGCGATGCCATCTTCGATCCCTTTGAATACCTGATGCTGCGGCACAAGCATGCGCTACTCAAGACCGATTTCAAGGTGCCGCTGGGCAAGATTGCCTACCATGTGGCCTGTCACCTGCGGGTACAGAACCTCGGCATGAAGACACGCGATTTGTTGCAACTGATTCCGGACACCACCGTTGTGCCGATTGAGCGTTGTTCCGGGCACGACGGCACCTACGCAGTGAAAAGCGAGTTCCACGAGACCTCGATGAAGATCTGCCGTCCGGTAGTCAACAGCGTGAAGAAGGCAGAAGCGGCCCATTACAGCAGTGACTGCCCGATGGCCGGACACCAGATCGAAAATGGGCTGGATACCGGCGAGGCACCGGAGCATCCGCTGACGCTGTTGCGGATGGCCTACGGGCTTTAAACAGGTAACAGGGAGTAAGAACCGGATAGTTCCCGCCCGGAAGGCAATACTTGCTTGCGCCAGCATGCAAAGGGAGCAAGCTTACAGCCCGTTGTGGTAATGGCACATTACTATTTGATTCTTTACGAGAGCAGCTACAGTGTTCATGAATGGAACTGGATAATGGATAAATTGACCCGCAGTGACCTCTACAGCCTTGAGCAGTATGCCGAGAACCGACCGGAGATTCGTGCACGGGTGATGAAGCACAAGAAAAACCGCATCATTCACCTTGGTCCGGTAGCGACGATTTATTTCGAAGACCGACAGACGATTCAGTATCAGGTACAGGAAATGCTGCGCGTTGAACGTATCTTCGAGGCCAGCGGTATCGAGGAAGAACTGCAAGCCTATAACCCGTTGATCCCCGATGGCAGCAACTGGAAGGCGACCTTCATGATAGAAGAACCGGATGTTGAGAAGCGGCGTGAATTGCTTGCCAGCCTGATCGGGATTGAAGATCGTGTCTGGGTACGGGTGGATGGAAATGAACAGGTCTTTGCCATTGCAGATGAAGACATGGACCGGGACACGGAAGAGAAAACCTCCTCGGTACATTTTCTGCGTTTTGAGTTAACTGAAAAGATGGTTTCGGATATCAGGCAGGGCGCTGCCCTGGGTATCGGTATCGCCCATCAGAACTATTCGCATGAGGTCGAACCCGTTACGGATTCGATACGGGATGCCCTGATCGCCGACCTGGCGTGATGGATTTCCCTGCAATGGCCCACTTTACAGCAAGCCTCCCGGAGGGTTCGCTTTGCTGCATGCCGCACGGTAAACTGCGCACCCTATGAAGACTGGAGACATATCTCAGCCGTTAGCGGGCAGGGCCATGGCCATCGTATTGCTGTCCGTTGTCCCCGCCATTACCTCTGCCTACGAGGTAGGTGCAGAAGAGACCGGTGTCTGGAAGCAGCATCACATCGAGACAGCGGAGAGCTGGGAGGAACAGGACGTGTCCCTGCCTGCCTACCCGGAAGAGAAGAACCTGATGGATCTCGGGATTGCTACGGACGGTTTGCAATATACCGTATACCTGGACAAGCCCTCATTGCAGAGGGGTAATGATGGCGTGGTGCGTTATACCGTTATCCTGGTTCCTTCTTCAGGCATATGGAACGTCTCGAATGAAGGCCTGCGCTGTGGCGAGAAACAATTCCGTCGCTACGCCTATGGCATTGATGGCAGCTGGCAACCAATGAATAATTCGCCCTGGAGGGAGGTGCAGGGGAGTGGTGCCAATCGCTATCGCAGCATACTTTACGATAAGTATTTTTGTAATCCGCTACGATCCAGCCAGTCTGCCGAGGAAATGATCAACAGCTTTACCGAGACCTGGCATGAAGAAATGTAAGCAATCCTTTTCCGGACCAACAATTAACTTTCTTTCATTATGAGTGCAGTATACGACGCCGCCGCCATCGAGGTATTGAGCGGCCTGGACCCGGTGCGCAAGCGTCCGGGCATGTACACCGATACCACACGTCCCAATCACCTTGCGCAGGAGGTCATCGACAACAGTGTCGACGAGGCGATTGCCGGCCATGCTTCGCGGCTGGATGTAAAGGTCTACAAGGATGGATCACTGGAGGTCCGGGATAACGGCCGCGGAATGCCGGTGGATATCCACCCGGAGGAAGGAGTTCCGGGCGTCGAGGTGATTCTTACGCGGCTGCATGCCGGCGGCAAGTTTTCATCCAAAAACTATCAGTTTTCCGGTGGACTGCACGGGGTTGGTGTGTCGGTCGTCAATGCCCTGTCAAAGCACCTGGAGGTGTGGGTGCGCCGTGGTGGCGTGGAATACAATATGGCCTTCGCGGATGGCGAGAAGGCCTCGTCGCTGGAAGAGATCGGCAAGGTCGGGAAACAGAATACCGGCACTACACTGCGCTTCTGGCCGGATCCGCAGTATTTTGACACCGCAAAATATTCCCTGCCACGTCTGCAACATGTGCTGCGCGCCAAGGCGGTGTTGTGCCCGGGCCTGCAGGTGACGATGGAAGACGAGGCCAGCGGGGAGAAACTGGAATGGTGTTATGCAGACGGCTTGCGGGATTACCTTAGCGGTGAACTCGGCGATACGCCGATACTGCCGGAAGAACCGTTTGTCGGGCGTATGTCGGGTAATAGCGAAACAGCCGAGTGGGCGCTGGCGTGGTTGCCGGAGGGTGGCGAACCGGTGGCAGAGAGTTACGTCAACCTGATACCTACTGCGCAGGGTGGTACGCATGTTAACGGTTTGCGCATGGGTCTGACAGAAGCGGTACGCGAGTTTTGCGAATTCCGCAACTTACTGCCACGTGGCGTCAAGCTCAGTCCGGAGGACGTCTGGGATCATTGCAGTTATATCCTTTCGGTCAAGTTGCTGGACCCGCAGTTCAGCGGGCAGACCAAGGAGCGCCTGTCATCACGTGAATGTGCTGCGTTTGTTTCCGGTGTGGTCAAGGATGCATTCGGACTCTGGCTGAATCATCACACCGATACGGGCGAGCGCATTGCCTCGCTGGCAATCGAGAAGGCACAGACACGTCAGCGTGCCGGCAAGAAGGTGATCCGCAAAAAAGTGACCTCCGGGCCGGCCTTGCCCGGCAAACTCGCTGACTGTACCTCGACCGACAGCGAGCGTTCCGAATTGTTCCTGGTGGAGGGTGATTCGGCCGGTGGCTCTGCCAAGCAGGCACGTGACCGTATCTTTCAGGCCATCATGCCGTTGCGCGGCAAGATTCTGAATACCTGGGAAGTGGATTCTTCCGAGGTGCTGGCATCCCAGGAGGTGCACGATATCTCTGTTGCTATCGGGGTCGAGCCCGGTGTCAACAATCTCAAGAACCTGCGCTACAACAAGGTATGCATCCTCGCAGATGCTGATTCTGACGGTGCACATATTGCGACCCTGTTGTGTGCACTGTTTCTGAGGCATTTCCGCTCGCTGGTAGAGGCTGGCCATGTGTACGTGGCAATGCCCCCCCTGTACCGCATCGACGTTGGCAAGGAAGTCTTTTATGCGCTGGATGATTTCGAGAAGCAGGGTGTGCTTGACCGTATCGCAGCAGAGAAAATCAAGGGTAAGGTGATTGTGCAGCGCTTCAAGGGCCTTGGCGAAATGAACCCGATGCAACTGCGCGAGACCACTATTGCTCCGGAGACCCGGCGACTGGTGCAGCTGACCATCGACTCACAAGATGACACCCACATGGTGATGGATATGTTACTGGCCCGTAAACGTGCCAATGACCGTCGCAACTGGCTGGAGTCCAAGGGCGATCTGGCAGAGGCGTGAAAGCCGCTGAATCACGGACGCAACCGATAATTAGCAGATAATTCTGATATGGAAACCATTGAGCTTGACTACGAAGGCATCGAACAGCTGCCACTAAAGACCTTTACAGAGAAGGCATACCTGGATTACTCCATGTATGTGATCCTCGACCGTGCACTGCCACATATCGGTGACGGCCTGAAACCGGTGCAACGCCGCATTGTCTATGCGATGTCAGAGCTTGGCCTGCAGGCGACGGCCAAGCACAAGAAGTCCGCACGCACGGTGGGTGACGTGCTCGGTAAATTCCATCCGCACGGAGACAGTGCCTGCTATGAAGCCATGGTGCACATGGCGCAGCCCTTTACCTACCGCTATCCGCTGATTGACGGACAGGGTAACTGGGGCTCACCGGACGATCCGAAATCGTTTGCTGCCATGCGCTACACCGAGGCGCGTCTGGCACCCTATGCGGAGGTGCTCCTCACCGAGCTGGGGCAGGGTACGGTTGACTGGACACCTAACTTTGACGGTACGCTGGATGAACCGGTGCTGTTACCGGCACGCCTGCCGAATGTATTGCTCAACGGCGCCACCGGCATAGCCGTGGGTATGGCGACCGATATTCCTCCGCATAATCTTGGAGAAGTGGCAGAGGCAGCGGTGTTATTGCTGGATAAACCCAGGACCACTGTCGATGAGTTGTGCGAGATTATCCAGGGCCCGGACTTTCCTACCGGCGCAGAGATCATTACCCCGCGGGCTGAATTGATCGAGGCCTACAAGACCGGCCATGGCAGTGTCCGCATGCGCGCCTGTTATGAAGTGGAGAATGGAGAGATCGTCATTACGGCCTTGCCGTATCAAGCCTCGGGCGGCAAGGTGCTGGAGCAGATCGCCGCGCAAATGGCGGCGAAGAAGTTGCCGATGGTCGAGGACTTGCGTGATGAATCCGATCATGAGAACCCGACGCGCCTGGTCATCGTGCCGCGTTCCAACCGTATCGATATCGAGGCATTGATGTCGCACCTGTTTTCCAGCACTGATCTGGAACGCAGTGCCCGCATGAACTTCAACATGATTGGTCTGGATGGCCGCCCGAGAGTCAAGGATTTGCATGCCATCCTGAAGGAGTGGCTTGAGTTCAGGACGGATACGGTTCGACGGCGTCTGGAATACCGGTTGGACAAGGTAAACAGCCGATTGCACCTGCTTGAAGGCCTGTTGATTGCTTACCTCAATCTGGATGAAGTGATTCGTATTATTCGAACGGAAGACAAGCCGAAGGCCGCATTGATCAGGCGCTTTAGCCTGACCGAGTTGCAGGCTGACTACATTCTTGATACCCGCTTGCGGCAGCTGGCACGTCTCGAAGAGATGAAAATCAAGGGTGAGCAGGATGAGCTTGCCCGGGAGCGTGATGCGCTGCAGCAGATACTCGCTTCCAGGCAGCGGCTGAAAACCCTGATCAAAAAAGAGATTCAGGCGGATGCAGAAAAGTATGGTGATGCGCGGCGTTCACGGCTGGTTGATCGTGCGCCCGCACAGGCTCTGGATGAAACGGCACTGATACCCAGTGAACCGGTCACAATCGTGCTGTCGAAAAACGGCTGGGTACGCGTCGCCAGGGGGCACGAGATCGATCCTCTCGAAATGAGTTACAAATCGGGTGATGAATTCGCAGCCGTTGCACGCGGACGCAGCAATCAACTGGCTGTGTTCATAGATTCTGCCGGCAAGACTTATGCACTGCCGGCGCATTCACTGCCCACGGCACGCGGACAGGGTGAACCCTTGAGTGGACGGCTGAAACCGTCAGACGGGGCACGTTTCGTTGGTGTCATGGCCGGTGACCCTGAACAGCTGTATTTGCTCGCCAGCGACTCAGGATATGGTTTTGTCGCCAGGCTCGGTGATATGTACACACGTAACAAGGCCGGCAAGGCAACCCTCTCGGTCCCTAAAGGTGCACAGGTGCTGCCGCCGGTGCCAGGTAAGATCGCTGCAGGATGACTGGATTGTTGCCGCATCCTCCGAGGGTTACATGCTGGTGATACCGGTGGCCGAGTTGCCGCAAATGAGTCGCGGTAAAGGTAACAGAATCATTACCATCCCGTCAGCCAAGCTGAAGAGCCGGGAAGAGTACGTTGCCGCGATTGACTGTATCCAGGATGGCGAAAGACTGACTGTCTATGCCGGCAAGAAGTACAAGACCATGAAAGCCGCGGAGGTGGATGAGTTCGCCGGTGAACGTGGTCGACGTGGACGCAAGTTACCGCGTGGCTACCAGAAGGTGGAACGAATTAGTGTAGAGATAAAGTAACCGCGGGTTGGCAGTAACGTTACATCCCCTGCTGGCGCCTTAATTCTTCCAGGCGTGCGAGTACCCTGTTGGCGCGCTCGACACGTTCCCGCAATTCCTGATTTTCAGGATCCAGGGAAAGTCCTTCTGTCCAGGTGCGGACTGGCGCCGAGAACATTGTCTGACCGGTATTGTGCATCCCCGGCTAAAATCAGCTCTCTTAACATGTGCGTTTACAGCCTTGTTGAGATTGTCCTGGATGGCAGCAACTTCCTTGTGTTGCAGTTCAGATGAGCGGAATCTGGACAAATGCTGCACGTGCAACCTGCAAGTCATCCCTGGCAAGTGCCTGTTGTGTTTCTTCAACCAGTACTTTGGTTTTATTCTCCTGCTTCTGCTTGACCTTTTGCTGTTTCTGCACCTTTTTAAGGGTGGCCTGTTTCTGCGCAACCTGTTTCGCGTGATTCTTTCCATGGTCCTGATTTCGGACAACAGGGTATCGGCTTCTGGAGAAGGGTCCAGGGCTGAAGAGAGTTGCAGACAGTTCTCGGCGATATTCAAGCCTGCCCGGTCTGCATGGCATGCTGGCCATGCTCAAGGAGTTTTACGGAAAGTTCACCGGGACTTCTTTCTCATTGCGATTCGTGTTCCCAGCGTTGTCCAAGACTGGGTGATTCCAGGTTGATCTTGTGCCTGGTAGAGTTTCTGCTGCTCAATCATGAAGGTGGCACGTGACACAAGTTGTTCACGTTCATTGGTATTTAGCTGTTCAACACGCGCTTGCTCGATGGTGTTGCGCAGTCTCCCGCAGCAGGGTGCTGTGCGGAAGTTTCTGCAGGGCGGCTGAAAGCAGTTGCACGGCACCCAGCAAGTCGTTGTCCTTCTCCAGGGTGCGGGCATCGGAAAACACGGCCGCCTCGTATTCGGATTCCTGACTGGTGATCCATGCCTGGATTTCCATTGTGTCCAGGGAAGGATATTTACCTGTCAGCTGCCGTGCACGCGCATATTCGTGCTGTTTGATTAATGGCTGCAAGGTCCTCCGGCCTGTCCTGTCCGAGGCGTATTGAGATCCATCTGTGGAGCAGCCGGCGATCACCGGCAATAAAACTGCAACCAGTAGTCCTGCCAGTCTAGACATCACAGCCTCTTGCCTTTTCGTTGCACAGAATTTCTTCAAACTGGGTATCGACAATTTCCTGATAGTCTGCAGTTAGACATTCCACCCGGTAGGTACTGACCGGCTGGCTGATGCCCCTGAGTCGTATCGATTGATATTCTCCGGCGAGGACCCGCCCCGAAATGTCCTCACGCGCATACATTTCCCTGGAAATGACAATTTCCCCGCTGTTTGTTATGCCGCACAGGCGGGAGGCAAGGTTAACGGTGTCGCCGACAACGGTATACTCCATGCGTTCACTTGAGCCCATGTTGCCCGCAAGCATACTGCCGGTATTGATGCCGATCCTGAACTGTACGGGAAACAGGCCGGCTGCTTCACGTTGCCTGTTTTCATGGGCAGTCAGTTTTTGTATCAGCAACGCACAGCTGACGGCATGAAAGGCGTGATCCCGGTCATCCTCCGGCGCCCCGAAGACCAGCATCACGCCGTCGCCCATGTATTTGTCGACAATGCCAAAATTTGCGCGCACAGGCACAGGTAATGAGGCTGAAATAACGGTTAAGCATGCCTACCAGTTCTTCAGCCTGTGTTTTTTCCGATATCCTTGTGAAGCCGGAAATGTCTGCAAACAGGACACTGCCCTCAATGCGTTTCCCGCTCAGCGCCACGTTGTCCAGGTTTGAAAGAATCTGCCTGGCGACACCAGGTGACACGTAGCGGGACAGGGCGCTCTTGACTTGTGATTTTTCCAGCATGCCTTGCGCCATTTCGTTGAATGCCTGCATCAGCAGTCCCAGTTCGTCCTTGCGCCTCTCCTTGAATCTGAAGGTGTATTCACCGTTGCCAATGGCTCGACTGGCTTCGACCAGTTTGTCAATAGGTTGCGTGATGCGGCGACCCATTGCGAAGGCCATGCCGATACTCAGGACGATGATCATCAGGGTTGCGCCACTAATGGCCTGTACTGCGCGACGTTTAGACTGTGTCATTCCGGATTGGCTGAACGTCACCAGGGTGTATCCGGCTGTCACCTTCTGAAAGACTACCGGCCGAATAAATGACATGACTGTTTGGCGCTCTCTGCCCGTTAGCGGTTGCCACTCCCAGGTGCTGGAGTCGGCTGATCCTTTGATAATCTTCTGTATGGTGTTGCGGGTTAAGCAGGTTGTTTTCCTCGTGCAGTATACCGGCACGGGATATGATTTCGCCGTCGAGGCTGGCAATGGCTGTTCCCAGTACACTGCCATTGTTCGAGAAGCCGCTGGTGATGGCGTCGAGGGCACGTTCGTCATCTGCAAGCAGAGGTTCTTTTGCGGATTCAGCCATCAGTTGCACCAGGGTATGCCCTTGCTCGCTGATCTGGTCCTGCAACTGACCGGTTTGCTGCTGTATAAGAATGATGCCAAGCAGGGTCATGCTGCTGACAACCAGTACAGTAATAAAAAATGATAACTTGTATGCCAGTGGTGTGCTTTGCAGCCGATCATGCAGCCGTGTGTAGCCCGCTCTGATCCGGGTATCCAGTAGCTGCAGCCGGGTACGGTTGATGATAACCGTCATTGACTTGGAGCGGCTGATGGTGCCAGCCGCGGCAGCCGGCATGTGACTGTCCCGGTTGTCGGATACCGGCCGGTTCATGGTCGTGGCTCCGTTGTTAAGCCAATCGCAGCCCTGCTCATGTCTGTGTACAATGCGTTTTCATTTGACCAAGTAGACTGTCTGGATTGATTATGCCGTTGATTCGCCCCTTTGCCGGCTTGCGCCCCGCTGCGGGTCATGCCGAAGATGTGGTTGCTCCACCCTATGATGTTCTCAGTACCGCTGAGGCCCGGGTGCGTGCAGCCGGACGTCCATGGAGTTTCCTCCATATTTCCAAGCCCGAGATTGATTTGCCGGAAACGACTGATCCGCATGCGCCGGAGGTCTACGAACGGGCTGCGAGTAACCTGCAGACAATGTTGCAGCAGGGGATACTGGTCCGGGACACCGAGCCCTGTTATTACGTTTACCGACTGGTGATGGGTGAGCACCGTCAGACCGGACTGGTCGCGGCTGCATCGGTGGCCGCCTACGACAGCAACCGGATCCGCAAGCATGAGTTTACCCGGCCGGACAAGGAGGATGACCGGGTACGTCAAATCGAGGCGCTGAATGCCCAAACCGGACCGGTGTTGCTGGCCTACGAATCGCGGGCGGATGTTGATGCCCTGCTTGAGACCGTGACTGGCGGCGAACCGGACGTCGATTTGCAGAGCCGACGATGGAATCGGACACATGTCTCTGGGTGGTGCGTGATCATGCGCTGATTGGAGCAGATCAGCAGTGTATTCGATGCCATGAAGGCGTTGTATATCGCTGATGGCCATCACCGCTCTGCTGCGGCATCCCGGGTGGCTGCCAGCCGGCGTGGCAGTGAAGCTGCAGGCTGGTTTCTGACAGTAATATTTCCGCATCGGCAGATGCAGATCCTTGACTATAACCGCGTTGTCCGCGACCTTGCCGGGTATTCCACGGAGTCCTTTCTTGCACGTGTGGCGGAACATTTTCAGCTGACACCGTCCGCTGTTGCGGTGCACCCGCAAGGACCAGGGAACTTCGGGATGTACCTTGCCGGGCAGTGGTACCAATTGCTGATCCACCCGGAATTGATTCCATCCGACCCGGTTGGGCGACTGGATGTCAGCCTGCTTGCCGACCAGTTGCTGGCCCCGGTTCTGGGTATTGATGATCCGCGGCGTGACACCCGTATTGATTTCGTTGGTGGTATCCGGGGCCTCGCCGAGCTGGAGAAGCGGGTTGACAGTGGTGAAATGGCGGTTGCCTTTTCCATGTATGCGACTCGCATGGAAGACCTGATGGCGGTCGCCGATGCTGGTGAGGTGATGCCACCGAAATCGACCTGGTTTGAACCGAAGCTCGCTGATGGACTGGTGTCCCTGGTGCTCGACTGACTCCGGCAATTGTTTGCTGACCAGTGCCCCGGTGAAATGTTGCTGATTGCTGGACGTGTGCTTGAGTTGCATTGCTGCCGGTTCCGGTTATGCTATTTCGCCCTCAAAGTCATACTCGAGTTCCTTGCAGGGTTCCTGTACAAAATTTCCCTGAATAAAATCCACTCCGTATTGCCATAACTGCGCCAGGCTGCCTGCATCATCAACACATTCCGCGATCGTCTGTTTCCCGTGTTCCTTCGCCAGCTCGAGTATTGCCTTGATCCTTGACTGGTTCTCCTTGTTGCCGGGCAGTCCGCTGATCAGGGTGCCGTCGATTTTCAGGATATCCACGGGTATGTGTTTCAGTAATTGAGGCTGGTCGCTGTGTCCGTAGTGTTCAAACGCGATCATGCAATTCAGGCTTTGCATGTGTTTTACGAATGCCATGGCATTTTTCAAGTCATCAATGGCAATACGCTCGGGTATTTCGAAAACAACACCGTCACTGTGCAGCTGGTTTTCCTTGAGCTGCTTATTGATCCATACGGGCAGTTCGGCATCTGTCAGGGTTGACCCGGAAAGCTTGATAAAGAACATGGTATCGCTGTTGTCCTTTCTTAGTTCGACGAGTTTTCGAAATGCGGAGGTAATGATCCAGCGGTCGATTTCGCTACTGAGACCGGTTTTCTCTGCAATCGAAAGAAACTGACCGGGCAGGATGACATGACCGGCTTCATCGATGACTCTGAGCAGTACTTCATAACGCTGTCGGGTATCGCCTTTCAGGCTGACGATTGGCTGATAGGCAAGATAGAATCGTTCTTCATCAATTGTCGTGCGGATAATGTGATCCCACTGCTGCTCATTCTCCTGCCCCATTTGCTCATTAACCATAGCGTTGTGGGTATGTATCCGGTTACCGCCAGATGAACGGGCAACATCGCACGCCATGTCGGCATAGGAGATTATCTTTTGTACATTGGTTGACTTGTTGTTAATCGTGCAGATGCCAATACTGCCGGTGGTGGTGATGGCACGACCGTCAACCTCTAAAAGGTGACCGGCAATTCTGTGTAACAGGGTTTCACCGAGTCCCAGCGTTCCTTCCTGACCGCTGTCGTAATGCAGTATGGTGAAACTGTAATCACCAAAACGTGACAGGCAGTCGTTTTCCCCGCAGCAGCTTTCAAGCAGTTTTGCAATCTCGCACAAAACAATATCGCTGGCAGCAATGCCATACTCTTCACGAATTACCTTGAAATTGTCCAGTGTGATGTAGATAAGGGCGCAGTGTTCATTTGTAGCCCCTTGTTCACTGATGCGTTCCTCGAGTGACTGCATGAAGTGCTGGCGATTACTGAGCCCCGTCAGTATATCGACTCGGGATAACATCTCAATTCTTTTCTCCAGTTCCGCATTTGATGTGTTGACCCGGATGATGATCTGGGTGCAGGGTTCTCCATCCATGGTTGCCGGTGACAGCTCCATGCTGCAGTGAAATATTTCGCCAGCAGGATTCAGGCAGTCAATATCATGGATATTGCCTTCTGCATGTTCCTCGAGATAGCTTTTCAGGAATCCCTTGAAAGTATCGCGGTGATCAATGCTGATCATGTCCAGTATCGGGATGCCTTCGACTTCTTCACGACTTGCGATTGTGAACAGGTTCATATAGGGGCGATTTGCGTATACATGCATGCCCTCATGGATGTACGCAACCGCATCACTGGAATTTTCAATCAGGCTATGACAGCGACTTTCACTGCCACGCAAGGCATCCTCGAGAGTGTTTAGTTTCTGCTGCAGGCGAAGTACATTAACTTCCCTGTTAAATGCCAGTTGCAGGTGCTCAGGGTGGTCATAGGATATCAGGCTGGATATGCCGGATTTTTGTGCACTGACGACATCAGCTTCGGAGGCTTGAGCCGCAATGGCAATGAGCGGTGCGGTTATTTTATGCTTGCCGAGCAGGCTATTGACTTCGTCGGGTGAGGGGATGGCAGCGCCGCTGCCACACAATACAATATCCGGATGCTGGTCGTTAAGTGCGGCTTCGATAACCTCCGGGGTTGAGGCGTGCCTTAACTGTATTTGATGCCCCTCATTGCGAAGTGCATTTGCCAGTGATTCTGCGTCATGCCTGCTCTCCTCGACAATGAGGAGGTATATACAGTCTCCGTGCTTCACCGCTGACCTCGCATTCTGGTATATATGACGCCGTGTCTGGTAGTGCACTGACACGGGCTCCGACTACAGGTTTTTCGGCAAAATCGGGCAAGTCTGTAGTATTCCCTATATAGTGATACCTCTCCGCAGTATGGCCATGTTTTGTTTGTAGTTGGTGTTTCCTGAGAAAGTGTTTCCTGCTAGCATGCAAGTGCATGAAAATCAGTGAATTAGGCCGTCCCGATCGGTGCCGGCCAGAGCAAATTATTTACCAGGGGGTCCGTTATGCATGCGATTACCGTCAGGCCTGAAACAGCAGAAGATATTCGCGCCATTGATGTTGTCCATATCAGCGCGTTTGGCGGTGAGGCTGAAGCACAACTCGTCAGTGCCCTTGCGGGAATCAGCGACTTACAATCGTGAGCTGTCACTGGTAGCCGAACTGAATGGTCGCATTGTCGGTCATGTACTGCTTACCCGGGTACCTTTGCGAAAGCATGGTGCGGAAAAGCATGTGCTGGCGCTGGGTCCGATGTCAGTCGTGCCTTCACAGAGTCACCGTGGAATCGGTTCCGAGCTGATCAACGCCAGCATCAACCTGGCAAAGGACAAGGGATATGGTGCGATCGTGGTGCTGGGTCATCCCGAATATTACAAGCGCTTCGGTTTTGTCCAGGCAAGGGACTTGCAGATAAGCTGTAACTTGCCGGCGCCTGAAGATGCTCTCACGGTAATGGAAATCGTGGACTCTAACCTGGCCGGGGGCGGCCATGTCGAGTACCCGGAGCCCTTTGTTGCTCTTTATTGATTAATACGTTCAGTCATTAATAGCAGTGGAGAAATGGTACTGGGCAAAACTCCCGGTATTTTCGAGTTGCCGTGTCAGCCTGATGTTTTGCAGCGAACCGGCTGACTCAAGAGTAGTAATGCAACCGGCCCGAAAGGGTAAGGTGGGTAATAGCAGGCTGGTCGGTTGCCGGAGCATCTTGATCTCCGGTAGTAACATGCCCTGCATCTTTCTGCCGGTGCTGAGACCCGTGTCCTCGACATAGGCCCACACGGCCTGTGCGCTGGGTGAAAGCATTTGAATGCCGAGTTCCAATCCATAGGCCGTGGTACATTTCATCCAGCGCACGACACCGAGCTGCCACTCGCCCCCATGAGATTGTCTTGTTCGATAACGGCAACCAGCTCACCGACCCGGGCATTGGACGAGTCATCACTGTCCCACAGCAGCGAATACCCGCCTGCGCTGATATTGGCCATTTTCCATGACTCGATACGAGGTGTGTCTGTGGTATGTTCAATGCGAGATGTCTGTGCCCGGGTTTTTTCTGTTGTGACAATGCGTTGTCCACTATCAGCAAACGGGTGGATCCTGAATGTCGTGGACGCCTCAAAGGTTGGATCCTGCAGGTAATGCAAGTCTTCGATAGTTTCTTGCCTGCCGGATGATCCGGCCTCAGGCTGCATTATGCGCCGGTGGATAGCATTGAGACCGACCAGCAGGCCGACTTCCGCGCTCTTGGTATGACGGGCAAATCTGCGTGCAGGCATAACGCCCCATGCCAGCATCAGACGTTGCAGGATATTGGTATCGCCAATCCCGATGTGGCGATTGCCATTACCGGGTTGCTTGTCGAGAATGTCACGTATCTGCTCTGCCATTGATGTGGTGTCCAGGATGCGCCATTGATGCCCCTGGGTGACCTTATCGTTAAGTACCCGGTATGAAGGCGGGTTGTCGGCGTTCAGGTTGACCGCGAACAATCCGGGTGTTTGTTCGCCCTCCATATCGTACAGCCGGGTTCTATCTGCCCAGTCCATGAGAGCGTTATAGACAAAATGTATTTCCTTCTGTCTCAGACGGTAGGGGCAGGCCAGAGACATCAGTAAAATCTGCTTGTAAACGGTACTGATGGTACTTGGGGCAGGTGTCGGCAGGGTGTTGTCGGTGATCGGCTGTGTTGTAATGCCGTGTTGCTCAGCAAGGGCATAGAGTGAATTAATTGTTTTCCACAGGCCTTCCGGGTACTGGAGATAGATCTGGTAATTGGTTAGCAGTATCTCACTCAGATAGCGCAGTGACCTGTGGATGGCCAGTGTCAGGTAGAAAGTCTGGCTGTCGTCGTGGCCGGTGTCATCAACCAGTATGCGGTAGCCGGTGGCCATTTGGTTGCAGAGCTCAACGGTTTGTGTGGCCAGCAGCAGGTTATTGCCCTGCAGTGGAATTGGTTTTGCCAGGAAGACCTTCTTCATCGCCTCGGCCACGCATATCACAGAGGTTGCCAGCAGCTCGAGGGTTTCATGCCGGTTTCTGGTTGTAATGCCAAGCGAGTTTATCTGTTTTAATGCATCCTCCAGCAGTGCCCGGGATTTTTCCGGATTAATCAGTGGTAATTCATCCACCCACACCCTGACGGCATCCGGCATTGTGTTGAAGCTGCTATTGGTGGTTTTTTTTCTGATGGGGAGCTGTAGGTCCATGTTTGAAAAACTGTTGCCTGCCTGTTGTGTTTCCGGAGGATCCTGTATTGCTGCCTGAAGTATAGGCAACCCGAATGGCAATGTCAGTGAAATGCATCCCAACTAAAGAGGCATCTTGCCTGGCATGCCAGGTATCTCCTGTACCAGCCGAGGAACCAGATAGCCGGGCAGGGAGGCGCGCAGTTCGGCCGCTATTTCGCGCGCGCGCTGGATGCTCACCTGGAAATGTGCCGCACCCTGCACCCTGTCCATCTGATGCAGGTAGTAGGGCATGACACCCGCCGCAAACAAGCGCTCACTGAGCCTGGCCAGTGTGTTGGCACTGTCATTGATGCCATGCAACAAAACGGACTGGTTCAACAGGGTGACACCGGCAGCTGTCAGTTTGTCGAGCGCAGCGGTGACGCTGTGATCAATTTCATTGGGGTGGTTGCAATGCACAACGAAAACCAGCTTCAGTGTCTGTGCGTTTATCCATGACAGCAGTCCATCATCGATGCGTGCGGGTAACACGATCGGGAGACGCGTATGAACTCGCAGGGTGCGTAGCTGTGTCAGGGTCGCCAACTGTCCGGTCAGGGAGTGCAGGCGCGCATCAGTTAGTGTCAACGGGTCACCGCCGCTGAGTATGAGTTCCGTAATATCAGGATGTTGTGTGAGGTAGTTGATGGCCGGTTGCCATTGTCCGGCCACGGGGTTGGCGTCAGCATAGGGGAAATGTCGCCGGAAACAATAACGGCAATGAATGGCGCAGGCACCGGTCATCGTCAGCAGGGCCCGATTCCGGTATTTGTGCAGCAGGCCCGGGATTGGCATGGCTCGCCGTTCATTCAGCGGGTCGGCAGTGAAGCCGGCAACCTCTGTGGTTTCTTGCAAAACCGGTAACACCTGCAGTAACAGCGGATCGCTGCAGTCACCCCTGGCCATACGTTGTATAAAGCCGCGCGGTACCCGCAGCGGGAATTCGTTTTGCAAAGGCTGGATTTTTGCCGTGGCAGGGTCGATGTGCAGCAGTTGCAGCAACTCCTTCACTGATCTGACTGCCATGGTCAGTTGCTCCTGCCATGCCAGCCTGTGTTCCGTTGGGTCTATTCGAGGTATCATAACGAACATTTTTTCACTGATTGGGATTAACAAGGCTAGATAATCATATGGCATCTTACAGCACCAATGAATTCAAGGGCGGTCTGAAAATCATGTTAGATGGCGATCCCTGCGCCATTATCGAGAACGAATTTGTCAAACCCGGCAAGGGGCAGGCATTTAACAGGGTCAAAATCCGTAATCTCAAGACCGGCAGGGTGATTGAGCGTACCTTCAAGTCAGGTGAGTCGGTAGAGGCCGCGGACGTAATGGATGTTGACCTGCAGTACCTCTACAACGATGGTGAATTCTGGCACTTCATGAATACCAATAGCTTTGAGCAGCTGGCTGCCTCGGGTGAGGCGGTGGGTGATGCAGCCAAATGGCTCAAGGAACAGGATATGTGCGAAGTTACACTCTGGAATGGTGTACCGCTGGCCGTCTCCCCGCCGAATTTTGTGATGCTGACGGTTGCCGACACCGATCCGGGTGTGCGCGGTGATACCTCGGGTGGTGGAGGAAAGCCTGCCACGCTGGAGACTGGTGCCGTGGTGCGCGTGCCCCTGTTTATTGATGTTGGCGAAACCCTGAAAATTGATACCCGTACCGGTGAATACGTAGGCCGGGCAAAGGAGTAGCCTGGAGATGTGAGTCGGCTGTGTACCAGGATGCGACCGGATTCTGAATGGAGGCCGATGGCCTCACTCGATGTGCTCAAACTCAGAGCCAGCACACTGGCCCGTATTCGTGCATTCTTTGCCAGTCTTGATGTCCTGGAGGTCGACACCCCGGTGTTGTCGCGTGCAGCGACGACCGATCCGGCCCTGTGCAGTTTCAAAACATTCTATTCCGGCCCGGGAACGGCCAAAGACGAGCCTCGCTACCTGCATACCTCTCCCGAGTTTCCCATGAAACGGCTGCTGGCAGCAGGGAGCGGATCGATTTACCAGATTTGCAAGGTGTTTCGTAATGGTGAATCCGGCACAGTGCACAACCCTGAATTCACGCTACTGGAATGGTACCGAACCGGTTTTGACGATCTCGACCTGATGGACGAAGTGCAGCGCCTCGTCACCTTTGTGCTTGCGGATGTCATGCCGATCGATACGATTCAGCACTGGTGCTATCGTGATCTGTTCGTCGAAATGGCCGCTGTCGATCCGTTCACCGCGACAGCGGCTGAGCTCAGGGCATTGCTGCAGTCAAGGCATGGCGTCACGGCTGTTGGCCTGGCAAATGATGACAGCGATGCCTGGCTGGATCTGGTGATGACGCATGTGATTGAGCCTCGCCTGGGTAGCGGCCTGGTATTCGTCCGGGACTATCCGGCCAGCCAGGCGGCACTGGCCCGCGTGCGTCCCGGCGATCCTCCCGTGGCAGCGCGCTTCGAGGTCTATCTGAACGGTATCGAGCTTGCCAATGGATTCCATGAGCTGGCCGATGCGGTGGAGCAACGGCAGCGTTTTGACAGCGAGCTGCAGCGGCGCCACAAGGCAGGCAGTGAGGCCGTCACAATGGATGAGAAGCTGTTGTCTGCCTTGCGTGCCGGGTTGCCGGATTGTGCCGGTGTGGCACTGGGGCTGGATCGATTGCTGATGCTGGCCAGTAATTCGAAGCGCGTGCAGGACGTGCTGGCTTTCCCCTTCAACTCGGCCTGATTACCGGTTACTGACAGAATGCTCGCAAACATACGTGTAGTTTTGCTGAATACCAGCCATCCGGGCAACATTGGCGCCACTGCGCGTGCCATGAAGACCATGGGCCTGTCTCGTTTATACCTGTTGAATCCGAAGCAGTATCCGGCCGCCGAGGCTACGGCACGTGCCTCCGGTGCGGATGATGTACTGGCTGACGCTACCGTCTGTACCGATCTTGATGCTGCCCTGGCGGGCAGCAGGCTGGTGATTGGTGCGAGCGCACGTAGTCGCAGTATTCCATGTCCGGTAATTGAGCCGGCAAACTGCGCCGAGCGGTTGTTTGCAGAGAGTGAACAGGGCGAGGTGGCCGTTCTGTTCGGCTGTGAGCAATCGGGGCTGAGTAACGATGAGATTGATCGTTGCCAGTTTCTTGTGCAGATTCCGAGCAATCCGGAGTATGGCTCATTGAACCTGGCGGCAGCCGTGCAGATAATCGGTTATGAAATCCTGAAGGCGCACCGGGCGCATCTGAATGCAGGCACTAATCGCATCAAAGCGGAGCATGAGCCTGTTGCTGCCGAAGAGATGGAGCGCTTTTACGAGCACCTCGAAAGGGTGTTGATAACGATCGGTTTTCTTGATCCTGATAACCCGCGGATGCTGATGCGCCGGTTGCGGCGCTTGTACAATCGTGCCCGTCCTGATGAAAACGAGATCAACATACTGCGTGGAATCTTGTCAGCATACCGAGCAGGGTTCGAGGCAATGAGGGGCTGCCGGGCTTCTGTCGATCGGCTTTGCAGTGCTAGAGTCTGGCAATCCGGCCTGCTGCTGCCGTGCTGTGTTCAAGGTCATTAATGCGTTGTATATCTATATGTAATAAATGGAAAAAATATATAATGTTTAACAGGATTCGAGAAGATGTGCGTTGTGTGTTTGACCGTGACCCGGCCGCCCGCAATACCTTTGAGGTGTTAACTACCTATCCGGGCATCCACGCAGTATTGATGCATCGACTTACCCACTGGCTGTGGTTGGTTGGATTAAAGTGGCTGGCGCGGGTATTTTCTAATCTTGCCAGATGGTATACCGGTATCGAAATCCATCCGGGTGCCGTGATCGGTCGACGTTTCTTTATAGACCATGGCATGGGGGTGGTGATTGGTGAGACTACGGAAATTGGTGATGACTGCACCCTGTATCACGGAGTTACGCTAGGTGGAACCAGCTGGGACAAGGGCAAACGTCACCCGACACTGGGTAATAATGTGGTTATAGGCGCAGGTGCAAAAGTACTGGGGCCGGTTATCATCGAGGATGGAGTGCGAATCGGTTCCAATGCCGTTGTACTGAAGAATGTCCCCGCCGGTATGACCGTCGTTGGCGTGCCGGGCCGGCTGGTTGGCGCAATCCACAGACCGGATGACAAGCGCCAGGCGATTGCAAAGAAAATGGGCTTCGATGCCTACGGTGCGACCAGGGATATGCCGGACCCGGTTGCAACCGCCGTGAATGGTATACTTGATCATATCCATGCCATGGATGAGCGTCTTGAAGATATGTGCAAGGGGTTGAAGAAACTGGGTGCGGAGGTCGGTGATCTTGACTTGCCAAATCTCGATTCGTGCACATTAAGGCATGTAGAAAATGAGGAAATTGATGCGGCTTTTGAATCGCACCAGTCGACGACAAAACCGGAAAAGGATTCTTGAGTTATAATTCGGCAACAACATCATGTTATAACACGGGCAATCAACGGTAATCGATCTTGAAATTAACGAGTAAAGGGCGTTACGCCGTCACCGCAATACTCGATCTGGCATTTCACTCCACGTCAGGACCGGTTACCTTGTCTGACATCTCGAAACGTCAGGACATCTCACTTTCCTATCTCGAGCAATTGTTTACGCGCCTGCGCAAACAGCAACTGGTACGTAGTACCCGTGGACCGGGTGGTGGTTATTCACTGAATCGCCCGGCAAGCCAGATTGCGGTTGCCGAAATTGTATCGGCCGTGGATGAAACGGTTGATACAACCCGCTGTAGCGGTGCCAATAACTGTCACGACGGACACCAGTGTCTGGCGCATGAATTGTGGGATGATCTCAGTCAGCAGATCTACAGTTTTCTCAATGAGATCAGCCTGCAGGACCTGATGCAGGAGAACAGTATCAGGGATGTAGCTGCCCGACAGGATGAAATGGTGTGTGAAACAGACAACCCGAAGGTCACGTTGCCGGATTAACATTCGGATCTGTCAGCGTCTGTATTCCCGCTAGTGGATCCATACTGCCAATGCCGTCACGACACCTGCTGCTGCTGAAACTCTTCGCTGATTCCCTCTTTGAGTATGCTGTTTCCGGAACGCCGCCAATAATCGCTCGCTACCCTCCGAAAATAGCATTTCAGCGTCTGTTTTTGACTGTTTCTGGGACACAGCTCACACTCAAATGCGCTGCACATCACGGAAGATCTCCGACCCTTGCCGATAACATAAGCATCAAGGGTTGTGAGAGTGAAAGGAGTACGAAATGCACAAATTATTTGCTATTGGCTTTGCGATTTATCTGGTGGGTGATCCAGGCTTGAGTATGCTGGCATCATTCAGTGAAGCAAGGGAATGGATACTCGCATCGGCGCTTGCCTTCATTGCAGTCCCGTGGGTGGTTTCACAAATCGATAACTGACCTCATCTCAAGGCGGCCCCGACACCGTCTTTTGTGAAGTTACCCGCAAGCCGGTCCTGTTCTGTTGAGCAGGGCCGGCTTTTTTAATTATCAGTTCTTTTTCCAGACAAGCAAACGATTGTTGACCGGCATCTCGTGTCGGACACCAGTTCCAGACCGTTTGCTTCAGCCAGTTCTGCAATGGCTTCAAAGTCCCTGATACCGCTCGCCGGGTCACGTTCTTTCAACCAGTCATCGAATTGCCTGTTGCTGTTGCTGGTAAAGGTGCCGCATAATTAAATGGACCATAAAGACAGCAGCGGGCATCTGCCTGTAACAGTTTGCCGATACCACTAAACATGCTCTGGACCGCTTCCCAGCTCATGATGTGTGTACTGTTGGCGCTGAAAAGGCCGTCATATTCCGCTATCCGGCCAGGAGCTTGAAGTGACATCCAGTTCTATTGGCGGCAGTACGTTTGCGAGTCTTGCATCATCACGCCATGCATGGATGCTGGCGTGGTTTTCTCTCAGATCACTGGGTTGCCAGGTCAGATGTGGCAGCTGACGTGCAAAGTAAACAGCATGTTGTCCGGTGCCACTGCCGATCTCAAGTATGTTGTGCGCATCCGCAAAGGCTTCCCTGATGATGGCCAGTATCGGTTCCCTGTTCTCGTCACATGCTTGTGAATACTGTTTCATGGTTTCCACTGTTGCGCCTGTTCTCTGCCTGCCGGTCATGTCATCAGGGCATGAAAGCCCCGGGTGAAGGGTAAAAAACAGGCTCAGCCCTCCGGGAGGGCTGAGCTGTCACATGGAGAGTAAAAAACTTAGCTAACGGTAATCTTTTTGGGTTGCAGTTTTTCCTGCTTCGGAATCTCGATTTTCAATACACCGTCTTCAGCCTTTGCACTTATGTTGGCCGTATCTACGGTGTCAGGCAGGTTAAACTGTCTGACAAATGTGCCATAAATGCGTTCCCGGCGACGGTAACCATCCTCCGCTACCTCGGTTTCCGATTTGCGTTCGCCCTTGACAGTCAGTACGCCGTCTTCCAGTGTAATCTGCACATCACTGCGGTTAACGCCAGGGATATCAGCTGTCAGCATGTAGCGGTTATCTTCTTCATGAATATCAACTGCGGGTGTCCAGTCGTGCTCCTGGTTCGCTGCTGTGCTGCGCCTGGAAGACAGGTAGCGGTTCATCTCATCGTTAAACTGATCAAACAGGGTCACTGGCTTGTAGTGGACTAATGACATGGTAGTGCCTCCGGAAAAAAGTAAGTCGAAATTGACATATCTCATAGATAAGGGCGTACCGGTGTATTTCAAGAGATAGTGACAAGATATTCGACTCGTCCCTCAAGGGGGATCTTCTGCATTGAAATTCCTGGACTGTTTCACAGGCAGGTGCAAGAAGCGGTGATGAGCCTGCTGCATGCGGTAAAGTATGTATGGCGCATCATTCGGCCCATGCTGCTGGCTGTGCGGCGCCAAGTAACCTCTTTATATGGTTGAATGCCGCCAGCAGGTTTTCGTTCGCAGCGGCTGATAGTGGCAGGCCGAGGCCAAACTCGTAGCCGCGAATAGACAGCAGAAAGGCCGGTGGCGGTGGACAGCCATAGACCTGTTGGTAGACCAGACAGCAGTGACTGCGGGCTCATCGCATGCGTGCTGTAGCTGGCGTCCTGTTCCGGCTGCAGCCGGGAAAACTCGAACGGGGGGGTTGCCGAGGTGCTCGCATCCACGAACAGTACCTGCCTGCGACCCTCGAGGTCGACGGCGTGTTCTATCTGCAGCTGGAAGTCGGTGAGCAGATCGACACCGTTGAAGTCTTTGCTCTGCAGCAACTCATACAACGCCGGCCCGAGCGCATCATCCCCACGTGAAGGATTGCCCCAGGTGAAGATCAGATCGGGTTTGGTCGCAGGCTGCAACATGCAAGTGTGCTGTGAAAAAATACAACGCAAATGCCGTTCAGGAAACGCTGCGCTGTATCTCTCCCGTGACACGTTTCTCGAGCCTGTCGATGACTTCCGCGTTCTCGTTCAGCAGGGTGATTTCCAGCGGCATTTTGCCCATTGCATGCGTGGCGCAGGACAGGCACGGATCGTAGGCGCGAATCGCAACCTCGATCTGGTTCAGCAGCGGTTCGGTCAACTGGTTGCCGTCGAGGTAGATGCTCGCGACCTGGCGAATGGACTCGTTCATTGCCTGGTTGTTATTGGTGGTGGAGACGATCAGGTTGGCCTTGTTGACGATGCCGTCCGCATCGATCTCGTAGTGGTGAAACAGTGTGCCGCGCGGCGCTTCGAGCACGCCGATGCCGCAGTGCTGAAGCTCACCCTTGTTGAGCAGGTCCCTGCCGCTGATGTCAGGGTCCAGCAGCAGCTCCCTGATGGCCTCGGTGCAGTACAGCAGTTCGATCAGGCGCGCCCAGTGGTATGCGAGCGAGGCCTGCACGGGCCGGCCGTGACCGGCTTCCCTGAAGAGCCTGCGCTGCTGTTCGGCGAGCGGCGTGCTGAAATAATCGCAGTTGTTGACACGAGCCAGCGGGCCGACCCGGTACCAGCCATGTTCTGCGCCGAGCGACTCGATGAACGGAAACTTCATGTAGCTCCAGTTCTTCACACCTTCGCGGAGGTAGTCGTTGTAACGGGTGTAATCGACATGGTCGAAAATCGTGCCGCCGTCCGCATCCCTGGCGCGCAGTCCACCGTGGTAGATGTCGAATTCGCCGTTCGCGCCGATCATGCTCAGCATGTTGGTATCGATCGTGGCGAAGGCCATGTGGTAATCGAGCTGTTCGAAGAATATGCGTTTGATCAGCTCGACCGCGTCCTGGCCCCACTGCACTATCTGCTCGATGTCTTTTTGCAGGTAGTTGATTTCCTCGCGGTTCAGCGATTTGTTGACACCGCCCGGGATTGCACCGGTACCGTGAATACGTTTGCCGGCGGTAAGCCGAATGACTTCCTGACCGTACTTGCGCAACAGCACACCCTGTTTGGCGATCTCCGGGTGGTCCTCGATCACACCGACGATATTGCGGTGACGGACCTCGTCATCGAAGCCGAACAGCAGGTCAGGCGAGCACAGGTGGAAAAAATGCAGCGCATGCGACTGCAGGGTTTGGCCGTAGTGCATCAGGCGGCGGATCTTCTCGGCAGTCGGTGTCAGCTGTGTGGCACCGACCAGCATGTCGGTGGCCTTGGCTGCGGCAAGGTGATGGCTTACCGGGCAGATGCCGCAGAGGCGTTGTACCAGCACCGGTAGTTCCCAGTAGGGCCTGCCCTGGATGAATTTTTCGAAGCCACGGAATTCGACGATGTGCAGTCGTGCCTGCCTGATGTGTCCGTTCTCATCCTGCAGCAGTGTCACCTTGCCGTGACCTTCAACGCGGGTCAGCGGCTCGATCACGATACGTTCGAGCTTCTCCGGGTTGGCGGCGGTTTCAAGATTTGATGTCATCATTGTGTCCCGTGGAAGAATGAATCAGCGCAGTGGTTTGGCAGGCCGCTGAAAATGAAACCCCTGTTTTGAGCAGACTCAATCATAATGGATCTGTTCATAAGGAAAGCTCACCGGCTTGCCTTCGATCAGTTCTGTCAGGAAAGTCCAGATCGCATCGGCCGATGGCGGGCAGCCGGGCAGGAAGTGATCGACCTTGACCACCTCGTGAATCGGGTGCACCTTGTTCAGCAACATCGGTATTTCCGGGTCGCTCGGTATGTGCGGATTGGCCACGCCAATGCCGTCGATGTAGGCCTCCTCGAGGCATTCCCGCAGCTCGAATGAGTTGCGCATCGCCGGAATACCACCGTTTACCGCGCAGGCACCCACCGCCACCAGCACCTTGCAGTGCTTGCGAAACTCGCGCAGCACTTCGACGTTTTCCGCATTGGCAACACCGCCCTCGATGAGGCCGACGTCGCAATTACCAACCGTCTTGATGTCGGTGATCGGCGAACGATCGAATTCCACCAGCTGTACCAGCTCGAGGATACGTTCATCGATATCCAGCAGCGACATGTGACAGCCGAAGCAGCCGCACAGTGAGGCCGTTGCGACCCTGATTTTATCAGTCATGTCCGTCCCCCTTGTCACCGGATTCGTGTGCAGCTACATCGCCAACGATGCTGATCGGCGATCTGTCATACAGACGCTTTCCGATCGGCTGTTCGTAACCGTGGTGCTTGGGCAGTATCGCACCGACCGGGCAGACATGGGCAGCCTTGTCAGTGGCGGCAAATGCGCTGTCGCCAAGTTTACCGCTGGGTGAGTTGATCACCAGGTGACTGCCAATGCCGCGGCCGCTGATCGAGAACACATTTTTGTGGTCAACATCGCGGCTGGCACGCACGCACAGTTCGCACAGTATGCAGCGGTTGAAATCAATCGCGGTGTCCGGGTGTGAGGCATCCACAGAACGTTGCGGGAAAAAGTGGGTGAAGCTGCGGCGACAGCATGCCTGTGTAATAGGCCACTGCCTGCAGCTGGCAGGCACCGCTTTTTTCACAGCCTGGACAGACGTGGTTGCCCTCGACGAACAGCATCTGCAGCAGGTTGCGCCGCTCCTCTACGATGGTTTCGGAACTGTTATCTACCTCGAGCCCTGCCGCCGCCGGCTGGGTGCAGGCGGAAAGCTGGCGGCCGTTGACGTTGACGATACATACGCGGCAGCTGCCGTGCGGGGTGAATTCGGGGTTATGGCACAGGTGTGGGATGTAGGCGCCGGCCCGCAACGCGGCATCCATGATGGTATCACCGTCGCAGAATTCGATGGCAACGCCGTCGAGTCTGAAGGTCTTTGCTGTACTCATATTTCGGTCCCGATGTGTGCACCGGCGTCATCACGCCCGGTGATGTCGCGTGCTTCCTGCAGGGCAGCGTCAAGATCGAATGCCGGCTCGTAACCACTGTCGGCAAGCCGGTTTTCCACCAGTTGCGGAAAGTGGTTCAGCAGGTCGAGTACCGGGTTTGGAGCGGTGCTCCCAAGGCCACAGTGGCTGGCCCGTTTCATCAGGCTGCCGATCTGTTTCATTTCATCGACATCGTAGTGAGTGGCATGGCCGTTGACGAGTTTGTCAACCAGATCCTTCAGCAGCGAGCCACCGACACGGCAGGGAGTGCAGAAGCCGCAGCTCTCGTGCACGAAGAAATGGGCAAAGTTCTGCACCATGTCGAGCAGGTTGCGGTCGTGGTTGAACACCATGAATGAGCCACCGGTAGAGACATCCTCGAAGGCAATGATGCGCCCGCTGTCTGTGACCGGCAGGGTAGTGCCAGCGGCCCCGGCGATCTGTACGGCCTGCGTATTTGCTGCGCCACAGTCTTCGAGGACCTGTTTGATGGTGACTCCGAACGGATATTCATAGACGCCGGGTCGTTCGCAGTCACCGCAGATACTGAGCAGCTTGGTGCCAGTGGATTCTGGCGTACCGGCCTGGCGGAACCAGTCGGCACCGAGTACGGCGATTTTGGCGGCGGCCATGAAGGTCTCGACATTGTTGACCACGGTCGGCTGGTTCCGGTAACCGTGGGTCACCGGAAATGGCGGACGGTTACGCGGGATGCCACGCTTGCCTTCCAGTGATTCGATCAGGGAGGATTCCTCGCCGCAGATATAGGCACCGGCACCGAGGTGGATTTCGATGTCAAAATCGAAACCGTCCTTGCCGAGTATGTGCTGCCCGAGCAGACCGTTTTCCCGGCGCTGTTGCAGTATCGCTTGCAGCGGTTCGAGCAGGTAGCGGTATTCGCCACGCAGGTAGAGGTAACCCCGATTCGCGCCGATCACACCGGCGCACAGGGTCATGCCTTCGAAAACGCTATCGGCGTAGCTGTTCAGCAACACCCTGTCCTTGAAGGTGCCGGGCTCGCCTTCGTCCGCATTGCAAACGACATAACGACTAGTGGCTTCAGCCTGCTTGCAGAAACGCCATTTCATGCCAGTGCGAAAGCCTGCGCCGCCGCGGCCGCGCAGGCCGGATTTTTCAATAACATCGAGAAGGGCGTCGCTACCAGTTTCAAGCAGGGCACGCAGTGAGCTGCCGTCAGCGGCGGCGGCTGCGGTTTCATCCGAGAGCAACAGGTCACGGCGCCGGATATTGTCCTCAACCCGGAAGAATTCGGACGGCCATTGCGCGATCACCGGTACTTGTCTCGATCAGCGCGCAGATGTGGTCGATGCGTCTGTCGGTTAGCCGGCTGATCACCCGGCCATTGACCAGCATTGCGGGTCCCTGGTCGCAGATACCGGTGCAGGAGGTGGTGTCAACGGTGACACGACCGTCAGCTCGCGGTACCCCGGGTTCTACACCAAGCCGGTTACAGAGTTGCTGCAGCAGCATGCGGGAACCGAGCATGTGGTCGGTGATGCTGTCGCTGAGCAGGATGTCATAATCACCACGCGGCTGTTCATGCAGGAATGCATAGAAACTGATCACACCCTGAATTTCTGATTCGGGCATCTGTAGCAGGGCGGCGAGTTGTGTGATCGCGGCCCCGGGAATGTACGAGAATCGCTGCTGGATCTGGCAAAGATACTGCAACAGTTGTGGACGTTCAGCGGCGTGCGATGTGCTGAAAGATGCAATTATCGCCTTGATAATTTCATCATTTGTCATACATCAAATCCCTGGTGATACGCATATGTTAGAGCGGTTTTGGTAATGCCCGGATGAGTGATGGCCATCTTGTCGAGGTAGTGTTGCAGATATACACAAAGGTTCACCGCACATGGCCAAGCAATAATTGTACCCATTTGTATTCGATGCCCAATGGCGCATTTTCACGTTGACCGGGATCAATCCTGCCCCGGAAAAACCGGGACTGAGCCCTGTATTGATGCGTGGTGTCCCATCATGGTGCAGTCAAGGGGTTCACACGAATCGTTCCGATCACTCACTCTTTCAAGAGGTTCGATCATCATCTATATGAGACCGTCTGGTTCTCCTCTACAACCGGGATTCGCGGCTTGACTTGCCACCGGTGGCTATCTGGAATAAGGGATCATTGTCAGGGCCGGCATAGTCTGGAACATTCCGGGTCGAGAAACAATGACCAGATGTGGCTTGCAGTCTTCATCGATGCCTCAAACCGCGATTTTTCCCTTAGCGCTCATCAGGTGGTATTTTTGACGGGCACGGATGACCTGGAATTGGTTGGGATAGGTACTCCAGGGTGCCGGGTGGTCAGGGCACTTCTTCGATTTCCTTCCGGGATAATCGTTCACAAAGACTGTTTTACCGGTTGTTTTGTGGTCTTTTGTTTGCCCTCCAGTCCACGTGATATATTAAGGCGGCTCTCAACAGGTTGTCACCCCGGCGAACGTCGGCTCCAGGTTGTTGATTTTCCTGGGTCCCGGCCTTAGCCGGAATGATGGTTCGACACATGTTCAGAGCCTCCTTTATTTTTTACGTACCATCCGGGAGACACATGCAAACCATCCGCAAGATAAGCCTGATTCTTGTACTGATCGGTAGTGGTCAGGCGTGGGGCGGGTTTTATGAGGGTTTTGCCCACTATGAACAGGGCAATTATGATCAGGCGTTGCAGGAATTCAGGCTCACTGGCTGAAGGGGGTAACGCCTTCGCGCAATTGTATCTTGGCGTCATGTATGAGAAGGGCTATGGTGTGCCACAGAGCTACAGTGAGGCAGTAAAGTGGTGGCAACTGTCCGCTGAGCAGGGTGGGGCTGTTGCGCAGTACAACCTGGGAGGAATGTATGCCCGTGGTCAGGGTGTCCGGCGCGATGACAGGGAAGCCGTGAAGTGGTATCGCATGGCGGCCAATTCCGGTTTGGCTGATGCGCAATACTATCTCGGTGTCATGTATGCGCAAGGACGCGGAATCGAGCAGAACTTCGAAGTGGCGGCATACTGGTATCGCAAGGCCGCCGAGCAGGGTGATAGCCGTGCACAACTAAGTCTGGGCATTATGTATGACGAGGGTCAGGGTGTTGCGCAGGACTACAACGCTGCGGCCAGCTGGTACACCAAGGCGGCGGAACAGGGTGATCCGCGGGCGCAATACAACCTCGGCGGCCTGTTTGCCAACGGTCAGGGGGTAGCAAAAGATTACACGCAGGCAGCGAACTGGTACCGCAAGGCGGCCGACCAGGGTGATGCGCTTGCGCAATTCAATCTCGGCATCCTCTACGATGAAGGTCAGGGTATTCCACAGGATGACGTGCTGGCGGTAAAGTGGTATCGAAGGGCAGCCGAGCAGGGGTTTGCCGATGCGCAATATAATCTGGCCATCATGTATCACGGTGGTATGGGTGTTTCGCAGGATGACGTTCAGGCCTATAAGTGGCTCAGCATTGTTGTGGCAGGGGGCAATAGCGATGCGATCACCGGACGCGACGCCATTGCCCAAACGATGACAGCTGAGCAGGTTGCAGACGCGCAAAGGCTCGCCAGGGATTGGCTGAAGAGCCATTAGATGCGGGTGATGGTATTAGAATATTTATTCATAATGTGTAATAAATACATGTATTCATTATTAAAAAACACAAATCATCAAAAGCCTGGGGCCTGTGGCTACAGGAAGTACAAACGCGGCATATGAATAGAGTTATAATATTAGGCGTTTATTATATTTGGCTTTGTTAATGTACAAGCGTTTTTACCAACTCGTCACCAATCCCTTCAGACTCGCGCCTGAGCCTGACTTCTGCTTCAGCCACACCGGTTACAGGTGCGCCAGGGAATACCTCGATTTTGCACTTGCCGAAGGGGAGGGTTTTGTCATGGTGACCGGTCGGCCGGGCACCGGTAAAACCATGTTGGTTGAAACGTTCCTCAAGGATATTGACAGCAGTGAGGTGGTAGCAAGACGGATTGCCGTTTCCAGTTACGGGACGACTGACCTATTGCATGCCGTTGCGTATGTTTTCGGTATTGATGCCGCTGGAATGGAAAAGGGCACGATCCGTCACCGGATACAGCAGTTTTTCGTGCAACAGGAGCAGGCCGGACGTCGGGTACTGTTGATTATCGATGAGGCACAGACCCTTAATCATGCTGCTCTGGAAGAACTGAGGATTCTGGCAGACCTGCAGACACAGTCCCGTCTGATGCTGCAACTTGTTCTTGTCGGGCAGGAGTCGTTGCAGGAGCTGATGCGCATACCGGAAATGGAGCAGTTCCAGCAACGCGTAATAGCAAACTATCAACTTGTGCCACTCAACCTGAAAGATACCCGCTCGTATATCCAGCATCGCCTGCTGTGCGCCGGCTGGAACGGTGACCCGGAATTCAGTGGTGCCGCGGTGTTGAACATTTATCAACTCAGCAAGGGTGTGCCGCGCCATATAAACAAGATATGCAACCGGTTGTTGTTACTCGGTTTTGGCAAGGGCAGCCATGCGTTTGACGTGCAGGATGTGCTGGACATTTCGGCCGAGATGCGTGAAGAGCAATTAATGCCCATGGAAATAAATGAGGCCCTGCTCTACGACACTGAAAATGTCACGAATCTTTCTGAAATCCGTGATGGCCAGATAGCTGTATCCGATCTGGCCATCCGGGCGAATATGGTGGACGCCAGCGCGGCCGCCATCTCCGCAGGCTCGCGGCTGGCTGCGCACAACAAGGAAACATTTATTGCACGTCATCACGTGCCCCCCGCCAGCAGCGATGAACCGAATGTGCCTCCCGATATCAAGATGGACGCACCGGTAACGGTTATGCCCGAGCCGCTACGCGCCGCGAGCACATCACCAGCTGCTACACGCCATTCAAACAAGGGAGTTGCAAAAGACCGGGATACAGATCACCCCGTCTGGAAAAAGATGCTGGCCGTCACGGCCGTGTTGCTGCTCCTGTTGACGGTCTTCATTGCAGCTGCGCCACTGTTTCCGGGGCTTGAGGGTGTCAAGGGGATGCAGTCATTGAGGGACTATTTCCCACACTGGAACCAGCAGGTTGCTGTCTGGAAGGAAAGATTGCTTGCCCCCGTTGTTGAGGGTGAAATGCAGGCGAAGGCAGAAGCTGTAAACAAGCATTCAGCTGACAGGCACGATAATTCCGTTGTGCTGTCCGATCCTGATGCCAGTGATGACCAGTTAGCCATGGGTGAAATCAACAGGCATCAGGCACAGGCTGAAGTACCAAAGTCTGTGGTTGATGTGTCGGTCCAGGCAAGGTCGGTTGCTGAAACCGTTGGGCAGGTTGCTACTGTGCAAACCGACGCAGTCGACCGGTTACTTGTACAGGGTCGCCAGGCACTGGATGACTATCGGCTGGTAACACCATCGGGTGATAATGCCTACGAGTACCTGAGTGAGGTTTTGCAGCAGGACCCGTTAAATGAAACAGCCCTGGCGGGTATTCAGGAGATTGTCGAGATATATAGCACGCTCGCGGCAAAAGCCGCGACCAACAACGAGATTGAGAAAGCGCTACGATACCTTGATCGCGGACTCGGTATTCAACCGGATAACCCTGATCTGCTGGCATTGAAAGACACCATTGACCACAGGATGGAAACAGTCCCCGTAACCCCGAGCACAGCAAGTTCGGGGACGCAGTTAAGGCGCAATAACACCCCATTGGGGGAAAAGCCGTCCCTGATGAAGCGGCGGGCGGCGGACAGAAGGCTCGATCCGGGTGCAACGACCGGTCAGGGCAGCTGACGAGGCGGCGGTTCAGGATGCCATTCACACTACGGCCAGTTGCGCTGGACTGGGTCGAGTCAGGCGCCATCCATGTTTGCTTGCCCAGTGCCGCGTTAGCTACAAAGGCAATGCTCACCAGGGATCATTGTGACAGGCTCGCTTACCTCCCGTAAGCGCTCAGAGCAAGCATTGTTTATTGCTTCCCGGGGCGTGGTTTTTTCAGGGAAGTGTCATCCCGAAACAAAGCCCACAAGGTCCCGGCGCATGAAGAGATTCAGCTGTAACAAATACAGAATTTTCTGCAATGAGCCGCCAAGCCACGCTCTGAACTCTGGATGGATTCTGGGTCGTAATTCAGCTACAGATTTCAAATCTGCCTTCGTTTCACCGACAATAGCCGTCTGATACGCGAAAGGTTGGTATTTATGCGTCTATATCGCCCGAAATCCATTCGTCGCCTGCTGCTGATAGGCTTCGTACTGGTGGTTGTGCCTCTGATGATGGCATTGATCTACGCTATGTATTCGGTCGACAAGCTGGTCGACCAGGGGCAGCAAGCCTTGTTCGCAACCGTGCGTGCAACCCATGGCAGTGAGCAGCTGGCGGATGCCATTACTGACATGGAGCGAAATGCCCGACAGTATAAAGTGCTGGGTGATGCCGCCCTGCTAGAGGTCTATCATGAAAATCATCAGAAATTTCTCGATACTGCCAAACAATTGGCGGTGTTGAATCTGTCAGACAAGCAGCGTGAGCGCCTGGATAAGATTGTTAAGGTGGAGGGTGGCATCAATGGTGCGTTAATCAGCGTTCCTCATGACGCACCTGAGACGGCTGCAGCGGTTGAAGATTTTGCCCGCCTGGCCCGCGATGCACGGAAAATGCTGGTTGATAACCGCAAGCTGGTGGAGCGGGAAGTGGAGTGGCTGGATGCCAACGGGGCGCGGGTGCAGCGTGGCCTGGTCGTGCAGGCGATGGCACTGGTACCCGGTGCAATGATCCTCTCGGGCATATTTACTATATTGATTACCCGACCTATTCGGCAGATGGACTTGGCGATTCGTCGCCTCGGGGAAGGTGATTTCTCCAAACCCGCTCACATAGTGGGTCCACGAGACCTGGAACAGTTGGGTGAGCGGCTGGACTGGATGCGTACCAGGCTGGTGGAAGTGGAGCAGGATAAAAACCGTTTCCTCCAGCGTATCTCCCACGAGCTGAAAACGCCGCTGACAGCGATTCGGGAAGGGTCGGAACTCCTGAACGAGGAAATTGTCGGTAGTCTGAATGCCCAGCAAGGTGAAATTGTAGCCATTCTGAAAAATAACACGCTGCAGTTACAGAAGCTGATCGAGGATCTTCTGGATTTCAATATCGCCAGTTCCCGGGGCTCGCAGCTTCATGTAGAACAGGTAGATTTGAGGCCGTTGATAGAGTCGGTACTGGAAGACCACAAGTTTGCCAGCTTGGCACGTCAGCTGGTGCTGGAAACAGACTTGCAGCCGGTCGAAACTTGATGGCGATCGTGCCAAGTTGCGGACCCTGGTAGATAATCTTGTTTCCAATGCCATCAAGTTTTCACCGGAGCAGGGACGCTTGCGCATTCGACTTGAAGAGCGGAATGAGCAGGTGATCATCGAGGTGGCGGACTCAGGTCCCGGAATTCCTGTGGAGGAAAGGCGCCGGGTATTCGATGCCTTTTATCAGGGGTCATCCACGGCCATCGTTCATGCCAGAGGGACCGGTCTGGGCTTGTCCATTGCCAGAGAATATGCGCAGGCACATGACGGCTACATCGAAGTGATAGACAGTGATGGTGCCGGTGCGTGCGTGAGAGTGGTATTGCCAATTGAAAAATCCGAGGTTAAGTGTGCGTAACTTGCTGTGGGTAGTGGCCATTACAGCCCTGAGTGCATGTCAGCCGGTTCCTGTTCAGCATGTGGACCGCCCCATGCTGGTCGATGTGAGAGTGGATGATACGGCCCGCTGGCTGGAGGAATGGTATCAGGACATCGCGTTACCCGAGGATCAACTGCTACTGACTTTCAAGGCGAGGGAGCTTGAGTTTCAACGCTCTGCCAATCCGGGCACCCGCCTGCGCCTGGTTTTACTGTTGGCGGAGGGGCCTCAGCCTGTGCGTGACCAGGCTCGTGCCCTGGAGTTACTTGCGGGACTCGACGACGGGCAGGCCAGTGACAGTGCGAGGGCGTTGGCAGCATTGCTGAAGCAAGTGATCGAGGAGCAGAAGTGGCTAAGCGATAAGGTGGCCGAAACCAATCGGAAATCGAAAGATATCCAGGTGCATGCTGAAGAGTTGCAGCGCCAGTTACAAGAGCTGACGACCATTGAGCAAAATATACAGCAACGTGAATTGCCGAGCAGTAAGGAGTAGTGATGAATGCCTGTCGTTATCGTATTATGGTGGTGGATGATGATCCAGCTTTGCTGCGCCTGTTGTCGATGCGTTTATCCACCGTGGGTTACGAAATCGCTGCCATGGAGAGTGGCGAAAAAGCCATTGCACAGATACCAACTTTCCAGCCTCATTTGGTCATCACGGATTTACGCATGGATGGTATGGATGGCATGGCGCTGTTCGACCAGATCTATCAGCGCACTCCGGCACTGCCGGTCATTATTCTCACGGCTCATGGATCCATTCCGGAAGCGGTGGATGCCACCAGCCGTGGCGTGTTCGGCTATCTGACCAAGCCGTTCGACAGCAAGGATCTGCTGGAACAGGTGAGGCGCGCCCTGCGTGTCACCGGCGAACAGCACGAACGCTGTAAAGAAGAGGGCATAGCAGAATGGCGTCAGGATATCGTAACACGCAGTCCTCTAATGGAGGACTTGTTGGGACAGACGCGATTGGTTGCATCCAGCGATGCCAGCATATTCATCCACGGTGAAAGCGGAACCGGCAAGGAAGTGCTGGCGCGAGCCATTCACAAGGCGAGTTCGCGTGCCAGAGGGCGCATTTGTTGCCGTGAACTGTAGCGCCATTCCGGAAGCACTGTTCGAATCGGAATTTTTCGGTCACGTCAAAGGCTCCTTCACCGGGGCGACGCGTGATCACAAGGGCCTCTTTCAGGCTGCCAGCGGTGGAACACTGTTCCTCGACGAAATCGGTGATATGCCTTTGAGTTTCCAGGTGAAATTGCTGCGTGCCATTCAGGAGGGCAGCATTCGCCAGGTGGGCGCGACCGATTCGCAGGAGGTTGATGTGCGTTTTCTCTCTGCAACCCACCGTGATCTGGACGAGCTGCGCAATAGCGGGTCTTTCCGTGAAGATCTGTATTACAGGCTGAATGTCGTGGCATTGAATATCCCCTCGCTTGCTGAACGGCGTGAAGATATTCCATTGCTCGTTAATCATTTTCTGGGCACCCTGGGTGATGCAGTAAAGAAATCGGTGAAAGGTTTTTCACAGGACGCCATGGAAGTGCTGTTATCTGCGCCCTGGCCGGGCAATGTGCGCCAGCTGTTCAATGTCGTTGAGCAGTCAGTGGCATTCAGCACTACCTCCTTGATACCAGCCAGCCTGGTGCAACGTGCCCTGCGTGGCGAGGCTGATGGTGAAATGCCGGCTTTTACCGAGGCACGTTCCCGTTTCGAGCGTGAATATCTGACGCAGTTGCTGCAGATCACCAACGGTAATGTTAGCCAGGCAGCACGCATCGCCAAACGTAATCGCACGGAGTTCTACAAGCTTTTGCACAAGCATCATCTGAATCCCTCCCAGTTCAAGGGTGCACCGGTATCCTGATAATATTTGTTACCACGCGTCCACCGGCTGGCTTGCTTCAAGCAAGGTGATTGCTTGTGCTGGATGATTGCCATCATCGGCAGGGAACCTAGGGGAACCCTTTCGCCCTGCATACTCCGGATATAAACTTTTATTCTGAATCTGTGGAGGTACAGGCAAGATCGGGTTCACCGCAGTGTTGCAGAATGAAGGTGCGGCAGCGCTCCCGCAAGGCAATGGCAACCTTCCAGCTGTCTTTACCGGCTTGTTTTCCGATGTCGCGGGGCTGTATGGCGGGTCCGATGCTGATGTGAATCGCTCCATGCCGGGGAAACCAGCTTTCAGCCCGCAATATCGAGCGCGTTCCACGGATGGCGACGGGAATGACCGCTACGCCAGCATCCGCAGCCACAGTGAAAGCGCCCAGATGAAAGGGCCTCAGTCCCGGGACGCGGGTAAAGGTGCCTTCGGCAAAAAACATCAGGGTATGTCCTTTCTCTAAAACCTCTGCAAGATGCCGGCTGGCGCTGACACTCTTGCTGATATCGAAACGTTCAACGAATTCGGTGTGGATGTTTTTCAGTGGTTTGCGAACGAGAAAGGTTTTTGCCAGTTCAGCCTTGGCGATGAAATGGAACCTACCGGGCAATGCGGCGACCAGCGCGTAACTGTCCAGGTAGCTGGCGTGATTGGCGACCAGCACACAGGCCCTTCCATCCGCAGGCAGATGTTTCTGGCCATTGACTATGACGCGGGTTGCGGTGGCTTTTGCCAGCAAGCGGGAATAGCCGCGCATGGCAGACCAGCGCAAGGGATAACCGGGAAGCAAGGTTACAGAGAACCAGGCGAACGGAGCCAGTACAGCAAACACCAGCCAGCAGTAAGCGGCATAGGCCGTTGCTGACAGGGAGAGCAGGGCACGCCGTAACTGCGGCAGCACACTGGCCAGCGCAAGACGTGTGACTTGCCAGGGCAGGCTGCGCCGGCGCTTGCCGATTTCGCCTTTTTCAAAAAGTTCTCGGCTGGCCGCGCGGCGTATTTTACCGCTTGAGGTTTTCAGCACGGTGCCCGGTGGTGCCAGTATGACTTCGTCCGGTGGTGCCCCCGTCAGGTCGGTGGCGAGTGTGTTGATACCGGTGCGCAGTCTTTCCCGTTCCCCTTCATCCTTGCTGCGGGTTTCTGCCAGCACGATGAGTCGCTCCGTTGCGGTCCTGCTGTCCACACTTCCGAATACAGCAACACGACCCGTACGGATTCCGGAGATATTGCCGACGGCATCTTCCAGTTCGTGGGGATAGATGTTGCGACCTGCACGGATGATGATGTCCTTGATACGCCCGGTGATGTAGATCTCGCCATTGGCTATGTAGGCCAGGTCTCCCGAGTCGAGCCAGTTCTGATGGAAAAGCTTGCGGGTATTGTCGGCGTCGCGGTAATAACCGCTGGTGGCAGAAGGACCACAGAATTCAAGCCGTCCTTGCCGGCGTTCAGGCAGCTCATGTCCCGCCTGGTCTACAACCCTGATCTGGTGCCCGGGTAAGGGTGAACCACTGGAGACGAAACGCAACGGATTTTGCCCGGGGTCCGGTACCTTATTTGCCTGTCCGGAACGCATGAAAGCAATGCGTTCAACTTGATCGATCACCGGCCCCCTGTTCAGTGGTGGAAACGCCAGGCCGACGGAAGACTCGGCCAATCCGTATACCGGCATCATGGCCCTGGCATGAAACCCGTAGTGTGCGAAGCGTGCCATGAACTGTTGCAGGGTATCCGGACTGACGGCCTCGGCGCCGTTGAAGGCGGCACGCCAGCAATTCAGGTCCAGTCCCTGCAGGTCTTCATCCTTGAGGCGCTTCAGGCAATATTCGTAACCGAAGTTCGGTGATGCCGACAGGGTGCCACGATGACGGTGAATGGCCCACAACCAGCGTTCCGGCCTGGCCAGAAAACTCAGCGGCGGCATGACTACCAGTAACATCGCATAATAGAGACTTCCCAGCCATGCGCCGATCAGGCCCATGTCATGATAAAGCGGTAACCAGCTGACAAAGATATCCTCAGACGTCACCTCGACGGTCTGGCCCATGGCGCGGATATTAGCGAGCAGGTTGGCATGTGTCAGGATCACGCCCTTGGGGTTACCGGTACTGCCTGACGTGTATTGAATAAAGGCAATATCGTTGCCGCTCAGGGTGGGGGATGCCGCTATCTCGCCGGACGCCATCAGTTCGGAAACCGTCACGATGTGTTTCAGGGCAGGCACCTGTGACTTGAGGAGGCGCGCCACTTTCCGTGCTTCAGAAACGGTGATCAGTGTCCTGGCGAGGCAGTTGTCCAATATGCGCGCATGCCTGAGCATATGGTCTTCCAGTTGTGAGGGCCTGGCGGGCGGGTAGATGGGGACCGGAATGCCGCCGGCCATGAGGATGCCGAAAAAACTGTAAAAGTAATCTGCCCCACTGGGCAACATGATGGCGACTGGCTCGGCGTGCTGGAGCCCTGCCTGCTGCAGTCCCGCAGCAATCTGTGCGGCGCCGGTTTTCAATTGCCGGTAGTTGAGGCGGTTACCTTCTCCTTCATCCTGGTAGAGCTGTATATGTGGACGCTCCGGGTGCTGTTCGACGTGCCAGTCCAGGACATCCAGCAGTGTTGCTGCTGCGTCCGGTGCCGGCTCTGCCTGTCCCAGCGACACCGTCTTTATTGCTGAATCACTCAGTAATGCACGGGGCATCCCGGCTCTCTGTGTGGCGCGTAACAGGTCGCGGGCGGTTTCGACTTCGGCGAAGCTGCGCTCCGGCAGGGACAGTTCGAAACCTCTTTCAACCCGTGCGATCAGTTCTACACGGCTGAGACTGTCAAGGCCAAGATCCTTTTCAAAATGACTGTCGAGACTGATGATTTCACCGGGCGGACGCTGTGGATGAACTTCGTCAATAAGCTCCTGTATCAGCAACAACAGCCTTTCTGCTGACTGGTCTGGAGGGCTTTCAGGCTTTGCGGGGTTCATGCACTAATACCCGGTATCCGGTTCTTTGGGTAACCTGAACAACTGGCTGCCTTGATTGAGGGCGCTGGTTATTTCGTTATTCCTGCCAGCGTAAAGCGCAGCGCCGGAATCTGTTGTTGTCATTCCGGCCCCTTACTGGATTATACGCCGCGGGTCGCCATGCGGGCGTTCAACGTGCGCTGCGTTTTTGTCACGCAATGCGGCGGCGGGAATGACCTTTTTTCAGACTTTCAATGGCGGAAGTTGTAACATAAGCACTATTGCAGAGATTGTTTGAATTGGAAATGCGAACCGATACCCGTTGGGTTCTGACAGTTCTTGCCCTGTGCTGTGCTGTCGGCATGACGGCGGGTTTGGTGCATGCGGAGGAGAACATGGCACTGACGCTCACTTCGACCGCCTTCACCCGGGGTGGCGAAATACCCTCTCGGTATACCTGTCAGGGGGAGGATATCCCTCCCCGGATCGAATGGCAGGGTGTTCCTGTCAATACCCGAAGCCTGGTATTCATTGTTGACGACCCGGATGCCCCGGACCCGAAGGCCCCGCGGATGACCTGGGTCCACTGGGTGGTCTACAACCTGCCGCCGGACACAAAAGGCCTTCCTGAGGCGGCAACCTCGACGGATCTTCCGCCGGGAACGGAACAGGGACTCAATGACTGGAACCGGACTGGCTATGGTGGCCCCTGTCCCCCCGTTGGCCGGCACCGGTATTTCCACAAGCTCTATGCCCTGGACACGGTCCTGCCGGTCATGGACAAGCCAACCAAGGCAGACATCGAGGCGGCCATGGCCGGGCATGTCATCGAACAGGCAGAATTAGTCGGGACCTATGAAAAATCCAGCTAGTAGCCGGGAAACAACCGACAGGGGGGCAGGCTGGGGCGAACCCTGTTTCTGGTCTTTTATTGACCCGCCTCATTGCCAGCTTGGCTGCCCTGATGCTTGAATAGACCAGAAGCTTGGACAACCGCCAACTACCTGAAGGATTACAATATGACTGATGAGAAAAAACATGCACCGAAGGTCGGGGCCCCGGATCCGGAGTTGAAGAATTCCCCCATTTTCGATAGTTCGGATGATGACGAACTATCGCTGGATCTGGAACTGGAAACCGGCGTCTGTTACTTCAATGCGCAGTCCTATGCGATTGGCAGCTATGTCTGCAGTGGCGATGAACTGCTGCGTTGCGAGGGTCGCGGCGTGTGGATCCGCGAAGGGACCTGTTACCAGGATTGACAGTACCCGGTGCCGTGGGTTGCGAGCATCATTGCGGCTGACGCCGGGCACCCGGGCTGGCCTGTCATATGATGCCGATCCACGAATTGCTTAACCGCATTCGCTGGGACCAGGAGTATGGCCAGGCGGATATCGAGATTGGCTACTATGACAGGCTCGAGGACCGCATTATTCGCGTGCCATTGGGCTCTGTTTTCTTTGAACCTGACGATCATTTTTCCTTCGACCTGTATGACCATGAAGGTGAACTGCACAGTATTCCATTGCACCGGGTGAAGCAGGTCTTCAGGAACGGGGAGTTGATCTGGCATCGTGAACACTAGGGAGCTGCCCGTCTGACCGGGACACAACCTGGATGACGGCAGCTATACATTGCTACCGGTAGCGAGGGAGGTAACGACATGCAAATACCCTTACAGATAACATTTCGTGACATGGAACCATCCGTTGCCGTCGAGGCGAAGATCCGTGAGAAGGCCGGGAAGCTTGAGCAGTACTATGATCAGATCATGAGTTGCCGCGTCATGGTGGAGTCACCTCATGGTCATCATCAACAGGGCACGCTGTACCAGGTGCGCATCGATCTGGGCGTACCGGACGGTGAGCTGGTGGTGACACACGAACACCACCACAAGGATCACGCCCACGAAGATGTCTACGTGGCCATTCGTGACGCCTTTGATGCCATGAAGCGCCAGCTGGAAGACTACGCCCGCAAGCGGCGTGGCAAGGTGAAGCAGCATGAAACGCCGGCTGGCGGTCACGTCATCAGCCTGCATCCAGAGGAAGACTACGGCAAGCTCGAGACACCGGACGGCCGGGTGATCTACTTCCACCGCAACAGTGTGCTGAAGAACGCATTCGACAAGCTGGAAATTGGCAGCGAGGTACGATTTGCGGAAGAGGCCGGGGAGCGGGGTCCCCAGGCCAGCAGCGTGACACTGGTGGGCAAGCACCACGTGCTGGACTGACGGTGCCGCCCCGGAGTCATGCGAGGATCCAGTTCGTTACCATTAGAAAAAAAAGCGTGGCGTTATGACCGAACGGTTCAGGGTGCTAATCCTCGGCTACGGTGAGATGGGCCATGCCATGGAGCACCTTCTCGAGGGACGGCAACAACTGGATATCTGGGAGAAATTTCCCCGGGACAATTTCCAGTCAGTGGTACTTGAGGAAGCTGCCCCGCAGGCGGATATTGTATTATTTTGCCTTCCGGCGAAGCCGCACCGGGAGGTCGTTACACGCATCGCACCACTCCTGAAGAAAACCTGTCTGTGTTTGAGTATTGCCAAGGGCCTTGATGATGCAGGCCAGACCGCTGCGCAAATCTTTGCGGATGTGCTTGCCCCGCATCATGTCTATTGTCTGTTGTATGGTCCAATGATCTCCGAGGAGATTCGCGCCGACCGTTATGCCTTCGCACAACTGGGTTGTGAAGGCAAGGCTGCCTGTAAAAGGATATACCGGCTATTTGATGGTACGCGTCTTTTTATTGAGCATACTTCGGATATTACCGGGATAAGCTGGTCCGTGATCCTGAAAAATGTCTATGCCCTGGTGTTCGGCATGGCGGATGAACTGCAGCTGGGTGATAACATGCGCGGTTATCTCTCCGTCGCCGCCTTGCAGGAACTGGATCAGATTGTGAATAGCATGGGCGGGCAAGGAGGTAGTCCTTATCATCTGGCAGGTTTGGGAGATCTGGTCACCACTGCTACCAGTGAGGATTCACACCATCACGAATTGGGACGCCTGCTGGCAAGAGAAACGCTGCAGGGCATCGAGGGAGAGGGCATCCATACCCTCGAGATGGTCAGTCGGCATCGGTTATTTGACAGGACACGCTACCCGCTCTTTCAGTTGATCCATGAGATTGTCAACCAGCCGCAGGATGTGAATGAAAGGATCTACGGCTATTTACAACAGGTTTATACCGGCAAGGATCGACCAGCAGGTTGAGATGCACCTCAATATCCCTGCTGGCAGTCGCCTCTTGACGGAGATCAACAGGGTAGGGAAGACTCAAAAAATAAATGCGAGAAGCTGCTTGCTCACCACTTAATCAAGCTACAACAAACCCTTCACAAGGAACAACGAAGTGTCATTGCGTTTTACCAGGATCATGAGGGCCGCTGGGTCGACGACGATCGAATCATAGCGTGAATCAATTAGTCAGGCCAGGATGCAGACCAGCGAAGCAGGCGATTCGCGTGCCAGGGATACGGGCTCAAGAACCTGAATTCAGTGTCATCATGCACCACCCGCTGGCGAAGGCGGAGGTGTGCGGGGGGCAGTGGCTGCGATTGTTTTTTCGATAGTATCACCGAGGTGATCAATGACTTCTTCAGCGAAACCTTTGCCGGCTTCGGCATACAAATTCCAGGTGGTTTCCACACCGGCTGCCTTGAGTGCTGCAAGTTCCTCAGGGTACTGAGCTATGGCGAAGATACGCACCACTGCGTGGCGGCTGCGGATCTCCCTGGCGACTCCGAGAATCTGTTCAGTCTCGGGGAGTGCCAGCAGCGCCACCGAGACTTTGCCCTTTCCGGTTCTTACCCAGAATTCATCATCTGTGGCATCGGCATGGATGACGTTGCGACCGGCAGCTGCATGCCGAGACACTGTATCGGGGTCAACGTCGATACCGACCAGCCAATCACCATACCGGTCCTTGAGGGTATCGTATGCGCCAGTACCGACGCGACCCATGCCGATGACCGCAATGATTGCATCTCCCGGGTCAATGGGCGCATCCTGCGGCAGCGGTATTACTGTCTCAAAAGGGGTAATGTGCAGCTTGACCTTGTTATGAAGCTCGCGTGAGCGGGCGTTCAGGGGGGCTGCCGCGATAAAGGTCAGAGTCAGCGCCAGTGCGATGATCACCAGCCAGTCACCACTCAACCAGCCGTTTGCAACGGCAATGGCCCCTACGATCAGGCCAAACTCACTGTAGTTGGCGAGCGCGAGCGAGGCGAATAGCGAGGTGTGGGCGCGCAGCCGGAAGCGGGTGAACAACCCGAAATACAATATGACTTTGAGTACAACTACTACGGCCAGACCCAGCGCGACCAGCAATGCTGGAACACTGATGGTTCCGGACATGCCGATACTCAGGAAGAAACCTACCAGTAGCAGGTCCTTGAAGCCGAGCAGCTTTTTCGACATCTCGTTGGCGGCGGGGTGTGCCGCCAGCAGTGCCCCGATGATCAGTGCACCCAGGTCACCCTTTATATCGACCATATCGAACAGTGACCAGCCGCCAAAGGCCAGTGCCAGGCCGAAGAGGATCTGTAATTCGCCATGACCAGCACGGTTCATCAGGGTCATTAATACACCACGCAACGGGATCAGCCCTAGCAGTGCGAGTGCCCATGGCGATGGTATCTTCCCGGCGGACACTGCGAGAAACAGCACGGCAAAGATATCCTGCATAATAAGAACACCGATTGCGAGCTGTCCGTATTTCGAGGTGTATTCACCCTTTTCCTCCAGCGTCTTGACTGCAAATACGGTGCTGGAAAAACTGAGGGCGAAACCGATCAGCAGTGCGATTCTGAAATTCACATCCGCAAAGATTGTCAGGCCTGTCAGGCTCAGCCAGTAGAGTCCTGTCCCGAATGCCATGATAACAACCAGCATGTGGAGGGTCGTTCCAGCCCAGATGACCGGGCGAAGCAGTGAACGCACCTCCAGCTTCAGGCCGATGGTGAACAGCAGCAAGGTAACACCGAGTTCACCGACCGCAACAAGTCTCTCGTGATCGACGAAACCCAGGGCATTGAGGAGGAATCCGGCGATCAGGTAGCCAACCAGTGGCGGCAAGCCGAAACGCACGGCCAGCAGTCCGGATACCAGCGCGGGACCAATCCAGTACAGGTCATTCATTGCATGAAAACATCAAGGCTTGCCTCACTTGTTGTTGCGGTTTTGAATCAATTTCCACAGAAGGATAAGCAATCCAATTGCTGTTTTCCATCTAGTCAATGCCTGCTTGGCTATATGACCGCACTACACCGGTAGCTTGCCGTTCGCAGAGCCTTCGTGAAGAACAGGAGTTGGCCGGGGTTACTCTTTTTGACAAAGCCAGAAATAATTTTCTCCTTGCAGCAAACGGCAATTTTCTGATCAATCCCGGAAGTGCCCGGGTAAAACCCGTTATTTCGGCTAAAGGAGGACTATGACCTGAGGTGTCTTCCAGATGAGAATATTTACGGTGGTTCCACGATGTGTTGTACCAGAGGTGGTAGCAGCAGGTATTGAAAATCTGTTTTCTGCCCGTTCAAGCCCCGTTGATTTGTTTACCGGGTGATAACCGGCCAAACCCGGACATGGCACACAAATACAAAAGTCCCCGAAGGGGCTGTATCACTACAGAAACTCTTAACCCGCTTTCCTTCTTTTCGATATGCCAATCAAACCAGCAAGGCCGCTACAAAACAAAGCAATTTCTGCCGGCGCATGTACGTCTGTGATGCTGACATTATCCAGACCTTCGCGATCATAGTAATTTAAATATTCTCCCCGGACCCGCAGCTCCGTGACATTAGCGAGGATGTCATCAAAGGAAGCACTCCCGGTGACTGTGAAATTGCTGGAAACAAGTTGAACAGCGCAGGACGTCCATGAATCGGTTGGATTGATGCTGGAATTCCAGGCGGCATAGTTGCCTGTCCCGCTGTAGATTTGCACGTCATCGAGTTTGAAGTAATCATAGGGAGGCGCGGTGGGGTTTAAAATTCTAATGTCGTAACGTAGCATGCCACCGATGTAAGGGCTCCAGTCCCCATCCCAGCTATCCGGCGAAATGAAATACCATTGTTGTGCACCACCATCGGTCGCCGCAATGAATCCACCGGGATTGCCACCCGTAGATTCCCAGGAAAAGTTAATCGCCCCGCCAATGCCCGGGGTGGTTGTCCATCCATCCGCATCGGCATCAAAGCTGCTCTCCAAGTCGGCATTTACACCACCGGAAAAGCTGGTTATGAGAAAAAACACAGCAAACAGGTGAAAAATATATTTCTTTTTCATGTCTGGTTTCCGCCCGGGTGTTTGGTTCTAGAATTCAGAATATTGGTCCAAATTATGGATCATTAATCTGGCTGGCTACCGGTGCCAAGGATACAGCATTACTACAGGATGGTAGTTGATGTCGATCAACAGAAATCCTGACTAGTACAATTCAAATGTCTGAAAATCATTATTAGGTAATGTCTTGATGTCAGGCGATATCGATTTTTGCAGTTCACTATATTGATTCAGCATCCCCGCAACCGAGGCCGCAAGGATGGGATCCTCAAGAACTGACCAGGGCGAATCAGGGCGTTCTGGGAAGCTTCCGGTCCTTTAGATAAATCCAGTCTGGTAGGTGTATACAATTCTTGCTACTGCCGAATTTCAGTCAAGAATGCATTTCCCCACCCCTGTGATTACAATAGCGGGCAGAAAAACAGCCCGCATTGCAAGTTAAAGGAAAATGCCGTCACCTGGACAATATGCAGACGGAGAACAGTTGAACGCCCGGAAACTTCCGCTGGTGTTGTTTCTGTTGTCGTTCGCCACTGTGCTGTTCACCATTGTACTGTTCCGGCTGCTGACATTTTTCATCATGCCTTCGCTGTTTTTCGACTTGCTGTTTGTCGGATTTCCTCTGGGTGCGCTGGCGGGCGCTTATTTCTTTTCTATCAGTAAGCAGTCGTTTCTGCGAACGCTGTGGATCCTCCAGGGGACGATGGTCTTTTCTGTTTTCGCCATACTTGCCTGTAAGCACTTTGATTACCTGCGCGCCCACTTGTTCGACGTTGAACTGCAGCAACTGTTTGTCCAGATGCTTGTATTCACGTCATTTTTTATGCCGTTTTTCATTGCCTATGGTCTGAGCGAATACATCGGCTACCAGATTGGTCGAAGACATCTCAGGGGCCGAATGCCGCTGGTCTATGCCATTTATCTGTTTGGTGCGGCAGGGGCCTATCTGGTAGCCGAGTTCCTGTTTCCTCTGCTGGGCGCTGCCCGCCTTCTGGGTCTCCCGTTTCTGCTGGTCGCCGTGTCGATGTTGCTGCTCCAGCCGCCGGTAAGGGTAAGCCGGTTGCTGCTTGTCCAGCAGTCCGCCATCGCCATACTGCTATTTGTGCCACAGCTCGAGGGTGGTTTCATGCAGTTGTACAAGGGTACCAGCATGCAATCTACCCATGCCTATGCCAGTCAGGGTTACGAGACCATCCACCAGGAATGGGGTACCTACGGTTTCGTTGAGGTCATGCAAGCAGCCGGAATGGAACACTACATCGGTTTCTATAACGACATCATTCAGTGGCGCTATGCCCCGGGCAACGGCTATTTCGCACACAATATCGGGATGTTGCCACTCGAGTGGGCGCCACCAGGCGGCCGGATCGCAATCATCGGCGCGGGTGGCGGTCGCCAGGTGCAATATGCACGTAAATCGGGACATGATTTCGAACAGATCATGGCCATCGAGATCGAGCCGGCAGTCATTAAGGCGGTACAGGGGAGCCTTGCCGAGCGCTTCGACCATGTATACCAGGACCCTCATGTCGAACTGGTCAAACATGAAGCACGCAGCTACATGGAAAATTCCGACGAAATCTTCGACCTGATCTATCTTCCCAGCGTTGGTGGCTATCCACAGATGATGCTGGAGCCCGGCAACATGATACGTACCATCGAAGCCTACAAGACGCTCAGCGACCACCTGACGGAGCGGGGGGTGCTGGCTATCTGGTATCCATCTGTGCTTGATCCCAGGGCCATACTGACAGAACAGTACATGCACACACTGGAAAGTCCGGAAATCGGACTGCAGGTGCGGGTCTACCGGAATCGCGGTGAGTTCCTGATCATGGCGGCGAGACAAGCTGACAGCCTGCCTTCATTGGGCGACCTGCAGGCGTTTTATCTCCAGCCGGCCGTAGAGAGCATGGGTGCGATATTAGCGCCCTTTTTCGTCGATATGCCCGTGGAACTTGGAAAAACCTGGGAGCGTTCCGCCTTCAGGCCCGTCAGCGACAATCAGCCGTTCCTGGCGGGGAACATGCAACACATCTTTTCCATGCGGCAGGTGGGCGAGCTATTTGTGCTGGTTGCTGGTCTGATGACCGGCTTCGCTCTGTTGCTGCTGTTTCTTGTCAGGAAAAGGGGGTCTCCTGGTGTACCCGGAAAGTCCTTTTTACAGGTGGTGCTGGTGAGTTTGTTCGTGGGTGCCAACTTCCTGATGATAGAACACTATCTCATCCTGGCCCTGTTCAAGAAACTGTATGTCTACCGCGATGCCCTGGTGCTGGGGGCGATCAGCTTTTTGATCATTTCCGGTCTTGGAAGTACCTTCATTACGCCGCGACTGCGGCCGGTGTTCCAATTTGCCGGTGGTCTTTTCATCCTGCTGTTACTGATCTTCCATGAGAATCTGTCGCCGTTGGAAAATCTCGCTCTGCTAGCACCAGTGGCGTTTGTCACGGGCAGTTTCTTTCCTGCCCTGTTTGAAGCGGCGGCCGAGAACCCGCTTGGTGTATTTGCCGCCGATTCCATCGGTGCTGCCATTGGTTCCATGGCCTCTTTCTTTATACCGATAGTTCTTGGATTTTCCTGGTTCTTTGTATTTGCAACCGTGATGTTCTGGGTCACGGCAATCGCCACATTCCTGTTTTTTCGCAATCGGGACACTATTCCTGCGCATCTCCCTGCTTCATAAAACTGGTGGCTGGGCAGGTCCCCTGTCTCCAGACAAGTTCCAGGCGCACCTGCAAGCCGCCATGCCGGTCTGGGAGGGCTCAGGGCGATCGGCAGTGATCGTACAGCGGTATGAAAGAGAAGCTGTACACCTTGTTTTCCGCAGGAAGCAATGTGCTCTTGTGTGCGCATCAAATAATATGGTGATGAAGGGGCGCAGCTCCCGGCAACGACTGCTTGTACGTACTTCCACGTACGTCTTTTAATTATATGGGTAGTAAGCTTTACAATAACGTTTTTCCGCTGCCCTTGATTGGCGTCAATAACTGATCTGCTGTATCAAAATACAATTGTCTTTATTCAATAATGAGGGGCTGAGGAAGCGAGTAATTGTGACCCTGATCGAAAGGCAAAAAGGAAACCGTCGTTCTGATTACTCCCCTGAATTTCCGCTAACGGATAGCGAGGGAGCTTCTGTGATTCAGAATCGTAGACGATTAACGGATCGACGCAGGAAACAATATGACCTCGGCGATCTGGGAGATAAAGTCTACTATTTAAAAACTGCTGTTTATGAAAATCCACTACAACATGCATTAACCAAATATGAATCATTGATCATATCAAGAGTTCTGAATGAGATTTCAATTGGCGAGTTAACATTTTTACTTGCATGCCATGACGCCAGGAATGTTCTTGATTCAAGTGATTTAGATGGTTTTAACAATCTAGACATGTTTTCTTCGGATAGAGAGCGAACAATAGGTTTAATGAATCTTGGGCTATTAGCACACAGTGCTGCAGAGGGGGGCGGTAGTGACGACGGAGTCTACCATTTCACCTCTCTTGCTTACAGGCTGGTGAACCTGTTCACCAAGCAAAACAACTAACAATCAAATTTAGTGTACGCAAAAGGAACGTGGTTTATGGATGGCGTTCTTGTATGCCCTTTACTGCTTTCGACCAATGCTGTTCCCTGATCACGGGCCCGACTGTCAACTGTTTTGTGTTGTTTCCTCCGGTTCACTGTTCTCTCCGCGTTAGACGCACAGCCTCCGCACGATGGTGTCGGGTGGTATCGACGGATCAATTTTGAAAGCGCGCTCTGCCCAATTGAGCAGGTCACGCAAAATCGGTCGATCTCAGGCGAACAGCTGCTGCCTATGACCGTATTTTTTGCTCATCTCATAGAGAAACGCGCCCCGTCGGAGTCAGAATGGGGCGCGTTAAAGTGGCAATGCGTCTCGAGGATATTTTCAGCAGCCACGGTTAAGAAGTTAAGATGAAATATGATGGCTGTATATTGATCCGAGGGGCTACGTAATTACCCTTATAGATCGGTGGCCTTCGGGCCGCCTATTTTTTACCTTTCAGGTAAGTAATTTCCACAATTGTTGCAACCCGCCGGGCAGCTATAATCACGCTGTTGGTTGCCTGTTCGGATGGGATGATTACGATGTCTACATTGCTGGAACTAGCGTTGGAAACCAGGAAAACGAAACTGTATCAAGCGGAAAAGCGTCGCGGTTCGGACAGTCCATATGTGAAGGCATTAAAAAACCTAGGCACCGCCCTGGAGGGGGAAGATAACCATCCCGCTCCAGAATCATCCGGCAAACAACATCCTTTTACCGGCTGAAAGGCTGGCTGGTATGGCAATAGGCCAGAAAGCAGCGTAATCGTTAAAGCAGTATCTACACAGGCAGCGGCTTCGGCCGCTTTTTTTTGGTTGTGGTTACAAGGTCCTGAAGTTGCCGAACACGGTAGTACAGCGGTCACTTGCAAGATTGTAACAGGCATCTGCTGAGCGAATGCCTTTACGTTAAACCGACTTCCTGTATGCGTTCCCGAACCCTTGAAGGGGGCGAGACAGGGTGGAGGTGCAAGATCGTGGCAAACCGGATTAAGTATATGCGTCACTTCAGGCTATTGAGCTCAACGCTTCGGGGTCACTGGAATGGATATTATTGGGGGCGTAGTGTGCCGGGGAGTGGAAACAACATCGAAGCAGTTGATATTCGGAGAAGTGCCCTGTGTACTGACATAGGAGATCAGACATTCTTCCCGGTTGGCGTGATCGATGATCTTGCGCACAATGAGGTCACCCTTGCGTAAAGAACTGCTCTGAACCAGTCCCCCCTGACGTCCGGATTGGCTGTTGTAGCATTTCAGTGAAGGTGCAGTACCACTGGTAGAGACATAGGCAACCAGGCAGGTCTTGGTACTATCCTTGTCCACGACCCGGTAAATATCGAGATCACCCTCCCGCAGGTGTCCGTCTCGCACCAGGTCATCCGTGGCAGACTTTCTGCTTTTGTAACAGTCTATGGATGGAGAGGTTCCAGGTATACCGACGTAAGCTACCAGGCAGGATACGTCGTTCAGGGTGTCCTTGATTTTACGGACAATCAGTTGTTCTTCCTTGAAGTTACCGACTTGATTGATATTGGATGCATATCCAAAAACCGCATCATAGCAGTTCATCACGGGGCTCGTGCCGGTGGTTCGAATATAAAATGCCAGGCAGATTCTGCTGCTTTCCAGATCAGTGACGGTACGGACAATCAGGTCACTCTCACGCATTTGACCAGTTTGTACCAATAGCGTGGATTGGTAGGTATCTGCCTGACAAAGTAAAGGCAGACTCAGGATTATGAAAATATACAGTTTTTTCATATTACCCCCGAACCGGATTTGTTTGCCCCGATAAACCAGGGGTGCAAGCTGACTTACGGGCAGTCCAGGAATTACCCGACAAGCGGCTTCGATTACACTGTTCTCAGTCGCTTGCGCAAATATCAAACCGGCTGGGCTTTCCCGTGGCTCCTGCTACCAAAGCAGCGTTTCGTAAGATTACCATGCAATATGGTTGTAAATCATGCAGTATGGCTGTCTGGTATTAGATAGCATGCAAATGTGGAAGCGCAGCTCATTTTTGTAGAGACGCACAGTCACCCAGGCCCGCCTGATTACTGGTTCAAACTGTTTGAACGCAGGTTTGAGTTTAATAATGGAAAACATGAGGTAACCGTAATGAATCGGATAAAAATCATTTCAGTAGCTACAGGAACAGCCATTGGCATGGCAATTCTCTTGATGACGAATGTCGCGCAGGCCTTCGATATGGGCAACATGATGAAGCCGGGTGAATGGTTTGACAATGACAATGACCATCACAGGTATGGTCGTGGTTACGGAGGCTATGGACCCTACGGTTACGGGGGAGGACCCTATGGCTATGGGGGAGGACCCTACGGTTACGGGGGAGGACCCTATGGCTATGGGGGAGGACCCTACGGCTACGGGGGAGGACCCTATGGTTATGGTGGCTATGGTGGTTATGGTCAGCAGCGGACCATTGTTGTAAACCCGTCAAGTGGCGCGGAGCAAGTGGCTCCTCCACCAAGGCTGCCTGAATAGGGCCAAGCAGAATTTATTGGGCACGCAGGTCCGGTAATCGGCCTGTGTAGCTATGCCGGGGCCAAAAGCTGATCGGGGAGTCACTCACAGATACATCGGGCGTTCCATATGGTTTAAAGGCTTGCATCCTGGTGTGGGCCTTTTGCTATTCTAGCGCAGCGAACGAAGTCATGGTGTTGTTCGCGACGGTTTCGAGTGGCATCTCAATACTTGCGACGCCTCAGCCAGGTGCTCCAGTACACGATCGGGATACCGCAAGATATCTCATCTGACTTCCACTTACCGGGCCCCATCAACTCCTGCAGTCTGGTTCCGTGGGGTGCCGCAGCCCGGCTTGTATGCCACCCTTTCAACCTGCTGTCGGGGACAGCTCTGCTTGCGGTTTTTCCAGCTGTTCCCATTTGATTATCTTCAGGTCCAGCACAAAGAACGAATAGAGCAAAGGTACCAGCACCAGCGTTATTGTAACCACAGCAAGAGCCAAGGAAGCGGGGCGGGTACTGGTAGCCACGCTGCATGTCAACCAGGCTGCGCAGGTACACCGGCAAACCGGCCTCGTTGCGTGCCACCACAACGTTGCCGATCTGGTCCTCGCTGATGAATTCATCACTCGGCTCGATATCAAGGTTGATACCGTTGATCTGTGTGGCACCTCCCGAGTACGGCACATTGTGTACATTGAGTGCATCCTGAATCTGTGCAGGTTGCAGTTGATAGGACGCCAGTTGCTCCTGGGAATAGATCAGCGAGGTCTGCTCCGGAGCGTGTTGGCACAGCCAATTGGTCAACACCAGCGGTGGCTACCGAATAGCGCGTGGCAATATCTTGGCCAAGCAGATTGTTCAGCCTTTCCTTCAAGGTATCCAGCTGGTTGCCTTACTGAAGGCATCGTGCTCGGCGCGCGACAGCCGTGACTTCACCTCCATGGTCTCGTACTTGAGTATGGTTTGCTCCTGGCAGTAGCGGTCAACAAGCTGATCGAGATCGCGGTAAAAAGTGATGCTGGCTGCGGTAGAGTTCAATTCATTCTGTGTCTTGATAATATCGTAGTATGCCTTCTTGAATCCCGGATGATTGCCTGCCGCTGCGAACGTAATTCCTGATCAACAATGTCTTCGTTGATCTCGAACTGGTCGATGGACAGGCCAATGCGGTAAAGGTCAGGCAGCGGTTGCTTGACGCTGGCCGTTACCACCGTGGTAAAGTCTTCATTCGACGTGATCTCTACATCCTCTGTTGGCACAAATTCGAAGGTCCCTTTTTGATGAGTGTAGTTTTGTGTTGTCAGGTTATAGGATTCGGAAAAGCCCAGGGTAGCGCTGGATAATGCCCGCTACGGGCCGTACACTGATACCCGTCAGGGGTCACATCACAATGATAGCCACTAGCAGGCTGCAGTTGCCTGTGCAGAGAAGTTACCGGCGCAGGAGCAGGTGGCTATCGAAGGTAAAGTGCACCACGAAACGCATACGATCGATTCTTTTCGGGAACTTGAAAGTATCGCTAAGTAAGGTAAACAGTGGAGGATGTACTATGTCTGTAGAACGAACGCTATTTGCATTTGGGGGAATCATGGTCATGCTTACTTCTTTGCTGGCTCTGTTCCATCACCCGTACTGGACCTGGGTTACGCTATTCGTAGGTTTCAACTGTTTTCAAAGTTCATTTACCGGCTTCTGTCCACCGAGTTGGTTAATGAAAAAACTGGGTATGAAAACCGAAGCCGAATTGGCGCTGGGTAAATGAATATTGTCTGGCATTGTGCCTGACAAATCGCTGGTTCTACCGTGGCCGTTTTTGCTGTCTACCCGTTCAATCCTTATCTGTCAGCTGAGGCCACCGGGGTCGATCCGGGTAAGGTCGGTAATTCCCGCGAAAGTATCTGGACCAGGGGTGCATCACTGTCCGGGATTGGTTCACTGCCGATCGGGAGGCGTTTTTTGATCTTTGGCAAGCCCGGTCCCTTTTTCTTATAGTGGATGCGGTGTCACGGGCGACAGGCGCCAGATATCGCTGTTGTATTCAAGCATGGTCCGGTCGGTAGAGAACTTGCCACTGTTCGCCGTGTTGAGGATGCTCATGCGTGTCCAGCGTTGCTGGTCGCGGTAGGCCCTGGAGACGAGCTCCTGGGTATCGACGAAACTGCGGAAGTCCGCAGCTGTCAGCCAGGGATCATCGGCGCTGGTAATCGAGTTGATAATCCCGTTGAAGAGGTTTTTTTCAAACTGGTTGAAATACCCGCTTTTCAATAGCTGCATGACGGCGTTCAGGTCCTCGTCGGCAGCAATGATATCCCGGGGGCGGTAATCCCGGCGGGTCTCGGCGACCTGTTCGGCGCTGAGGCCGAACAGGAAGAAGTTTTCGTCGCCGACTTCTTCCAGGATTTCGATATTGGCGCCATCCAGTGTGCCAATAGTAATGGCACCGTTCATCATGAATTTCATGTTGCCGGTGCCGGAAGCCTCCTTGCCGGCGGTGGATATCTGCTCGGAAAGATCTGCACCCGGACAGATGACTTCCATGGTCGACACGCGATAGTTGGGCAGAAACACAACTTTCAGCAGGTCGCCCACGTCGGAATCTGCATTGATGACGCTGGCGACGTTGCTGATCAGCTTGATGATGTTCTTGGCCATCGCATAGCCCGGCGCTGCCTTGCCACCGACCAGTACACAGCGTTGCGTCCAGTTGGCGATGTCGCCTCGCTTGATTCGGTTATACAGGTGAATGACGTGCAGCGTGTTCAATAGCTGCCGCTTGTACTCGTGAATACGCTTTACCTGCACGTCGAACAGAGCGGAAGTTGCTATCTTCACACCGCAGTCACGCTCAACCATATCGGCGAGACGCTGTTTGTTGGCCAGCTTGATCTCGCGCCAGCGCTGCTGGAACTCCTCTTTGTCAGCATACGGTGCCAGTTTCTTGAGCTGGTCCAGGCGGGTCATCCAGCTGTCCCCGATGTGCTCACTGATGAAACCGGAGAGGCTCGGGTTGCACAGGGCCAGCCAGCGCCGCTGGGTCACGCCATTGGTCTTGTTGTTGAACTTGTTCGGCCAAAGCTCGAAGAAATCATTGAACAAGCCCTCCTTGAGCAGCCGCGAATGCAGCTCGGCGACACCGTTTACCGAGTAGCTGCCGACGATGGCCAGATACGCCATGCGCACCATGGGCGTATCGCCTTCCTCGATAATCGACAGGCGCCGTAACCGATCGGTATCGCCGGGCCAACGCTGTGCCACCCGGGTGAGGAACCGGGCGTTGATTTCATAGATGATCTCCAGCAGCCGCGGTAACAGATTCTGGAACATCTGCACCGGCCATTTTTCCAGTGCCTCGGGTAACAGCGTGTGGTTGGTGTAGGCCATGGTGCGGCTGACAATATCCCAGGCGTGCTCCCAGTCGACGCGATGCTCATCGACCAGCAGTCGCATCAGCTCCGCCACGGCGATACTCGGATGGGTGTCGTTGAGCTGAAAGCAGTGCTTGTCCGTTAGCGCAGCGAAATTCCTGTCGTGCAGCCGCATCCAGCGGCGCAGCACGTCCTTGAGGCTCGCGGAAGCCAGGAAATACTGCTGTCGCAGTCGCAGTTCCTTGCCATTCTCGCTGGCATCGTTGGGGTAGAGCACCATGGTGATGTGTTCGGCGTTGTTCTTGGACTCCACCGCCTCGGCATAGTCGCCGGCGTTGAATTCATCGAGGTCGAATTCGTCGGTGGCGGTAGACTTCCACAGGCGCAGACTGTTCACCGTGTCATTGCGAAAACCGGGGACCGGGATGTCATAGGGCACCGCCAGCACATCGTGGGTATCGACCCATCGCACCCGCATGGCACCGTTTTCGTCACTATAGAACTCGGTGCGTCCGCCGAAATGGATGCGCTGGGTGTACTCCGGGCGCTCCAGCTCCCAGGGATTGCCATCGCGCAACCAGTGATCCGGTTCCTCGATCTGATAGCCGTTGACAAGTTCCTGGCGGAACATGCCGTACTCATAGCGAAGACCGTACCCCAGTACCGGTAACTGCAGTGTTGCACAGCTGTCGAGGAAACAGGCGACCAGGCGACCCAGGCCGCCGTTGCCGAGGCCGGCGTCGTGCTCGGCGGCCTCGACTTCTTCCAGTTCGATCCCGTAGTCGTACAGGACACGGGTTACCGCATCGGTGATGCCAAGGTTGAGCATGGCATTGCTGAGGGCTCTGCCCATCAGGAACTCCAGCGACAGGTAGCAGGTGCGCCTCGCATCCTTCTCTTCGTAGGCAAACCGGGTTTCTTTCCAGCGTTCCATCAGCCTGTCTCGCACGGTATAGGCGAGCGCTTCATACAGGTAGTGACTGGTGCAGTGCTGTTTGTCCCTGCCCAGGGTGCGGTTGTAGTAGCGAAGGAAATCTTCATCGATCGCCTTTTTGCCCATCGACAGGGGCGGTAGTTCAGTCAGTTTCGGATGAGGGATAAATGCATTGGGTAGGTAATTCTTCATAGCTGGATAACCATTCCGGGTTTCGATTCAGTCAACGGACGCTGCGTCCGGATGCATCATAATACTTGAACTTTGTCGCAAGATCTCGTGCTGCCATGAACGGGCCGGATCCCTGCAGGAGGGTCCTGCAGATTTGCCTGGCTGGATTGATGCGTGTTACTGCTGCAAGCGCAAGCTGTTTCTGCCAGCTAGGGCTGGGTTTTTCAGCCAGGGAACGATGCTGCTGGAGACCTTGTACGTCTTGCTTGTTGCGTAAATCCAGTTTCAGCAATCTGACGAAGCAGACGATGATGAACCCGGTCTGTATCCAGTAGGGTATGGTGGACAGACCTTATGGCCGTCCCGATATCACATCAGCGCAGTATATGTGTTTCCTGCGAGAGAATCCTCTCGTTCACCCACAGGAACTATCAGTACATCACCCGCGATGATTTTACTTCCTTTCAGGCGGTTGGCCTTGCGTAACTCTGCTACGGTCGTGCGATACTGCTGCGCTATGGTGCTCAGGTTGTCACCCGTGCGTATCCGGTGGCGGATCGACTGTACGCGCTGATCCTGCGGCAGGCGGGCGATACGCTCGCGAAATACCTGCGCTACTGATTTGGGAAGGAGAAGCTGATGTGCCTCGTTCGGCTGAGTTATTGAGCGCTCGTAGCCGGGATTCAGGTACTGCAGCTCCTCCAGGGGAATCTCGGACAACTGTGCGACGACCTTGAGCTCGATCTGTCCCCGGATTTCAACGGTGCTGAAATGGCGGGTATCGAGCAGGTCAGGCAACGAGACGTTGTAGTCATGGGGGCGTTCAATAATCGCCCGCAGGGCGATCAGCCTGGGCACATAGGACTGCGTTTCTGCTGGCAACGAGAGATGCCAGAAATCAACTGGCTTGCCAGCATCACGGTTGCGCCTGATGGCTCTTTGTACACGTGCAGTACCGGCGTTGTAGGCTGCCAGGGCCAGGAACCAGTCACCATCAAAGCGTTTGTGGAGTTGCTTCAGGTAATCAAGCGCGGCCTCGGTTGAAGCGATGATGTCGCGACGCCCGTCATACCACCAATTCTGATCGAGACCTGCATCGTCAGCAGTACTGGGCATGAATTGCCAGATGCCTGCCGCTCCGGCTGGTGAGGTGGCAAAGGGATCAAAGGCGCTCTCGATGACCGGGAGCAAGGCCAGTTCGGCTGGCATACCATAATGCTCGATGCGGTTGAGAATATAGAACAGGTAGGGTTCGCCACGTTGCAGAATCTGTTCTAACAGAAACGGATGCTTGACGTATTCATCGATGCTGCTGCGAACAGCCTCCGGGTCCACGGCCGGAAAAGAAAAACCACTGCGTATCCGTACCCAGATATCTGCAACGGCTACGGAGTTACTGACGTGTTTATCAAGTGCAGGCAAACTAATGGGAGACCTGCTGTTGTCAAGAGATCCATACAGGCAGCATGACTCAAGCTCTGCTACAGACATCACAGGATGAAACAGTCCCTGGCTGGTCTGTCCAGTCCCTATGGTACTCGGTTGAAGAAAGGTACTGGTGACACATGCTGATACCAGCATGGCGAGAAACGGCAACCATAACCTGTTCGTTATTTTTATGAAGCCCGTCATTGAAAAACTCCTGGTGGTTTTTATTGACTGTCTTACCCACCGTGTAATCAATTGTTGAATCAAGCGGTATCCATGCTTGTTCTTCTTCCCTCCGAGCTGACTGTTTTCCTTTAGCTCAAATTCTAGTCGCAAGCACTGTTTCTGTACATTGTCCTTTGGTCTGCGCAGACAGGATAAACCACACTGTAAGCAGGGAAGAGGTTCGCAGAAATGCGAACTGTAGACCGGGTCACTACTGCCCCTTACTCACGCTTTCTCTCCACAGGAGAGCAGGTGTCGAGGGAGTAAATAAGGGTAACTAACTGATTTTAAATTCCCTCTTCTTGCTCTAATGGAGCACCCGGAAACGGGCATAATCGAGAAGGAGTGTTCTGCTTCTGCAGTGGGGACCGGCATTCATGTCTGGTGTGTAAAAACAGCTTGTATGAATATTTACCGACGTATCAGGTGCTGTCAGATAATAACCTTACTGCTGGTGTTGATGGGTTGCTCAGACTGAGGATGCCTTCGAGCCTGTGCCTTATGTTGCAATGCCTGATTGAACATCCACAGCCTGTGGTGCTGCTCTGGCAGATACGGGCGGCTGACCCCAAAGGAGAGGACTTCTCTTTATATCCTTTTCTGATTTGAACGGGAGCGGCGTGCGTGAAATGGAGCGTTGCCTATCGGTTGCCATGATTGTGGTTCGGGAAGATTGAAGTCCCCTACGAGGTGGTCGGCTACCTGTCGGATTAATCCTGCCTGCACTTTCGACAATGCCTGAGTGGCAGCAGCTGCTCGTATGAGCTATTTATCATCCGGTTTCTTTGTGTTCTTGCGTCTATAATAGGTTCCTAGGGTTATAGCTATTCCTCCCAGGGCTATTACCCCGAAAATAATCCATCCTGGTTCATCTACGGTGTCCGATTCAGGATATGGATACCAGACTCGGGCATCATCAGCAAAAGCCACCGGGAAAGATATAACGCTTAATAAGCTAAATAACAGAAGGTAAAGTTTTTTCATTCGATTTTTTCTCATCCAATCCAGCCTTAGAGTATACATTCCCTAACAACAGAATCCGAATCGTTAGGCAGTACGCCTCAATACCTAATAATCATTTATGCATCAGTCTATCTCTGGAATAGTTCTTCCTGATCGTTCTAGCCAGAGTTTCTCTGGCAACAGCCAATACCAAAAATAATAGCGAAAAACAGTGATGCGCCGACTGTGCCAAAATCAAGACCGCCGGTATCCAGTGGTTTGGTAAGCCAATCACCAAATGTGGCACCGAATGGACGCGTCAAAACAAAAGCGAGCCAGAACAATAGAACCCGGACGTTTTAGTAAAAAAGTGAAGCAAGGTGACAAATACAAATGATCCAGTAAACAGCATGGCGCTTGTGGCAAATCCCAGTTCCAGCTGGTCGGCAACGAAATCGCCGGCTGCCGTGCCCAGCGTATTTGCAATCAAAAAGCTGTCCGGTAGAAAATTACAGAAGTGGTATTGGTGATGTTTTCACATCGATGGACTTTTCGCGCATGTACCACAGAAACAGGATCACCAGCAGCAGCGAGATCAATCCATATGCGATCATTCACCTGAGCGATCAATCGTGGTCTATAGGAGATTGCGGTTGGTTGTTAATGTGTAATGTAAAGATATCTGGCCTTGAATAATGTCCCGCAACATCAAAACTACGGTGCGATATCGCAAGCTTATCAACATCGATTTCCGCATAAATGTTATCTTGTATTTCGTGGAAGGGGCCAGCTACGATCTCACTACCCGGTGCAACTACCACCGAGTCTCCCGGATTTATCCAGTCCTCGTCATTCGGATACAGCCGTTCACGCTCGGGAAAGTCCTCTGGAATATCGTGGCTACGTGTGGCAACACCTGCGCTGATTACCCAGCAGCAACCTTCACGGGCAATATGCTGCATTGTGCCAATCCAACCATTACCGCTATCGTAGGTTGGTGCAATGTAGATGTCGATGCCTTGCGCATACATCGCAAAGCGCGCTAGTGGCCTGTAACTTTCCCAGCAAGGTAGCGAGCCAATACGCCCACCTGGAGTATCTATAACCCTCAGGCCGGAGGCATCACCGAGACCCCAGACCATCCGCTCGGGATTCATCGGCATAAGTTTTCGGCGACGGTTCAGCAATCTTCCGTCAGGTCCAATGGCAACAACAGTGTTGTATAGCGTAGATCGGCTCAGACTGCCGTCAGTCCCTGCAGACCTCTAACGACGGTAGCCTTGTGTTTGCCTGCTACCTCTCGGATTGGTTCGAGATCATTCTGTTCAAGATCAACCTGCTTCAACGTACTGAATTCAGCCGCGAGTGCATAGCGCGAGTCGTCTGCAATGACTGGTTAGATGGCTTTCTTAAAAACCAGGGCTGAGTAACAAAAACATACAGGATATCCCTAAGGCACTGCCGATTGTCACCAGAAACTGGAACCATGATCGTTTAGCAAAAAATAGACTCTCTAGTTCCCAATATCAAACCAATGGACTTAAGAAACTTTATAGCCATCACTGAGTCGAAGCGAACCCTGGTTAGTATTACCAGGGAATCGACTGCCCATCACGAAAGAAACTGCCGCTCGGACCATCTTCAGGCAAGCACGCCGCCCATACAATACCCGCGGCACCTTCCGCCACCGAGCGTTCGGCATTGGATCCTCCCATGTCGGTGCGCACCCAGCCCGGACACACGGAGTTGATTTTGATTTTCGTGTCCTTGAGCTCATCGGCGAAAATGCGTGTTATCGCATTCAGTGCTGTCTTTGACAAACGGTAAGCAGGGCAACAACCGTTCATATCCGACAGCTGACCCATTCCGGATGAAACATTCACGACGTTACCGCGCCCATTCATCAAAGGAATAAGTAACTGGGCCACACGCAGGGCACCGTATGTGTTGGTCTCCAGCGATGCCCGGATGGTCTTGATGTCCGCCTGAAAGATACTGGCAGGACCCGGGTTGGCCGGGTCATAGGGATCGCTGAAGATCCCGGCACAGTTAACCAGTATATCCAGCTGCCTGTATTCATGCCCTATAAAATCGGCAAGCGCCTTTACCGAGGATGCATCGGTCACATCAAGCGCATGGAAGTGCACATCCAATCCTGCTTTCTGCAATTGCTCGGCTGCTGACCGGCCCTTGTCTTCCGTTCGGCTGGTTAATACTACCTTGATACCTTGTTGGGCAAGCTGGCGGCAGGTCTCTAACCCCAAGCCGCGGTTGGCGCCAGTGACCACAGCAACTCGATCTGTTTTTGATTCCGTCATGATTCCTTGGTTACGCTTTGATTATCTTGCATTTCCACCGAAGGGAGAAATGACAGACAAGAATCAGTCAGTGTTCCCCTGGGCCAATATGGGCATCTAGCTCGTTTAGGACAACAAAGATATCATCGATCGGTTGAACTGGCAGCCGGTGGTACCCCTTGCCGGTCGTAACAACAATTGGCATTCAGGGCACATCCAACGGCAAGTAACTGCCAGGAACAAGACATCCCGGATGTAAGCAGCTGTATTCCCATCTAAACGTGCGCCGCCGACCAAACCCGGCCGTTTAGCGTTTGATGAAATACACCCGCACTGCCGAATGAAGTGACCAACTGAAATTGCACTGCATCTGATTGCACTCACAGCATCAAATAGGGGTGTGGTTGTCCCTGCACTTGACCTGAATCAAGTAACCGGCAATCAATCGCGCCGCTCCCTTTTAGTCGTTTGTTTCAGCACCTATCCTTAACATAGCAACAATAGTTTGTGTTGAATTGTGTAGCGGAAAATCCTCTGTTTTTCCGTAACAGCCAGGCCACAGAGGCCGGGAGATTGTTATGAAAAGTCATCACAAGAAACCACTATCGGCCTGGATGATCTTTATTGCTATTACAGTTGGTGGATGTGCATCTCAAACATCATACAAGCCAGCGCCAACAATGCCGTCATTTACAACCGAGCAGCAGAAAGTGTGCGGACGCGGGTGCCAAGCAATGTATTCTTGCTGCACTCGTGCTTGCAGTGACACGAGGGGGTGGACGGGATCGGCAACCCAAAATAATGTATGCTTAGATGACTGCGTCACCAGTGTGGAACAATGCTACCAAACATGTGAATAGTACTAGCACCTAACGATGGATAGCAAAGCGCAAGAAAGCCTCACCAGTTACAAGCTCAACAGCGGCGGCCTTCTGGCCGCCAGTTGCCTAAGAGGAACACTGCACTTGCGTGGTCTTCTGCTTACTGAAAGGTCTGGTTAGTACTGGAACAAGAAGTTCAGGGACCGGATTCTGATCCGAATTTCGAACCATTCTTTCCCTTCATACGATTCCTGTGAAAACCATGCAAAGGAAAACTGTATGTACGGTTTGAACAAGTTGGCTGAAGTCTTAACCCTGCGAGCCTCTCAACCGACCTTTTAAGTGATGTAGCCGGGCAACTCCCTTGGAGCGAAGGCTCTCCCACCCACTGGCAAGGCATCCTGATCTCATTTCAGGATCGCTTTGCCGTACATCCTGCTGATTCAATCTTTGGAATTTTGTTGCAGTTGCGGGATTGATTATGTCTGTACAAATATTATACGAATTCCGTTGACAACGGGTGTAAACTTGTACTAATGTTGTACACGTTGATACAGAGATTTTCAGGTACTGCGAAACCTATAGAAATACCTATATATATTAGTATCTTGTGAACATATGCGGTGATGATATCCGCATCGCGGAAACAAAATACTTATACAACCACTAAACGCATAAGCATGAGGAGATAACAGACATGACTACATTCAACACTCTCAGTAAACACTGCAAGTGGCTTTTCTCAATAATCCTGTTCGCCTTGGGAAGTAACGTAGCACTTGCGGCCGGTCCCAAGGGTCCTACCATAGTTGACGTCGCAATAGCGGTTAACAGCGAGGGACAATTTGCGGGCACGTTTGACATCCTCATAGCTGCTGTACTCGCTGCAGACCCCGCAGTCGTCGAGACCCTGGACGGCAGGGGGCAGCACACCGTCTTTGCACCGACCGATGGTGCCTTTGAAAATACGCTGGGGGCAACGGAAGAGGAAATCCTTGAGTTAATCGAAGATGGTGTCCTTGATGCTGACACTCTCACCCCGATACTCCTCTACCATGTCGCCAAGGGTAGGCGCGACTCGGAAGACGTGACCACTTCTACTCAGATTCGCACGTTAGACAGGAGTTTCGTGCAGGTATCCGGGATAAATCTAACCGATAACCAAGGTAATGTATCAACAATTATCGTGCCCGATGTCCCAGCGGCCAACGGCATCATTCATGTAATCGATGGCGTACTTATACCATAGACATCTTCAGGAAAATGTTGTTCTCGAACGGCGGCCTTCGGGCCGCTGTTTGTTTCAACTGTCGGATAAACAGGCACGGTCACAATAATTCCGATAATCCGAAACTGGCCGAATATACATGTACCAGCTGAGCCAGGTAATAGCTTCGTTCCGACCACGAACGGCTAGTAACTACCCGTACCCGGAACTACATGTATTTCTTATATAAGCATTCGATGCAGGACAGTGTGAGACCCAAGGTATGCACTCCTCCAACCCACTTACGCAGGTTGAGTGTTGACCAAAACACGCGATAAGGAGTCCATACATGAACAATTTAAACGTAGTCGGAGTCGACTTGGCAAAGAATATCATTCAGGTATCGGTTGTTACCCCGGCCATGAAGGAACTGCAGAACAAGGCGTAAAGAAGCGCCAATGAAGACCATTGAACAACAAGGCATGCAGGCCATCCAGCGATCACGGGAACTCCTGGTCCAGGATAGGACGGCGCTATCGAACCACATCCGTGGTTTATTGATGGAGTTTGGGATTGTGATACCGCAAGGGTTCGCGGCACTTCATCGTCGCATACCTGAGGTGCTGGAGGATGCTGAGAACGAGCTGCCAGATCTTTACCGTCCTACACTGAACCTGCTCTACGGTCGGCTGATCACGATCAAGAAGGATATCGATGTGCTCAATGAGCAAATCACTGCATTAGTGAAGCAAAACGTCGCCTGTGACCGGCTGACCAGCTTGAAGGTGTCGGCCCGATCAGCTCGGTATTGCTGTATGCAACATTGGGTACCGGTGAAGCGTTCGCGAATGGCCGTCAGTTCTCAGCGTATCTGGGTCTTACACCGAAGCAGTACAGCAGCGGTGGCAAGACGGTGCTGACTGGAATCAGTCGGCACGTTGCAAATAAACGGCTGCGCGCCGTGCTCATCCAGGGCGCCCGGGCATACATAGTGGGCTGGGAGTTAGCGACTCCACTGAAAAGCCGAATATACGTACGCGTCTGATATCTGAAAAAAAACCTGTTTGCTTAACGGGAGGAGTCCCTATACAACCCGGAAGTACAGGATTTCAGCCTGGATGACCGGTTCGGCAAGCCTTCGTGGCAATCAGGACTCAAAGAAAGTCGGGGGTTGTTCAATAACCATAAGACTTTAAGGAGAAGGGCGTTTATCCTGCCTACACATCGCGCAGCGATGTTACGATCGTGTCCATCCGATCCCCGAGAGGCATTCTCGTCATCTGAAAGGAGAAACACATGAGACTCCAGATTACCCTGTCGATCCCGATCCTGATGCTCGGCGCTGTCCTGGTCGCGGGCTGCGCGGGCTCGCTGCACGCGCCGCCCTTGGACTTCGGCGACCACTCAACAGGGAACCTGAGGTACCAGGCTGAAGCCAGGAGGCACGCGGGCGATTTGGACCAGGCCCTGATCTATACGGACAAGCTCATCGAGCTACATTCCGCCGAGGCCCGGGAGATGCAGGCTTCGCTCTCGGACTACCCCCCGACCGAGGACGCATACAACTACGGGGCCCTCAACGGGGTGGGTGTCGCTTACATAATCAGGGCTGAGATCCTGATGGAAAAGGGTGACAAGGCCGGTGCTCGAGAGGCCTACAACACCATCACCCGGGACTTCTCTTACGCGCAATACCAGGACGGCGAATATGATTGGTATAAGGCTGGTGAGGTCGCCAAGCGGAGGCTGGAAGAGTTGCAAGCCGACCCGAGCTGATTCGAAAGACTCTCACGGGAATCACCCTTTATTCCTAAACCCTCTATTCCTCCTGACACCCTTTATTCCCTGTAATTCATAGACGGCCCTTCAGGGCCGTTTTCGTATGCGCCTAGAGATCTCCTTCTGGCACATAGCAGCCTAACACGAACGCCGCACTAGCTTGGTTTTCTGTATCCGAGAACGACGCTTGCACCCGAAAGTTGCCATACACGCCGCCGCTTCAATAGCTGCTTACAGTTATTGACAGAACTCCAAGTTACTACGACCAAGTGCATGCCCAATCATAGTGACCCTGATGCCCGGACAGATACAGATTGGCATGCCGTGTGGTTGCATGGCACATGCCATGACCGTCATGTTCTATACTTAAAATAGTCCTTATAGGCGAGATCAGTCGCGCCTGTTAACCAGTCTATAGGGTAGTTTTTATAACAAATGTTAAATTATGAGCTTATTAAGAGGAATAATCGGTGAAGACACGGTTTTTGGGTTACTTGCTCGCGGCTCTCGGCCTTGTACTGTCCTCGGGCAATCCTGTTGCAGCTTATACCCTGACCAGGATTGCTGATGACAGCGGACAGTTTGCCTCATTCAGCGGCCCGTCGATCAATAACAACGGGACGGTGAGTTATCAGGCCATACTTAACGATGGTGTTCAGGGTATCTATACCGGCGCTGGTACAAAAATCATCGACAGTACGGGGCTATTCCTGTCATTCGGCGCACCCTCGATTAACGACAATAACATGGTGTCATACCAGGCATTGCTCGACTCGGGTGTTTCCGGTATCTACGAGAATGCGGGCAGCAAGGTCGTGGACAGCAATGGCGCCTTTTTCCAGTTTAGCAATCCATCAATCAATAATATCGATATGGTGGCGTACCGTGCAGTGACCGGTGCCGGGATTGACGGTATCTACACGGGTGCCGGCAACAAGGTCGTGGACAGTAGTAGCATGTTTTCCGGTTTTAACCAGCCTGCACTCAATAACAACGGTTTGGTAGCCTACCGGGCCGTTCTAGATTCAGGTGTCGAGGGTATTTATACTGATGCTGGCGCGAAGGTTGTAGACAGTACCGGGATATTTTCCAGCTTTTCCAATCCGTCTGTTAATGACAGTGCGACGGTAGTCTATGCCGCAACGCTTGATAGCGGCACCCATGGGGTCTTCAAGGGTGCCGGTACCACCGTCACCGATGATAGCGGTCCATTCTTCGAATTCGGTCAACCTGTCATCAATGCAAGTGGCTTGATCGCCTACAATGCTATTCTTGATACGGATGAAGAAGGGATCTATACGGGTGCCGGTGATCTCGTTGTCGATAGCAGTGGTGTTTTCAAAAGTTTTACAGCCACGTCAATCAATGACGGTGGCCAAATTGTATTTGTCGCCCAGCTGGACGATGGTAGTAGCGCCGTCTATATTGCCACACCTGATGCCCCGGATACACCAGTTGATCTTACCGGCACGGTCAAGACTGCCGGTAATACGGGGCTGTGTGCCATGGTGCTGGCTAGTGGCCAGTATGATTTCTCATGTAATCCCAACGGCCCGTTCTCTCTGCTGGACTTGCCGCGTGAAAGCAACGGTACCGTCAAGCGACAGGTCTATGTGGACGGCTTTTTTCCTGAGATCGATATTCTGTCGGAGTCTGTTGATGAAACAGTGGTAATGATACCCTCAGGCAATTGCCCGGACTACAATCAGCCGTATAATCCTGGTGTGTTTCCGGGATCTGCCGGCAAGTGGATCGACGTCTCCGGGAATGTTCGTTTAAAGACTACACAAACACCCGTATGCGCCATGGTGCTCGCGAACGGACAGTACACGTTCTCATGTGATGGTACGGGCAGTTATGCACTGAACATTCCGCTGGACAGCAACGGGCAGTTCAAACTGCAGGTCTATGCCGACGGATTCGCACCAATGATCCAGAAGTTTGACGAGTTCAAGACTATGAACATTGTGCGAATGGCGCGTGCTGTAGAGTGTCAGTAATCACCACAGTAGCTTGTGACTTGAGGTGGTCTTCGCTCGCCGTACTTATGTGCTCGTAGGTCCGGAATCTGTTGTGCAGTTGCCCTTCGCTGGTCATTCATGTAGGTCCGGTTCTGGCCGGAAGTACGCGTTTAGTGTTTGCGTCAGCAGCCAGGGTTCAGGTGATAGGGAACCGCAGGTGTCTGTCCACAACAGGACGTTTAGTCGAATCTAATATTAACAATCACTTAATGACAACTACCGACTGGAACTGGAAAGTCAGGATATTGGCTTTAAGGTCTTGAGCGTACTGTAATCGAACCTTCCCATAGGCAGATAGCACCAGCAGCCATCGAGCAAACCAAGATATTCACAGCATGACGGACCTTTTGCTGGTTCTATTAAATCTCTATAACATGCCAAGTAAACGTATAAAATACTGGTTTCATTGAAACCAGTGAATGTTATGGTCAACCAACATCCTTTTCAAACCGACCATTCGTTCGCCGAATGGTAGTTATTCTTCAGGAAACATGAATTGGTGAATTGGCCTTGCATCATTAAGCATTCAGATGACGCAGAATTAGTTTACATCGGCGACCAATCTGAGTGGGATAACGATGCAGATTTACACTACTTTGAATATGACGAGTCTGATTGCCTCATAGACTCCTCAGGCAACATTTATACTTTGACTAAACCAGGCAATAAATACGTAAAACCGGAGGCCAGTGGGCATTCTATGTCTCTTGTGGAAATCCTGGGCCTTGTAAAAGCACATGCGGCACAAAAGGGGTCTTGTTGTGTCGCTAAGCTATATGCGCCAACAATTAGTGACGCTTTTAAGATCGTTGAGTCATTGAATGAAACATAATAAATCAGCCCAGGCCGACGCCTTAACGCGCGCGGCTGGCTTCAGAGGTATGAGGGAACCACCACGAAACAGAGGGAGCGGAAAGTGAGACAGTTCACTGTCTTTTCATGCATGCTCATGATCGTATGTGCTTGTCATGGCACAGATACTCAGCGGGAAGCTCTTGAGGGTGTCGCAGCTACCCTCGAAATTGCGGCCCAACTTGATCAAGGTCCAGGCAACATCACGGTAACCCCGGCCGGGACAATCGTCGTCAGCCTGCACCAATTCTACGGTCATGACTTGCGGGTCGCCAGTATCGATAACAACGGCCAGCTTGTACCATTCGCCACGACCGCAAACGTCAACTCGGTGCTCGGACTACAAGCGGATGCTAAGGGTGTTGTCTGGTTGCTAGACAACGCCATGCGGGACGGCGCTATCCGCCGTTTAGTGGCCTGGGACGCTTCGGAGGAACGTCTGGTGGCCGATATTGACCTGACCAAAGTCACGACCGACCAATCATTCCTCAATGATCTGGCTGTCGACTCCGTACGCCAGACCGTCTACATTGCTGATCCAGCCGGCGGGTCGGATGCGGCGATAATCGTGGTCGATGCAGCCCGAAGTGCTGCTCGTCGGGTACTGCAAGGTCACAAAAGCGTCGTTCCCGAAGATATTGATCTGATCATTGACGGCAACCCCGTGCGAATCCTCGCAGACGACGGCTCTGAGATTCGCCCCCGAGTCGGCATCAATCCGATCGCCATTGATAGGGACGGCGAATGGTTATATTACGGGCCTATGCACGGACGCAGCATGTATCGGATTCGCACGGCCGACCTGCGCAATGCCGATCTTGCCCCTGATGATCTGGCCGCTAGAGTCGAACGGTGGGCGGACAAGCCGATCTGCGACGGCATTTCCATTGACAACGCCGGCAATGTGTATCTCGGTGATCTTGCCGAGAACGCGATCGGCGTCATCGACTCCGACCGTAAATACAGCGTACTGATCTCGGATCCTCGGCTGTCTTGGGTTGATGCGTTTAGCTTTGATGACAAGGGTTTTCTTTTCGCCGTGGTCAACCAACTACACCGCAGTGCCGTTCTTAATGGCGGTGAACCAGCCACCGAACCACCCTACCTGATCGTCAAATTCAGGCCGCTGGCCGGAGGCACGATCGGGCGATGACCCCATCGCCTCATGACAACCACGTCCAGCGGATGGCCAGGGCAGGTCCTGATAGTCGCCCACCAGTAATCTAAAGATTGACAGATTCTCTATAGCTGGGGGGATGGCTTGTATATTGCCGAACCCGGACATTCAGGTATTTATCATCCGTTGACCAAATCTAGCTAGGTGTCCCGACAGCCCTTGAAAGGTCAATTGGTAGATTGCGACGTTTTTCACTTTGGTGTCAGTCAGAGCCATTTGGGGGCAACTCCTTTTCAGATTTGCCAGTTGCCCCCAGCAGCATTTGACTGTCGGGCATGTTTAGCCCAATATGGATAAAAATACAAGAAAAAGCCAGCAGTTACGCTGGCTATTGGATGTTACTGGACGTTCTTGGATTAGTGAATGGTGGAGGCGGCGGGAATCGAACCCGCGTCCGCAAGTCCTCTGCCATCGGCTCTACATGCTTATCCCGGTCTATTAATTTAACTGATCACTACCCGACGGGCAGGGAAGATAATCAGCGATTTCGGTTAAGTTTTAACGACTCCGCCCCGAACGTGCCTTCGTCGCGATCATGTGAGAATCGACGCCTGAGTGTTCCGAAGAACCTGGACGCACATGCACGGCTCCAGTCAGACGGCACCCTACAGGGGTTTAAGCTGCGAGTGCGTAGTTGTCGTCGTTGGCAACTAATAGTTTGCAGATGGTTTTACGAGGTATCCTGCACCTCGGCATGCACCTCAGGTTTCGCGACCCACGTCGAAGCCATGTCGCCCCCATTGGTAGTCAGTAAGATAGCACAGATCGGAAAAAGTTTCGTTTCTGACTTGATTATTTGTCGATCAGCCACCATTATTTATCAGGCAGTTAGGCAGGTTCATTTATACTACAGAGTGCGGGATAACGATCCCCGGGAAGGAAACGAGCTATGATGAGAATTGTCACTTTTTCTGGCCACCAACGCGGCCATTCTGGTCTTGATCAGTATCGTTTTTCAGCTGTTCGGCTTCGAGGGTATCCTCGCCGAGAACGGCGTTGACCTGAACCTGCAGGCCTTGCTGGTGATGTCGGCCGTTATTGGTTTTGGCGGTTCTTTTATCTCGCTGGCCATGTCCAAGTTTCTGGCCAAGCGCTCCATGGGCGTCAAGATTATCGAGCACCCGGCCAACAGTACCGAACAGTGGCTGGTCACTACCGTGCAACGGCAGGCACAGCAGGCGGGTATAGGCATGCCGGAAGTGGGTATTTTTGATGCGGAGGCAGCCAAATGCCTTTGCCACCGGCATGAGTCGCAACAATGCGCTGGTGGCCGTGAGTACCGGGCTGTTGCGGAACATGTCCTCGGATGAGGTCGAGGCGGTGCTCGGTCATGAAATCACCCATGTCAGCAACGGTGACATGGTGACCATGGGACTCATACAGGGCGTGATCAACACCTTCGTTATTTTCCTGTCACGCGTGATCGGCCATGTGGTCGACCGGGTGGTGTTTAAAACCGAACGCGGCTATGGCCCGGCCTATTACATCGTGTCCATCGTCGCGCAGATATTCCTGTCCATACTGGCCTCGATGATTGTGATGTGGTTTTCACGCCGGCGTGAATTCAGGGCCGATGACGGGCGGTGCCTCGCTGGCAGGGCGTGGCAAGATGATTGGTGCCTTGCAGGCGCTGCAGCGGCAACATGAGCCGCATGATCTGCCGGGTGAGTTTGCTGCCTTTGGTATCTCCGGCGGCCTGGGGAGTGGTATCAAGAAACTTTTTATGAGCCATCCGCCACTGGAAGAGCGGATTGCTGCGCTGCAATCGAGCCGTCCGCTAAAGGGCGTAGCTCTGCTACCCGGTACGGGGGATCAGGGCAGGTTCATCGGGGAACAGTTCGCGCAAGTCATCGTGTGAAAGGGCCTCGCCCTTCTCCTCGAAGCGTTGCCAGATCCTGTCCCAGCGTTCGTCGTCAAAATAAAACCCGGTCGGCAGGATGCAGACCGGTTCCCGGCGATGGTCGGTAATGACGCGTGGTTCTTTCAGTTTGCCTGCCATGACGTGTTAGCTGTCTGGGGTTACCTTGACACCCATTGGTGAGTCGACATATTCTAAAGTCCAGTGGCTGCGTCGTTATCAAAACCTCTGTGAAATTATTATAAATATAAGATAAGAAACTGATATATGCTAGAGAATGTTCCTCTATTTTCCGGGCTGTCGAGTGCAGCGCTGGCTGAAATTGAACAGCATGGCGTGGTCAAGTCATTCAAGAAGAATGCGATTGTCATCAATCAGGATGATGAGACCTATTCACTGTATGTCATCCTGTCCGGCAGTGTGAAGGTCTATATCAGTGGTGAAGATGGCCGTGAAGCGGTCCTGAACCACCAGAGTGCCGGGGATTACTTTGGTGATCTTGCACTGATCGACAAGCAGCCCCGGGTTGCCTCGGTGATGACGACCGAGGCCTCCAGGTTCATGATTATCTCCCGCGAGGATTTCATGCTGTGCTTGTCAAAGAACCCCGAGATCGCGATTAATCTCATCAAGCCCATGACCAGCCGCATGCGCATGCTGGCTAAAAACGTCAGCAGCCTGGCGTTGCTGGATGTGTACGGCGGGTGGCACGTGTGTTGCTGGAACAGGCAGAAGAACAGGAAGATGGCGAGATGATCACCGAGAAGATAACCCAGCAGGAAATTGCCGACATGGTGGGTGCGTCACGTGCAATGGTGAGCCGCATCCTGAAGGATCTCAAGGCCGGTGGTTATATCTCGGTTGATAAAAAGCGCATCAGCATTCACCAGAAGCTGCCTTCCCGCTGGTAGTCAACCGAACAAAGGTACCTGAGGTGAGCCCTGATTAATCGGCCACTCCGGATGGAGCATGGTACAGGCCCCGAAGATCAGTTACTCGGAAATTACACTAGTTGATAGATCATGTTGCTGTTCAGAGGCGATTAATGCGTTGACGGCATCCAGTATCCGGCTGGCTCCGCCTGCCACAACCGGGTCGGTGCGATACTGGCCATTGACCACGATGGCCGGAACACTGTCAATCCCGTAGCGACGGGTGAGTAATGCGGCTTCCTGAACCTTCCGGTTTACCTCATCGGAATAGAAGGCCTTTTCAAAAAGGGCACGATCAATGCCCTGTGCCGCAAAAATACCTGCCAGTGCGCCCATGTCATCGAGGTCCTGGTCCTCCTTGTGGATGGCCGCAAACAACCGCTGGTGTAACGGGTCCAGAACCCCCAGGGCTTCGGCAGTGTAGAAGGCGCGTGCGAGGTTTGACCAGCCAGGCCTTATCACGGCCGGTATGCGGATGAAGTCCACATTATCGGGTTTGCTGGCCAGCCAGCTTTCAAGTTGCGGCTCAAAGAGATTGCAGTAGGGGCATCCGTACCAGAAGAAATCGATCACCTCGACCCTGGCCGGATTCGGTACGTCCGTTGCTTCCGCGACTTGCCGAAAGCCTGCCGGTGGACCAGCGGCTGCAACAGCAATGGCAGACAGGACGCTTGCTAATAGTATTGCCAACAGGGATGATTTCATCAGGGTTCTCCGGGTGCCGATCGTATTCAACCGCTGCTTGTCGCGGCTGGTCATGTTGCAGTTTCAGAATCCGCTTTCCCTTACCAGCACGGCACTCACGAACTGCCAGATGCGGCCCAGCAGGCTTTCCGGTTCGCCTTCCAGAAACACGGTGCCGCGCGTAATCTGTTTCACACCGGACAGTGGTGATTGCACTGCCATATGCAGACGAAACAGACTGCTGTCGCTGACCAGTTCACCGTTATCTGTACGGTTGACCGGGAGGGGGCCATCATACACCGAGGCCAGATAGGGCTCATCCAGTGAACTTGAGTTTACCTGATCAATAGAGATGAGCTGTACATCCAGTGGCTTCTGATCCAGGTTGTCCGGAAAAAAACGGCCGCCGTGTCCGACCTCCAGACGCCCGACATCCTTCTCCTCTACATAACCCTGGATGGCTGCACTGTTTTCATCAACCAGCAAACCGAGACGCAGGCTTTCATTGATCCAGCGCCCTGGTTGGACATCCGTATCCCACTGGATGACGGTGGCGGGATAAGGCGCAGAGATCTGCAACTGTGCCTGTTCGCGTCGGTAGCCATCCAGCTCCGTCATGGCCTCGACCAGTTGTTGCTGCACGACCTGCTGTGTTTCCAGCAGTACCGCATCGGCGCTCTGGCGCAGCATGTGCTCTTTCAACGTGGCGACGCGCAGTTGCGCCTGTGTTTCCTTGTAATCAAGCTCCGGTGATACCAGGCTAATCAGTAGCTGTCCTGCCTGTACGTGGTCGCCGGCACTGACATAGACGTTCTCGACGCGGGATGGATTGGAGGCATGTATCTGCGTATAGGTGGAATACTTCAGGACCGCGGGTACATGCACGGAGGTACTCATGGGATAGATCAGTGCAAATACCAGCAACAACACTAGTAACAGGCTGGTAACGGTATTGCGATTCCACGTGATCCTGTCCCGCATCTCATACCAGACATGCAATTCCCGGTAGACCGGCCGGGCGATGAACCAGGTCACTTCGGTAATCATCAGGAATACCCCTGCAACCTTGAAAAAGAAGAAGTAGACCAGCAGGGCAATGCCGAGAAACAGAAAGAAGCGGTATATCCATACGCTGTAGGCATACACGATGATCAGCTTGCGCTGGCGGGCGCTAAAGTCATCGGGTTGAGGATCGTCAATCCCCAGAAGCCACTGGCGCAGTTTCCACTTTCCCAGGGCAAACGAGCGATTCTGCAGGTTCTGTACTTCAAGAAAATCGGAGAGCAGGTAGTAACCGTCAAAGCGCATGAACGGATTCAGGTTGATGAACAGGGTGATCACCCAGGAGGAGGTCGCGATCATGAAGACTGCCGAACGCAGTGGACCATCCGGCAGGAAACTCCACAGCAGTGTAGCCATACTGGCGAGCGCCAGTTCTGCGGCCATGCCGGCAGCCGCAATTGCCAGACGCTGGCGACGGCCCGGCAGTTTCCAGGCCTCACTGGTGTCTGTGTAGAGCACCGGCCACAGCACCAGCAGGGCAATACCCATGGTAGGTACCCTGACACCGTATCGTTTCGCCGTGTAGGCATGTCCAAGTTCATGGATCACCTTGGCAATGAACAGTGCGACGGCGAACAGCAACAGGCCTTCCAGTGTGAAGAGGTACAGGAACGTTTGCTGGAAGGACTCCCATTGACGCATAACCAGATACAGGCCAAGTAACGTCGTGGCAACCAGGGTCAGGGCAAAACCGCGGGTATAAACAAACCGGATCCAGGGGAGGGTCCGGGTCAGGAACCTGTCGGGTCGTACCAACGGGACACGCAGAAACAGGTAATTCTGCAGCAGCCAGCTGGCAAGGTGCTTGCGGCCAGCCATGGCCTTGCCATAGAGCTCAGTGATGGCCTCCTTGCCCCGGATCTGAATCAGTTGATTGGTCTTCAGGAAATCGACCAGCGCCAGCACATGCGAAAGTTCTGCATGCAGTGTTGTGCCGCGGTTGATTTGTTCGATCAATGCCTGTGCATTGCCCGTGCGCCAGCGGGACAGCAGTTCAAATTCCAGCCAGCCAACGCGGAAGAATCGATTGTTGACCGGGTCGTGGAGCGACCAGGTAGGGGAGCCATCCGGCTTGTCGGGTCCCGCGTACAGGTTAATGTCCTGTCGCAGTGGTGGCAGATTGAAGTTCCGGTCCGCCGCCGGCGCCTGCAGGTTCAGCGTATAGGTTGCCGCCATACTCAGATACCCAGCGTCTGACGCAGTGCGCCAATGGGTCTGCGCATCAGGTAGTAAAACAGGGGCACCTTGTTGCCGTAGATTTTTGCGGTCCCCTTCAGCCCCATACGGGGTAAGAATGTACCTGCGTCAAAAGAGGCCTTCAGACGGAAGGCGAGGATGTCATCAGGGGTAATCTCTGCCTCGTAGCTCGCCTGGCGTAGCGTTGCACCCAGTGGCCGGGTAGGATCGATATTCAGGAACATGCGTACCTTTGCACCGGGTTCCAGGTTGATGGCATCATCCACCGGCAGCTGGATCTGCAATTCTGCAGCTTCGGGGTCCGCCAGGGTCAGCACCTTTTCACCGACCACGACGGGTTTCCCCAGCCAGTCGTTGGCATCGGAAAATACCGCGATGCCGCTATGCTCTGCGCGGACATGGATTTTTTCCAGCAATTCCGCCGTGTAACTGACTTCTGCGGACTTTTCCTCGACCTGGGCATTTAACAGCGCCAGTTCCGCCTTGCTGTCCTCATCCGTGAAGGCCTTCTGTGCCGAGCGCATGTAGTTCGCCTGTGTCACAGCCACTGCCTTCAGGGCAATTTCGTGGCGATTGCGCAGGGTTGTATCATCCATGCTGAACAGCAGGTCCCCCTTTGCGACGGTTGTATTGGGTTCGACATGGAACGTCTTGATCACACCGTCCAGGGGGGCGCTGACGATGTCCGGTTGGTAGGCGATGACCTCCGCCGGTGCCAGAACCGTTTGATGTACCGGTAGCAACAGCAGTATCACTATCGTTGCTGCAATTCCCCAGCGTGCCTTGCGTGCGCGCAGTCGATGCGACAGGCGCTCCCGCCACGATTGATGGTGTCCGGTGAGTGCCGACCAGGCGTGCCCGTAGGCGTCGCACAGGTGTTCCAGCAGGTTGATCTCGCCGGATTCCCATTCGCGCTTGCGATTGAGCCACAGACCGCCCAGCTGTTTGCCGGATGGCGTGAGTATGGGACACCACAGGCATCTGCCCAGGGACCACTCAGACCAGCCGTCATGCAGCGACGGCGGTAATGCATCACGACCGACCGGGTGTGGCTGCCGCGCATCCGGCTGCTTCAACAGGTGTCTGAAGACCTTCCTCAGCCAGATGATATAGGGTGCGTTGCGATCAAGTTCGGCGAGCCCCGATACCGCCTTGATACTGGCATGCCCGGAAGGCTCGAGTTTCCAGAGTACGGCCTGGTGGAATTCGATCAGGCGACGGGCATCGTTGACCACAAGAAAGTTAAACTTGTCGATATTTTCCGCATGGCGAACATCTTTCTCAAGCTGTAACAGGGTGCTGAGGCCCAGCAGCTTGCCATCCGGGGCCTGGGTGCTCATGGCTCCGCGGGCACCTGGAAGCGGGCATCACCACTCATGCCGGCGAGCAGTTCGGGGTGGTTGCCGGTGATGGTCGCCGTGATCGCGATCGACTGGCTGACGGCATCGACACGGGCACCGAGCGAGGTCATATGTGCCGGGTAGGTCTTGCCGGTTTCATCAATGTGGACAGTAAATTCGGTGTCTGCTTCAAGCCATTGCAGCCAGCGGGAGGGGACATAGAGTTCTAGCTTGAGCTCGCTGTCATCGAGAATCTCGATCAATGCCTCGCCCTGGTTGACCGTCTCATAGGGCTTGGCGATACGTTTGACGACCCGTCCGTTAAAGGGTGCCTTGATGGTGCACATGCTGACCTGGGCGTTTACCAGTGCAACTTCCGCGCGTGCCCTCTCCACCTCGGATGCAGACACGGCAACCTCCAGGTCACCGATGGACTTGTATTCCTGAAGTTTCAGGTTTGCTTCGTGCTTCTTGCGGCTGGCAAGCAGTTCCGCCCGCGCCTTCTGCAGCTGGGCCTTCTGGATCGTGCAGTCGAACTGGATAAGGTCATCACCTGCCTGGAAGCGTTCACCATTCTGGACATTGACCTGCTCGATGCGACCGGCAATCTGGCTGGAAAGCGTGGATTCGACCAGTGGTGTCAGCAGTGCCCGGATGGGTTGCAGCCGGTTCGTCGGGTCGCTTGTGCCTGTCTCCTGGGACACGGCATGAGTAGCGTGTAGCAGAATGGCGAGCAGCATTGTGAAGATGGCCAATGGGCGCATGACATTACCGATGTCTGGCTTGGAGTTGATATTCAAGTCCCGATGGTCGTGTTGTGAAGACTGTTGTCGAACAATGTAGCATATCGACTGGCGCTCGGGTGGCTTGATCCGGCGGCAGGAGACGGGCAGTGAGCCGCGTACCGGCTGAGCCCCTGACACGCAGTACCTGATCTGCGGTCAGGTTTACAGGGTCTGTTGCTCAAGCTGTTGTTTGATAATGGCAGCCAGGCTGCTAACGTCCTGGTCAAGACTGACACCCGGCAACGGGTCAACACCGACGGAATTCAGGATGCGTCCAATGGAATTCTGCACTTCCGCATAGCCCAGATCATGCTGCATCTCCGCGACCAGGGTGCTTGCCATGGAGCGAATGACTTCCAGCTCGTTCTCCACGGCGGCCTTTTGTTCTGCCTCCATAAGGCTTTGAATGCGCTTTTCTACCGCCACCAGATCCTCTGTCACCGCGAAGTCGCTGAGTGCAATCTGGTAACGCTGGTGGGCCAAATGTACCTGGGTAATGACCGCCATGCTTAGTGATAGTCGTCTGGCGTCATCCAGCTTGACCTGGGATTCGGCTACCCGCTTGCTCGCAGGCCCTTTAAAGATATTGAACAGGTTCCATGAAATATTAACGCCGGCTTCTGACCAGGAATTTTCCCAGAGGAGGTAGTTGTTGTTGTAACGGCCTCCCAGGTTGAACTCCAGGCCAGGCAGCATCTCGAGCATGGCCTTTTTGACTTCCAGTGTGCTGATGCGCACCTGGTAGTGTTCTTCCATGAGTTCCGGCCGGTTCAACAAGGCCTGCTCCTCCAGCTTGTCCAGTGCGCCAAACTGGTCAGCTGCGGGTAGTGGTGCATCCATGGAAGGATCGACCACGGTATAGGGTGTGCCTGGCTTGAGGTTCATGAGTGCCGCAAGCTCTGTCTTGGCAGTGGCCAGGTCCTTGCGGTACAGCCACATATCCTGGATGATTTCCAGCAACGCCTTCTGGTAGCTCAGCGACTGGATCGGCGCCTGTGCACGCAGGCTTTCAAGCTGGCGTGAGCGCTGCAACGCCGAATACGTCCGGTCCAGCAGATTATCCATATTGTCCAGCAAATGCTGGGCACTGACCGCACGCCAATAGGCATAGCGGACATCCTGCACGATATTTTGCACCACCTTGCGGCGGCGTTCCTCGGTGATCAGTACCTCGTTGGATTGCTGCTGTGCACGTACATAACTGACACCGAAATCCAGGGCATTCCATACAAGAATGCCGTTCACATCCTTGACCTGTTTCTCTGACGAGGTTGACGCGATCAGTGACTGTTCTCCCTTGTCGGGTCCCGTCAGTGCGATACTCGTGCCACCACTGTAGTTATCACGCGCGTAGTAGCCGGCACTGGCGGTCAGCTCCGGCAACTGGTCGTAGCGGACCAGATCGAGTTGCTTGCGTGCGAGGGCGTCTTCCATCATCTTCAGACGATGGTCGAGGTTGTACTTCACTGCACGTGCAATGGCCTCGTACAGGGAAATTGGTCCGGTTACCGGTTCCTGATCCTTGAACATGGTATTCAGGTCGGCAATCGATTCCTCCCTGACCTCATCGGGAGTCAGTGCCTGGGGAGTGACGGCACAGCCGCACAGCAATACTGCGGTCATTCCCCATGTCGAAGCGAGTCTACTGATATTCATCTTGATACCCTGTCGTGGTGTCATTGGTTTTTTTCAAGTTCAGCTGCTGTTTGCAGGCACCTGGCTAGCGACAGATGCCGGTGTCCTTGATGTTCTGCACCACCTGTTTGGCCTGTTCCTGCGTCAGTCCCAGATCGGCAGCACCAAGGAACAGCGTATCAAGCTGGTCTTTGCTTGGGTCTTCCATACCGCGCAATACCGCCTCCAGTGCAATGGCCACGTCCACCTTGTTTTCTGCTGCGGTGCGTAACAAATCCGGTGCCGCATCCGGATAGATCATGACCGAGGTAGTCAACAGCAGGGCGATCTGGTCAACCGGAAAGCAGATGGTGAGCCCCTCGACCGTTGCGGTGGCTACACGCGGTGTGAAGCCGGGTACCTGTCCCTGGATGCCCATCAGAAACAGCGCATCTTCCGTGCTGAGCTGCTTGCAGATCTCGCCACTCTTGGCAGCCACTTCATCCGGGTCGGCCATGACCAGTTCCTTTGCCAGAGTTGCAGCATCGGTGGCAGGGCGCTGGAATGCAAAGGTCGCAGCAGCCTTCTGCGGGGAGGCGGTTTTTGCACTCTGGCCTTCCTCCAGGTTCACTTCGCCACCGGCATTTTCAATGACGACATTACCAAAGTCGACCGTGACGGCATCACCGTCCTGCCAGATTTCGATGGCGGTACCACGGATACCGACGGTCGAGACCTTGGTCTTGAACTGCACCTTGTCCTTGCTGCGCTTGCCAACGATCCCGGTGAGTGCCCGCATGCTTCCCTTGAGGACTTCGGTGACGGCGGCATCCTTCTCGGGTTCGTCGGGAGAAAAATGGAAGGCTTCCAGTTTTACACTGCTATTGGCCTTGATATACAGCATCGAGTTGTCAGGGAAGACCAGCTGAACCAGTCCTTTTGGACCCGTGTCGACCACTTCACCGACCTCCACACGGCTGTCGCGCTGCAGCAGGCGTGGCACATTGATCGATTGGTCGGTTGCCGTTACCGTGCCACGAACAAAGGCAACCCGTGCGTCCTTGCCCACGGCAAGCGCGGTGCTGGAAAAGAGAATGGCGAAGAGTAGCAGCAGCGTACCAGCGATGGTTCTATTCATCATGTTTCTCCCTCGTGCCCGATGTACCATCCGTAGTCATACTGGCACCTGATTTTCAAACATCCTGCACCTGCTGGTGACAGGCCAATAGTATATAACTAACCGCAGCGCAGCAGGTCGGAGACCTCTTCCAGCGTGTCAATCAACTGCTTGCGATCCTGTTCGAATCTTTCTGCCTCTTGTTGCAATGCTTCATCCAGTTCCTGGGCGGCCTCTCCCTCACCGGCAGCCGGCGCTTCCAGAATGACACTCGGGTCACCGGTTACCAGGTCGTTTGCGGGTGCCTGGGTCAGGTCAACTTCAGAATTGCCTCTGTTGAGCGCATTGATGTCGTCCAGCAAGTTGTCCCGCTCTGTAACCGCCTCGCGCACATATTCAAGGTCATTGGAACCGTGATCATCCGCGGAATTCCAGTCACCATAGTATCCATAGCTACCGTATGTCGTACCTCCTCCGTAGGCGCTTGATGTGTATTCCGTGCCATCCGACAGTGAGCGGCTGCTTAATGGATTCTCAACCGTGACAGACACAAGGGCGGTCGCCTTGTTTCCAGCGAGATCCTGAATCGTGTAGCTGAAGCTATCGACGCCCGAGAAGCCTGTATCCGGTACATACGTGAAGGTATTGTCCGCATTGAGCGTGACAGTGCCATTGGCCGGCTGGGTGAAGCTGGTTATCCGGGCAGTTCCGGCATCCACATTCTGGTCATTATTCAGCACCCCGATCTTTACCGGATCACCCTGCGTGGTAGCCGAGTCATTCACTGCCACCGGTGCATCATCGACCGGCGTGACATTGATACTGACGGTGGCGGTGTTTGAAGTGGCACCGCTGATATCCTTGATGGTGTAGGTAAACACATCGCTGGTGGTATCAGAGCCGTCATGGGTGTAGCGCACCGTGCCATCGGCATTGACAGTCAGCGAGCCATTGCTTGGGCCACTGATGATGCGGATGGAGCCCAGGTCGATCGCGTTATCGGCGTCGGTATCGTTGACGGCCAGGTTGATGTTGACGGCTTCGCCTTCATTGACTGTTGCCGGGCCGTCGTTATTGGCGACGGGTGCGTCGTTGACGTTGGCGACCGCGGCGGTGGCGGCACTGGTGAGGCTCTCCGCGGTCTCGTTGCCATCGGTGTAGCTGACGATGACGCGAATCTGTGCGCCGACGTCGGCATCGCCGAGTAAGTAGTTGGCGCTGTCGGTGCCGACGTTGCTCCAGGTGGTGCCGTCGGTGGAGCGCTGCCACTGGTAGCTGAACGGGCCCAGGCCGTCGGCGTCGGCGATGGTGCTGGTGTTGGCGGTGAGGGTCTGATCCTCGGTGACCGTGCCGTTGATGACGACGTTGCCGGTGGGCGTGTCGTTGACGTTGGCGACCGCGGCGGTGGCGGCACTGGTGAGGCTCTCCGCGGTCTCGTTGCCATCGGTGTAGCTGACGATGACGCGAATCTGTGCGCCGACGTCGGCATCGCCGAGTAAGTAGTTGGCGCTGTCGGTGCCGACGTTGCTCCAGGTGGTGCCGTCGGTGGAGCGCTGCCACTGGTAGCTGAACGGGCCCAGGCCGTCGGCGTCGGCGATGGTGCTGGTGTTGGCGGTGAGGGTCTGATCCTCGGTGACCGTGCCGTTGATGACGACGTTGCCGGTGGGCGTGTCGTTGACGTTGGCGACCGCGGCGGTGGCGGCACTGGTGAGGCTCTCCGCGGTCTCGTTGCCATCGGTGTAGCTGACGATGACGCGAATCTGTGCGCCGACGTCGGCATCGCCGAGTAAGTAGTTGGCGCTGTCGGTGCCGACGTTGCTCCAGGTGGTGCCGTCGGTGGAGCGCTGCCACTGGTAGCTGAACGGGCCCAGGCCGTCGGCGTCGGCGATGGTGCTGGTGTTGGCGGTGAGGGTCTGATCCTCGGTGACCGTGCCGTTGATGACGACGTTGCCGGTGGGCGTGTCGTTGACGTTGGCGACCGCGGCGGTGGCGGCACTGGTGAGGCTCTCCGCGGTCTCGTTGCCATCGGTGTAGCTGACGATGACGCGAATCTGTGCGCCGACGTCGGCATCGCCGAGTAAGTAGTTGGCGCTGTCGGTGCCGACGTTGCTCCAGGTGGTGCCGTCGGTGGAGCGCTGCCACTGGTAGCTGAACGGGCCCAGGCCGTCGGCGTCGGCGATGGTGCTGGTGTTGGCGGTGAGGGTCTGATCCTCGGTGACCGTGCCGTTGATGACGACGTTGCCGGTGGGCGTGTCGTTGACGTTGGCGACCGCGGCGGTGGCGGCACTGGTGAGGCTCTCCGCGGTCTCGTTGCCATCGGTGTAGCTGACGATGACGCGAATCTGTGCGCCGACGTCGGCATCGCCGAGTAAGTAGTTGGCGCTGTCGGTGCCGACGTTGCTCCAGGTGGTGCCGTCGGTGGAGCGCTGCCACTGGTAGCTGAACGGGCCCAGGCCGTCGGCGTCGGCGATGGTGCTGGTGTTGGCGGTGAGGGTCTGATCCTCGGTGACCGTGCCGTTGATGACGACGTTGCCGGTGGGCGTGTCGTTGACGTTGGCGACCGCGGCGGTGGCGGCACTGGTGAGGCTCTCCGCGGTCTCGTTGCCATCGGTGTAGCTGACGATGACGCGAATCTGTGCGCCGACGTCGGCATCGCCGAGTAAGTAGTTGGCGCTGTCGGTGCCGACGTTGCTCCAGGTGGTGCCGTCGGTGGAGCGCTGCCACTGGTAGCTGAACGGGCCCAGGCCGTCGGCGTCGGCGATGGTGCTGGTGTTGGCGGTGAGGGTCTGATCCTCGGTGACCGTGCCGTTGATGACGACGTTGCCGGTGGGCGTGTCGTTGACGTTGGCGACCGCGGCGGTGGCGGCACTGGTGAGGCTCTCCGCGGTCTCGTTGCCATCGGTGTAGCTGACGATGACGCGAATCTGTGCGCCGACGTCGGCATCGCCGAGTAAGTAGTTGGCGCTGTCGGTGCCGACGTTGCTCCAGGTGGTGCCGTCGGTGGAGCGCTGCCACTGGTAGCTGAACGGGCCCAGGCCGTCGGCGTCGGCGATGGTGCTGGTGTTGGCGGTGAGGGTCTGATCCTCGGTGACCGTGCCGTTGATGACGACGTTGCCGGTGGGCGTGTCGTTGACGTTGGCGACCGCGGCGGTGGCGGCACTGGTGAGGCTCTCCGCGGTCTCGTTGCCATCGGTGTAGCTGACGATGACGCGAATCTGTGCGCCGACGTCGGCATCGCCGAGTAAGTAGTTGGCGCTGTCGGTGCCGACGTTGCTCCAGGTGGTGCCGTCGGTGGAGCGCTGCCACTGGTAGCTGAACGGGCCCAGGCCGTCGGCGTCGGCGATGGTGCTGGTGTTGGCGGTGAGGGTCTGATCCTCGGTGACCGTGCCGTTGATGACGACGTTGCCGGTGGGCGTGTCGTTGACGTTGGCGACCGCGGCGGTGGCGGCACTGGTGAGGCTCTCCGCGGTCTCGTTGCCATCGGTGTAGCTGACGATGACGCGAATCTGTGCGCCGACGTCGGCATCGCCGAGTAAGTAGTTGGCGCTGTCGGTGCCGACGTTGCTCCAGGTGGTGCCGTCGGTGGAGCGCTGCCACTGGTAGCTGAACGGGCCCAGGCCGTCGGCGTCGGCGATGGTGCTGGTGTTGGCGGTGAGGGTCTGATCCTCGGTGACCGTGCCGTTGATGACGACGTTGCCGGTGGGCGTGTCGTTGACGTTGGCGACCGCGGCGGTGGCGGCACTGGTGAGGCTCTCCGCGGTCTCGTTGCCATCGGTGTAGCTGACGATGACGCGAATCTGTGCGCCGACGTCGGCATCGCCGAGTAAGTAGTTGGCGCTGTCGGTGCCGACGTTGCTCCAGGTGGTGCCGTCGGTGGAGCGCTGCCACTGGTAGCTGAACGGGCCCAGGCCGTCGGCGTCGGCGATGGTGCTGGTGTTGGCGGTGAGGGTCTGATCCTCGGTGACCGTGCCGTTGATGACGACGTTGCCGGTGGGCGTGTCGTTGACGTTGGCGACCGCGGCGGTGGCGGCACTGGTGAGGCTCTCCGCGGTCTCGTTGCCATCGGTGTAGCTGACGATGACGCGAATCTGTGCGCCGACGTCGGCATCGCCGAGTAAGTAGTTGGCGCTGTCGGTGCCGACGTTGCTCCAGGTGGTGCCGTCGGTGGAGCGCTGCCACTGGTAGCTGAACGGGCCCAGGCCGTCGGCGTCGGCGATGGTGCTGGTGTTGGCGGTGAGGGTCTGATCCTCGGTGACCGTGCCGTTGATGACGACGTTGCCGGTGGGCGTGTCGTTGACGTTGGCGACCGCGGCGGTGGCGGCACTGGTGAGGCTCTCCGCGGTCTCGTTGCCATCGGTGTAGCTGACGATGACGCGAATCTGTGCGCCGACGTCGGCATCGCCGAGTAAGTAGTTGGCGCTGTCGGTGCCGACGTTGCTCCAGGTGGTGCCGTCGGTGGAGCGCTGCCACTGGTAGCTGAACGGGCCCAGGCCGTCGGCGTCGGCGATGGTGCTGGTGTTGGCGGTGAGGGTCTGATCCTCGGTGACCGTGCCGTTGATGACGACGTTGCCGGTGGGCGTGTCGTTGACGTTGGCGACCGCGGCGGTGGCGGCACTGGTGAGGCTCTCCGCGGTCTCGTTGCCATCGGTGTAGCTGACGATGACGCGAATCTGTGCGCCGACGTCGGCATCGCCGAGTAGTAGTTGGCGCTGTCGGTGCCGACGTTACGCGAATCTGTGCGCCGACGTCGGCATCGCCGAGTAAGTAGTTGGCGCTGTCGGTGCCGACGTTGCTCCAGGTGGTGCCGTCGGTGGAGCGCTGCCACTGGTAGCTGAACGGGCCCAGGCCGTCGGCGTCGGCGATGGTGCTGGTGTTGGCGGTGAGGGTCTGATCCTCGGTGACCGTGCCGTTGATGACGACGTTGCCGGTGGGCGTGTCGTTGACGTTGGCGACCGCGGCGGTGGCGGCACTGGTGAGGCTCTCCGCGGTCTCGTTGCCATCGGTGTAGCTGACGATGACGCGAATCTGTGCGCCGACGTCGGCATCGCCGAGTAAGTAGTTGGCGCTGTCGGTGCCGACGTTGCTCCAGGTGGTGCCGTCGGTGGAGCGCTGCCACTGGTAGCTGAACGGGCCCAGGCCGTCGGCGTCGGCGATGGTGCTGGTGTTGGCGGTGAGGGTCTGATCCTCGGTGACCGTGCCGTTGATGACGACGTTGCCGGTGGGCGTGTCGTTGACGTTGGCGACCGCGGCGGTGGCGGCACTGGTGAGGCTCTCCGCGGTCTCGTTGCCATCGGTGTAGCTGACGATGACGCGAATCTGTGCGCCGACGTCGGCATCGCCGAGTAAGTAGTTGGCGCTGTCGGTGCCGACGTTGCTCCAGGTGGTGCCGTCGGTGGAGCGCTGCCACTGGTAGCTGAACGGGCCCAGGCCGTCGGCGTCGGCGATGGTGCTGGTGTTGGCGGTGAGGGTCTGATCCTCGGTGACCGTGCCGTTGATGACGACGTTGCCGGTGGGCGTGTCGTTGACGTTGGCGACCGCGGCGGTGGCGGCACTGGTGAGGCTCTCCGCGGTCTCGTTGCCATCGGTGTAGCTGACGATGACGCGAATCTGTGCGCCGACGTCGGCATCGCCGAGTAAGTAGTTGGCGCTGTCGGTGCCGACGTTGCTCCAGGTGGTGCCGTCGGTGGAGCGCTGCCACTGGTAGCTGAACGGGCCCAGGCCGTCGGCGTCGGCGATGGTGCTGGTGTTGGCGGTGAGGGTCTGATCCTCGGTGACCGTGCCGTTGATGACGACGTTGCCGGTGGGCGTGTCGTTGACGTTGGCGACCGCGG
>CAVOZZ010000006.1:0-131496 GCA_963701505.1 uncultured Gammaproteobacteria bacterium
GAAAGGCTAAGGCCAGATTGACGGATAGCGTGGTTGTGCCCACCCACCGCGCAGCTGAATCATGGAGATGACCATACTGGGCGGCAGAACAGCCTGAGAGCCTCTGCTCGAACAGTTCACCGACTTTTCCAGCCGCTGGGCCGGTGAAACCAGCTTGGCCATGTAATCGTCGGCGCGGGCGGCCATGGCCGCGTCTCGGTCGACCGGCTGCCGGCAGGCGCGGTCAGGATCAACAGCACCATATCGGCCGTGGCCGGGTCCTCGCGCAGATCGCACACGACCTGGTAGCCGTTCATCTGCGGCATCATCACGTCAATGATCGCCATATCGGGGCGCAGTTGTTGCGCTTTGGCAATGCCATCGAGGCCATCGGCTGTGACTATGACCTCGTGACCGCCGCGTTGCAGCATGTGGCGGGTCATTTGTAACAGATCAAGATCGTCGTCTATAACTAAAGATGCGCCATGCTGTTCCTCCTATGGCTGTTATTCTGTGGCAATGGGTTGTCCTTTATCTTAGCGCAAATAAACTCAACCTTACTTGTATTTACCCAGCACCAGTTCGCCCGTCATCCGCACACTGGGATCGGTTGACAAGGCCACCGAGGGGTTGAAAAGCGGAAGAAAACGCTCGGCGCCCGTTGTTACCAAAGAGTGCAAATCAAGCTCCCAAACGATTCGATCTGACCCGTCAACTCGAAGAGGTACAGCCACCAGGGTATCGACCGAAATCACATACTCACATGCTCCACTGTACTTTTTCAGCAGACATCCATCCGCTCCCACGTCGAATTTGTTTCCAGCTGTTGTGATGTCGTTCTCGAAGAGCAACTTCTTGTTCTCGCCTCTAAATCCAGCGTCCGCGCTGACTTTTAGGATTTCGATGAAGGGACCACTGCCGCTGCGACGGGCTTCCTGAAACGCACTTGGTTGCTCTCTCATGAGAACTTCCAGTGCGTCCCTGATGAGTTCACCAGCTTTGTTTCGGCACTTTGCAGCCGACAGCACGTCCTCCGTGTCCGTGACCGTGACCGTGCCGTCGCGCTGCTGCTGCCGCTTCTGCTTCAAGTCCTCGAAGTCGCGCTTGAGTTTCTGAGAGATGGAATCTTCACCAAGACCAACCCAACACAAGAGATGACCAACCAAATACAAGAGAAAGTTCAACGCGCACATAGTGCTGCAGATGCTTCTTTTGGGTGTTAAGGTCGAACGCTTCGGCACAATGAGGTGCGGCAACAGATTTTTGGAAAAAATGACGGGCGTGCGGCGTCGCGTCTCCGTCTCGTCTCGACTCTCGCAGTTTTTCCCCGTAGACCCTGGTACACTTTCTACGTGTACCCACACTCCACGGGCAAGAATAGCCTTAACCCTATACTGATCGTCTCTCAACAAGGATGCAAGAATAAAAAGTGAAAAAGTTAATTTATCACACACACGCACTGCAGTGCGTACAGAGGGCGCGAGGAGATGAACAAAAAAGGGAACCGAGCAGCTTGATGAAACAGCTACATACGACCTACGACGTAGGCACTAGCGCAATAGCAGATAGCACCATGATTTGAGATTGCTCTCTTCCGTCGAGGAGGAGGAGGAGGAGCAGTCCTCTCCTCTCCTATACTAATCGCAGTAGCTACAGACGAAGACGGAGCGCCACGCTTGAGTGATGACAATAAGCGAATGAATCGAACAAAAGAAGACGTTCCGTAAAGTATCAACAGCAACAACAAGCAGCCCAGCAGACACGAGATTGAACGGCGTTGCCCTGTTATCGTCGTCCTCGTCCTCCGAATATACGTACAGTATGTATACGTTTCGAACATTACCTGAACGAGATGAGAAATCTTTTGGCAGCAGCTGCAGCAGTAGTGCAGTAGTGCAATCGGTGCAACAACAGCCATTCAAGTACAGTAGATACAGTCTTGATGGGTGGAATACGCCATGGATGCTCCCGACAATACAACAGCAAACGCCACACCGAAACGATCCAATGTACTGTTCGAATCGAATCGTCGCTGGATGATAAGCTCGACGACGACAACAACAGCAATACTGCACATACAGTGATTTGCCGAAACGGGTATACCTTTCATTGCAAAGTCGTATCGTCGACGCCTGAACGCGCATGACGGGACTGTGTCACACGGCACCCAAAACCAAAAGCCGTGGTACTGCCGGGCAGTGTTCAAAGAAATTTCAACGCCGTTTGCTTTCTACTGACGCCTACGACATGGACGTGGTTGGACAAAAGTCGTCGATTACAAGTGGTCAAGGAAATCTTTGATTCGTCATCATCCTTCTGCTGCGATAATAGTTTGGACGGTGGTGGTAGTAGTATCAGCAGCAGCGTTTTGTCTATCGCAGCAACATCGTCGAGATGCTCCGCATCACGGCAAAGTAATCACAGGCATCATCACCGACGACGGCGGCCACCAAGACAAGACGACAAGGCCGCTGCCATACATATCATTTGCCGAGACAGATTGGTGGCGGTGGAAACAGGGCCAAACCGGAAGAACAAACGATGACGATTGCACCGTCCTCGAAATGTATCCTATACTTTCCGATGATTGTGATTCCTCGTTAGATCAAACAACAACAACGACGCACACTACGACACGACACACTGCTACAAATTCTACTGCCCTCCCAACCTCTCTGGACAATTCCTTTTGCACCAACAGGACAAATCTAAGCTCCATGTCGAACACTCACAACAACAACAACAACTTGCAGCAGCTCCTGTCAATTTCTATTTGATGCGAGTGACTGCACCGCGGGGCCTCAAAATCTTGGACGCTCCGCAATTTCAAGTCAATCACTTGATTCGCAACAACACTACTGGTAGTACAAAAAATGGCAAGAAAGTGTCGTCGACGTCGTTATTGTCGCACATGTCGAAACCAGAATTATCAAAATCACAACAGCAACAACAAATGCACCATTCGAGTTTCCAAACCATGTCTGGACGACTAACGACAACGAGCAGCCAAATAATTACAACCATGGGAAACCCTGCCGTTTTCGATGTTGCTACCAAATCGAGAATTTTGCCCCGCAACGCACTCTTTGAAGCATCCAAACGCATGGTAGACGACGTCGAGTTACAGTCAAGGTGCTGGATTGATCCAATTGTCGGATCGTACCGGATGGGCCATTGTCCCACGACAAGACGAACTCGACCGACAGTATCGCAACTTTTCGGTAGTAGGGAACGGCGCCATCGCCGCTAACACTGTTAAAGAAGGAGAAGCGACGCGAGCATTTGAAGAAGTTGGTAGCGCCGCCGTGATCGAGACCAGCAACAGCAACTACAACGTGAGTAACAGTAGTATGGATGATTCATCATTGTCCTTTCCGCAAACCACATGGTTGCGAGTCATGTCACGGTTGGGCGTTACAGTGGTGTGTCCACCTTCACCACCGGAAATGGAAAACAATGCTATCAATGACGATGACAACAACACGTCGCCGACGCTGTCATCCTCGCGAGGATCTTCGGCGATTATGGGGTCCAACAACGCGCCTGGAAACGGCAATGATGATTCGGATGTCGCGTCTTCGGTCGGTAGCGGCTTTCTGGATGCCATGATGTTTCGAACACCAAGCAAAAAGAAGGACAGCGACCGTGTTGTACAGGAGTCTCGTCCCAATTTAGGCGACAAGGGGCTGCAGAACCATGGCAATGCAAGTAATACAATTCCCTGCGGCATGTTTTTGGAAGTTGAAAAGTGGGCCGACGATGTACCAGCGACAGCAGAAAAAGTTTCCAGGGAGTATGCTCGATTGCGCGGCGGGCAGGGATGGATTCCATTGTTTGTGGTAGGAGGAAAACCGACCACGGCTCGAGTCTTGCGCGTCCCGAGTTGTTCGTTTTTGGTTCGTTTTGGTTTCGAGTGCAGTCGTCTCGTGGGATCAAAGGACCTTCCAAGCGAGCGCCTCGATCAAAGATCGGACGACGGAGTGTATTTTCGTTTTGTGGAGAATTCCTGCGCGCCTCGGAGGTATTGACAATATTTTCAGACACGGGTGAGCCTGTCGAGTCTTTTGCAAAGCTATATCGCAATCGTCACGTTCGAATGCAAGCCGGCAACGACGAGTTTCGCAACCTTGCCTGTTTGACGACACAGGCTGAATGGGTGCAAGTGTACTTTGAGGACGAATTGTTCTTAGAGGAATGTGCTGCCGAATCTCGGATCGAACGGCATAAACAAGGATGGCGATACAATGTGGTTCCAGATGATGGCGTTGCAGCACGAAAAGGGGTAAGTAGATTAAAGGTGCGGTTGGCGCGAATGGCTTGTTCCTGTCGCTTCTCAGACTTTCCGTATTCGCTTTAACTTCTCGTTCCTCCGTTGTTTCACCCAAAGCCATCCTTCGCAGCTGAAAAGACTGGGATTGTACTGTTTGGCGGCGAAAGTGTTGTCATTAATGAACGCGTCGTTCCCGCGGGAGAGAAAATCACGTGGCTCCGCATGAAAGACGGGCAGGGCTGGATTCACGACGTTGATGATTCTGGTGAACACACCATGATTGCGCATTCTTTGCGGCACCGCACGAACCGACCTCGTAAACCTGTAATTCCAAGGGAAGGCAACGAGATTGCGTACAACACAATAATTGCTCGTTTGTTTCACAACGACGGGCCTGGGAACAATTACAGGCCGCCGCAAGATCCGAAGTCAATGCAACATTAAAAGCAGCAGTTGACGTTTATCTACGTATTTATCTGTTATTAACGTTGTAGCACCACATGTATTCTCTGGCTAGAAAGAGTTTGTGTCAGTTATTTCCATACACGCACATCTCCATCTCAGCTGAAAAGAGTATCCGTCGACTGTACATATCTATCATTCAACCATTAACTATCTACGTACTGACTCTGTATCTGTTCGCCGCACAGAGTGAGGAGCACGGGCCATAAATCCTAGAGGACGCACCGGCCTGGGCGGCCCACTCTGCTAATATCCTACTGCCGGTACCAACATCCATGACAACCTTATCGCGACTCACTTCTAGTTTGCGTATAGTCAGTCGCCTTGGCCTTTTCGTCGCCCTGAAACGACGACGGAATCTCACCATCTTTTCGCCGCTATCATAGTATGGTACTACCGAAACAGTAAGATGACGAGCAATGATCCGTCACAACAAGCTCAACAAAGCGTGGCGCCAAGATTTAAAATGAAAAATGAATGAAGAATCTGGTATCTTTGATCTTTGTTGTCGCCTTCCGCCTCTTTGCCGCCCCAAAGTAACGCTGACGCGTCCATCGAACTGACTGATTGCCGCATCAACAGCCTGGAAAGGCGGTAAAAGAACAGCGCCACGACCAGCAGGCCGATCACCATGGACAACCGTTCTATGCCGTCCAGCGTGGTACATATCGTCATCTGCAGCCAGAATAATGGTAAAAATCAGGGGTAGCAGCGTTATCTTCAGCAGGCGAAACTCACGGTACAGTGATTTTGTCAGCCCCCTGGACCAGCGAAAGTGTTTATCCGCCACACCGCCCGGCAGACACAACACACTGAAAAACTGTATATAGAAAAAGGTCGGCGCCACCTGCAGCAAGGCACCGGATACATGCTCGGGAAACGGTGTTCCATCCGGACCCCGCAGCCAGCACCCATCCCAGGATCATCACCAGCAGCGGCCAGGGCACTGCCAGCAACAATGTCAGACCAAGCGCCTTGAAGGTATACAGGAACTTGTCAACGGCGGGATTACCAACGGGCTCGCCCATGGCAACGAGCTTCCTGCGCATATAACGGGTCTTCAGAATCAGCCCCGCAAACAGCAATAGCAGTAGCTTGGCCGGCTAATGAATTCATCACCCCGAGCAGCCACGGCGCCTGGCACCTCGATCCAGCGTGACGGTGAAAACAGGCGGCTGAACTGTGCCGGCAGGGTGATAATTTCATCCATACCCGGCGGTGCTGCACTTCGAATCCAGAGCAGATTCTGTGCCAGAAAGGCATCGTAGGCGGTGCTCGAATCAAGCAGCTGCCGGTAACTTGCAGCCTGTTCGGTTAGCGAACGCAAGTACGACTTGTTCAGTTTGATGGCCTTTTCCAGCAAATCCTGGCGACTCTTCAACAGCCCCAGGAGATCATCATGCAGCTGTTCGAGCTCGCCGCTGTCAATCCACGGGCAAGATCGGCAATAGACGTCTTCCGGATCACGAAGTCGCATTAACTCCGTGTCATACTGAATCAGTTGCAACGTAACACGGGCATGAGTCCTCGTCGAGTTTTTCCAGTATCTCTGCGCAGATTCCGGGGGTCTGGCAATGACTGGCGTTGCTTCATCAGCACTTCACCCATTGCTTCATTTAGCCCGGCAACCTCCAGCTGTTCCCGGGCCACTGCGGATAGTCGCATTTATACGCTTTGCATCGCGGTCAATTGACTCGTCACTGGTCGCCACTGTTTTTCAGGATAATCGCCAGGGCAGAGATGTCGCCGGTCAGCTCGGCATTCCGTGCCGCCAGTTGCTGGATCAGCGGGTGTTTGCCGGCTGCATCATCATACCGCTGCTTCAGCGGCAACCTCGGCCGCTTTTGCCTCGATGCGTCCCTGCAGAGTTGCAAGCTCCTCCAGCAGTCTTTATCCTGGCAGTCATACGCTAGACCGTGCTCGCCAGTTGCTCTCTCTGCGCTTCAAGCAAATCGGTACGGATAGGACAGCACCAGTAATTCCTGGTCAAGCATACTGATTTCACTGCGCAGTGCAGCAATCCGGGTGGACCGCACCCAGCCACGCACCTCCGTCACCAGGGCAAGTTCCTTGGCAGGTGCCGGTGACTTTTGTTCAGCCTCGAGATCTTCCCTGGCCTGTTTCGCGTTGGCCAGTTGTTTCGGTATCGTCGTCGGCCGTTCCCTTGATATAGTCCAGTTGTGCTTCCAGATCTGCGCGTTTGGTTTCGACAGCGGCAAGGTTGGCCTTTTCCTGCAATAACTCGCGTTCGATTTCTTCAAAGGACGAATCACGGCCCACGGACAGCTTGATTTCAGCCGGTATCTGCTTGTCCTGCTCCAGCTGCGCCCGAATCGCCTTCAGCTGCGCCGGTGCCGTTTCCCGTAGTTGAATGTAGCTGTCGGAGGTGGCCTTGTTGTTGCCGGCCGCATCCAGATTGGCCAGCGCCTTGTTGATGGCCTCTGTGAGCAAGGCACGTGTTTCCTCGTCAAGTGTGGTTGATGCCTCGAACTTCCTTGAGGCGGATTTTCAGGGTGTCTGCGCTAACCGTGGCGGGCGGATTCATTACCACGGCATCGTCATCCGCTGACCAGGCCAGGCCGAATGGCAGACACAGTAGCACGAAGACGAGAACCCGGACGAGCGCAACCAATCCTTTCACCTGCCAGACCCGGTTAGCCGCCCGGCTACCACTGGTAACCCAGTTTGGCGCGATAGGTGGTGTCGGTCGAGTCAATACCAGCTGGCGCACCACCATCATAGGTAACCTCGGCCTCAATGCTGGCGACGATACCCTCATATAGCGGAAAGCGAAAACCGGTCCATGAATTAATGGACAGATCACCGACATCCTCCAGCGACAACAGTCCATTATCTCGGTGATAGAACTGGATATGGTCGGGGATGATGAACCAGTCAAAATCGACCAGCCAGGAGAGCGCTGCATACTGCTTGTCCTTGGCAGAAATGAAGTCCTCGTCGACATACGTAACACCGGCGTCGGTACTGAGATTCAGGTCTGGTGTTTCATAAAACTGGTAACCCACGTGAGGACCGATTTTTGACCTTAGTTGCAGGTCTGCAAATTCATCATGTTCTAACCCCGCGTTGGCACCATAATAAAATTTCTCAGTCTGGAAATGGTCATATTTGCCGGTCAGCAGCCAGTTCTGGGCGGTCGTCTCTCCAAAGTTGCTATCTTTCTCGAACTGTCCATAGACAGTTACACGGTCATCCTTCCAGCGCATCCCGAGGTTACCGTCCAGATCATTCTCGTTACTGACGGTATTGCCACGCTGGTATACCAGGGAGACATTCAGCCGCCCGGTGAAATTGTAACCTTCACCGTAGCGCCAGGATTCCGGATTGATGAAGGCAATGGCATCAGGCTCAAGTGACTCAGACGCGCCTTCGGTCACCGCCGTGACGATAGTGGCATCCTCTGTATTTGTGATGCTCGTCACTTCACGCAATTCTTCATTCGAAAGCAGGACCTGTACCGGTTCATCCGCCTGCAGTTCGCTGACCTGGTCCCACTTGACCTTGATCGTGCCGGCATAGCTGGTCTCGAATTCCAGCGTACCATCCATCTGATTCAGTACCTTGCCGAGGAGGCGGGAGCCGTCTTTCATGAGCAGTTCATCTGCCGATGAGGGCGCAACCCCCAGCAGCATGACCACGAACAGCGACAGCTGACGGGTTAGGCGTATCGTTACAGCCTGCATCATTTTCATAGTTATTTATCCCGGTAGCTAGATTTGGTTAATGGACCCAACCGTGACGTGGGCGCTGGGATTTTAACCGAGATGACCGTAAATTCCACGGTTAGTGGACGGGCTACAGGAATTTTCCGCTGCCTAGTCCAGATAACGCGCCTGCCATTGCAGGTACTTGTTATGCACGAAATCCGCGTAGGCGGCCTTGTCACTGAAGTCCGCAGGATCAATGGCATCGTAGATATAGTAGTTGGCCCGGTTGTTTTGCGTAGTCATCATGTGCCAGATCTTGTGCAACAGCGTTTGCGGCGCACGCCATTCAAAGTCGTCCTGTGATTCATAATGCAGAAAGACCGGCAGGATCGGTATCCCGGTGCGCAAGGAGATGTCAAAGGCGCCGTAGCGGAATGAGTCAAATATACGCCGCCCCCTGCATCCGCCTTCCGGGTACAGGGCAATGTTAATGCCCTCGCGCAGTTTCGTTTCGATTTCCCCGGCAGCAGCGTTTCGTGATTCCCTGGACTCACGGTGCACATAGAGGGAACCGGATGCCGTGCTGATACGACCAACCAGCCACCAGTCCTTCACCTCGATCTTTGCCAGCGAATGCACCGGGAAGACCGCCGGGATACCGATGTCTTCAAAGGCCGAGGGATGATTCGCCACCAGGATATAGTGTTGCGGCAGTGGCCGCGTGTTTTTCTGGTGCACCCGCAGATCGACACCCAGCGCCCGCACAAAAGAGCGGCACCAGACCCGAAACAGCGGAAAATAGAAGCCCTTGATCAGTGATCTCGGCAGATAGGACAGCAGATACAGCAGGAGTGTGAACAGCGACAGTTCAACCCAGCAGATGATTCGCCATACCAGCCGCGCCACAAATTGGATCAAGGTGGATCTCCCCTCACATCAGACAGTCATCAGCTTAACCAACTATCGTCAGAACACGAAACTTATCATCTGGAATATCGGCGCTCGATGAGGTCCCTGCCAGGGAGCAATGACGACAAAGTGATAGAATTTCCAGACACGCCTTGCGCCCTGGCAAACGTAATATTCATCTCAGCACGTCCACAATACCCGCACCTGACGAAATAATTTAATCTTCAGTTACAACATATTAAACAATCATCATAGATTCCCGTTGACTTTACTGACCGGTCAACTAGGATTCAGTCATGCATCCATCCACCGACACACGGCAACGCCTGCTCAATGCAGCGCAGGAGTTGATGTACGCCAGCAGTTACCGCGAGGTCGGCGTTCAGCAAATCTGCGATCACGCCGGGGTCAGGAAAGGCAGCTTCTATCATTTCTTCCCCTCCAAGCGCGAACTGGCACTGGCCGTTCTTGACCAGACGCATGCCTTTCTGGTGGACACATTGTTCAACAAGGCCTTCGCCCGTGACCTGCCACCACTGGCACGCATTGAGCGTTTTTTTGCCGCACTGTATGACCTTCACCGGCAGGTCAAGGAAAACACCGGCCACGTACTCGGCTGCCCCTTCGGAAACATCGGTTGCGAGATGAGCGCCCAGGATGAAGCACTGCGCAGCAAGGTGGACAACATCCTGGCTGCGTCCGAGGGACCCTTCAAGACCGCGCTCGATGAGGCGGTTGCGAACGGCGAACTGCCTGCAATGGACACTGCGGCGTCAGCAAGCGCCCTGTTTGCGTATACAGAAGGCATCATGCTGTATGCAAAAACCCGCAATGACCCGGAACTTATTCGTGAGCTCGGGAAACGTGCGTTACAGCTGCTGACCGCGGTAGATTTACAGTGACAGTTGACTGACAGAGGAGCATTAGCCATGGATCAGAATGACTCAAGCCTTGCCGAACGAATCGCGAAAACCGTAGAAAGCTTCATAGCGGCATTGCCGGAAGACGAGGCACTGATCGTTGGCGGCAGTTTTGAGAAACTACAGGCTTCAACTGTTGCCAAGCAAGCCGTTACTACTGGCAATCACGCGCCCGACTTTACCCTGCCCAGCGTAACGGATGAGCCGGTCACCCTCTACGATATCCTCAGCAACGGGCCGGTGGTACTCAGTTTTTATCGTGGCGGCTGGTGTCCTTTCTGCAACCTGGAGTTACAGGCCCTGCAGTCACGACTGCCTGAAATCAGGGCGCTGGGAGCAACCCTGATCGCCATCTCACCGGAAACACCCGACAATTCCCTGACAGCTATTGAAAAGCACCAGCTCGAGTTCCAGGTACTGAGCGACACTGGCAACAAAACGGCACGCCAGTATGGCCTGCTGTTTAGCGTCGATGAAGAGATGCGGCCGCTGTACCTGAAATGGGGACTGGACGTGCCTGCCAGTAATGGCGATGACAGCTGGGAGCTGCCGGTTCCGGCAACGTACGTTATCGACAGCAACGGCGTTGTACGGGCCGCGCACGTGGACAAGGATTACACCCGACGCATGGAACCAGAACAGGTGCTGTCTGCACTGCGAGACCTGAAACTCTGACACCCGGGAACGGACTGCCGCACCCCGTACCACATCACCCCCGCAGCTGCTGCGGAGGTGACCCTGTACCGATGTTGCTAGCCCAGCTGCGACAGCACGTCCAAAATCACAGTGCCATCAACCGGCATCAGTTCGTGGCTCACCGGTACATTTACCAGCGATGAGCGTCCCTGCAGCGCCGGCACATTGTTCATGTCCTGGCTATAGGTAGGCACGATGTAGTCACCCCAGCCCGCCTGTGACGGGCCACGGACAATAGAGAAATATTTGATATCAGGGTGCACCCGGGCATTCAACCAGTACAGCAGGGTGCCGGGTTGGGGACGCACCAGGTCAACATAGAGACTGCGCGAGCGCATGGCCGTGTGATAGGCTCCACCGCCAAAGAAATCCGTCACCAGGGAGAAGGGAAAGGGGATATCCGTGGCGTCCAGCGCCTGCTCGGCACGGGAGGTCCCCAGGTGTGGACTGGCGATGGTAATCAGGGCCTTCACATTATTGTGATTGCCAAGCACCAGCGCCGCACGAGCCACCACCCCGCCGGCAGAATGTCCGATCAGGATCACGGGCTCATCCTTGTGCACCTGGCTGATCGCACCCAGAATTTCCTGTAACTGGTAGACCTGCACCAGCACCGGCGCCTCTGATGGCAGATCAACTGCATAGAATTTGTGTCTGGCCTGTATACCCGGCGCCGCAATCAACTGCACACCGGCCGGACCACTGACATAGACCCCGGCGCGTTGCCAGTCATGTTGCTGCAGCAGGGCAGTAACGCCGCTATCATCCCAGGAATGAGCGCTGGCAAGGTAGCCATGTACCAGCACCAGCACATCCGCCCGAACGGGCAATGAAAGCAGGCCCGTGACAAGCATCAATACGGCTACGAATCCTTTTTTCATGTCTGTTCCTCGTCTATGCAAAGCAATTCAGATAAACCGGTTGCAGTATTTCCGCATAAGATTCTTGAAAAAAAACGGGGGTGACTCTTGCGAGCCGCCCCCGTTTGGCTTTCTGGCAGTAAGGACTACTTACTGGGCAGCAGGTGCAGCCGGGGCAGCCTGAGGGGCAACCGGGGCAGCATACGGTGCAACACCGTAAGGAGCGCCATAACCATAAGGAGCGCCATAGCCGTAAGGTGCGCCATAGCCATAGGGGCCATAACCGTAGCCATTATAGCCATAGTAATCGCCATAACCACGTCCATAACCACGTCCGTAACCATGTCCGCGGCCACTGCCACTACCATGCATGTTGAAGCCAAAGTCGCCGTCACCGAAGAAATCGCCAAGGCCATCGCCCCAGCCATCACCCCAGCCATCATTACCATAACGGTCACCACCCCAAGGACCCCAGCCACCCCAGGCATGAGCGGAGGTTGCAGCAATCGCAATTGCGGCAGCAAAAATTGTAGTAGTAATCTTTTTCATGTCCATTCTCCAAATAAGTAAGAAATATCAATGTGTGTTAGTCATTAATATGACCACAAGTAGTATATAAGCGTACCCTTATTTTAGCAAGTAATTATTTAATAATTTTTAAATACTTTATTTGGATAACGTTACCTCATATATAACAGTAAGATAATTAGATTACATAATAATTCACTTTATATTACGGTTTCGGCTGAAATGTATATTCTTCATAAAATTCTGCTAGTTACAAGATTATGAAATATTTTTTCGGCTACATTTGAATATACAAAAATTACTCGATCCCGATATACCAGCATTATCAAAACCCTACACTCGGTCACGCGGAACATGGGAAATTTGCGTCAATCAATTGTGGTTGACACTGCTGGACGTTGAGGGCGTAATGAATACCGTCGTAGGTCAGAGCTTGCATGCAAGGAGCGAACATTGGAAAACATTATCTTCGATGTAGACCAGCTGTCACGTCTGAGCAGGACCGAGCAGGCACAATGCCTCGAAGAGGCAGAGCGCCGGATCGATGACATACAACGTGCTGCCGCCAATGATCCAGCCTCGTTATCGTGGATTGATCAGCAGCGACAATACCTAGTGGATATGCAGCAGCTGATATTTGAGTGTTAGCCCAAACACCAACCTCCTTTTGAACCCGCCTGTTGGCGGGTTTTTTTTTGCCTCTACCCGGGTAACTCGCGCTCGCACTCACAACCGGCTAGTCTTTAGGTTATTGCAGACAGGAGGCAGTAACCGATACTCGCATGCGCATCTGGCTGGTCGGTCACCTGGTATTTCTACTCGTCATTGCCAATGGCACTCCGGTCCTGCTCGGCCTGGCGCTGGGTGCACGCTGGAACTGGCCGCTGGATAATCACCTCCAGTTCACAGACCAGCGCCCCGTGCTGGGTCCGTCCAAGACACTGCGCGGCCTTATTGGCAGCCTCCTCGTCACTGCACTGCTGGCACCCCTGTTGCAACTGTCGCTGCTCGACGGTGCCCGCTTTGCAATGCTGGCAATGCTCGGAGATCTCTGTTCAAGCTTCACCAAGCGGCGCTTCGGGTCTTGCATCCGGTCGCTCGGTACCGCTACTCGACCAGTTACCGGAATCCATCCTGCCACTCTGGGGCATGCAAACGGTACTCGGGTCCAGCGGGACCGAGATGGCCCTGGCGGTGATTATCTTTATGGTGATTGACCTGCTGATCTCCACCCTGCTCAAGTCTGCCAGGGCCTGAAAGGCACACCTGCAGGCCCTGCCGGGGTAGTAACATTCAGGAGGGAATTTTGGCGCCATCAGGCGCAATGCAGGTGATGCAGGGTGATCTCGGGAGGGCAATTGATACGCAGATCCACGATACAGGCACCTGAGCCGGCTGAGGTATAACCTGACAAGCTGTGATAATGCCAGGCACCCGCGCAATATTTACGCGGACAAGCGGCATTGCACATCAGCGCATAGCCGCCCGGCAGGCACATCTGGCCAGCGTGCGTATGGCCGCACAGCATGACATCGAAGTCTGCATGGGCGGCATGCCGGTAGATCTCGGGTGAATGTGCCAGCAATATCGACAGCGCCCCATCGGGAATATCATCGCCGGCCTTTTCGATATTGTCTGCACGGTAGTAGTGCGGATCATCAATACCGGCAAGGTAGATCGCTTCACCCCGACGCCGCAGCATCACCTGCTCGTTCAACAGCATGTGAATACCCATTGACTCCATCGCCGGGACCATACAAATAGTATCGTGGTTGCCCAGCACACCGTATACCTCCCCTGCAAGGTGGGTCCGCACCTGTTGCAGGCCCTGCAGGGCGGCCTCATAGGGACCGCAGGTCTCCGCCTTGAAGTCGCCGGTTAATACACACAGGTCATAGGCCAGATGGCGAACGGCCTCAATCAGCACATGCGGAAAGTCATCCGCCATATCCAGGTGCAGGTCGGAAATCTGCAATATTGTGAAACCATCAAACCCGGGCGGCAGCCGTTGCAGCGTGATGTGATTGTGGCGAAGCCTGATCTGGCGCGCATTACGCCGTGCCCGGCCATGCAGCAATACCAGCCGCAGGCTGTTGCGAATGATGGAGCGCAGTGCATACCAGTTCTCGATATGGAAGAAATTCCGCCCCTGGCCGAATATCCTGCGCTCATAGTCGCGCTCTATTCCGAGGCGTTGCTTGAGATGAATCCTGCCGACACGCTGTTGCAGCAGCGCATAGGTCGCATCATCGGGCGAACGGGAAGTCATGTACCATTGTCACGGGAGCACGGAGAGATTTCAATCCATTCGAACCATTCAGCCGGTTTATTCGGCACCGAAAACAGGTGGCCTTGCAGAAATTACTGTAAAATGCCACCACCAGCTGAACCACACCCGCAGGGCTCATCACGACCGGGTATAAAACCACCCGGGTTTGTTATCGCTGATGGCCTTTGCTACGGTTGCAGCGGGCAGACCAGCAGCGGCCTGCATGAGGCCCGTACACCCAAGGGGAACCGATTATGAACCTGGAGAAAGTCTTTTTTGCATTCTTCATTGTCCTGGCACTGACACTGAATTTCGGTTTCTTTGTCGGGGAAATGGACGACCCCAATCATCACAATGTGTATGAGTTGTATGCCGCACTGATCGTCAGCCTGATTGCCACCGTCATGAAGTTCGGAGACCGTGCGCATATCGGTGCGGTGTTACTGGCCACCAGCCTGGTCGCCGATCTGCAACTTATTGCCGCCGTGATCGTCTGGACCCTGTCCGTCCATGCCAGCGATGCCGGCATGACACCGATGGCGCTGTCCAGCATCGTATCGCTCTCCGGTGGCGCACTACTGGCAAACATCACCTCCGTCGTTATCCTGGTGACTGAAACCGTCATGTTCCGTCGTTAAGCGATGACGAACACGCATCAGGTGTAACGGTTACCGGCCATGAACAAACTCCTGTACCTCTTGTTGCAGCGCATGCGCCTGCCACTGATCGTGGTCATACTGGCCTACGCGATTTCCATCATCGGCCTGGTGCTGATACCCGGCATAGACGACCAGGGCAATCCGTGGCACATGAGTTTTTTCCACTCCTTTTATTTTGTGAGCTTCATGGGCTCTACCATCGGTTTCGGGGAAATCCCCTACCCGTTTACCGACCCGCAGCGTCTCTGGACGACGCTCGCCATGTATCTGACCGTCATCTCCTGGCTGTATGCGATCGGCTCGCTGTTCGGGCTACTCAAGGACCCGGCCTTCAAGCGCATCGTTGCCTTCACGAGATTTACCCGGGATATCAAAAGTATACGCGAGCCTTTTTACCTGATTTGCGGGCTGGGAGACGCCGGTCACCTGGTGATTCGCGAGCTGGCTGCCCACAACATACTCAGCGTCATCATCGACCGGGATGAGAGCAAGATCCAGTTATTGCGCCTTGAAGACCTGCCACTAGTCGTGCCCGGAATCAGCGCGGATGTAACCGATACATCCACACTGCTGGCTGCCGGACTGCAGAAACCGGAGTGCCAGGGTGTCGTCGCGCTCACCGGCAGCGACCACGTCAACATGACCGATCGCCATCACCAGCAAACTGCTGGTACCCGGGCTGCCCGTAATTTGCCGGGCGGAAACGCACGACTCACAGGACAATATTGCCTCATTCGGCACCGATTACATCATCAATCCGTTTGATTCGTTCGCCAAGCGATTTGCCATGATGTTCCAGTCACCCAGCATGTACCTGGTGTATGAATGGATGACCAGTATTCATGAATCACCACTGAGTGATTTTGCTGTACCTCCCAGGGGCATGTGGGTGCTGTGCGGTTATGGCCGCTTTGGCAAGGCGGTACGGAAAGCCTGTCCTTCAAAGGTATACAGACCGTTGTTATCGAAGCGGACATCGCCAAGACCGGGGCACCGGAGGGCACCATAGAAGGGACGCGGAACAGAGGCCATTACACTGTATGAAGCCGGTATCGAGCAGGCGGTCGGTCTGATTGCCGGAACTGATGATGACGCCAACAACCTCTCCATCATCATGACCGCGCTGAAGCTCAACGCAAGACCTGTTCATCGTCGCGCGGCAGAACCTCAGCACCAATGAGCACCCTGTTTGCGGCCGCCGAGATCGACATCATCATGCAATCGCGGGAGACTCATCGGCCAGCGCGTGGTTGACATGATCACCACGCCGCTGCTGGCGGACTTCCTGCGTATGGCAAGAGACCAGAATGAAAGCTGGGCCAATCTACTGGTCAGCCGGGTGGTCGGGGTACTGGACAAACCACCGGAATCCTGGGTGATGACGATCTCGCCAGCAACAAACCCCGGCAGTACTGGAACTGCTAAACAGGGACTGCCCCACCACTCTGGGCAGCCTGCTCACAGACCCGCGCGATATCAGCACCGCATTGCCCTGTGTGGCGCTCTACCTCAAGCACACCAATAACAACGAGGTACTGCTGCCGGGAAATGACACACAGTTGCAGGACGGTGATCAGCTACTGTTCTGCGGTCAACCCGATGCCGAGACACACATGCTCTGGAGCGCCCGGAATCTGCATGCCCTCAGCTACATCTGCAGCGGCTATGACTCGCCCAGCGGGTCTCTGTGGCGCTGGCTCGGCGCACACAAACAACGTCGCAGTCGCACCTAGTACGGGATGGCATGTGATATGCAAGGTTAATGTCGAACCCAAAGCCAGCCTGGCGCTTGCTACAGCGGCGGGCATTACCGAGGTCCCGACATGAAAACTCTTGAACTTCAGTTAATTACAGTTGGACTTGATGATGGCAAGCAGGGCATATTCGTCGGCCTGCCGCTGCTGTCACAACAGGCCGGTGATTCCGGGGGCCACATAGAAAACATATGGTTTTCAGATATTAAGCAGGTACCTGACAGCCTGACCATGAATGAACTGATGCAACTGGTGGTCAAGCAACTGTGCGACTGCATGACAACCGTTCAGTAGGCACATATCGCCAATTTTCCGGCATTTCGTCAATGAAATGCCACCAGAAGCGGGGCAGTTGACGCATACCCTCTGACATACGCGCACGCACGAGTCTTTGGCCTGAGCTTGATTCTGATAGAGAATAACCGCTCGACAACGAATGCCATTCACCCCGACAAACATGAACATCTCGGTCATTATCCCAACCTGGAACCGCGCCAGTCGCCTCGCCAGCGCGCTGCAGTCGGTGTTTGCGCAACGCCTCCCGCCAGCAGAAGTCATCGTCGTGGATGACGGTTCGACCGATGACACGCACCGGCTTGTTCACAGTCAATTTCCGCAGATCCATTATATCTACCAGCAACACAACGGTGTCAGCAGTGCACGCAATACCGGTATCAAGGCAGCGACCGGTGACTGGATTGCCCTGCTGGACTCCGACGACCGCTGGCTTCCTGAAAAACTGGAACTACAGAGTGAATCTATACGTGCCCGGCCAGAGTACAAAATCTGTCACTGCGACGAAATCTGGATCCGCAACGGCAAGCGCGTGAACCCAATGAAGAAACACGCCAAGCGGGGCGGCAATATATTCCGGCATTGCCTGCCGCTGTGCGTCATCTCGCCTTCTGCCGTCATGATTCAGCGCGATCTTTTAACCGAAATCGGTCTGTTTGATGAACGCCTGCCTGCCTGTGAAGATTATGACCTGTGGCTGAGAATCAGTGCCCTGCACCCGGTGCTGTATGTAGACAAGCCGCTGATCATCAAGGACGGCGGTCACAGCGACCAGTTGTCACGACACTACTGGGGGATGGATCGCTTTCGCATCCAGGCACTGGAAAAAATACTGGCATGCCGACACGCTTGATGCCGCGAACCATGCTGCAGCGCTCGCGACGCTGCTGGATAAACTGGCGATTGTCATCAGGGGCGCCGTCAAACATGGCAATCATGAGCTGCTTGAGTCATATCGTGAGAAACAGCAGCGCTATCGGCGTGACAAGCCGCTGCCTGCCGGCTGTCACGCATGATTAATCTCGTGGTTGCACTGCCGGCCGAGGCACGGCCGCTGATCGAATTTTTCCGGCTCAAGGAAAAAACAACCATCGGCACCTTTCGCATGTATCGACAAGAGGATATGTCACTGGTCATCTCGGGTCCGGGCAAGATCGCGGCTGCAGCAGCAACCGCGCTGCTGGCCGGCAGCAATACCACGGGAAAACAGGCAGCCTGGCTGAATATCGGCATTGCCGGCCATGCAACGTACGCCATCGGTACGGAGCCTGCTTGCGCATCGCATTACGGACCAGGCCACCGGATATAGCTGGTACCCGCCACAGATGCTGGACCTGGCAACGACAACAGAACACCTGCACACCGTTGATCGCCCCTGAAAACGGCTACCACGCAGGATGTCGCCTACGACATGGAAGCCAGCGGCTTCTATCCCGTGGCCGGTCGTTTTTCAAGCAGCGAACTGGTGCAGTGCTTCAAGGTCGTATCAGACAACCGAGAACAGTCCACCACCGCCGTCACTGCCGCATCCTGTAGCCGGCTGCTGACACAGAAACTGGATGACATCGAGCAGCTGGTCGATGCACTCGCTGGCACTGGCACAGGACTACAACTCATGGCACGCACCGCATGCGGAGCTCGAACAGCTAGCCAGCCAGCTGGCACTTTACCGTATCGCAGCGTCACCAGCTGGCGGAGCTCGCCAGGCGCTGGAAGGTACTCATGCCGCACCAACCACTGTGGCTCGACGGGCTTGCAGAAAAAACGCAACGCCAGCGCCGTACTGCAATGCCTGCAGCAGCAGCTCGATTCATTAACGCCTGGCATTCCAAAAAAAGCAACCGCAACCCGTGTTTAGCATCATCTACATAGAGAAGCAGGTCGCCGAACATCCGCGTACGCAGGCCATTTGCGCACGGTTCCCAAAGGCAACACGCGTTGCATGCGATCGCTATGGCGAGGTATTCAATCCGAACGCACAGGATTTCCGTCTGCAAAAACGCAGGCCGTCCCTGATTCTGGCACACAAGCACCATGGCCGCGTACTGGAAACACCGGACGGCTATGGTCTTGGCGGCGACAGGAACTACTATTTTTCCCACCTTCTGAATTGCCTGTATGACTGTCGCTACTGTTTCCTGCAGGGTATGTATCGCTCGGCGCACTATGTGCTGTACGTAAACTATGAAGACTTCGGGACCGATATCGACACCGTGCTGGCGAAGGCTGACAATGAACCCTGCTGGTTCTTCTCCGGCTACGACTGCGACAGCCTCGCCATGGAACCGGTATCGGCATTCGTACAACACTTCCTGCCGTTCTTCAGCCGTCGTCCACGGGCATATATCGAGCTGCGCACCAAGAGCACGCAGATCCGCAGCCTGCTGAAACACAGACCGCTTGCGAATGCCGTCATCGCCTTCAGCTTTACTCCCGAGGAGGTCTACCGGGCACTGGAGCACAAGGTACCGACACTGGAACGACGCCTGCAGGCCATGCTGCAATTGCAGCAGGCCGGCTGGCAGCTGGGGCTGCGGTTTGACCCGCTGATCTACCAGCCCGACTACCAGGCACAATACCGCAGGCTGTTCCGGAAACTCTTCAGTCAATTGAACAGCGGGCAACTGCATTCCGTCAGCCTGGGTACATTTCGGCTGCCACGCGTTTTTTTCAGAAACATCGTGCAACTCTATCCGGATGAACCGCTGTTCGCCGGCAGCTTCAGCGATACGCGCGGCATGATTTCCTACCCGCAACCACTGGAGCAGGAAATGACCGGGTTTTGTACCCGCGAAATATTGCAGCATATACCCGAATCACTGCTCCACCCCTGTACACTGGCGTCTTGATGAACAAGGTGACACACAGGACCATTCTGGTAACCGGTGCCAGTTCCGGTATCGGCCATGCCGTTACCACGCTGCTGCTCGGCAACGGTAACCGGGTAATCGGTGTGGCACGAGATTTCAGCAAGGCCCGTTTTGACAGCGAAGACTTCAGGGCGATATCCATTGACCTGTCACAACTTGATGTATTACCTGCACGGCTGGACACCCTGGTTAAAGAGGAGCAGATGATTGACGGCGTCATTTGCTGTGCCGGCAGTGGCCGTTTTGGCTCGCTGGAGGAATTCTCCTATGCACAGATCAGTGCCTTGATTAACCTGAACCTCACCAGCCAGATCTACCTGGTACGGGCGCTGATTCCCGGCATGAAACGGCACGCCGCGGGTGACATTATCTTTATTGGTTCGGAATCCGCACGCAGCGGCGGGAGACGCGGCGCTGTCTACTCCGCCGCCAAGTTTGGTTTGCGGGGACTGGCACAGTCACTGCGGCAGGAGTGTGCCGCCAGTGGCATACGGGTCAGTATCGTAAATCCGGGCATGGTTAAAACCCCGTTCTTCGATGAACTGGACTTTCAACACGGTGATGAACCGGAAAACTATATCCTGCCGGAAGATGTTGCCGGGGCGGTACTTGCCATCATGGAAGCGCGTGCAGGTACCGTGTTTGACGAGATAAACCTGTCGCCACAAAAGAAAGTGATACGCTCTCCAAAGCCTGGTGACCGCTGATCAAATACGGCCGCTGCCAAGCGGCGGCAACACAGTGAGACAGGTACGTCTATTTCCTCACAGTTTTCTATGAAATTTGCCATGCGGATTTACTGTATACTTTTGCGCCATACTGAAACCGCTTTCGGAACAGACCATGGCAAGAGTTAAAATCTTCAGCACCGCGAGTTGCCCTTTTTGTGTCAAGGCAAAACAGCTACTCACAAAATGGAACATCTCCTATGAAGAAGCCATGATCGACACCGACCATTCGGCAAGACGTGAATTTGCCACTGCCACCAATGGCGCACGAACCGTGCCGCAGATTATTATTGATGGCGAATGTATCGGCGGCTTTACCGAACTGACCGAACTGCACATGGACAATAAGCTGGACCATCTGATTGGGCAATAACCGGAGGACCGTATTGCATCATGACTGACGAAAAGATCTACCGTATTTCATTCTACAATCAGGGTGATATCTATGAGCTCTACGCCCACGAGATACACCAGGGGAATATGTATGCCTTCCTCGAGATCGAGGGGATCATCTTTGGCGAACGCTCTGCGATTGTCGTTGACCCCAGCGAGGAAAAACTGAAAACCGAGTTTCAGGGTGTGACCCGCACCTACATCCCGTTACAGGCCGTAATCCGCATCGATGAGGTCGACCGTGAAGGCAGCAACAAGATCATTGCGGCAGGTTCACACAAAGGAAACGTCATGCCATTTCCATCACATACACCTCCCAGCCAGCACCGATCCGACTGAAGAACCGCTGAAGAAGACCTAAAAATACCCGGTTACTTGCCTTATCTACCCAAGTATCGTCAAATATCGGGAGTAACAAGGCCTGTTCAACTCAGGGTACCGGGCAGGCCATACCAATAATATACATGGAGTATCAAACATGGACACTTCCAACATCATTGAACCAAACCGCCTCACCAACATGCAGGAGATGGAGGTTCATGTAAATGGCCCTGACGGCGCGAACCGCTTGTTCATCTACAGCGGTATGGCAGAAGTGGAGCTCTGTGGCGGCCTGCCGCACCCGCGCTGGTCACTGGAAGTGGTCTGTTTTGAGTTGGGCAGAAAATATGACTGCGATAATGGCGAGGATGTCATCAATATCGTTGCCACAGCCTCCATGGCCGGAGGACGCACGGACGGGGTAGCCAGTTTCGCAGGCTGGCAAATCTTTGGCGCTGCCGGAGAACTGGATACAGACAGCTGCCGGGTTCGCATGAACATTGCCGCGGGCGCCCGTGATACCCAGGCCTTCCTTGAGCAGATCTCCTTCCATATAAACGTCCTCGCGAAGGTCAACGAATAACAGCCACCGCTCCCTGCAACTGTATGCCCCAGGCGTAGGGCAACAACAGGTACACAAACCCGGTAATCACCACCACACCGATCAGGTTCAGCCGCAAACCGGCCGCAGCCATCTGCATGATACTGATATAACGGCTGCTAAACACGATCGCATTGGGAGGCGTCGCAACGGGCAGCATAAAGGCAAAGGAAGCCGCCACAACGGCTGCCACCATCAGCCCAAGGGGATTCATGTCGATGGCTGTCGCCAGTGCGCCCATCACGGGCAACAGCAGTGAGGCAGTGGCTGTGTTGGAGGTTACTTCCGTCAGAAACACAACCAGCAACACAACAGCCACGATAACCAGGACACTATTAACCCCCTGCAGCACCGTTAACTGCTCTGCCAGCCAGCGTGTCAGACCGGATTCACTGAAGCCCTGCGCCAGCGCAAAACCACCGCCAAACAGCACAATAATGTCCCAGGGAATCGTGACAGCCGTCTTCCAGTCGAGCAGAAATTCCCTTTTTTTCAGGTCCACCGGTATCAGGAACAACAGTAGTGCCCCGGCGACCGCGATAGTGGAATCCTTCACCATCGACAGTTCTTGCGGCTGAAAAAAGCCACGCAGAATCCACAGCAAGGCGACCACGCAAAAGACCGTGGCAACGATCAACTCCTGACGCGACATCGGGCCAAGGCGCTCAATGTGTTCCCTGATCATTGCCTTGCTACCAGGCAGGTGCATGTCAGCACGCCTGAACAGGACACGCGCCAGGTAGTACCAGACAATGAACAGCATCACCAGCGACAGTGGTAATGCAAATATCATCCAGTCCAGAAAGCTGATACTGACACCATAGGTTTTTTCCATCACACCGGCAAAAATCGCGTTGGGCGGCGTACCAATGAGGGTGGCCACGCCACCGATGGAGGCCGCGTAACCTATGCCAAGCATTAACACCGTGCCAAACCAGAACTCACCGGGACTGTGCCGGTGGTCGTGCTCCATTTCCCCGGTCACGGCCATGGCGATGGTCACCATCATCATGGTGGCCGCAGTATTACTGATCCACATCGACAGAAATGCCGTTGCCAGCATAAAGCCAAGCACGATCCGCTGCGGCGTCACCCCGACCAGGCGGATCGTGAAGAGCGCGATACGGTGATGCAAATTCCACTTCTGCATTGTTACGGCGATGAGGAAGCCGCCCAGAAACAGGTAGATGAGGTGATTGCCATAGGCAAGCGTGACATCAGCGCCAGACAAAACGCCCAGTACCGGGAACAGTGCGATCGGCAGCAGAGCCGTTGCCGGAATCGGAATCGCTTCCGTCACCCACCACATGGCCATCAATACAGCGACAGCCGCAACATTCAATCCCTGCTGAGTCAGCCCTCCGGGTAGCGGCAACATCAGAACCAGCATGAACAGCAGCGGGCCAAGCAACAGCCCAAGCACACTGCGCTGTTTAAGCAATGCCATGGCCCGCCTGCAGCACAGGCTGCCGGCAATGACTCGGCATTCCTGGTGCATATCGGTTGATGACGAATGTCATTTGTCAATTATCAATCGAGGCCAGCGGAATGGCAAACGGCTAGCGGCACGAATAAAATGAAACAAACCGGCAGCCAGACTGTCCATTGGCTACACCTGCCATAACCAAAGGATCCTGCCATGAACACCACCCGCCTGAGCTGCTGGCTCGCCTTGCTGGTTCTCGGCTGCGCTGCATTCAACAGCAATGCGGCCAATGACCCTGACAAAATACCGTATCAAACAGCGACTTTTGCCGGCGGCTGTTTCTGGTGTATGGAACCACCCTTTGACAAGCTTGACGGAGTCATTTCGACGACCTCTGGCTATACCGGCGGTGGCAGGAAAAATCCGACCTACAAGGAAGTTTCGCAGGGCGGGACCGGGCATGCCGAGGCCGTGCAAGTCGTCTACGACCCGTCACAGATCAGCTATGACGAGTTACTGGATGTATTCTGGCACAATATTGATCCGACCAATGCTAACGGTCAGTTCTGTGACTGGGGCAACCAGTATCGGAGCGAGATTTTCTACCACAATGCCGAACAGGAAAAACTGGCCCGACAGTCACTAGCCGCATTAAACGAACTGAAGCCTTTCGATGCGCCCATTGTGACAACGGTGACACAGGCCGGTAGCTTTTACCCTGCCGAGGACTATCACCAGGATTACTATCAGAAAAACCCGGTGCGCTACAAGTTCTACCGCTATGGCTGCGGCCGCGACAAGCGACTGGAAGAACTCTGGGGAGAAGACGGCGGACACTGAATCTGCTTAAGTTAAGCCTCGGTTCTTGATTCAATGGTCACGAAATCCACGAAAAACACAAGGAATAAATGCCTTGATACCAATATTCCCGTGTTCTTCCGTGGATTTCGTGGCCATAGTATTTATCGTTGAGTGCCAGAAATACTAGCCGCTATGAAAAAGGTCGTCATCCACAGACCCGGCGGCTATCAACAACTGACCATCGAGCAGCATCCTGATTTACATCCCGGAACGAATGACGTCATCGTGTCGGTCGCCGCCATCGGTGTAAATTTTGCCGATTGCGTGACACGCATGGGTCTGTATGCCTCTGCAAGGCATTATGTCGGCTACCCCATCACACCCGGATTCGAGGTAAGTGGTACCGTACTGGAATGCGGCAGCGGTGTTACAGACCTTGAGCCAGGCACCCGGGTTATCGCGATCACGAGGTTTAATGGCTACGCCACCCAGGTCTGTGTCAACAGGGAACAGGTCTTCCACCTGCCCTCTCGGCTTTCCTACGAGGCAGCTGCCGGCATTCCTGCCGTGTCATTGACCGCCTGGTTTGCACTGTTCCAGCTGGCACATGTTCAGGGCGGCGAGACGCTGCTGGTACATTCCGCAGCCGGTGGTGTCGGCGGCATGCTGGTGCAGCTCGGAAAACTGTCCGGCTGCAGGGTGATCGGTGTCGTCGGGGCCACCCATAAAATCGCTGCCGTAACCGCGCCTGGCGCAGACGCCGTCATCGACAAGTCAGCACAGGACCTGTGGAAGGAGGCAGAACGTTACGCTCCGGGAGGCTATGATGTCATTCTGGATGCCAACGGCGTTGCAACCCTGAAACAGAGTTACCGGCACCTGGCACCCGTCGGACGTCTGGTGGTGTATGGTTTTCACAGTATGCTTGTGACCCATAATGGCCTGCCGGGGAAACTCAGACTTGCATGGGATTATCTGCGCACGCCGCGATTCAGCCCCTTTGATCTGACCACTAAAAACCGCAGCGTGCTTGGTTTCAACCTGAGCTACCTGTTTGACAGGCATGCACTGATGACAACGGGAATACGGCAGATCCTGCAATGGCTGGAGGAAGGAAAATTAACACCACCGGCGGTTAGGAGCTACCCCTTCGACTCGGTCGCCGAGGCACACAGGGATCTGGAGTCGGGCCAGACAGTCGGCAAACTGGTACTCGTCTGCAAAGCGGCAACCTGATGCAGATTCAATCTTAAATACTGACAGCTGTGATAACCACGGACTCCACGTAAGAACACGAAACCATTTCTTGTAAGGAAGTTGTATTTCCGTGTTCTTCCGTGGAGTCCGTGGAGTCCGTGGCCAGTCAGAATACTATAAAAAAAACCTACTCTGCAAAATCAAGCCGCTCCTGTACGCCATCAATTCCCCGTTGCGCACAGGCTTCATCCAGGTCGCCACCCGGCGCGCCACTTACACCGACTGCGCCGATCATCGAACCGGCAACCGTAACCGGCAGACCGCCATCCAGTACCAGCAAGTCATCCAGCAAATTCAGCTCGGCCGCGATGTCTGCACGATTCTTGCGCAACGCACTGGAACTGGTATTTGAAAGCACCACGGCACTGGCCTTGCCCTGTGCCAGCTGTGTCATGTATTGATTGGCAAACACATCGCGCATCACCACCTGTGTCCGGCCACTGCGGTCAACCACAACCACCGAGATCTGGTAACCATCCTTGCGGCAGGCCTCTATTGCACCCTGCGCGATGTCTACGGCAAGTTCGAGCGTCATCAGTTTTACGTTGACGACATCAGCCGCCTGTACAGCGGGGATGGCAAACACAAACCAAAGAATACCTGCAAGAATTCTGTACATACCTTGTCCTCCTGTCGGAAACCATGCACACTCGAAAGGTGCAAAACATTATGCTGTAGACAGCAATATTATGCGAACCCCCCGGCAACACCCTGTGACTGCCCGGTTACTCAGCATACTGCTGATTGGCATGCTGGCAGTAACGCATTGTTACTCGATGGAAAAGCCCTATCCCGGACCGTTCTTTGAAAATGACCAGCTACTCATGGTACTGATACCGCACACGCCGGAACAAATGGCCGCGTTCTATGAGGCGCGCGGGTTTCCGAAAAAGGCCATCGACATCATCACTGGCACCTGCTTTGTCACGGTACACATCGAAAACAGGAGCCGGCAGGTGACCTGGCTGGAAACCGCTAACTGGCGCGTCACCAGCAATAATCAGGTATTACCCATCCTGGGTAGCGACTACTGGAACAACAAATGGGACCAGATCGACCTGCCACAGGCAAATCGCTCTACCTTCTTCTGGACCCAGCTACCCGCAGTAATCGACCTGCAAGCGGATGAACCCGTCGGCGGCAATATCGTGCTTCCCGGTACCATCAGGGATTTTCACGTCGAGGCAAACTTCATGACCGGCCGCGATAAACGCGGTGAAGAGATTCAAATAAATTTCGAGCGAATGGAATGCCCCCGGCAGGCAGATAGCCAGTGAAGTCGCAGAAGATAACCACCCTGATTGCGCTGCTGTTTTACACGACGCTGTGTACAGCCACGGAACAACTGCCACAGGGCGTGATGCGCATCAACGGCCTTACGGCACCTGAATTAAAACTTAACAATATCGATGGCGAGCCCTATGACCTGGCAACAACCGGCGGACACTGGCGCTTCGTGCATTTCTGGGCAAGCTGGTGCGGTCCCTGCCGCCGCGAAATGCCCAGTATCCAGCGAATGATACCCATGCTCGATGACACCAATCTTGAGTTTGTGATCGTTAATACCGCGGAAACAGAGGATGAAGTGTTTTCATTTCTCGGCATCGTCGCACCTGAACTGGTGCCCTTGATGGATAGCGACGGGCTCGTGACACAGATCTGGGAACCCAGGGGTCTGCCCTCGACATTCCTGGTCGACCCCACGGGGCGGATTCAGTACCTGGCACTGGGAGGCCGTTACTGGGACCAGCCGGCCTATGTAGAGTTCCTGCGAGCATTGAAGTAGGCAGCCAACGGGTCTGTCGAATGGACTACGGTCTACTCAAGCCATGTCAGCAGGTAGTATATATACTGCCCCTCGGATGATTTGGATGGCCCCACAACGCGTGCGGCATGTCTCTTGTTTTCAGGGTCGGCTGCCATCAGCGCGGCTTCCAGTGTGGCAAATATTTCCACACAACCAGCCGGAAAGCGCTTGCGGTTCTGGCGTGGCGTAAAGATCACGGCGAAGCGTTCCTGTGACACACTGGTCTGGGGATCCGGGGGAACAATGCCACGCAGACTCATTCCGTCAACCACTCATACATCGCAGAGCATTTCAGGCCGCAGCATCCAGGTGATCACCCAGTGATGCGCATCCTCGCGTTCCAGGCAGACAATACTGCCTGGAGAAAAGTGTACCAGCTCATGCTCCGCATCGCCGATTGTCAACAATGACACCAGCCGGGACATGAAGGGCAAATGACCAACAACCAGGGTATCTTCTTGCCAGACGTCCGCATCAAATGCGAACTCGGCAACCGGGTCATTGGGACTGATTCCCTTGACAAGCTCTATTTTGCGCCCGGACAGCACCTTCTTTGCCAGTATTTTGGCCGTCTGGGCAGCGCGCTGCTTACCACTGTGCCAGATGCGCGTCACCTGAATTCCCGCAGTCCCCGAGCCGCGCGGCCATGCGGCGTACATCCTGCTCCCCCTGACTACTCAACGGCCGCCCTGGATCTTCCTCTTCGGTTACGGCCTTGCCATGCTGGACCAGGTAGAGTTTCATGAGCGCATGCCGGTTTCAGATTCTGGTAGAGAGTTCACTGCCCAGTTTACGTGTTAATGAAAGCCACTGCAGCATCAACGACTGTCTGATTACGCAATATGCGGCCGTGTCCCAGCCCGGAAGTCTTCAGGAAGCGCGCGCCTGGCCAGGCAGTGGCAATGATCTTGCCCTGCTCCCACGGCACGCTGTGATCATTTTCGTCGTGAATAATCAAAGCAGGCACATCGAGTTCACGCACATTAACCACGGTAGAAATATTTTCCCAGTAACCTTCCGGGAAACGGACGTCCATGCGCCGCCGCATATCCGCGGTGACTGCGTCAGGAATTCCCAGGGTTTGCGCAAAAGCATCGAGCAGGTATTCAACATGCGCGGGCGCACTGATCAATACAACCCGCTTAACCGTCAGGCCGTTATTCATGGCATAGGCCAGCACCATGCCACCGAATGAGTGCGTTATCGCACCATGGACAGCCCCATAGCGGCGCTTGAATGCCCGCAACACGGCGGCACACTCCAGGATATTGGTCCGGTCACCGGGTGTGGCGCCGTGTCCCGGGGCATCAAGGGCCATCACCTGATAGCCGGCGGCGACTAACGGTTCAGTGAAGGCCGCAACCTGACTGCCGCGGCCTGACCAGCCGTGCAGGAAAAGGACGATCGGGCCCGCACCCCAGCTGTAAACGGCTACTGGTATCTCATTGACCATCAGGGTGTCACGCTGTGCCTTGCTGGCAATACGCCTTCCCGCGGCCGACTCGGGAAACCGCCGGGTACGAAACCACAACGAGTAGGCCCAGCGTCCCATCAGGCGGGGAAATACCCGACCCAATGTCGAGAACAACAGGCGCATGACACGCAACGACGGCGATACCGGCCTGCCATGGGCGCGACCACCGTGAAATTGCTCCTTCTTATGCAAGGTCATTCATTTCCTCGCTTTTTGCATGGAGACTGCTTTGATCATGATAATAGCGTGTCATCACCACACGCAAAGCCTCCATGACCGGCATCAGCAGGGTGAAAAACAGGAAAACATCCGCATCTTCCATTGCGCCGCAGGCAACTGGCGCAGTGATGTATTTTGACACTTGATCAGGCCCCTGGTGCCCAGAATCGGCGATGATACCCTGAAAAATCAGTTCCTTGTTGCCGGGTCTTCCGCCGCAGGTATAAATCAGTATGATGGCCGGCGTTACCGGCACAGTGTCAGGTGGCAATCAACAACCCAATTGTATGCCCGGAGGGTGGTATGGCTGAAACAGTAGACGAACTGACGATCAGGTATGAGGAAGACGGCATTGAGACCGTCAGGGAACTGGACAAGAAAATACTCACCAAGGGCGCCTGGTCAACGGTCATATTCCGTTACCAGGACTGGAACCGCGCGAAGGGTGAATACGGACCTGACAAGTACTCCATCCGCCGTTACCAGAAACGTAATGGCCAGTACCTGCCCAAGTCAAAATTCAATATTTCCAGCAAGGACCAGGCTGAGAAAATCATCGAGGCGTTGCAGGCCTGGACCAAATAATTCCATGGTCATGGCCATGGCCGTACCTGAGAGATAGCCGTTTGTCGATTGGCCTTTGCAGCCAAGTAACGATTAACCGCAATACAGGGGCCGACATTTCACGCCAGATTGCCTGCATGAAAGTCAGTACCCGACTAACCGCTAGCTGGACTCTTCCGGGTCCGCAAAGACATCATAAATCTGTTCTTGCAGGAGCTCTTCCTCGTGCATTTCTTCAAGCTTCCGCCGCGCCAGCGCAGCGCGAAGCTTGCGTAATGCACTCATGCTCTTGCGGCGTTTTTTTCCCCTGCTGCGCTTAACAATTACGTCATGTGATACGGCACTCATGGTAGTGTCTCCTTGGCTCCAGCCCCCGCTTACAACGCTTCATGCGGGGTCTGAGAAACCTATCGGCCACCCTGAAAGTTGCCTTAAGCGATAAAGGTCGTACCGCTGCATACACCAACAAGCCCTGGTAAACGCCTTGTGGTTAGGATGTATCTTTCTGTTATGTAATAATCAGCAAGCGAAGTTAGGGTAAACAATCACGCCTCAAGCCCGTTTCTTCTGCTCCCTGGCGTCCATCATCGGCTAGACTGAAGCTGACAATGGCTCATTTACCCGGACCTAGCGACATTCAGGAGGCATCCCCCATGAAACAAGCCGCCGGACTTTGTCTGCCGATTTTGCTCACACTGTCCATCTCATTCGCCTGCGCCGCCCAGGTCTACAGCTGGGTCGATGACAGCGGGGTCACCCATTTCAGCGAGACACCGCCACCGGAGCGTGCGGATGACACGCAAGTCATCGACATCGCGCCGACTCCGGCACCTGCCAGCGACAACGCCAATATAGAGGACGATGATTTCTATTCCGTCATCAACCAGGCAGACCGAATGGAGGCGCGACGTCTGGAGAATGAGAGACTGGCCGCTGAGAAAGAACAGGCCCGGGCAGAGGCCAGCAAAGCCCGTGCTGAAGCAGACGCGTTACGACAGCCGGGCCCCGATAATGACAGTACCGGCGACAATACCCCTTACTACCCGACCTACCCTTATTACCCCCGCTACGGCCATCACCCCGGTGGGCCTGGCCACAGACCGAAACCAGTGCATCCTGCGCACCCGGCAGCACCACCAGCGAAGAATCCCAGAACCTCTCTCGGCAAGACACCCGGCATGCCCGGGCAAACCGGCTCCTGGCGGTAAGGACTCAAGGGCAATCGAACCGTGAGTCCGGTCCGATAGCTTGTTACACTAAGTGCATGAGTGAAGAGGATCAAAGCCCGCTGAAATTTCCCTGCCAGTTCCCTATCAAGGCCATGGGAAAATCCGACTGCGAACTCGACATCATCGTCGTGGAGATCGTACGCAAACATGTCCCCGACCTGAGCGAGGGCGCGGTCTACCATCGCGTCAGCAGCGGGGGTAACTACACCTCGGTCACCGTGGTCGTCAACGCCACCAGCCGGGCACAGCTGGATGCCATCTATCAGGACCTGGTTGACTGCGAAGCAGTCATCATGGCGCTCTGAAATCAGCCGCAAGGCACGTCATGTCTGCCGCTGATGCCCTGATCATCCATCATCTCGGACAGGTGGACTACGAAACTGCCTGGCACGACATGCAGCTCTTTACGGCCAGTCGCGAGAGCAATACCCCCGACGAACTCTGGTTTCTGGAACACCCCCCGGTATTCACCCTGGGGCGTAATGGCAAGCAGGAGTACCTGCACAGCACCGGCGGGATACCGGTGCTGAAGGTGGATCGCGGCGGACAGGTCACCTATCATGGTCCCGGTCAACTGGTTGTCTATACCCTGCTGAACATCAATCGACGTCAACTGGGTGTACAATCGCTTGTCCGATTACTGGAACAGGCCGTGATTGACCTGTGCGCGGACTACGGCATCGATGCACAGCGCCGTGAAAAAGCGCCCGGCGTCTATGTGGACAACTGCAAGCTTGCCGCACTCGGATTGCGTGTTCGCAAGGGTTGTACCTTTCACGGTCTCAGCCTCAATATCGACATGGACCTGGCGCCTTTTTCGAGGATTGACCCCTGTGGCTACAGAGACCTGGAAGTCACACAACTGAGAAATCTCGGTGTTAAGGCATCCACCGAAACCGTTACCGGGCAGTTCCAGGACCACCTTGAACGATTATTGAAGATACCGTCCGCATGAGTGACAGCGAAAGAAAGCAACGGGGGGCAGCCAAGACCGCCCGCATCCCGATAAAGATTGAAACCACCAGCCGCCCATTACGCAAGCCGCAATGGATCCGTGCAAGGTCGCCAGCCGATCCGGCCGTGTCACGCCTCAAGGAAATACTTCGCGAGAACCGCCTGCATACCGTGTGCGAAGAAGCCTCCTGCCCGAACATCGGTGAATGCTTCGCTGGCGGGACCGCAACCTTCATGATCATGGGTGACATATGTACACGCCGCTGCCCGTTCTGCGATGTTGCGCACGGACGACCCGACCCTCTTGACGCGGATGAACCGGAAAACCTCGGGCAAACTATCCGCGATATGGGACTGCGCTATGTTGTGGTCACCTCGGTTGATCGTGACGACCTTCGTGACGGCGGTGCCGGACACTTTGTGCAATGCATCGAGGCTATCCGGCGTTACCGCCCGGAGATAAGGATCGAGATACTGGTCCCGGACTTTCGTGGCCGCATGGATCGCGCACTGGATATTCTTGTCAAGGCACCACCTGATGTATTCAATCACAATCTGGAAACGGTTCCCGGCCTCTACAAGAAAGTGCGCCCAGGTTCTGACTACGCCTGGTCCCTGGAACTACTGAGACGATTCAAGGCCTTGTTCCCGGAGGTGCCGACAAAATCGGGATTGATGCTGGGTGTGGGTGAAAAAATCTCCGAAGTCGAACAGGTGATGCGAGACCTGCGTGAACACGACTGCGACATGCTGACACTCGGGCAATACCTGCAACCCAGTATCCATCACCTGCGACTGGACCGCTATGTTCACCCGGATGAGTTCAAACGCCTCGGCGAGCTGGGTTATGAACTTGGCTTCAGCCACGTTGCCAGCGGCCCAATGGTGCGATCATCCTATCACGCTGACCAGCAGGCAAAAGAACCGCTCAAGGGCGCTTCTTGATCAATATTTCCTGTAATACCCCCCAGGTACGCTGCGTCAATAGGGGCCAGATAGTCAGGCCATAATACCGGGCCCTCACCTTGTTGCTAACGTTAGGGATCAGACATGTCGTCGTGTCCGGGAGCGTCAGAACGCGAGCTTTCAAACCCGTCGGCTTGTTAGACTGTGGAGTTCACCAGGATTCAGCCTAGCACCCGGACGAGGATAGTCTCATGCTGGTGACGAGCTATGGAATTTCCTCTATATAGGTTCGTGCAATAGGGGTTTGCACGTAGTAGCGCTTCTTCCCCTCGTTAGCCCAGAAGTAATAATAGCCTTTCTCTGGCTCAGACGTGACCTTGCTGTCTCGTACCTCCCAGCTTCTGACATGCTCCCCATCAGCATAGGTCACCCGATAATTGCCTTCCAGCCAGGTTACCCCGAGACGGGTCAGACGGTTCTGCTGCTCTTCCGTGCAACCGACCAGCAGGAGGCTGAGGGGCAACAGCATCAAGATTCTGGATATCATTATCACCTCGAATTGGCAGGAAAGTGGAAAGGGCAAAATATACTGGACATTGTCCCGAGTGTAGTCATTTTTGCAGCTATCCTGGATACGGTGAGCTCGGCAAGAAGCCAAACATGAATCCCGTTGCTTTGGAGGTATCACCGTTGTTTCGGGATTTCTTGTTGTTATGTGCTTTCAGGCTTGCCCGCAAGGGTGCGCTCAGGCTGCATTCCTGTCACCGTAAAATCTGCTAAAATTCGCCGAAGCACCCGGGCCGAACGAACGCAAGGATACAGAGAATGACCAGCAAATCGTTACAGACGTTATTAGTTGCCGGCGCAGGAATCGTTGCACTTCTATTTGTCAAACTGATGTTCGACATAAGCAGATCGATGAACGAGATGACCGGTTATGTGGGCGCCATGTCACAGGATATCAGGGAAATGCAGAATAGCATGCGAACCATGAATGACTCCATTCTGCGCATGGACAAGAGTGTTCATGGCCTGGGGCAGGCTTTTAACCAGGGAAGCAAGCAGTTTCAGCAAATGAACCCGGCGGGAATGATGCAGCAGGTGTTGCCCGACGGCGGCCAGCGGACCCGTTGAGTCCACCTCTTACCCGGCCAGCAACATAAAGTGAACAGACTCGATTGATGGAAGGGTCGACCAGGATCAAAACGGGTTAACCAGACTATAAATTAATGTGGCGCTGATCTTCAGCTGAGCATCGGCAATCTCCGTTTAGCCAAAATTGCAGAACCCGATTTTATCCATAATGAGAATAACCGGCGGTATCAAGGCGGCAATAAGTATTAGTGCACCGCACATAGAAGCATAGATTGTTTGCATCATTGAAGCCTCGTCTCAAGATAGTAAAGAATCTTTTCTGCAGGCTCTTGATCTGGTGTTGCCAACCTGACCTGGAACTGTCCTGAATCAGTGGCGCGCCCCCCTGGCCAGTGCCACATCGACCCGTGTCAATATGTCTTCCATGCAGTAGTCATCTTGCTTTGAAAGGAAGTAGTCCGCTCCATTCCGGTAGGCTTGCTGACGGTACTCCGGCAGGCTGTTGCGGGTGAGAATAACAATCACAATCCCGCTATACACCCGCTTGATCTCTTTTGTTATCTCCAGTCCGCTTTCTCCAGGCAAATGAATGTCCATAAAGATTAGATCAGGGCGCAGATACTCCACCTTGTTCAACGCCTCCCTCCCATCGCCTGCTTCATCGACACCAATCAACGGGAAGTGCAAGAGCAACAGGTCCGAGAGTGTTTGCCTGTAGCTGATATCATCCTCAACAAGTAGGGTGTTGAACATTTATGCATCCCTCCATTCAATTTGGCTTGCATTCCTAGCATTTGTTCACTTAAGGCCCGGGTGCAATAGATGCCCGTTATCCGTTACCTCACAACAGGCAAGCAACCTGCTTTTTTTCTATGTACCTGCGTCCTTGTGATCGCCGGTTCCTCCGATGCCACCACGGTGTGTGATAAAAGTTTTCATTCGCGTTGAAAAAAGACCTGCATTCATTGCTCATCGTCGCCTTGGCAGCATGATAGAAAATCAGTTGCACATCCTGTGCCAACCTGCGTAAAGGCTCTGCCGTTCCTGCAGTTTCAAGCGGCTGTGGAATTTGAGCCGAGTACTAACGGGGTCGGAACCGGACATTCTGTCGCCAATGCCCAACGTTTAATCCATAGTGATGGTTATCTCGCTGATTTGAGCTGAAAACCTAGTCGCCAGAAGGTGACACAAGCAAGCAGTCCCGGGCTCACTGTTTGGCCAGGTCGCAGAGCATTCGCGGCCGTGTTCTCCGCGGCCAATGGCCGACGAGAAACACGCTTAACTTTGCTTGGGCGGGTATACGCAGAAGACGGGACAGTTCAAAGGGTAACAGTTACGGAAAAGTCCATACGCCACACTGATTCGGGTGTAGCCCGTGAATAGCCACCTGGTTTCCAGACTACCGCGAGGGGTGTAGCCGTTTGGCGTTATTTCACTTTAGTTCTGTACAAAAGCATACTTCGAACAAAAACAGGACCTTGGAACATCACAAAAAATCGCAGACGAGGGTCGCCGCCATTAGAGACAGCTGTTGTATTTACAGCCGCGCTGTTTTTCCAGAAACGTTTAGTAATCCATCGGAGTCAAATGGGCTGCACAAGCCGTTATCGATTGATCGATCTCCGATGAAAGATCTCCGATAACCCGCCAGCTACAATCGCTGCTATCAGTAACAGCCAGATATCCAGATGAGAATCTGCATGACGGCTCGCTACTGGCAAAGTGGCATTCATCGAAAAGCTGGTAGTCTGATCAGGTCGGGATTGCACAGCATCTCCCGGCACATTTAATGCCAGTACAGCATCAGGAAATGATGAAGGAGATACCGAAAACGTTTGAGTAAAGGAGTGACCTGCACTTGTAATGGAAGTGGCATCACTGGCAATCGTTACCGCGTTAGCACTTCCGATCATTGTGAGCAAGGCCAGGGCGCATACAGTGCCCAATCGATGTGAGTTTTTCATAATGATTTTCCGCCCAATGCTATTTTCATTATTCACTACAAGGCAAACCCTAGCAGGTCAGGCGGAATCAGAATATTGTGGAATATGCGTATACGTATAAATGGCAGCGATGATCAGCAGTGGGTATTTCACCGCCTGCGATTCCCGACCTTGTTTACCGACCTGAACTACGTTGTCAGGAGTACCTATTCAGGCAGCCACCCGGAGAGCGGTTGCTACAGGGTTGAGTGGCCGCTTGACGAGCGTTACTTCCCCGGAGTCGACCTCACCTGGGGAAAGGTTCCGCAGGCATTCACCGGTTTCCGGGATATTCGGCCCGGCAACAGGGAATCTCAGACCGAGGCAAACTATGCTGTGTATAGTGATCCGGGCGGACTGTCTCCGGCATGGCTTGTCACCCGCGTGACCGGACGCCCTGTAGGCCAATTGATCATCGCCATCCGCAACCATCTATATATCATGGGCAAGCCCTGATTCATTGCTGTATCCCCGTCATAGTGAGCACAGCGCGGCAATCCATCCCTCATAAAAAATACCCCTGGGATTTACCCGGACACGCCGTTTCCGGGCACATGGCTGGCAGCAGGCAGCAGGGATTGAATGAGTTCAGCTGCCTGACTGATCCCGTCCGGGTGCATCCCCGGGCCAGGGGCTGTAGCAAGCAGTGACTTCACCTGCTGCACAAAAGTACCCTTGTAGAATTGCTCTCGCGTCATAACCTCGAGATGACCATGTTGCCGTACCCAACGATTCAAGACAGCTGTTTCCGGCCAGTCCGGGCGTTCAATACTGAGCACCGGCACACCGTTGCACACCGCCTCTGCATAGGTGCCATAACCCGGCTTGGTAAGAACCACATCTGCTGAGGCCAGCACATCAATGAATGGCCATGCCAGTGCACCCACCTCCAGAAAATCGTGTCGCTCCGGGTTCGCCGCTCCGGTAGTCAACCAGACCGTGTGATCCATGTGCGGCCAGTGGTCCAGCGGCATCCCGGTAGGGATCCCGCCAAGCGCGACCAGCACAATATTCATGTCTTCTGGAATACCGTATTGTGCACATAGCAAGCGCTTTTTCCGGATACCCCGGCATGCGATGGGCCCGATCACACGGGTGTTATGCAGTTGCGGCATCGCCATGGCGGGCTGTGGAGCGAGGAAGGTGTGTGCCGCCTGATAGCCTGTCATCATCTGTGCACGGATTTGCCTGTCTATGCGATCACCCTTGCAATAGACCGCGTAGATATCCGCCCAGTTGAGCGAACACATCGCGATGGCCGGTATAGCGAGTTGCGCGGCGGCCGAGAGGACACGATAAGGGATGTCAGCAAGCACAAGATCCGGTGCCAACTGCCGCAACAGTTCTGTATCCCGCTTTAGACCAGCATCCCAGTGTTCGTGAAACGCACGGTAAACCTGCTGCGATGCCGGCACATTGACTTCCCATGCATTATGCATTTGCAACACAGGATCCAGCTCGACACAGTGGTAGTCGAACGCCCCGTCAAGTCTCTTTGCCACAATGGCTTGCGGCAGCGCACCACAGACACTCAGTCTCAGCCGCGGAACCTTTGCCCATAACGCGTTGATGACCGGCGCACACTGCGCCAGGTGGCCGTAACCATGCCCCGAAAGGGCCAGCAATAAATGTGGCGGCTGCATATCGGGACAGACTAGCTGCTTTCAGGCAACAGTCTCTCCATCAGGTAACCCAGGCAATCCTGGCGAATGATGCGTTTATCGAGGGTGAACATCGACGGCATTAAAGGCCGCCTGGTGACCAGTGCATCGTCCTCGATGGCAAAATAGTGATCATGAATCGACTGGCCATTGTCATCACGCACATCGAGTGTGGCAGCCACACCCGGTTGCAGCCAGCCGAGCCGGGTACCTGCAGGTAGCTCCCTGAAATTGAGGTGATCGATATTCCCGATAAAGCGCAAATCCACGGGCTCTTCATCAAAGCTGAAGCTCAACTCTTCCGGTACCTTCACCGTCGCGACGGTGTGAAACAGTTCGACATCGTGCGAGGGCACGGGATGACCAGGCAGCTCGCTAAGGTGCAAGCACGCATCGATGTAGTCGCGCGCGTGTTCCAGCCCGTATTCATGGTCCGGCTTGCCGCATTCTATGGTCACGGCCGGGCACACATAAGACATCGCCATGGATTGCACACCAAGTGGGCGGATGAAATACACCACCGTTCGGCTAAACAGTGATGCGAGGTGCAAAAACTGGTTGTCGACGCGGTTGATACAGGCGTAATGCGGGTTAATACCGGTGTTGTTATGGACATCGATACTTGCAAAGGCACCACGCTGCCGCATGCGATCAACCACCTGCTGCATCATCCCGGCTTCCGGCGCATCAGGCCTTTCTGTCCCCGGCCAGACACGGTTAAAGTCTGCCTGCCCGTCGAGGAAGCGCAGACCCTGGCTGGCGGCTTTCACGTTAGCGAAAAAAACGGACAGTGCCCGTGGCAGTTCCTGGTCCTGGTAACGCCTCAGCAGTGCCTGCACTGCGTAATATCCGGTGCCCTCGTTGCCATGGGCCAGCACGGTAATAAACAGCGGTTGCGGGCGCCGACCCGGCAAGTGCATCAGGGTTGGCGCACCCAGCAGGGACTCAAGCCCCTCCAGCGGTCTATCCAGCAGCCCTTCTGGCAGGTATTCAATCTCGTTCAGCGTCATAGCTATGTCGTTCTCCACTCGTGCACCGGTGCCTTGCTCTCCTGGTTATGCCGATACAGCTGCGTCATTTCCGTCAGATCATCACCGTGCCGGGCCATACAGGCACGCTGCCATGCTGCCCCGGTCTGGCCACAGTGCACCCGGGCCTCGATAACACCGAGATAGCGGTCGATGTCTTTTGCATCGATTTCCAGCTGTTGCAGCCCGCGCCGTGCCATCGGCAGTAACTGTTCCTGTAGCAGGCTTTGCACCGAGCCCCGATGCACCATCCAGCCAGGTGACATGCGAACCCAGTCCGTGACGGGCCGCGGCATAAAAATTATCGCGCGCAAGAGCAAAATCCAGCTGTTGCTCCGGCGGGGTTTCTGCCGTCATCAGCGCCTGCATCAAGCCATAGAACAGTGCCGCGTTTGCAATCATATCCACAATCGTGGGACCACCGGGCACGACGCGGTGCTCAATACGCAAGTGCGGAATACCGTCGTAGTCAAAGCCGATCAGGGGCCGGTTCCAGCGCCAGATGGTGCCGTTGTGCAAGCGCACGTGTGACATCTGTTCCAGCCCGTCATGGAAACGCATCGGCAACAGGACCGGATAATGCTGTTCGTTCTCAACGAAGCACTCGAGTACGGAGTTCCGCACATACCCGGAACCGAAGGTTACCCGGTGTAACGGTCCGTTACTGGCCGCCGGCAAAACCACCCACTGACACCGACTGTTCGAATAGCGGTATACGGGTTTCATCCCACAGTTTATGGCCGAAAAGGTATGGTGAATTCGCTGCGACCGCCACCATCGGTGCAGAGATAATCATCGCGGCATTATAGGCGCGGCTGGCGTTCTTCGGATGTACCTTGAGGTGCAACTGGAAGGAGGTGGTTGCCGCCTCAAGCATGACATTGTTATGCTCAAGCTTGAGATGTTCCTGCCCGCTGATGTCGAGTTGCAGTGGCCTGCCTTCACGCAGCCGCAGTACCTGCTCATTCAGCGCACGGTAGCGTTTCAGATCCGACATGTTTGCCTGGGTGAGCTCGCTCTCCTTCAAGGTCGGCAAAATACCGATCATCATCAGGTGCGAATCCAGCTCGGCCGCACACTGTACGCATTGTTGCCAGGTTGCGCCCAGACTGGCCTCAAAGCGGCTGAACGCGGACCCCCACAGGTGCTGTGGATGGTCGTTCAATTCAACATTGAAACGCGCCAGCTCCGGCACCACCATGGGATTCTTCAGCTTCTTCAGGAAGACCTCATTGAGCGGGGCCGGGCGTGACTGACTATCAACCAGCCAGGCCTCAAGCTCATAGCCACCCATGCGGTCCCGGGGCGAAAACAGGCCGGAGGCAAACCACTCACCCAGCAAGGCTGTCTCGGCGCGCAACCGCTCTGCATACTCCAGAAAATTCCCGGCAGTAAAGCGTGCCGCTTCGATTTCCTGACCCATCGTTAGCTAGCTGCCTCCCGGACTCTGGATAAATCGTCGCTTATTGCAGGTTGATCACGACCCGGTTGACCGCGTCGAGTCGTTCCGGCGTGCCAATATCAAACCATCTGCCGCTATAGCGTTCTCCGCTCACCTGCCCGGCATCCATGGCCTGTCTTAATAGCGGTGCAAGCGGAAATGCACCTGCCGCGCATCCGGAAAACAGTTCAGGTCGATAAACGCCGATGCCGCTGAATGTCAGCATCGCGGGTCCTTTTGGTGACAGTTGTCCCATCGACAGGGAAAAATCCCCTTCCGGATGATGCCCTGGATTGTCAACCATGACCAGGTGTGCCAGCCCCTCAGGCTGTGGCGGCAGCTTCTCGAAGGGAAAGTCCGTCCAGATATCACTGTTCACTACCAGGAATGGCGCATCGCCCAGCAAGGGCAGCGCCTTGAAGATGCCGCCACCTGTTTCCAGCACACCGCCAATCTCTGCCGAATAGGCAATTTCAACACCGTAGGCATTGCCATTACCCAGCGCCTTCTCAATCTGTTCACCGAGGTGAGCATGATTGATGACCAGATCGGTAATTCCCGCCCGCGCCAGGGCATGCACGTGACGCTCGATCATCGTTTGTCCGCCAATACGCAACAGGGGCTTTGGCGTTGTATCGGTCAGGGGACGCATGCGCTCACCGCGTCCGGCTGCAAGAATCATGGCCTTCATGGAGTCCGTCCCGCGCGCGTAACGGTTGGCAGCATCAGCCTTCAACCCAGCCCTGGGTATGCTGTGCGATCAGCTCGGAAAACAGCTGAATATGTGAAGCATGGTCATTCAGACACTCGATATATCCGTACTGTTCACCGCCAGCCTCAAGAAAGATATCGCGATTCTCCATCGCCACTTCTTCCAGGGTTTCCAGGCAGTCGACACTGAAACCCGGACATATGACATGGATATTACGGACCCCCTCCTTGGCGAGGGCCTCGAGGGTATGGTCGGTGTACGGTTGCAACCATTGTTTCGGACCGAGGCGTGACTGGAAGCTCAATTGCCAGCGATTCCTGGGCAAATCGAGCGCCGCCACCAGCAATGCAGCCGTCTTGTAACACTGCTCCGCATAGGGATCACCCGCATCAACATACTCCTGCGGTATGCCATGGAATGACAACAGCAGCTTGTCCGGTTCCCCGTGAAGCGCCCGGTAACGACGCACGCTGTCAGCCAGCGCAGTGATATAGGCGGGGTGACGGTGATAGTCATTGATAAAGCGCAGCTCCGGCAGCTCACGCCAGTGTCGCAATTCATCGGCGACGGCATCGACAATCGCGGCCGTCGTCGTCGCGGAATACTGCGGGTAGAGCGGCAATACCAGGACACGTTTTGCGCCGGCATCGCGCAACGCCTGCAGCCCCGATGCGATACCCGGTCGCCCGTAGCGCATGGCAAGTACCACCTTACAGGCGACTCCGCCCTGCGTCCTCCATCCTGGCCTGCAGTGCAGCCTGTTGTCTTTTTGAAATCACCAGCAGTGGCGATCCTGCTTCTGTCCATACCTTCGCGTACGCCCTGGCAGAACGGCGCGGGCGGGTCGTCAAAATGACCAGGTTAAGCACCAGCCACCAAACGGGGCGCGCCACTTCCACCACCCTTGGATCCCACAGGAATTCCCTGAGATAGCGTCGCACATCGGAAACAGACGGCGAATCCGGCGTCCCCAGGTTAACCAGCAATACACCCGGCGGGGCGCGTCTTACCATTTGGGTGTTTCGTTGTCTGGCTGTTCATCAATTCTGAGTGCTCCAGTTGCCCAGACAGGGTGCCATATTCTGCTCCCGTACCGGGTGTTGCAATACGGCGTGAATCGGGAACAGTGCGCGCAACTTGTCAACGTACTGAACTTCGCTCTTGATCCACCATGACGATGACAGCAGCCGTCCCTGGAATACTTCTGCAGACTGTACAGAAACACATCGAGGTTGCTGACATTTACACCGGCATAGTTATTACCATAACCGTACATGAATTCCGCGACCACGATATCCGGCGTGCCCGGACTTGAGCGCACTGATCGCCTTGCGCATCGAGCCCAGCTTGACTTCACTCTATGCCCAGCTTGCGGTACAGGGCGGAGAAATCCGGATGCAGCGGCGATTCAATAATCGAAAAAAGTAGTGGCTCAGACATGTACCCGCTCACTGGCAGCGATGCGCATCATGATTGGATTCCGATGCCGTGAATCGCGGCCTTCCGTGCAGCCCTATCGTACCGAATTCCTGCTCAATCCGGAAACAGTGTCATGCCATCGCCCTCCTGCCATTGCGGATACTTCTTCATGACGTCAGCTAAACAAGGCCGAGGCCAGCAAAGTATCCAGCCATGCCTGCAGCCGCGAACAGGGCATACGGTCAAACCACGGTTTGTCGACCAACGCGAACTGGCGAACAAACGGAAAGATGGCGACATCCGCCACACCCAGGCGTTCACCTGCCAGCCAGGCAGATTGCCCCAGCCGATGTTCCAGCTTTTGCAGGAAGGCTTCACCCCTGGAGCGATAGTCGCTGGCAGGTTGCTGCGGATAGCGATCGGCATATTTGTAACGATCGAGGTGCTGCTTGAAGGAATGATCGTTTTCATCGATCAGGCGGTTTAAGTCCCGGGATTGCTCATCGTCGCCAGCGGGCAACCACTGCTGCGGGTCATTTTTCGCCAGTGCCCAATGGATGATATCCAGACTTTCATCGATCACGCGTCCGTCCGGCAGCACCAGCACCGGCACCGTACCCTTCGGTGAACAGGTCAGCAAAGATGCTGGCATCTCACGCAAGATCACTTCCCGCAACTCTACCTGGATACCGCTACAGGAAAGCGCCATGCGTGCGCGCATGGCATAGGGGCAGCGCCGAAAGGAATAGAGGATCGGATATAAAGCCTGCATAAAATTCTACAATATTTCCATATTGCATTGATTTAATTCGCTATTATTATTTCTTCCTGGCGCCCTATGGACCGGAACGGCATCCCCCGAACCGACAGCCGGTCACAAAGTCAGGGCGTCGGCTACTGCCCCGCCGCCATCCCCGGCCACAGCCTGATGGCAAGATACAGAAATCCTGCCGCCAGGATGGCATCACCGATGATCACCATCAGCAAGACTGTTTGCATGCCATCTTTCAGGAGCCTATTGATCCCAATGCCCGCCCCAATCGCAGTGACAAAGAACCCGAACTCGTTCACGATCAACAGGGTCAACAGCGGCAGTGCATAGTTGGCATTCTCTGAAAGTACGCCCGAGGACAGCAGGCCGGCAGCAACCAGCAGACCCAGTCCCCAGTGCCAGCCACGGAAAAGTTAAGCTTACCCATCTTGTACCTCTACTAGATTGAATTCACGGCAGAGAAGCCATTTTGCTGCAGTTGCCGGTCATGCAACCTGCCCAGCAACAATAACGCCGCAACCGCACCCGCCAGCGCAAAGGCCATATCCGCCTGCGTATCCCATACATAGCCCTGCGTACCAAGGAACGCCTCGGCAGGGCCACCGAGCATTTCTGCGACGGCCCATTCTAGCAGTTCGTAGAGGGCGCTGAGTGCAAGGCAAAAACAGGCTACCAGAAAATTCAGCCATGCCCTGCCGCTGATCACGGCATTGCGCAACAGGATCTCGCGAGCAACCATGGCCGGCACAAAGCCCTGTGCAAAATGGCCGAGCTTGTCGTAGTTGTTGCGTGTCTGTCCGAATGCATCCTGTACCCAGTCAAACAATGGCACCTCTGCATAGGTGTAATGCCCGCCCACCATCAAAATGATGCAATGCAGCAGGATCAGGGCATAAACAAGGCCGGTCAGAGGGAACACCCTGCGCGTGAACAGCAACAGCAGCAGCGCGATCATGGCCGGCGACACCTCAAGGAACCAGGTCAAGGTATCCGCGGGTCGAATCGCAGACCAGACAAAAACCAGCAAGAAAACCGCCAACCACAGTTTCTTCATTGGTTCCCCTCTAATATACGGCCCTGACGGCAACACGGGCAGTCATCGAGCCATACGCCGGCAGCGATTATCAGCCATCGCGAGGAAGGCAAGCCAGCACCTTGGCCTCGATAAAGTTCCCAAACGCAGCCAGTTCCTCGTAGCGACCCGCCACCTCAACCACGTAACCCAGGGTTCGGGGTATGTCCTGCAGGTAGCCGGCCTTGCCATCGCGATGCTTGAGCCGGGCAAAGATACCCGCTGCCTTCAGATGCCGCTGCATGCCCATCAGGTCAAACCAGCGCAGAAACTGCTGCGGGTCTTCATGTGCAGCGCGCAGGATACCGGATTGCAGTGCAAGATCCTGGTAACCCAGCGCCCAGTCCTCGACGCGTGCACGTGGCCAGTCGATGTAACAGTCACGCAGCAACGAAACCAGGTCGTAGGTAACCGGACCGATGACGGCATCCTGAAAGTCGAGTATGCCCGGATTATGCATGTCGGTCAGCATCAGATTACGTGAATGATAATCACGGTGTACACATACCTGCGGCTGTGCCAGGGCATTATCAGCAAGCAGCCGGAATGCGGCATCCATCAGTGCCTTTCTGCGCAGCGTCCGGGGACAGGCCCAGGTGCCTGCCGAGCAGCCATTCACGGCTCAATTCCATCTCCTTCAGTAACAGTGCGCGGTCGTAGTCCGGCAATGCAGCGTCATCAGGGGCACAGGCCTGCAGGGTTGCCAGTGCGCCAAGCGCGTCCCCGTAAAGGCGTTCAACGGTGTCCTCGCTGAGCGCCTCAAGATATGAGGTACTGCCGAGGTCGGAGAGCAGCAGAAAGCCCTGTTCCGGGTTTTCATCAAGGACCTCGGGGACATTCAACCCGATATCGAAAAACATCCTTGCGATCCTGACAAACGGTTTTGAATCTTCCTTGTCCGGCGGGGCATCCATCACGATATAGCTGACGCCAGCGTGGAGCACGCGGAAATAGCGGCGAAAGCTGGCATCGGCAGAAGCCGGTGTCAGCGTGTATTCACTGAAGTTGAGTTCGTTATCCAGCCAGTTCTTCAATTGTTCAAGTCGTTCGGGCACGCCGCGGGTTCCTGTGTGAGAGCATGTAATGGCAGTTCAGGTCATATCGTCACTGGACGGTGGGAATAGTTGCTGCAGCCTGGTGCGCACATGCTCACGCATGTCATCTGCGATCATGTAAAAGCACGGTATCGATATCAGGATAATACCGGTTGCAAACAGCAGTCCAAACCCAAGGCTGACCGCCATCGGCGAGAGGAAAGCCGTCTGGCCGGTAGCAAAGAATATCAGTGGCGAGATACCCAGAAAGGTCGTTATACTGGTCAGCAGAATCGGCCGGATTCGTACCCGCCCTGCCTCAATCATGGCCTCGATGCGGTCCATCCCCTCGGCACGCATGCGCTTGGCGAAATTGACAAGGATCAATGAATCGTTGACCACGATACCGGTCAGCGCGAGAAAGCCGATCGCTGAAAGAAACTGCAGGTTATAGCCAAACAGCACATGACCAAACACCACACCGATGACCCCGAAGGGAATGGCAAACATGACCACCAGCGGGTCCAGCAGGGAACGAAACAGCGCCGCCAGTATAAAGAATATCAGTGCAGCAGAGATCAGCAAGGCATCGCGCATGCCGCTGAAAGATTCGGAGGCATCTTTTTTCTCCCCGAGGAATACCAGCTCATAGCCTGGCAGATCAGTTTCCAGATCGGCGAATTCGGCCCGCAGCAGTTCGGTAACTTCCAGCGGTGTGATGACCTGGTCATCCACCTCGGCCGTCACCAGCCCCAGTCGCTGGTTATCGCGGCGACTGATGGTGTTCATGGCACGCCCGGGGGTTATCCCGGCAACATCGCCCAGATAGACCAGCCGGCCATCATCAAGCACAATGGGCAGGCTGGCCAGGTCGCTGCTTTCACGGATGGCATCGGGATAAATCACGCGCACCGGGGTGCGCTTGTTGCCCAGCGTCACATACACGGCTTCAACACCGAGAAACCGGTACGCACCGCATCGGCAAGCTCGACGCTGCTCAATACCCAGTTCCTTGCCACGAGCATTCAGTGAATACTGGTACTCGATCTTGCCGCTCTCGAGGTTCTGCCGAACATCATGCACTCCCGGCAGGCGCTGCAGATATTCAACCATGCGGCTCGCCTGCTCGTGCAATACCTGCACATCCGGACCCGTCACGCCCACTTCGATATCCGCACCCGCCGGTCCGCCCTGCGGACGTTGAATGGCAATGCGGCTGATGCCCGTGACTGCCTGCAGCTTTTCACGCAACTCATTAATGATGTCCTCGGTCGGACGGCTGCGAGTACCCTCCCAGGTAAACTCCAGACTCACCAGGGGAGAGATAAAACGCTCGATAAGTCCTTCCGGTTTTTCCTTCTCCAGGTCAATCACCAGCTGGATATACTGACTGCCCAGCTCAAAGCGGTTGAAGTCAATAAAGGTCACGCCCACATTGGTTAACAGCGTGCTGATCTCGTCATCATCGAGCGTCTCCAGCACCACTTGCTCCATCTGTGCAGCAAGCTTGGCAGTATCGTCGAGACTGTAGGTCTGCGGCGCTTCTGCATTGATAAAGAATTGCCCGATATCCACATCGTCAAACAGCTGGAACGGAATCCTCGTCGCCGCGAACACCAGTGTGAGCAACAGCACGGCCAGCGAGAGCAGCGCCACAAAATAGCGATTCTTCAGCGACCAGCGTAACCAGCCTATGTAGTAATCAAGCAAGGCACTCCAGTCAACACGACGTTCATGTGTTTTCCGGCTGGCCTGTTCTCGTATGCAGCAGTTCTGCGGCATGCGAAGGTAATACCCCGAAGGCTTCCCACAACGATCCCAGCAGTGCCGCACTCACCACTACAGGAATCACGGCAATAAATGCACCCATGATCCCCTTGATGGCAAACATCGGCATAAACGCAGCGATCGTGGTTGCGGTGCTGGCCATCACCGGCCAGAACACCTCGCGCGCACCGATACGCGCCGCTTCCGGAGCCGGCAGACCCATCTCCATGTGCCGGTACATGTTCTCCGTGACGATAATCGCATCATCAACAATCAGACCGAGTGCAATAAGGAAGGCAAACAACGACACCATGTTGATGGTGTAGCCCAGGTAATAAATCGCTATCATCGCAAACAGAAAGGATACCGGTATCCCCATCGCGGTAATCAGGGCGACACGAAAATTCAGGAACAGGTACAGTGACAGCAATACCAGGAACAGCCCGACCAGCCCGGAAGACTTTACCGTGTTCAGGCGGTTTTTGACGTAAGCCGAGAGATCGTTATACAGGCCCACTTCTATGGTTGGTGGCAACTCCTTTCGCAGCTGCTCTGCAAATTCCCGTGTGGCATCTGCAACCGTGGTGGTCGATGCATCCGCTGTTTTGGTCACCGTCAGGTTGACCGCCGGACGGCCGTTAAATCGACCAATGGTTTCCGCCTCTTCCAGTCGTAACTGTATAGCGGCAATTTCACCGAGCAGCAACTGGCCGCCGCGGTCATTACTGCGTACCGCGATTTGAGCGACGGCCTCGGGATTGGGTGCCACACCCTTGCCGCGTAACAGGATATCTCCTTCGCTGGCCTTTAATGAGCCGCCCGGCAGGTCGCGAAGATTGCCGCGAATGGCCTGCAGTACCTGCCCGAGCGAAACCTTGTGCGCCGCCAACTGGAACGGGTCGACCTCGACCCACAACTCCCACTCGCGGTTGCCGGCGACGCCGACACTGGCAACGCCGGGTATTTTCGCCATGCGCTGCTTGATAATATCCGCCTGGTCATAGAGATAGCCCCGCGACACATCACCGTACAGACTCATGCTGATAACCGGAAACCGTGCCTTGATACGGATCAACTCCGGTTCCTCCGCCTCTTCAGGCAGATCGATAATCTGGTCAAGCGCGGTCTGTGCATCCCGCATGTACTGATCGACATCCGTGCCTGCTTTCAGCTTGATAATCACACTTCCCAGCCCTTCATTGCTGGTCGAGCTCATGATATCGATGTCAGGCATACCCTCGAACTGCTCCTCGATCGGGATGACGACCTGACGTTCAACCTCTTCCGGAGAGGCGCCCTCGAAGATCACCGAGATGCTGACGGCATCAAGCTCAACGGCTGGAAACATCTCCTGTGGCATGGCATTCCAGGACAACACGCCGAGTATGGCCACGATTACCAGCATCAGGTTGGTGACCAGCGGGTTGTTGATTGAAAAACGGATCAGCGCCATGGCAAGAGAGGATCGGAAAGTGCAGGGGTATGTTATTCTGCGGCCGCGTCGACGGCCTGCACCTGTTGCCCGTGGCTGAGTGCCGCAACATCGCGCGTCACCACACGATCACTCGCCGCCAGCCCCTGCAACACAATCTGCAGGCCATCCACCCGCGCACCCGGTCTGACTTCGACCTGCTCCAGCGTGTCACCGTCGACACGGAACACATAGGCCCTGCCCTCGTCAAACAACACCGCGGTCGAGGGAACCGCTGTGACACCGCGCCGCTCAAGCAATGGCAGCCGCACCTGGGCAACCTGTCCCGGCCTGGCATGGTCACCGGCAACCCGCACACGCAGTGCATGGGTAAAGGTCTCCGGGTCCGGATTAATCTGCAAGGCAATGACCTCGCCCGGCAATTGCACATCCTCCACCGTTACCGGAACGATCTGCCCCTGTGCCAGCGACTGCGCAACATTGCCACGGACCTCGGCATACAAATCCAGTGAGGCCGCATCGACCAGATCAACAACCGCCTGGCTCGGGGTAACGTAATCACCGACCTGGACATGGACGGCGTTTACCGTGCCGGCAAACGGAGCCAGTAATTGTGTACGCCCCAGGTCACGCGCTGCGCGGTTACGCGCAGCCTCTCTCAGGGCCAGGCGCGAATCTGCTGAGGCGACACTTGAAGCCAGCTGTGCGACCTCTGATTCCAGCTGGATCAGTTTGATACGTGTTTCATCGAGCCGTGATTTTGATACCAGGGAATCCTCGCCCAGCTTCAACAGCCGATCGAGATCCTTCTTTTGCAGGGCATAATTGCTCTTCGAGAGCTGCAATAATTCCCGGTCGCGCTGAATATTGCGTGTCTCCTGCGCCAGCTGTGCACTGGCCTCGGCCAGTGCATCTTCATAGTCACCGGATGCCAGCACCAATAGTGGATCACCCGCTTGCACGCTCTGCCCGGGTTCAACCGGACGTGCATCTACCTGGCCGGCCAGTTCAAAATGCAGGGACGCCTTGCGGGACGGCTCCAGCCGGCCGCTAACGACTTCCGTTGGCACCACGTCATGCAAGCCAACCGTCGCCACCTGGACAACAGGCGCAATGGCCTGTTGCAGTTCGGGGGTTTTCGCCGGCGCCGTCAGCAACAGGAGAATGGCAACCCCGACAAGGGCCGAAAGCACTGCGAGTTGAGTACCTGATTTGATAGCTGTCACACTGATTAGAAATTTGAATCGGGGCTGGTTTCTAACCGCCCTTTAATCGCCTTAATCCTCTTGATTCGAAATGTATGTTACTGATTATCATAGGGATAGTTAAGCCGCCTTGCCATTCCCATGAATACAGGGAACAAATGACCCGGATATAAAATTCCGGGTTTTTAAAAGCAATAGCCACAACAAATGAGGACTATCATGCCACAGAAATCACCTGGCACTCTATTCAATAAGAACGTCAAACCAGACCCTGCTGGGACCATTGATTACAGCGACCAGGATATCGAGACCCGCGGAAAAATGCAGAGAGGCTTTCTGTTTATGCCAGTGCGCCCGGACATAAATCCCTTGGCGCCAGACTCAAGTACCAGGATGGCCCGAAACAAGGCTGCCTTTTGAGAGAGAAGATTGGAGAGCAACAGTACTGCCACCTGCTGTAGTCACATATGGGCAAGTCCTGTCACAATACGTCGTTATCAAAATTCCTGTGGATGCCCAGAATGCCGCATTCCGGACTTCCAAATCTGTTCATTTTGCAAACAACTATTCAGCTTCCTGTATTGCGAGCCAGTTCAGCGCATCAATGCTGTACTCATCAGGCGAGCTGATTAATGCATATTTCTCGCTTTGATTGTCATAGATGTACGAGGTTACAAACCCCGCAGAGTGAAGACCGAGCAATGCAGTATAAAATGCTTCTTCTGATACAGATCTGCCAAAATCATCGAAAAGGTGCTTTCTGATTTCTCTTGTAGCCTTGTGGTTTGTTGAGAGCCACTTGAGGATAGATTTTTGAATCTCGTTTAATTTCACCATTTATAACAAAACCGGTGTCAGCGTACGACATGCACAGGGTTTATAGAGGCCATTCTTAAAAACAGCTACGCAGAATTACGGGGCAGTGTTCTTAGTCTGGCAGGGCGATGCCCTGAATCAATGGCATGATCCCTGGCTATTTCTTTCTCGACTCGTGCCAGTATGTCGTCCATACAAGTGTCATCTTCCTTTAAAAGAAAGCAGTCCGCCCCGTTCTGAAAAGCTTGCTGTCGGTACTCTGGCAGATCGTAACTGGTGAGAATAACGATCACAATGTCATTATAAACCTGCTTTATTTTTTTGGTTACCTCCAGTCCATCAACTCCAGGCAACTGAACGTCCATGAAGATCAGATGTGGACGCCGATACTCTACCCTGCTCAGTGCCGCCTCTCCATCTCCCGCTTCATCGACATCAATCAACGGAAAGTATGTGATCAATATGTCCGAGAGCGCTTGCCTGTAGCTAACATTATCCTCAACAAGTAGCATGCTGAACATTGACCTATCCTCAATGCATTTTGTCCGGGTTCATGCATAAATTCACTTGCAGATCATTTATAAACCAATCGCCAATTATCAGGAGGATATACATCCTGCGCTGTCTATTTACATGCACCCTTGCGATCACCGGTTCCTACGATACCGCCCCAGTCACTCGTGTGAGCTTTACTGACCATAGAAATAAGACCCGCATTCATTGTCAACCATCGTCCAGATAACGTGTTTGAAACCCGGAAGTAAAACCTGCGCCTTGATGGGGAAGGCGTCACAAGACTACTCGCCAGGAGAAGGAAACACGCGCTTGTGTTTGACCTGTATCATCACTGATTCAACGCTCAGTGACCATTGGCAGAGTGTCAAGCAGAGGTCAAAATTGGGTAACAGGGTGATTATCAGGGCCCATATGTCCGGCCAGGATGCTCAGACAACAAGTTTGTATCCGAATCCCTTCACATTCTGGATCCATTGCGGTGCATGTGAATCGCGCTCAATCTTGCACCGCAGTTGATAGATGGACTGCTTGACATCGGCGCCAGTCGCCTGGCTGTCGCTACCCCATAACTCGGCGATGATTTCCTCGTTGGTATACACTCGTCCGAGATCACTCGCCAGCAGCGCCAGGAGATAGAATTCCTTTGGTGAAAGATGGATCGGCTCGCCGTTAATGGAAACGGATTTGGTACGCTCGTCGATCTCGATGCCGCCCCGGGCGATGTGTTGTGGTTCTGTAACGGGTTCAAGGCGCCTGGTGATGCTATGCATCCGGGCTTCGAGTTCACGTATCTCGAAAGGCTTGCACAAGTAATCATCAGCGCCGAGGGACAGACCTTTGATGATGTCGTCCGTATCATCGAGAGATGTCAGAATAATCACTGGTATCCCGCTCTGTGCACGGACTGCCGTCAACACACCCCAGCCATCCAGTTTCGGCAGGATCACATCGAGTAGCATGAGGTCAGGTTGAACATGCTGCAACTGAGCCAGTGCTTCCTGACCATCAATTGCTGTTTCCACTTCGTGTCCCTTCGCCACGAAATACAGTGTCAGCAATTCTCTGATATCAGGATCGTCTTCGACTACTAGAACCTTCATGGTATTCACCTTGCCGCAAACCGGCCTGCCATCAGGATGGTGCAACACGAGACCGCTCGGAAGCTGCATGGATGTTATCGACTTTCAGGGTGGATGGATCCTTCTCTGCCCTGGGCAGATCGATGTAAAACGTGGTAAGGATTCCCGGGGTTGACTGGAAGTCTATGCTGCCGCAGTGTTGTTGCACGATGAGCCTGGCAATGCTGAGACCCAGGCCGGTTCCGGCTTTCTCTCCCTTGTCCGATTGACTGACCTGGGCAAACTTCTTGAAGATCTGGTTATGAAACTCCACGGGTATTCCCGGGCCATGATCCGTGACCTCGATCCGAAGCATGGGACCATGCTCGCAAACCACAACCTCTACTGACTCGCCCGGAGGTGAATACCTGATGGCATTGGACAGCAGGTTGGTGAACGCCTGCATCAGCCGGTCAGCATCACCATTTATCCAGGCACGGGTGATCCGGGCTTGACAGGAAATGGTGATCTGCGCCTGTTCTGCCAACGCCTTGCTGTCCTCGATAACCCGGTTTATAAGTACCGTGAGATCTACAGGTTCAAAATGGAACGTCATCTTGCCGGCCTCGATCTTTTCCATATCCAGAATGTCGCTGATCAGTCGTACCAGGCGTCTGCTGTTGCTGTGAGCCAGTGCGACCAGTTTTTGTGCCGGCTCAGTTAACTGCTCGTGCATATTTGCCTTGAGCATCCCCAGGGAAACAAGCACGGATGTCAGGGGTGTACGTAATTCGTGACTTATTGTAGTGATGAACTCCTCCCTCATTCGCTGGGAAGCCTTCAGTTCCGAAATATCCCAGGCAACCCCAACGTAATTCGTCGTGTCTCCCCGGTTGTCCTTGATTGCATTGATGGTCACCCATTGCGGAAAGATCTCGCCGTCCTTGCGCCGGTTCCAGATCTCCCCTTGCCAGTGACCCAAACCGCCGAGAGAAGCCCACATCTGCTCATAGAAGTCCTGGTCATGTCTGCCCGATTGCAAGATTCTTGGGTTCTTGCCGAGCAGTTCCTCCTCACGGAGCTGGGTTATGTTCGTGTAGGCGGGGTTCACAGACTGAATGGTCCCGTCCACGTCTGTTATCACGATGCCCTCAGACGCATTCTCGAAGACACTTGCCGCCAGGCGTAGTTTCTGTTCAGCCAGCTTGCGTTCAGTGACATCACGGACGAGGTGGATCAACAGTTGTCGTCCTTTCAGCGTTACCCGGCTGATAGCAAGCTCGATGGGAAAAGTAGAGCCATCCTGGCGTTGTCCAAATCCTTCACATTCAGCATATAACAAAGGGTGAATTACATGACTGGTAGTACCATTACGCAACTCATCCAGATAGGCTTTCCGGCAGCACTCCTTGAGCAGCACGGTAAACTTGCTGCCAGTGAAATTGCTTGCCGCATAGCCGAACATCTGCTCCGCGGGATGATTTGCTGACTCTATCGTTCCGTTCGAATCTACGGTAATGATACCGTCCACCACATTGTTCACAATCGTGCTGGTCCGCACGGCGCTTTCGTGCAGCGCTTCCCGCTGTCGCACGTTGTGCCTTATCAACACGAGACTGAGTGCCGATGACAGAAGCGTCACCAGGAGCATGATATAAAGGCGCTGGAAGTTTTTCCTTTGCAGCGCTTCCAGCCCCGTTTCATACCCGACAACGGCTGCACTCGCCTGGATTATCACATCCAGTCCATCCTGGAACGCCTGATCCATGTGCGCCATCGTGCTGGCTGCTGCTGTTTCTTTTTCCGAGATCAACTCGGACTGTGCCTTTGACAGACGCAGCGCTTCACGCTGCTCGGACAGGAATAGGACTTGCCCGGCAAGGTCAACAAGGGTATCCCGCACAGGCTCCAGGCCGGAAATGAGCGGTGCCAGTGCAGCGTCTTCCTGCACACGCTGCTGCAAGGCAGCATGGATGGCTTCATAGCGCTGCTTGTACAGACCGAGCGCATCGCGCTGTTCCTCGATTTCATAATTTTCCAGGACATCGTTGCCCGGTCGGTTCAGATCTCGCCAGGCACCGGCCAGGGAATCCAGGTCAAGGCCTAGTTGATGCAGTTTGGCAGTTTCGGAACCCATGGACTGGATCTTCAGCAAAAGGTTTCCGCTCCAGACGAGGAAGCCTATGATTATTACCCAAGCTGCAATGTAGAGATATTTCACAGGCGACAATCCCTATTCCGGCCAGCATATCACTGGCAATCCGCATCCAGATGCCAGAGACTATTGTGTTTTCTCACTTCTACCACACAGGCAGCCAAGTGATCGAATGGCAGATTATCCGGGTGTACTGCCATTATACAGGCCAGCTTGTTTGATCCAACGATGCGCCCGCGCCGTGCAAGTGTTTCAACGTGATGCTGATTGCTGAGCGAGTGCGGCGACAGGCTATCCAGTTGAATCTCATTCAAAATTCGGTTACTTAAGCAGTTAGTCCAGTACTTATAAAAGGTTTGAAGTTACGGCCATTGTGTGCGATTTTACCCCGCAACTGCCAGCGAACCGGCAACCCTGGATTAACCTGACAAGCTTCCCGATGATCGATAGTGGCATGACTGCAACTTGCCTGTCCCGCGTCTCCCGGAATACACCGCGGTGGTGAAGCCTATGCCCATGCGGCTGCTTGCACTTGCGCCCTTACTGACGCTGTGTTCAGCCGTACTCGCGGCCGATCCCTGGCAGTGCAGCATCATGGCGGACGGCCTGTGGGAGTGCCTTGGTGTGGATACTCCCACCAGCAACTCCGGCGTACCTGCGGCTGTGGCTGGCGAATCAGCAACCAAGCAGGGAGACGCATTGCCAGCAACGGAACCCGCCGAAACAAACACTGCACCACAAGCCCCCGCGGCTGTTACACCGGCAACAACAACAGGACCAGCACCAATACCGGCACCAGCAACCGGCACCCCACTGCTGCCAACGGTTGTACCTGACACCGGCACACCCGACGCGCCAGCACCCGACAGCTCGGGCAGGCACCACCGGCAACAGCACCGGCCAGCGATGCAAGGGATATAAAGAACGAGCTGCCCGTTGCTACTGAAGATGCCCCCATGACGGCTGAAACAGAAGCGCTGCCGGAAACGGCCGCACCACCTGCCGATTCCGGCACTGTAACAGTAATAACAGATACAGCAACGACGACGGCCCTGACCACATCCGCAGCTGCCAGTACCGGGCCCGTGGAAGAGGAACCTGAGTACTCCCGCTGGGCACTGTGCCCGCCGGTTCAGTATCGCAGAGTTGAGATACCAACATCCGAGACCGGCGCAGTCGAGCTGCAGGCTGATAGCGCACAGGCCCGCGAAAGCAACATCTTCACTCTGGACGGTAATGCCGTTGCACAAATGGACTGGCAGCGGCTGGAAGCAGATCGCCTGACCTATGATCAGGAGCAAGGAAGAATTGATGCTGAAGGCAACATGCTTTACACCTCCTCCAGGCTACTGGTTGACGGTGAGCACGCCACACTCTACCCGGACACGGAAACCGGCGACGTCCAGCAGGCCAGTTATGCACTGCCCGAGACTGCATGCACGCGGCACTGCCAGCTTCCGTGGAACTCGATGGACGCGACTGGCAGCATCTGAAGGATGTGTCCTACACGACCTGCGCGATCGACAATACTGACTGGCAGATTTTTGCCCGACAGGTCGACCTCGACCAGGAAACCGGGACGGGGACGGCCCGGGATGCCCGGGTAGAAATCAAGGGGGTACCGGTACTGTACACGCCCTACCTGAGCTTCCCGCTTGATGACCGACGAAAATCGGGCCTTTTGATACCCAAGGTCGGTACCACTGAAGCAGACCGGCGTGGACATCAGCATCCCTATTACTGGAATATCGCACCCAATCTGGACGCCACCATCGTACCACGCATTATGAGTCAAGCGAGGCTTGATGATGGGTGGTGAGTTCCGCTATCTGAACAACACCTACCAGGGCAAGCTCAGTGGCGAATATCTGCCCTCGGATAACAATTTCGACGACAAGGATCGCTACCTGGTCGGCTTCGAGCACTACGGCAAGCCGATGCCACGGCTGGAAACAACCATCAGGGCCAGCAAGGTTTCAGATGACTTCTACTTTCGACGATTTCGGCACCAACCTGGTAGAAACCAGCCAGACCAACCTGGAGCGTATTGCTACGTGCGGACTATCACGGCCGTGGCTGGAACCTGGGCCTGATGGTACAGAATTACCAGACCATCGACCCGACCATCCCGCCTGAGCAACGCCCCTACGAGCAACTACCGAAAGTTGTATTCGACATCACACCGGCACAGCGAGTGGCCGGCCTGAAATTCGCCGCCGATGCAGAGGCCAATTATTTCAGGCACAGCGGGGGCGTGCTTGTTGATGGCAGCCGTATCGATATACAGCCACGAGTCAGCCTGCCCGTATACCGCCCGGGCTGGTACGTTGACCCGTCGGTCGAGCGTGCGCTACACGACGTACAATCTCACCAATGCTGCACCGGGTGAAGAACAACAGTCCGTCACGCACCACACCGGTGGTAAGCCTGGATGCCGGCAGTTTTTTCGATCGTCAACAGTCGCTGGGGTGAAACTGATTTCGTCCAGACACTGGAACCACGACTGTTTTACCTGTACGTCCCGTATGACGACCAGGACGAACTGCCTGTTTTCGATACCGGGGAATATGATTTCAATTACTGGACATTGTTCCGGGAAAACCGCTTCAGTGGCCCGGACCGCATGGGTGATGCCAACCAGCTTGCGCTGGCACTGACTTCACGCTTTCTGAATCCAGCCAACGGCATACAGCTGTTCAGCGCCAGTGTCGGGTCACTGCTGTACTTCCGTGATCGCGAGGTCACCCTGCCCGGCGAACCTGTAGGTACCAGCAGCAGTTCCAACATCATTGGTGAACTGACACTGGGACTGACACATGAACTGGAGCGCCAGAGCCGAGACACAGTGGAACCCGCAGGAATCACAGTCAGAACTCAACAGTTTTCACCTGCAATACCGCAGGGGTTCGCGGCAGCTGGTCAACCTTGCCTACCGTTACCGCAGGGATATAGAGGAACAGACAGACATCTCGATGCTATGGCCGCTTGGCAATTCCTGGCACGTGGTCGGACGCTGGTACTATTCACTGCTCGACCATGAAACGCTTGAGGCGCTGGGTGGTCTTGGTTATGAAAGCTGCTGCTGGACCGCACAGCTCGTCGGTCGCAGCTTCGTCAAGAATCTCGACACACGCGAGAAGGCCATTTTCCTGCAGGTAGAGCTTAAAGGTCTGGGCAGACTGGTTAACACCGTCGATAAGGCACTGGAACGTGGTATCCTTGGCTACGAATCATTTGACTAACCCTTGTCAGAGTTCCCGAATGAAGTACTTTCCCGCGCTGGCTGGCCTGTTCCTGCTATTCACGCTCACAACTGCGTTGGCAGAAGATGAACCCCAGTCCAGGCCACAATACCCATGTAAACAGAATTGTTGCCGTTGTCAACGATGACATCATCATGTCCAGTGAACTGGATAACGCCACCCGGGCCATCGTAAAGCAGCTCAACGACAAAGGCACCGCCATCCCGGACAAGGCAGTACTGGACAAGGAGGTACTGGACAAGCTGGTGATGGAATCACTGCAGCTGCAACTGGCAGCAGTCAATGGCATAACGATTGATGACAGCACCAGTTAAACAGCGAGATTAAGGACCTGGCCGAAAAGAACGGCGTCAGCCTGACAGAATTCCGGAATATCCTCGAACGTGACGGCTACAGCTACCAGGATTTCCGCGAGGACATGCGCAAGCAGCTCACCATCATGCAGGTTCGCAGGCAAATGGTTGCCAGCCAGATCAAGGTCAATGACCAGGAGATAGACAACCTGCTTGCAACCCTGAAGACGAGCGGCAATAGCGGTGTAGAGTATCATCTTGGTCACATCCTGATCGCCATTCCCGAAGCAGCCAGCCCCGCAGAAGTCCAGGCAACAGAAGCACGTGCCAACGAACACGCTCAGGCGGCTTCGAAGCGGCGCCGATTTTGCAGAGGTTGCTATTGTCGAGTCTGACAGCCAGACGGCCCTTGAAGGCGGTGACATCGGCTGGCGCACCCTTGGGCAATTGCCGAGCATGTTTCTCGACACCGTTAAAACCATGCAGGTTGGTGATCATCTCGGACCTGATTCGCAGTTCCGGCAGCTTTCACATTATCAAGTTGCTCGGCAAGCGCGGTGATGAACGCCACCTTGTGGAACAGACCAGGGTGCGACACATCCTGATCAAGCCCGATGAAGTCAACACGGATGAGGAAGTGAAGGTACGCATTGAACAGCTTGAAATTCGTCTGCGTGGTGGTGAAGACTTCGAAACCCTGGCACTTGCCAACTCGCAGGATACCCTGTCGGCCGCCAAAGGCGGCGACCTTGGCTGGATCAACCAGGGTGATACCGTACCCGAGTTCGAGGAGGCCATGAACAGCCTGGCGCCCGGCGAGCTCAGCAAGCCGGTCAAGATCCGAGTTCGGCTGGCACCTGATACAGGTACAGGAACGCCGTACTCACGACAGCACCGAAGAATACGAACGCTCCAAGGTCAGGAACCTGATTCGCAACAGGAAATACGAGGAGGAATTATCTCTCTGGCTGCGGCGCCTGCGTGATGAGTCCTATGTGGAGTACCGGATAGACGAGACCTGATGCTGGAAACAGGGCTCTGTTGCATCACCCGTTTTGCATGTCCGCTAGAACCCTGCGAATCGCGCTGACCCCCGGCGAGCCCGCCGGCATTGGTCCGGACCTGTGTCTGTTGCTGGCACAACAGGCACAAGCCGCTGAACTCGTCACTGTCTGTGACCCGGAACTGCTGCAGCAACGTGCGGCCCGGCTCGGCCTGCCCTTCCATTTCCGCCGGTTCGACCCCGCCCGCACCGCGCAACCAACGGCAGCCGGCGAACTCTGTATCCTGCCCGTCAGGATGAAAACAGCAGCACAGTGCGGCGTGCTGGATACACGCAATGCCCGCTACGTACTTGATACACTCGACGCGGCCATCGACGGCTGTCAGTCCGGGCAGTTTGATGCCCTGGTCACCGGACCGGTACACAAGGGCATCATCAATGATGCCGGCATCCCGTTCAGTGGCCATACCGAATACCTGGCAGTCGCAACCCGGACCGAAGATGTCGTGATGCTGCTGGCAAGCGACAGCTTGCGTGTCGCGCTGGTAACCACCCATGTGCCGCTTGCACAGGTCAGTTCAATGATTACGGCTGATCGCCTGCAACGGGTGATCCGTGTGCTGCATGCCGGACTGCAATCCCGTTTCGGAATAAGCCGGCCACACATCAAGGTGTGCGGTCTCAACCCGCATGCCGGTGAAGGGCGGCCACCTGGGTCGCGAGGAAATCGACATCATCATCCCGACGCTGCAGGGCCTGCGCGATGAGGGCATCGATCTGGAAGGTCCACTGCCGGCTGACACCCTGTTCAACAATGCCGGCATCGAAGCCTGCGATGCCGTCCTCGCCATGTATCATGACCAGGGCCTGCCGGTACTGAAGTACAGCAGCTTTGGACGCGCCGTCAATATCACGCTGGGGCTGCCGATCATCCGCACCTCGGTAGACCATGGCACGGCACTGGATCTGGCCGGCAGCGGCAATGTCGACAGCGGCAGCCTGCAGATGGCAATCAGTAGCGCCATCAGTCAATGCAGGGCCGGGTAAACCAGGTCTTTTACCATAGGCAAACGACCCGTGTACCGCGTACGTCCAGGACCGCCCAGCCATACAAGGTGCACGCGCTGGTGATTATTGCGCATCCTGTATTGCCACGACCGGTACGTCACCGAGGCGGCCGCGCAGCTGCGGGTTTATTTTCTCGAGTGCAGCTTCGAAGCGCTGCACGTAATCTGCCGGAAAACGCCAGATCGGTGATTCACCCTGCCGCACGAGTCCGCGCTCTTCGGGCGCCAGTCCATAACGCAGGGTCATGAGCACATCGCTGCTGACCCAGGGACTCTTGCGGAAGTAGGCATGCCCGTTGTCAGCGTCGAAATTCGCAGCGCCGGTGATATCGACGAGCGTGAGCCGCGGCGTGGCCGACACGAATTCCCGCATGCGCTTATCCAGCGTTCCGGGCAGCACCTCGCCCATGCGGCGATGTGCGAAGACTTTCTCCGACAGATGCAGGGCCTTATCGGAAGGCGAGGCGTACAGGGTCAGGCGTTCCTGCACGCGTAGCAGTCCGTCGAGAATATAGCTTGCGAACAGCCCGGTATCGACATCCGAGCCGACCAGTATCACGTTGCCAAGCTTCGTCGAACTGCGGATGGTCTCTTCGGTGCTGCCCTGATAGATCAGCGCCAGTTCGTAAAGGGTATTCATCACTACACGGGTGCCAGCACTGTAGCCGATGACGTGAATGCGCGATGCGCTCGTCTCCCGCGCCAGGTATTCGATGAGCTTGCGTAGTCCCCAGGCGGATACGCGCGCGGTCTCGATATCCTTGAGGTAGGCGAGGCGCTCCGGTGTCGAAGGCCACGAGAAGGCCACAAAGGCTCCCTCGTAACCCAGAAAGTGCCACAGCTCTGAAGCGACCAGCAGGGGGTTCTCAAAATTGACTTTGTAACCATGGACGTAAATGTAAATGTCCTTCACATCCGAGCTTTCGAGCCGCCGTTCGATCTCTTCAAGGAACCGACGAGAGGCCTGCTCGTCGATGGCGGTGGCGACTTCGATCGGGGTGAACGCGGACACGCTGTCGGGAAGCACACCAAACTCCGACACGCCTTCCACATGCAACGGGAATTGCCCGGGGCGGTTCTTCAACAACGAGATCTGGCGCGCCTCGTCCCAGCTGATCTCGCTGTCTCCGAAAGCAATCTGCGCCGATCCTGCGCGCAACAGATAGCCACGTTCCCCCGAGTAATAAAGGTCTTCCTCATCCGCGGTGGCCGGAGCACGGTTCGTGGCATAGAGCATGTCGAGGAGCGCAACATCCCCGGTCGTTGCCGATCCCTGACCGAAGGGTGCCGGTGCGCTTTCATAGGCTAGCGGCGCAGGCATGAGGAAGAGCTCGCGCAGACCGCCGCTGCTGCATCCGCCAACCATCAACGCGGCTGCCAGCACGCCGAGCATGGCACGTCGGCCCGCCGCGGCGCAAAGACGATAACAGTATATTTCACTAGCCAAGGTTTACACCCTCTGTTTAGGTGGTAAGGACTCAACCGACGCCACGCGCGACGTCCCCGCACCCTGCCACAAAGTCCGAACGACATGCTGCTCTGCAGCGGCGACCTTTGCGAACCTGCGGGAACTGCCAGATGCGGCGCACAGGTGCAAAAGCGTACCACAGGCCGGTCATAGATACAGAATGCGTCCCGCCCTGGTCGCGCAATGAACGCCTGTTCTCTACTTTGTACCCCTGTGGGCGAGCACAATTCCAGGAACCGGGCAAAGGTACGGGTTCATGACCTCTTGCCAGTCACCCTCAGCGCCATGTGATTCTCGAGCAAAAGAATTCCGCTACAATCGGGATCATGAGCACAGCGGGACCAGGTGCCGACCGACCTCAAATGAAATGAACCCACAAACAATTGCCGAGACAGTTTTGGTTGCTGCACCCTGCACCTTACGGACAACCCGGAATCAATGCCCTCCTCTCTGGATGAGCATGCCAGCGTGCCCGTCCCCGGCTGAATGTCCGATCCGGGTCAGCAGGAGCATTCGACAACTGGCTATGGCACCAGTCCTGTCCTGGTTCCTGATCGCCATCCTCACGCTTGCCCTGCCCGGTACGCAGGCCGTGGCGGAACCTTCCAATTCAGCCCAGATCGCGCTGACCCAGCAGGAACAGGACTGGCTCAGTGCGCATCCGCTGATCCGTCTGGCACCCGATCCTGATTTCCCCCCCATCGAATTTATTGACCAGGCGGGTCACTATCAGGGTATAGCCTTCGCCAACTTCGTCTCCGGTCTCATTGTGCTGTTCGAACGGCCGATCCGCATTGGGGATACCGTCACCGTCGGGACGACCACAGGCACGGTCACCCGTATTCGCACCCGCGCCACAACCATCACCGACCGGGACCGTAAGGAACTGATCATCCCGAACAAATCCTTTGTAACCGGTGATGTCATCAACTGGACCCTGTCTGATCCCGTCACGCGCCTGATCACCCGGGTGGGGGTCGCCTACGGATCGGACATGGAGCTGATCGAGAGGCTGATGCTTGATCTCGCCAAGGCTCATCCGCTGGTACTGGATGAGCCACCCCCCACCGTATTCTTCTCCGAGTTCGGAGACAGTGCCCTGAACTTCGAGCTGCGCGTCTTCTATCAGGATATCCTCAACAAGATCCTTCTGACCCGCGAACTGAACAAGGCCATCGACAAATGCTTCAGCGAGCACGGCATCGTCATCCCCTTTCCCCAGCGCGATATCCACGTCAGATCGAATGACCCGATCTGATTGCCGTCCCGGCTGCTCGGGAAGGTGGTCAGAATTCATCATTCACATGCAATCGCAGGGCTGACGTCGCCTGAAATTGATCGAGCAAAACAGCGAATGCTGCTTAGGTTGATCCCCCTCGGGTATGGGCCCGCATTTCCTGTCAGTCGGCAGGAAATTCACACCTGTCAACCATCTGATTAATTTTTCCTATAGTTCAGCAAGAGTAAGGCCCCTCATAAAGTATGTAAATGTTAGCGTTTGGTGATAAACATTTGCAGGGTGTAGTCTTGAATATGAAGCCAAATAGTGCGAGAAAGGCTGGTATATAAGAAAAAGTGAATACAGCAAACAATAACAAAATGACATTGGTGGTGACGAAAATGATTCGGACAATAACCGTTGTGTCTGTCTTCCTGCTGACGACAAGTTCTTTTGCATATGCTGGGGACAATGAACCTTCCTTCCCCGATCCTGGAAGCAAGCCAAACGAACTGGAATTTCAACAGCCGTACTTTCACAGTGTCGACATGAAAGTTTCACCCCAGGAGTACGAGGAAACTTATCGACATAATCGACAAATGGTGACGAATACCCTGCGGTCTTATTCAAAAAATGCGCTTAAAAAGATTGGTATTCCCGAGCAGGGTGCTTACCTCATGGGTGCGGCGCTCGGCCTGGCAATCAATCATGAATCAGGGCTGAATCTGAACAAAAGCAAGACACTTGCCCTGGAATTCAAGGATGTGGACAAATCGGATCGTAGCTTGTATTTCAAATTCAAGCTGGACTGGTAACACCCAGGCGAATAGGTAACGCGGCGCACTCGCAATTCGGTTCGGCCTTTCTGGACAGCCATCCGGGGAATGTATTGTTCCAAGGACTAACCTGCCATTCGATATACGCTTACACACTGGTTGTTAATGTGGGCGGCAACCACGTATAACCGGACAAAACAGGACATAAGGTAGTTGGTGGCCTAAAGCTGCCAGAAAGTTCAGCGGATATTTAAAATCCGGCGGTACGCTGAATCACCCAGAAGGCCGCGAGGCTGCCAATGAGGTACGGCGGTATTGCCAACGCCCATGCCGGTCGCGGCACGTAGATGCGTCGTGTGATCTGGCGTGCGAGTGCCATCGTGGCGAACACGGAAGCGATGAAGAGCAGTTGGCCGATTTCGACTCCGACGTTAAAGAACAACAGGGCCATGGGGATCGACTGCTGCGGTAGTCCGACTTCCGCTAGCGCACTGGCGAAGCCAAAGCCATGCAACAGGCCGAAGGTAAATGCGACAATCCAGGGATAGCGTTCGGTCAGCCCGGGCCTGCCCCGGCGGCCGTGGATGATTTCCGCTGCAACAAACGCAATACTCAACGCGATGGTCGCCTCGATGGGTGGCCCGGGGACATGGATCCAACCGAGCGTAGCACCAGCCAGCGTGATGCTGTGGGCGACGGTGAAGGCGGTGATCGTTGCAATGATCCTGCGCACGCCTTTCACCAGCAGCAATAATGCAAGCACGAAAAGCAGGTGATCGATACCGAGCAGGATGTGCTCGACACCGTACAGGAAGTAGGTTTGCACCACCTCAAGACGACTGGGCTGGGTGGGAACCATGAAGGAAGGCTCCGTCGCGGTCAGGCGGCGAGCCTCGCTGATGCCATCAGAAAAATCGAATCGCACCAGCACGTCGGTTGACGTTTGATCAAGCCCGTCGATGTGTATGACGCCCCCTTCCAGCCCTCCCGGACAGCGTGCGGTCCAGCGTGCAAGATAGGCGGCGCCGTCCCAGACTGGCTGTCCTGGCATACGCGGCTCGCACTGCTCCGGCAGCTGGGCAGTGATTGCCATGGGGCGTGCGCCACTCGCCGGCTTCTTCCACACAACCGCATACTGGCCCATATCGACCAGGCGAAGCTCCAGATAACCTGGCTGAAGCGCATGGGCATAGGCACAATTGCCTAATCCGTGGCTGCCGACCAGGAGGGCCATTAGCGCGAGAATGGACTGGCACACCAACCTTATCATGGGCTTTGCACAGTCGGCGTCCCGGTATCGGGCATCTTTACTTCATAACGCTCCTGTAGCCTGGCGTAGTACCGCTCGCGCAACTCCAGCGCCCTGGCTGCCTTCCAGTCCCGCAGGACCGCGTCGTGCACTTCTTCCAGCGGTGGCAATCGTGCTGGCAGACCGTCGGTAATGCGGACCAGGTGAACACCATAGCCAGACTCGACAGGTCCGGCCCACACCCCGCGCGGCATTTGCGCGAGGCGGTCGAAGAAGCCTTTCCCAAATACGCCGTCAATGGCACCGGGTGGTGAGAGGTCAAGCTGAGCCGGCAGGAGAGTGCGCTCACCCCACTGCGAAGTGTCAGCCTCAGGGTCGGTCTGGAGCGCACCCAACGATGCTTCGATGTGCTCAGCTGTCGGATTCTCGCCAAGAAAAATCTGCTCGAAGGCGAGGCTCGGCTCCCTCCGGAACGTCTGTTTGTTCGCTGCAAGATAGGCCTCGAGCTCACCTGCGGCCGGTTCAAAAAGATCGGCGCCGGTATCCGTCAGAAATTCCATCTTCTGGCGCAGCCGTCGCCGGATCACCGTGTCATTACGATCGAGACCAAGGGCCAGTGCTTCACGGTAGTAGATTTCCTCGCGAACAAATTCATCAATCAGGGCACGCAGTTCTTCACCGGTGGGCGGACGCTGCCAGACACCCTGGAATCCCGTCGCCAGCTGCTCGATGCGTTCGGGCGTAATAACAACCCAATCGACCGGATCCGGGGCGGGACCGGATACCGCCGTGTAGAGCAGAAATATCAGGCCACCGAATACAAAGAAATGAAGCAGCGGCTCCCGGAGGAGCCGCACAAGGTATTTCATAGCGAAAATATTCTCAGGATAACGGTGTGTACCAGATCGGTGAAGTATAGGCACGCTCCTGCGTCGTCATCGGGACGTTGTCCGGCAGCTTGATGCCATATCGAAATGCGTCATAGGCGGTCCAGCGCGGCGTCGGGATCTCGATGACGCGGGCATAGTAGAACGCCTCTTGTTTCGGGTCGAAGTCGGGATCGGTCCAGACTACACCGAGTTCTGCGGCACCGATGGTATTGGTCCAGTTCGCGTTGGCGACATCCACAGTGTTGCCCACGGGTGGCAGCTTGCCGCTGGTGCCGGGTGCCCGGTCTCCCGACCAGGCAACGTCATAGACCTTCTCCTGCGTCTTGCCATTGGCATCGAGCCAGCCCTTTACGATCTGGATGCGGTCGAGATTGGCCCCGATCGGATCGCGCAGCGCATAGACCATGAAATTGGGTGCAACCGCCCCAACCGGCGCATGGCGCAGATCACCGCCCATGGGTACGCCCTTCTCGTAGCCGACCACGGCCGGCATGCGCGAGTTCAGGTCCTGATCTGTGAACGCCCAGCCGCCGAACAGGCGAACGGACATTCGTGGACCGGTCGTGCCATAAACCTCCTTGCGCACCATGGCATCAAAGATCGCCTCGCGCGTATTCTCCGTCGCCCAGACGGCGGCGAGACCGGAAGCGACAGATTGCCAGCCCTCGATCACCCCCTTGTCGGTCTTCGCGAACGGATGCTTCCAGCGCTCGGCGCTCGGCTCCGTCCCCGCGTGCTTACCGAAGAAGTTGTCTTCCTCGGCGTCTGCGAGTGACGTATGGCTGTCGGTGGAGCCGATGATGCCGAACTTGTACGGGTTTGTGCCCAGCCTTGCCTCGATCGCCAGTCCGCGCTTGAGCGCCTCGCGGGCGTATTCGCCGGCCAGCATGTCCTTGGTCTTGGCCTGCGTGAGATCGAGGTTGCCGACATCCCAGGTCTCGTAGTCGGCAAACTCATCGTCCGGTGACAGGAAGGGATGTGTCTCACCGTCGCCCTTGATCTGGGTTGCCTCGACCAGCGGCTCCCACTTGTCGCGCTGGGTGACGTAGGTCTCGTCAAGGACGACGCCGTTCCACTGCGCTTCCAGCGGGAACATGATGCCGTTCGACAGGTTGCCGTTATGCGGGATTGCCAGCACGTTCCCACCAGTCTTCTCCTCATAGTTGGTCAGGTACTTCCAGAGGTCGCGCGGGTCCGGGCTGCCCTGTGGCGCCGTCATCGTGAAAGGCTCGACCTGCCCGGCCTTGTCGCCGTTATCGCGGAAGATCACCACCCGGTGCATGTTGTTGCCGTTGATCAACGAGGTCCACTCGAAACCAATCAGCGCGGTGAACCGGCCGGGATCGTTGGCCGCCTCCGCCTCGTCGATCACGTTGTTCCACACCGAGCGATAGATCTTCGCACCGGGCGAATAGAGCGCCATCATCTGCGGATCGATGTTGTCCTGCGAGAAGTTTGTAATCAAGTCGAGGGCTGCATCCACGGAGGCCTGACCGCCCTCCTTGAGGCCCTTGTTCCAGCGCGCCGCCTGTTCGAAGGCGAGCAGTTCTGGCTTGCCGGCCTTCAGATCGTCGATGAGTCCCATGCCGTCGGAATGATCGGCTACCACCAGCCAGTCGAGTGGACGGGAAAGCCTGACCAGCTGACCGGTGGAACTGACCACCTCCTCGCCTCGAGCGAACCGGTAGGCGTCACGCGGCGGCAGGCGATTGCCGAACAGTCCCGCATCCATCGACAGTGAGGTGTGCAGATGTGAATCGCCCCACAGCGGCCGCTCGGGGAAGCTACGCTGCGCATAAGGCGAATAGACCTTACCCGTATAAGCGGGAGACAGATTCCCTGGTGTTGCCATGCCTGTATCCAGTGCAGCAGCAGGCAGTGTTATTATCAGCGCCAGAACCGACATTACGGTAATTGTGTATTTTTTCATGATTTTTCTCCCGTGAATGGCACAGAGTTTTTGCAAGCCCGCTAATGAACGAACCTGAAGGTACCTTACCAGAAAGGCGAGGTTCAGGCACAGCCTGCGTCTTCATCTGGACCTCCGCCGGCACCTGCATGCTGACGCGCCGCGCATCATAATGCGATCCCGCACGGCGTCGGGATCACGATGACACGTGCGATGCCTGTATTGATGACAACGAAAAGGCTGCGGAAACCGACCCAACTGACGGGCCAGTGGACTTTGTTGTTGAAGCGACAATAACGTTCACGGCAGCTAAGACAACCGAGCAAGATTTTCTGGTTGCTGCATAGATGCGGATCTTAATACTGGCTGTTCAGCGGCGGCCTTCGTTAATTCGCTGGTCGCCGTTTTTGATGGAATTGTGGGCTTCCAGTCTGGGCCGGAGTCATCCGTATGCGTCAACGCATACGCCTGGCTGCATCTGCCGGGTGAACGCCAGGTTTTCAGTTAACTCAGGTAGTTATGTTGAGAAGTGGCTGTAACCTAATGCTAGGTTCCTGCAACCAGGGGATACAGTATTGTATAAAAAATTGTATCTATAGCCAATATCATCGACACAGCAACAAGCTTGTTTAGCGATACAGAAGCGTACGTGCTTGGTAAATCTGGAATGAGTTTGCCTGGCGGTACAGGAATGGGTCTGTGCATGGTACTCCCTCACTTTCGAGCTCTGGACAAACCATGGTATCGGCCAAACTATCTGCCTCTTTAATTACAGTTGAGTTCTTGTAGCGGTTAAGGCAGGTAGTGCCATGAGGCATGCCATGCTGATTCTGTCACTGGCCCGCTAGCCCGGTTTTCTGGAAAAGTACTGCAGCGCAGCCTTTGTCTTGGTCTTCTGCTCACCTCCAGGATGGATACCTTTCCGAACAAGGAAGTCTCTTGCCTCGGCTGCAACCTGAAACATTTCCTTCGGCTTGCACTTCGTGGATAACTCGAGGATGCGTGAATGATCCGGATAAAACCATGCCTCGGCGACCAGCTCACGTCCCAGTTCCTTCTCCGGGAACGCCAGCTTCAGGGTGAGTATCGGCCCGAGAGGCACAAGTTCATTCAGCTTCACCCCATCCGGCGCATACATATCAAAGAATTCCCTCTGCTCTTTCGAGAAGAGATCCTTGATTTCGTGTTTTCCCCTGACGGCATTCAACACATCGCCGGGATCCGACTTGCCTTTCATGGATGCCGATGCCACAAAGCGTCCGGGCATCAGATCTACTTCAACCTTCATGCTGCCCGAGCGCCGGATCTCCCTCGGTAACTCTTCGGGTACCACAGGCCGCAGTTTGATGACGGTATCAGCCGTACCGCCCTGGATGCGCCGCGCACGAACTACAACACCTGCAGCATCAAGTGCCAGATCGGGAGTATCGAAGAAATAGACCTGTCGTATCTCTGCCTCAATCGGATCAAGACCCAGGGCAATTGACGCATTGCCATGGTCGTCTTCCGGCACCGAGAGTTTCAGCTCGACACTGTCAGCCCCCCTGGTCAGTGCAAGCAGCTCGTTTTGTTCGTCGCTGGTGAGATTTTCCATATCGCCTCCCCTTGCGCGCGGAACAGCGCATGAACGCGACTAAGGGTTGACAACCTCTACTGTGACCTTGCCGTGACCTGCGTCAATCAGACCAATCTTGCTTGCGGCTGCAGCAGAAAGATCAATGATATAGCCCTTGGCTTTAGGGCCACGATCATTGATCACGACATCAACCGATTGTCCGGTTTTCAGGTAAGTGACCTTGACTTTCGTTCCGAAGGGTAGCGTAGGGTGAGCAGCGGTGAATGCATTCTTGTCGTAGCGTTCGCCGCTGGCAGTCTTGTTGCCGTCAAGGCTTTCGGCGTAGTAGCTCGCCTCACCTTCCTGCGCGTCCGCTGCGTAAGCAGCTGGCAAGATTCCCTGCATCACAAAAAGGAACATGAAGGACAAATGAATGATTCTTTTCATTTCTACTCCTTTTGATGATGCCCACAACAATATTACCACCGTCTTACCATTAGTCTCAATTCAGTAGCCATTGTAGTTAGCATCGATCAATGCACGTGGACTCGCCATTGTGTGCACCCTCGATTTCGGCCAGGCATCCCATGGTAAGGATCTTCCCGTCCTTCACCGCGAGTGCCTCCACAGTTGACTGGGCGTCGTTTACGGTGACGGTGTCACCGCCGGCATAAATTGATTCCTCCACCGCGGCAGCTTGCCGAATGCTGCGGCGAGACAGCCGTATGCTAACCGACCCCGAAATTGCGTAACGCCGTGCGGAAGGCGTTAAAAGGACTGAGAATGGCGTCACCGATGACAATTGCATAGCCAAACCAGTAGAAGAACGTGGGTGACTGGTCGAGCTTGAAGATCAGGTACGAAAGCAGGCCGGTGGCGATGACCACAGCAATCACTGCAAAAAGGATGTCGGTCAGAAATGACGGTACACTGATGTCACCTGATTTAAAGAACTCCGCAAACAGCACAAACATCCCGAACCCGACAAAAATGTAGCCCAGCACACCTTCCATATTCATCCGCGTGAGATGCACCACCACTGCGTAGGCAATCAGGAAGAAAGTCCAGGGTATCATGCCCAGCAATGACATGCGTTTTCTTTTGCTTTGAACAGTGACTTCTTCGGCCATGCTGATCTCTCCGGAAAATCAGTATACGGGGTGTATGGTTAACGGCTGCCAAATAGTGTAGGCATGGGAAAGGTTACATCCCAGTACTTTAGATTTCAACTTGAAGCAGGACATGCGTGCGGAGTAGGGCCGCTATTTCAGGTGTGCGAATGGAGGTCGACCCGTAACCGGCAGCCCGCATGCTACTGGCAAGTGTAGCGAGAAAGGCCATCTCCCGCGATTCACGGGAAACTAACGAACGCCCGATAGCGATCCATCAGATCTCCCTGGGCAATCTTACACTCAGCCAAGTGACCAGCATTGCGACCAGCGATCCGCTGAAAGCGAGGAAAGAGTCTTTCTGCGCGTCCCATTCGTCACCCTGGGTACCGAGGTAGGCCATACCAAGTTCCGGGTCTACAAGTATGGCAACCACACCTTCCATGATCTCATAGAAAGCACTGAAGGCCAGGACCACGGTCACGGTCATGATGTAGGACCAGCTCTGGATGATACCGGTTGCACGCATCAACAACTCACGAAACGGGTACGCAATCAGCAGGCCAAAACTGAAATGCACAATGCGGTCATAGTGGTTGCGAGACAGGTCCAGTGTATCTTGCAACCAGAAGCCGAAGGGTACCTCGCTATAGGTATAATGGGCGCCAACCAGATGCAGACTCATGAAGATGCTGAACAGTACATAGGACGTGTTGGAGAAGGTGAAGCGGCGGTAGGTCAGCACCAGCAGTGCGCCGTAGAAAAACACCAGCAGGTTTTCCAGCAGCCAGTCATGCCGGTTGAAGGGTTTGATGGCCGTTATAATCCACAGCAGCAGTAACCACGCCAGCAACCCCTGCAGCAGGCGGTTGTGTTGAAAATCAGGTGGGTCACATTCCATGCAGGCGGAATTATAGACACATCCGATGGCATATGCTTGGGTCATGACTGCGCATCGAAAATCATTAGCAAGGCATAGTCCACCTTGCGTATAAATGGTTACTTCATCTGCACAAACATTGCTTTCAGGAACCCGCCTGTCTGTACACCTGGAAAATTTCTGAAGCTGTCGCAGGAAGCAAAGCCGCATTCAGAGATCCGACAACACATCCTTGTTGGTTACTATGGACGGTGGTCATGTCAGAGACCTTCACGAACCACCCAGAGGCGGTGCGTGCTTTTCTAGTCCAGGTGGCGAGTGTCACCCCGGAAAAGGCTCAAAATTCACCCTCCAAAACACGGGCATCCACATGCCGCGCCGATCGAATATTTCAGTTACAAATGACCAATTAGCAGATAGACGAAGCACGTTTTGAATACCTGAAAGGTAAATGACCGGTTGTCCTTGCCGGGATTGCCATACCCTCAGCAATATCGCGGACACAAAAAGACACTACAATCCAGCCTTATCAATGATAAGGATAGCTATCGGGGTGATAGCCGCTAAAAATATCAGAGCGCCACATATCAATGTGTAGATCGTTCGTGTCATTGAAATGCCCTCCCCCTTTCCGGAAAATGATATGGCAGCTGATCTGGCTGATCCTGAGTCTTAACACTTACGCTGGCGGACCAGTCCTGATATTGGTACTGTCATAACAGGGATTAGGCAAAAAATGTGCCGTACAGACAGAAATCCATAAGCGATTAATTCTAATAAATAATCTGATGTTGCAGTCACCAGCTTTACAAATAATCTGCTCACCCCTGGTGCATTCTGAACGGTTATCGCACCATTTGAATACCAATCCGGAATCGATCGAGCGCGTGAACCCGATAGAAAAATGCAAGCAAGTGAATGTCGATTGATACTGTAATCGGACATCGATCCCAGATAGCCATAACGAGGCGAGAGATGCTAAGAAATTTTTCATCGGGGCGACTGAGTGTCTTCTTGATGACGACAGAGTCTTCGATAAAGGCCATCACTTGGGCCGTACCACTACTACCGGCCCAGACCCATCATTCGCTAAATCCCTTCGACCGGTTGAACTGGCGCTCAGAAAATGTTCATTTAATAGAACCATGTTGATCCACAACAAGGCAGATAAGCGAACAATCGAGGAACAGGCTGCAGGTGCAGATGGTCGGTATCTGGGGCTGACATCTCCGTCTTATGGGGAGTATGGCTCATCTACCCCACAAGAATCCGCCAAGTTCGGCAGCCTGCTTGCTATGCCTCTTCCGCATCCATCAACAGGTCAGTGGCGTCTATGAATATTTCGCTGTCATCATAATCATCTACTTTCTCCTTGAACACAGCGACGGGATGCTTCGTTAGGTTATGGATACTGGCAGTGTGACCTTTGAAATTGTGGCGTGCCTTCTTGTATCCGGCATCGAGTTCCGCAATGAATCCGGATTCAGCCGGTTTGAGTTCACGCAATTTCCTTTCAACTATTTCGCGCGCGTATTCCAGGATCTCGCCGCGTACAAGATTGAACAGGTACAGTGTCTTCGTGTTGCCCGTGTCCAGGCGTGCGTCCCGCAATACCGGACTGCTGCGTGTACCGGCATTGAGATAGCCGTACCAGAGTGATGCTTTACTTTTTGATGCACTTGCCATTTGAATTCACCCCTCCTCACCTCCAGACATGAATTTCTACTATGTATACCGTACAACTTCAATAGCCGTGATATTTTCTCGTTTATCGAATTGGCAGGTTGAAACTTTAGGTCGAAAGCCCACGTTTAGCAGCAAATACAACTACTCACTTTAGGAACTCTGTCTTCGGGCAGCGGACGCTCAGGGATTGCTTGTGATCTGTACCTCACCAATCCGCAGCAGCTGGTGCTGGATTACAAACATGGAGGAGGCAAACACACTGTAAATCATCGTAAGGTTGCATCTGGGTTTCGGTGCCAGGGTAGCCAGACCACGGCGCTCGTGACGAGCACTCCGGACGCTGGTACCGCGTGGCATGGGGTCCGCCCCTGTCAGCTCATTTGATAGCCCGGATGACAGACAGAATAGACACACACATATTCAAATTTTCCGACCACGCTAACATCATAGAATGCCGCCATACGCAATCTGAACGAACTGCCTGCCTTGTGCTTTACCCCGACCCACTCAAGATCTTTCCTGCACTGCAAATCAAACGCAGCCTCCGAAGCAAAAGCTGTATCGAAACTCAAGAACGAGACATGATCCTTGATTGCTTCGAGCATTATTCACTCTCAGTTCGAGTTCCGAAGGATCAAGGTCGGGAGGAACTTCTTAACGTTTTTCTAGCGGACGCAAGGGCAGAGAAACCGAAAAACGTCTTTGTGCAGGGCAAGATATACGCATTCGATGCACCGGCAAAAATTGGCCGAAAGTTTCGACGAGAAATCCAGTGAATCTTTTGGCAAGGAGTACATGACAAAACTATTTAATGCAGGTTATCAGATGGCAGTAGATGGCCACCAATGGAACAGTGTGCCGCCGGGATATGATAGAAGCGGCCGGTGAGAAATGCGGGGCATTTGCATCACTCGTGTAATAAACGATCTGACTATGAATCAACGCTAATAACGATATTGTGACAAACAGCGATCAAGCCTCGAAAACCAGGGGTGCGGCCAAAAGGGTCAGGCCGTCACATACAACTGGATCGTCCGCCGATCCAGTTGTATGTGACAGGTTCCAGGCTTACTTGGTGAACTTCTCGAACACCACTAACGCATTGTCGGCCGGGTGATCCAGGCAATAGTCCATAAAGTTGTCAGTGGCCACGGCAAGTACTTCCGGCACGTACCGGGTCGTGTTCTTCTTCCCCAGCATGTAACCATGGGCAAGGGCTATTGCGATCTCCCGATCTTCCCCGGACAGGATCATGACGTCCTTGCACTGGAAGTCCTTAAGGTCTCTGGGCTCGGATAACTCATCTGCAAATAAAGTTGAGCCACCTAGGCACAACATGGTGAAGGTAGTGGCGACCCCAAGGACTCGATGTAGTTTGTACATAAGAAGCTCCTGTCTTGTTTTCTGATTAGCGATTAATGACCAGCCATGCAGGCATCATAGACCTGTTTGTATGTCTGGTTTTTCCGGTAGGCATTGTTTGCACCGCCGGCTACGGCCCCGAGGGCGGCACCGCGCCGGGTGGCTTTACGGTTGTCGCCCACAATGGCGCCAAACACGGCGCCGCCTGCAGCTCCAACGGCAGCCCCGCCCACGACACTGTTGGAGCCGCGCTCCGCACGCTCCGCACGGGCCGCACAATCTGACGCAGACTGTGCGTAGGCCGGCGTTGTCAGACAGAAAGCCAGGGCAATAACAGCTGCAAGAGCCCATTTTGGTTGAATTCTCAACATTCACGTTCTCCAGTATGTGTTTAGATCCGCGACCAGGCAGTGCACATGGATCTTACCGGATTATATACAAAGTTGTGTGTTTTCGAACCCTGGCAGGCTCTTAAAAAAAGCTGCCTGACTGACAAGATATCCGTCACTCAAAGAAGATGGAAACAGAACGATGCACGATCCGATATTGAACAGGACACGCTGTTCAGTACGGTCAATCCTGAGCAACGTGTATCATAAGGTCATCCACTGCATCCGATACGGGAGATGGTCAATACAGCACTTGAGGCACTGGACGTGAAGTTCAATGCCTTGTACCCGGATCCGGGAGGGCTTCGATTCCACCCGAGAAGATCCTGTGAGCGCAATTGCTGATGGCGTTCTCTACGATCCGAAGCGAGCGTCTACTGATGGGGCTACTGGTTCCCCTCGGACGGACAACATTCCTCATGGGGCACCACGCCCTCACGTTGCTCGTACCAGCAACGGGTACGGTTCACCACACCTACGGCCGCCAGCATCACCGGCACCTCGATCAGACACGCCCACCACAGTGGCCAGTGCGGCACCTGATTCGAAACCGAACAGCACGATGGCAGTGGCTACGGCCAAGTTCGAAAAAGTTGCTGGCCCCGATCAAGGCCGACGGGCCAGCGACACAGTGCGGGGAACGCACCCAGCGGTTGAGCAGGTATGCAAGCCCCGAATTGAAGAACACCTGGATCAGGATGGGGACGGCAAGGAGCAGAATGATCAGTGGTTGAGCGATAATTTGATCTCCCTGAAATCCGAACAGCAAGACCAGCGTTGCCAGCAAGGCTGCCAGGGAGATTGGATGCAGGGTCTTGATGACCTGTGCAAGTCTGGCAACACCGTGTTTCCCGACCAAAACAGCACGCCGCCAGAGTTGCGCGATGAGCACGGGAATGACAATGTAGAGCACCACCGACAGGAACAAGGTATCCCAGGGAACAGCAATGGCAGACAGCCCCAGCAACAGGCCGACAATAGGGGCGAACGCAAAGACCATGATCACATCATTGAGTGCGACCTGGGTGAGCGTAAAATGTGGCTCGCCTGAGCTCAAGTTGCTCCAGACAAACACCATCGCGGTGCAAGGTGCGGCAGCCAGAATGATAAGTCCTGCAATATAGGAATCGATCTGTTCAGCGGGCAGCCAGGCAGCAAACAGGCCGCGAATGAACAACCAGGCGAGCAGTGCCATGGAAAAGGGTTTCACGGCCCAGTTCACAAATAGCGTCACACCAATCCCCCGCCAGTGCTCCGTGACGTGATACAGCGCATGAAAATCGATCTTGAGCAGCATGGGAATGATCATCAGCCAGATCAGTATTGCCACCGGCAGATTCACCTGCGCCACTTCCATCCTGCCAATCAGCTGAAAGAGCCCAGGCATGAAATGCCCCAGCGTAATACCGGCAATAATGCAGAGAAACACCCATGCCGTCAGATAACGCTCGAAGAATCCCATGGGGATTCCCGCCGTCTTCTTCGCAGTGACTTCGCATTGGGTGCTCATCGCTTCGCTCTCATCCCCGTTTCCGCTGCAGACGAATAATACGTTGATCATCTAGACTTACTCCTGCACCCAGGCCCGCACCTGATCAGGGCCGGGTACGCCACCGGCATGTACTACCTTGCCGTCCACCACCACACCGGGTGTCGACATGACCCCGTAGGCCATGATCGCGGCCATATCCGTGATCTTTTCAATCTCGACCTCGACACCGGCATCCTTCGCCGCCTGCGCGATGACATTGGCCGTGATCTCGCAATTGCGGCAACCACTACCAAGGACCTTGATCTGTTTCATGATGTAGACACTCCTTAAATTCACACAATCGCGTTAAAGCCCCACCCCACCAGGGTGAAGGCCACCGCGAGTACTCCGGCAAACAGCGCTAAAGCCGGCCACCGGATGACCTTCCTGAGGATCAGCATCTCCGGCAGGGAGAGCGCAGCCACACTCATCATCAAGGCCAGGGTCGTGCCAACCGCCACACCCTTGCCGAGCATGGCCTCGGCCACGGGAATGACACCCGTGGCATTGGAATACAGCGGGATACCCAGAACCACCGCTGCCGGGACGGTGTACCAGCTGTCACCGCCCAGGTTTTCCGAAACCCAGCCTGCCGGCACGAAACCGTGAAACAATGCACCCACCCCGATGCCGATCAGCACCCACGTCCAGATCCGTCCAACGATCTCCCGAACCTCGGCCAGGGCATAACGGTGCCGGCCGGCAAAGGTCGTATCCGGTTTCGGCAAATCTGCTTCACCCATCTGGATCTTGCCACACGTAGTCTTCGACCCAGCGCTCGGGCCTGAAAGCGCTGCATGACGATTCCCCCGAACCAGGCCACGACCAGCCCCGCGAGGACATACAGGGCCGCCAGCTTCCACCCGAGGATGCCCACCAGAATGACGGCCGCTACTTCGTTGATCATGGGACTGGCAATCAGGAACGAGAATGTCACCCCCAGCGGGATGCCGGCCTCGACGAAGCCAATGAACAGCGGCACCGAAGAACAGGAACAGAACGGCGTGACCGCACCCAGCGAGACGGCCAGGCCCCGCGCCTGCCAGTCAGGGCGCCCGCGCACGAAGGCACGCACCTGCTCCGGGGCTACCAGCGGCCCGCAACAGGCCCATGACATAGATGACCACGACCAGCAGCACGAAGATCTTCGCCACGTCCATGATGAAGAAGTGCACCGCCGCTCCCGTGCGGGAGGACGGATCAAGCCCCAGCATGCCGAAGGCCAGCACGTTGGCAAATGCCTCAAACATGGGCCGCTTGCTTGCCGGATCTCGGCCTGTGGCTCGACTGCAGGTAGTTTGAAGGACAGCACCGCGGCCGCCAGTACGAACGCCGCCGACCACCACAGACAACCGGTCAGCCCCTGGGTCTGGTAAACCAGACCCGAGAGAATGGTGCCGGCCAGACGCCCGCCGGCATTGGCCATGTAGTAGAAGCCCACGTTCATCGACACCTTGTCGAAGTCCGAGTAGGCCAGGATCAGGTAGGAGTGCACTGCCGAGTTGATGGCGAACACCACTCCGAACAACACCAGCCCGGTGACCAGCACCAGCGTCGGGTTCAACCCGGACTGCAGCGCCAGGGCCATGGCTGCCGGGAAGACCGCCAGAATAAAGGCCCAGAGTCGGGCCGTCCCGCCACCGGGTCCCTTCACCGTGGTGACTGCGGCGGATCAGACGGGGTGCACTGGCCTGGACGATGCCGTAGCCAATCACCCACAGGGCGATGAAGCCGCCGACCTGGGTGAAGCTCCAGCCGAGTACCGAGTAGAGAAATACCGGCAGCCCCACCACGAACCACACATCGCGCGAACCAAACAGGAAAAAGCGTGCCGCCGACAGCCAGTTGATCGCCGGCGTGTTGGAGAACACCTGGGTAAACTTCGGCTTCGACTTCATCTTGCCGACGCCCCTGGGCAGCAGCAGCGCGGTCACGATCAGAACCAGTAGCAACATGCCCGCCAGCAGGGCCAGAGCCCCGCGAAAACCGATCCATTCCAGTAGTGCCGCCCCGACAAAGAAGCCTGCCCCCTTGAGGGCGTTCTTGGAACCCGTCAATGCCGCCACCCAGCGGAACAGCTTCGATTCGCCGCCGTCCCCGGCCAGCGTCTTGACGCTCGCCTTGGCGGACATCTTGTTCAGGTCCTTGGCGATACCGGACAGGGCCTGGGCGGCCATGACATAGGGCACCGACAGCCAGGCATCGGGTACGGTGAGCAGCAACAACGCCACTACCTGCATCCCCATACCGATGTGCATGGTGAGGTTCAGTCCGATGCGCGCGCCCAGCCAGCCGCCGACCAGGTTGGTGACGATGCCGAAGAACTCGTAGAACAGGAACAGCATGGCCACTTCGAAAGGCGAATAGCCCAGCAGGTGGAAATACAGCACCACCAGCATGCGGATGGCGCCGTCTGTGACGGTAAAGGCCCAGTAGCCGCCCGTCACCACCAGATAGTTGCGGGTCGCAGCGTCCATTATCTACAGGTTTCCTGCGACCTTGCCGGCAAGATCCATCATCCGGTTCACGTATCCCCATTCGTTGTCATACCAGGCATAGATCTTTACCTGGGTGCCATCGATCACCATCGTGGACAGCGCATCGACGATCGACGAGCGCGGGTCATTCAGATAATCCACCGACACCAGCGGGCGCGCTTCGTAACCGAGGATGCCTTGCAGTTCGCCCTCGGCCGCCGCCTTGAAATACCCGTTGACCTCCTCTGCCGTGACCGGGCGGGCCGCCTCGAAGACAAAATCGGTCAGCGAGGCATTGAGCAGGGGCACGCGAACCGCGTGGCCGTTCAGCTTGCCGGTGAGTTCCGGGAAGATCCTGGTGATCGCCCTGGCGGACCCCGTGCTCGTTGGGATCAGCGACTGGCCGCAGGCCCTGGCCCGGCGCAGGTCCTTGTGACCCTTGTCGACGATGGTCTGGGTGTTGGTGATGTCGTGGATGGTGGTCATGCAACCGTGCACGATACCGATTTTTTCATGCATCACCTTGACTACCGGTGCCAGACAGTTGGTAGTACAGGAGGCCGCCGTGACCAGGTGGTGTTCGGCCGGATCGTACAGGTGATCGTTAATCCCGTAGACGATATTGAGCGCACCCTCGGTCGGTGCGGCAACGATGACCTTCTTCACGCCTTGGTCGAAGTAACGCTGCAGGGTCTCCGGTTGCTTGTGGTGCTTGCCCGTGGCCTCGATCACGATGTCGCAGTCTGACCAGTCGGTCTCGTCAATAGCGGATTGCGGCTGCAGGCAATGCGCTGGCCAGCGACGATCATCGCTTCACCCTCGGCCTCGCAATCCATCGGCCCAGGTACCGTGCACCGAATCGAACTTCAAGCAGGTGTGCCGAGCCCGCGGCATCGGTTGCGATCTCGTTGACCCGAACGATCGACAATTCTTCTCTTCCCCAGCCTGCGCGAAGTCCCCAGCCGGCCCATGCGCCCGAACCCATTAATACCTACACGAACAGTCATTTCGATGATCTCCTTGTTGATATGTTTCAGGCCCGATCAAGCACAGCAGACACTATCCGGCCGGTTCGGCATATCCGAGAGCGCTTGCAGGTCCGCGTTAAAGGGGGATTGCGTGATCACACCCTCGGACGTTGCCATGAGGGCCTCGCGTGCCCATGCCGGCAAATCGGGATTGAGTGCGGTAGTAGATCCACTGCCCCTGACGCCGGTCCAGCACCACCCCAAGCTCACGCAACTGCGCCAGATGGCGAGATATCTTTGGCTGGATCTCGTCCAGTGCGTGGGTCAGTTCACAGACACAGAGTTCCCCCTCGCAATTCAGCAGCACCAGCATGCGCAGGCGGGTGAGGTCACTCAGGGCTTTGAAGAATTGATCAGCTTCCATGGTAACGTTACTCGTGATTATTGGTTTGAAATACTGGGCCAGGCATCATGCACATCCGCCGGAATCACTTCCGGGGAAATCCATCAGACAGCACCGACCGGATGGATTGCGGATCTCGCAATCACAGCTCGCATCCCGAGTGTGATCGATAACAAACTGACGGGCTGTGCCACCCTCTTCCGCCGCATACCAGGAAGCCCACAAGCCACAGGCTGGCCTCCAGGATATGGTCAAGTCGCAGATCCGCCTGGATCAGTGGGCCTGTCGAATGCCAGAACAGACAGGTTGCATTGGGAAGAGTATAGAAACCCAACGCGACAACGCCGCAAACCGCAATCCAGAACAGGATTTCACGCCATCTCATTGTTTAGCATCCGCCCACAACTATCGCCTGTACCATTGGACCGTCATGATCGCCTTCGATAGATAAGTGGAAATATATACGCGTATACGCATATATGGTCAAGCATATTTATTTTTGCACAATCAATTTTTCGCTTGTGGCGATTGATTAGCCAGGGGTACCTGAAAAATGACTAAAGGAGATTACGCGGATTTATTCGTGTCGACATACCGGCCAGCGCCTGGTCGATCAGGATGACGCCGGCGCCACGTGGATGTTCGACGACCGCGGGCTTGGCTGGCGCCCGCAAGCCTCAGGATGCTAGATATTGTGATTCTGGGCAATGCTCTGATAGACGATGCTGGAAACATGACGGATGATGTTACCGCGCGAGCGGATCCAGCTCGTGTAGTTCGTGGCATTCTGTTCCTTCTCGATGATGCCGATCACCGTATAAGGGTACCACTTGCCGCCGGGACCCTTGACATTCAGGATGCCCATGTCGCCGCAAACACGCGCGGTGCTGCCGGTCTTGTTGTAAACCTTGGTGCCTTTCGGAACAACACGGACGCCGGTGTAGATCCGGTCGCTTCCCGGCAGCGCCATGAGGCGCTTGATCTCGCGGGCACCGGCGATATCCTCCTTCCAGAGCGCGTACAGAAAGCGGCTGTAGTCATGCACGGATGCCTTGTTGCGGTAGGTCTTCCCGCCCGCAGGTATGTATTCGACCAGATGGATCTCCTGGAATATTGCAGGGTACTGCTGTTTCAGTATCCGTTGAACAGCCTGGGGTCCTCCCACTTTGCGGGTCACCCAGTTGGTGGAGGCATTGTTGGAATGCTGGATCATCCGCTCCATGTGCCGGCGGCTTTCGCTGTTGTAGCTGAGTTCGCCCTTCTCGACTTTGTGGAAGAACGCCGCCGCGATGAAAGGCTTAACGAGACTGGCCGCCTGAAACTGCTCATCCTCGTTGATGGTGACCAGCTTTTCGCCGGTGGTGAAATCATACACCGACCAGCCGGTGCGCTCGTCGGGATCGAGCTTGCCATCCTTGCGCAGGCGATTGATATAATCTTCAACCGCCGCCTCCAGATTGTGGATCTCCCGGGTGCGTTCGGTGCTTGTCATACTGCTTCTGCGAGAAACCGGCATGGCGGGCGGTGCCGTCGCGGTTTTCTTCATCCCGACACCGGATGAATCTGCCACGGCGGACGCTGCGGCAGCGGTTTGCAATGCGCCGGTGCCACCAACCAGCCTCCAGTTCTCGGAACGTATCGGACTGGCTGCATCCAGACCCTTGGCGCGCAACAGCCTGGTATGGCTCTTCGCAACCCGGGTGGCGCCGGCGCTGTCACCATGGCGCACGTAGACAAGACCGATCAGGCTGTCCCGGGTAACCACCTTGAGATCCTTCGCAACGCCCGGTCCCAGCACCCCCGCGACCTGCTTGCGGTAATCCCGGACGCCGTCGATATTCCGGGACCAGACATAGGAAACGTCGTAGTTATCCGCGGCATCCGTGGTCGTCGGCAGACTCGCCAGCCCCAGGAGACTGGCAAGCAGATATAATACCGGACCGACCATGGTTCTAGACATACCCCGCCTCCGTACGAAATAGTTTTGTGAGTCAGCGTGTTGAGGCAGGATTTTAGTGTAAATTCATCGCCATGAACAGGGTGCGGGCAAGAAACCGTCGGCATCGGCCCGAATATTCTACTGCGACGCGCCAATTTCAAAACAATGTGAAGCTGGAACGAGCATATCGCTACTATTCATCACAAACAGGTCCGTCGCGAGCCTCGCTCCGGCTGGCGCCGCCAGACACATCACACCGACATCTGCTATCCGCCAAAGCTTCGTGTGGCCAAGGAACCAGCCGGGCTAATTTTCTTTCGCTATCTGGAGCTGCCTTAGCGCGGTGCACAAGCGCTCCAGGGCCGCCGAGCCCTCGTTGGGCGGCAGGTGCAGATTGATGAACACCAGTCGCTCAGGGTTACCCTCGGCCGCCGTCAGGGCGGCTTCCAGCTCGCCTTCGGTCCTGACCTCCAGGCTCAACGCGTCGCCGCCGAACGCCGCCGGCAGATCGTGGTAGCGCCACGGCTGGATGTCGTTATAGGGGCCATCATGTATAAGCCGCTCGATCACGTAACCATCGTTATTCAGCAGGAAGATGATCGGATTGCAGTGGTGGCGCAACAGGGTGGAGAGCTCCTGGGCTGTCACCTGGAAGGAGCCATCGCCCTGGAGCAGCACCGCCCGCTTGTCCGGCCGGGCCAGGCATACCCCCAGCGTCGCCGGCAGGGCATACCCGATGGACAGGTAATAGGCCTGGGAGATGAATCCCTCGGGGTCGCCGATGTAAAGCTCGCTGGCGGCGAACATGGCATCCCCGGTCTCGGCCAACACCAGGTGATCCTGCCGGAGAAAACGGTTGAGCCTGTCGTAGAAGCGCGCGACCCGCACGGGTGCGGAACTGTCCGCCGTATAGGCACCTTTGGCCGCATGGGGATCCTCGGGGTGATCGACGATGCAGCAGTGGGGACCCAGTTCCGCGGTCAGCGCCTCGATCAGATCGCCCATCCAGACTCGGTCGTAGACGTGGCTGGAAATCCTGACCCGGTCCTTGTGCGCGCGCACCATGTTCTGCTCGGGCAGGCGGGCGGTGAATCCGCCGGTATTGATGTCGGTGCTCATGGCGCCGAAGCAGAGCAGCCCATCGGAGCTTTCCACCTGGGCGTTCACTGCATCACGGCTGAGCGCTCCCATGTAGACCCCCATGAACAGCGGATGCTTCTCGGGCAGTGCGGACTTGCCGTCGATGGTGGTGACATAGGGGATACCGGTCTTCTCGGCCAGGCGGAGCAGGGCCTCGCCCAGACCGAAGCGGTGGACCTCCACTCCGGCCAGGATCACCGGCTGTTGGGCGAAGTCGATCATGGCTGCGATCTCGCGCACGCACTCCTGCAGGGCCGGTGCATGGGAGCCATGCGGGCGATGGAAATCGAGCGCCACCGGGGCGCGACAGGGGGCGTCCACCATGTCCACCGGCAGCTCGATGTAGACGGGCAGGCGCTCGCTCAGGCAGTTGACCAGCACCCGGTCGATTTCATCCGGCGCGGTATGGGAATTGGTGAGTTGCACCGAGTCCACCGTCACCCTGGCGAAGATCTCCAGCTGCAGCTGATAGCTGGGGAGAGTGTGATGCATATGAGTGCCGGCGATGCGCTGCGAGGCGCGCGGGGCACCGCTGATGAAGACCACCGGCGCGCGCTCGGCATAGGCACCGGATGCAGCATTGAGGATGCTGAGGCCTCCTACGCCAAAGGTTACGCAGGCCGCGCCTATCCCCTTGAGCCGGGCATAGGCATCTGCCGCATAGCCCGCGTTGAGCTCGTTGCAGTTGCCGATCAGGCGGATGCGGCTCTCCACCACCTGGTCCATGAAATCCAGCACATAATCCCCCGGAACGCCGAACATATGCTCCAGGCCTGCCTGCTCCAGCCGCCGAAGCAGGTAATGCCCAACCGTCATTTCGTGCATTGTGCTCTCCGAATCTCGGGACCGAACGGCGTCGGCGCACATGGGATTATACGGGGATCTGCAGGCTACGGTAGAGCTTGCTGTGGAGCGTCCTGAATTACGTGACGACTTCCTTGAATACCTGCTCTCCGAGTTTGGCCAGCACTTGAAGAAACTGCTGCGAGCCAGCAACGACTGAGCCTGACTTATGGTATTCACATTCCGGTAACTGCCCTGGTGAGGAGAAATGGACCCCGTTTTCTGGACAGCCGCTTAAGTATATTCTGCCCACACATGCAGCGGCCTGGTCATGCTGCGACCGGCCACATCACGCTACCTTTATAGACCTGATCCGGCGTCTTCCGACCCAGGCTCTGGTGCCTGCGTGCACGATTGTAGAAGCGGAAGTAGTTGGCGATCCCCTGCCTGGCCTCGGCTACCATCTCGTACGCTTTCAGGTACACCTCTCTTCAGAATCCTTTCTTAACTCCCTCGATAAGTAGATAAACATCATCTTTCAAGAAACGTTTACTAGTGATATCAAGATCAGGGGATTCCTCAATGAATTGAACTGTTTTTCTGTCAAATCTGGCGCCATAGACTTTTTCAACAAATGAAGAAAAAAGATCCTGACGTCTTCTTATTTTCTTGTTTTTTGAATAAATCATTTCAAGCAACCTGAATTTCCCGCCCGGCTTCAGAACACGGCTAAACTGCTCCAATGCCATAGGTTGAAATTCATCTGGCATGACACAACAAAGGAAGGTGGATATTATCCAGTCATACTCATTCGAATTGACCAGATGCATAATACTGGCATCATCATGCAGAAGTTCTATTTTGCAATTAGCTTTCTTTACCTTCTTAGCTGCCTTTCTTAACATAACATCACTTAGATCGACACCTGTTAATTCAACGCTATCATGATAGTGTTTGAAATTTCTTCCCGTTCCTACCCCTGCTTCCAGCACCTTGCCACGCAAATCACCCAGTAACCGTGGCCGCCATTCTCTGTAAAGCCGCTCCCATGGATAATCCAAGGTGTCATAAAAAATGGCTGTGATATTGTATTTAGCACGCAAAGACAGGTTTTCTTCTCTCACGAAAACACCCTTTCATAGTAGCGACATGGACACCTGCTGGAGCGCGTAGTTTGTCGCACAATTAGAAGACCAAGACCTTTTCTGATTCGACGGTCCATTGCGCCAACTGACTCATGGTGCTGATCTCAGTATCTTCCAATAGAGGTATGGCTTTGATGCCACGAGCCTCGCAGCAAGCGCCACAAAGCCTAACTTGCCCACCTTTGGAAACAACGGACTTCACCATGCGCTCAACGTTATAATAGCCCTGCGGTGTGATTTGCGCAGGTAGTGCAGCTGTAACAGCATCCGCCATAAGAAAAATAAGTACCTCTGTGCCGGGCTGATCTTTCTGCAATGCCATTGCGAGACGCAACGCGTTATAGGTTTTCTCTGAGCCGTAAGGTCCTTCATTAAGAATGAATAGAACTTTCATGTAATTTAGCACCTTCCTTATCATCTATGCCTGGCATCATACATAGATGTAATTAAAAAGTTCTCTCGTCAAAGTGCTAATGGAGATAATGAGCTAAACATCTCACTACGGTCGGTCCTTGTCTTTTAGGTAATTATCAGATAGTTATTTGCTAAACGACCGGAACCATCATCTCCCGCTGTTTAGAGAAATCTTATTTAGAATCTTTTGATGTCATGCGCCAGATCAAACGCTCATTTGCGGGACAACGGTACTCATCCTTTTCGGGCAGGTAGCGAAAATCCTTTTTTCCGAAAGCAGTTTTGGCGCGATTACCCAGGTTCGGTGACCGTGGTACAAATGCTGTAATGCCGGATTCGTGGCATGAAAAAATATCTACACGCTTGAAGTAGCCCGCGTCGGCAATCACCGTGACAGGGTTGTCTTCCGCAAGGTAGTCATTCAGCGCTTCGGGAAACAACGTGCTCTGGTTGCGGTCTTCACCTTCGATGAAACGCTTCATGACTGCCTCTCGCCGTTATGAGGGCATGATTATAGCGAGCTATACGTCCTTACACAGTCTGGGTTAACATCAGACGTTCACCTGAATTGAAAGAATTAGTATAATCAGATAAACGAAATTTCCATCATTCCATATCGGATCATCGCAAAAGAAACGGGAGCGCGCAGTCACCATGCCGGACTCCACATCACTCGATCCGAAATGGGGCATGCCGGATGGCACCCACGATCCCTGGGTGCTGGCCCATTTTCAGCCACTGGAATCCGATATACTCATCACCACCGCGCCCAAGGCGGGCACGACCTGGATGCAGCAGATCCTGTACCAGATGCGCAGCAGCGGCGATACGAATTTTGACAACATCGATACCATGGTCCCCTGGCTGGAACGACCGCGTAAGGGTAAAAGCTGGCGGCAGGTGCTGGACGATTACGACACCCTGCCCCGCCCCCGTCTGTTCAAGACCCACTGCACCGCAGAGCAGACCCCGGGCATCGGCATTGCCAGCATCATTCTTACGGTGCGCGACCCGCGCGACTGCTGCGTGAGTTTTTACCACCATTTGATGAACATGACCGATTCGGCACGTGACATGGCCGGGCATCAACGTCCTGCCTCGTTTGCCGCCCATGTCGATACCTGGCTCAAGTTCGCCGCCTGGTTCCGCAACGTCAAAAGCTGGTGGCCTTACCGCGACCATCAAAAAGTGTTGATGCTTCGCTATCAGGATCTGAAGCGCGATCCTGGCGCGGGCGTTGATCAGATTGCCGCATTTCTAGGTTGGGAACTTACCCCGGAACAAAAAGCAAAGGTACTGGAATACAGTTCATTCGACTGGATGAAAGCGCACGACGAAAAGTTTTCAGGACAGACCGAATCGGGCAATTCCCTATTCAAACCAGGCCGCTTTATCCGCCAGGGAAAAGTGGGCGCTTACAGAGATCTGATCACACCCGAACTGGAAAAGAAAATACTGGACCGCGCTAATGCGGAGCTCGAACCCGAGTGCCTCCGTTTTTTGGAAATCGGAAGTTGAATGGGCGCCATCATCGAAGAATCACGATGTTCAACCCAAGAGGAGGAACAGCCCTGCAATACCTGAAACGAAAAATGAGCAGTATATTTACAACTTTGTGCACCCGGGTTCTGTTGTCCGCCAGCGTATCGACGCAGCACGCTATCTCTATTGTGAAAAAGCAAGGTGTTGAAAGAGGGTCGAACGAAAAGAATCTAGCACATCAGACCAAGCAGAGCCCCGGGATCAATTCGCTCACTGGGACGCTTCGCTACGTAGCGGCTCCCATTGCCCTTGGCGTTCTAATGTTTACCTTTCGCCCGGTTCTTTCCGCCCTAAAAATCCACTTGAATGTCTCTTCAGGGTCGGCTTTCCCCGTACAGCAGAAATTCCAGCAAGCTAGACGTTCAACTTCCCGTAAGGACCACGAACCTGCCGTTCGTGGTTGGTACAGAGTCAGCGCCTAGCATCGGCGTGTAGAGGCAAGTACGGCCAAAACACTTCAATCCAAAATTTCTAATCAATGACTGGACAGCAGCGTGAAGCAGAAGGTCTTGGGTTAATATGCTGATGGGTGCGAAAACGCCATGGAATCACGTCAGGTTCACTTGGGGTTTGCGCACCAGGGCGGGCAAGCGGGCAATGAAATCCAGTAGCTGGAAGATGAGGTGCGTGGTACCGTCGTATCAGGACGCCGACGGCTGGTAATGGATTTTTTTCCATTTGGGGTGAGCAATAGGCGCTCTTCCGCAAGGGCAGGTATGCTTATGGCTTAGGAATGATACCCCATGAAACGCCCTCTCTCGGGCCCTCTCCCAGAGGAAGAGGGCGGATACAAGTAATACCTTCGTGTTCCTGCGCCCATAGTGGTTCCATCCCTTAACTACTCACTATACTGCTTATGCAACTTCACCGGCACGGCAGCCTTCTTGCGCATTCGGATATTGAGCATTTCTACCGTGACCGAGAAGGCCATTGCGAAGTAGATGTAACCCTTCGGTACATGCACGTCAAAGCCTTCGACGATCAGTGTGACACCGACCAGTATGAGGAATGACAGCGCAAGTATCTTAATAGTGGGATGATGGTCTACAAAATCGCCGATAGGCTTTGCTGCCATCAGCATAATGCCAACCGCGATAATGATCGCAATCGCCATGATGGAAACATGTTCTACCAGTCCGACAGCAGTGATCACCGAGTCGAGTGAGAAAACGATGTCTAGGATGGCAATCTGAACCAGTATGCCGGTCAGACCGGCGACTTTCGGCACACTGGCTTCCTCCTCAATACCCTCCATGCTCTGATGTATCTCGTGCGTGGATTTATACAACAGGAACAAACCGCCCAGGATCAGAATGGCATCCCTGCCCGATATTTCCTGGCCGAGGATTGTAAACCAGGCATCCTTCAGGCCCATGACCCAGGCAATGGAAAACAATAAAGCCAGGCGCGTCAACATGGCGAGGGTCAGACCGACACGTCTACCCATTTCTCTCTGATGACTTGGTAGTCGTGATACCAGGATGGAAATAAAGATGATATTGTCTATGCCGAGCACGATTTCCAGCGCTGTCAGTGTGGTCAGTGCGATCCATGCTTCAGGGCTGCTTATCCACTCGAACATATGATTCTCCGCATTTTATTTGCTGCATAGTATACTGAATCTGCACACGCTAATAATGCTTCACGACCCTGTCTCCAAAAGCCTCACATTGCCTATGACAATAAATTATGTTGCCCCCAAGTGAGTCAGGAGGGACTCGAAGCTTGCTGGGCCGCGTCTGACTATTGGGAGTCGCATAACGGGTACAAAGCTGACGTTCTGAGAGAAGCAAGCGACCGGTAGTAATGGGTCGCACACTGTCCTACATCGAATGCTTATATAAGAAATACATGTAGTTCAGGGTACAGATGGTTACTTGCCGTTCTTGGTCGGAACGAAGCTATTACCTGGCTCAGCTGCGTACGTGTATATTCGGCCACAACCTGCCCTTCCAGGATAACCAGCGGAGGGCAACTATGCCGCCACTACGGACATTCGTAACGCTTGAGCTAACGGGCGTGACGTTTAGGATCGTCCATTGTTAAGTAAGTGTTAGGTAGTGCAAGCTCATTCATTCTCTGAGGGTTGAGAAACACCAGTGAACTTGAAAATGAGTTTGCCGAGGTACCTGTGAGTCGGGCGAAAAACATAAGCTGCTGCTGCAGGCATTATTGTGAAGAAAAACCTCTCTTCGTTATCCTGAGCGACAAAGAGTACCAATATAGCGATAAGGGCAATGGTTATTAGTGCATAGATTGCCCAAGCTCTTTTTATATAGAATTGATATTTGATATCTTGATTGTTCATCATGTTGTTTATTACAGCGTGCTTCTTGCGGATCACCCAGAAATTTGCCGTTCAACGGCTGAAATGCACGGGAACCTACCGTCCCCTGGCTTACTGCTTACATCCGGTTAGCCGCATAGGTTGTCGTTCCCTTCACGAATAGGAGCATGCTATCAGTGCTTCGAATCTGCGGTCATGCTGCGTCTGATAGCCGCCTCAGTATGTGCATGGTGCTATATGTGTCACGGAGACCGAGATTATCAGTCTCCGTGACAACGATCAGGAACCCTGTTCGACCATGTATACAATGGCGGCTTGCAGCTCTTCGTCGGTGCAACTCATGCAGGCACCCTTCGGTGGCATCGCGTTGAGACCATTCTTGACTGATAAAAGCAGAGCATTATTACCCTTGGCAATGCGTGGCGCCCAGGCATCTTTATCACCCATCTTTGGCGCACCTGCTACTCCGGCAGCATGGCAGGCTTGGCAGGATGCCTGATAAATCTTCTGTCCGTCCGCAGGTGCTGTCTGTGTGTCAGCTGTGGATTCAGAGGCAGCCTGAGGTTCATTTGGCTCGACGGCTGATTCACGTGCCTCAGCAGGCGGTGTTGCCTCCGGTTCCATGATCTGAGGGGATGGCGCCTGAACCGGCATAGCTTCCCCTGGGGCCGTGGCTTCCTTTTCCGTGCAACCTGCGCACACTAGTATCAGTAGTGCCAGCGTCGGGACGATCGCATACATGCCAAATCTCTGGTGCTGAGTTGTGTCAATAGACATAGGTTCACCTCCTTGATGATGTATTGGGTGTTTTGTTGTAGTGCAGTGTACGTGAAAATCATCTGGGTGAGAAAAGGGCTGATATTAAGCATAACTACACCGCCATCTAAATGACCGTTTTCAGTATAACTCAGAAGTCCACGGAATTACGGGGAATGCCGCATTAGGGTCGGCAATCCCCGCTTAGTAGCAGTTACAGCTACTCACTCCAGAAACGTCCTGTTTGTGCCAGTTACTCACCCTTCGTCGTGCCCTGTATGCCAATTGTCCTTGTAACCGGCAAGGTGTACAACCGGCCAGAACACCACATTCCCTGAGTTACTGTGGGCAATCGGGATGCATGGCAGGCTCAATTACTATTAAATAGACAGGCGCTATAATCAAATACTGAAGACGATGAAAACGCTTGGGCAACTTGCAGCCATATCTATCCAGGATTCCATAGCCGTTATCTGGCATTGTGTGACGGGACGTCTAATTTTTATACCATCGAACACATGAATCTGAGCGCATGGAACTTTACGGCACGCGCCAAAACTGGGACAAGCAGTTTGCCGACTGATAGATTCGGCACATCTGCACCAGGTTCAACAGATATTGCCGTCAGCCTGGCGAAAGAACAGTCGTCCAGGCTCTGTGAGTATCGAATAGGCGCCTATTGATCACTGTGTTCCACACAGACTGCCATTGTATTCACATTGCGTCTCAATTCCCAAGGCATCTTGTGCTTCATTGAATTCGTCAATTGCATAATTTGTGAGTTCGTTTGGTTCGCACTCGCAAATTTGACTGGCACAACAGCTACAGCTTACTGCCGTTTCCAGCTTCACGATTTCGCTAAGACTGCCTTTTGGTCCCGAACCCAGCCCTTCGCAGGCATTCTTGATTAAAAACGGATCGGCAAGCGAGCCGTTCCCGGGAGTTGTACAAACTGTTGCATCACAGGTGTAACCAACTTGTACACCCTCATCATTAATGCTTCGTTTATATTCATTACATACCTTTGAGCAATTCACATTGTCTGGTATAGGCGGCAGCCAGGGCTTTTTATGCTGTGCGTTGGGGTCGACGGGAGGCAACAGTGGGCATCCATCTTCCCCTGGCTTGTCAGGAATGCAAGGCAAAGTCGACACTACCTCCTGCGCCTTGGTGATCAACAACTGCTTGGGGTTGAAGGCGGCTGACCAGGTGTAGTCTTCTCCGAGATCGCAGTCGGCAACCGTTGTGCCTATCTGGAAGGGGCCGTACCAATTTGGGCAGGTACAAATATCAATCGGTGCATTAGCGCAAATGAGAACATTGTCCTCTATTGGGCCAACTCGCTGGCAAATTTCGACGGTTTCATCGGTTTGAATGCATGGAGCGGTCATACAACCGGAATAGTGCCCCGCATCATCACCAGCGCATGTCTTGCTGCCGATTTGATAACCCTCGGCCGTTTCCAATTGCAGGCTAAACGTTGAAATCACTTCGGGTGGTGGCGAAGCATCGGCTAATAGTTTCTTCTTCTTAATGGCATCACATACGGGAGCTTTGTCAGGTTCGCCAGCGCATTTTTCACCGTTGCCACCGCACTTTTTTACAGTCTTGTTATAGACGTCTTCATCCAGAATGGAATTGATATCTACAAAGTAGAGCCCCGTGTTTATCTCAATGCAACGACAGTTGGAAAAATGTGGGTTATCGGTCACGGTACAAGACAAGTCTGGTTCCCCCTCCTTAGGCGCCGGTCCAGAGTAGTAGCAAAGTGCAATTGGATTGTCGACGCTGGCCGTACACTGCAGGAAGTTGGAATGTTGGAGAAGGATATCTGCTGCTGGAGGGCCAAAAGGCGTGGTCCATTTGGTGCTGGGTGTATAGCTGATCACAGGATCCGGCTGAGCAAAACCGACAATTGGCGCCAGAAATGCGCTTGCCATTACAAGATGTGCAAGCCAAAGCAGGGTGGTACGTGTTCGGACTAAAAACGAATTGTCGCTGCTAAGACTGCTATGGGTTTTTCCGTTCATTTTGTTTCCCCCTTAAGTTTTATTTTGTTTAACAGGCAGGGACATAGATTATAGGAAAAATTAAAAATATGTAGTTTAGGATTGCATATATTAGCGAGAACTAAACGACCTAGATGGGTCGACTCCCGCTGTTTAGTAATTTCTTATATAGAACCAGCCCCCGGGTCCGGAATCTGCCGGTAACCTGCCGTTCGCAGCCTAGACAGAGCCGCTCTTGGGCGTTGCCGCGTACGGGGAAGTTCGGCCAAAAGTGGTCATTCCGGCGCATACCAAAAACCAGTAAAACGTGGTCTGTCCCCTATTGTTTTGGATTATCATCTCAAACAAGCTCTTTGGGAAGAAGCGCAAGGACACAGATAACACGGAGCATTGATCATGAAAGTACACGCTTACCTCGCCTTGGCAATATTGAGCTGCGTCTGCACCTTAAGCGCTTCATACGCCATTGAACAGAATAATACTCAACAACTCCTGCGCCTGCCATACAAGAGTGTGGTCGATAATCTTGAGCGAGATTATTTCCTGTATCTACCCAATGAATATGAAGAAGATTCATCCAAAAAATGGCCGGTGCTGATTTATCTGCATGGGGATGGGGAGCGCGGGAACGGCAAAGAGGATCTGGACTATGTACTGGGTTACGGGCCGCTTTACGAAGCCTGGATTCAAAAGAAGGATTTGCCGTTCATCATTATCGCTCCACAGAACCATATGTTTGGCCGGGATGGAGCAGGTGGTCCGGATTACATTCGCAATCGCACCAGAGATGGTATTCCCAAGCGCCTGGACGAAGGTGTTCCTCCACACCATGTCGATATGCCGGCGTTAGAGTTGTATGGGCCTATGCGTGGGACCGTGCCCGCAGAAAGTCCTCCGCCCGATCAATTCCAGAGAGAAACCGGCTGGAGAAAGACCGATCCGGATGTAATCAACATTCTGGACTCGGTGTTGCAGAATTATCATGCCGACAAAGACAGGGTTTATTTGACGGGCGCAAGCATGGGTGGCTTTGGCACCTGGTACTATGCCAGCGAATACCCGGAAAAATTTGCCGCCCTACTTCCGGTCGTGGGGTATGCATCCGTAGAACAGGCTGAAGCAGTGGCCAGAGAAGGAATCCCTGTATGGGTTTTTTCCGGGGGCAGAGATCCTGCCGTAGAAACCAAATATTTCTTTGCAGGCATGAACAGGATGAATGAGTTGGGCGCGACCATGCGCTTTACGACAGAACAGGATATGTTCCACGATGTATGGAATAGAGTTTATGCCAGTGAAGATGTTTACAACTGGCTGCTTCAATACAAAAAGCGATAGGTGCATCTGCCCGAGAAGGATGTATACGCCGGCTTGAAGAACGTGCGTCACTTACGCTCCAGCAGTTGACTGTTGATTTCATGGCAAACATGGCAAAGGGATCACCCGGTGCTAGCCGGGCGCCCAGGTGTTCTTCAGGTCAGTCAGACCTGGCGGACTTGGTGGGAGATTGCTTCGTCACTGCGTTTCTAGCGATGACGAAAAAAGGGCCGGAACGGGTCGACTCCCGCTGTTTAGTAATTTCTTATATAGAACCAGCCCCCAGGTCCGGAATCTGGCGGTAACCTGCCGTTCGCAGCCTAGACAGAGCCGCTCTTGGGCGTTGCCGCGTACGGGTAAGTTCGGCCACTTTCGGACCTTCCCGGCAATCTCAGGAAGGTCACAGTAGCCGCAACTCAGGTCATTATTAACGGCGAAACTCATCCGCGCAGTAACTTAGCGCCGATATCGACTGGAACGCTTTGGTTTGTTAGCCTGAATTTATTACAACTGATTTCCCTGTTGTCTTGACTTTATCTCGTAAAGTACTTTTCCCGGTGTTTTCCCTGTTTGGTAGTAGTTGCCTTCGTTGTCTAGTTCCGTGTAAAGACAGAATGTTGTATTTTTTTTATTGCTCCATTCTGTACAGATCATATTTGATTTTTCATCGATCCACCATGTTCCGCTAACAGCTTCTTCACTTCCGACTTTCTTGTACGCAACTCCGTCTGATTCGAAGTAGTATTTTTCTGGATCATTACGCATGAAATGAAGCGCGGTGATAGTCATGTCGGTGAAGTAGGATTTAAGCTCCTCATTACTCAACCGTTCACCAGCATATGCTGTTCCCAGCATGAAAGTGAATACAAGCAAGCACAAAATTTTCTTCATTTCTCTCTCCAGTTAATGCTACCGACCATTCTATTGTTATCCTGCGTGGTAGCTTCACAGGCCAACTACTATTAGGAGACATATAAAGTCAGTGTTGCCATCAGACTTTGAGTCATGTTTGCAATTCAAATCCACTGAGTATCAATAGGTTATTGTCATGTTACATAGCCTAATCGGATATACAAATCCAGCTATGAAACACTAAAGGGCTTACAACGGTATTTTCACCGTACAGCTTCCTTTTCTGAACGGCAATAGTGGGTCGACTCCCGCCCGTTAGCGAAATCTTATATAAGGATTTCATGTAGTTCCGGGTTCGGCTGGTAACTTGCCGTTCCCTATCAGCTGATTCCTGGCTGCTGACGGAGACGCTATACGCGTACTTCCGGCCAACAAGCGACCTACAGCACAAATGCAAAATGGCGATGGAATCCGCCATCCGCATCTGTAAACGCTGCAGTGAATACCATCAGATTATTCATCCAATTATCCCCTCGATGTAAGCATGAAGGTCTTCATGTGACAGAAACATGATATCTCCGTGACCAGTCTGTGAACTATTACTTGCAAACTATACTTCGAGCGCAGCCTCTCCTGCGCTAAACGACGATTCATAACATGACACTTACTCAATGGAGAACTGCGATGCGCAAGAAAACATATTTGTATGTCGGATGCTTACTGTCTACTGCGATTTTGGCCACTACCAATAGTTGGGCCGGTGACGTGCAAATGTACAAAATCATAATCACCAACCTCACACCTGGCCAGCCATTGGCACCTGTTATGGCCGCAACGCACCGTCCTGGAATTTCTTTCTTTGAACTTGGAAAACCCCCGAGTGATGAATTGGCAATGTTGGCAGAAGCGGGCGACGGAAACCCAATGGCGACCAAACTCCTTGATATGCCGGGTGTCAGGGATGCGCAAATCAGTACCATGGGGCTGACCTTCCCTGGTAACTCTACGACGATGATGGTCTCCGCAAAACACAGCGCGGATCATGTGAGCATTGGTTCAATGCTCGGGGCTACCAATGACGCCTTCTTCGCCATTAAAGATGTGGAACTACCCAAAGATAATCAAACCACAACCTATATGGCCGATGCCTATGATGCAGGAAGTGAGACCAATGACGAATTAAGCTCCACCGTGGCCGGTCTTGGCGGTGAAGGCTACTCGCCTAATGATAGCGGCGAAGGCTTCGTACACATTCACAGTGGCATTCACGGGATTGGCGATGCTGATCCTGCCGCATTGGACTGGCGCAACCCCGTCGCGGAAATCGTTATTGAACGCGTAAAGTAACCTAGGTATAGGTGAACCAAGGGCAAGCCAACCGGCGGCATATGCTGCCGGTTGGCCCTTGTACTTAGCATTCCGAGTGGGGTCACGTAACCAGGAGTTTTGCGAATACAAACTTCTGCTTAGGGTCACGACTTTTATCGAAATGTTATATAAGCAATCGTTGTAGGACCGAGTATGGCTGGTAACTTGCCGTTCGAGGCGGGGACTAAACTACTTCGTGGCCCAGCTGTGTACGGGAAGATCCGGCCAACTCCTGACCTATACGGATGGCCTGTGAACGGCAGGTTCAAAACTGAAATGCAACATTCGCCAAATGAGATATTATTGTGCAATTCCTGCTTTATGCAAGCCATCCAGAAGACGTTCAATATCAGCTGGATCCTTGAACGGAAAAGCCTGCCGGATACGCTGCAGGGAGAAATCTGGATTCAGGGCAAGCACCTGCTCTGCCTCCCATTTGGCATCATCTTCTCGGCCGTCCTGCGCATAAGCGGCTGCCAGCCATACCCGCATACGCTCGGAAGATGGATTGGACTCAAGTCCTTGTTCAAACGCCTCGATCGCTTCCTGATATCGTCCAAGAATGAAATACACCTGCCCCAGATGGAAAGGATAGTTGTAAGGATGATGCGGGTTGAGCTGCATCGCTTTTTTTATCCTTTCCAGTCCCTCCTGCGGCCGCCCCGCGTAATACAGAAGTGTCGCAAGCAGGACATGCGCATTGGCATAGTTCTGATCTATGGCAATGGCTTTTTCTGCTTCCACCAGCGCCTTCATGTACTCCCCTCTTTCCCGATAGACCAGCCCCATGACGAAGTAGGCGATGGGGAGTTCCTTGTTAATCGCAACCGCCTGGTTGGCCAATGCATGGGCACGTGCGAGTGAATCTTCACGCACATCACTCCAGCCGTTCATTGCCTCAAAGGCATAAGTCCAGGCAAGCATCGCATAGGCTAGAGCGAAATCCGGATCCAGCTCTATTGCTTTCTGGTAGAGCTCACGTGCCTTGCGGTTGTCATCCTTGCTGGCATACAGGAAAAAACGATTACGGCCATGTAAAAAATAATCATAGGCGGCCGCACTGCCGGTTTCCTGCCGTCGAACTCCTGGTGACTCATCCATACCTCCCTTTATTGACAGAGCAGAGATAATATTGCCCACAACATCATCCTGCAGATCGAAGACGTTGCCCAGCAGGCCGTCATATCGCTCCGCCCAGAGATGCCGACCGGTAGCGGCATCAATCAGCTGGACGTTAAACCCTATCTCCTCACCCGCCCGTCGAATACTGCCGTGAAGGATGTAGCGCACCTTGAGCTTTTCAGCCACTTCGCGAATATCGATGGAGCGGCCCTTGTAGAAGAATGACGAGTCCCGCGCGATGACAAGAAGGCCCGGTTTCCTGGCCAGTCTGGTGATCAGATCATCAGTCATGCCATCGGCAAAATACTCCTGCGCGGGATCACCGCTCAGATTGTCAAACGGCAGTACAGCGATGGAGTTGGGTGTGGCCTCCTGATTATCCATGCCGGCCGGAACCTCCCTTGATCCCTGCTGCATGAGTGCAGCCCCTGTTGCCAGCACTATGATCAGAGCGGCGACTGTGCCCGCCCGCATCCACAGGTTTCTGTATCCTGTTGCAGCAACAGCTGATTCTTGGAATTGCTCCATTTTGAGCGACGCACCTGGAAGGCTGACAGGTGCTATAAGACGATATCCCTTCTTTGAGAGGGTCTCGATAATCCGTGGCTGCCGTGCATCGTCGGCGAATGCCTTGCGTAGCTTTTGCACCGTGCTGGTTAGTGCATCATAGCTGATTACCCTTCCAGCCCAGACGTTTGCCTCCAACTCATCACGGGTTACGACTTGCCCGGGTCGAGCGGCAAGATAAACAAGCATATCCATCACCCGGGGTTCCAGTTTGATGTCCTTGTCACCATGGGTCATTCGACCGCTGGCAGGATCCACGTGCCAGCCCCCCACACTAAATGAGGTCTGTTTACTGACTTCCATTCGGTCATCCCCGTTGTTTTCCACGCCACACACCCCGGATTGGTCCATGGGTTCAGCGGGTAACTTGTTGTTTCTGAACAGTCATAAAAAAACCAGAAAAAAACCATCTCATCATCATAATTTTAGTCCTTCCAGCTGCTAGTGTTTTCACAAAATCAAGATGGGGGTATGGCACCATGAAACGAAGATCTTTTCTAACAGGCACCCTTTCGATCGCGGCAGGCATCGGTTTATTAATGCCTGTCAGGTCTCTGGCGGTGCCAGAACCGATGGACGCATTTACTGCCCGAAGCGAGAAGGATGTGCTCCGGGCCCTATTTTGGGATGCACGGTTGAAACAGAGTGATGCTGTCAAGATCGAGGCGCCACTCCAGGCAACAAAGGGTAAAGCCATACCATTCAAGGTCTCCTGTGATCTGAACGAGGTAGAAATGATTGCCATTTTAACCGCGAACAACCGTTATCCACTCAACACGTATGTCAGTCTCTTTGATGCCGACGGCTATTACAGCACGCGGATCAGAGTAGAGCAGACCTCAAAAGTGACGGCCTGTATCAAAGCAGGTGGTGAAACGTACTCGGCATCCATCCACGTCAAGGTAAACCAGGGTGGATACGGGATGCATTTTAATTAAGCCGAAACATCATATTGGGGGATCGAGCGATGGAGAAACTCACGAAACTCAGGATACGGAAAAGTGGTACACGGACTGAGGTCATGGTGTTGGTAGAGCATCCAATGCAAACGGGGTCGCGTTGGGATGACGAAACCAGGCAGGCGGCTGACTACATTGAAAAGATGATCTTTGAGCTTAATGGCGTGATGGTGGCCGAGGCGCGGATGGGACCGGGTGTGGCGGAGGATCCACTGACCTGTATTTCGCTCAAGAAGGCAAAATCGGGAGATAAAGTAGCGGTCAGCTGGATTGATACCCGTGGTGATGCAGGAAGCGCTGAAGCAATAATCAGCTGAAGCGCCTGCGCTCTGGTGTTCTGGTTCATCCACACGACGCACCAGGCTCGTTCTATCAGAGGAGGTTAATCATGAAAAAGGCAATTGATATAGTAGCGGTGGTCCTCGCGGCCTTGCTAATCATGTACCCGCCCGGCGTGTTTGCCAGTGAGCCAGCCGCTACGGGTGCAGATTATCCATTGACCCGTGTCACAGATAGAATTTATATCATCTATGGCCCGTTTGACCTGCCGAACAAGACCAATCACGGCTTTCGCAATAATCCGGTGATCGTGTTAACCAGTGCAGGCGTGGTGGTGTTTGATCCGGGCGGCAGCGCCTGGGCGGGCGAGATGGTTACCAGAAAGATCAGATCGATCACTGAGGATCCGGTTATTGCCGTGTTTAATTCCCATGCACATGGTGATCACTGGCTCGGCAACGAGGGCATTAAAAGAGTTTATCCTGATGCAGTTATTTATGGCCACCCGGTAATGAAAGACAGGGTGGCGGGTTCCGAGGGCGATTTCTGGCTCACGCAGATTGAACAGCTTACCGAGGGAACCGCGGGGGGTAAGCAGGTTGTCGCCCCGGACAGAACTGTCAATGATGGCGATGTCATTGAGGTGGGTGATATCCGGTTTCGCATATACCATACAGGTCCGGCGCATACCGATAGTGACATTATGATCGAGATTGTTGGTCAGAATGCACTATTCACGGGTGATGTGATCAGAAACGGACTGCTTGGAATTATGGAAGCCGACGCGAGCTTTGCAGGCAATATCGCTGCGATCGATGTCATTGCGGGAAAGAAGTTCGATTACTACATACCTGGGCACGGGCATGTCGGTGACGTGGAAATGGCCCTGAACTACCGCACCTACCTGAATACATTGCTGTCGACAGTCCGGGAACTTTATGCACGTCAACTGGCTGATTACGAAATGAAGCCCATGGTCACTGATGCCGTAGCGGCATATAGCGATTGGGCAGGTTTTGATATAAGGGTAGGCCCTCATGTAAGCCGTGCCTATCTGGAGGTCGAGATGGAAGAGTTTTAGTGAACCACAAACTGAAGCGAGAGTGGAATCAAATCTGATTGAACAACAATTATGTCATGCAAAGTCCGCTTGCTGGCGGCAAATGTCAGGTGTTCAGTACAGTCCGGACATTTATCCAGGATCCTGTACTTCGTTTTTGGGTCGACTCCCGTCCTTTACCGAAATCTTATATAAGCGCCTGGTGTAAGACCGAGTACGGCTAAAAGTTGCCGTTCCCAGAAACAGCCCCCGCTGATGAGGATTCCTGTACAACCAAGCTTGGTCAGAGCTGGTTGCTAATGATTTTCGGAGTCAATCATACTAAACCCTATAGAATAAATGACGGCAGCCTATAGCTACCGTCATCACCTCCTGCTTATGTTATGTGCACTTTACGTTATGGCCCGACCAATTCGGCAGTCGTATGTGTCTCTTTAACAAAACCAAGCACATCCTTCGAATGCAACTGATCACGGTCATAGTCAATCAAAATCAGGTGATGGCGACCCGGTGTGAAATGCGCATCTTCAACACCCTTACAACCCTTCAGATGATCGACCAGTTCTGTCCTTTGGTCGTTAGTCAGTTCATCATCGACATGTACCACGACCTCAACCTGATGAATATTTCCCATGACAACCTCCTTCCGGTTCGTTCAACCGGATACCCACAAACAACACACTTTCGTGGAGTGGGAACCACGGAACTACTCCTTCTAATCTATATATAGATGATGTAGCGCGATGCCGGAAGCTGCAGAAACGACTGAATGCCAGTTACTTGATCAAGGTCAACTGTGGGTCTGAAATCCCCATTATCTGATTATTTATACTTGGCGGCTAAAGGGCCGGAAAGGGGTTTTCTTAAAGGTTGTCAGGGCACATTTAACTTTAATATTATGAGTAATGCACTCTGACGCCCTTTTTCATATTTATCAATCCATGCAAACAGTTCTAGCTGAATCTTCTGCCTGCTCGATTCGTAACAGTTTTTCAATCAGTTACGGCATCGATGGATGGGTGTGATGTGAATCTCACTGAGAGTGGATATGCGTGAAGTTGAGGATTATTCAATTGAATAATCCTCAACCCCGCAAGTGGAAGGGGTATCAAGTTGAATTATCTGAAATCATAAATTTCATCATAATGCTTTTGCTTTTCTGCATGCAGCAGGGAATATAAGCCCAGTAAAGCCAACGCCTCCAACCCCCCTTTTCCACGGACGGCGCTGGTCAGCATACAACCGGTCCGGCATTACTTATTTCCGGACCCGCCTCCTCGGCTATATGACGGAAATTATCCTGAAACAGTTTCGCCAGTTCCCGTGCTTTCAGCTGGTAGGCATCGGCGTCCTGCCAGGCACTTGCCGGTTGCAGCATTTCATCAGGGACGCCCGGGCAATGTTTGGGAACGGATACCTGGAATATTGGATCTTTTTCCATCGGAACATCATCCAGCTCGCCATGTATCGCTGCATTCAACATGGCACGGGTATGATGGATATCCATTCGCTCTCCTACACCATAAGGACCACCCGACCAGCCGGTGTTGATCAGCCAGCAACGCACCTTGTGTTTGCGTATCTTTTCCCCCAGCAACTCACCGTAAAATGACTGATGCAAGGGCATGAAGGGTGCGCCGAAACAGGCGCTGAAGGTAGCTGTGGGCTCGGAAATGCCAACCTCCGTACCGGCAACCTTAGCCGTGTAACCCGAAAGAAAATGATACATCGCCTGCTCCGGCGTCAGCCGCGATATCGGCGGCAATACACCGAAGGCATCACAGGTAAGCATGACAATATCCCTGGGATGACCGCCGATACCGGGATATATAGCATTGGGGATGTGCGTCACAGGATAGGAAGCACGGGTATTTTCCGTCAGCCGTGAATCATTAAGATCCAGCCGGCGGTGGCGAGTATCGACACCGACGTTTTCAAGAATTGTCCCGAACATTCTCGTTGTTTCGTAGATTAATGGTTCATGTTCTTTGGATAAATTAATCACCTTGGCATAGCAACCACCTTCCAGATTGAACACACCATGATCGCCCCAGCCATGTTCATCATCACCAATTAATTTACGCATTGGATCGGCAGAAAGCGTAGTTTTACCGGTACCGGACAAACCAAAAAATACAGCCACATCACCATTGTCCGCCATGTTAGCCGAGGCGTGCATACTCATAACGCCCTGCTTGGGCAACAGGTCATTCATCACTGAGAACACAGCTTTCTTGATTTCCCCCGCATAGCGAGTTCCTCCTATCAATATCAGTCTGCGACTGAAATTGATGATGACAAATGCTTCCGAGTTTGTACCGTCAATCGATGGTATCGCGCGCAGCTCAGGCACATGCACCAGTGTAAATAATCGCGGTTCGTCAGCCGCCAGCGTGCGGCCGAGGTTTTCCGGACGAATAAACATATTTCGTGAGAATAATGCATGCCAGGCGGTCTGGGTGATAATACGCACCGGTAGCTCATAATCGGGGTCGGCCCCTGCAAGACCGTCGGTAATAAATATCTCACCGCCTTCGAGAAAATCACAGGCGCGCTGATACAGGGCTTCAAACTGTAACGGTGTAAACGGCTGGTTGACTGGACCCCACTCAATTTCGTTGTGGGTTTTCTCGTCATCAACGATAAATTTGTCATTGGGCGCACGACCGGTAAAAGTGCCTGTTCGTGTGACCAGTGGCCCGAGGTGGGCAAGGCGTGCCTCGCGTCTTCGTACTGCGGCTTCATAAAGCTGTGGAGAAGAAAGGTTCCAGTGGATACTTTCGATATTTTTCACACCAATGTCGGCAAGGCACTGTACCAGCAGCCCTACATCACCACTAAACATCTCTATAATGCTCATGCATTCCCCTTCTATAACAACATTACTTAGTGAAATTCACCCGTCACCTAAAGCGTAATACGGGCCTTTTTCATTAATGATTAACAAAAGATGAGTAGTATCTGTCTGGTGCATCATAACAAAGCAGCAGCACTGAACCTCATCCGGCATTGAGCAGCGGATTGTCTTCCAGTCGTGAGCTGCAGTCTTCTACCGCCCGTAGGGCTGAAACACACAGCACCATCAAATCTTCGAAAGGCACCAGAGCCATGCAACGAACACCCCGTCAGGAAGCCGCACCGGTTACAACAATACCCGCTCGATGCCTCCGGCGTTCGCGCTGGCAACGAACTCACGCTGCCAGTTTTCGCCAAGATTGTGGTTGCACAGTTCCACCACGATGAAGTCGGTCTCCAGGCCTGTGTCGTCTGTGTAGCGTGAAAGGCCCTGCTGGCAGGCCGGGCATGAGGTGAGCAGTTTGACCTTGCCTTGCGTGGTTACCTTCTTGCCGGTGAGTTGCACCAGACCCTGCTGTAACTCCTGCCGCTTGCGGTAACGCAACTGCTCGGCGATGTCCGGGCGCGCGGTGCCCAGTGTACCGGACTCGCCGCAGCAGCGATCCGACAGCAGCACATCCTGGCCGAGTAATGTCGAAGCAACTTTTGCCGGGTTGTAGAATTTCATCGGCGTGTGGCAGGGATCATGGTACAGGTAGCGTGTGCTGTTTTCACCCTGCAGGCTGACACCCTGCTCCATCAGGTATTCGTGGATGTCGAGCAGGCGGCAACCGGGGAATATCCGGTCGAATTCGTATTTCAGCAGCTGATCCATGCAGGTGCCACAACTGACGATCACGGTCTTGATGTCGAGGTAGTTCAGTGTGTTCGCGACCCGATGAAACAGCACGCGGTTCTCGGTCGTGATCGCATGGCCCTTGTCGGCGTCACCGGCGGCGTTCTGTGGATAGCCGCAGCACAAATAACCCGGCGGCAATACGGTTTTCGCGCCGCTCTGGTACAGCATCGCCAGCGTCGCCAGCCCAACCTGGGTGAACAGGCGCTCCGAACCACAGCCCGGAAAATAGAACACTGCATCGGATTCGTTCGTGGTTTTCTGCGGATCGCGCACGATCACGACCTGGGTCCCGTCTTCGGCGCCGAGCAGTGTGCGCATCGGTTTCGACGGCACGTGCGCACGCATCGGTTTGCGTACCAGGTTGACCAGCTGTTGACTCACTGCAGTATGTCCGGTGGTCGACGGCGGCACACGGTTACCACGACCGAGCAGGCCGGTCCGTTTCGCCAGCGTGTGTGCAATGTTGATAGCGGCGAAACCGAGCTGTGCCATGCCGATACGCAGCACCCGGATCGTGCCTGGCTGTTTCACGTTCAGGAACAACATCGCCGCCCAGCTGCCGAGGTTGAAATGTTTCTGTCCGCGCTGTTTCAGTATCTTGCGCATACGCATCGAGACATCACCGAAGTCGATGTTCACCGGGCAAGGGTTGTGACACTTGTGGCACACGGTACAGTGGTCTGCAACGTCGTTGAGATCGCCAAAATGGCGTACCGAGATGCCACGACGGGTCTGCTCCTCGTACAGGAAGGCCTCGATGATCAGGCCGGTAGCGAGAATCTTGTTGCGTGGCGAATACGACAGGTTCGCGCGTGGTACATGGGTCATGCACACCGGCTTGCACTTGCCGCAACGCAGGCAGTGCTTTATATCGTCGTTCAACAGGCCGAGTTCGCTCTGCTCCAGGATCAGCGCTTCCTGCTGCACCAGCGCCAGTGACGGCGTGTACGCGTCGCCGAGTCCGGAACCAGGCATCAGCTTGCCCTTGTTGAAATGCCCGTTAGGATCGACCTGCTGCTTGTACTTAACGAAGGCATCGATCTTGTCGACGCCAAGGTAGCCGATTTTGGTCAGGCCGATGCCGTGCTCGCCGGAAATCACGCCGCCGAGGTCGATCGTGAGCTGCATAATCCGGTCGACCACACGGTCGGCCTCGTGCAGCATGCGGTAATCATCCGAGTGCACAGGAATATTGGTGTGCACGTTGCCGTCACCGGCGTGCATGTGCAGCGCAACGAACAGGCGGTTATTCTTCAGTGCGACGTGTTTCGCGCGCAGTGCGTTGCGCAGCGGCTCCAGCTCCTGGCCGCGGAAGATTTCACGCAGGCGCTGCTTGATCTCATTGCGATAGGACACGCGCACGTCGCGGCGCAGCATCAGATCCAGCAGGCGGTCGTCGGGACGGATCGAGTCCTGCTCTGCTTCGCTGAGAATGTCGGTGTGCACGCTCGCGGCATCGTCCATGCGCTCCAGCAGGCGCGACCAGCGCGCACGCACTCGCGCCAGATGTTCGCGCGCGAGATCGAGCTTGGCCTGGAAAATCGCACTGCTTTCATCGCTGCTCTCGTAGTCGCCGGCCTGGCGCAATTCGTTTAGCTCGCCGGCAAGATGTGCGCTGAAGGCGTCGATGCTCTCGATCTTGTTCGCGATCGACTGCTCGATGTTGATGCGCTCGATGCCGGTGTTGTATTCGACCAGGCGGTGCAGCGGGATCACCACATCTTCGTTGATCTTGAACGCATTGGTGTGCGCCGAAATTGCCGCGGTGCGCGAACGGTCGTGCCAGAAACGGCGACGCGCCTCCGGGCTGACCGCGATGAAACCTTCACCATCTCGTGCGTTCACAATCGCCACCAGATGTGATGCGACCTGTGCGACACTCGTCTCATCGTCACCGGCGACATCGGCGAGCAATACCATGCGCGGGCGTTCACGCCCCGGCGCCTTGGTCGCGTAACGCACCGCTTTCACGTAGCGCTCATCCATGTGCTCCAGCCCGGCGAGCACGACGCCGTCAGTGGCATCGACATAATCCTTGACCTCGGCGATCGCCGGAATTGCGCGCGACAGCTCGGCGCCGAAAAACTCCATGCACACGGTACGGATATGCGCAGGCATGCGATGCAGCACGAAACGCGCCGAGGTGATGATGCCGTCGCAGCCTTCCTTCTGGACCGCTGGCAGTCCGGACAGGTACTTGTCGGTGACGTCCTTTCCGAGGCCGGCGCTGCGAAAAGCCGCGCCCGGCATCGTCAGTATCCGGGGTTCCGCAACAGCTGTTTTGCCGTCACGCTTGTAGCGGCTGATGCGGAAGCGCACTTCCTCCTGTTCGTGGATCTTGCCGAGGTTGTGATCCAGGCGCTCGACCTCCAGCCAATGCGCGTCCGGCGTAACCATGCGCCACGACACCAGATTGTCCAGCGTTGTACCCCACAGCACCGCTTTCTTGCCACCGGCGTTCATCGCGATATTGCCGCCGATGCAGGATGCGTCCTGTGAGGTCGGATCGACTGCGAACACCAGACCGTGTTTTTCGGCCAGCTCGGAAACCCTCCGCGTGACCACGCCGGCGCCACAGTGCACCGTCGGCGCCATGGAGCCGGCTACAGGGAGCACGCTTTGATCGACAGTACCCAGCGTTTCGAGTTTCTCGGTGTTGATCACGACCGAGCGCGCGTCCAGTGGCACCGCACCACCGTTGTAACCGGTGCCACCACCGCGCGGGATGATGGTCAGACCAAGATCTATGCAGGCCTGCACCACATCGACGACCTCCTCTTCGGTGTCAGGCGAGATCACCACGAACGGGAATTCCACGCGCCAGTCCGTCGCGTCGGTCGCGTGTGACACACGGGCGAGCCCGCCGAAATCAATGTTGTCCCGGCGCGTCACGCGCCGGAAGCGCCGGCACACCCGGTCACGCAGCTTACGGTCTGCCTCGAACTGCGCGGTGAATCGGTCCACGGCCTTACCGGCGGCCGCATGCAGTTCCAGCGCCTTCGTATTGCCGTTGGCACGCAGTTCGATCTGGCGCAGCCGGTGACGCATCGCCTCGACCAGCGCACGGTGGCGTCCGGCGTCTTCCAGCAGATCCTCCTGCAGATAGGGATTGCGCGCGACCACCCACATATCGCCGAGAACTTCCAGCATCATGCGCGCCGAAATGCCGGTATTTCGCTCTGCGCGCAGCTCATTGAATACGCCCCAGATATCCTCGCCGAGAAAACGGATCACGATCTCACGGTCGGAAAACGAGGTGTAGTTATACGGAATTTCGCGGATGCGTTCGGACATCGAAATAATTATCAGCCTGTACTCAGGCAATAGGGGTCAGACGGAGCAGGTCAATACAACGGCTGGCCAGACGGGTTGCAGACGGCTATTTTACCTGTGTTTCGCACCAAAATGGCGGCGCATCTTTAATATTGATACAAACCAGAGCCGGTAGAAAACGTTTAGCCGAGGCTAGATCAGGCTACTGCGCGTGAGTACTATCATTCATCGTACTATTGTTTCCCATGATTTGTTACCGATGCGAATATCGATGAGAGCTGTAATCGCGCCCTCCATTCAGGACATTGAATGGGCTCATTGATTGAACTAACCGTGGCAAGTGGCGGCTCCAGCAATCGATTCCCAACACCCTGATGGTTTCGTTCGCTGTGATAATGTGCAACATATTCTCTGTGTGCCTGGCAACCAGGCACCCTGGCCTTCACGACCAGTCGTACCCGCTGTTTGTCGGTGCACCGTAACCGCTGTCCTTCGAGTTGCTCTTTGAGAACACGGCTCGCTTCGATGAGATAGTCGATGACCGCCTGTTGGTGGCGGTTAAGCCAACCGGCCAGGGCGCTTACGAGGAGGTGGAAGGGTTGTAAAGACATTGGTCATTATGCGAAATAATTATTCGTAATATTGTCTGATAACAACATCATACGGCTGATTCGAATATTTTCACCATACACGAACCACTGTTGATCTCCATCGAACAAATTTACACAAGCAGACTCGGTGATGGTAAAAGGTACCCAGCGTCCCTGGCATCCCTGTTGCCTGAATCCGATTGACGTAAAACAGAGTCTGTATATGACTGAATATAATTACGACCTACTGGTCATCGGCTCCGGCCCTGGCGGCCAGAGCGCAGCACTGCAGGCTGCCAGTCTGGGGAAGCGGGTCGGACTTATTGAACGCAAACCCTATCTCGGCGGTGTCAGCCTGCAGACCGGCACCATTCCCAGCAAGGCATTGCGGGAAGCCGCTTACCTGGTGTCCCGATCCTCATCCCGGGGTATGCGTGATGCCGTGCAGATCCGCGATCAGCAGCACAGCAGTTTTCTCAGCGAGGCCGTTGGCCGTAAGCAGGCGGTGATCGATCGCCATGAGCGCCTGTTGCTGAACCAGCTTATGAGTCACGGCGTAACCCTGTTGCCCGGCGAGGCCGGTTTTCGTGATGCCCATACGCTCAACCTGCGCAACCGTAATGGCGAAGCGGTGCAACTCAGCGCCGCAGTGATTGTACTGGCGACCGGTTCACGCCCGCGGCGACCGGCGGATGTGCCGTTCGACAGGGAACGCGTGCTGGATTCCACGTCCATCCTGCAGATGCGTCGTCTGCCCCGACGGCTGACCATCATCGGTGGCGGAGTGATTGCCTGTGAGTTTGCCACCATCTTCGCGCCGCTGGGGGTAGCCGTCAGCCTGGTCGATTCCCATGATCATCTGCTCGCCTATCTCGATAAGGACATCCAGCTGACCCTGGAAAACGATCTGCTGGATATGGGGGTGCAACTACACATGAAGACCCGCATCAAACGGATCGAGCGGCAGGGTGAACAGGTGCAGCTGGAAACCGACAGTGGCGTCAAACTGGAAACTGACGTGGTGCTCTACGCCCTCGGCCGTGTACCGAATTACGATAACCTCGAGCTGGCCGCCGCCGGAATCGATGCTGACGACCTTGGCTGGGTACGGATCAATGAACATCACCAGACGAGCCGGGACCATATCTACATCGTCGGCGATCTGGCTGGTCGGCCATCGCTCGCTTCCACAGCCATGGAGCAGGGCCGCCTGGCGGTGAACCATGCCTTCAACCGGGACCATGCTGCAGCGGCCGGTCAACTACCCATGGCCATCTATACCATTCCGGAGCTTTCCTACGCAGGCAATACCGAACGGGAACTGCAGGAACAGGGTGTCGACTATGTGGTCGGCCGCGCCCGCTTCTCGGAAAGCGCTCGTGGCCAGATCATCGGTGAGGAACGCGGCTTTATGAAATTACTGGTGGACAGGACCAGCCGGGCATTGCTGGGAGTTCATATTATCGGTGAATCCGCCAGCGAACTGGTCCACATCGGCCAGATGGCGATGAACTGCGGTGCCGGCGTCGATTTGCTGGCCAACACAGTGTACAACTACCCGACGCTTGCCCACTGTTACAAGAATGCGGCACTGGATTGCCTGCAGCAGCTGCAGCCTGAGGGGTGTCAAGAATGATTCATTGCCAGAAAAATATTGGTGAAGCAGCCACGGTACGTAATCCAGATGCATGAAATAGTGTATTTCTGATCTGTGACCACGCGTCTGACTCGTATGGTGAAAAAACAGAAACCCTGCTTTCAAGCCGCTACAAGAGAATAGAAATTGAGCATACCACCAGGCCGTTCACGACATTGTATGGGCTCATTGATTGAACTGACCGTGGCAAAATGTGAACGTCAAGAGATGACAAGAAAGTGGATACCCCACCGCCTGAAGCCGGATCAATCGGCCATTCGATCGTTTATCTTCACATGATGGCAAAACCATCATCCTGCTCCGGTGGCTGCTGACTCTTGATGTAATCTTCCCATTTTTCATCGGTCACATTCCCGCCAGATGCTACCCGGCATCCCGCGCCCCCTGGAGGTTGTCCCCCGAATACCGCTTGCGTAAAGCCTTGTACCCCGACAACATGCTTTGCGAACGCTTCCATTGCAGATACTGAACCGCATGACATACCGGCATCTGCTGCGGAATACCAATCAGCAAATACACCTGATCCCGATTGTTAGAACCCGTATAGCCAACCAGGCCCTTTAGATCGGTGTTCGATAGAACCCAGCCGAGAATCAGTCGCCACGCTTGTATACACTGAATCAGGAGATGGAGCCTTATCTGCAGAAGGCGGTCCTGCTACAATGCGATGGCGATAATTCAGCGCAAAGTATAGATCGAATTTCTCGAGGTTTTAAGTTTAAAATTTCGTATTTTTTATATTTTTCGAAGCCGCTACATTAGACACATAGAGAGGCATTATTCCTCTCGCGAGGATTACGGAGCAGACCATGGCAACACAGATATCAACCATCAAGCCACACAACTGCAGCTGTGGAGTAATCGTTGCAGCTTGACCTCGCGGACCCGGACCTGTGACCAGGAACAGGTTTCGCCCACGCAGATAAACCAGAGGAGTAACGTGAAATGACCATTCTCGACACAATACTGTTCGGCATGCTTGCCGGAGTCATCACCCTGAAAGTGGCGCTGCTCGCGGCTGCAGCCGTGCTGCTGGTGCACGGATTGACAGAGCGAGTTCGGCAGCGCAAGGTCACGCCTGCAGTGGTTGCAGTCAAACATCCAGGACTGGATGTACACGCCTGACTGTCGCCTGAGCGCTGCTTACGGCACATCACAAATGGCACAGGTCACGCAAAGCGAAACTCCCGAGCATATTGATAAGTACGGCAATACTGGCCGGCCTGTGGTGGCTTATTGTCCAGGGCCGTGCGGATGCCTGGCTGATTGGGCTGCCGGCGGTCGCACTCGCCAGCCTGGGCCAGTATCCATCTGGGCAGCCAACCGTTGCCACGGCTGTCACTGACGGCCTGCTTGTCTTTATTGCCCTGTTCCTGCGCGAGTCGGTCCGTGGCGGGATCGATGTCGCACGCCGCACCCTCGGGCCGGGACTTCGCATCGAGCCGGGCTTTCACAGGTATCGCCTGCACATCAGTCATCCTGCAGCACGCGTACTGCTCATCAACTGCATAGGCCTGTTACCCGGCACACTCGCCGCAGACCTCGACGGCGACCATGCCGAACTGCACCTGCTCGACACCAGCGTAAACCCGGATCCGCAACTGCTGCAGCTCGAGCAGGCTGTTGCCAGATTGTTTGGCCTGACACTGGAGACAGGTGATGACTGAGCTGTTCTTGCTGTCCGCACTGGGCCTGATGCTCAGCCTGTTCCTCGGCCTGCTGCGAGTGCTGCTGGGTCCGGGTGTCGGTGACCGCATGCTGGCCACCCAGCTGATCGGTACGGCCGGCGTGGGCATGCTGTTGCTGCTCAGTGTGTTGCTCAACCAGCCGGCCCTGCTCGACGTCGCGCTGCTACTGGCGTTGCTCGCGGCGGTGGCCGCGGCCGCTTTCACCGGCCAGCAGAAGACACACCATGATTAATATCCTGTCTTCCATCCTGATACTGGCGGGTGTGTTCTTCTACCTGGCAGGCAGCATTGGCTTGCTGCGCCTCCCGGACCTCTATTCACGGCTGCACGCCCTGACCAAGGCCGACAATCTCGGTCTGGGCCTGCTGATAGCCGGCCTGGCACTGCACTCGCAAGACCTGTTCATCATGCTGAAGCTGCTGCTGATCTGGCTGGCTGTGCTCGCCGCCAGCGCCACCAGCGCACACCTGATCGCGCGCCAGGCACGTCGCCAGGAGAAAGGATCTTGAACACGATGAGTCTGCTTGTCTTCGACGGCGCTGTTGCTGCTCTCGATCGTGGGCCTCGCCTGGGCGTCACTCGCAACCACCGATGTACGCCGCAGCGTCATTCTGTTCATGGCGTTCGGCCTGGTGCTGGCCGTGGCGTGGGGACGACTGCTGGCACCGGACGTCGCCCTCGCGGAGGCGGCCATCGGCGCCGGTCTGTCCGGTGCATTGCTGCTGGCCGCGGTGCACAGGCAACCACGCCCGCTGTCGCCAGGGTCGACCAATGACAGCCGGAATCAGGGTGCTGCGGGTGTGAGCATGGTGGTTCGGTGGGTGGTCACGCTGTTATGTGCCGCGCTCGCCGGCACGCTTGCCTGGGCCCTGCTGCATGCATTCAGCAGCACACCGCACGACATGCTGCCCCGGGCCATTTCGGGAAATCTCGCGGCCAGCGGGGTCAGCAACCCGGTGACTGCGGTGCTGCTGAACTTTCGTGCCTACGACACGCTGCTGGAGCTGGCGGTGCTGCTGACCGCTGTGCTCGGCATTTTTGCCCTGGGCCAGGCAACCCCCGGCTACCAGCCGGCCGGCCCGGTATTCGACGGACTGGTTCGCTGGCTGGTACCCGTGCTGATCCTCACGGCCGGCTACCTGTTATGGGTGGGTGCCCATGCACCGGGTGGTGCATTCCAGGCCGGCGCCACACTTGCGGCCGCCGGTGTGGTATTGCGCCTCGCGGGCCGGTCCCGCATTGGATTGCCCGACGGTTTTATGCTGCGCATCGTCATGGCCGCCGGTGTGGGTGTGTTTCTACTGGTCGGTCTGACCCTGCTCCTCCTTGGGCGGCCGTTTCTTGGTTACCCACCGGCCTGGGCCGGCGCCCTGATCCTGTTGATCGAGACTGCCGCCATGCTGTCGATCGCCGCGACCCTGTTGCTGGCGTTCCTCGGCGGCCAGCCGGAATCGACTGGTGTCAAAGCAGCGGCTAACCGGCAGTGTGAGGAGATACCCCGATGCTGACGACACAAATACTGTATGCACTGACAGGTTGCGTGATCGTGGCACTCGGACTGCGGGGAGCACTGCTGCATGCTTCCCTGTTGCAGCGGATAGTGGCCATCAATGTCATGGGGGCCGGTGTTTTCATGCTGCTGATTGCTGTCGCCTACCGCGGCCCCGGGCTGCCGCCGGATCCTGTCCCCCACGCCCTCGTGTTGACCGGGATCGTCGTCGCGGTGAGCGCCACCGCACTGGCCCTGGCCCTGGCGCGACGCCTGCATGCGGAGCAGGACGATGACTGACGCCATGATCGGGCTGGTCGCCCTGCCGCTGGCCGGTGCGCTCGCGACACTGCTGCTGCCGCGTTCGGCAACGGCTGTTGCCATTGGCACCGGACTGGCAACCACCGTTGCCGCCGGCCTGCTGCTCTTTGGCGTCGCCACGCAGGGCGCACTGCACTACGAGATCGGTGGCTGGAGCGCCGGACTCGGTATCGCGCTGCGCGCCGACGGCCTGTCCGCCCTGCTGCTGATGATGACCGCACTGGTCGCGCTGGCGGCCAGCATCTACGCCAGCGCCTACTTCAAGCACAGCTTCCGAGCGCGCCCGCTTCTGGCCATTGTGGCTGTTGTTGTGGACGTCACTGAATGCCCTGTTGCTGTCCGGCGACCTGTTCAACCTCTACGTGACACTCGAGCTGCTGGGCCTGAGCGCAGTCGCACTGGCATCACTCGGGGGCAAGCGCGCCGCAGTAGCAGGCGGCGCTGCGTTACCTGCTGGTCGGCCTGCTGGGCTCGATGCTGTTCCTGGCCGGGGTGAGCCTGATCTATGCCGGTTACGGGACGCTGGACCTGGCAACGCTGGCACGCGTGGTTGAGCCGGGGCCGGTTGCGTGGACCGCACTGGCCTTGATGACGGCCGGCCTGCTGCTCAAGACCGCCCTGTTCCCCCTGCATTTCTGGCTGCCACCGGCACACGCGAGCGCACCGGCACCGGTCAGCGCCGTGCTCTCGGCCCTGGTGGTCAAGGCCGCCTTCTATCTCGTGTTGCGCCTGTGGCTGGATGTCTTCGCAAACGTGGTTACCCCGGCGGCCGCCAATCTGCTCGGTCTGCTGGGTGCCGGCGCGGTGCTCTGGGGTTCCTGGCGCGCCCTGCAGGCGGAACGGCTCAAATTGCTGGCGGCCTATTCCACCGTCGCCCAGCTGGGCTACCTGTTCCTGTTCTTTCCGTTGCTGCTGGCCATGCCGCCCGGCCCGGCCCGCGATCTCGCGGCGGGTGGACTGGTCATGCTGGCACTGACGCACGGCTTTGCCAAGGCCGGCCTGTTTCTGGCGATCGGAATTATCCAGCAGCGTTGCGGTCACGACACCATCCGCGAGCTGGACGGTACGGCCCAGCGCCTGCCTGCCACCACCTTTGCCATCGCGCTGGCCGGCGTCGCCCTGATCGGCCTGCCACCCAGTGGCGCCTTTCTCGGCAAATGGCAATTACTTGCCGGCGCTGTCGCCACCGGTCAGTGGGTGTGGCTCGTGGTGACCGCCATCGGTTCATTGCTGGCCGCGGCCTACATCTTCCGGGTGCTTGGCCACGCCTTCGGCCACCGGCCGTATCCGAACCAGCCGGTCACGGTGGCGCGTGAGGAATGGCCGGCCCTGCTGCTCGCCGCCATGGCGGCGCTGGTCCTGGGTCTCGCCGGCGCACCGGTGTGGGGGCTGCTGGAGATCGGCACATGAACTGGGACGCCTGGTTGCCGGTGCTGGTGGTGGCAAGTTCGCTGTTGCCGGGGCTGGTCATTTTCTTCCTGCGCGAAGGCAGTCACCGGCTGCGCACCGCGCTCAACCTGGTCGGTGCCATCCTCAAGCTGGTGCTGGTCGGCATCCTGATCTGGGGCGTGTTTCATGAACATGTCTACGAGAGCCGCTGGACCCTGGCGCCCGGCCTGGACCTGGTACTGCATGCCGACACGCTGTCGGTGCTGTTCGTCACCCTGTCCACCGTGCTGTGGCTGGTGACCACCGTCTATGCCATCGGCTACCTGGAAAACGCACCGCACCGCAGCCGCTTTTTCGGCTTCTTCAGCCTGTGCGTTTCGGCCACCGTCGGCCTGGCCCTGGCGGGAAACCTGTTTACCTTTGTCATCTTCTACGAGCTGCTGACGCTGGCAACCTACCCGCTGGTTGCCCACCGCGGCACACCCGAGGCAGTGCGCGGTGCGCGGATTTATCTCACCTATACCCTGGGTGGCGGCATGCTGCTGCTGATTGGCACCGTGTGGCTATACGTGCTTGCGGGACCAACGGCCTTTGTTGAAGGCGGCATACTGAGCAGTTTGCCGGCTGAATACCACCCGCAGCTGAAGATGATCTTCCTGCTGCTGATCATGGGGCTTGGCGTCAAGGCGGCGCTGGTACCGCTGCACGGCTGGCTGCCCCAGGCAATGGTTGCCCCGGCACCGGTGAGCGCACTGCTGCACGCCGTCGCCGTGGTCAAGGCCGGCGCCTTTGGCATCGTGCGCGTGGTCTACGACGTCTACGGGGTGAATTTTGCCGACCAGCTGGGACTGCTCACCGGGCTGGGTATCGCCGCCGCCATCACCATTGTGTACGGATCCGTGATGGCGCTGTTTCAGGACAACCTGAAAAAACGCCTCGCCTACTCGACAGTGAGCCAGGTTTCCTACATCGCGCTGGGCACGGCCATCCTCGGGCCAATCGGCACCATCGGCGGCGTCGTGCACCTGGTTCACCAGGGCATCATGAAGATCACACTGTTCTTTACCGCCGGCAACTATGCCGAAACACTGGGCATTCACAAGGTCAGCGAGATGAACGGCGTCGGCCGGCGCATGCCCGCCACGACACTGGCCTTCAGCATCGCCGCACTGGGCATGATCGGCGTGCCGCCGGTGGCAGGTTTCGTGAGCAAATGGTACCTGGGTCTGGGCGCCCTGGAGGCCGGCATGGCGGCGTGGGTCATGCCGGTACTGATAACCAGCAGCGTGCTCAACGCGGCGTATTTTCTCCCCGTGCTGTACCGGGCCTGGTTCCGCGAGCCCGGCCCTGCCTGGCCGGCAGAGCACATACCGGCTGCGCGCTTCGAAACCAGCGCGGCCCTGCTGTGGCCACCGGTGGTGACCGCCACGCTGGCCCTGGCGGCCGGCCTGTTCGCCGCCGCCCCGTACAGCCCGCTGGAGTGGGCAACACTGATCGCGCACCGGGAGTATGGCCTGTGAACAGCTTCATCCTGCTACTGGTCTGGTTGTTGCCCCTGGCGCTGGCACTGCTCGCCGGTCAGCGTTACGCCAGCTGGATTACGGTGATTGCGCCACTGCCTGCGCTGCTCGCGGCTGCCGTCGTGCCGGTCGGCAGCAGCGTTTCGCTGCCCTGGCTGCTGCTCGGCGTGGAGCTCGGCCTGGATGATACCGGCCGTGTGTTCCTTCTGTTCAGCGGCCTGCTGTGGCTGGTGGCAAGCCTGTATGCAGCCGGGAGCCTGGCAGGCGACCCAAAGGCGATGCGGTTTCGTATTTTCTTCCTGCTGGCGATGGCAGGCAATCTGGGCCTGATCGTGGCCCAGGATGCGGTGAGCTTCTACCTGGGTTTCACGCTGATGGGCCTGGCTGTCTACGGATTGATCGCGCATCCTGCATCACAGCATGCCCGGCAGGCGGCACGCCGTTACCTTGTCTGGACCATTGCCGGTGAAATGCTGTTGTTTGTCGCGGTCGTCATGCTGGCGGCGCAACACAGCGGTGTCATGTCTTTCAGCGTCCTGCAGTCGAGTCCGCCTGGCGGTTTCGTTATGCTGTTACTCCTCATCGGATTTGGCATCAAGCTGGCGCTACCCGGTCTGCATCTGTGGCTGCCGCAGGCCTACGCGGTCACTCCGACGCCCGCCGTTGCGGTACTGAGCGGCGCCATGATCAAGGCCGGTCTGCTGGGCTGGTTGCGTTTCCTGCCGCCCGGCGATGCCACGCTCGTCAGCTGGGGACAGGTGCTGCTGGTCGCCGGCATGACAGGTATCTGCTTCGGTGCAATTGTCGGGCTGTTGCAACGCACGCCACGCTTGCTGCTGGGCTACTCCAGTATCAGCAAGATGGGTGTGCTGACGACTGGCATGGGGACTGCGCTTGCCTGGCCGGAAACGGCGCCTGTCATAATCGTTGCAGTGGTCATTTATGCGGCGCACCACGCCCTGGTGAAGGCAGCCCTGTTTCTCGGGCTGGGCCTTGTTGAGCGCAATGGTCTGCGTTCGTGGGTACAGGCAGGACTCGTTTTTCTGGCCCTTGCCCTGGCAGGCGCCCCTCTGACCAGCGGCGCCTTCGCGAAATCCGTACTCACCGCGAGTCTTCCGCAGGGCGCGCAGTACCTGTTATCGCTCCTCGCTCTCTCCGCATTCGCAACCACACTGCTGATGGCGCGCTTCCTGTTTCTGGTCTGGAAACAGCGCGACAGCAAGACGTCGCCACTCCCGGCCGAATCACGCATTGCCTGGTTGATGCTACTGGCAATCATTGCCGTCTTTCCCTTTGCGATTGCGGAGGCAGGCCAGCTCATGGCCAACGTGATACCGGTGTTCCTCGGAATACTCCTGTCTGCACTGGTACTGCTGGCAGCCGGACGGTTTCCCGTGCGCGTCACCAGCCGCACCCGCCGACCCGCGACAGCAGGTCTGGTTTTGCGATTGCAGACTCGCCATTCGGGATCTGCTCTGCAGGGGGACGTTAGTGATCGAGACAGCGCGGTCAGCAGCGCGCAACCGCTACGCACGGGTTCAGCGGTCCGTGGAACAGCGTCTGTTACAGCTATGCCGTTCGAGTGATGCCGACATACGCTGGCAACTGGCAGGCAGCCTGTGGCTGTTCATCGGTGGCTTATTGTTGACAGGATTAATTTTGTCCCTATAGACACGGCGGACAGGAGGTGTCTGATGAAACGTTTCAAGAACATACTCTTTCTTGCGGATCGCAGTGACAGGCTGACCGCAGCTCTCGACAGGGCCGTTGACCTGGCGCAGACCAATGGCGCACGGCTGACGGTCATGGATGTGACTGCCGAGATTGGTTTTGCCGACTATATCAAGCGCGCTTATTCCGTCGACCTGAATGCCCAGGTAAGGGAACAGCGCATGCAGTTCCTGGAAACGCTCACACAGCCGTATACAGACAGGGGCGTTCCCGTTTACACCACGATAGCGACCGGAATACCTTTCATCGAGGTGGTGCGTGCCGTGAAACGCAATGCCCACGACCTGGTAATGAAGGTGGCAGAGCACGACAGCGGACTTGCGTCGCCGCTGTTCGGCAGTACCGACATGCACCTCATGCGGAAATGCCCCTGCCCTGTCTGGATCGACCGGGCGGGAGACGAACCTGCCTACCATCGAATTCTTGCCGCGGTTGATCCGCTTGACGATGAGTCCGGCAACCTGCAGCGACTGATACTGGATCTTGCCACCTCGCTTTCCGAACGTGAGCATGCGACCCTGGACGTGGTGCATGCCTGGGAGCTACCCGGCGAGTCCATGCTTGCCAATGGGCGGGGTCGCATCCCGCGCACTGAACTCGATCTGTTGCTCGAGGATACAGAAAACAAACACCGCCAGGCGCTGGATGAACTGCTGTCCCCATACGGTTTGAGCTGCACGACAAACAATGTTCACCTGCTCAAGGGCCGGCCTGCACAGGTCGTTTCCGGATACGCGAGGGAACATGAAAGTGATCTCATTGTGATGGGAACACTTGGCAGAACGGGTATTGCCGGCCTGTTCATAGGCAATACAGCGGAAGACGTTCTGCGTGAAACACAGACAGCAGTACTGGCAGCCAAGCCCGACGGCTTTGTTTCCCCGGTAGAATAGTGCCTGGAGACCCGGTTCGCCTGAAGCCATGGACGTTAACAAGCTGACCTTCACCGTTCCACGCACGCCTATGCGTTGTGGCCGTTTTGCCCTATAGTGTCAGGAACACCTGAACCGCAGCTTCACAAGCCGTCATGTCCAGTATGAATCTGAAACACCTGCGTTATTTCTGGGCGGTGGCGACACACGGCTCCATTGCCCGCGCCTCGGAAGTTCTGTATCTCACCCCCCAGACCATCAGCGGTCAGCTGCGCGAACTCGAGCAGCAACTGAAGGCGAAACTTTTTCAGAAAAGCGGTCGCAACCTGGTACTTACCGATACCGGGCGCGTGGTATTTTCCTATGCTGACGAAATGTTCCGCCTGGGAGATGAATTGCAGGATGTACTGGCAGGCCGTACCCCGGGTGCAGCACTGACACTCACTGTCGGCGTCGCGATGGTGGTACCCAAGCTGCTCGCCTATCGCGTGCTGGAGCCGGTCCTGAAGATGCAGGATCGTGTGCGTCTCGTTTGCCAGGAAGCCCCGCTAGTCGATTTACTTGCAGAACTCTCGGTACACAAGCTCGATCTCGTGCTGGCCGACAGCCCGATCAGCCCTGCACTGAACATTCGCGCCTATAACCACCTGCTCGGCGAATCCGGCATCAGTTTCTTCGCCACTTACAAAAAGGCACGAAAGTATGCAGCCAGTTTTCCACACTCCCTGAATGACGCCCCGATGTTGATGCCGACTGCCAGCAGTGCTTTACGGCGCATGCTGGAGCAATGGTTCGAGCGCCAGGAGGTAAGGCCGGCAATTGTCGCGGAATTTGAGGATCGCGCATTAATGAAGGCTTTCGGAGAAGCCGATGCCGGCATCTTTACCTCACCGACAGCGGTTGAGGATGATGTTGTTGCCAAATACGGTGTGCGCGTCATCGGGCGCACTGACGACATCAAGGAACACTTCTATGCTATTTCTGCCGAGCGCCGCATCAAGCATCCGGCAGTTACGGCGATCACCGAGACAGCCCGCAGCCAGTTGTTTACCTGATCCTGAAGCACAGGCCCGGATGATTCCCGGGCTGCCTGTCCCCGCCCGCATAAAAATACACTGAGTCTGCAGTTACCACTCATCTGCTGACCTTTTCTCCCCTGTTTGAATACGCACAGCATTCCAGGCTTGCGTGCCGGGCTTGCGTGCCGGCGAGCTGGTGCAGAATCCATGCGGCGAAAACAGTTCCGCAGACGGCAGATGACTCGTATTGGTTCGGTTTTTACGAATCTTTTCGTTGTGTATTCCGACTTCATCCGGCTTTGTGTAGCCGCTACAGTGTTACTCAAGCCATACACAACAGCGAGAGGAAACAACGATGCAGATTGCAATTCAAGCCCGCGGCTTTCCATTGACCGACGCACTCAAAAACCATGTGCATACCCGCCTTGGCTTCACGCTTTCACATGCAACCAGACGGATAAGGCGCGTGGGTATAAGGTTGTCAGACCTCAACGGTCCGAGAGGTGGCGTGGACAAACGCTGCCTCATTGAAGTTCGGCTTGACGGTTTATCTACCGTGGTGATCGAGGACATTCAGACAGACATGTATTTGGCAATTGACCGTGCTGTCGCGCGCACCGCACGCACTGTCATGCGCCGCCTTGAGCATGGCACGAGCAAGCGCCGTCAGGAAACCCGGCAGCAGTCATATCGCGACTCCACTGGCCTGTAGGGAAAAGGCAAACACACGTAACAGATCGATATCATTCACAGAACGGAGGTAACCTTACATGAACACCAGCACAATTGGTACGCTCAGTCGTCCTGCAAGCGCCATCTCGACCAACCGTGTACTGCGCAACACCTATGCATTACTGGCACTGACCCTGCTATTCAGCTCGGTCACTGCAGGTACTGCCATGGCACTGAACCTGCCCCATCCCGGCCTGGTGCTGACACTGGCCGGCTATTTCGGTCTGCTGTTCCTGACAACCCGGTTCCGCAACAGCGGAATCGGCCTGGCGATGGTATTCGCCCTGACAGGCTTCATGGGCTATACCCTCGGCCCTCTGCTCAATGCCTACCTGAGCCTGGCAAACGGCCCGCAACTCGTGATGACTGCGCTTGGCGGTACCGGCGTCGTATTCCTTGGCCTGTCGGGCTATGCCCTTGTCAGCCGCAAGGACTTCAGCTTCATGGGCGGCTTCCTCATGGTGGGGATACTGGTTGCATTTCTGGCGGGCCTCGGTGCGGTGTTTTTCGAGATCCCCGCGCTGTCACTTGCCGTGTCGGCCATGTTCGTGCTGCTGATGGCCGGACTCATTCTGTACGAGACCAGCAACATCATCCATGGCGGCGAGACAAACTATGTCATGGCAACCGTGACACTGTACGTGTCGATCTACAACCTGTTCACCAGTCTGCTGCACCTGCTCGGTGCAGCAGGCGGACAGGAATAGTAACAACGTGCTGAGGCCTGCTGTGAAGTGCGCCACCTTAACGAGCAGCAACCGCTTAACCGCGCCTGGACCCGACGATGGCGGCTCCAGTCGAATATGAGGCCTGTTGATATGACACACATGACGACTCTCGACGAACTCAAACAGCACATCACCGTGTTGGCCAGCGTGGAAGCATCAGATACACCTTTTATCAGCTGCTACCTTAACCTTGAAAACGGGCAGTCCGGCTGGCGCGACGTGCTCGACGAACGCGCCCGTATCCTGAGACGCATTCTCAAGGGCGAGGACCTCGAGGAAGCTTTGGGAAAAATCGAGGCCTGGTTGTCCGCCGAGCTGCTGCCCGAGGCAAAAGGGGCGGCCATCTTTGCCCGCGGCACCTGCGGCGGAAGCTTCATGCTGGCCATGCAGTTTACCGAACCGCTGCCCAACTGGATCGCTGTCTATCCCACACCCAACATCTACCACCTGGTGGAACTCAAGGACAACTACCACCGCTACGTCGTCTTGCTGGCACTGCCAAATCGTGCCTGCATCGTGGCGGTGAATCTGGGCGCGGCCACGATACAGGCCTGGATAGACCAATCGGAACTGCGTACACGAGTGGGTACGGAATGGGCCCGCATTCATTATCATGTGAACCAGGCGCACCGCGGGGACCGGTTTGTGCACGAAAAGGTCGTGGTTCTGGAACAGCTGATGCACGCCAGGGGCCATACCCACCTGATACTGGCCGGCGATCCTGATTTAACCGCGCGGGTACGCCATGCCATGCCCAACGGTCTGGCGGACAAGCTGGTTGATGTGGCACCGGCCAGCGCACGCGATCGTCAGACCGAAGTAATCATATTGACCCTGTCCAGCTTTATCGAACAGGAGGAGCATAAACACCGTACGATTACCGAACGTTTGATCGAGGGACTGCGCAGCCAGAACCTGGCGGTCGCGGGTTCGGCGGCCACACTGGATGCGCTGCGCTGGGGTGAAGTGGATACGCTGGTCATGGCCAGTAACTATCAACCCGGTCCCGGCTGGACCTGCACTGCCTGTAGAGCCATCGGCACCGGGCTGCCCGAAACGTCCGTATGCCCGCAGTGTGGCAAGCCATCCGCGCGACCGATGGATGTCAGGGAGACGCTGTTGCACCTGGCTGGCCAGTTGGAACTTCCGGTGGAAGTCGTGGAACACTCCGACGAGCTGATGTCTCTGGGTGGCGTTGGCTGTCTGCTGCGCACCCACCTCGACACACAGATCAACAAATATACTGCCGCTGCAGTTGCAACTGGCTGAGGGGCGTAGACATGTTTGCGCTCTACGACATTCGCATGTGCCAGTGGACGGTGAACCGGGTTATGTGCCCGGTGTCGAGGGAGAAAATATCAACGCAGGTTCTTCCAGATGAGCAAACGCATCGACGACGAGCCACCCCATGCAGCGTCGCAATGGCATTGCCCGATAGATCAGCAATAGTGAACCGCTAACGAGTTTGTGGAAATCCATATCAGACATGGAGATACAGCATGACCAACACCCCCGCCAACTCCACACAAACATCGCCTGACCACAAGCCACGCCCGCTGGTTGACCTGCTGTTCAGCATTATTATTCCCTCATTAATCCTGATGAAGTTCAGCGGAGATAATGGCCTTGGAACGAGTACTGCGCTGATTGTGGCACTGGCGTTTCCCCTGAGCTGGGGCCTCTACGAACATCTGAAGTACAGGAAATACAATTTTATTGCGCTGCTGGGGTTAATCAGCATATTGCTTACCGGCGGCATCGGTCTGCTGCAACTCGACCCGCAGTGGCTGGCTGTCAAGGAAGCCGCTATCCCCGGACTGATCGGCATAGCGGTGCTGGTCTCCACGCGCACTCGTTATCCGCTGATCAGAACACTGCTCTATAGCCCGGCGGTTATGGATGTCAGCAAGATCAGGCAAAAACTCGAGAGTCTCGGAAATACCGCCGCATTTGAAGGTCGCCTGTTGAACGCCACGTATCTACTGGGCAGCACCTTTTTCTTTTCGGCTGTGATGAACTACATCCTTGCCAAGCGGGTTGTTACCAGCCCGGCAGGTAGCACCGCATTCAACGAGGAACTCGGGCGGCTTGCCCTGCTCAGCTATCCGGTGATCGCGATCCCCTCCATGCTCATGATGCTGGCAATCTTTTATTACCTATGGCGCACGATTCATGGCATGACCGGGTTCACGATTGAAGAGATATTGGTCTCAGTTCGCCCGCAGAATGAGCACGATAAGGTATCAAGTTGAACACAAGCCGTACCCAGGCCTGCAGTTATGTATGGACCGATTCAGGGCAGGTTTGGATTTTTAGGTACAACCCGTTACCCCCCTCCGGCAGGAAACCGGTCAATGAGCGCGATGATCGCGTCCATATCATATCGTGAAAGCAATTTCTCCAGCTCAACTGCCAGGCATTTCGCATCAGGATTGAGTTCTTTAAGCTCGCCAATCACGGTTTCCATTTCCGTCAGGGCGTTGATCCTGGCGGCGGCAAGCAGGCGTTCACGTATACGGTCGGGTAGCTGGATTGGATCCGGTTCCCCGGCACACGGCTTGGCCCCTGCCGGCACCTCAGTGTCGGGTTCATGCACAAACTCGACGTGCAGATGCCTCACCATGCAATCGCAAACCTTCTCAAACAGAAAGGGTTTGCCAATGAAATCGTCAAAGCCCGCATCCCGATAAAAGGATCGCTGGCGTAGCAGGCCGGATGCCGTGATTGCAACACACACAATCCCCTCGGCAGGCCATCGCTCACGCAGCTGCCGCACCGCGGTGAGCCCGTCCATTACGGGCATGCGCACATCCATGAAGACGATATCAGGAAGCTGATCGGCAATCGCCTGCAGCGCCTCGACCCCGCTGCTCGCCATGCTGACTTCGATACCGGCCCGCTCCAGTAATCCGCTGAGTACCTCGCGATTGTCCTCCACATCGTCGACCACAAGCGCCCGGACCCGGTAGGTCTCTGCCAGCCGGCAGAGCCCCTCCTTTTGTCCACTCTTCAGTATCATGCCACCCTCGGCCGGCGGCAATTCCAGTTCAAAGCGGAAGCAACTGCCCTCACCCGGTGACGAATCGAGGGCCAGGGAGCCGCCCATGAGCTCGATATGGCGCTGGGTGATTGCCAGACCGAGGCCGGTGCCGCCCTTGGCTTCGCCCTCTTCCGCCTGCTGGAAAGGCTCGAAGATGCGTTTCTGCGCCTCTTCAGTGATGCCGGGGCCGGTGTCCTCGACACTGAAAATGTAACGCTGGCCACTCTGTTCTACCTTGAGACTAATGCCCCCCCGGTCGGTAAATTTGAGTGAGTTGCCCAGCAGGTTGATTAAAATCTGCCGCAGCTTGCGATCATCGGCCCGGACCGCCCGCGCTCCGATATGCACGTCCGCCTGCCAGGTGAGACCTTTCTGCTCGCAGCGCATCGCAAACATCCCGGAGACGTCCTCTGTCAAGTCACCCAGGTCGAAATCGCGGGTATCCAGTTCCATGGCGCCTGCCTCGATCTTCGAAAGATCAAGGATGTCGTCGATGAGGCTGATCAGGTGGTTACCCGCCGAGTGGATCGCCTTCAGCGGACGGCGGTATTTGTCTGGCATCTCCGGGTCAGACTCGATCAGCTGGGTGTAACCCAGCACCGCGTTCATCGGGGTACGAATCTCATGGGACATGTTCGCCAGGAACTGGGACTTTGCATGGCTCGCGCTCTCGGCCTGTTCCTTGGCTACACGCAATGACTGTTCGGCTGACTTGCGCGCAGTGATGTCGCGAATAATGCCAACGAAAACCTGCTGCCCGCCCGGGCGCGCCTCGCCAACAGACAATTCCATCGGAAAGGTCGTGCCATCCTTGCGCCGGCCTTCCACCTCACGACCAATACCGATGATGCGTTTGTTGCCTGTGGTACGGTAACGTAACAGGTACTCATCGTGCTCCTCCTGGTAGGGGGATGGCATCAGCATCTTCACATTCCTGCCAACAACCTCGTCCTCCCGGTATCCGAATAACTGCTCACAGGCTGGATTGTATTCCTGCACGGTCCCGCTAGCGTCGATGATCATGACGCCGTCAACTGCAGTGGACACCAACGCCCGCAGGCGTTGTTCACGGTCCTCCAGCGAGCGCGAGGACGCCCGATAGCGCAGCACCAGGAAGGCAGTCACCCACAATACTGCGGCTTCGAGACTGACATTCAGCAACAAGGCCGTGGTATCGAAGTGAGTGGACGAGTAGAGGTAACCCACCACGATGAGCAGAGTCCCGACCGCGGCCAGCACCATCGGCGCATACAGCCAGGGCAGCCAGTAGCTGACGGAAATAAGCACGACATAGGGTATGCCGTGAATGACTCCCGACGGCAGGTTGAGATCCAGCACGAGCATGATCAGCAGCACGACTGCGATCAGCAACAACATAAGCACCTTGCGCAAATTACTCATCCGAAGCCTCTTAACTCGATCAGACACCAACATGGAAACCGGCAACGGTCTCCGCGAGAATATCGTCTCCATCTTAAACTAGACACACTGCAACGATACAGGACCTGGCGAGACAATTTGGATGCTTGCCTGCAGCAGCTTCTCTCGATGACTGCAGTTTGCTAAGCTTGCACTGCCATAGCCCAGGCGCCCTCATGCCATGATAAAGACAACCAACGCCATCACCAATCAAGCCGCTTCGACTCAGGCAAAACTACTGATCGTCGATGACAAAGCCGCCAACCTGGACCTGCTGCGGGAGATGCTGGCACCGCTTGGTCATCAGATCTTCTTCGCGACCAGCGGTGCAAAAGCCCTGGAGATCGCCACATCAGCACAGCCGGATCTGGTGTTGCTGGATGTGATGATGCCCGAGATGGATGGCTTCGAAACATGCCACCGGTTCAAGCAGGACGCCGTACTCAGTGAGATCCCGATCATCTTTGTCACCGCCAGGACCGACGTCGAGGACCTGGCCCGGGGATTCGCGGCCGGTGGCGTTGACTACATCACCAAACCGGTAAAACAACCCGAGGTGCATGCCCGAGTCGCGACGCACTTGCAAATCCAGGGCCTCATCGCGCAGCAACGTGAGCACCTTGCCGCACTGGAACAGGCACGCGGTGAGCTGGAGGCCCTGAATGACGCCAAGGACAAGTTTCTATCGAATCTGGGCCGGGAAGTCAGCACCTCCCTGGCGCAGATTGCAGACACCAGTACTGCCATCAGGGCGTCGGCCAAGGGGACAGGTAGCGGCATCGATGAACATCTGGCAAACGTAAACCGCTCAACCCAGGACGTGCTGCACCTGCTGGAGACCATACTCGAATGGCCGCGCCTGCAAACCGGTCAGAAGCTGGACCTGCTCTCGACCCAGATTAGTGACCGGGAGCTTGGTAATCTGCTCTCCAGCCTGAACGACCTGCGTTTTCTCTCTCTGGCAGAAACCCGGGTTGGCGACGCGGGACTGGTCCACCTGCAATCATTAACCCACCTGCAGGAACTGCATCTTGACCACTCCGATATCACCGACGAGGGTCTGAAAATCCTGACCACCCTCCCCGACTTGGAGATACTCGATCTCAAGGGCACCCGCATCACCGACGCGGGCCTGGCCGAGGTCGGCCGCATGGAACGACTCAAGGGCCTCTACCTTACGCGTACCGGGATCACAGATGCCGGCCTCGGACACTTGCGCAACCTGAGCAAGCTCGAGACGCTCATCCTCTGGGATACCGCTATTGGAGATGCCGGCCTGGAACCCCTCAAATCCCTGCCGCATCTCAAGGAGGTCATACTCTGGAACACCCGTGTAACCCAACAAGGTGCAGCGGCGCTGCAAACCGCGCTACCCGAGTGTGATGTGAGTACAACCATGTTTTAACTTAGGGGTCAGATCCCAGTTTTCGCTAATATTAGGAGAAAATGGAATCTGACCCTGTTTCCCCAGAATCCAAAAGCCACACACCCCTGGATTCTCTACCCAGAGAAATTGATCCCTTGCTTGATCTGAGCGATCTCCGCGGGCATCTTGCATCGTATTGCTGTTAGATACTCGAAGAGAGAGCAGCGACGCTAACATTTTGCGGTCGACTTCCGGAGATTACCTACGATGAATCAACCCAAGCCCGCCTCCCAACGCGCCGAGTCGCGGCTTCGCCTGGCTTCCTGGGTGGAGACCCCGCGCATCCAGTACAGCATCGTCGTGCTGATTGTCATTAACGCCATCACGCTGGGGCTGGAAACCTCACCAACGGTGATGGCCCATGCCGGCTCCTGGCTGCTGGCACTGGACAATTTCGTCCTTGGCGTATTCGTTGTCGAGATCTCGATTAAGCTCTACGCTCATCGCTGGCACTTCTTTCGCGATCCATGGAACGTCTTTGACTTCATCATTATTACCATTGCCCTGATCCCGGCCAGCGGTCCGCTGGCTGTATTGAGAGCGCTGCGGATTCTGCGTGTATTACGCCTGCTCTCCATGGTACCAAGGCTGCGCTTCGTCGTGGAATCACTCCTGCAAGCCATCCCGGGAATCGCCTCCATTGCCGGACTGCTGGTATTGCTCTACTACGTGTTCGCCGTCATGGCAACCGGGCTGTTTGGCGCCGATCACCCGGCGTGGTTCGGAACCATCGGCAAGTCGATGTATACACTGTTTCAGATCATGACACTGGAGAGCTGGTCGATGGGAATCGCACGCCCGGTGATGGAAACACACCCATACGCCTGGCTGTTCTTCATCCCCTTCATCCTGATCGCTACGTTCACCATCCTGAACCTGTTCATCGCGATCATCGTCAATACCATGCAGACCATGCATGACCGTACTCACACGCAGGAGCAGGCGGCTATCGAAGATGCGTTGCACAATGAAGGCAGCAATATGGGAGAGCAACTGCAGAAGCTACGCGAGGAGCTGATAGAGGTAAAGCAGCTACTGCGTCAGCGTGGTGGCGCTCAATCGTGACAGGCACTCCTATCAGACCGGGCCACTACACGTAAATGATACTATTGAGCCAGCAATAGATTCCTTCGAAAACGACCGATGCGAATAATCGATGATAGTTGTTATTGCACCCACCAGGGTTCTAACCGGGTGGTTTGTGTGGGTAAATCCATTTCGACGATTTATAACTGACTGTTAATGATGACTAATACCAGGATAACCCCTTGAATCACCGTCCAGGGAAAGGGTTCGGCCAGGACCGCTCCCCGGTTTTTATTCCCCACCTTACTCAGTAAGTTATCCATCTGTGTAACATGATTGCTGCCACTTTTGCCGACAGTTGTTAGATAACAGCAGTGATCCTTTCCTTCGACTAAAAGGGTCCGGATACATTTCACGAACATGTATCCGAACCCTTTTATTTGGCTGAATGATGAATGACTGTCACACGCCGGTGCTGTATTTGTTGCCGCTGTCCCACATCACATTGCATTTTGCCTTTGCCGCTGCCCTGAGTAGCTCGATCACGGGCAAGGCGCGGTGCGAGAGACTTACGGCAGGTTCATCGTCCACTGATTGCCCGGACTCTTCCGGTTCAGGTAACTGTTCGTTTGCCGCGACCGCCATCTCCAGACGCTCCAGCGCAGCCGGGACTTCTTCTGCAAGCAGTGCGCCGGGCACCGTACCGCTGTGTCCCATCATTTTTAGCAGGCGAACTGCCACGTCGCCGAACATGGTTATGTTCGCGTAAGCATTGCAGGAAAAAGTTACCAGCATGATCATGTCCTCTCTGATGCTCGCGTTACAGGCAGGCGCCTCGCGCCGGTCGCCTTTCCCGACCGTTTACGACACGCCAAGCAAAGGATAGCGCCTGCACCAGCGAACGTCACGCTATGTTTTATTGACATCGCCCGCTCCCACAAATCGAAAATATCCAGCATCGTTGCGCTCGATTCTGACCTGGTATCTCCTGACTCCATTTGCCAGGTCCTTTTTGATATCCTGTCGACGCCAGGATATCTGCATCAAACGGACATAGTTGATTAACACCATTCATACTATCGGCCCGGATACTTCACCGCTTGCTGCAACCTGCATTAACCGGTCCCTATGCGCCCCACTGGTCATTACAACAGGGATTCACTTGATATAATTAGCGACACAAAGGTAACCCGGTTAGCACAGCAGATATAGAATCGATTAAACAATATTAATGGAAGATTCAAGCCATGTGGCTACGCACAAGTTGCGATTTTACATTCGATATCACGGCGCCTGTTCCCTTTGTGCTGATGTTGCGGCCCCGCAGTGGCGCCCAGCAATGGGTCGCACGCGAGGAATACAGGCTGGAGCCAAGCATACCCGTGTACGAATTCACGGATCACTACGGCAACCTCTGTCAACGCCTCATCGCTCCCGCAGGCGCCTTCGGGGTGTACACCAGTGCCGAAGTGATGGCTGCGGATTATTCTGACGAGGCGTTCGGAGCGCCGTTTGTAGAAATCCAGAATGTGCCCGATGACGTGCTTGGTTACCTGTTGCCCAGTCGTTACTGTGAGTCGGACCGCTTTCATCAAATGGCGACCGAAATCACGGCGGGTCAGCAGCCAGGCTACGATCAGGTCTCGGCAATCGTCAGCTGGCTGCGCAAAACCATCAGCTTTCGCCCCGGAAGCAGTGATATTCCCGTTTCAGCGGCGGAAGTCAATTCCAGACAAGTCGGTGTCTGCCGGGACCTGGCTCATCTCGGAATCGCCCTGTGTCGCAGTCTCAGCATTCCCGCGCGGATGGTGGTGGGCTACCTCTATCGATTGGAGCCAATGGACCTGCACGCCTGGTTCGAGGCCTACGTGGGTGGTCGCTGGTATACCTTCGACGCGACGCAGGTCGAGCTAAAGGGCGGATATGTGGCCGTCGGTTATGGGCGCGATGCCGCGGATGTCGCCGTCTACAATCAGTTCGGACCCGCGGTCTATCCGACAGCACAGACCGTGCATGTGGAACGCGTCCGGGGCTAGCCAATGCCACAGTGCGATCCGCATCAACAAAGGCATCATCCGCCAGGTTGCCTGAATATAACGCCAGGAATACCTTACTGTTAAGGCATTTTTTATGCACTTCACAATCCGCCATCACACCCACTACCGCTATTCGCATCCAGTGCAGCTAAGCCCGCAGCGGCTGCGTTTCAACCCGCGCGACGATGGGGCGCAGCGAGTCATCGACCATCAGTTCGACATCACCCCGATGCCGCTGGGACGCAATGAATATCTCGATCTTGAGGGAAACCGGGTGACCCAGGTCTGGTTCGAGGAGGAAACGGACTACTTCGATATCGAGGTAACCATGCAGGTCGAAACCTTGCGACACAATGCCTTCGATTTCATCCTGGCGCCGGAAGCGGCAGTTTTGCCCATCGACCATGAGCATGACGCTATCTGTGCGCGGGCCTATCTGGAGCGCATCGAACGCGACGATGCCGTCACCGCCTTCGCTGCCGAACTCAGCCTGTCAGTCAGCCGCGATACGCTGGGTTTTCTCGACCGCCTGAACCGCCAGCTGTTCGCCGAGGTTACCCAGACGCATCGTGATGCAGGTGCACCACAGAGCCCGTCTTTTACCCTGCAGAGCCGCCGCGGGGCATGTCGAGATCTGGCCGTGTTATTCGTCGACTGCTGCCGGGCCGAGGGGATTGCCGCACGCTTCGCCAGCGGCTACCAGAAGGGCCACCAGCGGAGCGAGCGACGTCATCTGCATGCCTGGCCGGAAGTGTATCTGCCCGGTGCTGGCTGGCGCGGATTCGATCCCACCCATGGGGAGGCAGTGGCCGACACGCATGTGACCATCGCCGCGGCGGCGCACTCGCGCGACACCCTGCCGGTAAGCGGGAATTTTCGCGGAGCGGGGGCGAGCAGCACGCTGGATTACACCGTGGAAATTCAGGTGTCGGAAGACTAAACGGCTGCGCATTGGTTCAGTGCCAGACAAGCAATGGTTTTCAGATCCAGCCCATCACGAAGTAAATGACCATCGGCAACTATGGAATCAGGATTCGTTCAGCGCCTCGAACCCGGAGATCACGTCGAACAGTTCCGCGTCGATACCACTCTGGCGCAAACGGTGAAATGTGCCGTTGAGGTCGTCCAGCAGTTCACCGATATTCTTGTCGGCGCGTTGCATCGCCGCGAGACGGCTCGCGTTCTCGCTGGCCAGCGATTCGGCGCACGCGCGAAACAGCGAGACGAAAAGGTATTCGCGGATCAGCACCCGCAAGGTCGGGGCGCCCCCACCGATGACCTCCGGCAGGTTTTCCGTCGGCCATGGACGTTCGACCAGCTTGCGTCGCCAGATTTCATCCAGCGGTAACAGCCGCTGACTGACGGGCGCATAAACCGCCCCAACCGCGGGGCGGTTGTAGAAGAGATGGAGTTCGGCGATGTCACCCTGGCTGCGTCGCGTCTCGCTTGCCATGAGTATCTGCCCGACCAGCGAGGTGATGGCCTTGACGGAATTCGGTACGCTGAAGCATCCCGTCGGCTCAAGGCCCGCGTCCGCCAGGCGCGCATGCACGCGCTCGCCGACCGCCCAGACCCGGGTTTCCCCGGGCAGCGCCGCCAGCGTCTTGAGCGCATAATCGGCCGCCACATCATTGAACTGGCCCACCAGCCCCTGGTCGGAACCAAAAACCACCGCGCCAATCGCAGCCGCATGCGTTTTTCCTGTCTCTGCGGTTATCGGTTGCGCCTTACGCATGTCACGAAAACACACGCTCAAGCCCAGTTCCACGGTGCGATAGTAATCACCCAGGGCGCGCACCGACTGCTCGTATTGGCCGATACTCGACGCGGCCATGGCCTTCATGGTGCGGACCACGGATTGCAGATCGCCGGCGCTGTCGATCTTGCGCCGCAGGCTCGCTGTGGTGTCGCTCATGATGTCTTCCCGGGACTCGTCCCGGCCCCGGGTTGAGACAGGGAATCAGCTTTGGGCTGGAAACGTGCCAGTGCCTGGCGGGCCATGTCGATAATCGTTTCCCGATCCTCATCGCTCAACGTGTCGGCGCTATCCAGGCGCTCGTTCACCTGCGCCGGGATCTCCGCCGCCGCCTTGCGCACGGCCTGCTCGGCGTTCGTCATCCGGTCCAGCGGAATGGCGTCAAAGAGTCCGGTGCTCAACGCCAGCAGGATAGCGATTTGGGCGGGCACCCCCACCGGGGCGAATTCCGGCTGCTTCAGGCAGGCGCGGATGCGCCGTCCATGCTCGATGCTCTTGCGGGTGTCTTCATCCAGCCTGGCGCCGAACCGGGCGAAGGTTTCGAGTTCCTCGAACTGTGCATAGGCGAGCTTGAGGTCGCCCGCCACCGCGCGGTAGGCCGCCCGTTGCGCCTTGCCGCCGACGCGCGACACGGATTTGCCGACATCGACCGCCGGCAGCACGCCCAGTTCGAACAACGTCGGTGAGAGGTAGATCTGCCCGTCGGTGATGGAAATCAAATTGGTTGGAATGTAGGCGGAAATGTTCTGGGCTTCGGTCTCGATGATGGGCAGGGCGGTGAGTGAACCACCTCCGCGTTCCTCGCGCAGATGTGTCGCCCGTTCCAGCAGCCGTGAATGGATATAGAAGATGTCGCCGGGAAAGGCCTCGCGACCGGGCGGACGGCGCAGCAACAGCGAGAGCTCGCGATAGGCGCGCGCGTGATGAGTGAGGTCGTCGTAAACGATCAGCACATCGCGACCCGCTTCCATAAAATGCTCCGCGATGCTGGTGGCGGCGTATGGCGCGATGTAGGCAAGCCCCGGCGGATCATTGCCCTCGGTCACAACCACGACGCTGTACTCCATCGCACCC
>CAVOZZ010000007.1:0-474320 GCA_963701505.1 uncultured Gammaproteobacteria bacterium
TTTACGCTCGTGTGTTGCTGGAAAATGGCAGGCTTGAGCTCACGCCGCTGAAATATACGGTGGATGGCGATGTGATCAGTAACGATCTAATGATTGATGCTCAACCAGGCCACCCGCGATGACCCTGCTTGCCAGCGGTGATGATATCAACCTGGGGCTGTTGCTGGCCGTACCGCCGGAAAACAGCCCCCGATCAGGGGGACCATGACGGCCAGGGTGGACCTGAAAAGTCGTGGTCAGTCGCCTGCCGAACTGGCGGCTAATCTGGATGGTGAAATAAATTTTGTGACCGAAAATGCCAGAATAGGAAGAAGCGCCCTGAATCTACTCACGGTGGATGTCATCGGCTGGACGATTTCGAACATCCTCTCGCCAAACAAGGATGTTGAAATCGAATGTGGTATTCAGATCATGCACTTCAACAAGGGTATCGGGAACCACCGATCTGCATATCATCGATACACCCGACACCCTGATACGGATCGATACCAGGCTGGATTTGGTCAATGAAACAATGAATGTTGCCATTGTCTCTGAGCATAAAGTCAGACTCTTCAAAAGTGATCCGATGAAAATATACGGGCCCATTGCCAACCCGCAATACAAGCTGGTGTCTCTCAAGGATCTGACACGGGAAGCTGGACGGGCGACATTACTGGCACCCTTGACCATCACCACGGGATTGCTGGAGAGTATTACCGGACTGATCCTGAAACCCGAGGAGCCCAAGCCGGGTAGCTGCGACAAGTTCCTGAAATAGGTGGAGCGTCGCTAGCGTCCCATCTTGGCAGCATCCAGCTGCTTTTGTGCCGCCATGACCTGTTGCTCGGCCTCCTGCACGCGTTGTAGATACTCGGGCCTGAGTTTGGTGCCACCACCGGCAAGTCCCTGGCGGTCCCCCTCGCGAACGACCTGCACGTCTCGCAAGTGCGCGGTTGCGCTGTCCAGGTTCATCTGGGCAGCCTTTATGCTCGCAGCCCTGTCGGCGTTGGTCGTATCCAGTTGCTGCTGCAACTGGTCGGCTCGCTGGATCGTTTCCTTTGCCTGCTGTTCACTCTCGGTGACTTCCTGAGGCGAGGGCTGGTACGCGTCGATGACTACAGGTGTTGCTGTAACACTACCGGGCACCGGCTGGTCGGAGAAGGTGACATTGCCGTCCTTGTCAACCGAGCGGATCACTTCAGCCGTACAAGGCAGTGAGTTGCTGGCCAACAGGAGGGCGAGAATAATTCTGGCTTTCATACTCTGTCCTTGTCGTTGCTACGGTTTTATGTAATCGGTGTAAGGATGATTTCCACGCGCCGGTTCAATGCGCGACCTTCTGGCGTGTCATTCGTGGCGATTGGTTGCGACTCACCCATACCGCGAGTCACGATGCGCGCCGAGACGACTTTCTGCGATTCCAGGTAGCGCGCGACACTGCTGGCGCGCGCTTCCGAAAGTGTCTGGTTGTAGGATTCAGCGCCGGTACTGTCGGTATAGCCATTAATATCGATATAGGTCTTCTCGTATTCGTTGATAACCAGGGCCACGGAGTCCAGTACCGCGTAAAAGTCTGCGGAGATGTTGCTGGAATTGGTGGCAAAGGTAATGTTACCCGGCATATTCAGAATGATATTATCGCCATTGCGGGTGACACTGACGCCGGTGCTTTGCAGTTGTGCCCTGAGTTTGTCTTCCTGTTTGTCCATGTAGTAGCCGACACCGCCGCCAGTGATGGCCCCGATGCCCATGCCGAGCAGAATGGCATTGCGGTTGCCACCGGTAGCCGCACCGATCAGGCCGCCTGCGACGGCACCGATGCCGGCTCCCATTCCTGCCTTACTGGCCTGTTCTTCACCGGTATAGGGGTTGGTCGTACAGGCGCTGAGGCCGATTGCCAGCACGAGGCTGATGGCAAGGAGCGATTTACTGCTGGTCGGGTGCGCGCTGGACTGGGTGGATATGATTTGCTTGTTCATGTGTGCTCCGTAACTACAGGTCAGGTGGTCGAAACAGGTTGTACAGTATGCATCGAAAACACGGCTATATTATGTGCTCGGCTGCCCAAATGTAAGCCCTGGGAGTATTATAGGGCACAGTAAATAAAACGTAACGGAGGAGCTACGATGAGTGATTCATCCCGGCTGGATGACGACAGCCACTACCAGGCGAGAATGCTGGATGCGGTCATTCGCATCAGTCTGCTGGCGCTGCTGTTACTGTGGTGTTTTAACATTGTCAAACCGTTTATTCTTCCGGTGTTGTGGGGCGCAATCATGGCCGTGGCTATTTACCCGCTGTTCGTGAAGGCACATGACAGACTTGGCGGGCACGAGAAACTGACGGCCGCCCTGATAACACTGATCGCACTGGCACTTTTGATAGTGCCTACAGTGATGCTTTCAACTTCGCTGATCAAGGGTTCGCAGACATTGGCTGCAGAGATCGAAGCCGGCACCCTGGCAGTCCCGCCACCCTCGAACAGGGTAAAGAACTGGCCACTTGTCGGTGAACAGCTGCACGATACCTGGTCACTGGCTGCTACCAACGCGGAGGCTGTGTTTGAAAAATTCAGACCACAGATAGAACTCGTCAGCAAGTGGCTGATCGCGGCAGCTGCCGGGGTTGGAAAAGGGATCCTGATGTTTTTCATTTCCATCATCATCGCGGGTGTGTTTCTGGTCTACGCACGCAGTGGCAGCAAGGCGCTGGAGTCGGTTACCGGTCGTGTTCTCGGGCATACTCTCGGCCATGACTTTGTCGACATTGCCGGTACCACCATTCGCAGTGTTGCCCAGGGGGTCCTGGGGGTGGCGCTGATCCAGTCTATACTTGCCAGTATCGGCTTGCTGTTGATAGGCGTACCCTATGCAGGTATCTGGGCATTGCTGATACTGTTACTGGCGATTGTACAGTTGCCACCACTGCTGGTGCTTGCGCCAATTATTGTCTACGTGTTCTCTGTTGAGGCCACTGTGCCGGCCGTCATCTTTATGATCTGGAGCCTTGTCGTCAGTGCCAGTGACGCCTTTCTGAAACCATTGTTTCTCGGCCGTGGCATGGATATCCCCATGCTGGTGATCCTGCTCGGTGCCATTGGCGGCATGTTGCTGTCAGGGATTATCGGGCTGTTTGTCGGTGCCGTTGTACTGGCGGTGGGCTACACTCTTTTTATGGCCTGGGTTTATCCGGACGAACAGGATTCGGAGGGGGGAGCGTCAGCAGAGCATTGAGCGTTCCCTGCGGGTGGTTGGCAGTCAAAGGTGAACCACCCTTGCACGTGAAGGTGACCCGCTGGTTTAATTCTGCCGGCCTGAACAGGTCTAGTAACTCAGGTCCTGGTCAGGGTCACGTGAAAATGCAATTCAGGGTAAAACATCAGGGCCTTCCAGACGCGAGAGATTGAGTTGAACAGGAAAATACTGCCCGGGGACATCGATAAATGCTGAAACTGTTCCACTCCATATTCGGTGGCGGGGAGGAAGATGGACGTTATCCCGAACGGCTGGTCGAAGCCGCGATCGAGCGTGCCGTGGAAGGCACTGATCGACGCCTGAGGGCCCTGTCCGGATACAAGAAGCAGCTGCGACCGCCCATCGTCCATGCTATCGATCATGTGGTCCATCTGGTCGACAGGCTCCCTGCGCCTGTGGCAACCGGGCGCGCCGATTACAGTGCCGATCCGCGCCTCACCGCCTTGTTTGCGTCGGCCGACCATATGCTGGAGGTGTTCGGCCACGGCGCCGTACTCAACGAGTTCCGCAAGGGCTCAACCGACAGCGCCGGGCGCGTCATCGCGCTGCTGCTGGCAGAACGCACCGAGAAGAATATGCTGGGCAATGATCTGGTCGGCGATATGGTGCGGCGTGATGTGGCACAAGTCGCGGTCAACTTTAGCGGTCATCGGCTGCTGGAGCCCGCAACGAATGAAGCGCGCACACGCCGACAGCTGAAGCGCCGTGCCTTCGACCAACTGCTGACACTGGCGCTCACACGCATTACAGAGGCCCGGGGCTATCGTGCCGATCTGTCCCGCCAGCGCGATCTGCTGCGCAGCAAACTGAGGACCCTGGAGCAGAGCGGCTGGAACTTCGAGGCGCAGGAGGGCGCGCGGCCTGACCCGAAGGCGTTGAGCGCCGAGTTGCAGGCGACTGAGTCGGAACTCACTAGCCTGGGTGCCGACAGCGGAGCGTTGCAAGCGAGTTTGGACATTGTGGCTGACGTGCTGGAGCACGCCGAAGAGCAGCTATGGGGCGGGGAACTCGTCATGTATCTCGATCGCATGAACATCCAGCGTGATGCGCAAGCTGCCTCGGCACAACAAATCATACTGCCGGAACTGCACAACGCCCGCGGTCAACATCTCGTGATGTTGCTGGTATCACTGGCGCCCGGTGAACTGCCACAACGCGTGGACTTCAGTACCGCAGCGGCACGTTACCTGACTTGAGCGTACCCGCAGGTAGTGGTCCACTGATCATTATCAACGCCTTGGATCTGGGCTATGGAGTGCGTTTCTCCTTCGTGCAGGAGTAATTCGACACCGACCTGTCACGTCGTATTTCGTCAAGATGGGGTTTACCGAAGTCGAGCAGCCCGAGCAGCGGCGCTTCTTCAATGCTATCCCGACCAGCTTCGCCCTGAGCGAAGATCAGGTGGACCGATTGATCAAGGTTGACCACGAATTGCTGCGGAACAATCCGGAGTACCAGAAACGGCTGGCGGATCTCGGCAGTGCTGTCGCAATGTTCAAGCAATAAGAGGGGCGCTTTTTATAATAACGTCGCTTTCTCCGGCGGCATCCGGTATAGTGCCCGCCAATCAGGTGCACTTCGGTCTGCACCCGAGTCCTCGCGGTAACCCCTTCCGGCAAACCTCGAACACCAACAACCGTATTCCGCCTAGACCGTCCCGGGACAGATGTCGCCGGTAGGCCGATCCAGGAGCATTTCATACCATGTCATTTGATACCCTCGGCCTGTCGGCCGAACTCCTTCGTGCTGTCGCCGATCAGGGCTACAGCGAACCCACGCCGGTGCAGAGCCAGGCGATCCCCGTGATTCTTCAGGGGCGGGACATGCTGGCCGGCGCGCAGACCGGCACCGGCAAGACCGCCGGTTTTACCCTGCCGTTGCTGCAGCGCCTCAGCGAATACCGCGCCAGGTCAAGGGCGGCGCCCGGTGCGCGCCCTGATCCTGACCCCGACCCGTGAACTGGCTGCCCAGGTGGCGCGAGAGCGTCGACACCTACGGCAAATATCTGCCGCTGACATCGACGGTGATTTTCGGCGGCGTCAAGATCAATCCGCAGATCGCAGCAGACTGCGCGCGGCGTGGATATCCTGGTGGCGACACCGGGACGGCTGCTGGACCACGTCTCACAAAAGACACTGGATCTTTCCACCGTCGAGATCCTGGTGCTGGACGAGGCCGATCGCATGCTGGACATGGGGTTCATCCGCGACATCCGCAAGATCCTCGCGCTGCTGCCAAAGCAGCGCCAGAACCTGCTGTTCTCGGCCACCTATTCCAATGAGATCAGGACAACTCGCCGACACGCTGCTGGATGCCCCGGCGCTGATCGAAGTGGCGCGCCGCAACACGCCCTACCGAGCTGGTCTCGCAGGTGATCCACCCGGTGGACCGGGAGCGCAAGCGCGAGCTGTTGTCGTTCATGGTCGGTTCGCAGAACTGGCGCCAGGTGCTGGTGTTTACCCGTACCAAGCACGGCGCCAACCGTCTCTCGCAGCAGCTGGAGAAGGATGGCATCAGCAGCGCGGCGATTCATGGCAACAAGAGCCAGGGTGCGCGTACCCGCGCTCTGGCCGACTTCAAGCGCGGCGAGGTGCGGGTGCTGGTCGCCACCGACATCGCGGCGCGCGGCCTGGACATCGACCAGTTACCGCATGTGGTGAACTATGAACTGCCCAACGTGCCGGAAGACTATGTGCATCGCATCGGCCGTACCGGCCGTGCCGGTAACGAGGGGCAGGCGGTGTCGCTGGTGTGCGTGGACGAACACAAGCTGCTCGGTGATATCGAGCGCCTGCTGAAACGCGATCTTTCCAGGATCGTGATTCCCGGTTACGAACCGGACCCGTCTATCCGCGCCGAGCCGATCATGCAACGCAGCAATGCACGCCCGGGCGGAAGCCCAGGTCCCGCAACGGTTCCGGGCAACAGGCGCGGCGGCGGAAGGCACGTTCGGGCACCTCGCGCGGCCGGCATCGGCGAATCGCGTGCAATCGACACCGGTGGCGTCCGAAGCTGCGGCAGCAGCGAGCGCCCTGCGAAGGCGCAGTCCCCGGCCGGCCGTCCGCTGCATGTCTGTGGGGCGGCGTCACAGCGGCTAGCGACGCTTGCGTCCGCGTGCATGGCGCTCGGGTCTTCGAAGCGGACTCGCAGGGATCGTGTCGCTATCGCCGACCATGTTGCCGTCCAGCGCAGCCTGTGCGGCACGGGCTTCGTGGCCTTCCATTTCGACGAAGCCAAAGCCCTTGCATTTGCCGGTGAAGATATCGGACGCCACGCTGATGGTGCGTACGGTGCCGAAGGCGGAAAACATTGCGCGCACGGATTCTTCGCTGGCGTCCTGCGGCAGGTTGCCGACAAACATCTTTTTCATGTGCGTTTCCTCGTTGGCGCCGGGCTGATGTCTGCCGGCTGCGGGAAAAAAAGAACCCCGCAGAGCGGGGTTCTTTGTACTGATGCTGGCTTGCGGATTTGTCAGCCTGCCGCCGTGACGTTGGTGGCCTGCAGACCCTTGGGGCCTTTTTCCACGTCGAAGTTTACCGACTGTCCTTCCGCCAGGGTCTTGAAACCGCCGCCCTGGATCGCGGAGAAGTGCACGAACACATCGGCGCTGCCATCAGACGGAGAGATAAATCCAAAACCCTTGGATTCGTTGAACCACTTAACGGTACCTGTCGTCATTTAAATTACCTTTGAATAAAGAATTAACACCTGATCAATTGCAGATCTCGATAAAGGTAAATTACAGGAGATACCGGAATGGGTCTTCTGAGTAGACCTGTACAGGAATTGCAACGAATCTGTAACTCAGACGGTGCCGGGTGAAACACGTAACTTTACCGGCTTGCCATCTGCTGAAACCAAGAATATCGGTCAGGACAGCGAAAGACAAGCGGTTTTTGCTTTTTCAGACCGGCATCACCGTTATGGTTTGGTGGTCTGTTTGCGTTCTTCTTCCCTGATGTCTTCAAGCAACTTCTGGAATACGGGGGATTGACGCAACAGGCTGTGTCCGGCCTCGATGAGCTGGTCGACTTCATTATTCGGCAGTGAGAAACTGGTTGCCATGTTGTTAAGCAGGTTGCGCGTTTTTATATCTGCAATGCTCTCGAAGTCCAGCTTTATGAAGTACGGGATAACCGTGTGTCCTGCTGTGGAAAGCTCGGCTGCCCATTTTTTATAACCCTCTTCAAGCAACGCCAGTGATTCTACAGTGTAGCGTCCTATTTGCGCACTGCTGACCGCGTCAACCACCTGCACGCTCGAGGGTGTATTTTCACTGCTGTCCATCGGATTTTCTGGACGTGTCGCTGCATTGACGACGATGATGACAAGATACTTCGGTACATGCTCCATGGTCCTGGCCGCATTCCTGGCGCCACCCATCAATTCCACCCGGTCATAGAGAGAACGGATACCGAGATTGTCAGTAATACCACCGTCAACCAGGTGTATGTAGGGTCGGTCCTGCTTTTCCTGGTAGGTATTGTAGGCAGCAAGCACTGCTCCCAGCCTGGCATTGCCATTAGCAAGGTCATGATCATTACTGTACCAGTCCGGATACTGGTGACGACACGTATCATAATTCTGCAGCGTAACCGGTGCAAAGGCGAGGGGGACGGCTGACGAGGCCGCGACGGCACGTGCAACCTTGAAGCTGCCGACATCCGAGCACAGCATATTAAAACGTTCCTGTGTGAACGAAAAACGGGCACCGATGCCGAGATCAGTGGCGTTTATTTCGAGGTAAGGGCCATCTCTTTCAAAAATGTCGTTGAAGGTGCCACCATGAAAAATATTCGTATCGTAGTAGTTAATCGCCATCTCGGTGCGATTGAAGCCGGTGAATAGCCCGCGCAACCAGTTAACCGGGTTTAAGATGCTGCCAATCAGTGTTTTCTGAACATTCTGGCGCAGGAACACTGTCTCATAGTCCTCAAAGATCCGGTCACCATAGAGACCATAGTACGCCGCAGTGAAGCTGCCCCCGGAAACCGAGCTGATATAGTCAACCTCATCGAGCAGGCGTACTTCTTTGCCGTTGCTGGTGAAGCGAATATCGCGCAGTTCCTGCAGGACACCGTAGGACAGTGCCGCTGCCCGGGTGCCGCCACCGGACAGGCTGATAAAGAAAAAGGCGTCATCCGAGCGTCCGCCTTTTGTGCCAGTCGTTATCTGCTGCCGGTTTGTTGCCAACGGCTCACTGACAGGATTGTTGGTAATGCGGCCTGTCGTGGCGCAACCCGCCACGACAGGCAACAGAATAAGTAGTGTTAGATACTTGAACATGTATTATGAGATAATCACTGGCGACTGAAATGAAATTATACCGTTCTCTTCGTGCAAAGACAGTCAAGCTCGCTGATCTGATCGACAATTGCATGGACATAACGTGGCAAACAGGCTATCAAAAACCTCAAATCACTGCGCAACAATCTGGCTCACGCCCGGGATATCGTGACCCCTGGTCGGGCCCGGATCGCAAGGATGTCGCGGTGCATCGATGAAATATCGAGATAATCCGGGCTTCACTATCGATTAAACAGGCAGTCAATAACATGATCTGGATCAAGCGCCTGCTGCTACTGTTTGCCGCAATGCTCATCGGCATAATTCTGCTGGTAGCGGGAGTGGTTGCGTTTTTCGATGAGGCAGATTACAAGCATACAGCCACCTGGATTGCCAGTCAGTTCTTCGACAGTGAGCTCATCATCGCTGGCGAACTGAAGCTACAGTTTTCGGAACAGCTGCTGGTGAAAGTCAGCGACGTACGGCTGGACGCACACGATGACAGCTATCATTTTTCCAGCAAAATACTCAATGCAGCTATTCAGCTGCGGCCACTGTTGTCAGGGACCCTGTGGCTGAATGAGCTGCAGGTGAATCAACTGTTCCTCCAGGTACAGGAATCAACGTCCATCACCCCCGATTTACCTGACCTTGGCTTGCTGCCCGTCATTATCACCAGGGCAAACGTCGAGGACCTGGTCGTTGAGTACCAGGAGCTTCCACCGGGTACCCTGCATCGTTTCTCACTCAATCAGTTGCGACTCGATGATGTTGCCGATGCCGGACCGATCAGCATTCAGGCAAGCGGGGCGTATGAAGACCAGCCATTTCAGATCCGTGGCACGCTGCCAGCCATTGATGAGCTTTTCGACTACACCAGGCCAAAACCAGTCGAGTTTGTTCTCACCGGTACTAACAGCCAGCTGCATATTTCCGGAACGATCACAGATCTCATGCATGGCAAGGGTCTGGAGCTGCGCCTGGAGCTGGCAACACGCGATACCAAATTGCTGCTGGAATGGCTGGGTGACGGTATTCCCGAAGTGGGCGAATTGCAGGTTACTGCCCTGTTGCGCGGCGACTATGACAGGCCTCGACTCGATGAGATCGATGCGAACTTGCAACATGGTGCGGACATGGCTATCAGCGCGCGTGGTTCGGTGGATGACATCTATAGCGGTGCAGGACTGGTGCTTCACCTCAAGGGACAATCGAAACAGCCCGATGTGGCGTCATGGCTGCTGTTCGGCAAGCTGGGGCAGGTGAATTCGCTTGAATTCAGCGGCACTGTCGAGGAACAGGATGGCCGCATATATCTATCCGAACTCGATGCCACTGCCACTTCACCCAAAGGCCTGTCGGTAACCGCACAGGGCAAGGCGGTGATCTATGATGGGGAACACCTCTTTCTGGAAACTGACACCGGATTCAACACCACCTTCTCGGCTCCTACAACGGCTGCCGTCAACCTGTTTGATCTCGCCGATATACCCGAGCTGGGCGCTGTCTCGGGACGTCTTAAACTGCTTATCAGTACGGATGCCGTGGGTGTGTATGACACTGACGTGAGCATAGGTAAAAAGGGCGACACTATGGCCCGACTGCAGGGCCAGATCAGGGAGGTCCCGCTGCTCGAGAAGACTGCTGCCACGGGCATCGACCTCCGGGTCTCTGTGCAGTCAGCGGATGTCGCTGTGCTCGCAGAAAGATTCGGCTACGTGCTACCGGCAATCGGTCCTGGCAAGGTCAGCATGAACGTGATCGGTGATCTGGCTGATTTAAAGTTGAAACAAGTCGATATCCGCGCGGGTAACAATGACCGGTTACTGCTAACAGCAACGGGTACTGTCGACAAACTGGTGCTCGGTCGGACGGTAACGGTTGACCGGGCACTGTTTGATGTGGCTGCCAATACTCCTGACCTTCGGAAACTGTCCGCCCTGGTAGGTACCGATCTGCCAAAGCTGGGGCCGGCAAGCCTCAGCGGCACCATGACTTTACGCAAGGCAGATCTCGTGTTTGACGCGCTGAAGGTTAATATCGGCCGGCCGGATCAGCCCACTATACGACTGCAGGGAAAGGCCGCCACGCAGTTGCAAAAGGGCAGTACCATCAGCCTCGACTATAATGTAGCGGTTACTGATCTTGTTGCTGCATTTGCAGACCGCATACCCGACTACCTTGGTCGATTCGAGGGCAATGCAGAGATTTCGGATATGGATGGCAGCTGGGGTATCGAGCAGTTCAAGCTTGCTTCCAGCCAAACCAGACTGTACCAGGTGGTCCTCAATGGTGGCATTGACGATTTAAAGAACACCGATCTGGTCAATATCAATGTGAATTTCGATATCATGGACCCTGCCGGTCTTGGTAAGGCATTGGGCCTCGATCTCTCCTGGCTGAAGCCCTACCATGAGCGGGTCTGCTCACCAGCAATACAGGACGCACTTGTCTACAACGGTAAGACTGTCGCTCGGCAAGACATCCGGCGCAACGGCCATCCATGGCCGCCGGCGTGAAGACGAGCTTGATTGACCTACAGTGGAACCATTTCGATACCGCTGCTCGACCTTACTGATTTTGGATTCCGGCTGGAGCCAGCGATGCTGCAGATGAGGTGCTTGCGAAGCCCGCATCTCCAAAAATGATTATCTCTTTAGCAGGGAAGCCACTGCATGTTGGTTTCCTGAACGCTTCGGTCTTGATCTACGATTAACATAGACGAGGTCGAGAGCTATGGAAAATATTCTATCGACAGCGTCGTCGGACATGTCACCTTGAAGGACGGTGTGTTGAGGACTGATCCGCTGCGTTTTGTCTATGAAGGCGGCACCATGGATGTTGTTGCTGGCGTGCAGGCGACTGAGTCGCCCGTCTATACACTCAAGGTGATTGCTGATGACCTGAAACTGGGGCCCGATGATGGCACAGACTATGAAAAATAGCGCGGTCGATGGACGCACCAATGTACATCTGGACATGACTTCCAGCGGTAGCTCAGCACGTGAGCTGGCTGCGAATCTCAACGGAAACATCAAGTTTGAACTGGAAAATGCAAGGATACCGAAGGTTTATGTCGATTTTCTGTCCGTTGATGTGTTTGGCTGGGTTTTGTCGACTACTTCGCAGGTAAAAAATACGTCGACCTGAATTGTGTGATGCGGATTTCACTGCGGAAGGCGGAGAAATGAAAAGCAGAATCCTGGTGGCCGATGGCCCCAACATGTCACTCGGCGGGCGGTCGATCTGGATCTTCGTGACGAGACCATTGATGCTGTGCTGTTGCCGAAACAGAAAAGACGTCTGTTTTCTACCATCAACCCGGTCCGTTTGAGCGGACCGATGAGGAAGCCCAGGGTGCAGGCGATTCCTGCACAAGCGGCGATTCAAGGAAATCGGTACGCTCGCGCTCAGCCCGACCATCTATTTGTCATCGCGCCTGCTGGAGAAGATCTGGTTAACCGTCCGTTCGGGCGGCGATGTGGGAGAAGGCTGTACAAATGTTGACAAAGCTTACTGACGATGCGGAAAAGGACCAGACAAGAAAAAACCGGCCTGGCAAAGCCCCTTTTAGTAGCTACCTCCTGTTAGACTAGCGTTGCTGGCATTCCAGTTGATAGCGCTGTATGACCGCATTTCGCTGCTGTGGTTTCCCCTTTAGCTGGTCCATTTGCTTGCGAAGCTCGCTGCAGTAGTCTGCTTTTTCCTGTGCCGGGTCTTTTTTTACCGTTTCGTTGTACAGCGGGTCCGGGTCACCAAACATGATGGACTGACCCTTTTCAGCCCGGCTGCCGAGGGGCAGGGCACAGAGTGCCAGTAACAGGATGATTTGTTTCATGGTGTATTTTCCGGCACTTTTCAGATTATGGCGCTTAACTCTAGCACGATTGTGTTTATAATCGACGCATACTGCCAATTGCAAGTTCCAACAGCAAGGAAACGAATGATTAATCGTCATTACTGGACCGGCCATCTGCTGAGTACCCTGATCACCCTGGCGGTTATTGGCTGCAGCCAGCAACCGCCTGTGTCGAAGCCGACGAGGTACGGTACAGGCATTGCCTTTTAATATCGTATCCACAGGAGATTCAAGGATAGATCTGTCGGCAGCAAGCACATTTTCATGGGCAACGGCCATGCAGGTCGGCAGCGATGACCCGCGCATGGATAATCTTCAACTACAGGAGCTGCTGCGAGCAGCCATCAACAATACGATGACAGAAAAGGGTTACCAGGCAGCAGCTGCTGGCGTACAGGGTGATTTACTGGTTGGCTATATCATTACCCTGAATGATGCCCGGACTGATGAGGAGATTGCCGACAGCTACGGTGTCCAGGCCAGTATCAATGTGCCGACACCGGACCCGGCGCGCTATGAAAAGGGTACCCTTGTGATCGATATTCTTGATAGCAGCACGGGCTTGATGGCCTGGCGCAGCGCATTGCAGGGGTTTGCCAGTTTCCAGATCAGCGACGAACAACGGCGCCATCGCATTAACGAGATGGTACAGCGCATGCTGTCAGGACTGCCTGTTCGCAGTGCGGGACACTAGCATTGCCTGCCGTTCCCGGGCACGCACAGGGTTGACGCAGATCCGATCATGCACGGGATGACAGGTCACGCGCTGTCAGTATTCATGGGGTTCTTTGCCATAATGAACCCGGTTGCCAACACGCCTGTATTTCTTGGTTTAACGGCGAATGACCCGCCTGACATCAGGCGACGCATTGCCACAAAAGCGCTGCTGCTGACATTCGCGCTGATTGTCCTCTTCAGCCTGCTCGGCAAGCTCATCTTTGAGCTTTTCGGGATTACACTACCGGCCTTCCAGATCACCGGTGGCATCCTCGTGTTCATGATCGGGATGCAGATGTTGCACGGCCAACAGTCCAGGGTTCACAGTCCGGTGGCCGGTGACAGCGAAAAAAGCATGCAGGGTGAATTGAGTGTTGCCCTCACACCGCTCGCCATTCCCTTGCTGGGTGGCCCGGGAACCATAGCAACCGCGATGAACTTTTCCTCGACAGGAGGACTTGCAGCGCTGTTGATTACCATCGCTGCCTTTGCCCTGCTGTGCCTTATTACCTATGTGTTCTTCGTATCTGGCGAACGACTGGTACACCTGCTCGGGGACAACGGGCTCGGTGTGATTACCCGGTTGATGGGACTGATTCTGGCTGTTATCGGTACTCAAATGGTGATTACCGGCATTGCGGGTGCCATAAAGCTGGCCCGCCAGGCCGGTGTGTTCTGACTAACGAGATCAAACAGGTGGTACATTATGAAATCAATGCTTCGAGTTTTACTCTGTACCGCTTAGCGGTTTCCCTTAGCGGCTCATCTTCTGCAGACGAATTATCAACTAATTCATCAGATACAATGACATGTGGAACAAACTTCATATCGTTGGAGATGCAGAGGACGAGGTTCTGAGCAACTGCGGAGAGCCCTCCTTCAGGGAAGCCAATCGCTGGACCTATAGCAACGTGCAGGGTTCGTTCGTGTATGTGCTGACTTTCGGCGGCGGCAATGTGCTGTCAATACATACGCGGGCGGCTGACTGACGCGCTCATAGCACCGGTGCAAACAGCCGCATGATGTTGGCGACCAGCCGTTGCCGGAACGTGCGCTGGCCAAAGTGTTCCTGTCGATAAAGGTCGACTGGGAAATATAGCTCGCTTGCAGCTCACGAATCTCGCGTGTAAATCCCTCATCGTACACAAACAGGCTGATCTCGAAGTTCAGCCAGAGACTGCGCATGTCTGTATTGACCGAGCCGACAACGCAGAACTCGCCGTCAACGGTTATCGACTTGGTATGCAGCAATCCCTGGTCGAATTGTGCAACCCGGATGCCAACCGCGATCAGACCATGCAGCAAAGCCGGTGTAGCATAGCGGATCAACAATGAATCGACCCGCGCCGGAATGACCAGCGTGACATCGACACCACGGTTGGCAGCTGTGACCAGCGCCTCCAGCAGGGCTTCATCCGGCGCGAAGTAGGGCGTTGTGATTATCAGTTCCCGTTGCGCCCTGTAAATGATGCTCATCATCAGTGCATGGATGGCGCCTTCCCGAAATACCGGGCCCGAGGGGACCACCTGGACGGGCACCTCGCCGGCCGCCTGCATCGAGATAGTCGTGGTTGTGAAATTACCAGCTGTCCCTGGCTTCCACCGACCAGTCCATCTCAGTGACATGGTTCAACACGGCCACTGCAGGTCCCTCGACCCTGATCATGAGGTCCACCCATTCACCGACACCGGCTTGCTGCTTGAAATAGCGCGGGTCAACCAGGTTCTGGCTGCCGGTATAGGCGATGCGGTTGTCAATGACCGCAATCTTGCGGTGGTTTCTGATGTCGACGCGCTGGAACAGCATTTGCAGCGGCGTTCACGCGCAGTGCCTCCGTGACCTTGATGCCTGCCTTGCGCAAGACGTCTGGCTGGGCTCGCCCCTGAGAAAGTTTTTACTGCCGACGGCATCGAGCAGAATCCTGATATGGATGCCACGCTCGTGGGCCTCGAGCACCGTCTCCAGCAGTTCATCTGCAAGACCACCGGCCTCCCATATATAGAATTCAAGATGGCATGAAGTTTGTGCCGCCTTGATATCATTAATGAGTGTCACGGAAAATCGATTCATAATCGCTGCAGCAGCGTCAGGCTGTTGCCGGGCAATAAAGGTAAGCCAATAATTTTGCGGGCATGCAATATCCAGCGACTGGTAGCTGGCGGGTATATTGACATAGCCTCCCGGGAGGCTTGCTGACACAAGGTGCTGCGCCACGGTCTTGACTGTTCAATCACCTGCCGGGCACGCCCGATGCGATGTTCACCAAGGCGGCGTTCGCCAATCAACAGGTAGAGCAGTGCACCGAGGTAGGGCACCGCCAGCACGATCGTCATCCACGCGAAGGTCACACCCACCGTGTTGCTGCGCATCAGGATGCGCAGCGACAGGCCAATCCTTATCGCCAGGTCAAGGACGAAGACCAGGTAGGCGATCCACTCCGGGTGCTGTTGCAAAGCCCGCCGCTTCCGTCATCCGCCACGCGTTTCGCTGCTTATTCGCTGATCAAATCAATGTGGCACTCGGGGCCGAGTTCGAACACATAATTCCCGTTGGGCTGGATGTATACATTGGTTTCACAGTTTTTCGAACCGTGAGTATAGCCGAACATGTAATTGCCTGTGTCCAGATAGAATGAGTATTGCCGGGTATCACCGAAGCGGAAAATCGGCACATTATCCAGTGTGAATGTCAGTTGATAGCTATCGGATTTGCCGGTGAAGACATTTTTCAGAAGTATCTGAGAGGCAGTATCCGGTGACTTGATCGGTGGCAACTGGTTTTCGCGCTGAGGGATTGAGCAGGCGGCCAGCAACAGGATTGAAACACAGCTTAAAAGTACTCTAGTCATGATGCCTCCGGTCATGGTGTTGGATATCAGCACGGTTCTCGAATACGGTCGCCAGTGATCGGCAATCTGCCATCATAGACACAGTTGAAAACCCGCATGATTGTATAGCAATTAACCCAGCATACCTTATAATTCGACACACGGTCTACGGTTGCAAGTAACAGAAACAACAAGAGATATGGTTCTCTGTATAAAAATCCGGAAGCAACCGTGCAGATGGAAACCGACTGTTAAACACGGGAGGGGATGTCCTTTACCCTGCGACGCCGGCTGATCGTTCTGCTGACAACCGTGGTTGCTATCGTGGCGGGTCTGGCGCCGGTGAGTTACGCCATCTACCTTGCGTACAAAATGACCGTAGGCAACGCCGAGGACAACCTGCACATGATCGCACAGGAGATAGCTGCTGATACATCACAACTGCTGAACGATATCAACCAGGGTCTGATCGCGCTCTCGGACCTGGATTACAAGTGCACCGCGGATGATGTCAGCACCATGAGTACCATGTCCTATGACATTCCCGGCATCAGCGAGATCGGCCTGATCAGTCCGGACAGAAAGCTGGTATGCACCAGCTGGGGACCGATCAATCCACCCGTCAAGCCGGAGTTGCCGCCACCGCAAGCCGGATTCCGCCTGCTCGGGCCCATGGATATACGTCTGATGAAGCGTTACGGACTGATTGCCTTGCGGCAACGCGAGGATGGCTCTGCAGTCGTGGCCCTGATCCATCCGAGTGTATTGATAGGCCATATGGGGGCCGACCTGGGCGAGCACGGTTTTGCCGTACTGGTACGACGCGAGGATACCCACTTGTATGCCTGGGAAGGAAACGTACCTGAAATGGAAATGGTTGAATCCGAGTCGGAAGGTGGCGATGGTTCAACACAGCTGCGGGCGCTGTTCAAGGATGGTGTTGAAAGAACCCTGTTTGCCGTCGAGCTGGACGGATTTCCAGGAACCTACTCGGTGGTAGCTGCTGCTGATGAATGGATTCTGCATGACTGGCAACGAATGGCGGTACTGCTGGGGGCGATCGGCGCAGGCACTTCGGCGCTGCTGGTGTTCCTGATTGTCGGCATATTGCAACGCCGCCTGTCACTGCAGGGCGAACTGGAACGCAGTCTGCAAAAAGACGAGTTCGAAATTAATTACCAGCCGGTTATCGAGCTCAAGAGCGGACGCTGTGTCGGCGCCGAGGCACTGATATGCTGGCGCCAGCCGGGCGGCAAGCGGGTGCGGCCGGACCTTTTTATTCCGCTGGCAGAGGACACCGGCCTCATAGAGCCGATGACCGTCTGGCTGATGAAGAAGTTGCGCACTGAAATCGGCAAACTGTTGCAAGTCTGACCGCATCACTGCATATCGCCATCAACCTGAGCCCCGGTCATTTTGAATCAGACCGGATATTGCAATCGTCCAGCAGTATTTTCGGCAACAGCGGCATCCTGCCGAAGCAGATCATTTATGAAATAACGGAACGTGGCCTGATTGACGATGCTGAGGGCAAGGCAAAGGATATCATGCGGCGACTGCAGGGCCGTCACTCCGAAATCGCCCTGGATGATTTCGGTACCGGTTATTCCAGCCTGAGCTATGTCGAGACCTTCCCGCTGGACTACCTGAAAATCGACAAGCGCTTTGTTGATACCATCGGTGTGGATACACTCAATGCCGGGCTGCTGGATACTATCATCGACATGGCCCGTCGGCTGGGGTTGCGGACTATCGCAGAAGGTGTGGAAACAGCCGGCCAGGCAGACTATCTGTTAAGCAAGGGCGTTGATTATGCACAGGGCTGGCATTTTTCACGGGCCATGCCGGCTGCAGATTTTATTGAATTTGTGCACACGGAAAACCGCCGTGTAAATTCATGACAATTGCTCATGCGACGGCTCGCAAACCCCGAAATCATTGCTAGGCAATGAAGCTCGCACACAAGCTAATACTCGGCATGATGCTGCCTGCACTGGTTATCTGGCCTCGTCGGTATGTACGTACTGAACATCTGGCAGGCATCCATGCGCACGGTCATCAACGATACCTCTGCTGCTTATGTGAGCGCCATCATGGCTGAAATTGATCGCTCTATGCAGTCACGAATTGTTGGCTGGAAGGCCTATGCGAGCGGTCAGGATATACAGGATTATCTGGTTGACGCAAACCGTGCAATAGAAGACCTGGGAGACCCGCAAGGCATAATCGAAAGCCGTGATGCGGACTGGCGCGCCGCCGCAGCAGCTGGCAGAACGACGCCATTCATGAACAAGCTGCTGCAGCACAGGATGTCACGTGCATTGCGCGGGCTGCGAGACCGGCTCAACCAGGGGTTCGGGCAATCGATTTATCCTGAAATCTTTATTACCGACCGTCACGGTGCAAACGTAGCACAAACCAGTCTCACCCCGGGCTACCGGCAAAGTGCTGAAAGCTGGTGGGTAGCAGGCAATGGAAAGCGGTATCTACGTCGGCAATGTCGAGTTCGACAAGCGTGCAGATATTTACGCCATAGATGTTGCATTCCGTATTGACGATGAGGAAGGCAATGCCCTTGGCGTCATGAAGGTGGTGATTAGTCTGGCCGAGGTTGAATCGATTATCGATCAGCGAAGCAAGGACGAGCGACTGGTGAATCGCTTTAACTTTATTCTGTTTACCGCTGATCACAGGATTATTCATACCAGTATGCATGATTCACCTGCTGATGATGACGGTGCGCCTTACTTCATCGGAGTGGAGATCCCGCCTGGCGCTGTTGTTGTCACTGCAGAGCGCACAGAACAGAAAACCGGGGAGGACTTGCTATCTAGCCTTCGCGATCTCACAACCTTACGGTAACTTGCCGGGACTGGGCTGGATTTTGCTGAACGAATATCATGCAGAACGATATCTACCAGCCAATCTATCGATCTGCAACGCAAGTTCTTCCTGATAGCCGTGGTTACAGCATTGCTCGCAATAATTATTGGCGGTGCCATTGCCTATTCTATGTCCCGCAGGGTCAACCGACTGGTCAGGGCTACCAGACAATTCGGCGAAGGCCGTTATGTACATCCGGTTGACGAGAAGGGTACCGACGAGCTGGCGGTACTGGCACGAAGCTTCAACGAGGCAGGCAAGGCTTGTTCTGAAGGAGTTCAGCAAGCGCAAGCATACCGAAACCGAATTGCGGAAATCCAGGGATATGGCAGAGCAGGCAAACCGTGCCAAGAGTGCCTTCCTGGCAAACATGAGCCATGAACTCAGAACACCGATGAATGCCATTATCGGCTACAGCGAAATGCTGCAGGAAGAGGCTGCAGATAATGGCCAGCAGGAATTTATCCCGGACCTGGAAAAAATTAACGCCGCTGGCAAGCACCTGCTGTCATTGATCAATGACATTCTCGACCTCTCCAAGATCGAGGCGGGCCGCATGGATCTTTACCTTGAACGCTTTGACTTGTCGGGCATGCTGGCAGATGTAGTCAGTACGGTATCTCCATTAATAGAGAAGAACGGCAATACCCTTGAAATTGATCTCGCAGATAATCTGGGGACCATGCGCGCCGATCTCACCAAGCTCAGGCAGGCATTGTTTAATCTGCTGAGTAATGCTGCGAAATTTACCAGCAACGGTACAGTTTCACTCGATTGCCAGGCGTGAACGGAATCCCGGTGGGGACTGGATAGCGTTCTCCGTCCGGGACACCGGCATTGGTATTGCCGCCGACAAGATCAACATGTTGTTTCAGGAATTCACCCAGGCTGATGACTCAACCACACGAAATTATGGGGGTACCGGACTTGGCCTCGCAATTACCCGTCGATTCTGTCAGACTGATGGGGGGAGACATTGCAGCGGAAAGCCAGCCCGGGCAGGGTTCCATCTTTACGATCAGGTTGCCGGCAGAGGTCAATGCGCTGGAGGCGGCCCGTGCCGCAACCAGGGAAGGCACGCAACTCACTGATGCAACACTGGCGACAGAGCAGCTTTCTTCTGATGCACAAACCATCCTTGTAATCGACGATGATGAGTCGACCTGTGACATGCTCAGGCGAACGCTTGAAAAAGCGGGCTATGCCGTGGTCGTTGCAAACTCTGCAGAAACAGGGTTAAGGCAGGCGCGCTGCCACCAGCCGGATGCAATAACCCTGGACGTCATGATGCCGGGCATGGATGGCTGGAGCCTGTTGAGCACGCTGAAGGCCGATCCCGAGCTGATGCATATACCCGTCATCATGCTGTCCATGATTGACGACAAGGGCATGGGTTACTCTCTGGGTGCAGCCGAGTACCTGACCAAACCGGTCGACCGCAGCCGTCTGCTGCCGTTGCTGGAGAAATATACTCATCATGAAAGTGCCGGCCAGGTGCTGGTGGTAGATGACAATCCGGAAGACCGCTCAATGCTTTGCCGCATGCTGAAGAACGAGGGCTGGACAGTAACTGCAGCCGAGAATGGCAAACTGGCGATCGAAGCTGTGACCAGGGCAATACCCTCGGTCATCATGCTGGACCTGATGATGCCGGTCATGGACGGTTTTGAGTTTTTGCACACCCTCAGAACGGTGGAAGCCTGGCAGCAGATCCCTGTAGTCGTACTGACAGCAAAAGAACTGGATGAGCGCGAGCTGGCCGAACTGACGGTGGATGTCGAATCCGTTATCAGGAAGGCAGAAATGTCGCCTGAAAACATTATTCAACACATCAGGCAGGCAATCGGGGTAAGTGACTAGCCGTGTTGCCAGCAGGCGCAGGATATCGGCAGCACGGCGTAACTCGCGGGTAAACTGGTAATTTGAAAAGGACTACGGTTTTGCCAAAGATTTTGCTGGTTGAAGACAATGCCATGAACCGTGACATGTTGTCGCGGAGGCTGCTGCGCAGGGCATACGACGTAATCATTGCCGTTGATGGCCAGCAGGGCGTCGAGCTTGCAGAGTCACAAAGACCCGATCTCATTCTCATGGATATGAGTTTGCCGGTCATGGATGGCTGGACTGCAACAATGATGATTAAAAATAACCCCGTGACCGCTAGCATTCCTGTTATAGCGTTGACTGCCCATGCCATGTCGGGCGACCGCGAAAAGGCACTTGCAGCGGGGTGCGATGACTATGATACCAAACCGGTAGATCTGGCACGTTTGCTGCAAAAAATGAACACCCTGCTGGAAGAGTAACAAGGAGAACACCACGTGCCTCGGCCCGGATATAACGACTGCCCGCATACTCGTTATCGATGACAATGAACTGAATCGTGACATGCTGGCGCGTCGTCTCACGCGCTCGGGCTTCACGGTTGACACGGCTGCTGGCGGATTTCCGGACTGGAGAAGATACTGGGCGGCGATTACAGCCTGGTAATGCTCGACATTATGATGCCGGATATCGATGGCCTGACGGTATTGAAGCGCACGCGTGAATGCTACTCGAAAACGGAACTGCCGGTCATTATGGCCACTGCCGTTGACGAGGGCAGCGATCTTGCCGAGGCCCTGTCGCTGGGGGCCAATGACTATGTCACCAAACCGCTGGATTTCAAGGTAGTACTTGCGCGTGTCGAGAATGTGCTGGGTTATGTGGAGGCCGCTCACTAAACTGACCCATGCCAATGAACGTATGAATCGTGATCTTGAGGCCGCGGCACGGGTACAGGCATCACTGTTGCCCAATGATCCGGTCGATATCGAGGGTGCCGAATTTATCTGGCAGTATCGTCCCTGTGATGAACTTGCCGGTGATGGCCTGAATGTGTTCAAGCACGACAATGAGCACGTGGCCATGTATGTGATGGATGTATCGGGACACGGTGTAGCCGCTGCATTGCTTTCAGTGTCAGTGACGCACCATTTGTCCCGGTTGATCGGTAATCATCAGGCAGCAGAACACGATGCATCCACCGGGCAATCAATATCCTGCATGGCTGGCACGTGAGTTGAACAGGCTGTTTCCCATGGAGTCTGTCGGTCAGCACTACTTTACCTTCCTGTACGGTGTGCTCAATGTAAAAACCCGAACGCTTCCGTTTTGTCAGTGCCGGCAGCCCCGGGCCACTGGTAGTGCATGCAGATCGGATCAGCTGATCGTACATGACGTCCCCGCCGTACCGATTGGTATGTTCCCCGATTCTGGAATACGCAGACACGCTAATAGAACTGCAGGCAGGTGACCGCCTGTACCTTTATACAGATGGTCTATATGAAGAGCGAAATATCGAGACACGTGAACAGTTTGGTCGCGAGCGCATGCGTGATGAGTTATGCGCGGCATCAGCAGGACCTTTTGTGTCCAGTCTCGACGGGCTGATTCAAGTCCATTGCACGCTGGCGCGGCAGTGAAGTCCTTTCGGATGATATTGCTGTACTGGGCTGCGAGATTCACTGAATTAGCTGAGTCATGCCCATGCAGGCCGGAAACAGGATTTGCCTTGATGCGATCACAGCCGTGCAAGCATCGTCAGCTCATGGAAGATCAGCAGGGAATAGAGTGGTACCAGTGCATAGACCAGGTAACGCACAGCGATAAACTTGTATATACGGAAATTGAAGTGCATCACCAGAACGATCAGAGCGGCCCCGGTCATCGACATCTTTACGACTGTGAAGGTGTGCGCATCTTTCTGAATGAGCCAGTCCATCAGGCCGTTGAGTTCAACGGCACCCTTGCTGAGAAGGACAATTGTCAGAAAGGCATCCGCGAAGCACAGCAGGATGATGACCAGGGTGGCAGCGAACGGCCAGTGTCCATACCAGTCGGTGTAACTGTTTGCATGGTCACCCTCGCGCCTTGCATGTCGGCGTCGATAGTGCCACAAGGATCCCAGCAGGGTTTTAAGAGAGGGATGACGGCGATCATGCAGACGCTGATCGGATGGCGGTTCATCCGTTGTTTCCGGTTGCAGGCTCATACCCGTTTCCTTGTAACACGCGCCGATCCTGTGTTTGCCTGGGTGCCATTTTGTATTCCCTGTTTTTTGTCTTGCAACTCAATATGATTCAAGTTTACATTATTAAAGCTCATTTAAAGCGCCTTCTTGAACCGCATTTGTACCAATTCCACGATCAATTGTAATTGCTACTAAAGATAGGGGATATGACCGTGACTCCTGCAGCTATCGAGATTGATTCCTATTTCCAGCATCGCCCAGTCAAGGTCAGAACAGGTGAAAATGGCCACTTGTCACCTGGCAAACGTAATAATCACACCAGAATCGAACTACCCGACCAGTATCAGGATTCACCATCCCATGCGCCTGTGTTGCGAGGCAAAGCAGTTATTCAAATCGTTGGTATCCGTTTATTTTTTCCATGTGTCTTCCATAAATGTTATTGAATGGGCTATAAAACTATAACGATGGATTAATTCTTCTGTATTTCTGAGACTTATTTTGATATTTTAGTGTACGCTATAAGGAATATTATTTTCCCCAGTTAAACACTACGTTACATTAATGTTAATCACAATTTCGGTCTAAAATCCGGAGGAGACAAAAAAATGGCAGATCTGTTTTCTGATGAGTGGATGAAGAGTTTTATGGAGCAGTGGAATGCAGAACCGGAACTCTCGGATGCACTTTCGAAAATTGGCTTCAATTCTGTGATTGCATATGGTTTTGATGGTGAAGATACCCCCCGTGGCTACCTCAATGTAGTCAATGGCAAGGCCGTCGATGCCGGTATTTATGATGGTCAGGAGGTGAATTGGGATCTCCGGGCCACCTTTGATAACTGGAATAAGTGGCTTGCCAAGCCACCTGGCATGATGGGACTGGGTATGGCCTACACCTCACGTAAAATAAAGTTCAACGTGGGTGACTACGGCGCCATGATCAAGGATCCGCGTATGGCTGGTCCGTTTATAAAGAGTTTTACTGTAATGGGGCGCGCCTGACAGGCGCGCTTTTTGTGGGTTTTGTGGATAACAATAATAGGTAATTGCTCTCCGCTACACCTGTATGCGTAGGAACCCGATGGGTTCGTATAAAACCAAATAGCCTTGGCTAATGAGGATGGCGCTGTTTCGGCAGCGCCATATTCTAGAAGAGTTACCTCTCCAGGGTATGTCATGTGTGTGAGGATTAACGATGTTAATCAAAAAGCTAGCAATATTCAGTCTTCTGTCCGGACAGTTACTGTGTACGACTGCATTGGCCCAGGGAACACCGGGGGAATCCATCATTACTGTGCCCAGCGTCCCCGTCGGGGCGGCAGTGTCCCTGGGCGGTACGGTTGTGCCCTTCAAGGAGGTTACCTTTTCTGCGCAGATTCCCGGTCGTATTGAAAGCATTGCTGGCGAGGAAGGTGACCATTTCAAATCAGGGGCAGAATTAATTGCCATTAACGATGATGACCTGCTGGCACAACGCCGCTCCGCATGGGCAAACCTGGCGAATGCAGAAGCCGCCTTGCGTAATGCCGGTGTACAGTACAGCAGGGAGATAATTTCGCCCTATGGTGGTGAACAGAATGACGCCATGGGTGGCATGGGCTCCATGATGAAGAATTTCACCAACCCCATGCAAGGCATTATGGGTGGTGGTTCTTCTCCCGGCTACGACCGTTATGCACAGCGCTACCAATCTGGCACACAGCTGGAGCAGGCGCGTTCCCAGATTGTCGCCGCCCGTTCGTCGATTGAGGCAATCGACACTAAAATTCGCGATGCAAAATCAGTTGCCCCGTTTGACGGGGTGATTACCAAGAAATTTGTTGAGGTCGGTGATCCAGTGCAACCCGGCCAGCCGCTGCTGAACTTCGCCGACATGTCGAGACTGCAGATCAAGGTTGAAGTGCCTGCTCGCCTGATGCCTGGTGTCAAGAAAGGCATGATCTTTCCAGCGAGGCTGGATGTGGGTGATGTGGACATCCAGGTCCAGGTTGCACAGGTATTTCCGATTGCCGATCCGGACCGCCATACCGTGACGGTGAAACTGGATCTGCCGCAGGGCGTGCCCGGTGGTGCAGGTATGTATGCAGAGGTCATGATCAGTGACATCAACGCCAAGGTGCGTGAGCTGCCTGTTGTTCCCAGGAATGCGCTGGTTTGGCGCGGTAGTTTGCCTGGCATCTACGTCATGAATGAAAACAATCAGCGTGAGCTGCGGCTGGTAAGAACCGGTGATGACGTGGGTGCTGACGGTGTTGCCATACTCTCCGGATTGCGTGCCGGGGAACGTGTCATTGTCGGTGGCGGACCAACCCCGGCCGGCCCTGGCAGCGCGTGGCAATAAGCGGGGATCATTGCCATGCCTGCATCCGGGAGGCAGGTGTTTATCCGCTCCTCAAACAAGTTGAAACAGCAGTCAGTACGGCTTAACGACAGGCACAAACAGCTACTGTACTGAACAAGGCATAAAAAGAAGGTGGAATAACTGTATGGCTGATCAAGAAAAGAAATTTTCTACCCCTTTCAATTACGATGCCCATTCTCTGGGAATTGCGGGTAGAACGGCACGTTTATTCATTACCTCCCCGGTGACACCCATGATCCTGATGGTGTCACTGTTTGTCGGTTTGATCGGTCTTATGTTCACCCCCCGCCAGGAAGACCCGCAAATATCGGTACCCATGATTGATGTGTTTGTCCAGTATCCGGGCGCCTCTGCTGAACAGGTGGCTAGCCTGGTCACAGAGCCACTGGAACGCATCATGAATGAAATCCCCGGTGTGCGACACACCTATACCGCCACCGAGCGCGGTCGTGCCATGGTAACGGTGCGTTTCAAGGTGGGTGAGGACATGGGTGCCTCGGTTGTCAAGGTCCATGACAAGCTGCAGTCCAACATGGACAAGATTCCTCCGGATGTCTCCCAACCGCTGGTAAAACCGGTTGGGGTTGATGATGTTCCCGTGGTTACGCTGACCTTGTGGTCCAAGGATGTCGATGACGGTGCACTGCGACTGCTGGCGCTCGACCTGCTGCAGCGGCTGGGTGAAGTTAAGAATGCTGGCAAGGGCTTTATTGTTGGCGGCCGGGAAGACCAGGTCAAGGTTGAGGTAATGCCGGAGCGCCTCTCAGGCTACGGCATCAGTCTGCAGCAGGTTGCGCAAACCATACAGACCGCCAATTCCGAGAAGACGGCCGGTGACCTTGAATCAGGGGGACTGTCATTTGCTGTACGTACCGGTTCCTTCCTGACCAGCGCCAAGGAAATCAGTCGTCTGGTGATTGCGATCCGTCAGGGTGCTCCAGTCTATGTTCGCGATATTGCACGTGTTTCACAGGAACCTGCCGAACCCGACCAGATGGTCGCCTTTTTTACCGGCCCGGCCTACGAGGGGGAAAGCGGGAGTTCGAATGGCGATCCGGCAGTAACCGTTGCGATCGCCAAAAAGGAAGGCAGCAATGGTGTCACGGTCGCCAAAGCCATGCTAAAGAAGGTTGAGCAGTTAAAAGGCGACCTGATACCTGCCAATGTCAATATCACCGTGACCCGTGATTACGGCAAGACGGCTGATGACAAGGTAAACGAGTTACTCCAGGCCATGCTGGAGGCTGCGGTTATCGTTGCGGTGCTGTGCCTGGTCGGTCTCGGTGTGCGCGCAGCCTTCGTGGTGATTGCGGTTATCCCGGTCGTTATCCTGCTGACGATCTGGTGGGCCATGATGATCGATTACACCATTGACCGCGTCAGCCTGTTCGCGCTGATTTTCTCCATCGGTATCCTGGTTGATGACGCGACCGTGGTGGTGGAGAACATCTTCAGGCACTGGCTGGAAAAGGGCAAAACCAGTGTGGCGGTTGCCATTGATGCGGTTCGCGAGGTGGGCAACCCGACGATTCTTGCAACCTTTACCATTATTTCAGCATTGTTGCCGATGGGGTGGGTGAGTGGCCTGATGGGCCCCTACATGCGGCCGATCCCGGTGCTGGGTTCCTCGGCCATGTTCTTTTCGCTGGTGGCCGCTTTTATCTTTACACCCTGGATGGCTGTGAAGGTCGCCCCCAGGCATGAAGCCCTGAGGAAGGCAGAGGCCAAGGAAAAGCGTGCGCATGAGCGCATCAGTCGCTGCTACCGGCCGATCATCACGCCACTGATCGAAAATCGCACGCTGGGTCTTTTGTTCCTGTTCAGCATTATTGGTGTCACCGCTGGCTTGTGTGTACTGTTCTATACACAGCATGTCGCCGTAAAAATGTTGCCATTTGATAACAAGCCCGAATTTTCAGTCATTGTCAACATGCCGGAAGGCACAGCCATGCCGGATACTGCCAACGTGACCCTGCAGATGGCCGAGGCCGTCAGGGCGATACCCGAGGTGACCGCGGTTCAGGCCTATGCGGGTAACGCACAGCCGTTTAACTTCAATGGTATGGTGCGTCACTACTATCTCCGTCAGCGTGCCTGGGAAGGTGATCTGCTGGTCATGCTGAAGGATAAAAATGATCGCGAACGCGGCAGTCACGAAATAGCCGTTGCGGCTCGTGATATCCTCAAGCCCATTGCAGATCGCGTGGGTGCACGCATCGCCGTTGTTGAAATGCCACCGGGTCCGCCGGTGCTGAATACGGTTGTTGCCGAGGTGCACGGTCCCGATGCGCGAAACAAGACGCCAGGTTGCTACCGATCTGATGGCCATGTTCGACGCAGTTGAGGACGTGGTGGATGTCGATAGCTACATGGCGGAACCGTATGAATACTGGCGCTTCGATGTGGATACCGAGAAGGCCGTTCGCCGTGGTATTTCGGTGGATACCATCAATGGCAGTCTCGCCATGGCCATGGGCAATTTCAGGCTGGGCGACATCAAGCGCGGTACGGTGCTTGAGCCAACCTATATCGTCATGAAGATCCCTCTGTCGATTCGCTCACAGGTATCTCGACTCGGTGATCTGCCAATCCCGACTGCCGATGGCAGTACCGTGCCGCTGTCTGAACTCGGCGAGTTCAAGAAGGGCTACGAAGACCCGGTTATCTATACCAAGGATCTGCGTGGCATCGAATACGTCACTGCCGAGATGAAAGGCCGTCTCGGGGCACCGATATACGGCATGCTGGATATCGAGGACATGGTAAAGGAATACACGACACCTGACGGGGTCAAGATGGAGACCATGCCCTGGAACCTGCTCGGTCCACCTGCTGATGACACCGTGTCTGGTTATGAATGGACCGGTGAATGGACAGTCACCTACGAGACATTCCGTGACATGGGCGGCGCCTTCATGGCAGCGCTGATCCTGATTTACGGTCTGATCGTCTGGGAGTTCAAGAACTTCGCACTGGCTGGTCTGATCATGTCGCCGATACCTATCACGATGATGGGCATCATTCCCGGCCACTGGTTGATGGGTGCTGAATTCACCGCCACGTCGATGATTGGCATGATCGCCCTGGGCGGCATTATCGTCCGGCAATCCATCCTGATTGTTGAATTCGTGAAGATGGAAGTCGCGAAGGGTAATGAGGTCAAGGAAGCGGCTATCAGAGGTGCGGAACTGCGCATGCGTCCTATCTTTATTACTTCGCTGACCCTGATGGCCGGTGCCTTTGCAATCCTGCAGGATCCGATCTTTAACGGTATGGCGATCAGCCTGCTGTTTGGTGCCGGTGTTGCGACTGTGATGGCCCTGGTAATTATTCCGCTGGGTTGTATCAGTGCACGGCGGCAGTTCTACGTCGAGACCAGCGATGATGGCAATGTAAAAGTCAGTGCAGCCTTCGAGATGGTGGAACATGAGGCCTTCCAGGAAAAAGCTGAAAAGTCCGGCACATCCTTGTTGATGCGTATGTGGGGCGGAATATTCTCCCTGTTCTCCTGGATTTTCCTCATCATCAAAGCCGTATTCACCATGATCGGGATGGGACTGAAGTCGCTGTTTCGCCGGTCCGGAGGCAGTACCCCGCCACCACCGCGACCGGCACCCTCTGGTGGCGGTACACCACCACCACCGCGTGGGGGCGGCACACCACCGCCGCCACGGGAAATGCCACCGAGTACGGCCAAGGGGAACCCCCGCCACCACGGGAAATGCCACCGAGCACGGCCAAGGGTACACCTCCGCCGCCACGGGAAGTGGCACCGAGCACGGCCAGGGGAACACCTCCGCCGCCACGGGAAATGCCACCGAGCACGGTCAAGGGCACACCTCCGCCGCCACGGGAAATGCCACCGAGCACGGCCAAGGGAACACCTCCGCCACCACGGGAAATGCCAACGGAGGCGCAAAACTGAAACACCACCACCGGTTGCCAGTGAAGCCAGCCCGTGGTCAGCGCACCAAAAGATGCGGCGGCAATGGACACTACGGAATCAGATGATGAGGGGAATGGAACCGTTGGGAAAAAGCGACGCGGTATTCGCTTGAAGCAGGATTTGGACTAAGCTGATAATAACTAGGATCAATTATCAACCAGTGGGGCATACCCACAGGAGCAGGTAATGAAGCGTAGATGTGAATTTGTTAGTGGCCCGGTTGTACTATCTCTATTGTTGGTGACTGCCTCTGTGCTCGCTGATGAATCTGCCCCGAATACCGAATTTACCTACACAGATGACTGGGCGTTTGTGTCAGCGCCTCCGCCACCGGGGCCCTATCGTGCTGTGAACATCGATCCTCGCGTACCGGGAGTAGATGCCATACCGCCGCTGCCTATGGATACCGTGACAACGCCCAACCGGGATTACATCCCGGCTGAGGCAATGGCAAACCCGCCCGCTGCCGGAATACCTGCCACGTTCCACCATCAGGACAGGCCGGCGTCAGCAGTGGAGATCCAACGGAGCAGCACCACCCGCGATACCCGGACAACCGGAACGCGTGGCACCATACTCCACCTGGCCATTACTATCCTGCACAACCTCGTTATCCTGCGCAGACGTATTCTGCGCCCACCTGCCGGATATCCCGGTTACAGGAATCAGCCGGCCTATGGTTATTATGGTTCTCCGGCATATCCTCAGGAACAGCAGCAGGTACCGCCGCCACCAGTGTATGATTCCATGATGAGGAATCAGCACCCGACTGGAAGAGGGACACCTTGAGGTGGAACTCTTCTATAAGACAATTAACTGCTATGATTCAGTACTCAGTACCATTTGAAACGACATGGATACTGAGAATTCTGCTATTAATTTCAGTCGCATTAATCAGTGCCTGTGAGAATGAAGATATTATTAAGCCGCAATCACAGACCGAGCCTTCAGAACCACCATTGCCAGTCAGTGAGTGGTATCCAGCGCCAAAACACCGGCAGCAACCAGCAGTTTATGCGCCTGTTCCGGCTAGCACAACAACAACCTGTAATGGCGTCACCCGCCTATCAAGGGAATGTTGTACAACAGCCGTGGGGGATTCCTGCACAGCAACCCATGTACTACAGTGCGCCGCAGCCTGTGTACCCGGTGCAGCCACAGGTGAATCAATATCAGCCATCGGTGTGGGCAGGCCAGCAACCTGCTGCCACGCTGGCCGCAGCCCGTGGTACCGCAGTATCAGTATGTTCCGCGTCCCTGGGGCAATGTGACCGAGCCAGGCAGCAATCGAAATTCAAATGTGTCGACCGAGACCTGGCCGCAGGGAGGCTATGTTGTTGCACCGTGGGGCGTGCCGCAAGCGGGAGGCACAGGTGGCGGGGCGACAACCGGTCAGGCACCGGGAACAGTATATTATTCTTATTAGTGGAACTGCCTCCGTGGTGTGCATGGCAGCAGTCGGCTAACGGTAGCGGTTTTGAACAGGGCCCGGGACAGGGCCAATAGAACATTGGATTAGATACCGGAATACCGGTATTCTGATGTGGTCAGTAATGGTGACTCCCGCAGTTGCTGATCCTGGTACGTTTGGCGGGTATTGAGGCTTGTAGTTTAGCTGCAGGCAATTATTAATAAATCAAGAGGTATTATAAGTATGAAAATGCTAACAAAAACTCTGTGTGTGGCCGCAATTGCCGGTCTTGCTGCTCTCCCGATGACATCTGCGCATGCGTGGGGTAACTGGGGTCCATGGGGCGGCGACCGTGGCTATGGTGGTAATGACTGGGGTAACGACGGCTGGGGTGATGGCTACGGCGACGGCGACTTCGACGGCGACTTCGGCTTCAACATGAGCGGCAGTGGCCGGGGCCGTGGCAGCGGTTATGGCCGTGGTTATGGCCGTGGCTATGATGACTACTATCGTGGTTATGGCTATGGTCCTGGCTAGGGTGGTTATGGTCCCGGCTATGGCGGTTATGGTGGCTCCATACGGCGGTGGTTATCCGGTGGCTCCATACGGAGCACCGGTAGCACCGGCAGCACCGGCAGCACCTGCTGCTGCCCAGTAAGCAGGTTTGATCGTAAACGGGCCCGGCGCAGCAATGCGCTGTGCTCGTTTTACGTTTTTCAATGACTAACAGGTAAAAGTCCAGGTAATGATTACTGTTATCGCTAACCTCAAGGGTGGTTCCGGGAAGAGTACAGTCGCATTCAATCTTGCAGTGTGGCTGGAAATCAACGGTCACCATGTGGTTGGCTATGATCTGGATCCGCAATGTACCTTCAGTGATCTCGGGATGTTGCGCAAGGAGATCGGTAACAAGCCGGACCTGGAAATTCATCCTGTGCGCGCGGTATTGAAGGAGCAGTTGCTGTCACATGACGATGCAGAAGTCATCGTCGATGTGGGTGCAGCCAACATGGCCGCCATGAAGGAAGCCATGACTGCAGCAGACAGAATTCTCATTCCGGTTCCGCCAAGCCAGGCGGATGTGTGGGCAACGCAACGTTTCCTGCACCTCATTGGCCCGGATCTGGAAGCAATAAAGCTTAACGGAAGTCAGAAGACACTGGCGTTTGTCAACCGCGCAGACACCAACAAATCCATCCGTGAAACACATGAAACCGAATCGGCGTTAAAAATGTTGCCGGGTATCGATGTTGTTTTGCCATACAGACTGAGAATGAGAACCAGTTTTCGTCGTTCACTCAGCGAGGGTATGACAGTTTTCGAAATGTGGCCACGCGGCAAGGCAGCAGAGGAGTTTCGTACCCTGGCAAAGGCGCTTTATCCGGATGTTGTCAATCATTGATCTATTCTAGGTTCAAGGAGCAGGCATAATGAATCTTCTTGCACGCATTCTCAGCCACGGTTTTGGACTTGCCGTCGTTGCGTTACTTATTCTCGTTTTGATGTACCGTGGCGACTTATTCCAGGAAGGGGAATTACCTGAATTTCTCACCTTCAAGAACCAACCCGGATCAGCGGAAGAGGCTGGTTCAGGTGCAGTTGACCGTACAGTCGATGAGACAGCGGTGTCAGCAGATGCAACCGCAGTGCCACCCGAGTCCCCGGAGTACTCCATGGCACCCGCTCCGGCGAGCGGTGCAAGTGATGGCATACCATCTGCCGATGAGATGCCGGCCGCTGAAACAGAATCATCCCGCAGAGCCTGACACACTCTCCCGTGTACCCGATGCACTGGAATCGGCAGTCGAGACTACAGATGTTGCCGAACCGGATGAGGACAGCGACACGGCTGCCGTGAGCGACGGCTCCTCCGGTTGAGGGTGATGATGAACCATCAACCACCCGGTGGACAGTGAACGAAAGCGCTGCTGAGCCGGCTGACGATGCAACAGTGCTCATAGTCGATCGAAACGGTTGATGACACCCAGCCCGGCCGTGGAGGCTCCGCCAGCAACAGCAGACCCGGATAGCAGCGACGACAGCACTGCTGTGTCGACTGACGATGCAACCGTACTCATAGTCGACGAGACGGTTGATGTCACCAGCCCGGCAGTAGAGGCGCCGCTGCGGTGACCGCCACTGAAGAGGCTGCCCCTGCAGAAACAACACCGGCGGCAGTCGAGCAACCGCTGCCGGACACCGCTGCCGGCTATAGGCCGAGCCACTTGCAGCGCCGGCGAATGAAGATGCAGCCACCGACAAATGCTGGCACTGTCACAGAAGCACCCTACAAGGTAATGGCGAAGGCCCGTGAGGCCTTCTGGTTGCGTGATTTTGAAACTGCCGAACAGCAATATCGCACATTGACGCAGCTCGAGCCGGACAATCCGGATGGCTATGGCGAGTTGGGCAATATGTATTTCTCACAGGGCAAGTGGGATGAGGCAGCCGCGGCATACTACGAAGCCGGTACCCGGTTGCTTGACGAGGGACTTGTTGTAGAGGCACGGGAAATGCTCGAGGTTATTCGTGGTCTGAACGGACCCCAGGCTAACGATCTCGAAGCACAGATTAGCCGCTGCGTCCGCGTCATCACCTTGATTATTTTTTCTGACAATTCAAAACGCAGGGAGATAGATTATGATTAGACTGATCTGGAATTTGCTGGCACTGGTGGGACTTGTCATTGTTGCAGGTATCATTTGGATTGCGGTTACGCAGGGCTATGGTCTGCAGAATTTCAAGGACTTTGCCAATCTCAGGAATTTTGATCCCAAGGCAGGCACAGTCTATGTCGACATGACGAAGAACCTGCTTGCCACCGGCAATGGCGCTGAAGCAACCGTCTGGAAAGTCCCCGTTGCCGAAGACCTGAGTGCGGAAGACGTTGAAGATGCCATGAAGTCTGTGGCCAATGAGCACAACTTCAAAAATGTCGGTGAATTGCCGCTTTCCGAACAAGTGGCCGTGATGACAGGCAAGGATCAGCGTTTCTGGAAGATCTATATGTTCTGTGATCCGCTGACAGCAGCCAAGATGGTTGACTATTCCGATGCCTTCTCGGCCTACCTGCCTTGCCGAATCGCACTCGTCGAGGACAAGGACAGGACAGCTCTGGCTGTATACCCTGAATATGGACATGATGATTCACGGCGGCACCGAGTTGCCAGATGAACTCTACGAGGAAGCCAACAACGTCAAGGAAATCATCCTGGATATCATGAACCGTGGTGCGGCAGGAGAATTCTGATTCCGGTAGCGGGGCAGATAATGAGCCAGCGTATTCATGAACTATCCCGCCCCGTGCAAATGGTCAGCGGGATAGTCCTCTACAACCGGATTCACACATGACCAGCGCGGGTAAAACCATCAAGTTACGGCTCAAGAGTCTTGAGCAGCACCTGAGAAAGGAAAACCCGGTACTGGTTGCTGCCGTAGAAAGCTACCGCCATCTTGACCAGGTCGGTTACTCACTCGGTCTGCTGAACGAAGAGCAATCCTTTGCCACACAAATCTCCTGGTGGCCGATGATCTCGGTGCTGGGTACCTTTTCAGCCGGCAAGTCCACCTTCATCAACCACTATCTCGGTCACCGCTTGCAGTCGACCGGCAACCAGGCGGTCGATGACAAATTCACCGTCATCTGCCTTGGCGGTGAGCACGGCTCACAGGCCCTGCCCGGGACGGCGCTGGATGCCGATCCACGCTTCCCGTTTTATCAAATCAGTAACGAACTGGAAAAGGTCGCGCAGGGCGAGGGACGCCGCGTGGATACCTACCTGCAGCTAAAGACATCACCCAGTGAGAAACTGCGCGGCCGCATATTGATCGATTCCCCCGGCTTTGATGCCGACTCGCAACGCAACGCCACGTTGCGCCTGACCGATCACATCATTGACCTGTCTGACCTGGTGCTGGTGTTCTTCGATGCCCGTCATCCCGAACCGGGTGCGATGCGCGACACCCTGAAACACCTCGTGGGTGACACCATCCACCGGCGCGGACGCCACCAAGTTCGTGTTTATCCTCAACCAGATGGACACCACGGCACGCGATGACAATCCCGAAGAGGTCGTGGGTGCCTGGCAACGCGCGATCGCCCAGGAAGGGCTGACCGCCGGGTCGTTTTTATTGTATCTACAACCCGGACGCGGCCGTTGCCATTGCGGATGACGCCACGCGCCATCGCTATGAATCGAAGCGCGATCATGACCTCGAGGAAATCCATCAACGCATACAAAGTGTCGGGGTAGAGCGCGCCTACCGCATTACCGGCACGCTGGAAAAAATTGCACACCGCATCGAGGAAAAATACGTTCCGCAGCTGGTCGCCTTCAAGTCGACGCTGGCGCAAGCTGGTACTGTGGGGTGATGCACTGGTCGCGGCCGTCTTCCTGGGACTGGTAACGGCGCTTTCCCTGCTGGGACCCTTTGATGGCTTTTACATGGGTAAAGCCATCGAGCTGGGAAGGCTCTACCGTCAAACTGGTGCTGGGCCTGGCACTGCTCAGTGTGATCATTGGGGTGTTTGCCTACCTGCATTTCCGCATCCGCAGGTTTGCGGCAAGCAGGGTGGTCTCGCAGATCGACAGCAATATGCACCCGGCCTGGAACGTGAGCGGCTGCGCCAGGCGCTTGCCCACAACACCGGGCCGTGGCACAGCCTCTTCAGAAAGAGCCCGGTCGGCTGGAACAACCGCTGCCGCAAACGCCTGCAGCAGGTAATTGCCGAGGCGAACCAGTATGTGCAGACACTGAATGATACGTTTACTGATCCGTCTGGTGATCTCTCGCCTGCAGCAACACCGCCCACACCACCCTTGGCTGCAGTCGAACCGACCAGCAATGAAGTAGCGATTGCTTCAACGGAAAGCCCGGATGAAATCAAACAGCATCCTGGATAATAAGTTAGCGCTTCTTCGAGAGTTTCCGTACGTCCCCCAAAAGCCTATATTCGTGCATCATTTTCTCGATATGCGGGAATTTATTTCTTTGGAATCTGTATTGTGTGGATTGGACACAGGGGATTCAGTGACGATGGACAGGATAGACCGAGTGTAGCGGGGCAGAAGGATGTACAAGAGCGGCCGTTACGAATATCAGAGTTGCAAACGTGAAGGCAGCTAGCAAGATATCGAATTGACGCTTTTCCCTGGAAATATTCACACACTACAACGAAGAACGGCGACCCGCGGGCCACCGTTCTTCGTTATGCTGGAAGTTACCGAGTTACACCTTGCGGCGCCTTGCGATGCCTACCAGGCCAAGCAGGCCGGAACCGAACAACCAGACAGCAGCCGGGACCGGGACCAGAGTGCCTCCGCCAGCGTATCCGGTCAGTGCTGTACAGGTGTTTCCATTATCTGCAGCACTACAAGAACCGTATGCATCAGCGTCCAGATTCGTAACGTGCGCAGAAAATAAATTCCCCAGAACGCTACTATCTTCAACGTAATTCGCAACCATGCCGCCGGTAACGGAAAAACTTAGGGGGGTGAGCCAGCTAACTTGGCCACTATCGTAAACGGCAACATCGAACTTCCCAAAACCATTGAAGCCAGGGTTACCAGTACCACCGCCAGTCCAAATATCAACGTTGTACACCCAGTTAGTTGGCAAGCTGGGGATCGCGAACCCGGAAGGCATAGTGCCACCAAGAAAGTTAAAGCCAAAACTACTCAATCGTGAGCCGGGAATGAGAGCTTCCACCTCGAAACTGACACCGCCAGTGATATCCATCAGCGTCACCCGTGCCAGTACTTCACCACCATAAATTGGACCCAAGCTTGTGTCACCAGTAAGGTCATAACTAACGGTGTCGGCAGTTGCCTTGCCTGTTATCATGGCCAAGGCCATCAGCAGTGGTGCTATCCCTTTTATAATTGTTCTGGTCATCCGTATATTCTCCATAAAATATTTTGTATCTTTAATAAGTTAGTTATTTTAATCAGTTACCAAGCTCTTACATTCCATTTTTTTATATATAGTTACCACAAACATAATTGTATGCATTTAACACGCCAAATAATAATTACAGTAAATACAAAGAGTTAAGATTGCATTCCTGTTTAATAAAATTAATATGATGAAAGATATTCCGACAATCTCACAAACTCCGCATCATCTAACTTTACTTATTAATATAATAAACAGATAGATAGAGAATATAACGATGATATCTGGTTGGTGTAAAATATATCGACAACTCAGGACTCGGTTTCATATAGACAAGCCGTATGCCTGACTTTTTTGAAATAAAATTGAACAAAAACAAATCGATGGACGAACAGCCGCTCACTGAAGCATCTATGCAGTTACTTGGGCCGCTGCTGTCTGACCGTCCGGAGTCCGAGCAGCAGGTACTGAAAAAGGCGGCCAACTGGGCCATCAACGCCCACCTCGACCAGCAACGCGCCTCCGGTGAACCCTACTCACAGTCACTGTGTTTGCCGTGGCTGAAATCCTCAATGACCTGAATCTCGATTACGAAACACTGGCGGCGGCCATGCTGCATGACGTGGTCGAGGATACCGAGATCACGCTGGACGATGTCCAGCACGAATTCGGTCCGGTGATTGCCCGCATGGTCGATGGCGTCACCAAGATGGAACGCATCGGCGAATTTCAGAAAGTCAGTGAATCGGGTGACCAGAACCAGGCCGAAAGCCTGCGCAAGTTGTTGCTGGCGATGGCGGAAGACGTACGCGTCGTGCTGATCAAGCTGGCTGACCGGTTGCACAATATGCGTACGCTGCAACACCTGGATGCAGAGCAGCAGCGCCGCATTGCACAGGAAACCATGGATATCTATGCACCACTGGCCAATCGCCTCGGTATCTGGCAGATCAAGTGGGAACTCGAGGACCTGTCGCTGCGCTACCTGGAACCGGATGCCTACCAGGAACTGGTGCGGTTGCTGGATGAAAAGCGGGAAGATCGTGAGGCCTATATTGCACGCGTTATTGCCACGCTCGATGCCGAGCTGAAAAAGGCCGGCATCAAGGCAAGCTGTCAGCGGCCGACCCAAACACATCAACAGCATCTGGCGCAAGATGCAGCGCAAGCGGCTCGACTTTCGACCAGATCTTCGATATGCGCGCCGTGCGCATCCTGGTGAGGAGGAAAAGGACTGCTATGCCGCACTGGGTAGTCGTGCACGGTCTGTGGCGGCATATACCGAAGGAATTCGATGACTACATCGCCAATCCCGAAGGAAAACCTGTATCGCTCGCTGCACACGGCGGTGGTCGGCCCCGAAGGTCACAACCTGGAGATCCAGATCCGTACGGAGGAGATGCACCGTCATGCAGAACTCGGTGTCGCGGCGCACTGGCGCTACAAGGAAGGCGGCGGCGGTGATGCCGGTTATGAGGAAAAGATCGCCTGGTTGCGGCAATTGCTCGAATGGAAAGACGAGGAACGCAGCGCCAATGACTTTGTCGACCGCTTCAAGTCCGAGGCCTTTCAGGAACGTGTCTATGTGCTGACACCGCAGGGTCGGATTATCGATCTGCCGCAGGACTCCACTCCACTGGATTTTGCCTATGCGGTGCATACGGAGGTCGGGCACCGCTGCCGTGGCGCCAAGATCAATGGTCGCATCGTGCCGCTGACCTACGCAGTTGCAGAACGGGGAGCAGGTAGAGGTGCTGACTGCACGCCAGGGCGGACCCAGCCGGGACTGGTTGAACACCCACCTGGGTTATCTGAAAACCTCGCGTGCACGTTCACGCGTACGCTCCTGGTTCAGGCACCAGGATTTTGAACACAATGTCAGTGCCGGACGCGCTATTCTCGACCGGGAACTTCATCGTGTGGCGATTGCAGAACTGCCCGTGGAAAAGCTGGCCGCACGCTTTAAATACAAGCAGGTCGATGAATTCCTTGCCGCCATTGGTCACGGCGATGTGACGGCCGGACAGCTGGCCAATGCCGCCAATGAGCTGGTACCGCGCAAGGACGCGTTGACCGCGCAACCACGACGCGCCTCGAAAAAGGACCTGTCTACCACGGACGGCGGCTTCAAGGTCTTCGGCGTCGGCAACCTGTTAACGACCACGGCCCATTGCTGCAACCCGGTCCCCAATGACCCGATCGTCGGCTACATCACGCGCGGACGTGGCGTGACCATTCACCGTCAGGATTGTGGCAACGTGTTGCAGTTGCAGGGCGAGGACCGTGACCGGCTGATTGAAGTGGAGTGGGGTACTGCTGCGGATGAATACCTACCAGGTGGATATTGCCGTCGAGGCCTATGACCGCTCCGGCTTGTTGCGCGATATCACTTCGGTGCTCGCCAATGACAAGATCAACCTGATTGGCGTGAACACCCTGACGGACAAAGAGGACGGGATTGCCCGCATGAACTTGACGATTGAGATTACCGATATCAGCCAACTGAGCCGCGTACTGAGCCAAGATCGGGCAGTTGCCGAATGTGGTCGAGGCACGACGCAAGCTCTAGGAATGAAGTCGAACCGCCGACTTCTCAGGCGGCCTATATGGACTCGGAATGGGTAATACTGGATAGATGCACTGTGTGGCAGTCTGTGGGTAGAGTCACGTGCTGAGCTTGCCTCAGCTGACAGTATCTGTACGCTGCTGAATTGAGTATTGCAGCCCGTACCTTATGGCCTGGCTTTCTACTGATTAGCTCTGGATTGCCACAATCAATAGATACGCCAGCAAATAAAATGCCACATCGATTGCCACAACGAGCGATACAACGATGAGTCTATTCATGACTCACCCTCCGTGCTTAAACGATGGGGGTGATTATGGGAGCGTGCAGATGTATCGGGTAATCAGAACGCGACGATTAGTTATCAAATTTAAAGAGCCAAACAAAAATGGCGACCCGGGGGTCGTCATACATAGTCACATACTCGCTGGTATCTATTTTCCGCGCCGCATCAACTTCACCGCAACCGCGACAACGCCACCCGCTGCCAGTAGAGGGAGAATGCTGGGTTCTGGAACAGAGGCATAAGCAGGTGGAACAACAAAATCCAGTACCGCACCGGCAACCTCTTTTGCTGTCTTGATACGGTCCCTGCACCTGAAGCGATATTCGCCAGCGATCCTTCACAACAGGAGAGGGTGCAGCCCCGTCTACAGGGCGATTTTTTATACTGGTTCCCTAACGTGACAACGATGTAACGACATTGGCAGTATGGGGCAAGTTATGAAAGGGAAAACGCGGCAACTTATTGTTTTTATTGTTATAGAGTTGGTGTCCCGGAGAGGAGTCGAACCTCCGACCTAGCGCTTAGGAGGCGCTTGCTCTATCCATCTGAGCTACCGGGACGGCTTTATAAAACAATTAGTTACTGGCGTTGATTTTGCTAACACTCTTAATTTTGTCGCGGGAGTTGTAATCGGAGTCGGAATGCCTGCCGAAACCGCACCAGCTGGGCGTAGAGTTTCCCATTTGGCGGGGAGCATGGCAAATGCGTTCTCCAACACATCGCGGGAACCAAGTGGGGAACCCGTCGTTATCTTTCGATGAAAGCACTGGAGAAACAGTCACTGGAGCAACAATATTCTGCTTAGCCTATGAGCCGCTGCCAATTGAAAGTGCGAAACATATTTGACACTACCCAGATAAGGTGCTGTCCATGATTAATCGTGATACCAGAACCTGTGATAACTGCGGCAGGCGATATGAGTTCACCAGTTACAAGGACAGGTGTCCATTCTGCTGTCCTGAGCAGAAGCCAGACGATTACGAACTGGAAGATTGGGGCGACGATCTGACAGCAGAATCAGATTATTCCTATGTGGTCTCAATGAGCTACTGTTGAAATATTTGGTCCCAATGAGCTACTGCTGAAATAAAAGTGCCAATAGCAATCAAGGCCAAAGCGAAAAGAATATTTTTGATGATCTCCATGATCAATCATCCAGAGGCTGAATAAAGGATTATTTGCACGACTTCTATTGCTGTCATAACAGCTTCTTCCGCTAATTATTATTGGCGACTGTACATGGTGTTGCCGTCTGTCTGCTTGTCATTATGCGCCCACTGCTTGACTGACACTAGCAGCTTACCCACTGATACTGCACCTGCACCCGATGCGACAATAGTTTGCGATCTGGCGATGCCGGGAGAGGATGCAGCATGGCCACCTTCAGGTGGGTTTGCTTTGTCTGCACCACCGTTGCGCCCCCAAAAGTAAACCGCCGGAGGGCGGCTGCGTATGTCTTTGATTTTATGGTGGAGCCGAGGAGGATCGAACTCCCGACCTCGTCATTGCGAACGACGCGCTCTCCCAGCTGAGCTACGGCCCCGTTAGGGATAATTGCAGAAGGTGTGGTTGTACCAGCCGACTCTGCAAGCAGGTATTCTAACATCATGACCTGAAGGTATATCAACAGGATGCATAGCACCGTGGAGGGGTGTGCAAGGAATACTGATAACCGAGCACCAAAAGAAAACGGCTGCAATGAATGCAGCCGTTTTCTTCAGCAGGGATAGGTGAGGTCAGGAAGCCCCTAATAGTGCCAGTTCCAGATCGATAATCTTGTCTGCAATCTGCAGGGTGTCAACAATATAGTCGTCGTCATCGAGTTTTGCGCGAATGAAATCAACCCGGGAAAGGTCAAGTTCTGGTGTCGCAGGTTTCTGATTGAGCATGGTGTGTCCAGGTTGTTGTCATTGCATTCAGGTATTGGATTTGATCTTTTACTACTCACCGCATAAGCCGCAGAGTCATTGAAGTTATCGTCAGTACATTCAGTGAGTTTAGAAGGCTTTTGTGGTATCGAGCACAAAGTGACGAGAAACTGACGGCGCGGTGTGCATGCTGCAATTGGCGGGGCAACCAGGTTGTTCAAGCGCTTGAAAAAGTCAGCCATAGTTATTATTTTGACATCTGATCGTGCCGGGTGGTTAACTTCCGCTTGTACATGGAAGGAGATAAAAATAACTTTAATATTCGTCTGGTTTTTATAATAATCTGGCGCAATGTTAAACCCGCAGCAGGAAAACTAAATGCTCAGTGAACCCAAGGTCCTGATTATTGAGGCAGATCCCCAGTTAGGCAGGGAACTGCAGGCTGTTCTCAAATTCATCAATTGCACCCCCGTTCTGGTTGGCGATCCCGCGACGCTGGAAAGACGACATCGGAAATGGCAGTGAAATCCAGGCGGTTCTGGTTGGCACCTGCAGCTCTGACAAAATGCTTTCATCACTGCTCGCCGAGATCCACACTCTCGATGAACATTTGCCTGTCTACCTGCTCGCCAGAAAGGGCAAGGAACCTACCGTCACGATAGACCCGGGTTCCTGCATCCTGGGACGTCTTGATGTTCCGCCAAATTACGCCCAACTGACCAGCGCCTTGCATCAGGCAGAGGTCTATACGGATTCCCACCGCGCAACCTCGGTAACACAACGACCGGTTGACCTGTTCCGCAGTCTCGTTGGCAGTAGCCGCGCGATCCAGAAGGTCAGGAAAATGATCGATCAGGTAGCCGGCAGTGACGCCAACGTGCTGGTGCTCGGAGAATCGGGGACCGGCAAGGAAGTGGTTGCACGCAACCTGCATTACCATTCAACACGACGGGAAGGACCCTTTGTACCCGTGAATTGCGGTGCCATACCGGCTGACCTGCTTGAATCGGAATTATTCGGCCACAAGAAAGGTGCGTTTACCGGTGCCATCAGCGATCGTGAAGGCCGTTTTGAAATGGCGGAAGGTGGCACCCTGTTCCTGGATGAAATCGGGGACATGAGCCTGCAAATGCAGGTGAAAATTTTGCGCGTACTGCAGGAACGTACCTTCGAACGTGTCGGATCCAATGAAAGCAGGACCAGCAATGTTCGCATCATCGCTGCAACTCACCGTGATCTTGAGGAAGCAATCAAACAGGGTGAATTCCGTGAAGACCTGTTTTACCGGCTGAATGTGTTTCCGATTGTCACGCCACCGCTGCGTGACCGGGTAGAGGATATCCCGCTGCTGGTGAACGAGCTGGTGCGCCGCATTGAGCACGAGAAGCGTGGCTCCGTCAGGCTCTCCCCGGCGGCCATCTATGCACTCTGTCAGTACAACTGGCCGGGTAATGTCAGGGAACTGGCGAATCTTGTCGAACGACTGGCCATTCTGCATCCCTATGGCGTTGTCGATGCCGCTGATTTACCTGAAAAGTTCCAGAGCGGGGAAGGCCCTGTCGCCGAACACCTGGTTGATGCACTGATTGGTTCACCGGTTACTTCCGAGGATCTTGATCCGCGACTGCCTCGTGATGGACTGAATCTCAAGGAGCATCTTGGCTATCTGGAAATCAGTTATATCAAGCAGGCGCTGACGGATTCAGGTGGTGTCGTCGCACATGCAGCAAAACGTCTGGGAATGCGACGCACGACACTGGTCGAGAAACTCCGTAAATACGGATTGCAACGACAGGCCTGATCGTCAGACTCCTGACGGTTTCGTATTTTCTCGCCGTCACCAAATCTACGCTATACTTGTGCGCACATTAGACTAATACATAGTCGTATGTGTCGATGCACATTATACGGTCATGTGACAGTTTTATAAAAAGAAATTCTAATAAAACGGGTGGGGAGTATTACTTTCAACATCCAGTGATATGCTATCAAATGCAGTTTGCCGTCCATGGGAAACCGTCATGGCTTGCGCGTTGACTGTGTGTCGTGTTTTTCGCTTTGGGGGCGACAGGGTCTTTATGACCCTGTTGTAATTATAAAAACCTAGAAATGCAGCGATCATATGGCTGATAAAAAGAAAGACCGGAAAAAGGCGGGCCAGGGATCATCCATCTGACGCTGTCAGGCAGCAGGCATTACCTGATTTTCAGGTAAAAGAGTACAACTATGTACTCCGTATCCTGCCGCAAGACAGCAGGCTGCTGGACAGCTACCGCGAACCACTGGCTGCAGGTACCGCAGGCTTTGCCGAGGTCTATTACAATTTCCTGTTTGATAATCCCGACATTGCCGATGTGCTTTACAGCTATGAAAGGGGCGGTGGTGATGTCGGCATGCTGGTGCGCACGGAACTGGAAAACATGCTTGCCAGTATTGCAGGCACTGCGGCCAATAATCGTGAAAGCGACCTGGTAGCTACGAGGCGGAGCACTTGTTTGAAAACTGCTTTCCGGCCGGTATGGGTCATTGCCTCCTACAATCTGCTGACCAACTACATGAGCAAGCTGATCGCGGAAATGGAGATTCCGGCTAGTGACAGAACGACTCTCGAATCCGTCATTACCACGGTACTGTTGCGTGACATGGGTTTGACCATGGAAGGCTTCTGGCGTGCATCACATGAAACAGTGCCAGCAAGGAACTGGCACATGTCGCAGAGGACCTTGGTACGGTTGAAGATCTGCTGTCCGGTATACCGCACTACGTCTGGAGTGTTGACATAAAATCCAACAAGGTGATTTATGCCAACTACCCGCTGCAATCCCTGTATACGCGACAGCACTGGAAGCACCCATACCCTGTCTTGCCGACACCCATGAAGACGATCAGCAGCAATTACTGAGCACCTGGCAAAATGCCGTCAGTGGCAGCCACAGTTACGCTGAAGTACGCATGTCGCTGGCAGGAGGAGAGCAGCACTGGTACCGGATTTCTTTGTTTCCGTCACTGAACCGGCTCGGAAAACCGGTGCTGATGCACTGCATCCTCGAAGACATCAACCACCTGATCAGCGAGCGCAAGCTGCTTGAGCGACTGGCCACTACTGACAGTCTGACCGATCTGCCGAATCGTGCCCTGTGGGCCGATCATCTCAATCTGGCACTGGCAGCATCACGACGCGTTCCCGGTTCGCAGGTCGTGGTGATATCGCTCGATATCAACCAGTTCAAGATGTACAACGACACCCTGGGACATGATGTCGGCGATATTTTATTGCGCGATGTGGCCAGTCGCCTGAATTCAATCGTGCGTGAATCCGACTCACTGGCGCGTCTGGGCGGTGACCAGTTTGGCGTCCTGCTGCAGCCGGTAAATAATGCCCGTATGGCAACCGAGCGCGTCATTACCCAGATACTGGATTCGTTTGACATGCCGTTCACCTACCAGGACAAGCAGTTGTGTGTCAGCCTGACCATGGGCATCTCCTTTTTCCCGGAGGATGGCACCAATGAGGAATCCCTGCTGACCAACGCGGAAAGCGCCATGCACCGCGCCAAGCGTAACGGTCTGCCCTACCAGTATTTTGATCCCCGGAATGATGTCAGCCCGGAGGAACAGTTACGCTATTCCGGCCAGATTCGAACCGCACTCGACAATAACGAATTCCTGCTGCATTACCAGCCACAGGTCGATATCCAGACATCACGCATCATCGGCGCCGAGGCACTGCTGCGCTGGGAGCATCCGGTGGAGGGCACGGTCATGCCGCAGCGTATCATCCCGGTTGCAGAACAACTGGGCATGATCACATCGATTACCAACTGGGTGCTGGTAACCGCCTTGCGGCAATGCAAGCAATGGTCGCATGACGGCATATCGATTCCTGTCTCGGTTAACGTGTCGGCACGCTCATTTCAGAATCCGCGGCTACTGGAAAAGATTGAGTGGGCGCTGCAGGAAGCCGACGTCAGCGGTGAGTGCCTCGAGATCGAGATCACCGAAGCCACACTCATGCAGGACCTTGATCGTGCCACCGATGTACTGAACCGCCTGAGTGAGTCCGGTGTCACCATTGCGATCGATGATTTCGGCACCGGTTATTCCTCACTGTCCTACCTGAAGCGCTTGCCCATACACACACTCAAGATTGACCAGTCGTTTATTATGGACGTGGCATTTGACCAGCAGGATGTTGCCATTGTCCGCTCAATCATCGACCTGGGACACAATCTCGGTTACAAGGTTGTTGCCGAGGGCGTTGAAAACAGCATGGCCTGGGACATGCTGAACAAGCTGGGTTGTGATACTGCCCAGGGCTTTCATATCAGTAAACCACTTGCCGAAAATCACTTCTCCAGCTGGCTGGCCGACAGCGGCCACACTGTCGTCACTGATGACCAAGAAGCGTTCGACACGGGATATTTCAGCGTCAGCGATCTTGTCCGTGCTTTCATTGTGTTCCGTGACTGGTCTTGAATAAGCGGCACTCGTTTCTGCAGCTTTTATAATGATCCACAGGGTGAGGCTGAAACAAGTTCGTCACTTATACCGCGTCAAATCCTTGTCATTTACTGGCGTTCTCCCGAATAGTCAAAATTGTGACGCCTATCTGCCTATCGTCCCGGGCAATCTGCTAGATTTTTTATTCTTATTTATCAATAAGATAGAGCTCGATTCTTCGGCTCTTGCACCCGGTGCTTTTCTCATGTTGGTACGCATGTTGCTATAGCTAATGCAGGCAGCAGCAACGACACATGCGACAAGCACAGGGAAACAGCATGAGTTCGAAATGGACAAACAGATCACAGGGGTGAAAGACTATATGCAGCTCTCTGATATCAAGCTCGGTCAGCTGGCGGAAACATCCGTGCACGCAGCCTCGCAGGGGACCGGTACAGGTGATCGCCGTCACCGGCGGTAAGGGCGGCACCGGCAAAACCAATATCGCCGTCAATCTTGCACAGGCACTGGCCAATGACGGACAACGGACACTGCTACTGGATGCCGACCTCGGCATGGCGAATGTTGATGTCATGCTCGGACTGGTCTGCGACACATACCCTTGCTGATGTAATCAGCGGCAAGTGTCAGCTCGAGGACATCATGATGACGGTGCAGCGATAATCTGCAGGTCATACCGGCGGCATCGGGCATCAAGCAACTCGCCGACATGGGGCAGCAGGAATGTGCCGGACTGGTACGCGCATTCAGCGACCTGAAACAGCCGCTGGATTTCCTGCTGGTCGATACGGCAACCGGCATTTCTGAGAGTGTTGCCAGCTTTTGCCGGGCCGCCACCGAGATTCTGGTGGTTGTCTGCAACGAGCCGGCCTCGATCAGAGACAGTGTTGCACAGATCAGACTGTTTTCATCCGAGTACGGAGTGACCCGGTTCCGTATCCTGGCAAACAGGGTGGAATCAGCCTACGAGGCACAAGACGCTCTTTCAGAACGTCATCTCACAGTTCACAGACAACCACAATCCGCAGCTTTCCTTTGCGGGCTATATCCCGAACGACGAAAATCTGCGCAAGGCCGTCTGCGCAACAGCAGGTGGTTGTGAATGCCTATCCACGCAGCCGTGCAGCAATGGCCTTCAAAAACCTGGCCAGGCGGGTTGCCGAATGGCCCCACCCGGATCGTGCGGGCGGGCATATTGAATTCTTTGTAGAACGATTGATTGGTCATGAAAACATGGAAATGGAGGTAGTGTCATGAAAAATAATGCAGCCAAGGTAGTCCGCTGATTACAAGACAAGCAATGAACGGGTGGTGGAACACGAGCAGCTGGTCAAGCGTATTGCCTTCCACCTGATGAGTCGTCTGCCGGCCAGCGTGCAGGCAGATGATCTGATCCAGGCCGGCATGATCGGTCTGATCGAAGCTTCCAGAAAGTTCGATCCCGAGCAGGGTGCCAGTTTTGAAACCTATGCAGGCATCCGTATTCGCGGTGCCATGCTTGACGAGATTCGTCGTACTGACTGGACACCGCGTTCTGTACACAGGAAGGCGCGTGATGTTGCCGAAGCGGTGCGCAAGATCGAGAATGAGAAGGGCCGCGATGCACGTGATGTCGAGGTGGCAGAAGCGATGGGTCTGGAACTGGATGAATATCACAAGATTCTTCAGGATGCGACGGGCTGCCGGATTTTCAGCTTCGAAGACCCCGGTACGCTTGGTGAAGATGGTTTCTCGTCATCGTACATGGAGCAACCGAACCAGCCACTTGAGAACCTGCAAAACAGTGACTTCAAACAGGGGCTTGCCACTGCAATCAAGGGGCTGCCCGAACGTGAACGTCTGGTGATGGCGCTGTACTACGATGAAGAGCTGAATTTGCGTGAAATCGGTGAGATCCTTGGTGTCAGTGAATCCAGGGTGTGCCAGATTCACGGACAGGCGCTTATCCGTTTGCGTGCTCGCATGGAAGACTGGCTGACGGACTGACAGAGCCATGGGTGAGCTTCATCATACAAATGCAGTGGTATACCCGTCGAGACGGGGTGATTCGCGGTCCTTTCAGCGCGATGAAATTACCCGTTATTTAATCCTCGGACGTATCCGCCTGGACGATGAACTCAGCCAGGATCGACTGATGTGGACGACTGCAAACCGCTGTACCGAGACTGTTACCAGACGAATTGCAGAAACCTGTCGAGCTGGGATGATTATCAGCAACTGGTGATCGCCCGCATGCAGGTGGATGAACGCAAGGGCGAACGACGTTGTCAGCAATGCAGCAACCAGTCCGGCTGTCACACGGAGCGACGCACGCAGCCGATCGACGCGGACGGGATAATGATCGTCTGGTCAGTCAATATCTGTTTGGTCGCCGCATTCATCGGGAGGGCCATACCGCTACACGAGGAACAACGTACGTCCCTGTTGCTGACCTTGCTGCTTGCCACCATTGTATTTGCCTGGCTGGTGCCTACCCAGCGTTGAGGTGTACTTGCTCCGGAGCATGCGATCGTCGGTAGCCGGCGCAGCAAAGGATTCCGTCGTATAGCACCAGACTTCAGGTGTCTCTGACCAGTAGTCCGGCCCCAGGCCGGCCTTCATTTTCAGATGTCGCAAATACTCTAGCCGGGTCACTCAGTGACTGACCATACGGATGGCAAAAAGGTACCCCTGTAGCCGTCCTCCTGCAGCACCCATCCGGCTTCACCCGGTACCATTTTTCCGAGCAGCTCCTGCTTCGGAAGTGAAACTTACACGGCTCTAACGGGCTCAGTACAGACACCTCAATGGTCAGATCCTCGACTTCAGATGCCGCTGAGCGCGGCAAAGCGCGGATCACGAAACGCCGCGGCATAGGCATTGTCTGCGACACTTTCAAGCAGGCTGGTATGTGCTTCCAGCGTACCGATACAGCCTCGCAAGCTGTTCGCCAAGCTTTAATGTGACGAAGCTTGCGCGCTGCTGCGCTGAGGGAGGCCGAATAATCGTTACTATTCAGGCGTGCCGGCTTTGCCGTGTTTCAGTCCGCTGTTGATTGAATCCAGCGCTATTGAGAGCAGGGCTGGATTGTTCATCGCGGCTATAGGACATATTATTCTGTCAGGAGACAGGTACCGTAGCCGACGACCTGGTCACGTGGCCCTGCAGTGTCCCCGGAGTTACGCAGGTCAATGGTTCTGATTGTCAGGTCGTGGTTCCGGGCATAGTGCAGCAGGCCGCTGACCGGATTGCGGCCACAGGCATCATGGTAACCGATTTTTTCATAGGACAGCGTCTCGATGGCATGGGAGGTTGCCGCATCACGCACTCTTGCGCTGTCATAGTCGAGGTAGTGACTGAGGTCCGAACTGATCACCAACAGGGTGTCGCTGTCACCCCAGAGTTGCTGGATGACTTCGGCGACTTCTGTCGCCGACGCATCGCCAACTACCAGTGGTATCAGGCGGAAAGCTTCCCAATACGCGCTGCAGGAATGGCAGATGAACCTCGAGACTGTGTTCCAGCTGGTGCGCAGAGTCATCAACGTGTACCTGTGGCAACAACAGGATCTTGTTGATGGACTCCCGGTCCAGTGCAATTTCACCGAGTGGTGTCCTGAACCAGGTGGCAGCAGGTACCGCCAGGCCGCTGAATGCCTTGCGATGCGAGGGGCCCAGCAAGACAACCTGCCTGATGTGCCCGGCAACCGGGACCAGGCTGGCGTAGCCACTGGCGGCAACCGGTCCGGAGTAGATGTAACCCGCATGGGGGACAATCATTGCCTTGGGTGGCGGGTAATGTGCACGTGCGCCTGCAAGCAGTTCATCCAGCAGGGCTTGCAGCTCGAGCGGGTCTGCCGGGTAAAAACTGCCGGCAACGGCCGGCTCTCTGATTGCTCCCATCACAACACTCCGTCACTGCTGGCAGGCCGCTGAAAAACGCTCATGCGGCTAGTCGCGCTGAATTTTCAACACGACCCCGGCAAGTGGCGGCAGTGTCAGCAATAGAGAATGGTGGTGACCATTGTACGCGACTGCTTCCGTTGCAATCTGCCCGCTATTGCCGACGTCGGTGCCCGACATAATAGCTGGAATCCGAGTTCAGCAATTCCCTGTAGCTACCCTCAACGGGTACGCCGACACGGTAACCGTAACGCGGCACGGGTGTGAAGTTAAGGACCACGACGACAGCGCTGTCGCCATCACGTCGCAGGTAACTCAGTACCGAGGTCTCTGATGCATTACTGTCCATCCACTCAAATCCGTCGACGGTGAAGTCCGCACGATGCAGTTCGGGATTGTCGCGATACAGCTGGTTCAGGTCGCTGACGAGCGTCAGCATGCCACGGTGGCCACCGTATTCAAGCAGGTGCCACTCGATGCTGGTATCGAAGTTCCACTCCCGACCCTGGGCAATTTCATTGCCCATAAAGAGCAGCTTCTTGCCCGGGAAGGTGAACATGTAGGTATATAGCAGCCGCAGGTTGGCGAAACGCTGCCAGTCATCTCCGGGCTGTTTGTAGAGCATGGATTGTTTGCCGTGCACGACTTCATCATGTGAGAACGGCAACACGAAATTTTCTGTGAAGGCATACAGCAGGCCAAAGGTCAGATCATTGTGGTGGTATTTGCGGTGTACCGGTTCATGCGACATATAGCGCAAGGTGTCATGCATCCAGCCCATGTTCCATTTCATGCTGAAACCAAGACCGCCAGTATCGACCGGACGACTGACGCCTGGCCAGGCGGTGGATTCCTCGGCAATGACCATGGTGCCCGGAAATTCGGCATGGGTAATGGTGTTCAGCTCGCGCAGAAAGGCCACGGCTTCGAGATTTTCACGACCGCCGTAGATATTCGGCAGCCATTCACCGGCGTTACGTGAATAGTCGTGATACAGCATGGAAGCGACGGCATCGACGCGCAGGCCATCAAGATGGAATTCTTCCAGCCAGTACACTGCACTGGATAGCAGGAAATTTTTTACTTCATTCCGGCCGAAATTGTAGATCAATGTGCCCCAGTCGCTGTGTTCGCCGCGCCGCGGATCCTGGTGTTCATACAAGGCGGTACCGTCAAAATTTGCGAGCCCGTGAGCATCGCGGGGAAAGTGTGCGGGCACCCAGTCCAGCAACACGCCAATGTTGTGCTGGTGGCAGTGATCAACAAAGAAACGAAAGTCATCCGGTTCACCGAAACGACTGGTCGGTGCGAAATAGCCGGTCGTTTGGTAGCCCCAGGAGGCATCGAGCGGATGCTCGGTCACGGGTAACAGTTCAATGTGAGTGAAGCCGGTGCGCCTGAGATGCTCCACCAGTTCAGTGGCCAGCTGGCGATAGTTCAGGAAATTTCCGTTTTCGTCGCGTTTCCAGGAACCGAGATGGACTTCGTAGATGGAGACGGGGTCTTTTTGCCAGTCTGAATGGTGTCGCCGCTGCATCCAGACATCATCCTGCCACGGGTAGGGTTGCTGTGCCGGCACGCGCGAGGCGGTGGCTGGACGCATTTCAAAGTGTTGCCCGTAAGGATCTGTTTTAAGGATGATATTACCCTGGTCGCGGGTGCGAATCTCGTACTTGTAGGGTTGCCCGACACCCAGCCCGGGCATGAAGAGCTCCCAAACACCGCTACTGCCCAACACCTGCATGGCATGGCAGCGGCCATCCCAGTTATTGAAATCACCCACCACGCTGACACGCTCTGCCGAGGGGGCCCAGACTGCAAAGCGTACCCCGTGCACACCATCTACCTGGGCCTTGTGCGCACCAAGAACCCTGTAAATATGCCAGTGATTGCCTTCTGCAAACAGGTGCAGGTCAAAATCGGATATTTGTGGCGGGAAGCAATAGGGGTCGTAGGCGACATGCTCTGCGCCGTGGCGGTCTCTCCATATCAGGCGGTAGCGGTCAGGTACCTGATTGGCCGGGCCATGCCAGGCAAACAGATCGGTGTTGCCCATGCGCTGCATGGGAGCTCCGTTTTCGGCGATTCGGACCCACGCCGCACCGGGTATGAAGGCACGCACCAGGTCCATGTCGTTGAAGTTGTGCTTGCCGAGCAGGGCAAACGGTTCATGGTGGCGCGCATCAATCAGACGCTGGATATCAACGGAGATTGCTGTTGCCGGTGGCTTGTCCGGATGGTCTTGCAGCATTTGTATGATGATCTGTATAGGGGTTACGCATCGCCGGTGATGGACAGCAAAATTTCAGCGCCGTGTAACTATACAGTCAAACCTCTTGGCCATACAATATCGACCAACTTTAATTTCACAAAGACCAGCAGCTACCCACCTTTACAATGCCAAATACTGAAAATCTACGTTATGTCAGCCGACTGACCCGCAACACCCTGGCACTCATTCTGGCGGGGGGGCGAGGCTCCCGATTGCGCCAGCTGACCCTGTGGCGCGCCAAACCCGCGGTTCCCTTTGGCGGCAAGTTCCGCATTATCGATTTCCCGCTGTCGAATTGCGTGAACTCGAATATCCGCATGATCGGTGTCTTGACACAGTACAAGGCACATTCCCTGATCCAGCATATTCAGCACGGCTGGAGCTTCCTGCGTGGTGAATTCAAGGAATTTATCGAGCTGCTGCCGGCGCAGCAACGGATACAAGACTCCTGGTACTCGGGTACCGCAGATGCGGTGTACCAGAATCTCGATATTATCCGCACACACAAGCCGGATTATGTACTGATTCTGGCAGGCGACCATGTCTATAAAATGGATTATGGCCCCATGATTGCTCACCATGTCGATAACGGAGCGGACATGACGGTGGGATGTATTGAAGTGCCGCTGGAAGACTGCCAAGGCATTTGGTGTCATATCTGTCGATGCCGTTGGCCGCGTTACCGATTTCAAGGAAAAACCCGCCGAACCGGAACCCATCCCCGGTACCACCAATACCGCACTGGCCTCCATGGGTATCTATGTCTTCAATACTGCATTTCTCTACGAGCAGCTGATCAAGGATGCGGATTCAAGTTACTCAACGCATGATTTCGGTCACGATATCATCCCGGCGCTTATCAGGAAATACCGTGTTTTCAGCTACCCGTTCAGGTCATCCGAAGAGGGACAAAATCCCTATTGGCGCGATGTTGGCACCATCGATTCCTTCTGGGAAGCCAACCTGGAGCTAATCGGGGTGTTGCCGGAGCTCAACCTTTATGATGACCAGTGGCCCATCTGGACTTATCAGGAACAGCTGCCCCCGGCAAAATTTATTTTTGATGATGACGACCGTCGTGGCATGGCGCTGGATTCGATGGTGTCCGGCGGCTGCCTGATATCAGGTGCCACGGTACGGCATTCACTGCTGTTCTCGAATGTGCGCATTGGATCCTATACGCTGTTAGAAGATGTAGTGGCATTACCCAATGTCCGTATTGGCCGCAATTGCCGGGTTACCAAGGCCATCATTGATAAAAACTGTGACCTGCCCGACGGCATAATAATCGGTGAAGACCCGGTTGCAGATGCCGAGCGTTTCTATGTCAGCCCCAATGGTGTAGTCCTGGTCACTCCCGAGATGCTCGGCCAGGAAATCCATCATGTCCGCTGAGTCACCACTCAGCCTTGTCATCTGCTGGCACATGCACCAGCCCCAGTACTGCGACCTGATCAGCGGCACCTACCAGTTACCCTGGTCCTATCTGCACGCCACCAAAGACTACATCGACATGGCGGCACACCTAGAAGCCGTGCCGGAAGCACGTGCAGTGGTTAACTTTGCACCGATCCTGCTGGAACAGTTGTCCGACTATGCCGGACAGATCAACGGATTTCTGTCCGAACACAAGCACATCCGGGATCCACTACTGGCCGCACTGGCCAGTCATGTACTGCCCGTCAGCAAGGACCAGCGGATGGACCTGGTCAGTGCCTGTCTGCGCGCCAACAAGCTGCGCTCGATCAAGCGCTTCGAGCATTATCAGAAACTTGCCGAGATGGCTGGCTGGTTCCATGAACACCCTTCCGGCATGTTGTATATCGGCGACCTTTTTATTACCGATTTGCTGGTTTGGTACCACCTAGCCTGGATGGGTGAAACAGTGCGCCGCAACAACAAGTTGATCCAGCAATTGATGGAAAAGGGAACCGGCTTCACGCTGCATGAGCGGCGCGAGCTGGTAAAACTGATTGGCGAACTGCTCTCCAGTGTCATCGATCGCTACCGGGAACTTGCCGAGCATGGTCACATTGAGCTGGCGATGTCGCCCTATGCGCATCCGATCATGCCCTTGCTGCTGGATATCGATACGGCGCGGGAAGCGATGCCGGATGCCCAGATGCCGAATCTGTCAGCCTATCCAGGTGGCGAGGAGCGGGCACGCTGGCACCTGAAAGAGGGGATCGCGACCTTTGAACAGTTTTTCGGCAAGCGCCCGAACGGCTGCTGGCCTTCAGAGGGTGGCGTCAGCATGGCGACACTGGCCCAGCTTGAAGAATTCGGCTTTACATGGGCTGCCAGTGGTGAGTCGGTATTTCGTCACAGCCAGTCAAACGAAGCCAATCAGCAAATCTCTGACAGCAGCCTCTACCAGGGTTTCAGAATAGCTGATGGAAAGCTGGCCTGTTTCTTTCGCGATGACGGCCTCTCGGACCTGATCGGTTTTACCTACTCGGACTGGCATGCAGATGATGCCGTGGGCAATCTCATCGAGCATCTTGAGAATATTGCCGCGACTACGCGTGGCATGGATAACCCGCTGGTGTCCATCATCCTCGATGGTGAAAATGCCTGGGAACACTTCCCCGAGAATGGCTACTATTTTCTCAATACGCTGTACAAGCGCCTGGCGGCACATCCCGATATCAGGATGACCACGTTCTCCCACTACCTGAAAACCACCCAGACACTCCCACGCATCAAAAAACTGGTAAGTGGGAGCTGGGTCTACGGAACATTTTCAACCTGGATAGGTGACAAGGACAAGAACCGCGGCTGGGAAATGCTGGCGGATGCAAAAAACGCGTTCGATGCAGCCATGCAGGAAAACTGCCTCAGCGGCGAACAGCTACTGGCTGCCCAGCACCAGCTCTCCATATGTGAGGGTTCCGACTGGTTCTGGTGGTTTGGTGACTACAATTCGGCCGATACCGTGAGTGATTTTGAACGTATCTTCCGCATGCACCTGTCCAATCTGTACAACATGCTCGGTAAAGAGCCACCGGAATATCTTTCAAGGGTATTTGCTCAGGGTGGGGGAGAACCGGTGCAGGGCGGTGTCATGCGCAAGGGCCAGTACACATCGTAGCCTGCGCTGAGCGGCTATCTTTTCTGCTGTCGTGAAAAACCCACTGAAACACCGCCGTGCCGGGGTACTGCTGCATCCGACATCCTTACCCGGCGCGCGTGAGCAGGGTAATATCGGGCAGGATGCGCGCCGTTTTGTTGATTTTCTTCAGGCGGCGGGGATCAGTGTCTGGCAAATGTTGCCGCTGGGACCGACACACGCAGACGGCTCACCTTATCAATGCCTGTCGGTGCATGCCGGCAATACCAGCCTGATTTGTCTCGATGACCTGGTTGACTCGGGCTGGTTGTCGGCTGAATCAGCCGGCAAGGCCCCTCTTGCTGACTGCCTGATTGAGGCAAAAAGCGGTTTTGAAGCTGCGGCAGGTACCCCGGAGACCAGAGCCTACAAAAAATTCAGGCGCCTGCACGCCTTCTGGCTGGACGCCTATTCACTGTACCAGGCCATCCGGCAAGAGCAGGACTGCCGTCCCTGGTACCAGTGGCCAGAGGATTTGCGTGACTGGCATCAGGCCCGTACCCGCAGGGACGAATATGCGGAAGGCATTGACCAGGCCTGCTTTGAGCAATACCTCTTTTTCAGCCAGTGGGCAGCGTTACACCGCTATGCGAATAAACGCTGCCTGGCATTGTTCGGTGACATGCCCATCTATGTCGCGCATGACAGTGCCGATGTCTGGTCCCATGCCGAGCTCTTCAGCATCGACAAGGGCGGTGCGCCGCTAACTGTCGCCGGGGTGCCACCGGATTATTTCTCTGCGACCGGTCAGCGCTGGGGAAATCCGCTGTATCGCTGGGAAATCCTCGAGAAGCAGGACTATCGCTGGTGGGTGGATCGTTTCAAAACACAGCTGGAACTGTTTGATCTTTTGCGGCTGGATCATTTTCGCGGCTTCGAGAAATACTGGGAGATTCCCGCCTCTGCAGAGACGGCGATTAACGGCCACTGGAGAGAAGGCCCCGGTGCCAGGCTGTTTGACCGCTTGCGACAGGTGTATGGCGAGTTACCCCTGGTTGCTGAAGACCTTGGAATTATAACGCCTGAAGTCGATGCCTTGCGGCTTGCCTACGATTTTCCGGGAATGAAGATTTTGCAGTTTGCTTTTGATGGTGGAGAAGACAACCCCTATTTGCCACATAATCACGAACGCCTTTCGGTTGTTTATACCGGTACACATGACAACGATACGACACTGGGCTGGTTTGACAGCCTCGATGAGCAGAGCAAAGAGCGGGTAAACAGTCATCTCACCGGATACCGTAAGGATATGCCGTGGAGACTCATCGAAGCGGCACTGGATTCAGTCGCCACGCTTGCCATGTTCCCGCTGCAGGACCTGTTGTCACTCGGCAGTGCAGCCCGGATGAATACTCCGGGTACCATGGAAAATAACTGGCGCTGGCGGTTTAACTGGTCACAGGTTGAGCCACACCTGGCAGCGCAGCTACACGACTTGATCAAACGCTACGATCGAGATACCGCCTGTTTATAGCCAGATGATGCGTCCGGTCTCGAAGGGATGGGACAGTAACGGATGATACGGATACAGACGCAGCTTGTAGAACTGTAACCCGGACAGCGGTGGCGACAGGTCAATACTGAACACTGCCTCGCCATCCGGCGTGGTTCCTGCGGATTTCAGACGGATATGTTCACGCTCCACGAAGGTATCGTGTTCGGTGTTGGTCCCGATGATGCATTCAAGCACCACATCATCAGCCGTCAATTCACCGAGCGTGACCGCGACCTCGATTTTCAGGCTGTCACCTGACATCAACCAGGTTCTGGTTTCATCGGTACGACGCAGGGATACGTCGTTCCAGGCAGCGTTGATCCTGGCCTTCCACGCGGCAAGCGATTTTGCTCCCTTGTATTCATCTGCACAGAGTTTGCTGTTCTGGCGGCTTGCGGGTGCATAAAAGTTGGTAATGTAATCCCGGACCATCCGCTGCGAATTGTAATTCGGGATGATCGATTTCATCGACGCCTTGGATATGGTTACCCAGCTTTCGGAATATCCCTGGGTATTACGGTCGTAGTAGAGTGGGGCAATCTTGCTTTCCAGCAGGTCCAGCAACTCACTGGCTTCCTCGTGGTTGCGGTATTCAGGATCAAAATGCGGATCATGCGGCGTTATCGCCCAGCCATTCTCGCCGTTATAGCCCTCCGCCCACCAGCCATCCAGCACGCTGAGATTGATGACACCGTTCATGCCTGCTTTCTGTCCGGATGTGCCGCTGGCCTCCAGCGGATATTCAGGCGTGTTCAACCAGACGTCCACACCGGTGACCAGCTTGCGACCCATGGCCAGATCGTAGCCTTCGAGCAGCAGGATATGACCAATGAACTCAGGCTTGAGTGAAAATTCATGGATGGTCCGGATCAGTTGCTGACCGGGTGCATCACTCGGGTGAGCCTTGCCGGCAAAAATCAGCAACATGGGTCGTTCCGGATTTTTCAGTATCCGGCTGAGGCGTTTCGGATCTGAAAATAACAGGGTTGCACGCTTGTAGGTCGCAAAGCGCCGTGCAAATCCGACGGTCAGAATATCGGATTCGCCGCTGCTAATGTGCTGGGTCAGGCGCTCCATCAGGACCTCGCTGCAACCATTGCGACGATACTGGTGCAGCGCACGGGAGAGGACGTTTCCAAACAGCTCTGTTTTCAGCGACTGGCGCAAACTCCAGTAGCTATGATCGGGGATTTCGTCGATACATTCCCAGTAGTCTTCGTTCAGCAGTTCATCACGCCAGGCACGGCCGAAGCGCATGTCATACAGATTGGACCATTCGCGTGCCAGGAATGTCTGCAAATGCACGCCGTTGGTGACGTAACGGATGGGGTTTTCCCGGTAGGGGACATCCGGCCAGATGTAGTGTTCCATCTCCGAGGCAACCGTTCCATGGATACGACTGACACCGTTATGAAAACGCGAGCCACGCAAGGCCAGCGCAGTCTGGTTAAAGGTGCCATGATTGCCGGGTGTTGCCCCCAGCTGCAGGAACTGCTGCATATCAATACCCAGGTCCCTGATGTAGTCACGAAAATAACTGGCTACCAGTTCATGATCAAAGATGTCGTGGCCTGCCGCGACGGGTGTGTGCGTGGTAAAGACCGTACCGGCCGCGATCATCTCCAGTGCACAGGCAAAGTCAAAACCTTTCAGGGTGCCTTCGCGGCAGCGTTCCAGGATCTGGAAGGCGGAATGACCTTCATTGATATGCCAGACGGTCGGCTTCAGTCCCAGTGCGCGCAATGCACGCACGCCGCCAATACCCAGCACGATTTCCTGTTGAATGCGGGTGTTCCTGTCGCCACCGTACAGCTGATGGGTAATGATGCGGTCGTGTTCCTGGTTCCTGTCAAGATCACTGTCCAGCAGGTACAGTCTGATATGTCCTGCCTTGGCACACCAGACGCGCAGATAGACCTTGCGTCCCGGAAAATCGATCTCAATGAGCAGCGGCTCGCCATTCTTGTCAACAGCCTGGGTAACGGGCAGATCATAAAAGTCAGACGGCGAGTAGTGCGAAATCTGGGTACCGTGTTCATCAATCGTCTGGTTGAAATAACCCTGACGGTAGAGGATACCCACTGCAACAAAAGGGATACACAGGTCGCTGGCGGCCTTGCAATGGTCACCTGCCAGTATGCCAAGACCACCCGAGTAGATGGGAAGACTCTCGTGAAAACCAAATTCTGCGCAAAAGTAGGCGATCAGGTCTTCTTTTGCATCCAGGTATTCACTGATACTGCCAGGCATGGACTGACTATGATAGGTATCATAGGCCGCAAGAACCCGCTGATAGTCTTCCATGAAAACGCGGTCTTTGGCAGCCGCCTCCAGTCGTTCCTGCGAGATCCGTCGTAAAAAGGTCTTTGGGTTGTGGCCGGAACTGCCCCAGAGATCCTGGTCAAGCCGGGTAAACAGTCGCCTGACCTGCCGGTCCCAGCTGTAAAAGAGGTCGTTGGCCAGGTCTTCGAGTTGTTTTAGTGCTGCCGGGATGCGCGGCTGTACTTCGAGGGAAAAGCGTGTACCTGACATCTATTGTTCCTGTTCTAGTGATAAATTGCGGGATCTCGTATCCCGATTAATCCTTAAATAATGGTGCCGAGGGCGAGAGTCGAACTCGCACGGTATTGCTACCGGTGGATTTTGAGTCCACTGCGTCTACCAGTTCCGCCACCCCGGCTTTCAGGAACCACCAAATCATAAAGGCCGCTTAGTATAAAGATTCCGTGCTCATGGGCAAGCGCCAGCCAAAAGCAGGCCTGTGCTATTATCTCGCGCCATGCTGCGCAGCGACTTTCAGTACAACCTTCCCGACTCACAAATTGCACGCCATCCCTCCAGGGTGCGCAGCGCCAGCCGCCTGCTTTGCATCAATCCGGGTAGCGATGAATTGCGTGACAGTCACTTCCGTGATTTCCCGGGAAAACTCAAACCCGGTGACCTGCTGGTATTTAATGACACGCGTGTCATCCCGGCACGGTTGTTGGGCGTCAAGGAATCCGGCGGCAAGGTAGAGATACTGGTAGAACGCATTACCGCGGACCACGAAGTACTGGCCCTTGTCCGCGCAAGCAAGTCGCCACGCCCGGGCTGCAGGCTGTTGCTCGACAACACCATAACCGCCCATGTCGTTGAACGCGTTGATGATTTATACAGGCTGGCCTTTACAGGCAAGGACACCGTGCTGGAGCTGCTCAAAAAACACGGTCATGTTCCGCTCCCGCCCTACATCGGCAGAGACGATGAACCGCAGGATCATGAACGTTATCAAACTATTTACGCAAAAACACCCGGTGCAGTGGCCGCGCCGACAGCCGGTCTGCACTTTGATGACGCTATCATGCGGCAATTAGAGCTACGTGGCATCGACAAGGCGTTTGTCACACTGCACGTGGGGGCCGGTACCTTTCAGCCGGTACGGGTTGACACGCTGGAAGACCACGTGATGCACCATGAAGAGTATGAAATCAGCGCCGCGACCTGCCAGAAGATTGCCGCGACACGATACCGCGGTGGACGTGTGGTTGCCGTAGGCACCACAGTGGTGCGTACACTGGAAGCGGCCATGCAGGGCGGCTTGCCGGAACCTTGCAAGGGTGAAACCAATCTGTTTATTACGCCCGGTTATGAATTTCGCTGTGTCGATGCGTTACTGACCAACTTTCACCTGCCGGAATCAACGTTGCTGATGCTGGTATGTGCCTTTGCCGGGTATGAGCGAATGATGCAAGCCTACCAGTATGCCATAGAACAGGGTTACCGCTTCTACAGCTATGGTGATGCCATGTTTATAGAATCACGGTACGCCGCCTGAGTCGATAGCCAGTGAAATTTGTATGCATCCAGACAGATGGCCACGCGCGCCGCGCACAGTTGATTTTTGACCGCGGCAATGTCGATACGCCGGCGTTTATGCCGGTTGGAACCTACGGCACGGTCAAGGCAATGACGCCGGAAGAGGTCAGTGGCAGCGGTGCGCAGATTATTCTTGGCAACACCTTCCATCTCATGCTGCGCCCGGGCACGGATATTATTAACCGGCATGGCAGTCTGCATGACTTCATGAACTGGGAGGGGCCGATCCTGACGGATTCCGGCGGCTTCCAGGTCTTCAGCCTCGGTGCATTACGCAAAATTACTGAAGCCGGGGTGCAGTTCAGTTCACCGGTCAATGGCGATAAAGTCTTCCTCGGCCCGGAAGAGTCCATGCAGGTGCAACGGGCACTCGGTGCAGACATCGTCATGATTTTTGATGAATGTACCCCCTATCCTGCAACGGAAACTGAAGCCCGGCTTTCCATGGAACTGTCGTTGCGCTGGGCGCGTCGCAGCCATGAGGCGCATGGCGACAATCCGGCAGCGCTGTTCGGTATAGTGCAGGGGGGGATGTACCCTGCGCTCAGGCAGGCCTCGCTCGCAGGCCTGCAGGAGATTGGCTTCGATGGCTATGCCCTGGGCGGCCTGTCAGTGGGTGAAAGCCGTGAAGAACGGCAGGCAGTACTACAGCAAACTGTCGCGGCGATGCCGGAAAATGCCCCGCGCTACCTCATGGGTGTGGGTACACCGGAGGATATTGTCGAGGCTGTGTATGCCGGCATCGACATGTTTGACTGCGTGCTACCAACCCGTAATGCCAGAAATGGTCATCTTTACGTATCCGGGGGGATCGTCAAGCTGCGTAACCGTGCCAACAAAACCGATATCCGGCCGCTGGATGCGGCGTGCAGCTGTTATACCTGCCAGAATTACAGCCGCGCCTACCTGCATCATCTGGACAAGTGCAACGAGATCCTGGGCGCGCGTCTGAACACCCTGCATAACCTGACGTACTACCAGAGCCTGATGTCCGGTCTTCGTGCGGCGATCGAGGGCCGGTCACTGGATGCCTTTCGCAGGGATTTTTATCATCAGCGGGGTCAAATCGCGCCAGCTGTGCCATAATACTGCGCTTTTATCGGGTTCGCCCTGCTGTCGGGTACCCCGAACAGCGTACAAGGCCGTCATTGCAAACGGCGTAAAGGAGTGAGGACAAGTATGAATTTCTTTATTTCAGATGCACTCGCAGCAGCACCGGAAGCACAGGCCGATCCACTGACAAGCCTGTTACCCCTGGTTTTTATTTTCGTGGTTTTCTACTTTCTGCTGATACGACCGCAAAGCAAGAAGGCAAAGGAACACAAGCAAATGGTCGAGGCCCTGGCCAAGGGTGATGAAGTCGTTACCAATGGCGGCCTGCTGGGAAAGCTTACAAAAATTGGCGATAACTTCGTCGAACTGGAACTGGCCGAGGGCATCACGGTGAAACTGCAGCGTCATGCAATTGCCAATGTAATGCCCAAGGGAACCATCAAAGGACTGTAAGGCTCTGCAAGGATTTATTAAATTATGAATCAGTACCCCCTGTGGAAATACCTGCTGCTTGCTTGCTTGCTGGTAATCGGTGTGATCTATGCATTACCCAATCTCTACGGAGAAGACCCGGCGCTGCAAATTTCGGGCAGCCGTAATACAACCATGGACTTGGCGGCAATGGAGACTGTGGTCAGTGCCCTGAAAACTGCAGACATCCCGATCAAGTCCACCGAGCTGAAACCTGGGCAGTTACTGATTCGTTTCAACAATACCGAAACACAGATCAGGGCGGTTGACTTCGCAAAGTCCGCACTGGGAAGAGGCTACACCGTCGCTTTGAATCTTGCCCCGGCCACACCTGCCTGGCTGAACAAACTGAACGCCTTACCGATGTATCTTGGTCTCGATTTGCGCGGTGGCGTTCACTTCCTGATGGAAGTGGACATGAAAGCCGCAATTGAGCAGGCAATTGAACGCTACAGCAATGACATTCGGACACTGCTACGTGACGCCCGGATCCGCTATGCCATGATCCGTGCTGAAGAGCAGGGGGTGCGTATCATGTTTCGCAGCGAGGCAGACCGGGAACAGTCTCGCAAGCTGCTGGACAGCGAGTTGCCACTGCTGGTGCTTGAGGATACAGACACCGAGAATCCTGGCCTGCTGGCAAAGCTGAGTGAACAGGAAATTCGTGATCTTGAAAAAAATGCCCTGCAGCAGAATATTCTAACGCTGCGAAATCGTGTTAACGAACTGGGTGTTGCCGAGCCGGTGATTGTTCAGCAGGGATCAGAACGTATTGTTGTGCAATTGCCCGGTGTACAGGATACGGTTGAGGCAAAGCGTATTCTCGGTGCAACCGCGACCCTTGAATATCGGGCGGTTGATTATGAACATGATGTCCAGAGAGCGGTCGCGGGCACCGTGCCTGCAGGCTCACGCCTCTATAAAGACCGTGATGGCAACCCGGTACTGTTAAAACAGGCGGTGATCGTTACCGGTGACCAGATTATCAACGCAAGTTCGGGGATTGACCAGCAGTCCGGTGGACCCCAGGTATCTGTCATGCTGGATGCCAAGGGCGCACGCAGCATGCTGGATTTTACCAAGAAGAATGTTGGCAAACCGATGGCCGTGGTATTCATAGAAAACCGGACTGAGAGCACACTGGTAGATGGTGTACCGGTCAAAAGCAACAAGAAGGTTGAAGAAGTCATCAGTGTTGCAACCATTCGAGATGTTTTCAGCAAGCGTTTCCAGACCACCGGTCTGGATAGTCCGCAAGAAGCACATGAACTTGCCTTGTTGCTGAGATCCGGCGCACTCGCAGCTCCAATCAATATCGTAGAGGAACGCACCATCGGTCCAAGCCTTGGCAAGGACAACATTGCACAGGGCTTTAAATCCGTCATCATCGGCTTTCTTGCAGTACTGGTATTCATGGCCCTTTACTACAGGGTATTCGGACTTGTCGCAGACCTGGCGCTGGCACTCAACCTGGTGCTGATGGTCGCGATACTCTCACTGTTGCAGGCCACCCTGACGATGCCGGGTATTGCCGGTATCGTACTCACAGTGGGTATGGCTGTTGATGCCAATGTGCTTATCTTCGAGCGCATACGTGAAGAACTGCGTAACGGCAATAGCCCCCAGGCCAGTATTCAAGCAGGTTACGAGAAGGCGTTATCGACCATTGCGGATGCCAATATCACGACCTTGATCGCAGCCGTTGTGCTCCTGAGTTACGGCACGGGTGCAGTCAAGGGTTTTGCCGTGACCCTTGCCATTGGCATTGTCACCTCCATGTTTACCGCCATCATGGGAACACGAGCGGTGATCAACCTGATATACGGCGGGCGACGACTGGCCCGCCTCTCGATCTAGGGTCTGAAGGATTAACTAACGATGCAACTATTAAATGGCAAGCTCACTATCGACTTCATGGGCAAGCGGCGACTGGCGATCATACTCTCGACTGTGGTGCTGGCAATTTCTCTGGCCGCACTCATTACCAGGGGATTGAACTTCGGCATCGACTTTACCGGGGGCACCCTGATTGAGGTCGGTTACCCGCAAGCAGTCGAGCTTGAACCAATACGGGCCGTTCTGGCTGATGCGGACTTTTTCGGTGCACAGGTTCAGCATTTCGGTTCGTCTCGCGATGTGCTGGTACGTATTGCCCCCCAGACAGACAAGGAAAGTGCACAACTCAGCGAGGAAGCAATCGCCGCCCTGCGTCAGCAAAATGCTGATGTGGAAATGCGACGCGTTGAATTTGTCGGACCCCAGGTGGGTGAAGACCTGACGGAGCAGGGTGCACTGGCGATGATTTATGCATTGCTTGGTATACTGATCTATATCATGGTGCGCTTTCAGTGGCGTTTTGCTCCGGGTGCCGTGATTGCCCTGATTCACGATGTCATGATTATTATCGGGTTCTTTGCCGTATTCCAGTTTGATTTTGACCTGACAGTACTGGCAGCAATTCTGGCTATCATTGGCTATTCACTTAACGATACCATCGTGGTGTTCGACCGCATTCGGGAGAACTTCCGGAAAATGCGCAAGGGAACGGCGCTGGAAGTTATCAATACTTCACTTAACCAGACAATCTCGCGTACCTTGATGACATCGATCACCACCTTGCTGGTGCTGGTTGCACTGTTTGTTTTCGGTGGTGAAGTGATTCATGACTTTTCACTGGCATTAATACTGGGTGTGGTGGTGGGTACCTATTCATCCATCTATGTAGCTAGCACCGTAACACTGGCACTGGGTGTAACGAAGGCTGACTTGATGCCGGCAAAGGTCGAAAGCAAGGAAGGCGACGGCAGTATCGTCTAGTTCAGCGCTTGCTTTTGTATGTTCCCGGGAAGGGTATAATAGCGGCCGATTGTGTTGCGCTATTTTCAGCTTCTTCAACAGCAAGTATTTCCATTTTGGCCGTTTCACTGCCGCAACAAGCCTCATGGGTGAAGTCCAGCATTCCATGCATGACATCACGCATGATCATTTCCAGTGCATTCCCGTTAATTCTTTTATTTTTCAATTGATATCACCCTGCTTGATTGATCACGGTTAGTGATTTATGCATCGGCGCAGGGTAATCAAACTTGAACAACGAAGGGATCGAATATCCCGTCTGAAATCTATTGTTATAATTTTATATTACAACAGGTTATGTAATTCTTTTGCAGCTGCTTCGATAACCTTTATCGGGCGAGCCCCTCACTGACAAACGGACGGATGGTTTTCAGAATTTCTGCAAAGACCTTTGGATTGCCGGCAACAAGATTGCCACTTTCCAGGTAATTGTGACCACCCAGAAAATCACTCGAAAGTCCGCCGGCTTCCTGGATCAACAGAACGCCAGCTGCCATGTCCCAGATATTCAGACCGATCTCCCAGAATCCATCGAGACGACCAGCAGCGACATAGGCAAGGTCGAGTGCCGCTGATCCCGGACGCCGGATGCCGGCCGTGCGCGGGAACAGCGCGCGGAACATGTCGAGATAGGCATCAAGATGCTGCTGCGCCTTGAATGGAAATCCGGTGCCCAGCAGCGCCCCATCAAGAGAGTTTCGCTTTGCGACACGAATTCGTCTGTCATTCAGCATCGCACCGGCACCGCGTGTTGCGGTAAATAATTCCTGCCGCATCGGGTCATACACCACAGCCTGCTCCAGTCGACCCTTGTGACTGAGGGCGATAGAGACAGCAAACTGCGGAAACCCGTGTAAAAAATTTGTCGTGCCGTCCAGTGGGTCAATGATCCACTGGTACTCGTTGCCTTCTCTCAAGCCACTTTCTTCGGCAAGAATACTATGATCGGGAAAGGCCCTGCGCAGAATGCTGATAATTTCCTGTTCGGCGTTCTGGTCAACCTCGGTAACAAAATCATTGCGGTCCTTGGAATGGATGGCGAGACTGTCCAGCCTGCCAAGGTTCCTGATGATGACGTTACCCGCACTTCTTGCTGCGCGAATCGCGATATTGAGCGTGGGATGCATAGTGTCTGTTCCTGACTGAAAAGTAGCGCTGAAACCGGGAGGCAAAGCATACAGATGCCCGCAGCGCCGGGTAAAGGGCTATTTAGGCAACTACAATTTGCTGCCAGTCATGAATGATGCTTGACGGTAAACCGCCTGCCACACACGGGCACGGAGTGGTTTCTGCCGAGGCATTTATTCTTTGGTGTATTTCAGTGTGTTTCCGCGACCACTGAACCTTGACTTATCAAGAACTCCACTCAAGCGATCACCATTCCTGTCAGCCATCATTCACAGGATGGCCGATCACTTGCCCCATCTGGAGTGACTGCCCGGCTTGCAGGCTGTCGACCCACTCAATCATGCCGGGAGCGTACAGGATGATAACGGTAGAACCCATATTGAAACGTCCCAGTTCATCGCCACGCAGGAGTTCAACGGCCTCTGTACCGGGTTGTTCGAACGAGGTGCGCTGCATTGACATAGCCATCTGCGGATTGACGACACCCGACCAGACTGTTTCCATGCAGGAAACGAAGATGGCACCGACCAAAATCAGCGCCATTGGACCCACTGGTGTTTCAAACAGGCAGACCAGGCGTTCATTGCGTGTAAACAGTCCCGGTATTGCGCGTGTTGTGTGAGGTGCCACACTGAAAAGGCGACCCGGAATATAGGTCGTTTCAAGCAACTTTCCGTCACAGGGCATGTGGATTCGATGGTAGTCGCGTGGCGACAGATAGAGTGTGGCAAACTTGCCATTTCTGAACTGTGCCAGTTGTTCGCCGTTGCCTCCCAACAGGGCCGTGAGTGAGTAATCACGACCTTTTGCCTGAATCAGTCGCTGCTCAGCAATGTCACCGGCCTGGCTGACACAACCATCCACCGGACTGGAGATTGCCCGGAGATCATTCGGAAACGGGCGGGAAAACGGTTTCAGTGCGCGCGTAAAGAAGTGATTGAAATCTATATAGTCTTCCGCCCGTGGAGCCTCGGCATCGTCCATATTCACCCTGAAATGCCTGATAAACAGCTTGATCAGAGCTGTTTTTAACCAGACGATTCGCCAGCGGGTTACTGTTCGTACCAGCCTGGATAGCAGCTGGTGGGGTAACAAGGCCAGTGGCCAGGATTTCAACTGATCCAGCAGGCTGGCAGGACGCGTGGGCATATTGCGGTCAGTGATGATGGGCGTGATCAGTTTCGCTGCTCTTGCGAACCACCGGTGCCTGTACGGTGACGCTATCCCCGGTATCGACATGGATCACCAGTGTGACGTTGTCACCCTCATGCAGGATCCGCAGCGGATCAAACAGCATCAGGTGCAAACCTCCCGGTTCGAGGGTAACACTGCCGTGTGCCGGCACTGGCAACTGCTCGACAGGTAACATTTTCGCAACACCGTCATCGACAACCGTGCGGTGGATCCGGGCTTCCCTGAAATCCGGGCTCTCGATACCGGTAATCGTATACTGCGTGTCTCCGTTGTTTCTAACTACCATATACGCGGCGAGCACTGTGGATGCTGGTGGTGCTTCACGGATCCAGGGGGCTTCGACATCCACTGCTGGAGCTGCCATGGCAGTGGACAATAAGGACAGCGCTACTAGAAGGACTGCGGCTGGCAGTCGCCTGTATACTTGTATCATTGATAGGCCTGTAACATCTTTCTGAAATCGCCAGAGATTTTCTCGGCGGACAGCGGCGGTGAAAATACTGCATGATAACGGCCATCCGGATCGAACAGGAATACAGCGGCCGTATGATCCATCAGGTAGCCCTCGCTGCCGGGTTCCGGCTGTACGCGGACATGGAGTACGCCCAACTGCCTGGTGAGTTGTTCCAGCCCCTCATCAGTGCCGGTTACACCGATAAAATCACCATTGAAATAAGTAACAAACTCGGCCAGACGCTCGGGGGTGTCGCGTTCCGGATCCACTGTTACCATGATAAAACGAATGTCTTCATCCACATCCTGCAGTCGTTGTGCGACACTGTTGAGTACAGATAGTGTCGTGGGACAAACATCCGGGCAGTAGGTGTAGCCAAAGAACATGAATGACCAGTGTCGTTGCAGGGAAGCATTGTTAAACACCACATTGTTGTGATCAATCAGCTCAAACGGCTGGACGTCTCTCGCCACCGGAAAGCGCGTGGCCGAGAGCTCATCCTGAGGTTCCGATCTCTGCAGCACGAGTCGCGCAGACCAGATGCCGGCAGCCGTGGCAAGCAGGGCTATAATCACACCTTTGAGAATGTGACGGAATACTGGAGCTGAATGCTGTGTTGTCATGGGACAGGATTATTCCATAGAGCCGGCCACGATACACTACTCCTTGTTGAGAATGGCATAATCTCTATGATTACAGCTATGAATACGCCACGCGCATTAATCCAGTGGGGTGCCGTCCGCTTTGAACAGGCAGGACTTGTCTTCGCCCACGGCACCGATAATGCACTTGATGAAGCTGCCAGCCTGGTCATGCACGCCTTGCAGATAGGTTACGACCAGCCGGATGAGGTACTCGACACTGAAATCACACAAGCCGAGCGGCAGCGCGTCACGCAGCTGCTGGAACAGCGCATCACCAGCCGCAAGCCCGCTGCCTACCTGTTACACGAAGCCTGGTTCGCCAACCTGCCATTTTATGTTGATGAGCGTGTACTGGTACCGCGTTCACCAATTGCAGAGCTGATTGAGGCGCAGTTTTCACCCTGGGTAAAAGCGGATCAGGTGAGCAGGATTCTTGATATGTGTACCGGCAGTGGTTGTATCGGCATTGCCTGTGCGCATGCATTTCCAGAGGCCGTAGTTGACCTGACCGACCTGTCCAGCGAGGCGCTGGATGTCGCACGGGAAAATATCAGGCGCCATCATCTGGAACCACGCGTGAATGCCATCAAGTCGGATATATTTGCCGCATTGCATGGGCGGGTATATGACATTATTGTTGCCAATCCACCCTATGTGCCGCAGCAAGAAATGCAGCAACTGGCACCGGAATTTGTACATGAACCATCGCTGGGCCTGTTTGCGGGGTCCGATGGCCTGGATATCGTCGTACACATATTAAAGCATGCCGCCAGCCACCTTCGTGATAACGGCATTCTGGTCGTCGAGGTAGGGCATACACAGGAGCTATTGCTTGCCTGCTATCCGCAGGTACCCTTCATGTGGTTTGATTTCGAATACGGTGGAACCGGGGTTTTTATGCTGGATTCGGCACAACTGAAAGATTACCAGCCGCTATTTGACCAGGTGATTTCACAGCGTATGAACGTAACACAACAGCCGAGGTGAGAAGTAATGAGTGGACGAGCCAAGACCGCCAAGGAGTATGCCAGCCTGGTTGACCAGGTGATTGGCGAATTACAGGATATTCTGGATGCCACCCGTTTTGATTTTGATGACGTGGAAAGCAATACGGATTATGTCGAGGTATTGCTGAAGGAAATTCGAGACCTGCGAGCAGCCATGGCTGACGGCAGTTACCAGTTTGGCCGCAATGACTTGCCCTTTATGCGCATCGTAAAGGTACACAATGACAGCGACTTGCCCTGCATCCGGTTATTTTATGATATCAACCAGACCCATCGGCAGGGCCTGGATATAGAGGACAGCTGAGTACTGTCCCGGTGTTGATCCCTGGCTCAGCGCTTCGGTCGATAAATCAAACCTGGACGGATGAGCAGTTCATCCTTGCCCAACTGCTGCAGAGGGAACTCCCCGTCGACACTCTCGGCGATGCGATCGAAGATGTAAGTGCAGTTGCCTGATTCAATCGTCTGGTAAATGGGTTGTCCGAGGTAATTGCCAACCAGTGAGGTACGCTGCGTCTGTGATTGTGCCACGATTTTCTCCTTGACAAGGGCTATGAATGGATGCACGGAAACTATCGGTTACGATTATTTGATCTTTAATTAAGGGGCGACGCTTCGCCCGCGAGTCGCTACAATATCCGCATGTCAGGAAACAGTTTTGGTAAATTATTCACCGTAACCGGCTTTGGCGAGAGTCATGGTCCAGCGCTGGGTTGCATTGTGGATGGTTGCCCGCCGGGACTGGAGCTGTCCGAAGCTGACCTGCAGTGCGAACTGGACCGTCGCAAGCCCGGCAAGTCGCGGCATACCACCCAGCGGCGTGAAGCGGACGAGGTACAGATTCTATCCGGTGTGTTTGAGGGCAAGACAACCGGTTCCCCGATTGGCCTTATCATTTATAACACCGATCAACGTTCCAGGGATTATACGAAAATCATGGACCGCTTCCGTCCCGGGCATGCCGATTACACCTATCAGCAGAAATACGGGTTCCGGGATTACCGCGGCGGCGGACGCTCCTCCGCACGCGAAACCGCGATGCGGGTAGCCGCAGGAGCCATCGCCAAAAAATACCTGCAACAGCGCCAAGGCATCCGCATTCGTGGTTACCTCGCGCAACTCGGGCCTGTCAAGCTGGAACTGAAAGACTGGTCAGCGGTAGACCAGAACCCGTTTTTTTCACCGGATCCATCCCGTATAGCGGAACTGGAAACGTACATGGATGCCTTGCGCAAGGAAGGTAACTCGGTCGGCGCACGTGTCAATGTGGTTGCAACCGGTGTACCGCCCGGACTGGGTGAACCTGTATTTGACCGCCTGGATGCTGATATTGCGCACGCACTCATGAGCATCAATGCCGTCAAGGGTGTCGAGATCGGGGCCGGGTTCGACTGTGTCGTCCAAAAGGGTACCGAGCACCGTGACGAGATTACGCCGGCAGGATTTCTCAGCAACCATGCCGGTGGTACCCTTGGTGGCATTTCCAGCGGCCAGGATATCCTTGCCAGCATCGCACTTAAACCCACCTCCAGTATCCGCATCCCCGGACAAACAATCGACATTGACGGGAATGCAGTTGAAGTGGTGACTACCGGTCGGCATGATCCCTGTGTCGGTATCCGTGCGACACCGATCGCGGAAGCCATGCTGGCGATCGTGCTGATGGATCACCTGCTGCGGCATCGTGCGCAGAACCTGGATGTCGCATCCGTAACCCCGACGATCCCGGCCGTGCCTGCGGACTAACACAACCCACTCGACCTAACGTCTACGGTTGTAGCGTGACATGATTTACTGGCGGTTGTCCGGTTTTTACCTGTTTTACTTCGCCTCACTGGGTGCACTGTTACCCTACTGGGGCCTGTACCTGAAGTCCCTTGATTTTAGTGTCACCGAGATCGGGCAACTGCTCGCCATACTCATGGCAACCAAGATTGTAGCGCCAAACATCTGGGGCTGGATTGCCGACCATACCACTCACCGCATGGCGATTATCCGCCTCGGATCACTGTTGGCCGCGATTGCCTTTGCCGGTGTGTTTTTTGCCAACGGCTTCTGGTGGCTGGTACTGGTGATGGCGGTGTTCAGCTTTTTCTGGAATGCGTCACTACCGCAGTTTGAAGCCACCACCATGAATCATCTCGGTGACGAATTGCATCGATACAGTGGCATACGATTGTGGGGTTCGATCGGTTTTATCCTTGCGGTTACCGGTCTCGGGTCACTGCTGGGACTGTCGGGTACGGGGGTACTGCCAGCGGTACTCATGGGGCTGTTTGTGCTGATATGGCTAAGCAGTCTTGCAGTGCCGGAATCTGCTGCTGGATACCTGCCACTTGACCAGGAACCCCTGCACAAGGTGTTGAGACGACCGCTGGTCCTGTCGCTGTTGGCAGTGTGTTTCCTCGTGCAGGCCAGCCATGGACCATATTACGCCTTTTTCAGTATTTACATGGAAGATTATGGATACCCGACGGCCACCATCGGGCAACTCTGGGCACTGGGTGTGGTTGCGGAAATCTGCATATTTCTGCTGATGCCGGTATTGCTACCGCGCTTTGGCGCGCGCAGGCTGCTCATCATGGCGGTTGCCCTGACCACCCTGCGCTGGTTGCTGACGGCGTTATATGCCGACAGGCTGGCCGTCATAATTTTCAGCCAGACCTTGCATGCCGCCAGTTTTGGCTTGTATCACGCCGTGATGATCTCCCTGATTCATTTCCTGTTTGTCGGTGCCCACCAGGGTCGCGGACAGGCTTTGTACAGCAGTATAAGTTTTGGAGCCGGCGGCGCTGCAGGTATTCTGGTCAGTGGCTACCTGTGGACAAACATGGGCCCGCAGACCATGTATCTGATGGCTGCACTAACCAGCCTGTGTGCACTGCTGGTTGTATTTTTTGGTGTGAGGAATATCCCTCAGGGTTGAAAGGAATGAATGGCTTCATCTCGTAGTTCCTATATACTTTGCCGTTTAGCACGGGGCCACAGGCAAGCATACGACTAGCAATGTCCGGCAAGACACTCTACGACAAACTCTGGGATGCACACCTTGTCCGGCAGGACGAGGGCGGTATGGCGTTGATCTATATCGATCGTCACCTGATCCATGAGGTGACTTCTCCACAGGCCTTTGAGGGCCTGCGACTGGCCGGGCGCAAGCCCTGGCGCACAGACTCGATCCTCGCTGTACCGGACCATAACGTTCCCACCACCGACCGTACACTGGGTATCTCTGACCCGGTCTCCCGGTTGCAGGTTGAGACCCTGGACCAGAACTGTGCCGAACTGGGTATCACCGAATTCCTCATGAATGACCCGCGCCAGGGAATCGTGCATGTCATCGGTCCGGAGCAGGGTGCGACCTTGCCTGGCATGACGGTGGTCTGTGGAGATTCACATACCTCCACGCATGGAGCCTTCGGTGCGCTTGCCTTTGGTATTGGCACCTCTGATGTCGAACACGTGCTGGCTACACAATGCCTTATACTGAGGAAATCGGGGAACCTGGAAATTCGTGTTGACGGACAACTGGCGCCCGGGGTTTCCGCAAAAGATGTCGTGCTCGCCATCATCGGCAGGGTAGGTACGGCAGGAGGAACCGGATTTGCAATTGAATTTTCAGGTTCAACCCTGCGCAGCCTGTCCATGGAGGGACGTATGACGGTTTGCAATATGGCCATCGAGGCAGGCGCGCGCTCAGGCATGGTTGCCGTCGATGACACGACCATCAATTATCTTGGTGGCCGTCCCTATGCACCGAAAGGTGTGCTCTGGGACCGCGCCATAGAAAGCTGGAAGGAGCTTCACAGCGATCCGGATGCGTCGTTCGATCGCAGCATCACCCTCGATGCAGGCGATATTCTGCCACAGGTCACCTGGGGAACCTCGCCGGAAATGGTGGTTTCTATTGATGGTGTGATACCAGACCCGGATGATGAGGCGGATAGTGTCAAACGAGAAGGCATGCGCAATGCGCTCGCCTACATGGATCTGAAACCAGGTACCGCCATCACCGACATACGGCCTGACCATGTATTTATTGGTTCCTGTACCAATGCACGCATAGAAGACCTGCGTGCAGCCGCCGCTGCAATCCGCGGTCGCAAGATTGCCCGGAACATCAAGCAGGCGCTGGTGGTGCCCGGGTCTGGACTGGTCAAGCGCCAGGCTGAAGCAGAAGGACTCGACAAGATCTTTACAAACGCCGGCTTTGACTGGCGCGAACCCGGCTGTTCCATGTGTCTGGCAATGAATGCCGACCGTCTGGCACCCGGTGATCGCTGTGCCTCAACATCCAACCGCAACTTTGAGGGGCGTCAGGGGCAGGGAGGTCGTACGCACCTGGTGAGCCCGGCAATGGCTGCTGCCGCGGCTGTCACCGGCCATTTCACGGATATTCGCATGGAACAGGACTGAGTGAAGGGTTAACTTGCATGATAAAGATTGACAAGCATCATGGCATAGTCATGCCGCTGGACAGACACAATGTCGATACCGACGCCATAATTCCGAAACAGTTCCTGAAATCGATCAAGCGCAGCGGCTTTGGGCACAACCTGTTTGATGAATGGCGCTACCATGACCACGGTGAACCCGGCATGGAACCCGGCAGCCGTAAGATAAATCCGGACTTCGTACTCAACCAACCGCATTACGAGGGCGCCTCTATCTTGCTGGGCCGCCATAATTTCGGCTGCGGCTCATCCCGCGAGCATGCCGTGTGGGCACTGATGGATCACGGCTTCCGCGTTGTGATTGCACCCAGCTTCGCCGACATCTTTTTTAACAACGCCCGCAAGAACGGCCTGCTCTGCATCGTTCTGGATGAAAAGATCATTGAGCACCTTTTCACCCAGGTCCTGGAAAGCCCGGGTTATCGTCTATTGGTCGATCTGCCGGCACAACAAATCGTCCTGCCCAATCGGCACACCATTGGCTTTGATATCGATTCTTTCCACAAGGATTGTCATATCCGCGGCCTGGATGACATTGGCTTGACGCTGGAGCATGCCACGGAGATCCGTGCGTTTGAGGAAAAGCGTCGCCAGACAGCCCCGTGGATATTCAACAATTAACAGTAACTTTCACACATAAGAAAATGAAATGACATATAAAATAGCAATCCTTCCTGGTGATGGTATCGGCCCTGAAATCATCACCGAGGCCTGTCGTGTACTGGAGGTACTACAGTCGGAGCACGGTCTTTCCATCGAGACCGAACAGGCGGATGTGGGAGGTACGGCCTATGATGCACACGGTCACCCGCTGCCTGAATCGACACTGAAAATCGCCCGTGAGGCCGATGCCGTCCTGCTGGGTGCGGTTGGCGGACCAAAATGGGAAGCACTGGACCGTACGCTGCGACCTGAACAGGGCTTGCTCGCCTTACGTACCGAACTGATGCTGTTTTCTAACTTACGCCCCGCAATCCTGTATCCCCAGCTGGTAGCTGCCTCGACCCTGAGGCCAGAGATCGTCAGCGGGCTTGATATCATGATCGTTCGTGAATTGACCGGCGGTATTTACTTCGGTCAGCCACGCGGAATTCGTACCCTTGAAGATGGTCAGCAACAGGGCTTCAATACCCTGGTGTATTCTGAATCCGAGATCGAGCGCATCGGCCGCTCTGCCTTCGAGATTGCACGCAAACGTTCCAGGCGCTTGTGTTCCGTAGACAAGGCAAACGTGCTGGAGGTTTCCGAACTGTGGCGACGTGTCATGACGGAACTTGCAGCCGAGTACAACGATGTCGAATTGAGTCACATGTATGTGGACAATGCTGCCATGCAGCTGGTACGGGACCCCAAGCAGTTCGATGTCATGGTGACTGGCAACATGTTTGGCGATATTCTCTCGGACGCGGCCGCCATGCTCACCGGTTCGATTGGGATGCTGCCCTCCGCATCGCTGGACAGTCATGGCAAGGGGATGTACGAACCGATCCACGGTTCGGCTCCCGATATAGCCGGGAAGGGCATTGCCAACCCGCTGGCAACCATACTCTCTGTGTCGATGATGTTACGCTACAGCCTGAATGAAGCAACGCTGGCCGATCGCATCGAAGCAGCCGTGGGAACAGTACTCGACAATGGCCTGAGAACAGCCGATATTGCTTCCGCTGGCATGCAGACAGTGAGCACCCGTACCATGGGTGATGCGGTTGTTGCCGCCCTGCAGGCAAAAAACTAGATATCGGGTATTTTTAACAGTAATCAACCAAATGGTAGTTAACGCAGATGTCAGCCAAATATGATGTAGCCGTCGTGGGAGCCACCGGAGCAGTCGGCGAGGCCATGCTGGAGATTCTTGCCGAACGCAAGTTTCCGGTTAACAAGGTATACCCGCTTGCCAGTAGCCGCTCGGCCGGCAAGAAGGTCCCTTTCGGTGCTACCTATCTCACGGTTGAGGACCTCGACAACTTTGATTTTACCAAAGTTCAGATCGGCCTGTTCTCTGCCGGTGCGAGCATTTCCGCACAGTACGCACCCATTGCCGCCGCCGCCGGCTGCGTGGTGATCGACAACACCTCCCAGTTTCGCTACGACGAAGAGATCCCTCTGGTCGTGCCTGAGGTGAATCCTCAGGCCATCGCTGACTACAAGCGCCACAACATCATTGCCAACCCGAATTGCTCAACCATCCAGATGCTGGTTGCATTGAAGCCATTGCATGATGAAGCCGGTATCGAACGTATCAACGTCTGCACCTATCAGGCGGTTTCGGGTACCGGCAAAGAAGCTATAGAAGAGCTGGCCACGCAGACTGCCGAGTTGCTCAACGGCCGAAAAGCGAGGGCAAACGTCTATCCAAAACAGATAGCCTTCAATGTATTGCCGCAAATCGACGTATTCATGGACAACGGCTACACCAAGGAAGAAATGAAAATGGTGTGGGAAACCCGGAAAATCATGGGTGATGATACGATACAGGTAAACCCGACAGCCGTACGCGTGCCGGTCTTTTACGGGCACTCCGAAGCAGTACACATTGAAACCAGAAAAAAACTCGATGTGGCACAGGCGACCGCCTTGTTAAAGAAAGCGCCCGGTGTGGTGGTAGTAGACAAGCGCAAGGATGGTGGCTATCCGACAGCGGTAACCGAGGGTGCCAACCATGATGCTGTCTATGTAGGCCGAATCAGGGAGGATATTTCTCACCCGCGGGGGTTAGATCTGTGGGTCGTCGCCGATAATGTACGCAAGGGTGCCGCACTCAACAGTATTCAGATTGCTGAAATATTGGTCGAAGAGTATTTCTGAGATATAGTCTGCCATCACAACAGCATTGACACCGCATCCGGAGCACCAGGATTGAATCTTTCGCCGGAAAGTCAATGGCTAAGCAAACAAAAGGGGATCTAGGCATGTACAGGAAATCGGCTGTTGCAGCAGCCCTATTTTTGATTACCGCTTCCTCTAATATCCATGCGCTGGGGCTTGGCAATATCGACATGCAGTCGGCCCTCAACCAACCGATGAATGCCGCTATTGAATTGACGTCAGCGGAGGGGACTGATCTCTCGAAAGTGACTGTCACACTGGCCTCACAGGCTGACCACCAGCGACTCGGCTTGTCGCGATCCAAGATCCTCAATGATTTCGACTTCAGCGTTGAGCAGGACCGTCGTGGCAATGCCGTTATAAGGGTAACCAGCGATGGTGCCGTCCATGAGCCGTTTCTGGAATTCCTGCTGGAGCTCACCTGGCCGAATGGCCGTCTGTTACGTGAATATACCGTACTGGTGGATCCCCCGATCACCATGCCGGCAACACCTGCTGCACCGGCAACACCCGTGAGCAGTACTTCTGCCCCCACACAGGCCGTTCAGCAACAGCGTCGACCCGGCCAGCCGGCTACGCCGGTGGCACGCTCATCAACACCGGCAACGGCGGCATCCGCTGATAGCTATGGACCGGTCAGACGCAACGAGACCTTGTGGTCGATCGCAGAAAAGCTGCGCCCGGGTACCGGCATATCGATGCACCAAATGATGCTGGCATTGCAACGGAAAAATCCACAGGCGTTCGCAGACAACAATATTAACAACCTCAATGCCGGCGCAATACTGAACATACCCTCACGGGATGAAATTCTTTCTGTTAGCGCCTCCGAGGCGTTCGCAGAAACACGGCGGCAATACGCCGAGTGGGAGGAGCGTGAGCAACCCGCGGATCCGAGGCAGGAAACGCAGGCCATTGCAGATGCTGAGATCGATTCTGACACAGTGGTCAACACGGAGTCCCGCTTGCAGTTAATGGCACCCGAGACTGCTGCGGTAGATGGCATGGCCACGTCTGGCGACCCTGTAGAGGCAGACGGCACCTCCTCTGAAGCCAGCGCCGAAATACTGAATCAACAGCTTGCCCTGGCGACAGAAGAGGCAGAGGCCAACAAGGCACAATCAGCAGAATACCAGTCCCAGGTCAGCGAACTGGAAGAGCAGGTCGAAACCATGAAGCGCCTGCTTGAACTCAAGGATGAAGAACTGGCCGGCATGCAGCAACGACTTGCGGCGAACGCTGACAGCAGGGACGTGGACTCAGAAACGACAGCTCCTGCAGAGGCTGAGCAGGAACTGATGGAGGAAACACTGACCACAGCGGCAACCGCAACAGATGATGCTGCCATGGGTGCAACCGGCGACAAAACCAGGGGTATCGTCAACAAGTTGATGGACAACCCCCTGCTCGCAGGTCTTGGGGTGCTGGTCGCGATGCTGCTGGGTGGTTTCCTCTGGTCATCCACAAGGAAAAAGAACCACACGGGGATCTTTGATGATGAAATGACGCTGGAAAAACACATGGCCAGCGTAGCATCCGGCACCAGGAAGGACAGGGCGCCCCCTGTTTTTGATGTGAATGAAAAGGTACCGGAAGAAACGCCGCTTTCTGAACCAGCCCATGATGACAGTGACCCACTGACCGAGGCCGATGTATACCTCGCCTATGGCAGGATTCAGCAGGCTGAAGATGTATTGCAAGCCGCACTGGCTGCATCACCGGAGGACAATGCAATTCGCCTCAAACTCCTTGAGGTTTACCATGCCGCGGGGAATGTTGCTGCCTTTGACCGTGAAGCCAGTGATTTTCGTGACGGTGTCACAGAAGAAGACGACAGCTGGTTGAAGGTAGCCTCAATGGGGCACGCACTGTCACCGAATAATACGCTGTATCGGGCTGCAAGCACTGATGCTGACAATGACAATGCAGAGTTTGATATGGCTGGCATGGAGCATCAGGAGCATCCGCTCGACGAAGCAGTGAGCGATATACCGAATCTGGATCTGCCGGAAAGTATCGAGTACAGCCTCGATGAATCAGTTGATACAGCCGCTTTCGAAGGCGAGAACGACGAGGAAGATGCCTCGGAAGGTCTCCTCAGTACGGCTGATGAAGTGACTACCAAACTCGATCTTGCACGCGCTTACCTGGATATGGGTGACCCGGAAGGCGCACGCAGCATACTTGGCGAAGTCATAGAAGAGGGCAACGACGAGCAAAAGAACGAAGCTGAAGCATTAATGTCAAATCTTGCCTGATGTACACCCGCTGATACGCATTGTCATCCTGCTATTGTTCACGGCAGGTATGGCAACGGCCCGGCCTGAACTTCTCGCAGGCGGCATTGTATTACTGCTTTTGTTATATGCCCTGGCCGGGATACCTTCACCGGCGACACTGGTCCTCATGATCAAACGACTGCGCTGGCTGTTGCTGGCTATTCTGATCGTTTACGGGTGGTGGACGCCGGGAGAAAGCCTGTGGCCAGACGCCGGTTCACTGTCGCCGACCAGTGAAGGCCTTTTTCTTGGCTTGTTGCGGGTGATGGCCTTAGTGGCTATTGTGGCCGCCGTTCACCTGTTACTGCAGAGCACCTCTCGTGAACAATTGCTTCCTGCAATCATGCAACTGATCCGGCCGCTAACAACTCGGCACGTGCGTGAACGCATCGCGGTTCGGGTGCTTTTATCTATAGAAGCTGTAGCGCAGGTCCACTCGCTTGTCCGTAAGGTGTTGCGCGAGCATCCGGTCAAGAGCTGGAAGCTGTCGAACCTTGCAAGCTCATCACGGTTACTTTACAGAAGCGTGCTCGACAGGGCAGCACAGGCTGCGAATATTCCTATCGAGGTCAACAAACTGGAACCACCGCCATGGTGGCAATGGATCATCCCGTTGGCCATGAGTGCCCTGTTTTTCATCCCTGTTTGAGCCACTGCGGGTTGTCTGCGCGGTTTATGTAAAATGCCGTATGACCCTCATTCATCACGAGTAATAATTATGCGTTATGCTGCTGGTGTCGAATATGACGGTGCAGGTTTTTTTGGCTGGCAACGACAGGCAGAAGGCCGTACTGTTCAGGCCTGTGTAGAAAAGGCCATCTCAAAGGTGGCAGACCACGCGGTCAAGGTGGTCTGTGCAGGGCGTACCGATACCGGTGTACATGCCACCGGGCAAGTCATTCACTTCGATAGCCGCATCGAGCGCCCGACCACCAACTGGCTGCGAGGAACCAATGCCAACCTGCCTGAGGATGTCAGTGTGCAGTGGTTGACCGGTATGGATGATGCGTTTCACGCGCGCTTCAGCGCTACACAAAGGCATTACCGCTATATAATCTACAATCATCCGAGCAGGCCTGCCTTGTTAAGAAATCATGTCTGCTGGCAGCGTAATGAACTGGATGCCGAAATAATGGCCCGTGCCGGGCAATACCTGCTTGGAGAACACGACTTTACCTCGTTTCGTGCCGCGGCCTGCCAGGCACGCAGTCCGGTGCGCACCATACATTCGCTTGAAATAAGGCGCAACGGTCGTTTTATCTATATAGATGTGATCGCCAATGCCTTTCTTCATCATATGGTGCGCTGCATAGCCGGTGTCCTGATAAAGACCGGCAGTGGCGATCAACCGCCAGTCTGGGTCAGCGAGTTACTCCAGGCAAGAGACAGGCGCGTCAGTGGCATCAATGCCTCTCCTGCAGGTTTATACCTGACAGGAGTCCGCTATCCCGATCATTTTAAGGTACCATCGCACACCCGGTTGCCGGTGTTTGGCTGACCTCTCTTGAACAGCCACAGTAACTGCGGAGTCTTGGTAAGTTGGTGACGTGAACGGGAGTGATCCTCAGCTGATGCGTACCCGCGTTAAAATTTGTGGTATTACCCGCGTTGCAGATGCCGCCACGGTGGTGCAGTGCGGTGCCGATGCCCTGGGCCTGGTCTTTTACCCGAAGAGCCCGCGTTATGTTGATATCGAGCAGGCCCGGGAAATTGCCGAATCGGTAGCACCCTTCGTCACGGTTGTCGGTTTGTTTGTTAATGCTGCTGCGGATGCCATTGAGCAGATCATCGCTAATGTCCCCCTGGGTCTGTTGCAGTTTCATGGTCACGAGAATAATGCCCTATGCAATTCTTTTGGGCTGCCATTTATTAAATCAATCGCGATGCGTGAGGGAACCGATGTACTGTCTCTCATGGAGCACTATCCCGCTGCGAGCGGATTTCTGCTGGATGCCTGGCAGCCGCAGTCATACGGCGGTGGCGGCGAGACCTTTGACTGGAATATCCTGCCCGAATCGTCTCCCAGACCCCTGATCCTGGCAGGCGGATTGACGCCTGAAAATGTGGCAACTGCGATCAACACAGTCCGTCCCTATGCGGTGGATGTCAGTAGTGGCGTAGAATCCCGGAAAGGTATCAAGTCTGCTGCTAGAATAACGACTTTCATGAAAGGAGTAGAGAACAGTGACACAGGCGGTTAATAGCAGGGCTAATCCGGCATCGCTACCTGATGAACGCGGACACTTCGGTACCTTCGGCGGGCGTTTTGTTGCCGAGACGCTGATGCGCCCGCTCGATGAACTCAATTCAGCCTACCGGAAATATATGCAGGATCCCGAATTTCTGGCAGAGCTGGACCGGGATCTGGCCCATTTCGTTGGTCGCCCTTCACCACTGTATTTTGCAGAGCGCTGGAGCCGGCGACTTGGCGGTGCACGCATCTACCTGAAGCGTGAAGACTTGAATCACACCGGCGCCCACAAGATCAACAACACTGTAGGCCAGGCACTGCTGGCAAAACGTATGGGCAAGACACGCATCATTGCCGAGACCGGTGCCGGTCAACACGGCGTTGCCTCGGCAACCGTTGCAGCACGCCTTGGGATGGAGTGCGTTGTGTACATGGGTTCAGAAGATATCAAGCGCCAGGCCATTAACGTCTACCGCATGCGCATGATGGGTGCCGATGTCGTCTCTGTTGAGTCGGGATCGAAGACCCTGAAAGATGCGCTCAATGAAGCACTGCGTGACTGGGTTACCAATGTAGATAATACCTTTTACATTATTGGAACCGTGGCCGGTCCGCACCCTTACCCGATGATGGTAAGGGACTTCCAGACTGTCATCGGCCGTGAAACACGGCAGCAAATCCAGCAGCTGGAAGGACGCCTGCCAGATGCGCTGGTGGCCTGTGTAGGAGGTGGTTCCAATGCCATTGGCCTGTTTCACCCCTTCATTGGTGATGAAGGGGTCGCACTCTACGGCGTCGAGGGTGGTGGAGACGGCGTTGAAACAGGGCGGCATGCAGCACCGCTGTGCGCCGGCAGTTCCGGCGTGCTGCATGGAAACCGGACCTATTTAATGGAGGACAGCGATGGGCAGATCATCGAGACGCACTCCATCTCCGCTGGTCTGGATTATCCGGGCGTCGGCCCCGAACATGCCTGGTTGAAGGATTCTGGCCGTGCCACCTATGTGGCGATCACAGACACGGAAGCGCTTGCAGCGTTCCATAATCTCACCCGTACCGAAGGCATTATGCCGGCACTGGAATCCAGTCATGCCCTGGCCTATGCCGCCAAACTCGCGGTCACTATGGACAAGGACAAAATTGTCATTGTGAATCTGTCAGGGCGCGGCGACAAGGATATCCACACCATTGCAGAACTGGAAGGAATCAAGGTATGAGCCGCATAAAACAACGCTTTGCAGACTTGCAATCGCAGCAAAAAAAGGCGCTGATCCCGTTCATCACAGCGGGCGACCCGCAACCGGACGTCACGGTAGGGCTGATGCATGCAATGGTGACTGCCGGCGCTGACCTGCTCGAGTTGGGCGTCCCTTTTTCCGACCCGATGGCGGATGGGCCTGTCATACAGGCCGCATGTGAACGCGCACTCAGGCACCATGTAACCCTGCACAATGTGCTCGATATGGTGCAAAATTTCAGGAAGGATGATGAAAAAACACCTGTTATTTTAATGGGATATCTGAACCCGATCGAGGCATGGGGCTACGAGGCCTTCGCACAGGCAGCTGCAGCTGCCGGTGTCGATGGCGTCTTGACGGTGGATATGCCACCGGAAGAGGCTGGAGAGTTCACCGCTGCCATGAAAGCCGCCGCCATTGACACGATTTTCCTGCTGGCACCTACCAGCGATGACTCCCGGATGCAGAAGGTCAGTGAAGTAGCCAGCGGTTTCATTTACTACGTATCATTCAAGGGGGTCACTGGCGCGAATCGCCTGGATGTGTCTTCCGTTGCCGCAAAGCTCAGTGAGTTACGCCGCCACACGAAACTGCCGGTAGGCGTGGGTTTCGGTATCCGTGATGCCGAAACCGCGCGGCAGGTGGCCGGGATTGCTGATGCCGTTGTCGTCGGCAGTGCACTGGTTCAGCAGATTGCTGACCTCGCTGAACGACCCGAGGTCATTCCTGCCGCGCTGGCAGTAACGATTGCGGAACTGCGCGCCGGCATTGATAGAGCGGTATAGTCAGGAGTAAGACGAATTTTCGTATCCGCTGATGAACAGGTACAATCAAACGCATGAGCTGGTTTAGCAAACTCGTTCCCTCCAAGATCCGTACTGTCGGCGGCAACAAGCGTACCGTGCCCGAAGGGCTGTGGATAAAGTGTGATGGTTGCAGCGCAGTCTTATATCGCTCTGAACTGGAGCGGAACTTCGATGTTTGCCCGAAGTGCAGTCATCACATGCGTATTGGCGCGCGTTTACGGCTGGAGATGTTCCTCGACACCGACTCGGCACAGGAGCTTGATGCCAACCTTGAGCCGGTTGACGTACTCAAATTCAAAGACAGCAAGAAATACCGGGATCGACTGAATACCGCGCAAAAGGCTACCAACGAAAAGGATGCGTTGCTGTCAATGCAGGGGACATTGCAGGGATTGCACGTGGTTGCCGTGGCATTTGAATTCAGGTTCATGGGGGGGTCGATGGGGGCCGTAGTGGGAGAGCGCTTTGTACGCGCAGCCAAACTGAGCCTTGATCGCGGCTGGCCGCTGGTCTGTTTTTCCGCCAGTGGCGGGGCGCGCATGCAGGAGGCCCTGTTTTCACTGATGCAAATGGCCAAGACCAGTGCAGCCCTGGCGAGGCTCTCGGAAGCAGGCATACCGTATATCTCGGTACTGACCGATCCCACCATGGGCGGGGTGTCTGCCAGCTTTGCCATGCTCGGGGATATCAATATCGCTGAGCCCCGTGCCCTGATAGGCTTTGCCGGCCCGCGCGTCATTGAACAGACCGTCAGAGAAACCTTGCCGGAAGGTTTCCAGCGTAGTGAATTTCTGCTTGAACACGGCGCCATCGACATGATTGTTGATCGACGTGAAATGAGTGTGAAGATTGCCAGTCTTCTGGCGATGCTGATGAAGCAGCAACTGACCGGGACCTGATATCAACCGCCTGGACAGACCCTCCTGTTGCAGTACCCACATGGATAGCCCTCGCGATCTTCGCTCCATCCGCCAACCCATAGATGGCACGTTTTAGCTCACTTGCCGGCTGGCTTGCCTGGCAGGAGACCCTGCACCCGAGGAAAATCGATCTTGGCCTTGAGCGTGTCGCGCGTGTAGCTGAAAACATGCAGCTGCTGACACCCGGCTACGGCGTTATCACGGTTGCAGGCACCAATGGCAAAGGCTCCAGTGTCGCCATGCTTGAATCCATCCTGCTGTCTGCCGGTTACCACACAGCCTGTTACAGCTCACCCCACCTGCTGCGTTATAACGAGCGTATTCGCATAGCGGGTAAAGAGGTCGATGATGCGACCCTGTGCACAGCTTTCGAAGCAGTGGACCGCGCCCGGGGTGACATCAGCCTGTCGTATTTTGAATTTGGTACCCTCGCGGCGTTCAGCCTTTTCAGTCAAGCATGTCTGGACATTGCCATACTGGAGGTGGGCATGGGTGGCAGACTGGATGCCGTCAACATCCTGGATGCCGATGCCGCACTGGTGACCTCGATTGATATCGACCACAGCGCCTGGCTTGGCACAGATCGAGAGGCAATCGGCCTGGAAAAGGCCGGGATATTCAGGGCCGGCCGCGCGGCTGTCTGCTCCGATCCCGAACCGCCCGCCAGTGTGCTCAGGCAGGCACAGAGTTTATCTGCCCGCTGGTATGCTCCGGGTTGCGGCTTTGACTGGACAAGAACTGAAGCTGGCTGGAGCTGGCAATCGGACAACAATGCTTACCAAGAGCTCCCGATGCCGGCACTTCCCGGCACACATCAACTGCAGAATGCAGCCGGTGTACTCATGGTGCTGGAAGTCCTGGCAGGGCGCTTTCCGGTAGCACGGTCGGCCATTGTGCAGGGCCTGACAACGGTGACACTGGCGGGGCGTTGTCAGGTGCTGCCGGGTGCTGTCGAGACCATTCTGGATGTTGCGCACAATCCCGGCGGGGCTGAAAGACTGGCACAACTGCTGCGTGACCGGTTCGTACCCGGACGTACCCGCGTGGTGCTGGGGATGCTCGCAGACAAGGATGTTGCAGGCTTTGCCTCGATGCTGGCGCCGGTAGCAGATGACTGGTACCTTGCAACACTCCGGGGAGAGCGTGGCCTGTCGGCCGGGGACCTCGAACAGCTCATCAACCCTCGCGATCCAACCGGGACGGCAGGAGCGTACCAGGACGTGGCGAGTGCATTTCGGCAGGCACACGCAGATGCAAAAGAAGGCGATCGGGTGGTTGTCTGTGGTTCTTTTGCAACCGTAGCGGAAGCACTGGCATGTCATGTATAGTCACGCGTGGCAGCCTCGGCCGCATGCGGACATCGCTCGATATCACGGAGTCATCATGGATCAGAAACTGAAGCAGAGACTGACAGGAGCCATCGTTCTGGTAGCCCTTGCTGTAATTTTTGTACCGATAATCCTTGAAGGTCCGGATGATGAATGGACCCCGCGGAGTCACAGTATCCCGGAACAGCCGCAGATGGATTACCGGGCAAGCATGGAACTTGAGTTACCCGGGCCGCAGACGACCGACGAGGAGCCCGCTGAAAGCGTTATTACCGAGGCACCGGGTTTGCGGGAAGAGATAGCACAGCCGTATGAGCCTCCAGCAGCTGAAGAGAAGCCCGCACCCGTCCCCGAAAAACCGGCCAAGCCGGTTGCAACCGCGCCAAAACCTTCCAGGGTGGCCACGGCACCGCCCCCACCACCAAAAACTGAAAAAATCACTGAACCCGCCCTCAAGGGCTGGTTTGTGCAGGTCGGTAGTTTTGGACAGGAAATAAATGCCAGCGGCCTGCGTGAGCGGCTCAAGTCAGCCGGTTACGACACCCGGATGCAGCGAGTCGCCATCGGGAAAGGGTATGCCTACCGGGTGCTGGTCGGACCTTCCTCTTCAAGAGCTGCGGCAGAAAAGCTTGCCGCCAGTCTTAAAACCGGGCAGCAGCTGTCCGGGATGGTCATCGAATATCCCTGACGACCGCTGTGATTGTGAGCCTCATAGCCGATCGCGTCGCAGTTCTGCTAAAATGCCCTGCAGGCCAACCCGTTAAATTCCCACTGACCGGGAAAACCCGGTCCTAGACTCAGAGGTACTTATGGCATTTGCCTGGATTGATGTGGTGATACTCGCGTTGATTGCGTTGTCTGCAATTCTGAGTTTGTTCCGGGGATTTGTAAGGGAAGCTGTCGCCCTGGCAACCTGGCTGGTCGCGTTATGGGTGGCAATGGCATTTTACGAGGACCTCGCGACCATGCTGTCACAATGGATCTCGGTTCCCTCTGCACAAAAGATTACAGCATTCGCCATACTGTTTGTCTGTGTGTTGCTGCTAGGCGCCATTGTTAACTTTCTTGCCGGCAAGCTCGTTGACAGGACTGGCCTCACAGCCACTGACAAATTACTCGGTATCGTCTTTGGTGTTGCCAGAGGCGGCGTTATCGTGGCCATACTCGTGTTACTTGCCGGACTCACGCCACTTCCCCAGGATCCGTGGTGGCAGGATTCGCAATTGATTGGCTATTTTCAGGAACTGGCCATGTGGCTGCGCAACTATCTGCCAAGTGAAATTGCTGACAATATCAGTTATGCCTAGCGGAATCCTGCGCACGCTTTTTTGAGGATCGCCTATGTGTGGGATCATCGGCATGGTTGCCCACAGTCCGGTAAATCAGGCTATTTATGACGGACTGACAGTACTGCAACACCGCGGGCAGGACGCCGCAGGTATCATTACCTGTGAAGGTGGACGCCTGCACCTGCGCAAGGACAACGGCCTTGTGCGTGATGTATTCCATACCCGACACATGATGCGCTTGCCCGGCAATATGGGCATCGGCCATGTCCGTTACCCGACCGCAGGCTGTGAAAGCTCTGCAGAAGCCCAGCCGTTTTATGTCAATTCCCCCTATGGCATCAGCCTGGCGCACAACGGTAACCTTACCAATTCCAACAAGCTGAAACAGGAACTGTTTCAGGAAGACCTCCGCCAGATCAATACCGACTCGGATTCAGAAGTCCTGCTGAACGTGCTTGCACATGAGCTGCAGCAACATGCCAAGCTGACGATGGAGGTCGAGGACGTGTTCAAGGCGGTCACCGGAGTCCACCGGCGCTGTCGCGGGGCATATGCAGCGGTCGCCATGATTACCGGTTATGGTGTGGTTGCATTCCGTGATCCTTTCGGGATTCGTCCGCTGGTCTATGGCAAGCATGAATCGCCCGAAGGCACCGATTACATGATGGCATCGGAGAGCGTAGCCCTGGATGTGCTCGGATATGACTTAATCCGTGACGTCGCTCCCGGAGAAGCGGTCTTAATCACCCTGGATGGCCGGATACACACCCATCAGTGTGCAGACAACCCATCGTTAACACCCTGTATATTCGAATATGTCTACCTGGCAAGGCCGGACTCGATCATCGATAACGTGTCTGTTTACAAGGCGCGCTTGAGAATGGGCGACAAGCTCGCCGACAAATTGCGCAGGGTACGTCCTGACCATGACATCGATGTAGTCATCCCGATACCCGATACCAGCCGTACCTCTGCAATGCAACTGGCGAACAACCTTGGAATCAAGTACCGCGAAGGATTTATCAAGAATCGCTATATCGGCCGGACATTTATCATGCCTGGACAGCAACAGCGTAAGAAATCAGTGCGCCAGAAACTGAACGCCATTGATCTTGAATTCAGGGGCAAGAATGTTCTGCTGGTGGATGATTCCATCGTGCGGGGAACAACCTCTTCCCAGATTATTGACATGGCACGCGAGGCAGGTGCGAACAAGGTATATTTTGCATCAGCCGCACCTCCTGTCCGTTATCCGAATGTCTATGGCATTGATATGCCCACCAGCAACGAATTAATCGCCCACAGCCGGACTGAAGAACAGATCGGGAGGGAGATAGGCGCAGACTGGTTATTGTTTCAGGATCTGGAAGACCTGATTTACGCGGTAAAAAAGGGGAGTCCGGGTATCAGCGGTTTCGATGCTTCGGTATTTACCGGGGAATACATCACTGGCGATATCGATATCAGGTATCTTGATAACCTGCAGTCAATTCGAAGTGATACCGCCAAAATGAAACGCCGTGCAGGTGAGGACGAGGTTATTGACCTGCATAATTCCGCCTGAAGACGGTTGTTCATGCATTGACAGTGTCTCAACCCTCGTCTAGCCTCATTGAAATTGCGCCGATTTTATTTCAGCTTGCGGGCGCCTGATAAATACAGCTAAGCGACGGCACCTGCTTTCGTTAGGCTGAAAGCGGGTTTTTTTTTGCCCGGATAACGCTCGTCACGGGAGAGCATCATGTCAGACTATGAAGAATTCGAGATAGCAACGCGGGCGGTTCGTGCCGGGCTGCATCGCACGGCTGAAGGTGAGCACTCTGAAGCAATCTTTCCGACCTCCAGCTATGTATTCGCCAGTGCTGCACAAGCCGCTGCAAGGTTTTCCGGTGACCAGCCGGGTAATATCTATTCACGTTTTACCAACCCGACCGTGAGGACATTCGAAGAACGGCTTGCCTCGCTGGAAGGAGCCGAACGTTGTGTTGCGACTGCGTCCGGCATGGCCGCAATCCTCGCTACTTGTGCCGGGCTGCTGAAGGCAGGTGATCATATCGTCTCCTCGCGCAGCATCTTCGGCACCACGACCGTGCTGTTTAGCACCTATCTGGCGCGCTTCGGGATCGAGACGACCTTTGTTCCAGTAGTGGACACAGAGAGCTGGCAAGCGGCGATTCGTCCGACCACCCGCTTGCTGTTCCTGGAGACGCCCTCCAATCCGCTAACGGAGATTGCGGATATAAAACAATTAGCTGCGCTGGCAAGGTCGAATAACTGCCTGCTGGTAGTCGATAACTGTTTTTGCACCCCGATATTGCAACGACCACTGGCGCTCGGCGCTGATATCGTGATCCACTCGGCAACCAAGTACCTGGATGGTCAGGGTCGTTGTATCGGCGGCGCAGTAGCCGGTGACAATGAGCTGGTCGGCAAGGAAGTCTATGGCTTCCTGCGCACGGCCGGGCCCAGCATGAGCCCGTTCAATGCCTGGGTGTTTCTCAAGGGGCTGGAGACCTTGCCCCTGAGGATGCAGGCACACTGCAGCAGCGCACTGCATCTGGCACAGTGGCTGGAGCAGCAGCCGGTTGTCGCGCGGGTGCATCACCCGGGGCTGTCATCACACCCGCAGCATGAACTGGCAAGTCGCCAGCAGACCGGTTTCGGTGGCATCGTGTCCTTCGAATTGCAAGGTGGACAGCAGCAAGCCTGGAGATTCATTGATGCCCTGCGCATTTTTTCCATTACGGCAAATCTGGGCGATGCCAAGAGCACTGTCACCCACCCGGCGACAACCACGCATGGACGCCTGTCCCCTGAGCAACGGGCAGACGTGGGCATAACAGATGGCCTGATCCGTCTGGCTGTCGGGCTGGAGGAGGTCAACGACCTGAAAACCGATCTGGCATCGGGGCTTGCCGCACTGGCTGGCTGAGGCTTGCCTCACGTAGGGGTGTGTGAACAGGTAAATGACGCAGGCATTACGCACAGCCGCACGTCAGCTTGTTTATGAGCTCTTCCAGGCCGGCCTTGCGGCGGTACAGGGACAACGCTGTGTAGCAGATTACCTGTCTCGCAATCCACTGCACCGGCCGGTATTCCTTGTCGCAGCAGGCAAGGCCGCCTGTGCCATGACACGCGGTGCCATGGAGATACTGGGCGCACAGATCGTCAAGGGTCTGGTAATTACCAAAACCGGCCATGGTGATATACAGCTTGAGCAGGATCCAAGCCTGCACTGCATCGAATCCGGTCATCCGCTGCCGAATAACGACAGTCTGCTGGCCGGTGCTGCACTATGTCAGTTCCTGCAGGCCGTTCCAGAAGACGCTGCCGACCTGCTGTTCCTGATATCCGGCGGGGCATCCAGTCTGGTCGAGGTATTGCCCGATGACCTGCAACTGGATGATCTGCAGCGCGCCAATCAGTGGTTATTGGGCAGTGGACTGCCCATCGATGCAGTAAACCAGGTGCGGCAAAACCTTTCACTGATCAAGGGAGGTGGTTTACTGGACTGGGTAAAGGACCGGCCGACAACCGTGTTGCTGATTTCCGATGTACCCGGTGACGATCCGCGCATCATTGGTTCCGGCTTGCTGTATCCTGGTGAGAGAGCCGCTGCAACACGCAGCTTGCCTGACTGGCTTGCACGGCCAGAGCTGCGTCCAGTCCCGGACAGGTACTTGCCCGAAACCGTGAAACACCACATTATTGCGACCAATAGCAGGGCACTGCAGGCTGCCGCTGACAGGGGCAGGGCACTGGGTTACGCTGTGACCGTCATGGAGGAGTCACTGGCCGGCAATGCACAGCTGGCCGGGCAGGTGATTGCATCACAACTGCAGGACTTGCCGGAAGGTTTCTATCTCTGGGGCGGCGAAACGACGCTAACCTTACCGAAGGTCGCTGGAAAGGGTGGCAGGAACCTGCACCTGGCATTGTCTGCAGCACACGCTTTATGGCCACGTGAGGATATCGTGATACTGGCTGCCGGCACGGATGGAACGGATGGTATGACTGACTTTGCCGGCGCCATCGTCGACGCCAGTACCGTGCGGCGCGGACAGATGCAGGGGCTTGATGCGCACAGCTGCCTGCAACAGGCAGATTCAGGCGGTTATCTGGCGGCAACCGGTGATGTTCTGCTGACAGGCCCTACCGGTACCAATGTCATGGATACGGTGATTGCATATAAAGGCAGCTGCATGTCTGGCGAACAGGGTGGAGCAAGGGATACTTCATGATCAAACGATCGAACCAACGCAGTCGAAACGCCTTGCTGGCCAGTCTGGTGATCATACTGCTGGGAACAGCATGCAGCCGGTCAGCAGCACCGCCAGTAGCGCAAACTGATAAGGTGACCGGGGTCAGCATCATTTTATTTGCAGAACAAGAGGCCGGGATCGACCCTTATCCAGTGAGGATATTGACGAGTACGGACTATGTTCGAATCGATGATGGCTATGATGAAAGTGACTATGTACTGTTTAATCGTCGTTCACGCACGCTGTTCAGCGTGTCGCATGACGATCACAGTGTTCTCGAAATCAGGAACCATCCATTCAGCGGTTCCTTGCCCGCGGACTTAACCCTGACTGAAATACCTTTCACGGACAACGAAGCTCCAACCATTGCCGGCAAACAACCTCTGCAGTTCGAATACCTCGCGAATGGAGCTTCCTGCTACCATACAATTTCCGTTAGCGGGCTGCTGGACGAGGCGGTTACCGGGATGGCCGAGTATGCAATGGCGCTGGGCGAACGGCAGCTGGATAATATGCAGTCTGTGCCTGAAACCATGCAAACACCCTGCTTCCTGTCACGCTACGTGTATGCACCCGGGAGACATTACACCCATGGACTGCCTGTTCAGGTATGGGACGATGCAGGTTTCTACAGATCATTAACCGATTTTCGCTCCGGTGAAACAGTCAGGGCTGCACTATTTGACATACCGGGCGACTATGAACGGTTGCTGCTGGGTCAGTAACTGCCTAGCTTGTCTGCCCTGCAGGAAGTTCCTGTAATTCACATCCTGCAGGCGAGCACACCAGAACACTGCCCTGTTCATACCAGTCACCGAGCACAATCCGCTGTGCCGAATGACCGGATACCTGCAGGGCATGGATCGCCGGGCGATGAGTATGTCCATGAATCAGGCGCTGGACTTTATTCTCTGCCATCACACGGACCACGGTATCCCTGTTTACATCCATAATCGATTCCGCTTTGCCACTGGTCTGTTCACGACTGCTGGCGCGCATTGCCTGTGCCATTTGCCGACGCTCCTCGAGTGTTTTCGACAGCAGCGCTTCCTGCCAGTGGGGATTTCGCACCCTCTCACGGAAGACCATATATTCTGTGTCGTCGGTACACAGCATGTCACCGTGCATCAGCAGGGTAGGCGTGCCATAGAGCTCGATGCGGGCTGGATCTTCCAGCAGGGTACAGCGACATCGTTCTGCGAATGAGGGGCCCAGCAGGAAATCACGGTTTCCGTGCATGACATAAACCGCAGTGCCGGCCAGTGCACATGCCTTCAAGCCATGACACACAGCCTGATTCAGGGGGCTGGTGTCATCATCACCGATCCAGGCCTCAAACAGATCGCCGAGTATATACAGAGCCCTGCAGCTGTTCGCCCTGTTGGCGAGAAAATCAAGGAACAGGGCAGTGATTGCCGGACGCCCGGGATCCAGGTGTAAATCCGAGATAAACAGGGTGTCCGGCATGTCGTCAGGGTTAACGTTGTGTCACTCCACGATAGTCACTTTCTGAATAACGACTTCCTCGAGGGGAACATTCTGGTGGCCGGATTTATTACCGGTTTGAACCTTCTCGATGGCTTCCACCACATCCATACCGTCAGTCACCCTGCCGAATACTGCATAGCCCCAGCCTTGCGTGGTGGATGACGTGTAATCCAGAAACCCATTGTCTTTCACGTTTATAAAAAATTGCGATGTGGCAGAATTCGGATCACTGGTGCGCGCCATTGCCACCGTGCCCCTGGCGTTTTTCAACCCGTTATCTGCCTCAATCTTGACCGGCGAGTTGGTAGGCTTTTGTTTCATGTCGCTGTCAAAGCCACCGCCCTGAATCATGAATCCTGGGATGACACGATGGAATACGGTGCCGTCATAGTGCCCGGCCTCGGCATAATTGACAAAGTTTTCGACTGTTGCCGGCGCTTTCTGACGGTCCAGCTCCAGCGTGATAACTCCCTTGTTCGTTTCCATGGTGACTTTTACCATGCCAGCTCCTTTCGCGTTGGATTGATTTTCCTGGGAATAGCCGGTTAATGGTAGCAAACCGACAACGGCGGCCAGCATCAGGCCGAGTAACTGTTTCATTGATAACTCCCGTTATGTTACAGGTGCGCCAATGATATAAGCTCTGGCGTTGTTTACAAGTCCCACGGGGAGCATGGGGCGGATTTTGAAGCAGGAACGGCTTTCCGTTAACATGCTCCCGCAAAATCGTTTCTACAGACCAGGAATCTACCCGTCTCGATGCTCACTATCTACAACTCGCTGACCAGTCAAAAGGACCCCTTTGTTCCGATAGAAGCAGGCAAGGTGCGCATGTATGTCTGTGGCATGACGGTCTATGACTATTGCCACCTGGGCCACGCGCGCGTCATGGTCGTGTTTGATGTGGTCGTTCGTTATTTGCGTAGTCGCGGTTACAAGGTGACCTATGTACGCAACATTACGGATGTGGATGACAAGATTATCAAACGGGCGACAGAGAATGGCGAAGATATCCATACGCTCACCGAACGTTTCATCAGCATAATGAACGAAGATGCCGCTGCCCTGGGTGTACAACCTCCCGATATCGAGCCACGGGCAACGTCCTCGATGGACGCTATTGTTGCCATGATAGAAACCCTGGTCGATAACCACCATGCCTACCAGGGCAGCAATGGTGATGTCTACTATGACGTCAGCAGCTTCAGGAATTACGGGGCGCTTTCCGGCAAGAACCTGGAAGACCTGCAGGCCGGCGCACGGGTAGCCGTGGACGAGTCCAAGGATGACCCTCTGGACTTTGTACTCTGGAAGGTCGCGAAACCGGGCGAGCCAAGCTGGCCCTCACCCTGGGGTGATGGGCGACCCGGCTGGCACATAGAATGTTCGGCCATGTCTACCCGTTGCCTGGGTGCACATTTTGATATTCATGGTGGCGGCATGGACCTGAAGTTTCCCCACCATGAGAACGAGATCGCGCAGGCGGAAGCCGCGACCGGGGAGCCTTTCGTGAATTACTGGATGCACAACGGCTTCGTCAGGGTCGATGACGAGAAGATGTCAAAATCACTGGGTAACTTTTTTACTGTCCGCGAAATCCTGAAATCCTATCGTGCAGAAGAAATCCGCTATTTTATCCTTGCCAGCCACTATCGCAGTCCGCTGAATTATTCGCAGGAGAATCTGGAAAACGGCAAGGCCGCCCTGACCCGTTTGTACTCCACGTTGCGGGGTCTGTCACCGGTCGAACCCGCTGATGATACCTGCGAGCGTTTTTACGCCAGCTTTTACAAGGCAATGGATGATGACTTCAATACGCCCGAGGCCATTGCCGTCATGTTTGACCTGGCTCGTGAAATCAACAAGCACAAGCAGCAACCGGAAACAGCCAATCAGCTGGCAGCCTGCTTGATCAGGCTCGGTGACGTTCTCGGCTTGTTGCAGGTGGATCCGGACGTCTATTTGCGGGACACCGCACCTGGTCAGGCCGATGTAGCAGGCGCGTTATCCAGCGAGGCAGTGGAAGACCTGATTGCCCGGCGTCTGAAGGCACGCACTGAAAAACACTGGGCGGAGGCAGACCGGATACGTGATGAACTCGAAGCTGCCGGCATTATTCTCGAGGATGGTGCCTCGGGCACGCGCTGGCGCCGCAGCTAGAATCTGCGTCAGGAATGTAGCTCTTCAGTTGCGTACAGGGTGTTTTGCAGCAGGGTGGCAACCGTCATCGGGCCCACGCCACCCGGTACCGGGGTGATCCAGGACGCACGCTGGCAGGCCGCATCGAATTCGATATCACCAACCAGTCTGCCGTTTTCAAGGCGGTTGATACCAACGTCAATCACGGTCGCGCCTGGCTTGACCCATTCACCCTTTACAACACCCGGTTTGCCCACAGCAACGACCAGGATATCAGCCCGTGCCACATGCTCCTCGAGGTGGTGGGTGAAGCGGTGACAGGTTGTAACGGTACAGCCGGCGAGCAACAGCTCCAGATTCATCGGGCGGCCGACTATATTGGAGGCACCGACGACCACGGCCTCACGGCCATAAAAGGTTTCCTCTACATGCTCAAGCAAGGTGATAATTCCGTGCGGCGTGCAGGGACGCAACGATGGGCGTCGTTGTGCAAGACGCCCGATATTACAGGGGTGAAATCCATCCACATCCTTGTCGGGGAGAATGTGCTCTGTCACCATGTCAGCATTGATATGTTCTGGCAGTGGAAACTGGACCAGGATACCGTCGATGGTGATATCCCCGTTGAGTTTGTCAATCAGATCAAGTAGCTGTGCTTCTGTTGTGTCATTGGGCAAGGCATATGAATGGGAGATTACGCCGGCCTCCTCACAGGCCATGACCTTGTTACGGACGTAAATTTCAGAGGCCGGATCCTGTCCCACAAGCACCACGGCAAGGCCCGGGAGGCGAAGATTTTTGCGCCTGCGTTCATCAATCCTCGCTTTCACGGCCAGACGCACCTTCGCGGCTATGGCCTTGCCATCGATCAGTTTAGCAACCATGCGGGATTCCGGAGCAGCAGTCAAAGAGGTGCGGATTCTCGCACGTGGCCAGCAACCAGCACAACTCGGTGGCGCGCATTCTGATACAAATCCGGCTGCCAGAGAATCGCAACCCTGCATCTGCCCCTCCTGCTGGGTGTGATAAGCCCGGGGAGCATCTGATTGACCCTTTTGGGGGTAGCACGTATCATCCCTGAGCCTGGTCGGGTGACAGTATCTGCGGCCGGTAACAGGATACAGAAAACGGGGTATAGCGCAGCCTGGTAGCGCGCCTGCTTTGGGAGCAGGATGTCGGGAGTTCGAATCTCTCTACCCCGACCAATTATGCTCGATTTTGGGATCGGTAATTTGCGCCCGTAGCTCAGCTGGATAGAGCATCGGCCTTTATGCGCACACCAGGAACGGTGTGCAAACGGGAGCCTTTATGAGGAAATGGAACTCATAAAGTGGATCGCACTGTATCGGGGAAACCTTAACAGGTAATGCTGATGGCAATCCCGAGGAAACCATTGGTTGACCCTTCCACTGGTTGGTGTTTAGCATATCGCCAGGCACTTTGCCAAAGAGAAGGCAAACCAGGGTGTTTTGAAGACTCAGCCCGGTAGCCCTGAGGGTAGAAACACCCATGCATAATCAGTCGAGCAACCTGATGTTGGCGGCTGATTATCGAGGGGATCCGTAGAGACTATACGTGTGACACCTGAGATGGTGAAGAGATAGTCCAGACCACAAACCCTGAGGGGGCGTTGAAAAACGCAGTTGGTAAGCTAAGCCGAGGGTCGCAGGTTCGAGTCCTGCCGGGCGCGCCATCTACGGCGTGTAGAGAAGTAACTTTTTGTTTATTAATGGTGGGCGTAGCTCAGTTGGTAGAGCCCTGGATTGTGATTCCAGTCGTCGTGGGTTCGAGTCCCATCGTCCACCCCATTTTGGGCCGTTAGCTCAGCTGGTAGAGCAGGTGACTCTTAATCACTTGGTCGTAGGTTCGAATCCTACACGGCCCACCATATTTTATGCCCGTGCCAGGCACGGGTTTTTTTTGCACTGTTACCAGACAGATAAGCCGTGAGATCTGGATTCAGGAAGCACCTGCCTCACGGGAACTGCTGCTTGCAGAGCCGCTATCCTTGTCCGGCATGACTGTGCTGCAATGTGGCGCTGTGCAAGTAAAATAGGGGTGCGCAAACACACAATAAATCGTTATAATTTCAGGTTGATATCTGCACAATTGACAGCCCCGGTGTTGAAACTGGCGAAAGTGGCGGAATTGGTAGACGCGCTGGTTTTAGGTACCAGTGGGGGAACCCGTGAGAGTTCGAGTCTCTCCTTTCGCACCAACTTGACACCGGATGTATGCATTTCCTGATCAATAGCATATGGCACTGGCACACTCGATGTGTCCAGGAAGCACAGAAACCAGATAGTAATGAGGTATAGGGATGGAAGTATCCGTAGAAAATACAGGCGGGCTCAACAGAAGAATGACTGTTCAGGTGCCTGCGGAACGCGTAGATCAGGAAGTTGAGTCACGATTAAAGTCAATGAGCCAGACTATACGCCTGGATGGCTTTCGCCCGGGCAAGGTACCAATGAAGGTGATCGAACAGAAGTATGGAAAGCAGATTCGGCTAGAGGTGGTTGACCAGGTAATCAACTCAACGTTACAGGAAGCCTTGAGACAGGAAGGTCTGCGGCCCGCTGGCTACCCGGATATCCAACCGAAGGAACCTCATGCCGGTCAACCACTGGAATATGTCGCAACATTTGAAATTTTCCCTGAATTAACCAATGGCGTTAACTACGGGTTCTCGATAGTACGACCGATCGTAGAAATCAATTCTGACGACGTACAGGAAATGCTCGAGAGTTTGCGCAAGCAACGCGCCACATGGAATGTGGTTGATCGCGCTGCAGCGACAGGTGATCAGGTTACAATTGACTTTGAAGGCACGGTGAACGGGGCTGCTTTTGCTGGCAACAAGGCCGAAAAGATGCCAGTCGTACTTGGTTCCGGCAGTATGATACCCGGCTTTGAAGAGCAGTTGATCGATGTTTCAGCCAGTGAAGAGAAGACCCTCGAAATTACCTTTCCTGATGACTATCCATCAGCTGAGGTTGCCGGCAAGGCATCCAAGTTTGCTGTAAGGGTCCATTCGGTTTCCGAGACAGTATTGCCTGAAATCGACGAGGAATTTGCCAGGGCGTTTGGGGTAGCGGAAGGGGGTGTGCCGGCACTCACAACAGAAATAAGAAACAACATGGAACGTGAGCTGAAGGGTCTGATAAAGTCAAAAATGAAGAGTCAGGTTTTCGAAGGCTTGCTGCTGGACAACCCGGTTGAGGTGCCTGCAAGCCTTGTTGAATCCGAGATAAAGGAGTTACAGCGACAGGAGGGCAAGCAGGGACTGGACGCGTCCACGCTCAGGGAAAGCGCCGAAAAGCGCCTGAAGCTTGGGGTTATCGTATCTGAAATTGCCAAACAAAATCAGATACACCTTGATCCAGACCGGGTACGGGAACTGGTGGAAACCATTGCTTCTTCCTATGAAAAACCTGAAGAAGTGGTTCAATGGTACTATGGCAACCAGGAGATGCTTTCCGGCGTCCAGTCAGCTGTCATTGAAGAACAGGTGGTAGAGTGGGTAGTTGAACACAGTGGCATTGATGTGAATGATGAAATAACCACATTTTTCGCACTGATTGAAGAAGCCAAACAATCTCAAGGACAAACGTGAAATGACCGATAGCTACCCTATGAATGGAGCGCAAGATACACGAGCACTGAATCTGGTGCCCATTGTTGTAGAACAAACCGCTCGGGGTGAACGTTCCTATGATATTTACTCGCGGCTGCTCAAAGAGCGTGTAATTTTCATGGTTGGCCCGGTTGAAGATTACATGGCGAATGTTATTGTTGCGCAGCTGCTGTTCCTCGAATCGGAGAATCCCGACAAGGATATACACCTGTACATAAACTCACCCGGTGGTTCGGTTACAGCCGGCCTGGCTATCTACGATACCATGCAGTTTATCAAGGCCGATGTCAGCACCATGTGTATCGGTCAGGCTGCCAGCATGGGAGCACTGTTACTGTCCGGGGGTGCAAAGGGTAAACGCTACTGCCTGCCTCATTCCCGGGTCATGATCCATCAACCTCTGGGTGGCTTCCAGGGTCAGGCAACAGATATTGATATACATGCGAGAGAAATCCTGTTGATCAGGGAAAAACTCAACCTGATTCTGTCCAACCACACAGGCCAGCCGCTGGAAAAGATCAGTGACGACACCGATCGCGATCATTTTCTGGGTGCAGAAGAAGCCAAAACGTACGGACTGATTGATGAAATCATAAATCAGCGCAATGATGCCATTGGGCCGGTTGTAAGCTGAATATCGTCGGGTGCATAGATGTCAACAACCTGCCTGTCCAGGCAACCGCTTCCGGGAACCCATTGTTATCATTGAAGTTTACAAGACATATCAGGGTATCAAAGAGTTGATTTATAATAACAATTAGTGATAAATAGGAACTTCAACGGGACAGTGCTTGATAAACGTGAGGGTTTTGTATGAGCAACGAACGAAATAGCAAGGGAGAAGACGGTAAATTGCTCTACTGCTCCTTTTGCGGCAAAAGCCAGCACGAGGTAAGAAAGCTGATAGCGGGACCCTCCGTGTTCGTTTGCGATGAATGCGTGGAACTCTGCAACGACATCATTCGTGAGGAGATGCAGGACAAGTCCACTACCGCTGGAGAGAAACTGCCGAAACCTCAGGAAATCAACGATGTACTCAATGAGTACGTTATCGGTCAACACCGTGCGAAACGCGTTCTGTCCGTTGCCGTATATAACCACTACAAGCGTCTGGAGGCACAGAATAAAAAAGACGATGTAGAGCTCTCAAAGAGCAATATCCTGCTCATCGGCCCAACCGGATCCGGCAAAACATTACTCGCCGAAACACTCGCCCGGTTGCTGGATGTGCCCTTTACTATTGCCGATGCAACCACACTTACGGAAGCAGGCTATGTTGGTGAAGATGTAGAGAATATCATTCAGAAGCTGCTGCAAAAGTGTGATTATGATGTCGACAAGGCGCAGACGGGCATTGTCTACATTGATGAAATAGACAAGATATCCAGAAAGTCTGATAACCCGTCAATTACCCGCGATGTATCCGGCGAGGGAGTACAACAAGCGCTGCTGAAACTGATCGAGGGAACCATTGCATCCGTACCACCACAAGGCGGACGCAAACATCCGCAGCAGGAATTTCTTCAGGTTAACACCTCGAATATACTGTTCATCGTGGGTGGAGCGTTTGCAGGCCTTGACAAGATCATACGCAGCCGATCCGAAAAAGGCGGTATCGGGTTTTCTGCCGAGATCAGGAGCAAGGACAAAGAACTCAACATTGGAGAGGTCCTCTATGATGTCGAACCACAGGACCTCATTAAATACGGCTTGATTCCCGAGTTCGTTGGACGGCTCCCGGTAGTGGCAACTCTTGAGGAACTCGATGAAAACGCACTGGTGCAAATCCTGACCGAACCCAAGAATGCACTGACCAGGCAATATGAAAAACTATTTCACATGGAAGGCTGTGAAATAGAATTCAGGGACGATGCCTTGCGGGCAGTCGCCCGCAAGGCGATGGAGAGGAAGACCGGTGCTCGCGGCTTACGCACTATTCTGGAGCAGGTGCTACTGGACACCATGTATGACCTTCCATCGCTTGAGAACGTCAGAAAAGTGCTCATTGACGAGAATGTCATCCTCGGTGATGCCAAACCGTACATGATTTTTGACACACCGGGTGCTATTGCTGCATCTGAATAATTTATTTTCTTCATAATAACTAACAGCTTAACTTGTTAGTTGTCTTTTGTTGCCAGTATGGCATGGTCTTTGCTGCATAGTGAGTACCTGTCAAAATAATGGTTGAAGTGCCGTATCTGGCCCCCATATTAGAAGCTCATGGTTACGGTTTCTAAATCAATCATTCAGAACGACGGGCAAGACACCGAGAGGGGAACTGCCATGGCAGGACCTGGCAGATTGCTACCGATAACCCGGACTAAACAGACTTAAACAGGAAAGGATGGGCACTGATATGACAGATCAAGCCGCAAATGCTATACCGGTCTTGCCACTGCGGGATGTTGTTGTTTATCCCCATATGGTGATCCCGCTTTTCGTCGGACGAGAGAAATCGATTAATGCACTGGATACCGCCATGCAGGAAGACAAGAAAATTCTGCTGGTAGCCCAGAAGAATGCAGAGATAGACGATCCATCGGTCAATGATATCCACAAAATCGGAACACTATCCACGATTCTCCAGCTGTTGAAGCTTCCTGACGGCACTGTAAAGGTACTTGTTGAAGGTGCCGAGCGGGTTCGCGTCACCGAATACGAAGACACTGATGCCTTTTTCATTGCACACGTTGAAGCGCTCTCCCAGGAACAGGGCGAAGATGTAAAAGAACTAGACGTTCTGAAGCGCTCCTTGCTGGCGATGTTCGACCAGTATGTCAAATTGAACAAGAAAGTACCGCCCGAGATTCTGACCTCATTGTCCGGAATCGAGGAACCGGGACGACTGGCAGACACCATTGCTGCGCACATGTCGCTGAAACTGGATGAGAAACAGAAGATACTCGAGATCGTCAGCAGCCATACACGCCTGGAACGCCTGATGGTACTCATCGAAGGCGAAATCGATATCATGCAGATCGAGAAGCGTATTCGTGGCCGCGTTAAACAGCAGATGGAAAAAAGCCAGCGCGAGTACTATCTGAACGAACAAATGAAGGCCATTCAGAAAGAAATTGGCGACATGGACGATGTTCCCAACGAGCTCGAGGAACTGGAACAGAAAATAGAAAAGGCCGGTATGAGCAAAGAGGCCAAGGAAAAGGCCACCTCCGAGATGAACAAGCTGAAGATGATGTCACCGATGTCAGCTGAAGCAACGGTTGTAAGAAACTATATCGACTGGCTGGTGAGCGTACCCTGGAAGAAACGTTCCAAGATCCGCCATGATCTGGCTGCCGCGGAAGCGGTTCTTGAAGAAGATCACTATGGACTGGATAAGGTCAAGGAGCGCATTCTCGAGTACCTGGCAGTACAGCAACGTGTGAAGAAGCTGAAGGGACCCATCCTGTGTCTGGTTGGACCTCCCGGTGTTGGCAAGACCTCCCTGGGGCGTTCAATTGCCCGTGCCACCGGCCGCAAGTTCACCCGCATGTCACTGGGTGGTGTACGCGATGAAGCTGAAATACGAGGACATCGCCGCACCTACATCGGCTCCCTGCCAGGGAAGATCGTACAGAACCTGTCAAAGATGTCTGTGAGGAACCCGTTGTTCCTGCTTGATGAGCTGGACAAGATGTCCATGGATTTCCGTGGCGATCCGTCCTCGGCATTGCTGGAAGTCCTGGATCCCGAACAGAACAATACCTTTAATGATCATTATCTGGAGGTTGATTTCGACCTGTCGGATGTCATGTTTGTCGCCACGGCAAACACCTTGAATATTCCGGGTCCCTTGCTGGACCGCATGGAGGTTATCCGCATACCCGGCTACACGGAAGATGAGAAAATCAACATAGCAATGCGTTACCTGCTGCCAAAACAGATTGAAAGCAATGGTCTCAACAGCGGAGAGATTTCGGTCAGCCAACATGCCATCCGTGACATTGTTCGCTATTACACACGCGAGGCCGGGGTACGCAACCTGGAACGCGAGATATCCAAGATCTGCCGCAAGGTTGTGAAGGAACTGGTGCTGCACGAGAAAGGCAAGAAGGTCACAATTACCCCGAGGAATCTGGAAAAATACCTGGGTGTTAAACGCTTCCGTTACGGGCTTGCCGAGGAATATGATCAGGTGGGACAGGTCACGGGGCTCGCATGGACCGAGGTGGGTGGTGAACTACTGACCATAGAATCGGCTATCGTACCCGGAAAGGGCAAGATGATTCACACCGGTCAACTGGGTGAGATTATGCAGGAATCTATCCATGCAGCGACCACCGTTGTACGCAGTCGTTCGAATGCACTGGGTATCGATCCGGAGTTCTACCAGAAATACGATATCCATATCCATGTTCCGGAAGGCGCTACACCGAAGGATGGTCCGAGTGCCGGTGTTGGCATGTGTACGGCCCTGGTTTCTGCACTGACCAACATCCCGGTCAGGTCGGATGTGGCCATGACTGGTGAGATCACGTTGCGCGGGGAGGTATTACCGATTGGCGGCTTGAAGGAAAAGCTGCTTGCTGCGCATCGGGGCGGAATATCCATCGTTCTGATTCCTGAGGAAAATCGCAAGGATCTTGCGGAAATCCCGAAGAACGTCAAGGAAAAACTGGATATCCGTCCGGTACGCTGGATTGACCAGGTGCTCGAGGTGGCGCTGCAACATCAGCCAACGCCGCTGGAGGAAGCGGATAACAAGGAACCTGCCAAGAGCAAAAGCAAGGTAAAAGCCAAGCCCTTGCGAGCCCACTAAATCCTGGCAGATATTCAAAAACCTGCCGACAGTCCGATTCAATCAATCGGCTGTCGGCGGGTTTTTTGCTGCGAATAACTGTGTTTTAATACCCCCTGCTTGAAACGGGGGTACCCGGATTGCTATTCAGGGTGTAGGTACTCGCAAAGTACCGGTTTTTTCTCAACGATAAATAATCGAGGAAGTATATATATGAACAAATCTGAACTGATTGACGCTGTAGCCAGTGAGGCAGACCTTTCCAAGGCAGATGCAACACGCGCAACCGATGCCGTACTGGATAGTATTATTGCAACACTCGGCAAGGGTGATCAGGTAAATTTGGTAGGGTTCGGTACATTTAATGTGCGTGAACGTGCTGCCAGAACCGGTCGCAATCCACAGACCGGTGAAACCATTCAGATAAAGGCATCCAGGTCTCCCGGATTCAAGGCTGGCAAAGCTTTCAAGGATGCCGTAAACTAGCGCGCCTTCGGGTGCTTAGCTCAGCTGGGAGAGCGTCGCCCTTACAAGGCGAATGTCGGGGGTTCGATCCCCTCAGCACCCACCAAGGATAAGGAGTGGTAGTTCAGCTGGTTAGAATACCGGCCTGTCACGCCGGGGGTCGCGGGTTCGAGTCCCGTCCACTCCGCCATATTGGCTAACAGAAGGGCACCTTTTGCAGGTGCCCTTTCTTTGTTAACCAGGCACTGACACCTAACAGCCTGATGCGCAGTTATGGCTAATTCCCGAGAGACCGATCATGTTACTGGCAATACGAGAACGAGTAATGGGTGTTGTGGGATGGATTATCCTCGGCATCCTGTTTGTTACCTTTGCATTCTTTGGGCTCAACTCCTATCTGCGGAGTACTGCAGCCAACTACGCAGCTGCAGTCAATGACCAGGAAATTCCACTGGCACGTCATCAGCGCGCCTACCAGCAGCTGAGGGCTCGCATGGTGGAGATGCTGGGAGAGAATTTTGACCCGGAACAGCTGAATGAGGACATCCTGAAAGCGAATGCCCTGCAGCAACTGATCAATGAAGAACTGGTTGTACAGGCTGCCAACACAGAAGGCTTTGCAGCAAGCAATCAACTGGTTGCTGCAAGCATCAATGCCATCGATGCATTCAAGGAAGACGGCGTTTTTTCGAAGGCACTCTATGAACGCGTGCTGGGCTACCAGGGAATAACACCACCTGCATTTGAATACAACCTGAAGCAGGAAATCATTGCCAACCAGTATCGGGAGGCGATCAGGCGTACCGCCGCCGCAACAGCAGAGGAATTGAAACAGGCCTATCTGCTGGAGGGCCAGCAACGGCAATTCAGTTACATTTCTTTGCCATTGCAATCATTCAGTGAATCGCTGGAAATCCCGGACCAGGATATTGAAGATTATTACAACTCTCACCTTGATACCTTCATGACACCGGAACGTACCAGGATACAGTATCTGGAACTTGATGCGTCGACCATGGATCCGGGCATTGAAGTTGACGAGCAGGCGATTCAGACACTCTACGAAGAACATTCTGAAAAGTATGTCACTCCCGAAGAGCGGCACGCACGGCACATTCTGGTTGGCCTGTTGCCCGATGCGGATGAGACAACAAAGGCTGCAGCACTGGAAAAATCCCGGAACATTCTTGCTCGACTGGATGCCGGGGAATCCTTCGGGGATCTTGCAAAAGAGCTGTCAGATGATCCGGGATCTGCTGCCAGTGGCGGCGATCTTGGCTTTTTCGGGCGAGGCATGATGACCCCCGAGTTTGAAGAAGCTGTTTTTGGTTTACAGAAAGGTGAGCGCAGCCAGCCGGTAAAATCACCGTTTGGCTTCCATATCATCGAGCTGGTTGACATCAAGCCGGAAGTCGCAACCCCGCTGGCAGAAGTACGGGATGAGCTGGTCGATCAACTGCTTTCCGAAGAGCGCGGGCGTCAATTCTACGAACACTATGAAACCCTTTCCAGCCTCGCATTTGAACAACCCGACACCCTCCAGGGAGCCGCTGATGCCCTGCAACTGGACCTCAGGGAATCAGACTGGATCAGCAAACAGGGCGGCACTGGAATCGCTGAAAATAGTGCCATTGTTGAAGCCGCCTTCAGCGAAGATGTGTTGCTGAATGGTAACAACAGTGCCCCCATAGAAATCGGTCCGGATCATGTCGCCGTAATACGAACGCTCGAGCACCAGGAGGCGACACAGCAGCCGCTTGATGAGGTCAAGGAAGCCGTCGCGCAGCTGGCCAGAGACAAGAAAGCACGTGAACTTGCCGAGGCCAGGGGCAAGGAAATACTGACCAGCCTGAATGCAGGTGAAACAACACTGGATGCCATTGCAGCAACTGAAAAGACAGTAATTGACAGGACAGAACTTGTACTTCGCAACGCCCGCGAACCCTCACCGGAAATAGTCAGTGCTGCCTTCTCGATGCAGGCTCCCAATGAGGGAGAGACAGCCTATGAAGGACATGCAACACGGAACGGCGACTACGTGATCATTGCACTGCAGCAAGTAAAGGATGGCAATCTCTCGGAACTTCCGGAGGCCGCACGCAAACAGGCATGGAATTCCCTGAGCCGCCTGCAAGGCGAGACAGAATTGGCGGCAGTAATGAACGTCCTCAGGCAACAGGCTGTCATCTATATTCCACCTTCATCTGACCAGTAGCGCCTCCTGATCGTGTCAATAGCCAGGAAATTGCTTGTCCTGAAGCTTCACTGGCAAATCCTGATCGCACTGCTGCTGGCCGTGATTGCCGGCAAGCTATCGGGAGTCGAAGGCGCACTCTTCGGCATCCGTGTTCTTGATATCTATACCTTCCTGGGCACGATTTTCATGAACGCCCTGAAAATGCTGATCGTCCCGCTGGTATTCTCCTCCATCATTACAGGTATTGCCGGCATCGGTGATAGCGGCGCCATGGGCCGTCTTGGTGGCAAGACACTGCTGTACTACCTCAGCACCAGCCTGCTCGCCATTATCGTTGGCCTGACACTGGTGAATATCGTATCGCCCGGAATCGTCGACGGGGAACCCGCCAGGGAGGTGGTGGCCTTATCTGATGAATCCATCGCTGACATTGCAAGCCGTGTCGAGGGACGCGGCGCCGGCGACGTGGTGGATATCTTTGTCCGCATGGTACCGACCAATATTGTTGCAGCGGCGGCAGAGGGCAGGATGCTGGGTCTGATTTTCTTCAGCCTGTTATTCGGCTATTTCATGACACGCGTTGCCGGCCCCCCGGGGCAAGTCCTGAAAGACCTCTGGCAGGGGGTATTCGAGGTCATGATGAAAATCACTGACTGGGTGATGAAATTCGCTCCCATCGGGGTATTTGCCCTGGTTGCCAAAGTGGTTGCCTCAACCGGATTTTCGGCCTTTGAACCGTTAATGGCCTTCTTCTTCACGGTACTCGCTGCGCTTGCGATCCACCTGCTACTGGTCCTTCCCCTGCTGTTGCGATTGGTGGCTGGCGTGAACCCGCTACGACACTTCCAGGCTATGTCACCGGCGCTGCTGATGGCCTTCTCGACGGCCTCATCGTCGGCGACCCTGCCAGTAACCATGGAATGCGTCGAAAAACGTGCCGGGGTATCCAATCAGACGACCAGCTTTGTATTACCGCTGGGGGCGACCGTCAACATGGACGGGACGGCCTTGTATGAGTGTGTAGCGGCAATGTTCATCGCCCAGGCCTATGGTCTCGAACTAAGCTTCGCAACCCAGTTTACAGTCGTACTGGTTGCCCTGCTGACGTCGATTGGCGTGGCGGGCATTCCAGCGGCCAGCCTGGTTGCAATCACCATCATCCTGACAACCATCGGATTACCGGTTGAAGCAGTAGGTCTGATACTGGCGGTAGATCGTGTACTGGATATGTGCCGCACCAGCGTCAATGTATTCAGCGATTCCTGCGGTGCCGTGCTAATTGGTCGACTGGAGGGTGAAACAGAAATCCTCACCAAAATGCAGGATTAGTATCATTGCAAACGGATCACAGCAGCTACAGAAATAATCAAGTTGAGTGCAGGTTTTTTGCTGAATCGCCACGCATTGCAGGGTAAAACACGAAAGCATAACCGCCTTGCAAGAAATTCTTCCGTGTCCTTCGGTGCAATAATCCTTCTTTTTCAGGATAACTCAGGGCCCGCTTCTGTTTCGCTATTCAAGCGATGACATGCCTACCGTGTTATAGCCACAATCGACATAGGTAATCTCGCCGGTTATACCCGCAGCAAGATCGGAACAAAGAAATGCCGCTGCATTGCCTACATCCTCGATAGTCACATTACGCTTTAGCGGTGCGGTAGACGCAAAGACGTCCAGCATCTTCCGGAAATTACTGATGCCGGCAGCGGCCAGTGTTCTGATCGGACCAGCGGAAATGGCATTTACCCTGATCCCCTTTGCACCAAGGCTCTGTGCAAGGTAGCGCACATTGGCCTCGAGGCTGGCCTTCGCAACACCCATCACATTGTAGTTGGGTATGGACTGTACGGCACCCAGATAACTCATGGTCAACAGGGCTCCGTTGCGTCCCTCCATCAGTGGCCGACCGGCCTTGGCCAGCGCAGCAAAGCTGTAGGAACTGATATCGTGAGCAATCCTGAAACCCTCACGGGTAACACAATCGAGATAATCACCCGCCAGCTGATCTGCCGGCGCAAAGGCAACCGAATGGACGATAATATCCAGCCCGTCCCAGTGCTCGCCCAGTTGCGTAAACAGCTGATCGATCTGCTCGTCACTGCTCACATCGCAGGGCAGCACGATGCGAGAACCGCATTCGCCGGCCATTTTGGTCACGCGCTCAGCCAGTTTTTCATTGGGATAACTGAAGGCGAGTTCTGCACCCTCACGCAACATTGCCTGTGCAACACCCCAGGCGATTGATCGATTACTAGCCAGCCCGACGATAAGGGCACGTTTTCCGCTCAAGAATCCCATAGCTGTACCTTGAATCCAGTGTAAAGTGAGTCTCAGGGTTGCCGTGCACTCCGTCTGCCGGAAACCGTGCCGCTACGGTACCGGAAAATGCCGGCAACGTGAAGGGGCTGAAAGTTATGAATCCCGGCACAACGATCATTATAATGCCCGGTCATGCCAATTCTTCATGCCCGGGCTGCGGCCAGGCTGATCTCACCCGTGTGGAAAACCGCGCTGTATATCATCGTGGCAAGCGTATGGCTGAGTGCCTGTGACAACCAGCCATGGAATCGGCCATACCCAGCCGCCAGTGCGCGTGACAACGTTTTCTACTCGTTATTCCAGGAACGGCCCAAACACCTTGATCCGGCACAGTCATACAGTTCCAACGAAGTCACCTTTACCGGGCAGATATATGAACCGCCACTGCAGTACCACTACCTGAAGCGTCCCTATGAATTGATCCCGCTAACAGCAACCGAGGTACCGGTGGCCAGATACTACAATACCGGGGGCACGCTGCTGCCAGACAATGCCAGTGCCGCTGACGTTGCCTACAGTATCTATGACATCCATGTACAACCCGGCATCAGGTACCAGCCACACCCGGCGTTTGCCAAAGACCGGCAGGGGGCGCTGCGCTATCATCACCTCACGGCTGAAGATCTGTCGGCAATCCATGTACTGGGTGATTTCAGGCATACCGGTACTCGCGAGCTCACGGCAGACGATTACGTCTATCAGATCAAGCGTCTTGCGCATCCGCAATTACATTCCCCGATATTTGGTCTGATGAGTGAATACATCGCCGGACTGGATGACTATGCCGGTACACTGAAAGGCGCCTATGAAGAAGCGGCTGCCGGAAAAGAGCAGGGCGTGTATCTTGACCTGACGAAGTATCCGCTTGAAGGTGCCGAAGTGATCGATCGCTACAGCTATCGCATCAAGGTCCGCGGAAAATACCCGCAGCTGCTCTACTGGCTGGCAATGCCTTTCTTTGCGCCCGTGCCGCAGGAGGTGGATCAATTTTATTCACAACCGGGAATGAAGCAACGCAATATCACACTGGACTGGTATCCTGTCGGAACCGGCCCCTACATGCTGACGATTAACAACCCCAATCGTCAGATGGTGATGGAGCGCAATCCGAATTTTCATGGTGAAAGCTATCCCGTTGAGGGGGCACCCGGGGACAGGGAGGCGGGACTGCTGGAGGATGCCGGCAAATCAGTGCCGTTTATTGACAAGGTTATATTCAGTCTGGAAAAGGAAACCATACCTTACTGGAACAAATTCCTGCAAGGCTACTACGACATCTCCGGCATATCATCCGACAGCTTTGACCAGGCCATCAATATAGGTACTGGCGGTGAGGTCACGCTCACCGACGGCATGCTCAGGCAGGGCATCGAGCTGAACACCGCCGTCGCCACTTCAATCATGTATACCGGCTTCAACATGCAGGACCCGCTGGTCGGCGGCAATGCCGAAGCCGCCAGAAAGCTGCGCCTTGCAATATCAATTGCCATCAATACCGAGGAGTACATCTCGATCTTTTTAAACGGCCGTGGCATTCCGGCACAGGGCGCGATCCCCCCTGGAATTTTCGGCTATGATGCCGGCATCAACGGCATCAACCGCTACGTTTACCAGGAAACCGCACATGGTCCGGTACGCCGTTCCATCGAGGAGGCACGCACATTACTCGCTGAGGCCGGCTATCCGGAAGGTCGTGACATCAACAGCGGCAAACCGCTGGTTTTGCATTTTGATACGTCACAGACAGGGCCGGACGCCAAGGCACAGCTCGACTGGTTGATGAAACAGTTTGCCAAGCTGAACATTCAGCTGGTCATCCGTGGCACCGACTACAACCGTTTCCAGGAAAAAATGCTCAAGGGAACCGCGCAGATCTTCCAGTGGGGCTGGAATGCCGATTATCCGGACCCGGAAAACTTCCTGTTTCTGCTCTATGGTCCGAACAGCAAGCTTGGACATAACGGCGAAAATGCGGCCAACTACCGCAACAGCGAATTCGATCGCCTGTTTGAGCAGATGAAGAGCATGGAAAACAGTCCGCTACGCCAGTCAATAATCAACCAGATGATGGAGCTTGCCCGCCATGATGCACCCTGGGTGTGGGGATACTTTCCAAAACAGTTCTCCCTGCACCATGTCTGGGTAAAAAACTCGAAGCCCAATCTGATGGCAAACAATACCCTGAAATACCAGCGACTGGAACCGGCGCTGCGGACAGATTTGCAGAACCAATGGAACCGCCCGGTACGCTGGCCACTGTATGCCATGGCCATCATCGTTGTGCTGATTGTGTTGCCGGCCTTTGCAGGCTTTCGCCGCCAGCAGCGCATGTCGGCATACCGGGAGAAGCGTTGATGCTTGCCTACATTGTCAGGCGCCTGCTCTACGCCATTCCCATCCTGATTGGCGTGAATCTGCTGACCTTCTATCTGTTCTTCGTGGTCAACTCGCCGGATGACATGGCGCGCATGCACCTGGGCATGAAGCGGGTGACACCGGAAGCGATCGAGAAATGGAAAGCCAGTCATGGCTATGACAAACCCTTGCTGCTGAACAACGAGGCGCAAGCGCTCGACAAGGTGACCGATACGATCTTCTTCGAGAAATCGCTGAAGCTGTTCGTGTTTGATTTCGGCTATTCGGATGATGGCAGGGACATCAGTTATGACATTGGCCAGCGCATGATGCCGAGTCTTGCGATTGCCATACCGTCACTGCTTATCGGCGTCATGGTAAATATCACCTTTGCCCTGTTAATGGCCTTTTTCAGGGGAACCTATATCGATATTTCCGGGGTTATCCTGTGTGTGGTGCTGATGTCGATCTCCGCCATGTTCTACATCATCGGTGGTCAGTACCTGCTGGCGAAGTTGTTTCGGCTGATGCCGATTTCCGGTTTTGACAGCGGACTGATCGCACTCAAGTTTATCCTGTTACCGGTGGTGATCAGTGTCGTCAGCGGCATCGGCTCCGGGGCACGCTGGTACCGGACCTTTTTTCTCGAGGAAGCCGGCAAGGACTACGTGCGCACCGCACGTGCAAAAGGTCTGTCCGAATCACTGGTACTGTTCCGGCACATCCTCAGGAATGCACTGATACCGATCGTCACCGGTGTAGTGGTACTGCTGCCGCTGCTATTCATGGGCAGCCTGCTGCTGGAATCGTTCTTCGCCATCCCGGGGCTGGGTAGCTATACCATCGACGCCATCAACAATCAGGACTTTGCCATCGTCAGGGTCATGGTGTTCCTTGGCTCCGTGCTGTACATCATCGGACTCATCCTCGTGGACATCAGCTATACCATTGTCGATCCGCGGGTGCGACTGACATGATGCCGGTGGTGCTCTGGACGGATGCGCTGATTTTCCTGCTCACCGCAGTGGTCATTATCTTTGTCGTCTATGCGCGCAGCAAACCACACCTGCGCGCGCCCTGGTACCGGGTATTCACGGGCCGCATCGCAGCAGGCTCTGTGGTGGTGCTGCTGGCCTTTGTTGTCACGGGCTTGCTGGACTCGGTACATTTTCGCCTGCAGCTGGAGAATAACGGTAACAGCAATGCAAACCACTATTCCGGAGAGGTACTCAGCATCCTGGATGTACTGCTGGGCCCGATCAGGACACAGGTGGAAAAAACCTACTCGGCACCGTTTGCGACCCACCTGTTTGCCAAGGAAACCATCGAACTGGATGACGGCACCAAGGTGCGTGACTATCCCCGGCTGCAATACGGCGGGAGCCATTTATCCGGCTCGGGCGAGGGCAAGTGGCAGGATATCCGGCAGCGCTGTCTGCTGTCCATAATCGAGGCACTGCTGGCCAGTGCCTTCGTCCTGTATGTGACTGCGGTGCTGCTGGGGCGGCGCACAGGTCGCAGCAGTCAAGAGATGGCGCGGGCGATATGGAGACGTGAAACCGGGCTGCCCTGGCGCACCCTGCTGGCGACCACCACATGGCTGCTGCTGCTTGTTTTTCTTGCCCTGAACCTTGCCAGCGCCTTTCATGTTCTCGGCACCGACAAGGTCGGTCAGGATGTCTTTTACCTGACGTTGAAGAGCATCCGTACCGGTCTTGTCATTGGTACGCTGACCACGCTCATCATGCTGCCGTTTGCGATTTTTATGGGTATCGTTGCCGGTTACGCACGCGGCTGGATCGATGATGTGGTGCAATACATCTATACCACCCTGAATTCCATCCCGGGTGTGCTGCTCATAGCCGCCTCGATCCTGATGCTGCAGGTGTATATCAGCAATCACCCAGAATATTTTGAAACAACTGTAGAAAGGGCAGATATCAGATTGTTATTTCTGTGTATTATACTCGGCATCACCAGCTGGACGGGACTCTGCAGGCTGCTGCGCGGCGAGTCGCTGAAGTTGCGCGAGGCCGAGTATATCCAGGCAGCCGTCTCCTTTGGCGTCGCACACGGCAAGATCATCACCCGCCATATCCTGCCGAATGTCATGCACGTGGTGCTGATTACCGTGGTACTGGACTTCAGCGGACTGGTGCTGGCCGAGGCCGTGCTCTCGTACGTGGGAGTCGGTGTGGACCCGACCATGAACAGCTGGGGCAACATGATCAACAGCGCACGCCTGGAAATGGCGCGTGAACCGGTGGTGTGGTGGTCGCTGTTGTCGGCCTTTCTGTTTATGTTCATGCTGGTGCTCGCAGCCAACCTGTTCTCCGATGCCGTGCGCGACGCCTTTGACCCGCGTACGCGCGCACGCTGATTCACGTGGAACCCGCTTCATGACACAAACCCTGCTCACTCTCGATAATGTCTGCGTACAACTCGGCCACGGTGAAGCTGCGATACGACCAGTCGACAGTGTCAGCCTTGAAATACAAAGGGGCGAAACCTACGCACTGCTGGGAGAGTCCGGCTGCGGCAAATCAATGACAGCGCTGTCCATCCTGCGCCTGCTACCGCAGCCCATTGGCCATATTACATCGGGAAAAATATACCTCGGTGACAAGGACCTCACGTCATTGCCCGAGTCGGAGATGCGTCGCATACGCGGACGCCGTATCTCCATGATCTTCCAGGAACCCATGACCTCGCTGAATCCGGTATTGACCATTGGTGACCAGATCGCCGAGGTATTGACCCAGCATCATGGTATGAAAGGCCGTGTCGCTCAGGAGCGGGTACTGGAATTACTGGATGCCGTCGGCATCCCCGATGCCAGGCGACGTTACCGGGAGTATCCACACCAGCTATCCGGTGGCATGAAGCAACGCGTCATGATTTCGATTGCGCTCGCCGGCGAACCGGACCTGCTGATTGCCGATGAACCGACGACCGCGCTGGATGTCACCATACAGGCACAGGTGCTTGAACTGTTACAGCGGCTGCAGCAGGAAACCCACATGGCGATCCTGCTCATCACCCATGATCTCGGCATCGTGGCAGGCATGGCTGACCGGGTCGCGGTGATGTATGCAGGGCAAATCGTGGAAGAAGCCAGCCGCGATCGCTTCTTCGGCAATGCCCGTCACCCGTACAGTCGCAAACTGTTTGAATCCCTGCCGGAAGTACGCAAGCGCGAGCATGCCCTGGATACCATCAAGGGTACCGTACCGTCACTGGATCGGGTGTTCACGGGATGCCGCTTCGTCGATCGCTGTGATTACGCCTGGGATCCGTGCCATACCCGGGTACCGGACTGGAACCGGGCAGAAACCGGTCACCATGCGCGTTGCCATCTGCTTGATCAATCGTTATCGCTACCGGCAACCGTTGAACTCGAACGCCTCGACAGCGCGATTGGGGCGACCCATGACAGCCGGGGTGAAAGGTTGCTGCAGGTTGCCGACCTGAAAGTACATTTCCCGATACACAAGGGCATATTCAAGCGGGTTGCGGGTTATGTATATGCCGTCGACGGTGTCTCGATGTCGATCCCCCGGGGAAGTACCCAGGCGCTGGTTGGCGAGTCCGGCTGTGGCAAAACAACCGTCGGCAAGGGCATCCTGCAGTTAATCAGGCCGACCGCCGGCAGTGTGCGATTTGAGGACACCGAGCTCACGACGTTGAAAGGCAGGCAGCTCAGACAACAACGCTCGAACTTCCAGTTTATCTTTCAGGACCCGTACTCTTCCATGAATCCACGCATGATGGTTGGCGATATCGTCGAGGAGGGCATGATTGCGCAGGGCATCGGCAATACCCGGCAGGAACGCCGTGCACGTGTTGACGAACTGTTCAGGAAGGTGGGGCTTTCACCGGAACATGCGCAGCGTTATCCACACGAATTCTCCGGCGGGCAGCGGCAGCGTATTTGTATTGCCCGCGCCCTTGCCGTTGATCCCCGACTGGTCATATGCGATGAACCGACCAGCGCACTCGATGTCTCGGTACAGGCGCAGATCCTGAACCTGTTGAAGGAGCTGCAGAATACACTGGGACTTTCCTACCTGTTCATCACCCACAACCTGTCCGTGGTGTCGTATCTGGCAGACCGTGTGGCGGTCATGTATCTCGGGCGGATCGTGGAGGAGGGGCCGGTAGCCGAGGTGCTCGAGGCCCCACTGCATCCCTATACCCGTGCCTTGCTGTCCGCCGTTCCGGTGATCGAGCCCGAGTCCGCGCGGGAAATTATCCGCCTGGAGGGGGACCTGCCGTCCCCCTCCAGCCCGCCGCAAGGTTGCCACTTCCATCCACGCTGTCCGGAAGCGATGGATGCCTGTCGCAAACGCTACCCGGATGAAACCCGCCTCGATGACCACAGCGTGCGCTGCTTTCTCCACCATTAGAGGTGGGAATCAGGGCCGGAAATGCTAGAATCGCGGCTCGGTATCTTCACCATTCCAGATAATCCAGTATCAAGAGGCACACAATGAGTATTCAGTCCTTCCATCCGCCTGTCCGCACCCTCATGGGGCCCGGTCCATCCGACGTCAATCCACGCATCCTGGAAGCCATGGGACGCCCCACCATCGGCCACCTGGACCCTGTGTTCGTAGCCATGATGGACGAGATGAAAGAGCTGTTGCGCTACGCCTTCCAGACCAACAACAACCTCACCATGCCGGTCTCGGCACCGGGTTCTGCCGGCATGGAAATGTGTTTTGTCAATCTGGTTGAACCGGGGGACAAGGTAATCGTCTGCCAGAACGGTGTCTTCGGTGGCCGCATGAAGGAAAACGTGGAACGCAGTGGCGGTACCGCGGTCATGGTCGAGGATACCTGGGGGGTTGCAGTGGACCCTGCCAAGGTAGAAGCCGCATTGAAGGCCAACCCGGATGCCAAGATCCTCGCATTTGTCCATGCCGAGACGTCCACAGGTGCCATCTCGGACGCCAAAACACTTACCGAGCTGGCACATCAGCATGACTGTCTGGTGATTGTCGATACCGTCACCTCGCTGGCCGGTTCGCCTTTGATGGTTGACGACTGGCAGCTCGACGCCGTCTATTCCGGTTCCCAGAAGTGCCTGTCCTGTGTGCCGGGGCTGTCGCCGGTTACCTTCAACCAGCGTGCCATTGATGTGATTACCAGCCGCAAGAGCAAGGTTCAAAGCTGGTTTCTCGACCTCAACCTGGTACTGGGTTACTGGGGCGGGGGCGTCAAGCGCGCCTATCACCACACGGCGCCGATCAATACCCTGTATGGCTTGCACGAGGCCCTCGTCATCCTGCAGGAAGAGGGCATAGAGAACTCATGGGCGCGTCACCAGAAGAATCATGAGGCACTGCGCGCGGGTCTTGAGGCCATGGGGCTGACCTTCGTCGTTCCGGAAGGGCAGCGCCTGCCACAACTGAATGCCGTGTCGGTCCCGGATGGCGTCGATGAAGCGGCCGTTCGCAGCGCACTGCTGAGCGAATATAACCTGGAAATCGGTGCCGGCCTCGGTGCAATGGCGGGCAAGATCTGGCGCATCGGTCTGATGGGATTTGCCAGCAATCAAACCAATGTACTGTTTTGCCTCGGTGCACTGGATGCCGTGCTCAGCGGTATGAAGGCACCGATCACGTCCGGCGTGGCGGTCGACGCGGCGCGCTCCGTTTACCGCCAGGCACGACGCTAATCTGTTCAGGGCTGGCCGACGTTCATCGGCCGGGGTATTCAGTCCCCAAACAGGTACAGGTAGTCACCATAACCCTGCGCCTGCATCTGTGCCTTCGGAACAAAACGCAATGAGGCCGAGTTGATGCAGTAACGCAGGCCGGTAGGTTCCGGTCCATCCTCAAACAGGTGGCCCAGATGAGATCCGGCCATGCTGCTTTTCAGTTCTGTACGCTTCATGAAGAAACGGGTATCCGTTTGCATGTTGAGAGCAGACTCGCTGATTGGCCGGGTAAAACTCGGCCAGCCAGTCCCGGACTTGAACTTGTCAGTCGAGCTGAACAAGGGTTCACCGGAGACGATATCCACATAGATCCCTTCCTCATGGTTGTCCCAGTATTCGTTGTTGAATGCACGCTCCGTGCCTTCCTTCTGGGTTACGTCATACTGCAGAGGGGTCAGCAGTACCCTCAATTGCTCGTCATCTGTTTTGGCATAGCGCCCCGTCCAGGGCACAACCGTAGCCGGCGTCATGGTTTTCGCAGTATCCGGTAACGGTTCGGCAGCACTGTCCAGTTGCAGGATCATGAGACTGACCAGCGTGACAACAGCGACTATCACGAATGCCTTGCCTGATTTCATAGTGAATACCCTTCTGACGTAAAGTAGCGGCTGACGCTGGGTAAGACTACATCCACGGGTGCAAGTTCACACCGGTGGCATAAACCCTGTAATCAGCCGCACTATTACGGCGAACAACCAGGCGGGGAGCGCTTCCGGCAAGCGGGTTATGCCTCGAAAGGATAGGGCAGGTCCTCAAGGACCATGAGCGGTCCCGTTGTACTGCCAAGGTGCAGGTCTCCTGCCTCGGCAATCTTGATCTGCAGCACCGCCAGCAGTGCCTGACCACCATCCGGATGAGGCTGGGCATCGACAACCCGCCCGATGGGCTGTTCATTGTCGGTACTGGTAAATAATGAATCGCCGGGTGAGACTTGCCGGCCTGTGTCAATGCGGCCAAGATACATGCGCCGTTTCAGGGTGCCCAGGTACTGCATACGTGCCACAATCTCCTGCCCCGGGTAACAGCCTTTTTTAAAGCTTACGCCATTCACCAGCTGCAGATTGGCCATTTGTGGCACAAATAATTCACTGGTTGCAGCAAATACGTTCGGTAATCCGGCCAGAATCTCCAGCAGGCGCCACGCGGATTCACCGACCGGCGCACCGTGTACATTGAGTGAATCCCAGAGTTTGCGTGCTCTTTCAAGCGAGCTGATATACGCCTCAAAACGCGGCCTCACCCCGGGTACGCACAGCAGCGTAATATCAGCGGCATGCGCAACCTGGTCTGGCCCGGCCGGCAGCGTCGACATGACCGATCCCAGTTCATCGGCAGCCTGTTCGCCGGAAATGCCGATGCGCACGAAATTGTCACTGGCATCTTCCAGGGTCACATCTGCGCGCATGACAAACATCCGCAACCGCTGTATGACCGCTTCAACGGTATCTTGCGGCAATCGCAGGTAAAAGGTTTCACCCTGTTTGAATACCCGCATCAACCCCAGCATGCGACCCTTGGGGGTGCAATAGGCATTCAGCTGGCTGCTGCTGTCAGTGATCAGCCTGATGTCGTTACTGAACTGGGACAGCAGAAAGGCTTCCGCATCATCACCGTAGACAGCGATGACACCCAGATGACTGAGATCGGAAAACACCAGTCCGCTGAGAGCCACCTCCTGCTCCTGTTCCGGGTTGCCAAAGTGGGTCATCTTGTCGTCAGCAAATTCTGCGCCGGCATCGGCGAGAAAGGTTTTCCAGTCAATCTTCATATCATCCGGCTCCTGGTATTCCTTGAAGGAATACTGACACGTCCACCGATTCTAGTCGAAGCCGCTGATACTGTCAGCAGACAGCAACGCCGGAGATTGGCTGGTGTTCCAGTGTGCCGGATGGTATAAATTGCCGCTGCAAACGAAAAGACACCATGGCCAACCAGCGATCTGCGCCCGTTTATCTCAATCTTTTCCGGATTCGTTTTCCGGTAGGTGCCGTGACCTCGATCGCACACAGAATCTCCGGTGTGCTCATGTTTGCAAGTCTTCCATTACTGATTTACCTGCTCGGCATCTCACTGCAGGGCCCGGATGGCTTTGCGCGCGCCGTCGAGATATTGCAAACAGCCTGGCTGCGTGCCGCCTCGGTTCTCCTTGCCTGGTCAGTGTTTCATCACCTGTTTTCCGGTATCCGCTTTCTGTTGATTGATATGGACAACGGTGTCGGCCTGTCCCGGGCACGACGCAGCGCCTGGCTGGTCAACCTGGCCGGCTTGCTGGCAACGCTGGCCTGGCTGTGGTGGCTACTGTGAGCCGACCCACCCATGGTTTACGTGACTGGTTGCTGCAACGCTTCACCGCCGTCTACCTGGCCAGTTTCCTGGTTTACCTGATGCTGCATTTTTCTTTCCAGCCGCGACACACGTACCAGCAATGGCATGACTGGATCACGCACCCGGCAATGAGTGTTGCCAGTGCCGCCTTCATCCTGGCGCTACTGGTGCATGGCTGGGTCGGGATGCGGGATATCGTACTCGATTATGTTCACACCCTGCGCCTGCGGCTACTGCTGCTCTCCCTGATCGCACTGATCTTCACAGGTTGCGGCCTGTGGGCCTTGCAGATCCTGATACTGGCTGCTGGATAACCGCGTGAATCTCCCGCGACGACAGTTTGATACCCTGATCATTGGTGCCGGTGGTGGTGGCCTGCGTGCCGCGTTGCAGCTGTCCCGGGGGGATGCCCACGTAGCCGTGGTCTCCAAGGTCTTCCCAACCCGTTCCCATACCGTGGCCGCACAGGGTGGTGTCAATGCCGCGCTTGCCAATGTCCGCCCGGACAACTGGCACTGGCATATGTTCGATACGGTCAAGGGCAGTGATTACCTCGGGGACCAGGATGCCATCGAATACATGTGTCGCGCCGCCCCGAAGGCCGTCTACGAGCTCGAACATTTCGGTGTACCGTTTTCGCGACTGGACAACGGCAAGATCTACCAGCGCCAGTTCGGCGGGCAAAGCATGAACTTTGGCGGCGAGCAGGCTGCCCGTACCTGCGCCGCGGCCGACCGCACCGGGCATGCGATCCTGCATGCCCTGTATCAGCAAAATATTCGCGCCAGAACACATTTTTTTGATGAATATTTTGCCGTCGACCTGTTACACAACCAGGAAGGCACGGTACTGGGTGCGCTGCTGCTGAATATTGCGAACGGTGAAAAGCTGGTTATTGAAGCGAAGACCACCTTGCTGGCCACCGGTGGTGCCGGCCAGATCTTCCGCACCAACACCAATGCCCTGATCAATACCGGTGACGGCATGGCCATGGCACTGCGTGCAGGGATACCGCTACAGGATATGGAGTTCTTCCAGTTTCACCCCACCGGTATTGCCGGCAAGGGCATGCTGGTGAGTGAAGGCGCCCGCGGCGAGGGCGGCTACCTGATCAACAGTGAAGGGGAGCGTTTCATGGAGCGTTATGCGCCAAGCGCAAAAGACCTGGCCAGTCGTGACGTGGTCAGCCGGGCCATCGTCACCGAGGTGCGCGAGGGGCGTGGCTGTGGTCCCAACAGGGACCACGTGCTGCTGCAACTGCATCACCTCGACGCACAGGTGATTCGCAAACGGCTGCCGGCCATTCGTGACCTGGTGCTGACCTTTGCCAGCGTGGACCTGTGCGATGAACCGGCGCCGGTATTCCCCACTGCGCACTACACCATGGGCGGGATCCCCACCAACCGTTTTGGAGAGGTGGTCGCCCCCATTGAAAATGGCCCGGAAGAACGCATCCCGGGGCTGTATGCGGCCGGCGAATGTGCCTGTGTATCGGTACATGGCGGCAACCGTCTCGGCGGCAATTCACTGCTCGATATTATCGTCTTCGGACGTGCTGCCGGTAACCAGATCATCGAATACCTCGAAGAAAACCGCTATCACCAGCCACTGGCTGATGAGTACCTTGAACCGGCCCTGCAAAGACTGGCACGCTGGGAACAACCGGGAGACGGTGAATCGGTGGATGCCCTGCGCAAGGAACTGACCTCGACCATGGAAGCACACTGCGGCGTCTTCCGCACCAAGGTGGTCCTCGACGAGGGGGTAGCAAAGATCCTCGCACTGCAACAAAGACTGCCGGATGTTCGTCTCCGGGATCACAGTCAGGTGTTCAATACCGCACGCATCGAGGCGCTGGAACTGGAAAACCTGATGGATGTTGCCGTTGCGACCATCATGTCGGCACAGCAGCGACAGGAAAGCCGCGGCGCACATTCACGGATCGATTTTCCGGAACGCGATGATGTCAACTGGCTGCGCCACAGCCTTTATCACCAAAGCAGTAACAGCGTTGACTACAAACCGGTACGCATGAAACCGCTGACGGTGGACAGCTTTCCACCGAAGCCACGAAGCTACTAGTACACCATGAAATTTTCCATCTACCGATTCGATCCTGACAGCGACGCAGTCACCAGGCATGCAGGCGTATGAGTTGAGTGATGAGCAGCTCGACAGGGACATGATGCTGCTGGATGCCCTGTTGCTGCTCAAGTCACAGGACGAAACACTCAGCTTCAGGCGCTCCTGCGGCGAAGGGGTATGCGGTTCCGACGGCATGAATGTCAATGGCCGGAACCTGCTGGCCTGCATTACACCCTTGTTCAGTCTCAAGTCACCGGTGGTGATCAACCCGCTGCCGGGCTTGCCGGTGATTCGCGATCTGATCGTGGACATGGAGCAGTTTTACCGGCAATACCGCTCCGTCAAGCCCTACCTGATCAACAAGGACCCGGAACCCGAGGTAGAACGCCTGCAATCGCCAGCAGACCGGGACCGGCTCGACGGGCTGTACGAATGCATCTTGTGCGGTTGCTGCTCGACCGCCTGTCCCTCGTTCTGGTGGAACCCGGATAAATTCCTCGGACCTGCCGCGCTGCTGCAGTCATGGCGGTTTCTGGCGGACAGTCGTGACCAGGCCACGGATGAGCGGCTCGCCCATCTTGACGGCCCCTTCAAGCTGTTTCGCTGTCACACCATCATGAACTGCGTCGAGGCCTGTCCCAAGGGACTGAACCCGACGCGTGCCATTGGCCGCATCAAAGAGTTAATGGTCAAGCGCTCCCTCTGATGCAGATGCCAGCCGTGAAGCAACCGATCGACAGCAACCGCAAGCGGCTGGCCTGGCAATGCCGGCGTGGCATGCGGGAACTCGACGAACTGCTTGGCTGTTTCATGGAGTCAGGCTATGAGCAGCTGGATGAGCCGGGCAGGGAGTGCTTCAGCACCTTGCTGGAATACCCTGATGCCGTATTGCTGGAAGTACTGATGGGTCGTATGGCAGCGGCTGACACGGATGTCGCATACATTGTCCAGCAAATACGCAGCTCCCTTGCGCCTTGAGCTGGGTCCATCCCGGGCATTGGCTGTCTGGCTGGCAGGGGTGCACGCGACCCCGTTAGTTTTGCTGCCACTGCTGCAATTGCCACACTGGCTGAAGCTGGCTATTTCATTCGCCGTGCTCTACAGCCTGTTTGATGCCTGGCGCAGACTGGTACGGCGTGCTCATCCGGATGCCGTGCATACGGTTCAATGGAAAGAAGCGGGGCACTGTCACCTGACCCTGAATTCAGGACAGCAACTGTCGCGTCAGTCTGGCATCGCAGGCCTTTATCCTGCCATGGATGGTCGTGTTGCATTTCAGGACACCGCAACGCCGGCTGCGTTACCTGCTGGTGTTACCCGACATGCTCGATGAGGAAGCCTTTCGCCGCTTGCGCGTGCGCCTGAGGATCGAACGGACCGGGGGAAGGCATGACCCGGCTGCCGGGCATTGTGCTCTGTTGCCTGCTGTTATGCGTTGCCGCCTGCAGCCCGCCGCAGGATGACGTTATTCGCTTTGGACTGGCCAGCGCACCGGCCAATCTCGACCCCCGTTATGCCACCGATGCGACCTCGGCACGCCTCAATCGCCTGCTCTACCAGCGGCTGGTCGATTTCGATGAAACGATCCGACCGGTTCCGGCACTCGCCAGTTGGGAGCTGCTGTCACCCGTGCATTACCGTTTCCACCTCAATCCGGGGCGCGCACCCTTTCATGACGGCAAGCCCACTCAACGCCCGGGATGTTGCCGCAACCTATCGCTCGGTGCTGGATCCGGACAAGCCCTCACCTCATGCCGGCACATTGCAGCTGATCGATGACAATCAACGTCCTGGATGACGACACCCTGGACTTTATCCTCAACCGCGCGGACCCGTTGTTTCCGGGTTACCTGGTCATCGGCCTGCTGCCTGCCGACGGCATAAAAGACCATCACCCGTTTCACGAGTCGCCGCTGGGCAGCGGGCCATTCCGGCTGGCTGCCTGGCCACAACCGGGCCGGCTGTCGCTGACCCGTATTGCCGACGGCCAGGTCATCGAATTCCAGACCATCGGCGACCCCACGGTACGGGTACTGAAACTGCTGCGAGGTGAGATCGACATCCTGCAAAATGACCTTCCTGCCGAGCTGCTGACCTACCTGGCCGATCAACAGGCGATCCAGGTGACGCTATGACAGGGGCAGTAATTTTGCCTATATCGGCTTCAACCTCGATGACCCGGTGACCGCCAGGCTGCCGATTCGCGAGGCGATTGCGCATGCGATCGACCGCGAGGCAATCATCCGAGTACCTGCTTGGCGGCTGCCGCCAGGCCCGCAGCGGCGCTGCTGCCGCCTGATCACTGGGCCGGCAACCCGGCACTCAGTCCGCTTGAGTATGATCCTGACCGATCCCGGTCGCTGCTGGCCCGGTGCCGGTTATACCAGCGAACACCCGCTGCAGCTAAGCTACAAGACATCCACCGACCCGGTCCGCGTCAGGATCGCCACCGTCATCCAGCAACAGCTGCATGATGTCGGCATTGACATGAAACTGCAGAGTTTTGACTGGGGCACCTTTTACGGTGACATCAAGGCAGGGCATTTCCAGATGTACAGTCTTGCCTGGGTGGGCATCAAGACCCCGGATATCTTTCGCTATGCCTTCCACAGCACATCGCTGCCGCCGGAAGGCGCAAACCGTGGGCACCTGTCATCCCCGGAGATCGATGCCCTGATCGCGACTGCAGAGCAGGGCACGACACTGGAAGAACAGGCGCTGGCCTACCGCCAGGTACAGGCCAGCCTGTTGCAGCAGTTAGCCTACATACCGCTGTGGTATGAAGACCACGTGTTTGCGGCCCGGCAGGATATCAGCGGCTACCGGCTGTCCCATGACGGCAACTACGATGCCCTGCGCGAAGTATCGAGAAGCCGCTAATCAGGTGGCAGGCATGGATCGTGTCTTCGAATCGGCGACTCCGTTTCTGTTTGAATCTGACAAAGGCGGAATAGAATCGCCACGGAAGAACGCAAAAAGATAAAAGCACAAATAGAATTCTTTCGTGTCCTTCCCGGGGATTCCGTGGCTATTTGAAAGAATCAATCTGACACCCAGCCTAGATTGCATCCCTTTCCATGTTAACCATTCGACGGAAACCTGATTGCGTATAATCACCCCATGCAGCCCGAATCCCGTCTCATTAAAATCAGCATCGACGAACAACGCCTGCAACTCCTGGAGTCCGGCCACATTGCCATGGATGTCGCCGTGTCAACGGCGGCCAACGGGCCGGGGGAAATCATGAACAGTGAGTGTACCCCAAGGGGCCAGCACCGCATCCGTGCCAGGATCGGTGCCGGTGCAGCCAGTCAATACCGTGTTTGTCGGGCGTCGTGCCACCGGTGAGATTTACACCCCCGAACTGAAACAGCGTTATCCCGAGCGGGACTGGATGCTGACCCGGATCCTCTGGCTGTGTGGCATGGAACCCGGCAGGAACCGCTTTGGCGAGCGGGATTCCATGCGCCGCTACATCTATATCCATGGCTGCCCGGAAGAAGATGCCATGGGCATACCCTCATCACACGGTTGCATCAAGATGCGGAATGCAGAGGTGATCACGCTATTTGACCGGGTACCGGCAGGCACCCGGGTGCTGATTCAGGAAGCGCCCCTGTAAGCGGCAGCTGTATCTTGCGGCGCAGTCGTGCAGCATCATCCTTGCAAAACCGTGACCGCCGTCATAAAAGCGCCGACTGCCCCGATTTCTTCGTGGTTCTTAATGTTCAGATAAGAATGCGTGCTCACAATAGCCGCATTCCTGGAGAACCGGACCACATCAATGCCACAGTTACACAACCACCTGTTATCAGTCCCGACACCCGGCCGGGACTGCTTCCCCGTTCAGTCGCAGCCACTGTCGCTGGCACTGATGGATCCGCTTGCACCCCCGGCGTGCGCATGCAGAGGTCTTTGTACAGGCGATCTTCAGACACGCCTACGGGGCACAACTGCAGACCTTTTACCCCCTGCTCATGAGCATCCTGTTCCCCGGTGGTGATTATGCTGCCGTTGCGGGTGTGCGCCCGGCCGGCAGCAAGAGGTTGTTCTCTGAACACTACCTTGATCGAGCCCGTTGAGCACATCCTCGGCATCGAGCGCGACAGGATTGTAGAAATTGGCAACCTCGCACCGGCCAGTGCCGGGCAGGCACGCTGGTTGATTTGCACCCTGACCGCGTTTCTGGGTGGTGCTGGATTTACCCACGTGGTCTTTACTGCCGTACCAAAACTGAAGAATGCCTTTGGACGAATGGGCCTGCCGCTGACAAAGCACGCCGATGCCAGCGCAGAGTGTTTGCCGCCCGAGCAGGCACGTATCTGGGGTTCCTACTATGAAAGCCGTCCGGCTGTTTACAGTGGCGATATCCGCATCGGTGAACATGCCTTCCGCAAGGCGATCGGCGTTGACCAGGCAATGCGTGAACTCTCGACGCACGCCGGTGACGTCGGCAGGGCCTTTGCAACAAGCAACGGCAAGCATTACCTGTGAGCCGGATTCTGCGATCGCTTGAGCGTCAGGCTGCACGGCAACCGGAAAGGCCGGTCATCATGGGCAGTTCCGGCACCCTGAGCTGGCAACAGCTGCACACCGAGGTCAAGACGCTCGCCACTGCAGTTGCAGGGCAGACGTTGCCTTGGTGTGCTGATGGACAACGCCCCCGCATGGATCGTCACGGACCTTGCCGCGCTGCAGGCCGGTATAGTGAATGTACCGTTACCGGTGTTCTTCAGTGACGAGCAGTTACAGCATGCGTCAGGGATGCCCGTGTCGAGGCGATCATCACAGACAAACCGGAGCGGGTGCGAGGCGCTCTTTCCGGTAAGCAGCCGTACCGAACTGGAGATAGCCGGCAAGCAGTACACCTGCCTGTCGCTCTCCGGCAGTCGTGACGATGACCGCTACGGTGACACCGTTAAGGTGACCTACACCTCGGGCACAACCGGTGAGCCCCGCGGAGTACGCTTGCCACTACGGTCCATGGAAACGGTTGCCGCCGCACTGGCCACTGCCGCCGGGGCCAGCAGTAGCGACCGTGCACTGGTGCTGCTGCCATTGTCCATCCTGCTGGAAAACATCGGCTCGGTGTATGCTCCGATACTCGCGGGCGCAGAGATCTATGTTCCGGATCCGTCCGATAGCGGCATCAGCGGTTCCAGCCAGGTTGATGTTGCCGCCTTTACCCGCATGCTGCAGCGCATTCGTCCCAGTGCCCTGATTGTTCCTCCACAGCTATTGAAACTGATGGTTGCACTGGCACGGGCAGGGCAGCTGCCGGATTCATTCCGCTACATCGCTGCAGGTGGTGCACCCATCGGCATGTCCCTGCTTGAGTCGGCACGCGACCTTGGCCTGCCGGTCTATCAGGGGTACGGGCTGTCCGAGGCCTGTTCGGTGGTCGCGGTCAACACCGACAGGGACAATTTTCTGGGTTCGGCCGGCCGGCCGCTGCCGCACATGAAGGTCAGGATCAGCGAGCAGGGGGAGATCATGCTCGCGGGTGACACGTTGCTGCCAGTATCTGCATGCCGACGCGGATAACCCACCGGCGGAACTGGCAACCGGTGACCTGGGTTACCTGGATGACGATGGTTACCTGTATGTCACCGGTCGCTGCCGCGAACGCATTATTACCGCCTACGGGCGCAATATCTCACCGGAGTGGGTGGAGTCCGAGTTGCTTTCACATCCGGCCATCGCCCAGGCGGCCTTGTTTGGCAATGACATGAGCAGCCTGGTTGCGGTGCTGGTTCCTGCCGATTCCGGGTTGTCCGATGACGTGCTGACGGTGCTTGAAGAGGCACTGGACGAGGTCAATGCGCAACTGCCCGACTATGCCCGTGTAGACAGCTTCATCATCGCGGCAGCTCCGTTTACGGCGCAAATGGTGAACTGAGCAGCAGTGGCAGTTTGCGTCGTCAGCGTGATTGAGAAACATTATGCCGATACACATCTGGAGACAGTCAGAGGAACGACATGAGCACATTCTTTGAACGCTGCAGGCAGACACCCGTGAAGCACGCGAACGCTTTATGCGCATCGAACAGCTGCTGCGCGGCAGTCGTGGTGACATTTCACTTGCGAGCTACCGTGCCTACCTGGTGCAGGCCTATCACCATGTAAAACATACCGTGCCGCTGCTGATGGCCTGTGGCAGCCGCCTGCCGGCGGAAAAGGAATGGTTGCGCGAGGCCATTGCTGAATATATCAAGGAGGAGACAGGTCACCAGGAATGGATTCTTAACGATCTGCGCGCCTGTGGTGAAGACCCCGAGCAGCACCGTTACGGCACGCCAAATCCCGAGACGGAACTCATGGTGGCCTATGCCTACGACAGCATTCAGCGCGGTAACCCGGTGGCTTTCTTCGGCATGGTGCTGGTGCTCGAAGGCACCAGTATCCAGCTGGCAACGCATGCGGCGCAGGCCATCCGGGATTCGCTGGGCTGCCTGCAACATGCCTTCAGTTACCTGAGTTCACACGGTGCCCTCGATGTCGGCCACATGGAATTCTTTACCTCGCTGATGAACCGGCTGCAGGGCGAAGCGGACCAGCAGGCGGTCATTCACATGGCGAACATGATGTACTGGTTGTACGGCGACTGTGTTCCGCAGCATTCCCCTTGATTAACTCCTTCATTAACAGAGAGAAATGAAAATGAAACGACTACAGACACTGTTGCTGCTGGCACTGGCCTGCATGTTTTCGGCAGTACAGGCCGGTCTTGACACCGACCTGCTGCAGCTCCAGAAGCAGTGGGCACAGGCGAACTATGCAACACCGGAGGATGAGCAGGAACAGGCCTTCGAAGAGCTGGTGACACAGGCCCGAAAGCTGACCAAACAGTATCCCGACAGCGCCGAGCCCATGGTCTGGCTGGCCATTGTGTTGAGCTACGGATGCCGGTGTGACTGGCGGACTGGGTGCGCTTGGCAAGGTCAAGGAGGCACGCCGGCTGCTGGAAGCGGCCCTGCAGATCGATGCGACGGTCCTGGACGGTTCGGCCTATACCTCGCTGGGCTCATTGTATTACCAGGTGCCAGGCTGGCCGATCGGTTTTGGTGATGATGAAAAGGCAGAGTCGAACCTGAAGAAGGCGCTGGCCATCAACCCGGACGGCATCGATCCCAATTATTTCTACGGTGATTTCATGCTGGAGCAAGACAACTACAGCGAGGCAGTGCGCTATCTGGAGAAGGCCAGTGCGGCCCCGCCGCGTCCGGACCGGCCGCTGGCGGACCTCGGCCGCAAACGGGAGATCAGTGCAAAGCTTGCACAGGCCCGCAGCAAGCTGTAAAGCCGGGATTGACAGGGGAGGACGCTGATATGCGTGGTAAACGCATCATACTGACCGGTGCAGGCGGTGGCATCGGCTCGCAGCTGGCCGGCATGCTGGCCCACGAGGGTGCCGCGCTGTGCCTGACAGACATCAATGCGCAGGCACTGCAGCAATGCCGGGAATCCATCGCTAACGACAGCGTGCATACGGTCACGGCCGACCTCTACAACGCCGGCTGAGCGGCAGCGGATCGTGGACGAGACGCTGACAGCACCTCGGTGGCATCGACATCCTGATCAATGCGGCCGGCATCAATCCGTTCGGTGTCTATGCCGAGCAGGACGCTGCGCTGATACAGCGAACCATCGAGATCAACACCATCAGTCCCATGCTGCTGGTCAGGGCGGTACTGCCCACCCTGCTGGCGCAAAACAGCGGCCAGATCGTCAATATCGGTTCGACCTTTGGTAGTATTGGATTTGCGTGGTTTTCGGCCTATTCTGCCAGCAAGTTTGCCATGCGGGGGTTTTCCCAGGCACTCAGACGCGAACTGGCGGACACGGGTATCGATGTCCAGTATATTGCCCCGCGCGCCGTCAAGACCGCGATCAATTCGCAGGCAGTCTATGATATGGCCGCCGCGGTCAAAATGAATATGGATGAACCGGAAGAGGTCGCCCGCATGATCATCAGCAAGATACGCAAGCGTCAGAAAGAGTCCCATCTGGGCTTTCCGGAGTCGCTGTTTGTGCGCATCAATGCACTCTTCCCCGGCCTGGTGGATCGCGCCGTACGCAGCCAGAACCGGGTGGCGCATCAGCATGCCAAGAAAAGCGGGTAATGCAGATACTGCTGGTCGAAGATGATCTGTCACTGGCTGACGGGCTGCAAACAGCGCTGAAGCGGCAGGGCTTCAGCGTCAATCACGTGGCAACCGGGAAGGCGGCGTTACAGGCCGTCGCGGCTGAACAACCGGAGATCATCATCCTGGATCTGGGGCTGCCGGATATGGATGGCCTTGAGGTGCTGCGGCAACTGCGCAGCGGTGACAGCAAGTCACTGGTCATGGTACTGACGGCCCGCGACACCACCGCAGACAAGATCACGGGCCTGGACCGGGGTGCGGATGATTACCTCGGCAAGCCATTTGACACGCCTGAACTGCTGGCGCGGCTGCGCGCCCTGGAACGACGGGTCAGTGCCGTGCAGACCGCTGATATCACCATCGGTGCGGTTACCCTGGACACCCTCAGCCACACGGCACGCGCAGGTGAGCAGGATATCGACTTGCCAAGACGTGAATTCATGTTGCTGAAGGCATTGATGGAGCAACCGGGACACATTCATTCCCGGCAGAGTCTTGAGTCAAAGCTCTATGGCTGGGGCGAGGAACTGGCGAGCAATTCCATCGAGGTGCATATTCATCATCTCAGGAAAAAGCTTCCCGAGGATTTCATCAAGACGATTCGCGGAGTCGGATATACGGTACGTGGTTCGTGAAATCGATCAGGATATTCCTGGTCGTGGTACTGATGGCGACGATCACGCTGACCGTGTTTCTGTCGTCACTGCATGGATACCGATCGAGCATGGCCGGGGTCCAGCAATTGTTTGACGCGGAGCTGGCTGACCGGGCGCATTTGCTGGTTACGGTTGTCGATGAACGCACCGCACCCGGCACCGTGGTGCAGGTCTCGAATAAATACGCCTTCCAGCTATGGCAGAACGGTGAACTCATACTGCGCTCAAACAACACCCCGGATACGGCCATTGCCGCTTTCGAGAACGGTTACCGGAACACCAATTTTGGTCAGCACCGCTGGCGCACCTATACCTGGCACGATGCGGCCAATGGCGGCCGCTGGGCCATTGCCGCAGAACAACTGGCCGCACGCAATGCGCTGGCGGAGAAAGTTATCCTGGAATCGGTGCTGCCCGTGGTCATCGCCTTGCCGGTCACCGGCCTGCTGATATGGTTCGTGGTTGGCTCTGGCCTGTCACCCTTGCGACGACTGGCCGGTCACTTGCGGAACCGCCATGCCAATGATCTCGCACCCGTGCCGCTGGAACGGCAGCCACGTTGAGCTGATGCAGCTGGTGACATCGACCAATGAACTGTTGCAGCGCCTGCAGGCATCTTTCAACCGGGAAAAGCGCTTTGCCTCCGATGCTGCACACGAGCTGCGTACTCCGCTCAGCGCCCTCAAGGTGCACCTGCATAACATTGCACAGGAATTGCCGGCGGCTGACCATGAGCTGCAGCAACTGGTTGCGGCAACCGGGCGCATGGAGAACCTGATCGAGCAGATTCTCAGCCTGTACCGCACCGCCCCGGACCAGTACATGGCCCGCTTCGATGAGCTTGATATCTATCAGCTTGTTCAGGACGTGATGGCATCTGCTTACGATAATTTCGAGAACAAGAATATCCAGCTGGAACTGTGTGGCGACGCAACCCGCATGGCGGGTGACCGCTTTGCCCTGACGACACTGGTGCAGAATCTGCTGGATAATGCCTGTAAATACACACCGCCGGGTGGCTGTGTGCGGGTAACAGTGAGTGAGGACACAGAACAGTGTCACCCTGCAATTTGAAGACTCGGGACCGGGTATCCCCGACGCAGCAGCGCACGCGTGTCTTCGACCGTTTCTACCGGCTGGACGGCGACCAGCATGAATCCGGGGTCATTGGCTGCGGCCTGGGTCTCGCGATTGTTAACCATATCGCCGAGCTGCACGCTGCCACGGTCCAGCTGGGCGTTTCGGGCTTCGGGAGCGGGCTGCTGGTGAGTGTGATTTTTCCGCGCAAGGCCCTGGCAGCCAGCAACCACGCGACCGCTAGTGAGACTAGGAGCCTGCCATGCGAGCCGTCATGAGGACAACACTGCTGGTGCTGCTATGGCTGGCAGGTATACGCGCGGTGCTTGCTGACAAACCGGTATTCGAGCTGGAGATTCGTGACCATCTGTTTTTTCCCGAGGTGCTGGTTGTCCCGGCAAATACGCGCATCAAGTTGCTGGTCAGTAATCACGACCCCTCGCCGGAGGAGTTCGAGAGTTATGAATTGAATCGGGAGAAGGTCATTATGGGTAAGCGCAAGGCAGTTATCTTTATCGGGCCACTGCTGCCCGGAGAGTATCCATTCTTCGGCGAGTTCCATCCGGAGACAGCGCTGGGAAAGGTCATCGCAGAATGAAGGTGATCGCATGCTGCTGACATCCGTCATCATCGTTCTGCGGGAAGTGCTGGAGGCCGCATTACTGGTCAGTATTCTGTCTGCCCTGTCCGGGATAATGGGCATCTCGCGGCAGTGGCTGCTGTGGGCATTCGCTTGCGGGTTTGCAGGCGCCGTTAGCTACGGCCTTGGCATCGATACCGTCTCCGACCTGTTTGACGGCACCGGACAGGAGCTTAGCAGTGCTGCCATGCAGTTCCTGATCTACTTGTTGCTGATCATCTTTGCCTTTCTGGCGGCTGCGTTCTGTCAGCGGTCGTGGTGGGCATGGAGCATTCACCGCCACCGTCATGGCCGCCATCATCGCGCTGGCAATTACCCGTGAAGGCTTCGAGGTACTGGTCTACCTGTTCGGATTCGCAGACGAGTGGCAACAGTCTCTGGCCGTCCTGACGGGGGCACTCATCGGCGCCGGCGTCGGCATCAGCACTGGTGCCCTGATCTATTACCTGTTCAGTAACATGAATCAGCGTTATGCATTGCCGCCGGTCTGTGCCTGCTGTCGCTGGTCGCCGCCGGCATGATTTCCCAGGCTGCACTGTTACTGATACAGGCAGACTGGCTGCCGGCACAGCTGCCACTGTGGGATACCTCCGCATGGCTGGCAGAACAATCGTTCACCGGGATGCTGTTATATGCACTTATCGGTTACGAGGCCACCCCGACCGCGATTCAGGCCGCCTGTTATTTCGGTGGTCTGCTACTGTTGCTGATGGTGATACTGTACGCCAGCAGGCCGACACAATCTCTCCCGAAAACACCGGACTGATGCATCAAACACTGTACAAGATGCGTGTTTTCTGGCTGCTAGGACTGGTGCTTTGCCAGAGCGGCGAGGTCACAGCAGATGGCACGGTGATCGACAAGGTGTACCACCCCTATGTGCAGCCGCTGGAGCGGGAGCTCGAGCTGCGTAGCAGTATCGAACAGGACAGCGCAGATAATGCAAGGGAGATGCAGATCTATCGCCTGGGTTACGGGCAGTCACTGAATGATGACTGGTTTGCAGAGGGTTACCTGATTGGGCAACAGCAGCATGACAATGCCCTGCGGCTGCAGGCCTTTGAGCTCGAGGCGCTGTGGCAGCTGACCGAGCAGGGTGAATACTGGGCAGACTGGGGCATGCTCTTTGAGCTGGAGAAGACCCGATCCGAGGACATTATGGAGTTTTCAAGTGCACTGTTGATTGAGAAAGAATGGGGACGCTGGACGGGCACCGCCAATCTTCACGCTATCTATGAGTTCGGGGAAGACATCAACAATGAGTTCGAGACGGCCCTGGCTACACAGTTGCGTTATCGCTACCAGCGGTCTTTTGAACCGGCGATTGAGCTGTACAAGGGTCAAAATACCTTTGGACTGGGCCCGGTGGTCACCGGTACCTTTCAGCTCGGTGACCGGCGCCAGCTATACTGGGAAGCAGGCGCCATCCTTGGACTGGACAGCGAAACGGCTGACCAGACCTACAGGCTGTTGCTTGAATACGAGTTCTAGCGACATCAATGTCGTCCCGCCTGTTCGTTGCCGGCGAGTGGCAGAATTTCTTCCAGAAACTGCCGCAGCGTTTCCTTGTAGAGTCCGTGACTGAGATGAAAGCCGTCATTGTGTCCGCCGTTCAGCTCCAGGAACTGCTTCGGCTCACTGGCCTGCGCGAACAGTTCCTCGCCCTGGGAATAGGGGATGATCTCGTCCTCGCGGCTGTGTATTACGAGCACGGGTGATGAAATCCGCCCGATCTTGGCAGCACTGTCATACCGGTAGCGAACAAGAAAACGTACCGGCAGCCACGGATACAGGTGGGCGGCCATGTCAGGAACGGAGGTAAATGCGGACTCCAGTATCACACCCGCCGATGGCACCTGGCTCGCCAGGTCGACCACAATCGCAGCGCCCAGCGATCTGCCAAACAGGACGATCTGGCGGGCGGCAATACCGCGATTCTCATGCAGATAATTCCAGGCGGCCCTTACGTCCCTGTAGGTCCCTTGCTCTGAGGGCTTGCCTTCACTTTCACCAAAGCCGCGGTAATCGAAAATCAGGACATTCAGGCCAAGGGAATGAAACAGGCGGATGGAATCCAGCCGATGGGCGATGTTACCGGCATTGCCATGGCAAAACAGCAACGTCCCGCGTGGAGCAACCGCCGGCACATACCAGGCGTGCAGTTGAATACCATCCCCGGTCGTTAACCGTAGGTTTTCAAACGGCAGACCCACCTCTGCAGGTGTTGCATCAACCGTCCGCGAGGGTAACTCGGGGTAGTACAGCAACCGCGACTGTGAAAGGTATAGATACAGAGAAATACCACACCAGGTAATGAAAACGACCAGCAGCAGGTGAGACAGGCCCTGTAGAGACATGATCTAGTGGTTCGCCGCCAGGTACACTGGTGGCAACGCGATAACATTGCCTGGATTATTTTCTGTGATCATTGATCTTCCTGGAAACCGTATCCTGCAGCGTAACTGCGAGCTCTGACATCCTGCGCCACAGAAATATGGTCAGGCGCTTTCCATTAGCCAGTATCCACAGGCCTGCCCTGGCTGAAAAATCCCACAGTGCCTCTGCCCAGCGCCCGAGGACATAGCGTGGCAAATAGGCCAGCAGCAAGGGGGCTGCCAGGCAAACAAGCCCGGTTGCTCCCTTTGTGTAATACACCAGGTAATCACTCGCCATGCTTTGTCCGGGATCAAAAACAATCAGGAACCTGCCGTAGGCATCTCCCAGCGTAAACCAGAAGAACAGGGCCAATACGGCCGTACCGGCAATATAGCCAATCAGGGCATACTCTTTGTCGGTCGTCATTCGTGTCTAAAACGTCAGCAAGGAAGCAGTGGCTACATCAACCAGTCCAGTCCGGTCGCACGCATCAGCTTGAAGATGAATCGCTGATGGCGGGTAGACCAGCCCTTCATGCCACCGACGGCCATGACTTGCCTGCGCATTTCCAGCCATTCGGGTGTACCCCAGCGACAGGAATCCGCCTTCAGTTCCTCAAAGATGTCGATAAGTTCCTGCTGTACGGCGTCGCTCTTGTAGAAGAAACCCATTTCATTATTAAACAGGCGGGAGCGGTAGTCGAAATTCGCCGTACCGACAAATCCCGCATCATTTCCCATAAAGAATTTGGCATGCAGCTTGCCATAGTGGACAGAGCCTTTGCCAAGCATCGCGGCATCCAGCTTGCCGGTCTGGTAGATAAAGAGTTGCGGATTATTCACCAGCCGCTGCCATTCATCGCTGGTGACAACCGCCGCATTCCATTCACCTCCCTTGAGACTGGACAACCAGGCCGCTTCCAGATCCGGACTCAACAACAGTCGTGGCCCCAGATCCATGTCAATGATGGACTGCGTCATGAAGTTGTCGCTGGTAAGCACCGAGTTGGTGACAATCTCTACCCTGTTGTTCGGGTGCTCACGCAACCATTGGTGCATGACCTCCGCGCCATCATGAATAACATTCCCTTCCGCATCATAATACCTGGCAATAAACAGGTAGGGGGAGACGATGCGCAGCGTACCATTGCTGTGCAGGTCATCGCCGTAATTCGCGAGGATATGCATAATAGAATTCGGATTGTCCTGGATATTGCGCTCTACCTCGATCACCACATCACGATTGGTCAGGTTGGCCAGTTCATGCGCCAGCAATACATCTGCCGCATCGAAACCACTGGTCATATACTCCGGCATTTCGGCCAGGTAGCGTTCGATCATCGGTTGCGATTTCAGAAATTCAAGACTCTTCCGGGCATGCTCCCGGTCAGCCCGAAAGGGATCTGGATCTTCGCCGGGCTCTTCCGGATCATCAAAATAGACAGGCCGAAGGCGTTTATTCCCCTTGTGCAGGAAGAGCAGGCTGTAATAGATGGTACTGGTATCGCCAACGGTAGGTTGATCAAAGGTATCTGAAGAACGTGACTTGATGAGTATTTCCAGGTCACGATAGGCTCCCGGATCCTCCGAGCCGTCTGCCTTGATGCCGTAATACGCCAGGGAAACATTGCGCCCACCGGTAATCACCATCGCCTTGCCGGGAAAGGCACCATCAACGACCAGCAGCTTGTCATGAGAGCGACGATTCGACCAGCTGTACAGGCTGGTCAGGGCGTTAAAGATAACCACCTGCACACGGGCCCGGTAGTCGGTCAGCTGTCCATCAACCGTTCGCATGGTGCCGGCATGCTGCGCACACGTCTCCAGTGCCATCAGTGGGGTATGGGAGGGGTCGAGTGAACCAATGGAATCCACCATGACGCGCACGTCAACGCCGCGCTGGACGGCATTGCAGAGGGCACCCAGCAACGCCTGCCCGGCAAGGTCGTATTGAAATATGTAATAGACCACATCGATCGTATGCTCTGCGTTCTCGATCATCCACAACTTCAGCGCCAGTGATCGAACGGAATCCTGCTGTGACGGGCCGAGGATCTTGACTTCTTCATTTTGCACCGGGATGTTGACCTGCTTGCCCAGTTCAATCGGGTCTACCTTGAGATGCCGGTAACTGACCCAGCTCCTGGAATCGCGCAGCTGCCGGATGAACTCATCATTACCTGCCGTGACACTCGCATCATCCAGCAGCTGCCGGGTCGACTGCAGCGGATCGGTCTGGCGGCTTGCCGGAGTGGCACAGGCAAGCAACAGCGAAACGAGTACTGGCAGTGGCAATAGTCTTGTTAGCAACATGGGTACGTTCCCTTTAGTGCTTAGTAACGCTTTGTGCGGCAGGTCGCCTGGCATACTGATTCAGACCTGTTTCAGCCGATGGTGGTCGGTCCCTGAGCCCGATCTCCGCAATCACGGCCTTGTGGTCCGATAACACATCGGGCAGGACTTCATAGCGGATGAATTCCAGGGTGTCGGATATCAATATCCAGTCAAGCCGTTTATTGCCAGACGGGTAGGTACCCAAATCATCAGCCGCGGGGCGATAACCGATCAATCTATTCTCATCGGCAAGCGTCCTGACCACCCGTTCGTCCGCCAGCCAGTCACTGTTGAAGTCACCAAGAATGATTAGCGGGTTACCACGCCCATCAAGCACGCGTGTAATTTCCCTGATCTGGCTCTCCCTGACCTGCGGGCGTGAAAAATCCAGGTGCACAGACAGGACATCGAGCAATACAGGTGCCTGGTGATCCCCGCGAGGCTGCCAGACTATTTGCGCCAGGGTGAACCCCTTGTTCATGGTGGGCGGTGAAGGTGCAAAGGTATAGTTGAGCGTCTCGGTGAAGGCAGCCTGCGACAGGATGGCGGTCCCGTAGTTGAATAGCCAGCTGCTGGCATGCGGCGAGTGCACGACGGCCGGGTAATCTGCCTGCTCGGCAAGCGCAGCGACATGATCAAAATTACCACTCCAGCGGGATGCTGCATCCGCTTCCTGCAAGGCAACAATATCGGCGCCGCTGTGACTGAGCACCGAGGCAATCTCGTCAAGGTTCTTCCTTATCGTGGCTCCGCTGAGAAACAGCTGGTTGATGCCATCTTTGCGGCCATGCGCAATATTGAGGCTCATAACCTTCAGCGTATCCGCAGGAAAGGCAATCTGTGAGGAATGCGGCTGGATAATGGTGGCGACGCTGGCCGGCACAGCCGAGCAGGCAACCTGCAGGAGTAACAAACCACACACAGTCGACCAGCCGGGTGATTGACTAGCGACAAAAGGGGAATCGATTTTCCTCATAGCCAACAAGTATATTTCCCTGGCAGACAACAGACCAGTGAACACCCCGGCCCGCAGTCCCCGGCCAAACGGACGAATTTCAGTCACAGAAGCGCCGATCCTACGTATAATCAGCGGATGCTGGCCTTCATTCTCCAGCGCCTGCTGGGCGCACTTCTGGTAATCCTCGGCGTTGTCAGCATTGTGTTCCTGCTGATCCACATGATACCCGGTGACCCTGTCGAGATCATGCTGGGCGAATCGGCTTCCATTGCAGACCGGGAGGCACTGCGCGCGGCGCTGGGGCTGAACCTGCCAATCGGGGTGCAGTTTCAGAATTATCTCTACGGCCTGTTGCACCTGGATACCGGTACCTCCATTCACTTCCGGAGGCCGGTCTCGGAATTGCTGCTGGAACGCCTGCCTGCGACGGGCTTGCTGGCACTGGTGACCCTGCTCATCACGCTGTCACTGGCGCTGCCACTCGGGGTGATTGCCGCGGTCCGCCGCAACACCTGGTGGGACACCGGGGCGATGAGCTTCTCCATGCTGGGCGTATCGATACCCAATTTCTGGCTGGGGCCGCTGCTGATCCTGGTATTTTCGCTGTGGCTTGGCTGGTTTCCGATCAGTGGTCGCACTGGCTTCGCCTCCGTGATCCTGCCGGCGCTGACTCTGGCAACCGGGCTGATTGCGGTGCTCTCGCGCATGGTGCGCAGCAGCATGCTGGAAGTGCTGGGAGAGGATTACATGCGCACCGCCAGGGCCAAGGGCATGCCACCGCACCGGGTGATCCTGCATCACGGTTTGCGTAATGCCCTGTTACCCGTGATCACCTTGCTGGGGCTGCAGCTCGGCGCCTTGCTTGCCGGGGCCGTGATTACCGAAACCGTTTTTTCCTGGCCGGGCATCGGGCTGCTGACCATCGAGTCGATCCAGTCACGCGATTACCCGGTGGTCCAGGCCTGCGTACTGCTCATCAGCGTGACCTACGTGCTGGTGAACCTGCTGACCGACCTGGCCTATGCCTGGGTTGACCCGCGTGTCCGGCTCGGTAGCGGACACTGATGCGCTACTGGCTGGCCGGCAGTGTACCCGTCGTGCTGTTGACCCTGTGGGCAGGGCTGTCGATTGGCGCGCACTATCTGCCGCTGCAACCGGACGTGATTGAGCTGCAGAAAATCCTCGCGGCACCCGGTGACGGTGCCTTGCTCGGGTACGATGACCTGGGACGGGACATCCTTGATCGCATGATCGTCGGTGCGCGCACCTCCTTCCTGGTGTCCGTCTGGGTGGTGAGCCTGTCCTTGCTGATGGGCACACTGCTGGGCACCGCCACTGCCTACCACGGTGGCTGGTGGGATCGCTCGGCGGTACTGGTGGTGGACGTGTTCCTCGCCTTTCCAGGTATCCTGCTGGCGATCGCACTGGCCGGCTTACTGGGGCCGGGCATCAGCAACGTCGTGATTGCACTGACCACCGTCGGCTGGGTAGGCTATGCACGGCTGTCACGGGCACAGGTGCTGTCACTCAAGCACCGCGAGCATGTGCAGGCCGCAGAGGCGCTCGGCAACAGCAAGTGGCGTATTATTCGCAAGCATTTACTGCCGCTGATGGCGGCGCCCCTGATCGTTGAAGCGACTTTCGGTATTGCGGCGGTGGTGGTTGCAGAAGCCGGCTTGTCCTTTCTGGGACTCGGCGTACAGCCACCGGAGGCCTCATGGGGCGCCATGATCCGTGACGGCACGCGCTATATGCTGGTCGCGCCGCACATGGTGCTGGCGCCGGGTGTGGCACTGTTCGCCGTGGTACTGTCGGTGAACCTGCTCGGCGACCGCCTGCGCGACAGGCTGGATATCAGACTGGCAGGCAGGAGAACGGGACGCAACCATGGAAAATAACGCAATGACACTGGGTCCGCTGATGGCCGATATCGACGGCCTGGAGCTAACTGACGAGGACCGGGCATTGCTGCGGCACCCGGCCGTCGGGGGCGTCATCCTGTTTACCCGCAACTACGCATCGACCCGGCAGCTCAAGGCGCTCGTCGACGACATCCACCGCCTGCGTAATCCGCACCTGCTGGTTGCCGTCGACCAGGAGGGCGGGCGGGTACAGCGCTTCAAGGATGAATTTACCCATCTTCCGCCGCTGGCCTGTCTGGGCAAGATACACGACACAGACGCGGAGCGTGCCCGGCACCTTGCCCGGGTCAGCGGCTGGCTGATGGCCTCGGAGCTGCGCGCCGTCGGCATCGATCTCAGTTTTGCACCGGTGCTTGATCTCGATTTCGGTGTATCGACCATCATCGGCAACCGTGCCCTGCATAAACGTCCCGAAGTCGTCGCGGAACTGGCACTGGCCTATCAAGCGGGCATGCACGATGCCGGCATGGCAGCCACGGGTAAACACTTTCCGGGCCATGGTGCCGTCACTGCCGATTCGCACCTTGCGCTGCCGGTCGATGATCGTTCCGTTTGAAGATATGGCGCTGTGGGACATGCTACCCTTCAGACGCATGATTGACGCCGGTCTGGCGGCCATCATGATGGCACATGTCGTCTATCCAGCGGTTGATAAACAGCCGGCGAGCTTTTCGGGTTACTGGATCAAGGCCGTATTGCGCGAACAACTCGACTTTAACGGCCTGGTGTTCAGCGATGACCTGAGCATGGAGGGCGCGGCCTGTATCGGCGATCACGTCGATCGCGCCCAGGCAGCACTGCAGGCAGGCTGTGACATGGTGCTGGTGTGCAATAATCGTGAGCAGGCAGGTTATGTCGCCGAGTCACTCGGTGATTACCACAATCCAGTCGCGCATACGCGCATGATGCGGATGCACGGACGCAAGCCCGTTCACCTCAATGCGCTGCACCACGACCCTCGCTGGGCACAGGCGGTCGCCGCCGTGAACGGCTACGAGGAAAATCCGGAACTTGATCTGGATACTTTTATTTAATATTTCAATATCTTGTATACTTATTTATGGTAAATACATTAACTCTGGAACTGGAGGGACAGCGATGGCGCTGACGTACGCTGAAGTCATTGCCATTCAGGATAGCGCCGACTGCCTGCACGATGCCGGCGCGGTACACCAGGCACTCGATCGAATGGCAGCGGACATTACCGACACCCTCGGCGAGACATTGCCGGTGGTACTGTGCGTGCTCACCGGCGGCATCATCCCGACAGGACAGTTGCTGACGCGTCTGCAATTCCCGCTGGAATCGGATTACCTGCACGCCACCCGTTACCGCGGTGAAACCAGCGGGGCGGAGGTACGGTGGCTGTGCGAGCCCACGATCGAGTTGCAGGGCCGCACGGTATTGTTGATTGACGATATCCTCGACGAGGGCCAGACACTGGCAGACATTGTCAATTATTGCGAGCAGTCGGGGGCCGAACAGGTGTACAGCGCCGTACTGGTCGAGAAGCTGCATGAACGGCGCGCAGCCGACATCAGTGCTGATTTTGTCGGCCTGCAGGTGGAAGACCGTTATGTGTTCGGTTCTGGCATGGATTACAAGGGCTACTTGCGCAATCTGAACGGCGTGTATGCCCTGGGCGGGCAGGACGAGCCATGACGGCCATCGCGATTATCGGTGGCAGTGGCCTCTACCAGCTGGATGAAATTGAAAACAGCCACTCTGAAACCGTATCGACCCCCTACGGCGAACCGTCCGATGCCCTGACAACGGGAACCCTGCAGGGACAAAGCGTGCATCTTTCTTGCCCGGCATGGTGCAGCACATACCATCCCGCCACACCGGGTCAACTACCGGGCAAATCTCTGGGCCCTGCAACACAGTGGTGCCAGCACGGTCATTTCAGTGTGTGCCGTTGGCGGTATCCGGGCAGATATCAAACCGGGAACCGTCATCGTTCCCGACCAGATTATTGACTACACCTGGTCCAGGGAACACACCCTGTATGAACAGGACCTGACGGAAGTGACACACATCGACTTCACCGAGCCTTACTGTGCCGAGCTGCGCACGGCGTTAATCAGCGGCGGCGGCAGAGGCAGGCATCGAGGTCATAACGAGCGCCACCTACGGCGCAACCCAGGGTCCACGCCTGGAAACGGCGGCAGAAATCAATCGCATGGAAAAAGACGGTTGTGACATTGTCGGCATGACCGGCATGCCCGAGGCCTCGCTGGCCCGCGAACTGGGACTGTGCTATGCGGCAATTGCGGTGTCTGCCAATGATGCCGCCGGACGGGGTAGCGGCCCCATCGAGATGGATGAAATACTGACCAACCTGGACAGTGGCATGCGCAATATCCGGTTGATCCTGCAGCGCGTGTTGCAGGCCCGTCGCTAGCCGTTACCGCGTCAGCTGGTCGTCCGCCGGTGACAGGTTCCGTTCGGTGGGGCTTTCCTCACAGCCGCTGCATCCTCCAGTCGTGGCCGCTTCCTCGTCCTCCAGTTGCTGTTGCATCTGCGGTGACTGGTAGGGCGTCACAATGGCAATCATGCCAAATCGTGGATGGTCGAAATAGTGCAGTGTGCCGCTCCTTTTGATGCGGCGTTTCTCACTGAGTTCGTACACTGCTGATCCATCGTCGGCACCCGCTCGCTGACGTCAGCAACAGGTCCACATCAAGGTGCAGGTAGCGTTCACGGACCAGCTGTTATCTGACCGGCAAGACGGTTGGCGCCATTGCGGACACTGGCATCAATGGGATAACCGACGGCGGTGCGACTGTCATAGGCCGGCTGGCGCCAGGCCGTGTGCAGCAGCACTGAATAGCCCCGCGACTGGCGCAGGCCGTTCGCGATACCCTCCAGGCGATAGGAGGATGCAGGTCGTTCGCTGAACTGCCCATCGGCAGAAAAATCCTGGGTGCCAGCGTTGATCGCGTAACGTCGTTGGCCAGCGCTCACCATCACTCCCCGCGTTCAGGTTACTGAAGATCACCACTTCGACATCATAGACTGGCACCTCCGCAAGGGCCAACGGGCTGCCGGCAGGGCCTGGAGAAACACCGCACAGCACAGCAAGCGCTGGCGGAGCCTTGCCGGAGAGAGTGGCAGGACATTGAAGAGCATTCATTCGCATGGTCCGGATTCAGTGTATTTTTGGTGCAGCGTCATCAGTAATTCGGCACACCCTGGCAAAGCGGTCTTCCTCATCGTGAAAATTTCCATAGCAGTCTCAGCCTGGTGCCGCCTTCCAGACGGTAGTGTTGCGGCTGTGACTGTATCAGCTCAATCAGCCGATCGGTATCGATAACCGGATCAGTGTCGAACAGTATACGTCCTTCCTCGCTGCCGAATCTCGATTTTCCGGATTCCCATCGGGCTGGCAAGCAGTTTCAGCGCGGCAATCCTGAACAGGTTCTTGACGGCATCCGGTAACAGGCCAAAGCGATCGATCATCTCGACCTGCAGATCACGCAGCTGCTCATCCGTCTCCATCCCGGCAATCCGCTTGTAGAGCACCAGGCGGGTATGCACATCATGGAGATAGTCCGCCGGGATCAGTGCCGGCACCGACAGATCGATTTCCGGGCCCTGGTGCAAGGGTCGATCCAGATCAGGGGTGCGACCGTCTTTTAGCGCCTTGACCGCGCGCTCCAGTAAATCGGTATACAGCGAGAATCCGATTTCATGGATTTGTCCGCTCTGATCTTCACCCAGCAGTTCGCCGGCGCCGCGAATTTCCAGGTCGTGGGTTGCAAGGGTAAAACCGGCACCCAGTTCTTCCATGGATTCAATCGCTGCCAGCCTTTTTTCCGCATCCGCAGACAGCGAGCGGCGCGGCGGAATCAGCAGGTAGGCATAGGCACGATGATGCGAGCGGCCGACACGGCCGCGCAGCTGGTGTAACTGTGCAAGACCCAGCTTGTCAGCACGATTCATGATGATGGTGTTTGCCGTGGGGACATCAATGCCGCTTTCGACAATGGTGCTGCACAGCAGCAGGTTGAAACGCCGGTGGTAGAAATCCAGCATCACCTGTTCGAGCTCGCGTTCACGCATCTGCCCATGGGCAATTTCGATATGCGCCTCGGGGACGATGTCGCCAAGCTCCCTGGCCATGCGCCCGATCGAGGCAACGTCGTTGTGCAGGAAGTAAATCTGGCCGCCACGCTTGATCTCGCGAAGACAGGCCTCGCGAATCGTTTCCTTGTCCCATTCACAGACGAAGGTCTTCACGGCAAGGCGGTTTGGCGGTGGCGTGCTGATGATCGACAGGTCACGCATGCCCGACAGTGACATGTTGAGGGTGCGCGGAATCGGCGTTGCCGTCAGGGTCAGGATGTCTATTTCGGCACGCAAACGCTTGATGGATTCCTTCTGCCGCACGCCGAAGCGATGTTCTTCATCAACGATCAGCAATCCGAGGTTCCTGAACTTGACCGCGGCCTGCAGCAGCCGGTGCGTACCGACCACGATATCGATCGCGCCGGATTGCAGTGCAGCCAGAATCTCGTCCTGCTGCTTGCCGGAACGAAACCGCGACAGCATCTCGATGCGTACCGGCCAGTCGGAAAAGCGGTCACAGAAATTCTGGTAGTGCTGTTGCGCCAGCAAGGTTGTGGGCACCAGCAAGGCAACCTGTTTGCCATCCTGCACTGCCAGGAACGCTGCACGCATGGCCACTTCGGTCTTGCCAAAGCCTACATCGCCACATACCAGCCGGTCCATGGGCATGCCGGATTGCATGTCTGCCAGTACGACGTTGATTGCGTCCTCCTGGTCCGGCGTTTCTTCAAACGGGAAAGCGCCGGCAAAGGCTCGCATACTCCGCACCCGGACCGTCAAAGGCATGGCCCTTGCGTGCAGCCCGCCGCGCATGGATATCCAGCAGTTCAACGGCAACATCATGGATGCGCCGGGTGGCCTTGCGCCGGGCCCGCTCCCATTGATCACTGCCGAGCTTGTGCAGGGGCGCATGTTCGGGCGAGGCACCGGTATAACGGCTCACCAGTGCCAGCGAGGCCACCGGCACGTAAAGCTTGTCATTGCCGGCATACTCAATGGCCAGATACTCGGTTTCGATGTCCCCGACCTTGAGCGTTTCCAGCCCCAGGTAACGCCCGACCCCGTGTTCCTCATGGACAACCGGTGCATTGATCTCGAGGTTGGTCAGGTTCCTGACAATGCTTGCCGGATCACGGGAGGGCTTGCGGCGTCGCGTCTGCCGTGCGTGGTCGCCGAACAGCGCGGTCTCGGTAATGACCGCCAGTCGTGCGTCTTCCAGGATCAACCCCTGTTCAAGAGGCGCCACCGTTACACAGATGTCGCTAGCCGACTCCAGAAAGCCGTCCCAGTCATTCACGGCTACGGGACGAATATCAAAGGCCCGCAGCTGGTCCAGCAGGGCTTCACGACGCCCGCTCGATTCTGCGGTGATGAGAATGCGCCCGTTAAAGCCGGCGATAAATGTCTGCAGTGCAGCGGCCGGTCGCTCCCCGCGCGGCCTTAATTTCAGATCGCCGGGAACACGTACCCCGTAGTCGATCTTGCGGTATCGGGTTTTCGTTCCCCTGAACAGGTCGACATCGATCCGTGTATATTCGTCGAGACGCTGTTGCAGTTCTGCCGCTTCGATAAACAGCAACTCCGGCGGCAATAGCGGTCGCTCAACATTGTGGCGCCGCGCTTCATAACGTTCCTGCAGCTGCTCCTGAAATTTCTCGCAGGCGGAGCCAGTGCTGTCCAGCTGCAGCATGCAGGCATCTGCCGGGAGATAGTCAAAAAGTGAGCAGGTCTGCTCGAGAAACAGCGGCAAATAATATTCGATCCCGGCCGGCGCAATGCCATTGCTGACGTCTCGATAGATTGAGCAGTTCTGTGGATCGCCTTCAAACCTGGCACGAAAACGCTGGCGAAAGGTACGAATCGCTGCTTCATGCATCGGGAATTCGCGGGCAGGCAACATGCGAATTGATTCCAGTGTCTCCAGCGAGCACTGTGTCTCGGTATCGAACGTCCTGATTGACTCGATTTCATTATCAAACAAATCGATCCTGAAGGGCAGGGGATTACCCATCGGGTACAGATCCAGCAAGGAACCGCGTACCGCAAACTCACCGTGTTCCATCACCTGCGAGACACAGCGGTAACCGGCACTCTCCAGACGTGTACGCATCTGATCCAGATTTAACGTATCACCGGTCTTCAGGATCAGACTGCTCTGGTAGAGATACTCGCGTGGCGGCAGTCGTTGCAGCAGGGTGGGTGCTGAAACGATCAACAGGCCGCGATGCTGTTCGGGCAGTGCATACAGTGTCGCCAGACGCTCGGACACGATATCCGGATGCGGTGAAAAACTGTCGTATGGCAAGGTTTCCCAGTCGGGGAAGGTTGTGACCGGCAGTGCCTGCCGGCCGGAGAAGAACAGCACCTGGTCGTGTAATAACTCGGCAGCCTGCATATCAGGGGTAATCGCAACCACCAGGCTGTTGTGCTGGCGTGCGGCACTGGCAACCGCCAGTGGCAGGCTGTCACCACTCAGGCCGGTCCAGACGAGGTGTTCACGGGAACCCGGCACCCCGGGCGCCAATACTGAAAGGGCCATGCGGGATTGATCGTTTGCTGGGGCCGTGCGTGACATGTGATAGGGGGTGTTAAGCGGCTGTCATCATCAGACCCTGGAGACTTTCCAGGGTCCGTGAGAAATCAATAACAGGGTTTCTGCCTGCTTACAATTTATTGCCGATGATCTGCCCCTTGAACCCCAGTTTCTGAAAGATCATATAGCCAGGACAGATCCCTGTGATACCGGCAAAGGTCAGTGCCGCGACCGGGATATAAAGCACCCAGTGGACCACATTGAAGCCCGTCAGCCAGATCCCCAGCAGGATCAGTGCGGCCATTACCAGAAACAGCATTCGAATTGCACTCATGTAATCAAACTCCTGTATTATCGATATTCATTTATGGTTGCCTCGATGTAGCCAGAGTTATCGAGGCGGCGGTAAAAAACTCTTATGCTGTTGACTTGACCATGCGCGCCAGACAACCTGGCGGAAGCAGGGCATTTTATGCCGCCAGCTGTGGCGTTACAAATATTTCTGCCGGTAGACAACTAAAAGAAAAGGATCTAACGTGGTTAAATCGTATGCCGAATGGCTGCTTCGCTGGCGCTACCTGATACTTGTTGCAACGATCATCACAGTTGCAGCCGCGGCTGGCGGTTTGCGACTGATCACCTTTAAAACCGATTACCGGGTATTTTTCAGCGCGGATAATCCCCAGTTGCTGGCCTTTGAGGAACTGCAAAACACCTACACCAAGACGGACAATGTCATGTTCGTGCTGGCCCCCAGGGACGGGCAGGTATTCAGCAGGGAGACACTGGCCAGCGTCGCCAGACTCACCGAAGCCTCGTGGCAGATACCCTGGTCACTGCGTGTCGACTCGTTGACCAATTACCAGCACACCTCGGCCGAGGGTGATGATCTGGTCGTCGCCGACCTGGCAGCAGACCCACAGCAACTGGATGCAGATGACCTTCAGGCAATCCGTACGATTGCCCTGAACGAACCCTTGCTGGTCCATCGCCTGATTTCCGAGAACGGGCAGGTAACCGCCGTCAATGTCACCATCCAGCTGCCGGACAAGGGCAGTGGTGAGGAAGTACCGGAAATCACCGCCTTTGCCCGCAACCTGGTCAAGGAAGTCGAGGCCGGCAACCCCAACCTCGATGTCTACCTCACCGGCATGGTCATCATGAACAACTCCTTCCCGGAGGTTATTATTCATGACCAGCAAACCCTGATCCCGATGATGTTCGGCGTGGTGCTTCTCACCCTGGTGCTGCTGTTACGCTCTTTCAGCGCCTTGCTGGCAACCTTCCTGGTCATCGTCTTTTCCATCGTCACGGCAATGGGACTGGCCGGCTGGATGGGGATGGCCCTGACACCGCCGTCGGCATCCGCCCCGACCATCATTCTGACCCTGGCGGTGGCTGACTGCGTGCATATCCTGGTGACACTGCTGCACGGTATGCGCCAGGGCCTTGGCAAAACGGCGGCCATCGTCGACAGCCTGCGTATCAACATGCAACCGGTGTTTCTCACCTCGCTGACTACCATTATTGGTTTCCTGAGCATGAACTTCAGCGATGCGCCACCTTTCCGGGACCTGGGTAACATCGTTGCCACGGGTGTCGCCCTGGCTTTCATTTATTCCGTGACCTTCCTGCCGGCGCTGGTTTCCCTGCTGCCGCTACGCGTCAAGCCCGGGGCCGAACGTAATACCCAGTTTGTCGACCGTTTTGCCGACTTCATCGTGCGCTACCGGAATCCCCTGTTCTGGGGGATGGGCATCCTCGTCCTGGCGCTGGTGTCCTTCCTGCCACGCAACGAACTGAACGATGAATTCATCAAGTACTTTGACAAGTCGGTTGACTTCAGGACCGCCACCGAATTTGCCACGGAGAATATCACCGGCATCTACACCATCGAGTACTCCCTGAGTGAAGGCGAGAGTGGCGGCATCAACGAGCCGGCGTTCCTCCGGGATGTGGAGCGTTTTGCACAGTGGCTCAGGGAGCAACCCCACGTGCTGCACGTCAACTCGCTGACCGATATCATGAAGCGACTCAACAGGAATATGCATGGCGATGATCCCGCCTATTACCGGCTACCCGAAGAACGGGAGCTGGCGGCACAGTACCTGCTGCTCTACGAGATGTCATTGCCCTATGGGCTCGACCTGAATAACCAGATCGATATCAGCAAGTCAGCGACCCGACTTACCGTATCCCTTGAGAGCGTCTCCAGTAACGAGCTGCTGTCGATAGAGGCCCGCGCCCAGCAATGGCTGCACGAGAATGCCCCGTACATGAAATCCGGTGGCGCCAGTCCGTCAGTCATGTTTGCCTATATCGGGCAACGCAATATTCGCAGCATGCTGACCGGCACCAGCGTGGCACTGGTGCTGATTTCACTGGTGCTGATTTTCGCCTTGCGGTCGGTGAAAATTGGCCTGATCAGCCTGATCCCGAACCTGGCACCGGCCGCCATGGCCTTTGGACTCTGGGGATTGCTGTACGGCCAGGTCGGTCTGGGACTCTCTGTGGTCATGGGACTGACACTGGGTATCGTGGTTGATGACACCGTGCATTTCCTCAGCAAGTACCTGCGCGCCCGCCGCGAGCAGGGGCTGAATGCAGAAGATGCAGTACGTTACGCATTTCACACCGTAGGCATCGCCCTGGTCGTGACCAGCCTGGTACTGATCGCGGGCTTCCTGGTTTTGACCCAGTCCGCCTTCAAGCTGAATGCCGAGATGGGCCTGTTGACGGCAATTACCATTGCCCTGGCACTGCTCGCCGACTTCATCTTCCTGCCACCCTTGTTGATGAAAGCAGACAAGCAGCCCGTCAAACCGGTTGCCTGAGAAGCTCGTTGCCGAGCTGCGGCCCGATTACAGCGACGCTTGTTGCAAGCAGATACAAGCCCCCTTGTGCGGCGATCACGCTAGCGAATCTCGTCTATGGTGAATTTCTTGTCCATCACGTTTGGGGTAATCAGGGCGTAACCCTGAAGTTGCCAGTGCGCCAGTTCCGCTATGGCGGAGGGCACAACCTCGATAAATTCATAGAAGTCATCGGTCTCATAGCCGAAATCGTGGGCCGCAATCGCACACACCCTGAACTTCACACCAAGACTGGCGTAGTAGCGCATGCGTTCAACGACATCCTGGTATTTCTCATAGTTCTTTCGCGCAACCGTTACAATCTCGGTTCCGTGGATCACAACGATGATATCGAGGAATTCGGGGGCAATATTGTAGGGCGCCTCCATCAGTGGGTTCATCAGGGAGCGAATCCAGAAAAGCGCATTGCCTATCTTTGAGGGATGATCGAAATAAAAGTCGTAAACGACCTTCTGTTCGGAATAGGGGGTTTGAACGGCACGAGACACCTGGTCCTCTGCCAACCCTGTCAGGCTTGTGATCATAATCATGAACGCAACAACAGTACGCAGGCCTGTCATAACTCTCTCCTCCGGTTTTCAGCAATGTGCCTGAATCAACTATAGCGTATTAACCTGACTCAGGTGGCCTTTGATACTGCAGCCAGCTAAATGAATGCCCACGGAAGAACCCGAAAATATTTCCGCTAGAGTAGTTTTTGTTCCGTGTGTATTCGTGGCAAACATTTTAGCCTTATCCTGAATAGAAGCAAAAAAAGGGCGGCTTTCAGCCGCCCGCAATGCTAAACCGTGCCGAAGTCCTATTCACCCGGCACCGTGCTCAGACCGAGAATCTCCCAGTCCTGCATGCCACCGCGGTACCACTTGATCTTGTCAGCCGGGTAACCGAATTTCAGCAGGTTCATGATGTTGTTTGGCGACTGGCCGCACCACATGCCGTTGCAGAACAGCACCAGGGTCCTGGCATCGGAGTAATCCCACAGGCCTTCCATTTCCTTGACACCAAACGTGCCGACCATGATCTCGCTGATGGAAATCGGATCAGCGCCCTGGGCCGGATTCAGGGCAGTCCAGGGAATATTGACGGCACCCGGGATGGTGCCTTTCTTGACCCAGTCCGGCGTGCGGGAATCGATCACCAGGATCGAGCTATCTCCCGCATTCATCTTGCTCAGGTAGTCAAGCACCTCAAGTTCTCCGATCGTTTCCACACCGGGTGCCAGTGCAGCAGGCTGGATGCAGAACGGCGGGCACTTGCGCGATGTCTTGGCAAAAGCCGGGTTTACGGTATTGCTCTCATTCTGGTTGCGCGTAATCGTTGTTTTCTTGCCGTTATGCAGCACGTCGACGGAGGCCATGTCCGGGGTGATCTTTACTGTCGGGGTATCCGCTGCAAACGCGGCAGCAGATACCAGCAGGGCTGTTATGACAAGCAGGGTCTTCATCGGTTTCATGTATTCTCGCTCCTTTAGTTCACCATTAAACGTCTGAAAGGATACCAGTTAGCCACCATGGCAGACCATTACAATCGTCTTCTTGCCTAACCGACCAGGGATTACGGCAACGATGCCGTGCCCTTTAACTGCTTTCCGGCCAGTGCCACACGCTGCTCATAGGCGTCCCTGGCAATGCGGATATCCTCAAGGAAGTAACCCAGTTCATCCATATGCAAGGCTTGCGGGCCATCAACCAGCGCCTTGCCCGGCTGCGGATGAAAATCAACCAGTACCATGTTGGCGCCGGCAATGACGCCCTGGGCCGTTACATGAAAAATATCCATGATCCCTTCATGGGTGGCCTCACGCGAACCGACCGAGTGTGACGGGTCGATACACACCGGCATCCGTGTCAAGCGGTGCACGACCGGCACATGTGCGAAATCAATAAAGTTGCGGTGCGGGTCACCCATGTTGGTTTTCATGCCGCGCAGACCGAAGACCACGCGGCGATTGCCCTCGCTCGCAAGATATTCCGCCGCATTAAGCGACTCTTCCAGGGTGATTCCGAAGCCGCGTTTCAGCAGCACCGGAAATTCAGGTTCTCGGCCAATCGACTTCAGCAGCTCGAAATTCTGGGTGTTCCGGGTTCCGATCTGCAGCATGACGCCGGTAGGATGTCCGGTCAGTTCCAGTGCCTCGTGTATCTCGCGGACATGGGTGTCATGGGTCACTTCCATGGCAATGACCTTCATGCCGTACTTGCCCGCCAGCTCGAATACGTAGGGCAGGCAGCTTTTACCATGTCCCTGGAATGAATAGGGATTCGTTCGCGGCTTGTAGGCACCCATGCGCGTGCACTGCTGACCGTGCTCCTGCAACGCCTTCATCATGATTTCTACATGTTCTGGCGTATCCACTGCACACAAACCGGCAAATACGTGCAGATTGTCCTGGCCAAAACGGACGCCGTTGTATTCAAAAAAAGTGGCACGCTTGTCATCGTGGTGACGTCCCAGTATCCGGTATTCCTCGGATACCCGCACCACACGTTCGACACAGGTAAAACTCTGCATTTCATCGATGGATAATGCTGCGGTATCACCCACCAGGTAGATTTCCGTAAGCACCTGCTGGGCGCCTGTTTCATCGTGCACGCGCGCCTGGATGTTGTGCAGGTTGGACAGAAAGTCCATCAACAGCCGATAATCATCCCCGTTCTTGTCCGTATCAGCGTGTAAAATGAGGATCATGCGCCTTGCCCTGAATGCTTGAAAAGAGTGGAGCGACATTATCCATGAAACAGCCATGGTTGACCATGTCGCAACTAGTCACGGAAACGTTTCAGCAAGTCCTGGTAGGCTTCGATGCGACGGTCCCGCAGAAAGGGCCACATCTGACGCAAGCGTTCGGTGCGGGCAAAATCAATCGAGGTCACCAGCACGTCTTCCTGATCGGGGCCTGCCTGTGCCAGCAGTTCACCCTGGGGACCAATAATGCAGCTGCTCCCCCAGAAGTGTATACCGTCACTGCGACCGGACGGATCGGCTTCATGCCCGGTCCGGTTGCAGACCATGACCGGCAAGCAGTTGGCAACTGCATGGCCACGCTGTACGGTTAGCCAGGCATCCTGCTGTCGCAACTTCTCTTGCCCGTCATCCCTGTCATCCCAGCCAATTGCTGTGGGGTATAACAGTAGATCCGCACCGGCAAGCGCCATCAAGCGTGCGGCTTCCGGGTACCATTGATCCCAGCAGACCAGCACACCCAGTTTCCCAATAGAGGTAGAAACCGGCTCAAAACCCAGGTCACCCGGGGTGAAGTAATATTTTTCATAGAAGCCGGGGTCATCGGGAATGTGCATCTTGCGATAGCGACCGGCTATTTGGCCATCGACATCGAGTACCACCGCGGTATTGTGATAGATGCCGCTGGCACGGCGTTCAAACAACGATGCAACGATCACGATGCCGAGTTCGGCAGCGACGTGGCCAAGCAATTCAGTGGTTGGGCCAGGGATCGTTTCCGCAAGGTGGAAATGACAGGCATCTTCTGTCTGGCAGAAGTAGATACTGCTGTGCAATTCCTGCAGCAACACCAGTTGCGCGCCTTGTTGCACTGCACGACGGATACCCTGAATGCTGGCATCCAGATTCGACTCACGACTGGCTCCGCACGCCTGCTGCACCAGTCCGACGGTCAGTGATTGCTTACTCATGGGTTATGTTTCCTGTACACGCACGCAGCCGTTGTATTGGAGCGCTACGCAAGTGCTATCTTGTGGTACTCGAACATTCACCGGTACAACCCGTTACTGCACGTGTGTGTCTATTGGTGCAGGTGCACTTTAACTCACGCACGGCGAATCGCTGTCAAAATTGCAGCACGCCTTCCGGCAACTGCATTGTAGCGCAGTGTAAACTGCCGTATTGCTGTATCAAAGGCAGGCAATTGATCGCCACTATTTCACGTCCGGGGAAACACTGCTGCAACACGTCCAGCACCTGCCTGTCCGCCGGATCATTATAGACAGGCACCAGCACTGCGTGATTGATTATCAGAAAGTTTGCATAACTCGCGGGCAAGCGCTCACCGTCCGCTGAATAGACCGGCTGCGGCATGGGTAACGGGCACAGGGTGTAGGGGTCCCCATCGTGCGTGATGAAACCACGCAGTTGCTGCTCCATGGCACTCAACTCGTCGTAGTGCTCATCTGCCGGATCCGTGCATTGCAGATAAGCAATGAGCTGCGGGGTACAAAACCGCACCAGCATGTCCACGTGGCCATCGGTGTCATCACCACGGAGCATGCCATGATCAAGCCACAGTGTTCGTTCAATACCAAGGGTTTCATGCAAGCAGGCTTCCAGTGCCTCCCTGTTCATACCCGGATTGCGTCCAGACCCGAGCAGGCAGCGTGTCGTTGTCAACAGGGTCCCGCATCCATCGGTATCGATAGCGCCGCCCTCGAGAACAAGAGCATGCGTTTTCAGATCTGGCATGCTGAATACACCCGTATCAAACAGGATGCGTGATACCTGGTTGTCGCGTGCGGCATCGTATTTTCCATCCCACCCATCGAAGGTAAAATCCAGCAACTGTGGTGGGTTACCGTCAACGGATACAGATAGTGGGCCATAATCACGTACCCACGTGTCGTTGGTAGGTACAGCAACACAGTGGACAGCACTTGCCGAGATGCCAGTTTGCTTGAGAAGGTCGCTTACATGCTGCATGTGACGATCGTCATAGCAGATTACCAGGACACGTTCATAACGGCTGATCGCACGTGTAATTTCCAGGTACACCGGTTCTATCTCTTCCAGCCGGTCTCGCCAGTCGGAATGAGAATGGGGCCAGGTAATTATCACCCCTGACTGGGGTGCGAATTCGGAAATTAATCGTGCGAGCGGTCATTCGCCGGGTACACTAAAGTGTGCCCGGCATAAAAACAACCTTGATTGGAGTACTAGTTTTTGGCTGCGCGATGAACGACGGAATGCAACACCAGATCGTTTTCAAAGAAGACGGAAAAGCCATCATAATCCCAGCGGGTGATCGGGGGATCACCCACCGCGGGTAACTCCGATACCGGGCTACCGTACTGCTGGCGAATCTGTGACATGGTAAAACCGTTTTGGGGTGTCTGGATGCGGGGGGCGGACTGGATGCTGTCAACGAGCAGAACATCGGCGAGGGCAGGGGCTGAACCAATCAGGAGGAGAATCAGTAACGACACCAGTGTCCGGTTGCTTTTCATTGGTAACCCCTTGTATTAATTAGACAAATATAATATATTGCGGAAATTCAACTAACTATATCACTGACAGTAAGAATACAAAAGTAAATAACAATATAATGTGATATGAATCACTTGCCTGCAGTTACTATCTCTAATCACTATGCGGCTATCGGCCATCATCGCGGCAGGCTGAAACCTGCGCAACAGGAGACGCAAATTACAAAAGCCTTTTCACATCGATTTGCCGTAACCCCCATGCTGGATGGACGCGACTGGTCGCTGAAGTACTGTAAATAATAGGGATATGGTGCAGGTGTGCCAGTGACTGGCTACAGTACTCCCGCTAGTCGCTGATTTTATTCATATTCCATCGTAGAACTTTTGTGATATTGGAGTAGTCATCTGTCCAGAGGCCAACGGCTGGTTCGGGCTCCAACGATCTCCAACGTTGATCGGTTGCTATTGGACCCAGCGCTCCTTCGTTCGCCGCGAGCAGAACCCAGAGGGATGAGTTATGGAAATCCGCCAAGTGCACTTCCGTAGTCGCTTCTTCAGCGCTCAGACCAGTGGTAGAACTCATTTTATTGGGCAAAAATAACTGGATTCGGGCAGCAAGCTGCGCGTGCTGAGACAGATTGGCGAGAACCGGCTCCAGGTCCAGGTACTGATTGCTGATATGGACTAGAAGTAGACCGTCGTTCTCGAGTTTTCGGAAATATAAATCTATTGCTTCGCGTGTGAGCAGATGGATGGGAATTGAATCAGAACTGAACGCGTCAATGATGAGTATATCGAATTTCCGATCGGGCTCGCGTACAAGGGCAAGGCGCGCATCGCCAAGCACGATTCGCGAGGCTGGCGCACATTCGCCGAGATAGTGAAAATACCGATTATCCTGTGCGACGTCGAGAATTGACGCATCGATCTCGTAGAACGTTAAGTCGTCATTCGGCCGTCGATAACAGGCCATTGCGCCTGTGCCGAGCCCAACGACACCAATCGAGAGGTCTCTCGGATCTGAATGAAGTGCCGTAAAAACCTGTCCGGTCGGCCCCTCGCGTACGTAGTAAGTGAGGGGCTCACGCCATTTTTGCGGGTTGATCGATTGTGCACCGTGCATCGTTGTACCATGCTTGAGAATAGTAAACTGCCTCGATTCGTCACGACTCACCGTATGAACACCGAAGAAATTTCTTGCCGTCAGTAGAGTCGTACGCTCGCCGCTCGCCAGATTATTGATTGCGACAAATAAGACCGCGATTCCAAGCGCGAACCGTAATGGACGTGGACTGAAACCGAAGACGGCCATCCCGATGATGGTGCAGAAAATTATCACCACGGGAGTAGCGGCGTTTATTAACCCCGATATATCGGGAGTTACCGTAAAAATAGCCAGCAATACGATACCCAACAGCGCAGGCAAAATAAGATCCAGCATCCAGCGGCCATCGCGCCCTTCGGAAAGTACCGGGCGCAGGGCACATGCCATGATGACCGCGATCGGATACTCCAGCGCGGAATTGAATATTAACGGTGCCAAGAGCGCGTTAAAGCCCCCCCCAAGAACGCCTCCGAACGACATCCACAAATAGAACTCAGTTAAGTGTTTGGCGGCGGGCCGCCGCTTCGCCAACTCGCCATGACATAGCATGGCTGATACGAAAAACATCAAGAAATTGATCAGTAACGTCACCCAGATGGACAATATCGAGACATACAGCGCGAGGACAAATATCAACACTAGATAGGCGTGTACGGTCACTATCCATTTGTGTGGTATTACCGGTCTTCTTGAAAAAACAATAATGAATGTCAATAGGTATAACGCGAGTGGAATCACCCACAACAGTGGTACTGATGCAATGTCAGTCGTGATGTGGGTGGTTACCCCGAGCAATAGGCTCGATGGGACGAAAGCGAGAAGCATCCACTGTGTACGGAGCTTCCAGTCGACCTCGGACCTGAGTTCCTCAGCTGCCGGGTGACGATCCCCCAATAGGTCACCCGCGAAATTGTGCCAGAGCAGAAATGCGCATGCTGCCATCAGAATGACTAATCCACCGTAGCCGAGTGTCCATGTCGTGCTCTGGTCGATTAGTCCAAGAAAGGGGTCGAACAAAATCGGGTAGGCCAGCAGCGCCAGAATACTCCCGAGATTACTTGCGGCGTACAGGAAATAAGGGTTTGAAGCATCCATATGGTGCGTATGTGCGAACCACTTTTGAAGCAATGGTGCTGTTGCAGATAGCGCGAAGAACGGCAGGCCGATGGAGACAGTCAGCAAGGCTATCAGCCATAAAACGGGGGTTGTTTCCGTTGGCGGTGACCAATTCTTCGCGACGGCTATTGGTAGCACGATGAACGCAGAAACCAGTAAGAATAGATGCAGGAGGCTCTGCCGCCGAACGTCAAGTAATCGTGTTGAGAAATGCGCATACGCATAACCTGCAAGAAGCGCTGCCTGGAAGAACACCATGGACGTATTCCATACGGCCGGTGAACCGCCTAGTAACGGAAGGACCATGCTGGCAAACATAGGCTGGATCGTGAAGAGCAAAGCTGCGCTCAGCACAAGCGTGCCGGTATACACAAGTTGAATCATCGTTCCATGGCCGAGTAGCACAGCACCTAGGCAGGGTTTTATTTCGCAGTGTCCGATTGGCCCTTCAAATGATTCTTGTAATTTGTTCAGGCCAGATCTGCATATCAAAAATCGCAACAGTGAACGTACGGTTTGCGTTTGTCAGCTCAATCGATCGATGCAATATATGCAAAATCGTTCTTCCGATGTCACATGCCCCGGTGTTTTTCGTGGTCCTTCTGTTAGCTGACAAGCCACTGCACTAAGTTTAGCTCGGGAGTGTACCGACAAGTCAGTCCCTTTTGGAAGTACTGACGAGTCAAGCAGTCAGAATTGATAGACTGGTCCCATAACACATACAAACGGCACCGATTCATGCCAGAGATCATCAGCTGTGCTCTGGGTCTATTATCGATTTAACCTGAGCCACCAGGCAATGCGGGAAGAAGCCGCAGCGAAGAGATTCTTCAAACGGTTGATCCGGAGTCACATGGATGAATCGGGGAAAATCGTGACAGACAAACTTCGAAGTTATGGAGTGGCCCATAGGGGCTGATGCCTGAAGTGATTCACGATACCTCTCAGTATGCGAATAATCGAGCCGAGCAATCGCATGAATTGACCAGAATGCTTGAACGAGCGATGCGGCGGTTCAAATCGACAGGGCAGGCTCTGAGATTTCTTGGTGTCCATGCCAAGGTTAGCAATTCATTCAATTTGGGACGGCACCTGGTATCGGCCGATCGATTATCTGGCCCTCAGGGTAAGTGCGTTTTCAGAATGGGGTGGTTGCCTGAAATAATGAAGCCTGATGCCCTGGATCTCAAGCAGTTAACTTGTCGACACCCAAATTCCCTGGTATTTAGGTCTATCAGCCCGCTTATCGTGATATTCTTAATAGCTCGAGGGTCGCTGAACTGCCGGGATTCGAAGCTGTCCTCTGTATCCTGCGACCACCGCTTGGCAGTTGCTTTAGTTTTGAATGAGTCTACCAAACGGGCGTTGGTCCTTTTTGCGGATAATCGCTCGACAGTTTTCGCCACGCTTCTGGTATGTCGCCATCTTGGTACACTCTTGGTAAATCTACACCGCAGGAGTGGGTGAAGGTGCGTGTATCACTAACAGGTATATGTGTACCAGCATCAACAAGAAACCTATTTAGTGACTGATTATAAGAGACATATATTTTCCGTTGCCCCCATGATGGACTGGACGGACCGGCACTGTCGCTACCTGTTGCGCCAGATCAGCAAACACACCCTGCTGTATACGGAGATGGTAACCACGGGCGCCATCCTGCACGGCGATCGTGAGCGTTTCCTTCGTTTTGATCGCTGTGAGCACCCGGTGGCTCTCCAGCTGGGGGGCAGCGAACCACATACACTCGCCGAATGCAGCCGCATCGGCGAGGATGCCGGTTATGACGAAATCAATTTAAACATCGGCTGCCCCAGCGACCGGGTCCAGTCCGGGCGCTTTGGCGCCTGTCTCATGGCGGAACCGGCACTGGTGGCTGACTGCATCGCGGCGATGAGGGGGGCCGTGTCAGTACCGGTCACCGTAAAGACCCGTATCGGCATTGATGACAGGGATTCATACGAAGAACTTGCCGAATTTATTGCCTGCGTACGGCAGGCAGGTTGCGAGACCTTTATCATTCATGCACGCAAGGCGTTCCTGCAAGGACTGAGCCCGAAAGAAAACCGCACCGTACCACCGCTTAACTATGACTTTGCCTACCAAATCAAGCGACAGTACCCGGACCTGAACATCATCATCAATGGCGGCATCACTGACCTGGATGCTGCCGAAAAGCATTTACTGGTCGTGGATGGCGTTATGCTTGGACGCAGTGCCTACCACAACCCCTACCTGCTCGCAGCGGTGGATCGACGCCTGTTCCATGACAAGCATCCTTCCCCGACCCGTGACGAGGTCGTTCAGCGCATGCTGCCTTACATCGAAAGGGAACTGAATCGGGGATCGCCGCTCAAACACATTACACGGCATATGCTGGGACTGTTCCAGGGCATGCCCGGCGCCCGTCATTGGCGCCGGCATCTAAGCGAGCACGGCCCTCGCAAGGGGGCCGGTATAGAGGTGGTTACACAGGCACTGGAAAAAGTGGCCGCCGCAAACGACCCTTCAATCACAAGCGCAGGTTGCCAGAATCATGGATAACTTTATCAGCACACATGAGGCAAGCATCAGGCTGGGCGCATTCTTTGGTGTCTTTGCCCTGATGGCAATCTGGGAACTGCTTGCCCCTCGCCGGGCACTGACACAGCCCAAGTCAGCACGCTGGTTGAACAACATTGGCCTGGTGGTGTTGAATACGGTGGTGTTGCGGCTGATCTTCCCAACCGCAGCGGTCGGCGTTGCTGCCTATGCAAATCAGCAACATTGGGGAATATTCAACCAGATGGATGCGCCCGGCTGGCTGTCAGTGCTTGCATCCGTGATTATTCTCGATGGAGTTATCTATCTACAGCACGTCATGTTCCATGCCGTGCCGGCCTTCTGGCGACTGCACCGTGTTCACCATGCCGATCTCGATTTTGATGTCACTACCGGCTCACGCTTCCACACCATAGAAATACTGCTTTCCATGCTCATCAAGTTTGCCGCCATTGTCCTGCTGGGACCACCACTGGTGGCAGTTATCCTCTTCGAGGTGCTGCTGAATGCCACGGCGATGTTCAATCACAGTAATGTGCGTTTGCCGTTGGCACTCGACCGGATCATCCGCATGCTGATCGTGACGCCGGACATGCACCGGGTACATCACTCGCACCTGCCGCACGAGACCAACAGCAACTTCGGCTTTAACCTCTCATTGTGGGACCGACTGTTCGGCACCTACCGTGCCCAGCCACAGGATGGACATACGGGAATGACAATCGGCATCGACACCTTTCGCGACGGCGCGCAGTGCACACCGTTACCGCGTCTGTTGATGATGCCGTTCATCGGCACCGTCACGGAGTACGCGATCAACAGCCGTCGATGGGAGCAACACGATGAGCCCTGATGCACAGCGTCGCATGCTCCTGCGCAACTTCGCACCGGGTCTGACAAATATTCGCCTGTCACACTACATTATCACCTCGTTTATCGTTATGACCCCGAGCGGGGTAGCCTGTTCCTACCCGGGTTTTGCCGGTAGTGAAGCCGCCTGCGGCGGTGAAGAGGTCATCAGGAAAGTCTTGCTGGCCATTTCCGGGGCCGCCACCATCGCCTTCCCTTTACCGGTATTCATGCCTATGCGACGCAACAGGATTGACCTGCAATGAAACGCAGACAGGACCTGGTAGTCATTGGTGGTGGCCCCGGAGGGCTGGTGGTTGCCAGTGTTGCTGCCCAGGTAGGCCTGCGTGTCACGCTCATCGAGAAGTCAGAACGGCTGGGCGGAGACTGCCTGCACGCCGGCTGCGTGCCAAGCAAGACTCTCATCCACATGGCGCACACCGCACACGTTGCACGCAGCGGAGTCAGTACAGGCTTGCTGTCTGAAATGCCCGGGATCGACTTTGGCAAGGCGATCGATCAGGTTGACCGTGTCATAGAGAGGATTCAGCAACACGATGACCCGGAGCGCTTTCGCAGCTATGGCTGCGAGGTGCGATTTGGAGCCGCCCGGTTTATCAGCCCGCATGAAGTCACTGTGGACGAGGAGGTCATTAGCGGCAGACGCTTTGTCATCGCGACCGGATCCATGCCGGCCATCCCGCCGATACCCTTGCTGGAGCAGACCGGCTTTGATACCAATGAAACGATCTTCAAACGGCGCACACTGCCTGACCACCTGGCGGTGATCGGTGGCGGTCCTATTGGGGTGGAACTGGCACAGGCGTTTTCACGCCTTGGCAGCCAGGTCACGCTCATTGAGGCCGCTGACAGGGTGCTGCCACATGAGGACAGCCAGGCCTCATTCTTGCTGCAGCATGCCCTGGAAGATGAGGGGATAGGCATTATCACCGCCGCCCAGGTCGCCGGCGTTCGACGTGAGGGAGATGCCCGACAGATTGTACTGGCCGATGGACGCACCATCGAATGCGAACGGATCCTGATTGCGACCGGCAGACGTCCGGTGGTCCATGGACTGGGACTGGAGGAGGCCGGTGTGAAATTTGGCAGGCAGGGCATTGGTGTTGACCGGCGCTTGCGTACCTCGCAAAAACACATCTATGCCGTCGGAGATGTCTGCGGGCCCTATCAATTTACCCATATGGCCGAATACCAGGCAGGTATTGCACTGGCCAATATTGTGTTTCGCACACCGAAAAAAACCGACTACAGGGTGGTGCCACGCGTGGTCTACACCGACCCGGAGGTAGCCTCGGTCGGACTGACAGAAGTCGAGGCAAAAACAAAAGGCATCCGCTACCATGTTGCGGAATTTCCAGTGGCCGAGGTTGACCGCGCCATGACAGATGGCCATGATGATGGCGCGGCCCGGTTACTGATCAGCAAGGGACGCATTGCGGGCGCCAGCCTGGTCGGCCCGCATGCAGGTGAATTGATACACGAACTTGCCCTGGCCATGCAGGTCAATGCCAAGGTAAAGGACATTGCAGCGATGGTTCATGCCTATCCGACCCATTCACAGATCCATCGCCGGACCATCAACAAGAGTTACGCACACCTGCTGCAATCGAAAAAGGTCCGGTTGCTTGTCTGGATGCTAAACCGGTTGCTCCCATAAACATTTTTTACACACTGTCACAACCATGCATGCAACCCTGCCATTATTGATCACCAGCGACTTCCCCGCAGATTCGACGTGCCCGGCTGGAAACACTGCAAGTCAACCTAGGTTACAAGTGCAACCAGACCTGCCTGCATTGCCATGTCAATGCCGGTCCCAAACGAACGGAAATGATGGACCGCAAGACCATCGAACAGCTGCTAGCCTTTATCGATGTCTCAGCAATCAAGACTCTCGATCTCACCGGTGGTGCCCCGGAGCTCAATCCCCATTTCAGGGACTTCGTATCTGCCGCGCGACAACGTGGAGTGGACGTCATTGATCGCTGCAATCTCACTGTTTTGCTCGAGCCCGGACAGCAGGACACCGCCCGCTTTCTTGCCGAGAACAGGGTCAAGATAGTTGCTTCACTTCCCTGTTATATAAAGGATAATGTCGACAAGCAGCGAGGCGACGGAACCTTCGACCTCAGCCTGGAGGCACTGCGCCTGTTGAATGCACTGGGCTACGGGCAGGATGGTTCGGGGCTGGTGCTCGAGCTGGTATTCAATCCACAGGGGGCCTCTTTACCCCCCGAGCAAGAAGCACTGGAGCAGGACTACAAACAGCACCTGGCAGATCAATACGGCATTGTATTCAACCGCCTGCTAACGCTGACCAACATGCCCATCAATCGTTTTGGCAGCACACTCGTCAGTCGTGGAGAGTTTGCCAGTTACATGAAGCTGCTGAAGACAGCGCACCTGGACGACAATACCGCCGCAGTCATGTGCCGCTCGCTAATCAGCGTTGACTGGCAGGGATACGTTTACGACTGCGACTTTAACCAGATGCTGGACATGCCTTTACAGATCGACCACAGGCCCCGGTTGCATATCTCTGATCTGTGCCGGTGTTGATTTGCACAGCCATTCCATCAAGGTGGCCGATCATTGCTATGCCTGTACCGCCGGCCAGGGATCAGGCTGTGGTGGCGCACTGGATACGTGAAAAGTAATCGTTACTGTCAGAACAAAGCAAACAGGAACCAACCATGTCCATGAATATCGAGAGCAGCGTCCTTGAACGTTATTCAGAAGGTGCAAAGGAACGACAGGCGTCACTGTGCTGCCCGGTCTCCTATGACAAGGGTCTGCTGGCCATGCTGCCGGATGAAATCATTGACAGGGATTATGGCTGTGGAGATCCCTCACGTTATGTGCAGGAGGGCGATGTGGTACTGGACCTTGGATCGGGTGGCGGCAAGATTTGCTACATGGCCGCACAACTCGTGGGAGAAATCCGGGCAGGTTATCGGCATCGACATGAACGATGACATGCTGGCACTGGCACGCAGCTACCAGGATGAAATGGCGCAACGCCTGTGTGGCGATCGTGTCAGGTTCGTGAAGGGCAACTATACAGGACCTTGCCCTGGATATTGAGGCCCTGGAGGAATACCTGGAAACACATCCTGTTAACCGCCACGACGACTACACAGCCCTGAGGAACTGGGAGTCGCTACAGAGACAGGAACAGCCGCTGATCGCAGATAACTCCATTGACCTGGTGATCTCCAACTGTGTCCTGAACCTGGTCGCAGACCATGAAAAACAGCAGTTGCTCAGGGAAATATACCGGGTCCTGAAACCGGGTGGCCGGGTCGCCATAGCGGATATCGTCAGTGATCGCGCCATCCCCCGGTCCATGAAGGATGACCCGGAGCTCTGGAGTGGCTGCATCTCGGGGGCCTTCCAGGAAACGGAGTTCCTCAACGCCTTTACGGATACCGGGTTCATGGCGACGAAGTATGACAAGTGGGATCCCGCTCCCTGGCAAACCATAGACGGCATAGAGTTCCGCTCAGTCACACTGACCGCGATCAAGCCTGCCCTGGTCGGGGACCAGGATAGCCGGCACAGCTTGATCTATCGCGGTCCATTTGCCGCTGTGACAGATGATGCAGGGAATACCTATCAGCGAGGTCAGCGCACCCCGGTCAATGAGTCTACGCATGCGCTGCTCGCAAACCCGGCATACGAGGGTGCCTTTATCGATTTGTCGGACACTGACAGTGCAGCAACCGGTTGCTGCAGCACGGGGCCGTCACATGGCAAGCGTTGCTGCTAGCAACCGGCAACTTTCCATCATCATACCGGTCCTGAACGAAGCGGGGTGCCTTCAGCCAACGCTCGAACGACTTCAACCCTTACGTTCACGGGTCACGAGATCATCCTGGTCGATGGCGGCAGCAGCGATGCCACGCTTGCACTGGGTCAGACACTCGTTGACCGGGTGCTGCAGACCGCCCCCCGGGCGGGGACGCCAGATGCAGGCGGGTGCAGCCATAGCCCGTGGTAGCGTGCTCTGGTTTTTGCATGCCGACAGCTGCATACCGGTCGGCGCGGACAACCTGATACTGGATACCCTGCAACGTACAGAAGCCGGCTGGGGACGCTTCGATATCTCGTTCACGGACAGTCACCCCTGTTGAAGTGCGTGGCCTGGTTCATGAATCAGCGTACCCGTCTTAGCGGCATTGCCACCGGCGACCAGGGCATCTTTGTACGCGCGTACGCTTTATGACACGTGTTGGCGGTTTTCCTTCTATCCCGTTAATGGAGGACATCAGCTTCAGTCGCTCGCTAAAGCAACACGCTCGGCCTTGCCGGGTTACACAGACGACTTGGTACCTCAGCACGACGCTGGCATGCACATGGTATTCTGCGCACGATCGTGACCATGTGGGGGTTACGTCTTGCCTATTTCGCCGGCATCAGCCCCGAACGACTGGCAAAATACTATTCGGTAACGAGCGGATGAAATACCCGCACGCACGGCTGCTGCTCCTGACCAAGGCACCGGATCCCGGGCAGGTGAAAACACGGCTGGTACCTCTTCTCGGTGAAGTTGCGGCGGCTGATTTGTATTCACAGCTGTTAGACGATTGCCTGGCCATGTGCAGCCAGGCAGCACTGTGCCCGATTGACATCTGGTGCAGCCCGTCGACCAGGCATCCTTTTTTTCAGCAGTGCCGAGCAGCGCTACCAGGCGACCCTGCACACGCAAGTACCCGGCGACCTCGGACAACGCATGTCACTGGCAGTACGAGACAGCACTGGCCGATGCTGATTACGTGGTACTGATCGGGGCGGATTGCCCGACACTTACCGCAGACGACCTCGCAAGGCATTCCACGCATTAGATACAGGTACCGATGTGGTCATCGGACCCGCTGAAGATGGCGGCTACTACCTGATTGGCATGCGTGATCATCACGCCTGCCATTTTTAGCAACATACCCTGGAGCACGCCTGAGGTGCTGATCCATCACCGAGGATCGAATACAGCGACATAATCTGCGCCTGTTTCAATTGCCACCACGCAAAGACCTTGATACGCCTGAGGATTATGCGGTATATAGAGGGGCGAATTAAATCAGCGGCATGCGAGCCAGGCCGGCAAGTGACTGGCATAATCCGGAAAAGTGTCCTACTAATTACATATAATTGTTATGATACCGGCCAGTAGTGTACGCACCATGACATCCAGAATCAGAACAAGGAGATAACATATGAGACGGCTCTATTTCTTGATCCCTACCATAGACAGTGCAAAAACCATCGTCGATGAATTGCTGCTGGCGCGGGTAGAACAGCGGCATATGCACATTGCTGCCGCAGATCATCATGCCCTGGTCGAGGCCCATTTACCGGAAGCCGGTCTGCTGCAGGAGAGTGATTTCGTACCGGCAGTCGAGCGGGGCCTTGCCATTGGTGGCGCGACCGGGATTCTGGCCGGTATCGCGGCTGTTGCGATACCGGGCGTCGGTCTGGCACTCGGAGGCGGCGCCATACTGGGTATTGGCCTGGCAGGTGCCGGAGTTGGTGCCTGGCTCTCCAGCATGATCGGGATCTCTGCGCCCAGTTCACGCCTGACCGAGTTTGAAGAGGCCATCAAGCAGGGCAGCTTGCTGATGATGGTGGATGTACCGAAGACGCGGGTTGAGTGAGATCACTGACTTGATCAAGACAACATCATCCGGAAGCACACGTCGAGGGCACCGAGCCGGTCATCCCGGCTTTTCCATAGTCAATCGCGATGTGCCGACCTCCAGGGGCATTGCAATCGCGCGAGTAGCGAGGATGTTTCAATCGCGGTGCTATTCGCTCCGGATGCCAATAACGCACCTGTGCGCACGAATCACTATCAGCGAAACGGATGCCGCTGCGATTCTATTACAGGTGCAGCAGTCGCAGTTCACTGTCAGGTACGCTTCGATCCCAGAGCTCCATGAAATATTTTTTCAGCCTCGCGACTTCACCCGGGTTATTGAAATTGGCAGTTCCCTCGTGGCGGCTTGCCAGCGGCCGGAAGAAATAGCCGGCTTCATCACATAGCAGAAAGGTCTTACCGGTATTTTGATAGTCGGGAGGAGGGCGACCTGAACTGGATATTCGGGCTTAATCGGCGTGACAGTTCAATCAGTCGATGCCCACCCTGCAGGGTTCTGTGACTGTCGAGTATCAGGATCCTGAAACAGACATCGCGGTGCCGTCGGGCCAGCTCGCTGATCGCATCCAGAAATGGCTACTGATCAAAGATGGCAGGTTCCAGGTCCTGGGTCAGCAGCAGCAAGCCACGCTGTGCCTGTTGCGCCAGTGTCTGCTGCCATGGCGCGCACATCTTCACGGGTCTGCAGGGTAAACTCAAGTCGGTCTATGCCCAGCTGCATGCTGGCGATGTCCAGCTCGCTGGCAGGCACCGATCCTTCTGTGGTCGTATTCATCAGCTACCCCTGATTGCCAAACGAACCCTCCTTGTTACCCAATATCCTGATTATAGTCGCAGCCGGGAAGTAATTGCATTGCCCCCATAGACTTTAGTCCAATTGCCGGGCGGGCAAGCGTGGTCCATGATACGAACAGGGGTGTAGAACAGAATATGGATCCAGTCATGAACGAGCGAAGAAAAACGACCGAGAGACGCGGAACGATCAACAGCAGGATCGACTGTTCAAGTGCAACAGGCGTGTACAGCCAGATCGTCGTCTGAACAATATCAAGGTGGAATGGATACCGATCAGTCACATCAACATTCACCCGGTGACACGTCTGGTATTCAGCACGACGCTGAACAGTGCGTAATCCTGCAGTGCTGGCGAGCCGGTCAGTAACCCAGCAACCGGGCTCCCTGGTAAAAACCGAAGCTGACTAACCAGGCAAAGCCCAGTGACCAGGCAAGACTGACAGTGGTAAACCGCCAGCTGCGGGATTCACTCAGCTGGGTAGCCAGCGTTGATAAACAGGGCGTATACAACAGTATAAACAGCATAAAGCTGATCGCCTGAATACGCATCCATCTGCGTGGCCAGATAACCATTCAGCGCGGCACCTTGCAGTCCGGTCATGGCGACAATGGCACCGATAACAATCTCCTTCGCCACGAAACCAAACAACAGGACTACGGACATCACGGCACTGATGCCGATCGGTTCAAGCACCGGCTTTAGCCACTCACCGATCATGCTGGCATAGGTACCCGCGCCACCGGGCGTCGCACCTTCCGGGTAGTGTGTCAACCACCAAACCAGTCACCACACCGGTAATGATGAAGGTACTGGCACGGCGCAGAAAGTGTGATATTTCATGCCAGCCGCGCATCAGCACCTGGAACAGGACCGGACTCCGGTACGGGGGCAGTTCCAGCACAAACGGCTCATCACTCTTCAGTCGCCTGCCAAATAGCAACGCCGTCAGAAAGGCCGCGGCAAAACTGGCCATGTACATAAAAAACAGGATCACCGGCGCCTGCTGCGGCGTGAACAATGCCGTGGTGATAAAGATAAACACCTGCAGTCGTGCAGAACACAGGGAGAAGGGTATTACCAGCATACTCAGCAGCCGCAGCGAACGGCTGCGCATCACACGGGTACCCATCAAGGCGGGCACGTTGCAGCCAAAACCCATCAGCAACATGACAAAGCCGCGGCCATCCAGTCCCAGGCGCGCCATCAGTGCATCGGTCAGGTAGGCAGCGCGCGCCAGATAGCCACTGTCTTCAACAATGGCCATCAGGAAGAAGAACAGAATAATCACCGGTACAAACGAGGCAACCGTACCAATCCCGTCATACAAGCCATCGACGAGGAAACCGTACAGAGTTGCGGGCAAGACACTGGCAAGAGGCTCCAGTGCCCAGCCTCGAAACAGTTCCAGCAGGTAGGCGACGGCATCCTGCAAGGGTGCACCCAGTGTATAGACCGCCTGAAAGACCAGAAACATGGCCAGAAAAAACAGCGGCAAGCCGAACAGCGGGTGCAACAGTACCCGATCAATCCGCTCCGTCATCACGCGAACCAGGCGGCTTGGCGAGGATACATGCCGGCTAACAAGCGTCTCGGCCTGTGCTACCAGTTCATCATCCGCATGCAGGTAAGCCTTGAGCTCATTGGGCTTCACCACATGGCTGGACTGGAGACTCTCGACCAGGGTTTCCCTGACTTCTTTCAGACCGGTGCCATTGCGTGCACTGATCAGGATGACCGGGCAATCCAGTGATTTCGACAAGGCCTGCGCATCGATGCGGATACCCAGTTGATCCGCTTCGTCAATCATGTTGGCGAGCAGCACGGGTTTCATCCCCAGCTTGTGAATTTGCAATGCCAGCGGCAACTGGTGGTCCAGTTGAGCGGCATTCAGGACCATGACGACCTGGTCTACGACATTGTTCTCCAGAAACGACCGTACGACCTGCTCATCATCCGAGAAGCCGTGCAAATCATAGATACCGGGCAGGTCGACCACCTCGACAGCATCCTTGCCGAGAATAGTCCGGGCGCTGAGTAATTCAACGGTAACACCGGGCCAGTTACCAACGCGAGAGGAAGAGCCGGTTAGACGATTAAAGAATGTCGACTTGCCCGTATTCGGCATGCCGACAATGGCAATTCGTTTCACTTTTTGGCAACAATGGTGACACGGGCTGCATCGCAACGACGCATGATGAGATCAACACTGCCCACACGAATCTGCATGGGTCCCAGACGGGTACAACGAATCACCTGTGCTTCACGTCCGGTGCGCAATCCCATCGCTTGCAAGCGTTGTCGAATGTCATCCGGCGCATGGATACCGGTTATGTGGGCGGTCTGACCGGTGCTGAGCCTGGACAGGTCCGTCAAATTGATTTCTGGCTGTTTCATGCGCTTTGGGCCGTGAGTGAACAGAGATTGTTGTTGATTATCGCCGCATTATAAAGAATCAGTCAATAGGAATGTCAGAGATAAACTAGATTACGAATTGTAACGATATAGATTTGCAATTGCGTTTATAATAATTAAACTATCGAAATTGCCATTTGTAAGCCGTTTGCCTCGGAGACATTAATGAAATTCGCGCTTCTGACTGCCATATTTTTGGCTAACCTGCTACCCCTGCCTGCTTACCCTGCTGATAAAGCCCAACCGACCATTGAAGAGCTCTGGGAGATCATCCAGAAGCAACAGGCAGAAATCGAGGCCCTCAAGAATCAGCAGCAGCAAACGGCCAAACAGGCCGCGGATGCGGATGAAAAGGCCGAAGCTGCGGTGGTTGCAGTCGAGGACTCCGGTTCCGGGAAAGGCACCAGCTCCAGCTGGGCCGACAAAACGACCATTGGTGGGTATGGTGAATTGCACTATAACAACATCAATAACGATGGCATTGATGATAAAAATGAAATCGACTTTCATCGTTTCGTGCTGTTCTTCGGACACGAGTTTACCGACAGGCTGCGTCTCTTCTCTGAAGTTGAACTCGAACATGCCGTGTCAGGTGATGATGAAAACGGAGAGGTAGAACTTGAACAGGCTTATATAGAGTACGACATCCGTGACAACCTGCAGACCAAAGGTGGCCTGTTCCTGATGCCAGTCGGCATTTTGAACGAAACCCATGAACCCGCTACCTTCTATGGTGTGGAGCGCAACGACGTCGAGAACATCATTGTTCCCACCACCTGGTGGGAAGCAGGCGCGGCACTGAATGGCTACTATGACAACGGCATCAGCTGGGACCTGGCGCTGACCTCCGGGCTGGCCATTCCGACAACCGGTGATAATGCCTTTGTGGTCCGCAGTGGCCGGCAAAAAGTATCCGAAGCCATTGCCAACGATTTCGCCTATACCGGTCGCCTGAAATACACCGGCATCCAGGGCCTGGAACTCGCCGGCACCCTCAATTACCAGTCGGATGCCTCACAGGAACCCGGTGATGGCCTGGGCCGGGGTCTCCTCTTTGAAACCCATGCCATCTATCAGAACGGGCCATTCCAGTTGCGCGCGCTCTATGCCGGCTGGGATTTCGATGGCTCCGCCGTGGCTGCAGCCGATGCCGACCGCCAGCACGGCTGGTATATCGAGCCAAGTATCCGGCCATGGCAAGCGCTTGGCTTCTATGCGCGCTATGAAGACCTGGATGGCGCCCGCACCCGGGATAAATTCAAGCAATGGGAAATTGGAGCTAACTACTGGCCACATGAGGATGTCGTCCTGAAGGTGGATTATCGCGACCGCAATGTCGACCACGTCGATGTAGACGCAAAGTCCGTGGACTTCACCGCCTTCGATCTGGGCATCGGCTACCAGTTCTAAACAGACAGACTGCCGGGTGCGTCGCATGGGTACCATCACTCAGCTAGATTGCACACCTCCGTCATCTCCCTCTCCCTCCGGGAGAGGGTTGGGGAGAGGGGATACAATAGACTCAACCACTTCTGCTACCCTGTCAGTAATGGTAACAAGACCATATTTCTTATTATTAATCCTGCTTCAAACCGTCACTGTGTTTGCTGACGAGGACTACCCGAGCCAGGAGGAATTTCTGCTGGAAGCATTCAACGGTGCCACACCCGACACCGAGATCATCTGGCTCAAAGGTGACGTCAAGGACACCGCCGCTGAAATCCTGGGTCACCCGTACCCGGGGTTGCGTATACGCTACTGGGGCGAGGGCAGTCGCACCGCCTGGGTCCTTGAGGAAATCGGCAAGGTCAAGCCGATTACCGTCGGGCTGGTAATCAATGACGACAGGCTCGAGAAAATCCGGGTACTGGCCTTTCGTGAAAGCCGCGGCTGGGAAGTCCGCTATCCCTTTTTTACGGATCAATTTACCGGCATCGGTCTGAATGATGACAAGCAACTGAACCGGTCAATCGACGGTATTTCCGGTGCGACCCTGTCGGTACGCGCCCTGGAGAAACTGGCACGACTCGCCCTGTATCTGCACAGCCCAGACACGCTTGCCCGATGACACGACACCCTAAAGCCAGGTCTCGCGCAAAACTGCTGCGCTCACTGTATGTCTGGCACCGCTACCTTGGCCTGAGTGCCGCGCTGTTTGTCATTCTCCTGTCAGCGACGGGACTGGCGCTGAATCATACCGAGTTACTGCAGCATGGACTCGAGACATGTCCAGTCAGAACGGCTGCTTGACTGGTATGGCATACATGCACCCGATGATCTCAGCAGTTATGAGGCTCGATTCTGTGCTTTTTACCGAGGTAAACGAGCGGGTATTTCGGGATACTGAACTCCTTGATGATCTCTCGGCACCACTGGTCGGCGCCATTGCTTACCAGGGCATTATTACGTGGTCGCATCCACTGACCATTTGACGTTGTTGAACCGGGATGGGGAAACTGATCGAAAGCCTGGGCAATGCCGCTGGCGTACCGGCAGGTATGCAGGCCATCGGGACGACCAGGGACGGTGCCATTGCAATCAAGACTGCACACGCTTACTACCTGACTGACGAAAGCTTTCTGGAATGGAGCGCAACAGACACGGTCGAGGCCACATGGTCCACACCGTCAGCTACACCGCCGGAACTCACGCAGGGTATTACAGACAGCCTACCGCGGCTACGGATTGACACTGGAGCGCATTCTGCTGGATCTGCACAGTGGGCGTATACTCGGCAATGCCGGCGTCTTGCTGGTCGATGCAGCTGCCGTCCTGTTTCTGCTGCTGGCCATCAGTGGCACTGGTTATGGAGCAGGCGTCGCGCCAGCGCCAGGGATCACAGACACAAGCTGAAACGGCAGTAGTCACGTCCATGAACTCTCAAGGCGTAAAAGCAGCCAGTTGCCTACTGGTTGTTGTATTCCTCTGGTATAGACAGTCCCGTCGTGCTGGCAGAAATTATGACATCACAGAACTGCAGCAGCCGGACACTTCCAGTCCTGCCATGGCAGGTTTCTACACTGTCACTCCGGATGGCGAGACAACACTTGAAGACCCGCTGGAATCCGGTTTTGCAACAAGTGCCGGCAGCGACTTCGATCCGGAACGAGTCTCCGCTGGAAGCGTGCTGAACGCCGGCGCCACAGGGAAAAGACCCTGAAAAGGCATCCAGCAGTGAAAAAGAATAACCGGGAAACACGGACTGTTCGTATAAGAGTCAAACGCAAACCACCTGAGCGGGACCTGGCTGCCCAGTTCCAGTGCGAACGTCACGGCTTCTATTACACCAAGGATGGTCGCTGCATCATCCCGGCCTATGGCTATGCACCGGTCACACCACTTCCGATACCGGGATGCGCCCCGTGATGCCGGATGAGGGTAAATAACCCACGTCTGCAGTCATTCCTGTGAAGACAGGATCAAGCACAGCGCGTCGAATGCTGGAGGAGGGCCGAAGGGTAATGCGCAGCAGCAATCCAGTCTGATGCTGTTTCAAGATGCCAATAATTCCAGTCTCCGCGATGGTAAAAGCAGTAATGACGAATAAATCAGAGGTACTAAGTAAAAAAAGGGGTTATAATCTTTGCGGAAAGACCGACAGCACATCCGGAATACTTACAAGCAATAAATCTATACTGTTTTATAAGGATATTATAGATGAAAGAAATATAGTGCATTCTTTCTCGGCCCCTGGCCGCCATGTTCTTTATTGTCGCGGTCTTTCAGAGGCCCCTATTTACTTCAGAACATCGACTCTCTAACGAGCGTCAGCCAGGCATTTGTCGGTTTGTGCCGAGTTGCCTGCTTACGCTGGCGCCCGCCACCGGCCTGGCAATCATTATCGGCATTGCCGGTTTTCTATTTGTTGCGCTGGATAATCCACTGGAAACTATGGTCCTGCTTGCTGGGCGCCTTACTGGTCATCGGCTCCGTGTCACTGCTCCTCATGAACCAGGTTGCCAATGAAGGAATAGAGGACATTGTCTCAGGCCAGTACCTGCTTGCCATAGTGGTCGGCACCCTCAGTTACGGGACGGTCTTCTGGCTTCTGATGGCGAAATACTGGGAGATGGCGAAGAGTGTAGGGGTCATCCTATTCAGCAAATTTAATATTGGTGACCTTTGCGTCAACCGCACCTTCCTGCCATTCTGTGGGCACACCTTCCGCCTTGTAGAAGTTCCCTTCCTCCATTTGCCAGATATAGTTTTCCTTCAGGATCACCTGGTCACCACTGAAGGATTTCTTCATGGCCAGCACCGGTCGATACCTTTCCTCTGCGATCACGGTACCGTTGGCGTTCTTGAAATATACCGTAACCTCTACTTCGCGAAGTAATCGATCACCGTTATTCTTTATCTTGAATTTTACGCCGGGTACTTTCGTTTTAGAGTACGTCTTGTAGAACTTTGCTTCCAGATCATAAAGCGAGACATTTTTGATGTATTCCTGCTTTTGTTCATATTCCCTGATTTCCTGCTCCGTGTCCTTGATGCCATGAATGGCAATGATCATGTTGCTATCGAGTTCCAGTACTTCCTTATACTTTTCAATGGCTGCCTCAAGAGTGCTGTCGGATTTACGCAGTTCCCTGGCTTGTGCCAGCAGTTTGGCAATCTGTTCTTCCCTGGCTTTCTGCAAGAGTTCCGCCTGCCAGTCAAGATGGACCTTCCAGGCACCCTGCTGATTGACCAATTGAAAGGATTCATTTTTATAGACCGTCGGGATATCCAGATCCTTGTATTTTTTCTTTAAGCATTTCTGCGGCTGTCTTCGGATCGATACTGCTGCCTTCGCTGGTTCCGGATTCCGGCTCCAGCCCCTTGAGCATCCCGTCGAGGTCAGGGAGTATGATGGATACATTGATGGCCGCATCGGTGTCTGACTGGTTAAGCGAAACAATCCTGACCTCGAAATCATCCACGAACTCCCTGGCAATGGGATTGGCCCGGTTTTTATTCTCGGCCAGGTAGTCCTTCAGGCTCTTGACCCGCTTGTCCTCGGAGGAAATATAGCTGTAAGCCACATCATTTTGCCCCGTGTAGACCGCAACAAGGTAGTCAGTCAGCACCTCATCAGGGTCCGGAAAATCATTGTTGTCACACGCAGACAGCGAACAGATTGCAACACAACACGAGCAGGATTTTTAATGCAGGTATCTTCATGGCTTCGATATATCCGTATATTCAGCGGTCTCATGATCCCTCTCCCCGTTTATGCCCGGTAGCTCACTCGGGGTACTATGGGAGAGACAGCCTACGGGAGACTTGCAGATACAAGATTAAGATAAACTAACAATCAAATCAAGCAACATTATCAGGGACAGTACCATGATAACGTCAAATCATGATGCTCTATCTTGATTCACCCGTCTTCATCGGCTAGCAGCCAGCGGGGATTCCATGACCTCATGCGACGGCAGGCGATCCGGGAGGCCCTGCTGGAAACGCGCCCAGTCCAGGCTGCGGTGCAGCTGTCGGTTCGAGTCGAGCGTTAAATTCCCGGTTACCCCCTGGTAGGCGCCCATCAGATTATTCTCCAGCTGCTCGAGATAGGGGATGACCCGCCACGCGTCTATACCCAGGGCATGAAAGCGCCCGTACCGGGCAGCACTGTCAGGCCAGTAATCCTTTATGCTGGATTGCAGGTACTGCATGAGCGCCGTTGCTGTCGAGTATCCAGGGCATGTCGCAGAAGGCTACATTATTCAGATCTGTATCCAGTGAACTGTCCGGATACCCGGTATACACCTGGGAAGTGGCATACACCGGTAATCGTGAAGCACGGTAAAAACTCAATTGCGGGTTGATCAGGCGCGCCTGCCGGGGTGTTGCCAGCATAAAGATCAGTATCCACATCCTGGCGTCGGCGCGGCTCAAACTCCAGTGTTTGTCCAGCCAGTCGGACCAGCTGTTGATGACGTGCATTGCTGCTGTCCAGATTCAGTGCCTTGCTAATGGCCGCACCGTGGTCGGTTGCAGCGGCATCGTAATAACCGACTTCCAGCTACACGGCCTCCAAGCGACTGCCATTCCTCCAGGTACGCACGATAAATACGTTCACCCCATGGGCCTTCAGGAATGATGCGCAATGGCCTTGCGGTGACCATCCTGCCAGGCACGACGGGCCACCTCGCGCGCTTCATCTTCAGGAGCCAGGCCAAACTGGTAAAGAATAGTATTATCCGGTTGTGCCGGTATCAACAGTATTCAAGGTCAACACGGGCACGGCTAACACGGCTTGCGATGCGATCAGTTGCACGGTCTCTTTACGCAGCGGACCAATCACGAACTGGGCACCCTCATTGACCGCCTGCTGATAGGTTTCCAGTACCGTTTCGGCACGCCCGCCGGTATCGTAAATCCTTATGGCTGGCCGTCTGTGTGTCTTCCGGGTGTGTCATAGTAGGCCGCAAGTACACCGTCTCGAATGGCGGCAGCGGGATAGGCAAGTTCGCCGCTCAAGGGAAGCAGCAAGGCCAGTTGTTGTGGAGGTTGCCCGGCGACCCGCATGCCACCAGCGAGTTTGGCAGTAAACGCCTCCCGCGCAGGATGGCCCGGGTAGCGCGTTTCCCAGTGCGGGATCACTTCGACCAGCATCTCGGGTTCCTGCAGATACAGGCGTCTGAGTTCCACCAGTTCGACCCAGCCACTCAGCGGGTCAGGGGGTGGGGCGGTACGCAGCTGCTGCAGTTCTTCATCTGACAGGCTGGTCAATGCCACCCAGATCGCGGTGTGGTTGGCCAGGCGCTTATCAGGATTCAGCAGCAGCGGATCCAGCAGGATGCGTTCATGGATACTGGCAATCAACTCCCTGTTTTGCTGCAAGGCTTCTGCGTGTAGCCAGTAATAGTCGGCTTTCAGGGCATCATCGGCGGGCACCGTCTGCAACAGCGATAACACCCGGTCCGGCCGATTTTGCGCAGTAGGCAATCTGCGCCTGAATAAGGTTATAGTGCTGATGCTGGCTAGCGGACAGATAGGGGAGTGTGATGCGATCCAGAACCGTCATGGCACGCTCGACCTCACCCAGTTCCATCAGACTACTGGCCGCCTGCAACAGGATACCCTGGCGTTCCTCGTCGGTGCAACAGCGGCCGCACGCAAATAGTAATCGACCGCGCCTTCGTAATCACCGGCAGCCACCCGTTGTTCGGCAACCTCCTGGAAACGGTCACTGACCGATGGTGTCTTTACGGGTGGCGGGGTGGTGGAGCAGGCAGCAAGCAGTAGCAGGAGGGTGGTTAGCAGGTACTTGTTAGTCAAGTGGTGCATAAGATAACCGATAGGGTCGAGCATATCTAGGAGACATATCATTAGTTACCCTCACCCAGAGCAACAGCCGGGGTCTAGACGTTGACTATTCTGGATTCGCAGGTTCCACACTGATGACGGATCGTAATTGTTCGATACTCAACGGATGTTGCAATCCCGCGCAAATGCAACTTTCAATAAGCTACTGTGGCTGCTAACCCGTTTTACAGAGTAACCAGGGTGCCCGGTCTGAAAATATGATAGATAGCAGCTCCCAGTAAGCCGACCGTCTATCCAAACCGATGGCCGGATCTGGATTCACGTAGCCAGACGTCCAACAGTCTTTATAAATAATTGTAAAATATTCAAATCTTTATTTACATAACGTATCAGGCTAAGATAAATGTAACTATAATTTAATGGTGTCAATTCAGACTGGTTGACCGATTATATGTCAAACAAAGATTTGGTGTATCCCTGTCTAAAGCGGACCTGCAGATACCCACCAAGTCATTGTATTCACAATGCAAATTCAGAGAGAAGCTAATGATGAAAAGCCAACAGATGCTACCTCATCGCCAAAAAGGGATCGCACTCGTCATATTCGCGATCGGCCTGGTCGTAATCATTGGCATTGCGGGCTGGCATTGGACCTCGGCCGCGTAATGCTTGATGACGCACGGGTACAAAATGCCATGGATGCCTGCGCATTGAGCAGTGCCAAGGTAATGATGGAAGCAACCGGTGATGCTACAGACAAAATCGATGCTGCCCTGATAGCGGCCGATGATACCTTCGATTGACCTTCAAGAACGACCCTGATAGCCACTTGTCAGGACTGGATTGGGGCGATGTAGCGGTTACATTTTCCGAAACCCTCGAAGGCACCTATTCCGGGAGCGCCGATCCGCCACGCTATGTACGGTGCGAGGTGGACAATTATTCAATTTCCGCGACTCTGGCCCGTGTTCTCGGCATAACGGATTTGGGTTTGAACGTCAGTGCCGTGGCTGGCCCCATCTTCATCGACAATTGCAATCCAGCACCGCTGCTTGTGTGCGGGGATCCTACAGATGACTGCGAACAGGAAGACGATGATGGGAGCTGTTACGGATTCAGATGTGTTCAAGGAAGATGACCCGGACTATGTTGAGGAGAAGTGTTACCTCAAGGCCTGTCCTCCAGGTAGCAAATGTGACGATTTGTCAAATGGCGAGGTTTGCGGGACACAGAAGGGGGAACCAACTGGCGGTGGAAGCCCGGTGGCCGATGTGAGTGCTGGAAACTTTGAATTGCTCGACTTCACCTGCCTTTCAGGGAAAAAAGGCGTACCTTGCATCAAGGAGACTTTCACCCAGGGTGGGACGGCAATTGAGGGCGGTTGCCCGACAGATGGCAGCCTAGTCACGACCGAACCGGGAAATGCCGCGACTGTAATCGATGCCTTCAATACCATTTTTGACGGCCCGAATCCCGACACCAATGCAACGGATCCGCTTTATTATTCCGACTACAGTGAGGCCATACCCACAGAAGGCAATGGGCGGCGCGTGCTTGGAGTTGTCATTGCTGACTGCAGTAGCCCGATTATCAAGCCCGGTAAGACTGAAGTACCTGTGCTGACCGTGGGCTGCTTCTTTGCTACGGAAAGAGGTATTAAAGGCGGAGGTACACAGGTGATATGGGGTCAATTCATCGAGACGTGCGCAGGCACAGGACCGATAACAAAAACACCGGATGTCTTCGATATCTACAAGATTGTCCTTTACAAGGACTATCAGGGACCGGACTCATGAACACGTATGTCATAGCGAGCCGTGCGCAAACTTCCTGCCGACCGGCAACGTGGCCTCGTCGTGGTAGAACTGGCGATTGTTCTACCGTTGATAATACTGATTATGTTTGCCACGGCGGAATTGGGACGTGCGTTATTCCAATAAGCCACGCTGACGAAGGCGGTCGAGGCAGGCACGCGCTACTATGCCAGCGCTGTGCAGGATCCCTTAACCCTCCGACGGATGCACAAAGCAACGACCATAAATCTTATTGTCATTGCTTCTCCGGAGACTCTGGCGGTGCCGTACTTCCCGATGGTGGCACTGGTGACTTCCGGTGGGGGTATTGGTCGACGACCCATGTCTTCGTCAGCTGCTGACTATGACTTTGTACCAATGATCGGGAAAGTTACCCATTATCCGCAAGTGCTCAGTCGCAAGTTACACCATGACTGTGACCCACACGATGAGGGCCTTATGAAAAAACGGCAACAGGGATTGACCACGGTCGAGGCGGCCATCGGGGCTGCACTCATGTTGATCGTCCTTTTCGGATACCATAGAAATAGCCCGTGCGATCTTCGTCTGGAACTTTCTGGATGAGGTAACACGCCGAGGTGCCAGGGTGGCTGCTGTGTGTCCTATTGATACATCTAACAACGCGATAGCGAAAAGGGTAGCCATATTCGCGCCGCCTGGAGGCCCTAATCAAAGTCCACATGTCGGTGCTCTAACGACAAGCGATGTAAATGTGGAATATCTGGACGCAGATGGAAATACAGAGATCGCAATTCGAAGAGGTAAACTTTGTACGTGTATCCATTGACAGCTTTGAGCTTCCGTTGCTGTTTTTCAACAATGCCTCATGGACAACACCTGAATTCCGTACCATTCTGCCATCAGAAAGTTTGGGTTATAACCCGGATGCAGGCGTATGCAGGTGTTTTGATACCCAGGGACCAAATGGCTCAGATGGCTGCGGATAGCTGCACTCCGTGGCAGGTATATTAACTTAGGAAGACTTGTACTATTTGGACAGCTATGCTCACAACTCTGCAGAATGTATGGGCGATTCCGCAGACGTTCAGCACAGTGCCTCCACCGCCCAGGATACAGCTATCACAGCGCTAAACATTGCGGTCATCATCCCTTGCTACAATGAGGCAGCGGCAATTGCAACCGTAGTGGCGGATCTTCAGCGGTCTCTGCCGACCGCGATAATCTACGTCTATGACAACAACTCCGGGGACGACACAGTCTCCCAGGCACTGGCTGCAGGTGCCATCGTACGCAGCGAGCCACGTCAGGGAAAAGGCTATGTTGTGCGTCGCATGTTTGCAGACATCGAAGCCGATGTCTATGTGATGATCGATGGCGACGATACCTACGATGCAACAATCGCACATCAATTGGTCAATACACTGGTGCAACAGAACCTGGATATGGTCAATGGCGCCAGGGTAGAACAAAGCGCGAAGGCGTACCGTCCAGGTCACCGCTTCGGTAACCGTCTCCTCACCCGGCTGGTGCAGATAATTTTCGGCAACCAGTTTAGCGACATGTTGTCGGGATACAGAATCTTTTCACGTCGTTTCGTCAAGTCTTTCCCGCAGTCCTCAGGTGGTTTCGAGATCGAGACGGAACTGACCATCCACGCGCTGGAATTGCAGATGCCGGTAGCGGAGGTCAGGTGTCTCCTTCAAGGACCGAGGTGAAGGTAGCGAGAGCAAATTGAAAACTTTCTCCGACGGTTTCCGAATACTATTGACGATTGCGAACCTGCTCAGACAGGAGCGGCCCATGAGTACCTTCGGGATAATCGGTGCTCTGTTGCTGATCTTTGCCGCTGGTATTGTCCTATCCGATCTTTGTTACCTTTCTTGAGACTGGTCTGGTCCCGCGTTTCCCCACTGCCATACTGGCAACGGGCATTTCCGTGCTGGCCTTTTTGAGCTTCACGGCCGGACTGATTCTCGACACTGTAACGCGCGGCCGACAAGAAGCCAAACGCATGAGTTATCTGCAAATCCCCAGCACCCTGTCTATCCTGGCGAGCCGTACTGATGGAAGAGACTGAATCGGGCAGACTCTCAACCCATCAGTCGTTCCTGCGTTTCGCTTTGGTCGGAGTGGCTGGCTTTCTGGTCGATGCGGGCGTATTGACTCTGGCCTTGTTTCTGGGCGCTGACTTCTACACCGGGCGTATATTGTCCTTCTTTTGCGCCGTTACCGCGACCTGGTATATGAACCGTGTCTACACATTCTTGAGCCAGGATCCGCGCCTGCTGCGCGAGTGGGGGCGTTTCGTGTCCGCGAACGCAGTTGGGGGACTGATTAACTACGCTATCTATGCCCTGCTGGTGACGACGGTCGGACTATTCGCCAGTCACCCCATTATCGCGGTAGGCATGGGCAGCATGGCAGGTCTATTGTGGAATTTTCTCGTGTCGCATCACGTGGTGTTTGCTGAATAATATTGTGACTCAATATTTGCTTCCTGGCAGTCGTATAACTCAATGGCCAGCGGCATTGTAACTATCGTGACAGTTATAAACGACTACAGCCACAGATTACTGGCTTGGCGGATATCCAGCATATTGGTTGCGGACGTTTGTGCAGGCACTTTCACCGCAGCTTTCGCTGACATGGGGCGACAGATATCCAGGTCAAATGGAAAAAATAAATGCGTAAATTGTATCCTGTAATCTTCATCGCAATCGTTTTATCTCTCACAGGTCTTTATACAAGTAACGATGCAAATTACCTGTCAATCTTCAAAGATCCACAAAACCTGCCAATCGAAGTAACCGGATTTAAAGTTCATAGAGTTGCACATGCCGGAGGAGGCATAGATAACAAAACATACACAAACTCCTATGAAGCTCTAAACAGTAATCTTGAAAAAGGCTTTCGATATTTCGAGCTGGATTTTTTATTTACCAAAGATGATAAACTGGTATGCCTGCATGACTGGGGAGATAACTTCACACGATCTTTTGGATTTCGGACAGATAAAAAAGTAACCCTGAAAGAATTCGAACGACTGGTTGATGAAAAATCGAAGTTCACCTTGTGTACACTTGATGGGTTAGCTGCATGGATGACTGGAAATCCTTCTGCCTATGTTGTCACAGATGTAAAAGAAAACAATCTCAAAGCCTTGACGATGATCTATAAAGCATTGCCGGATGCAAAACGAAGAGTCATACCACAAATCTATAATCCGAAGAATTTTGATTCAATTGCCGCCCTTGGATTTGAGCAGATCATATGGACACTCTATCTTTTTGATGGAACCAATCATCAAGTTCTCGATTGGGTTGAGGAGTTCCACAAACCAATCGCTATTACCATGTCAAAACACAGGGCCGAGTCTACTTTGCCAAAGGAGCTTAAAAAAAGGCATATCCCGACGTACGTCCACACAGTAAACTCGACTCTGGAAATGCAGAGATATACTACAATGTTCTCGATCACTGAAATATATACTGATTTTTTACAACCATATGGACGATCTTTTGACCGTTAATACAGATAATAAGGCATTCGGCTGGGTCACATATTCACCGTACTTAATAGCCGCAGATATTTGTAGTTATACATCTGCACGAACCATGGATGAATGCTAAAACATCAGCCGTGTCTCGTCCACTTCAACGGTTCGGCCCATGAGTATGAGCCTGTGGTCTGGCAGCTGAAACCTGATATTCAGGCATTTCTATTTGCCGATTCTATAAAAGGATACCAGCCACAACTGTGATAGAAAGTGACGATCAGGGCTACGATAATTACAAGGCGATTCAATTTCACCCGGACAGCAACAAGCTGCAACAGCAGAAGCAACCGAGTGCTGCTATGAGATATTTCAGGTTATTATGATTCCGGAAAATATAAAGCCTATGCTCATCTTTTGCGGTGGATTCTGCGCCGCAAAGCTCTTTTCCATGTACAGGATGTTAACCGGTACCGGAGGAGAGTATGCGGTATTTTCATCTGATATTACCTGGCCAATCTTGTTGGGTATATTAAAAGGCGATTCCATGGTTATGTGTTTACTCGCATACCTAATGATACTTTTAACCATAAGCAAAAAGCCCCCTGTAAAGTTTTTAATATCAATTATATTTGTTGTTTTACTTGCGACATACGTGATCGATTTCTTCTGTCTGGTGTTACTGAATAACAGACTAATACTACTTGACCTGCCTAAGTTTATTAAATCATTCCCCATGATGAGCGTGGGACTATTCATGCTTGTATTGTATTTATCCATAGCCTTGTTAAGGCCATCATGGAAAGGGGTGTACGATTTCGAGAAGAATAATCTCTTAATTCCAGGTTACTTCTTATTGTTTTACCTCGTACCGTTTGAACCAGACATAAACTATTTGAAATATGATTTCCTGACGAAAAACATAATCAATAATAATCTGGAATTAACCTACCTGATTGACTATGACAGTACCACTGACCTTGCTGAACAGTATATAAATTCCTTTAAACCTGTCGTTTCAGATGGAGCACGCCCGAACATCATCCTGTTAATACTGGAATCCGGTTCTTCCATAGATTCACTGCGAACAGCTGGCATCAAGAATTATCTCCCCAGACTGGATGCAATTCAGGCTAATGGTATTACGTACACTAACTTTATAGCGAATAGCAATACTACTGATACTGGATTGATTTCAATACTAAAAGGTATAAATACCATACCATTTTCAGCCAATACAGATAACTATCAGACGTATAAAACAGATGAAATACCAATACCTGAATATCTGAACCAGAACGGATATAACACCTCGTTTTTAACAACAGGGCCCTTGTCGTTTTTAGACAAGAAAAGCTTTCTTGAAAGTGTGGGCTACACAAGAATCACTGGGGCCGAGTTCTTCAGTGACAAAAAGAAATACACATTTTACTCGGCAGCTGATGAGCATCTCTACCATGCAGCACTTGATGAGATCCACCTGCTACATAAGAGTGACAAGCCATATTTCCTCACTCTGCTTACCATATCCCAGCATCTTGTTTACTACACTCCCTATGGGTATGGGAAAAGCAATATGTATAAATATACCGATGATACGCTGGGGATCTTTTACGAAGACCTGAAAGACATGGGTTTTTTTGAATCTGGCTTGCTAGTCATAGTGGGGGATCATAGAAAAATGACCCCGCTTGAGGAAGGAGAATACGAGAAATTCGGACTGTCCGCTCATGGGCGTATTATATGCACTGTGGTAGGAAAGGGCATACCAGAAAATATAATCGATAATAATATCTACCAGCAGACAGACATTTACTATTCACTTAAAAGATTGATCGCTGACAAGTTAATCAACGCCCCACAATACAATGACCTTTTCCTGGGCGGCATGCAAAGACCGTTCGCAACTCACTCCCTATTCTCTGATCGAAGCACGCTTGTCGTAATTACGAAAGAGGAAACATGCACGGTTTATTTGAATGGAGACAACACAAGATTTAATGATTGCAGGGCCTACACCATACAGCATCCCGAAATTCTCGATTCAATTAACAAGTCGAGAGCGTACCAGTTCCATCTGGCTATCCAATGATTAACTCTCGAAATGTATTGGATTGGTCGTGGTGATGACTACTTCAGTTGCCTGCATTACTGTGAGATCGCACCTTGTCTTTGAATGAATATGGCATTAGCTCCCGACTTTTGCATCGCCTCGCACTCGGCTCACCTCTACTTGCCCGGATAACGTTCGACCTTGAGCAGCTATTAAACAGAGCCGGTCAGGCACCGTGCTGCAGCCCTGTTTTCGTTATCGGTCTGGCCCGTGCTGGTACTACAGTGCTCATGCGCGCGCTGCATGAAACAGGCGTGTTTCGCTCGCTTACATACAGGGATATGCCTTTCGTACTGATGCCCCGCACCTGGAGAAAGTTCTCGCTTTCCTTCCAGACCTACGGGGATGAGAAAGAACGGGCACACGGAGACCGAATTACAGTTAACTTCGACAGTCCTGAAGCATTCGAGGAAGTATTCTGGCGTGCATTTTGCGGGGAGGATTACATTCGTTACGATTGCCTGATTCCGCATAAGGTAAGCAAGGAGATACAAGACGCTGTTTATACAATTTGTTAGCCAGGTCGTAGCCAGCGCATCCATGCCTGGTCAGACCCGTTACTTGTCAAAGAATAATAATAATCTGCTACGAATGAACGATATTCGAAAAGCTCTGCCGAATGCTATTATTATCGTCCCGTTCAGGGACCCCATTCAGCAATCCACTTCACTCCTCGGACAGCATCGATTATTTTCTGAACGTCACAGGGACGACCCTTTTTCCCACAGCTATATGCGCTGGTTGGGTCATCACGAGTTCGGTCTGACGCACAAACCGTTCAGGTTCAAGCCGCATGAAGTCATAACTTCAGAACACCTTTATCCCGATGATATCAACTACTGGGTTCTACGCTGGTGTGAGGCCTACGAACATATCCTTTCAACCATGCCGGTCGATTCTATATTCGTGTCATACGAAAAACTTTGCTCCAGCCCGGACAACACATTTCACCGTATCCTCCAACTGGCACTCATAGACACAACCAGTCATGCGATCAAGACGGAGTTTGTTGGGCGGAAAGGAAGACACCTGAAAAAGTGAATCAGGAGTTACTTGCAAAAGCCATGTCACTGTACGAGCGACTGGCGGGCCGAGAATAGTTGTGCAATTGCATACCATGATCTTTCCTGCTACTAACCTCGACAATGCGATGTGGAGGACACATTTCTGACAGACGTCAGCTGTGACACATAGGTACAGGGCTTACCACTTGTGTCGTCAGTTCATGTTACTTTTCAGTCGTTGTTGCGTGGAAGTTCCTAATTGAAGCAACACAACAGGCAATATGGCAATAACTGTCGTTATGATTAAAACGTCCCAGCGCATTGCAAATTGACTAATCTCATCCAGTGTGGCGAGATTCATGATGCTGGCCAGCCACACGGGTAAATAAGTAAGGCCCAAGGTTATTAGCACCTTCATAAAGAGAATTGCACAATGCTTCAACATGCTCAGGGCTGCCTTCTGTATTGCCCTTTCCTTCGCTATATCATCAAGGTTGCTATCGGATAATATAGCTACTGGCATCTTGAGCAGTGCCCAGCACCTGACGACAGGTATTTATAATCTTTACAAGATAAAATGTTGCACAGAAGAGCAGAACAGCCAGAATGTAGACGGTAACTATTATCACTGTGGGCTTATATTTTTCTGTTTTTTCAACCGGCGTGTCTGGATCGATACTTTCTTTACCGAATGCTCTGGATGAGTTTGCTTTTTTGCGTTTCAGCAGTCTCTTGACCGGGTACCATAGAAAACCAATAATCAACAAAAAGATTGCACCAACAAATGCGATAACAGTGCCGATAGCGGAAAGGCCTGCTCCAGGGCCAACATAGGCATGTGCCATGCTTGAAAAAATGCCAGGAAGCAAATCATCAGCATGTTTCTGTAAACATCCTTCATCAACTATTACTCCCAGGGTGGCGGGTACCCGTTATCATTTCATTCAGTCACAATTCCACTCATCTACAGTAAAATAATCTCTAGGCAATCGGTGAGCTATATGCAATAAGCGATGCATACGACTCGTCATAGGGTTTTACAAAGTCCCAGACTATATCCCCCTGAGGATTAACTTCAAAGACCCTGCCTGCACGGCTTTCGGTAATTAATCTATTGCCATTCTCCAGTAATTGATGGGCACCTAAAATATCGCTATAGAATCCTTGCTGTCCATTTAGTGGATAGATAATTCTCGTTTTACCTGTTTCAGGATCAAGTTCGATTATGTTGCTGCCTGGAATTCGGTTAAAACTTAGCTGGTTGTGTCCATTGTTAAACACGACAATATTGCCTTCACTGGTAATATCCGGGTCATGTTGACGAATCCAGGGACCAATAAAATGCCACTTGATAGCCCCGGTTATCTGATCAATGATGGCTAGCATGTTCATCTGACGGATAGAAACCAGCAAATCACCCTTGTTAACGCCAGGAATCTTGTTTGCCAATGCTTGTGTGACAACTTCAATATCATTGATGTGAGTGGGATCACGTAGATTTATTAGAAGTGCATCATAAATCTCGGATTCAAAACCACCATCATAAAGGCTTTGCAGATATCGAAAACTCTTTTAGAGTTTTACCGTTTTCGTTTACAGAAAGAATAAGGTTTTCATAGCTGAATCCATGAAAAAGACCTGGAGGACGATCTTCCAGAATTTCGCGAGTAACCCCCGGGAAAAGCAAATGTTCAGGAATATCTTTAATGGCACGATGCGCGGGAATCCAGAAGCCGCCATCCTCTGTTGGTGTTATAGAATGGTGTGTCTCACGATCTACAGTCCACACAACCTCTCCGCATTTGTCCAGTTTCGCCGCACCTTTGTCACCAATATTGATTACAACCGAGCCATCAGGCAGCACAGCGAGTCCTTGTGTATGGTAGTTGAAGTCAGTTTTTGGCCTGTTCTTTTCTTCAATATGCTTTGGGTCTGGCCAGATTTTATAGAAACTTATTGGCCAGCGATGAACTTCATTGCCTGACATATCGATTAAACGTATCTGAGTACCGCCGGGAAGTGTACCTTGCAATACAGTCAAACCGTCGAAGGCCTGGCCAGTATCATGAATAGTTACTGCCATCACTGTTATAGCGTAGTTTTTCCAATAATTGAGGTCGAACTCGCATTTGTTCCACAAGAATCATGGACGTCGCGTAGTATCCCTCGGCTAATAAATTTGAAGGGCTGCCAATTATTGATTGCGAATAAACCACCACTTAGGAATATGAGAAGAATCAATATAGATCTGAATGCAATAATCGAAAGGTCGTATTTATTATTTGGGTACGTCATGCCTGATGGCCATGCGTAGCCGGTGTAATTCTTGTTCGGCTTTCAGGAAGGTTTCTGACCAAATAACCAGAAAATTTCCATATCACGAATGTTCCAATCATTGACGCATAGCCATCAACCGCATAATGCCACCCCAAGTGTACTGAACCTATCAATATAACGAATGCATATACCGAGAGAAATATACCCAGACCATAATTGACGCGCCATCCAACCATTGCGAGTAAAACAGCAACCGAAACGTGCAAACTTGGCATTGCGGATATTCCACTTCCTAGCCCCAGTGTTGTCTCTTCAAAGTGCTCCCATAAATAATTTTGTGTATCTAGCGCCCATAAAGACAATCCATTCTCTGCTAATAAATCATTCGCAGAATACAAATACTTGAACAAGTCAGAGTAAGGATCTGGAAGATTGGTGATATTTGAATAAAAGCAGGGTCCTGCAGATGCAAGGAATATAGCCAGAAATGAACCAAGAACCATCCAGACGAGTACGAACGAAATTAGAAATTGCATGCGTAACCTGGGTCGATTTAATGAAAATATTTGCCAGATAACAACAAACAATTGTAAAAAAAACCAAAAGTTATATACAACATTAATTGAAAACGTTACGTATGGATATCCTACAAGTGGTTGTATTATTCTCCACGGTGCAACACCAAAGTGTAATACCTTGTCTAATTCTACAAGATAGGGGTCGAGATAATAAGGAACGATAAAAGGCAAGAGTGTTTTAATTATTGTCAGGGATGAAACTATCAAGGGAAAAGCAGTTACAGCCAACAGGACTGAAACCAGATTGTAAGTATTAAAGATATGATTCTTTATATCACCGGCGATTCTGCTGGCAAGTGTTGTGGTGTTTGCGATAAACGTAATAAAACCGAGATAAAGTGCCAGAAAGAATAGTGCTGCTATTAAAATTACATTAGTGAATGTCTCTGAGTAAAGACTATATTTAACGAGATCAGGCTGGTTGTAGCGGTAACCTAATAAAGCAGATGCGGAGACGAACGTAAATGAGAAAACAATAAACCAGAAATTCTCCTTGATGACGTGGCTGACACTGTTCGCCACGCATATATGATGTTGGAAAGATATACGTGAGAAAGATATGTCTTGATTCCACATTGTAGATTAAACCGGTATGGCAGTTGGCTTGTTCTGGTTAAGCATAAGATTCTCGAAAATACCGATAAGCTATTCTTCGACTCTAACCTACCTTTCAAACGCGTAACCAATAAACAAATTCTGCTCATACTGTTGCATTGTTGGTATTGGTATTGGTATTGGGGAAAACTGGCCGCTAGACGTTGTTTAACAAACATGTGTTCGAGCTGCGTCCTGCACCTCATGCGTGAATACCCAAAATAACAATATAATACCTGCCCGCTGGTAGCAACATTTGTTGCTCGAGACAAATACACCAGCTAGTATTTTCCGAATGTTATCTCCACGCAATAACTACAAGGATGTATTAGTCGCAATCGTACTGTTGCTTCATAATACAGGTGGCCCTGTCCATCAAGCTTGGTGTATTTAACGGTATGCTGGGTGGCCCCGATGTTTATATGTGGCTGATCCGCGCTTTGCATTTGCACGAAAGCGGTAACTGGCTGGACCACGTTCTTCCCCGTGTAAATCCCCCTGCTGGTTATGAACAGCATTGGACACGGCCATTCGACATGGTATTGATTTCTGGTGCCTGGCTTGGATCATTTTTCACCGAATTTGATCGCTCGCTCTATATCTGGGGAGTCCTTGTCAGCCCTGTACTGGAAATCCTGGCACTGTTTTCATTCCTCTGGCTGATAAAACCGATACTTGGCAATAAAGAGAATGGCGTAGCCGGGTTATTGTTTGTTACCCAGATAAGCATCATGGCATCGTTCGTTGCCGGCAGGGCAGACCACCAGAGCCTGATAGTGCTTTCTTTATCCTGTCTCTTGGTATGAGTCTGCGGATGCTGGTCAGGCCTTTCAGTCGGACAAACCTGCTACCTGGCGGCGCTCGTGGCAGCTCTTGGCTATCTGGGTTAGTGTGGAGTCGATACTCCCCCCGATACTGACGATATTTCGCTTTTGGGCTGTTTTGGTTGCTGGGAGAATCCGGCATCACCCGAAAGTTGGTTCATTATTCAATTGCATTATTTCTGCTATTGATCATTTTTCGCATCATTGAATTCGGACCATCGCGGCTATTTGAACCCGCGCTCGACCAGATATCCATCGTCTACATTACCCTGTTCGGATTGATTGCACTCTTCTGGGCTGTTATCTTATGGAGCTGAACGGCATTCCGGGAAAACCAAACGACTACCTGTCAAGCTCTATCAGTGCCAGTCGTCTGGGCAGTCGGCATGGCCGTATTGATCGAATATTGCTTCCCGGGTTTCTTTTCCGGTCCCTGGGGGAGGATCGACGAACTGTTCAGGCGCGTACACCACTCACGGGTAAAAGAACTCCAGCCACTCATACCATTAAGTGCATTATCAAATGGTGACTGGCTCGATCCATTACTGACTTTTAGCCTCTGGCTCGGAATCATCATTCCAGGCATTCCGATACTGATAAACCTCATCCTGAAATCAAGCGGAACAGAGCGACTGTGCTGGACATTCATCGGCGTTCTCAGCTTGGTATATATCCCCTTGTCGCTTCAACGAAGTTCGTTGGGCAGACTATGCAGTGATACTGATGCTGCCTGGTTATATATGGTTCATTATGTACATCATGCAATACATCACTGACAGGTGTAAGGGACAGGGTGCCGGACTGTTGAGAGTGCTGGTACTGGTAAGCAGTGTCACTATCTTTGCCCTGCCAAAGGTACTTTTCGGAGAACACGAACAGACGGATAAAACGGGCAGTTGTCCGCTTATTCAAGTTTCAGACTATCTCAGTGATCCGGTTACCTGGGGTGACAGACCACGCAACCTGCTGGCATTTACAGATTTTGGTCCGGAACTGCTCTACCGAACGCCACACTCGATATTTTCTATCCCCAGCCATCGATATCACTCGGGGTTTAATGACAGCTATCAAATTATGTCTGCGATTGATGACAAACAGGCCTTGCAACTGGTGAAGGATCGCCAGATTGACCTGATCCTCATTTGCCCGAATGGGCATGAGAATAATTTCTACGCATCGAGAAGATGATGCCGAGATATTACACAAGCGACTTTCGTTGAATAATGCACCAGCCTGGCTGGAGCAAATCAAACTGCCGGATAACCTCGCTGACTCATTCAAACTGTATCAGGTGAAACTGCCCCCGGATCCTGGCGGCCACCTCGAGTCATCTCCCGCCAATCCTGGTACCAAGGTCCAATAAATTCTTGACGGCACTTAAAGTAAACTATTGTAAAAGCTGCAGTATGACTATAGTAATTCAGCAGTTTTTACTTAACAATTTAATCACTGTATAGGAAAAGGGGTAGCAAATAGAAAGCAGGCGTAATCAAGCCTATTTGTACTCAGCCATACAGGGTTATCCGAAAATTTCACTTCAATCGGAAATTGTTATACCGAGTATTAACGTAACCCACAAAGGAGTAATAAAAATGAAATTCGACATCAAAAGCTTTCTGGCAGATGAAGAAGGTCTGACTACCGTAGAATATGCTGTAGCAGGAACATTGATCGCATTAGCAGTTATTGCTGCATTCAGACTGCTCGGCAACACTGTTGGTCAAAGATCAATGAGATTGAGTCTAACTTGACTAACGGCTAGTGGTAATCGGGCTATGTTCCTCTGTCTATAGACATGAATCCCGGCAGATTGTAGAACTATGTCTGCCGGGATTCTAGGAGTCTGATACCAGTTTTGAATGCTTGACGCATCAACTTATTACGGATCTACGATAGCACTGCTATTAATTCTGGTGCTTGCCTCATGGACTGATTTACAGCAACACAGGATTCCAAATGTATTGAGTCTGGGTGGAATTCTTTTAGGAATAGCACTGCAAACCTGGGTATCCGGTATCTCAGGGTTTGCAACCGGACTTACAGGCGCAGCGGTTGGCTATCGGGATACTTCTTCCCTTTTATCTTCGAAAAGGTATGGGGGCAGGTGATGTAAAATTGATGGGGGCAGTAGGTGCCTTTCTTGGTCCACATAATGCGATGCTGGCCACAGGTCTGAGTCTTGGTGCAGGGGGCTTTCTTGCCATTCATTATCTGAGTGCTTAGAGGTGGTTTAAAGCCATTCGCAGTGCGATATTTCGATACACTCAAGTGTCTCTTGGTCACGGGCAAAGGTTAGCCATCAATCACCAGAGTCACGGGGAAGTCGCAGCAACAAAATTTCCCTATGCAGCAGCCATAGGAATCGGTACAGTAGTAACATTGTGGTGGTTAAACATATTGCAGGATATGACTGGATTTATCTTTATCAATGATCAGGTGAATGTCATGGATGAAGGAAATGCTCAAACAGCAGCATTACAACAATCAGAAACCAGGAATCCAGAATCAAATTGCCCCAAGACCCATCACCCTGGCTGAAACCGGCCTCAGTGATCACTTTACTTATGAACTAATCGCCAAGCACCTCTACAGTGCAGGTGTCTTAACACTTCATGAACTATCAGAACGAATCGCCCTGGCAGGTACCGTTCTTGAAGAAGTCATTGGCTTCCTGCGGCAGGATGCCTATATCGAGGTGCGCGGCGCCGCAGAAGGGCAAGAGTGGGTTGCGCTATGCACTCACTGACCGGGGGCGCGCACTGGCACTGGACTCTCTCATCAAGAGTGGTTATATCGGACCTGCACCGGTACCGCTGAATGAATATGACCGGGTTGTACGCGCCCAGTCGGTTCATGACCAGGTGGTTAGCCAGTCCAGAATGCAGGTCAAGTTTGCAAATGTTGTGTTACAACATGGCCTGCTGGACCAACTTGGACCGGCCATGCACTCTGGACGGGCAATATTCATCTATGGCCCACCGGGTGTCGGCAAGACCTATATCTGCACAAAACTGGCCAGCCTCTTTGATGATGATGTGCTCATTCCACATGCCATTTCACTCGGCGATACGGTGATCCAGGTATTTGATCCGGTCTACCATCACCGGGTAGAGGAACCCGGGAATGCAAACAAAATGATGCTGAAGCATGGACATGACCCTCGCTATGTCAGTTGCCGTCGGCCCGGCGTGATGACCGGCGGTGAACTGACGCTGGATATGCTCGAGCTGTCTTACGATGCTGACTCAAAACAATATCAGGCACCCTCTGCAACTAAAGGCCAATAACGGCGTATTCATGATTGATGACCTCGGCCGACAACGAGTTGCACCGGTAGACTTGCTGAATCGCTGGATTGTACCGATGGAGAATCGACGTGATTTCATGTACCTGGGATCAGGCCTCCATTTCCCCGTGCCGTTTGAAGTTGTGCTGATTTTCTCTACCAATATGAATCCTCTGGAGCTGGCAGATGAGGCATTTTTGAGACGTATCGGGCACAAGATACGCTTTGATACGCTCAATGAAGACTGAATTTGAGGCTATCTGGCATCAGGTATGTGATGAGCGTGGCATTGAGTTCAACAAGGAACTTCTGAATTACCTTATCAAAGAACACTATATAAAAGAGCAGAAACCGATGTTGCCGTGTCATCCACGTGACCTGATCGGACTTGCCCTCGATATGATTCACTACAAAGAAGAAAACGTAGAAATCACACCGGACACCATCCGATCAGCCTGGCAGAGTTATTTTGTCAGAATGTAGTTTGTCTATGTAAGAAATACTTTGATACTGATATAACTTCTGTGGTATATATACCATAGAATATTTGGGGGAAATATGAAGGGCAGAACTTTCTTAATGTTTTTCATCGCACTGGTACTCGGTAGTTTCAGCGGCATGGTTGGCTAATAACTGGGTTGAAGATCGCATCAGGCCTGGTTCAGAAAATGCGGGTACACCCGTCGTCGTTGCAGCACTTGATATACCCTTTGGTCAAAAGATTGAACAGGCACATGTGAAGGTGGTGGAGTGGCCCAGTGGCAATACCCCCAAGGGCGCTTTCTCGGATCCCCTGCTTCTGGAAGGCAGGATAGCCAAGCAAAGTTTTCTTCCCGGTGAGGTTATTCTTGAAGAACGCGTTGTTGAGTACTTGGGTGGCAGCACACTTGCCTCCATCGTCGAACCCAACAAGCGTGCAGTTACTGTACGCGTCAATGATGTTATCGGTGTAGCAGGATTCCTCCTGCCAGGCAATCGTGTTGACATTCTTACAACGCGCAGTAAGGGAAGAGACAGACGCAGTAACTGAAACAATCCTGCAGGATGTCAAAGTACTTGCGGTCGACCAGACCGCTTCGACAGACAAGGACAGGCCCGTTGTTGTCCGTGCTGTCACCCTGGAACTTTCACCAGCTGAAGCAGAGCTACTGGTCAAGGCTACCTCTGAAGGTACCCTCCAGTTGACCCTGCGTAACCCACTCGACAGCGAACTTGTCGCCAAAAAAGAAGAAGAAGAAAAAAGGCGCCTCCTCCAGAAGTGAAGAAAAATAGAACGGGTGGTCTATAGACAGGCGACCGAGTGATAAAACAAACATTACTGTCATCAGGGGTACTAAAACAGAAACCGTTTCTGTTAAAAATGAACCGACTGTAATCAAGAAGTAATCACTGGAGTCGGATAGACAACTATCGGCAACATTTAGACAAGGGTATATAACCATGGGTGACATAAATAGAGAAAAAGTAGCAGACGATACGGGAGGAATACTCCGGATATTGTTTTCTGGATGGGCCATCATTTGCCTTCTCGCCTTGTCAACTTATGTACTGGCGGCTGATGACAGGGATATTGAGACTGCAATGCGTACAGTCACATCATCCAAGGCATTTGAAGTTCCGCTGTACAAATCAAGGATTCTTGACGTTGACAAACCTGTCAGGAAGTTGTCAATAGGCAACCCGGAAATCGCTGACATCCTGGTACTGAGGGCTAACCAGGTTTATGTTGTCGGCAAGTCACTCGGTACGACCAATGTCGTACTCTGGGATGCCTCAAATCGTATCATTGCAACCATTGATATCGAGATCACGCACGATGTAGACACACTGAAGGCAAAACTTCATGAATTACTGCCCGATGAGGACATCAGCGTAAATTCTTCGCAAGGGACAATCGTACTTGAGTGGCGAGGTTTCCAGCCCAACCAAGATGGATGCTGCTCTGGCACTTGCAACCAGTTTTGCACCGGAAGACGAAGAGGGCAATACAAAGAAGGGCAAGGTCGTCAATCTCATGCATGTCGGTGGCATTCAGCAGGTCTTGCTGGAAGTCAAGGTGGCCGAAATCAATCGAAGCCGTTATGCGTGAGTTCGGCATTGACTGGAATGCCTTCGGTCTTGATGCTGGTAACTGGATTATAGGTGGCGCCAACGGCGGGCGCTGGACCAATTGGTTTTAATGGTCCCTTTCAGACCAGAGCCACAGTCGATTACCGATAGTGGCTTCTTTACACGATTCCTGACTGACAACTTCCTGTTCTCGGCAACGATCAATGCCGCAAAGAATAACGGCCTGGCAAAGATACTTGCTGAACCGAACTTGACAACACTCTCTGGTCAGGAAGCAACCTTCCTCTCAGGTGGCGAATTCCCGATTCCCGTACCGCAGGGTAATCATAGGTGGTACAACCATTGAATTCAAGGACTTTGGTATTGGCATGGGCTTTATTCCAGTGGTGCTTGATGCCAACCGCATCAACATGATGATCGACATCTCGGTCAGCGACCTTGCCAGAGAGAATACTATAACTGTAGGGGCGGGATCGAAACAGAATCGAGGTTTGTCGTACCATCACTGACTGTCCGCAGGGCCACATCAACCGTTGAAATGGGTGATGGACAAACAATCGCTTTAGCCGGATTACTCAGTGAAAAAGTGCGTGAGGATGTCCAGAAATTCCCCGGGCTTGGTGATGTACCCGTGCTGGGCTATCTGTTCAAAAGCCAGCAGTGGCTGAACGAAGAAACTGAACTGGTTATCTTTGTCACACCGCACCTGGCTCAACCGGTCGCAAATGACCTGGTACGCCTGCCAACAGATGCCTTCATCGCTCCGAATGATGTCGAATACTACATCATGGGGCGAATGGAAGGCCGCGGACCTGAAGAGGAGCCTGAAATTGTCCCGGCTGCCATGCCATCCACTCAAGGTGGCCTGGAAGGCAGCTTTGGTCACCAACTCTAAAGAGGGTATTTGTCATGACTAATGGACATACAGTAACTTACAGCATCCTTGGCGTCTGCTGTGCTGGTATTTGCAAGCCTGAGCATCAACCGGTTGTTCGACAGAACCAGAACGTGTGGAAGCGGATTACGGTAATTCTGTACGCCAGATGGTACAGGCTTCAACCTATGATCCTGAAGCTGCCGCCAGCACAGAATCCATACCTGTAATGGGCATGGATGGAAAGAGGGCAATGCGATCGCTTGATGCAATGCAAACAGATACTAGAGCGCGTTGAAGATTTTAACGATATCATTGATGTTGAACTAGGCAATAATTAGGCATATCCGCTACCAATCCTAATGACATGACTCATGGATGGGCATACACTGCCAGATTAGTATAAGGACTAGACGCTAGTGGATGGCATATTTGCATGATAATCCTTGATAATTGCAAATATCACGTTTATAAATCAGTCACATGTGGACGATTAACTATCTGGTAGATTGTTAAATTTTGAGGTTGTGACGGATTATGAACAGAATATTTAACGTCCTGATTGCTGGCCGGGACAAGCAGGAATTGGTTGCTCTTGAACAAATCTTGCATAAAAAGACAGATTACACAGTAAAAATCAGCCTGGCATCTAACGGTCATTTTGATCCACTTCACGATATCCATATACCCCCCGATTTGCTCATCCTGTGTCTAAGCGAGGCATGGGAAAACGAGCTTCAGCAATTATCTGAACGGCCACCCATCAAGTCGCCCACCGGTTATCGTTGTTACCAACACCGGTGATGAGACCCAGGTAATGCGCCATGCCATGCGTGCAGGTGCAAGAGACTTCTTTACACGACCTGTCAAGACTGACCTGCTCATTGAAGCGATAACCCTGGTTGCAAATGAAAAATTTGCCCAGACAAAAGGTGGCCCACTGTTGACGGCTGTCGTCAATGCAAAAGGAGGGTCGGGTGCCACACTACTGGCTGCCAATCTCGCTCACGTGCTTGCCAAGGAGGGACGGCAAAGTGTCGCCCTGATCGATATGGATCTTCAGTTCGGCACACTGGGGCTTTATCTCGATTTACAGCCTGCCATGGGGATTGTTGAGGTCCTTGAATATTCAAATGAGCTGGATGCCGTCTCGCTAAAAGCCTATATGACAGAACATGAAAGCGGCGTCTTCCTGCTGGCCGCAACACAGAACAGTGTGGTCTTACCCAGGGAAATTGATCTCGATAAATTATCCGAACTCCTTAATACGCTGCAATCTATCGTTTGACCATGTCATCGTCGATCTGCCTCGTCAAATTGACGCAGTAACGACGACCATTCTTGAACGTGCAGACAATGTCGTTATTACTACCCAGCAAAGCCTGACACACTTGCGCGACACGATTCGTCTCAGAAGCATCCTCAAGGATGAGCTCGGAATAAATGAGAAACGTCTGCTTGTCGTCGTTAACAGATATGACAGTAATGATGCAATTACGCTTGCAGACATCAACAAAATGCTCTCCGACGGACCTGTCAGTACTCATTCCGAATGACTACAAACGCGTGACTGAAAATATCAATCTTGGTATTCCGCTCTATAAACAATCACGTCATTCCGCGATAACCAAGGCAGTCATTAAGCTGGCAGCGCGCTTAAGCAACAGGGACATATCAGAAGACAAGAGTGGCGTGCTTTTCGCGCATGTTTGGACGCTTTCATAAAGACAGGAGACTTGACGCATGAGTCTGAAAAACAGAATCACTCAGGCTGTTGCTGCAAAAAAATCAGCCGAGAATATTGATCTTATTGAAGAGAAAAGGGCACTGCAAACCCCCATGATCAGTGCAGAAGAGCAGGAATGGGCACTGCGTCTGCATCAAAAAGCTGGTAAAGATCATGGATCTTTCCCTGATCAGCAGCATGGAGGAAAACGAGGCACGAATACAGATTCGTGAAGTTGCACATCGACTGATTTCTGAAGTTGACACGATGACCTTGAATGCCAAATCGCGTCAGCAGGTTATCAAGCTCATCGAAGATGAAATACTCGGACTCGGTCCTCTCGAGCCACTGTTACATGACAACACCATCTCGGATATCCTCGTAAACGGGTATGAAAATGTTTATGTAGAGCGCTACGGCAAGCTTGAAAAAACACCGATTCGCTTCCATGACAATACCCATTTGATGAATATCATTGATCGCATTGTCACAGCGGTAGGTCGTCGAATCGATGAGTCAACTCCAATGGTGGATGCGCGCCTGGCAGATGGCTCACGTGTTAATGCCATTATTCCACCACTTGCCATTGACGGTCCAAGCATGTCAATCCGTCGCTTTGCCGTTGATCTGCTGACCCTTGAAGACTTCAAAAAGCTGGGCTCACTTACAGAAGCCATTGCTCAAAATATTAATCGGCATAGTACGTTGCCGCTTGAATATCCTGATCTCAGGTGGTACCGGTTCCGGTAAAACGACCATGCTAAATGTGCTATCCGGTTTCATACCGCATGATGAACGTATTGTCACTATTGAGGATTCTGCAGAGTTACAACTTCAACAACCACACACCGTCCGTCTTGAAACACGTCCAACAAACATTGAAGGCAAGGGCGGAATAACTGCACAAAATCTTGTCAAGAACAGTCTGCGTATGCGACCAGATCGTATCATCGTCGGCGAGGTACGTGGTGAAGAGGCAGTTGATATGCTGCAGGCCATGAATACCGGTCATGATGGATCATTGACAACCATTCATGCCAACTCCCCTCGAGATTCATTGTTCAGAATCGAGAACATGTTCGCCATGGCTGGATATAATATGCCCGTCAAGGCGGTCCGCTCTCAAATTGCCTCGGCAATCGATGTTGTCATCCAGATTGAACGCATGGAAGACGGCAGACGTCGTCTCGTCAGTCTCCAGGAAATTGATGGCATGGAAGGAGAGATCATCACCATGAGCGAGATCTTCCGCTTTGAGAGAACAGGTGTGGATGCTGATCAACAATGTTCAGGGTTTCTTTACAGCTACCGGCGTTGTACCAAAATTCCGGGAACACCTGTTAAAACGGGGTATAGATATACCACTTGAACTATTCGAACCAGGCAAGCGTATTTAGCATGTCACTAATTTATAGCATGGGTATTCAACTAAAAACTCGACTGAAAGTTATTTTCAGTAACTACCAAAGCGAAACAAGACAGAATTACTATACAGTAGTTCAAGAGCAGAATGACTCTGGTTATATATACAATGAAAGCTAGCCAGGGGGAGAACTGATGGAAAATACACCACTTGTTTTCCTGGTCATGATCAGTGTCGCAGTGTTCTTGCTTGTCTGGAATCTTATGGTTCCGGTATTCGGAGCAGAACGCAAGGCTGCAAAAAGACTTAAAAAGCGACTAAGACAGAATCTCAGTACAAGAAGAGCAGCATATCAGCAGCCAAAATGATACGCGAAAAGTATCTTCAGAAATCTAAATCCACTTGAACGCAAGCTGGAAACATTACCCGGAATGGATCAGCTTGCGATTACTTATTGAGCAATCTGGCCGAAACACCCCTGCCCATCGACTGTTACTTCTCAGTATTGCTAATCGGTCTTGCAGCTGGCTTCCTCACGTGGTACTTCACAAACAATATACTCATAGGAGTAATTGTTGGCGTCATTAGTCGCTGCCATTCCTTTCCTGAAAATAAACCTCGATCGCTCAAAACGCTTGCTAAAGTTTGAGGAACAACTGCCTGAAGCCATGGATATCATGATTCGTGCATTAAAAGCAGGACACCCATTTACTGAAACACTAAAATTAGTGTCAGAAGAAATGGATCAACCAATATCTACTGAGTTTGGCATTACGTTTGCGGATATCAATTATGGTCTCGATGTTAGACAGGCCTTTCTGAATCTCCTGGAACGTGTACCAAATATGACACTGATGACGGTGGTTATTGCCGTCATTGTACAAAGAGAAACAGGCGGTAATCTTGCAGAAACGCTGGCTAATATCAGTTCGGTAGTTAGAGGACGATTTCGATTTCAAAGGAAGAGTCCGGACACTTTCGGCTGAAGGCAGGATGTCAGCATGGATTCTCGCATTAATTCCATTTGTATTATTTATGGGCATTAATGGTTACTACACCCTCCTATCTGGACATTACTGATTACCGAGCCAGCCAGGTATAAAAATTATTTCCATTGCATTTGTTATGATCATTAATCGGCATTTTCTGGCTACGACGAATCATCAGGATTGAAATTTAACAGGTAAGAATTATGGAATATCTTGCGCAATTTTACGATCTCTCACAAATGATCCCTTGATATTCAAGATCGTATTCACTGTCACGGTTGCAATGGCCATGTTCATCTTTGGTATGGGGATATTGTATCTTGTTCTCAACGGTTTTTGACCCTTTACGCAGACGCATGCACTTACTGAGTGGCAGGAGAATTGAGTCAACAGGAAGTGGACTTCCGGCCACTTCTCCACTACACTTGGACCTCTTGCGGGCTTAACCATGCCCAAGAAGGACTGGGAACGCAACAAGGTCAGCCAAACGCTGGTACATGCTGGATTCAGGGCACCTAATGCCATTACCGGATTCTATGCAATAAAAACAATACTGATCATTCTCTTACCAGGAACAGTCTTGTTTCTGGCGTCGCTGTTCCCGCATTTCAGTACCAAGCAAGTCGCCTTTGCCATGATTATTACAACCTTTCTGGCCGTCACCGTACCTGATGCGATTCTTGAAACTATGGCGCAGAAACCGTAAACGCACGACTAAGTAACGGCTTCCCGGATGCACTCGATCTGCTCGTTGTCTGTACCGAGGCCGGACTCGGTCTGAACCAGGCCATTGACCGGGTTGCCCATGAAATTGAAGACAACTATCCGGATCTGTCACAGGAACTGAAGCTGGTGAATGTGGAAATTCGCGCGGGTGTAAAACGTGAGGATGCGCTTCGAGACCTGGCAAATCGTACTGGACTGGAAGATATCAGGGGACTGGTTGCTCTGCTCACGCAAAGTATGCGGCTCGGAACAGGCGTAGCGGATACATTGCGCATTTATGCAGAAGAGTTTCGAGACAAACGCATGCAAAGGGCAGAAGAAATTAGCAGCAAAAATTGGCACCAAGATGATTTTTCCACTGGTGATATGCTTGTTCCCGGGCTTCTTTGTCGTGATTCTGGGACCAGCATATCTTGAGATTATTGAAACATTTGGTCACCTTTAGTTACTGACAGATCTATCACATCGGTCCAATCAACTACTGAATATAACTCTCCTAAAACAGGCAATGACATCAATCTACAACCACCAGTACTGGCATAAATGCCTGATAGTACTGGCTGTACTACTCTCGTTTGGCTGTTCAACGAACCCCACCAAAGAAAGCGAAGACCAGGAATTCTTACGACAAACTTTATAGTGGCAGCAGTAAAAACAAAACTGCAAATGAAGCTGCCATTGCTGCAGAAACACCGGAAGAGGCAATCGCACGTGGTGACGAAGCCTATGGTAAAAGGCAATACGATATTGCCCTGTATGAATATGTCGATGCCTTAAAACTCAACGGTGGAGATACCGAGACCCTGAACAAGGTCGGTGATATCCACTTTACCCTCGGTGATCTGAACAATGCTGAGGAAGCCTATAACGCCAGCCTCCAGCTCGACAAGGAAAATCAGCATGCCTTGCAAGGGCTCGGGCTTATTCAACTAAGGGCACGTAAATATCCTCAGGCAAAAACCAATCTGTCAAGGGCTCTGGAACTGAATCCTGATCTCTGGAATGCCCATAATGGACTGGGGATGATCGCAGACATTGAAGGAAACTATCCAACTGCCATTGCACATTATTACCGTGCTCTTGAATTAAACCCGCGGTCCGCACAGGTCCTTAACAACCTGGGATACTCCGAGTATCTTTCCGGAAACTGGCATGCCGCCCTGATGCACTTTGTCCAGGCTGTAAACAGTGATCCTGATTATGTCAGGGCGTGGTACAACATTGGGCTCATCTATACCCGCCAGGGTGATTACGAAGATGCATTTGACGCATTCCGCAATGTTCTTGACTACCCCCCAGTCCTATAATGATATTGGCTACCTGAGCATGATTGATGGACATTATGATATAGCTGAAAGCTATTTTCAAAAGGCCGTTAAGTCATCTCCCTCGTATTACCTTAAAGCCCATGAAAATATTGACAGACTGGAAAGATTAAGAGAGCGTGGCCCACTACCAGACAGGCAGACCAGCTCGGCAAAAAGCCGCACAGACCAGCCCGATTGAGAGCCAGATGTATACTGGCATGGACACTCCTTTTGCTGTAGCTGCAGCAGGTACGCCTGTCGTTACCATTGCACCGATTACCAGTGACGCTGTTGTTGATATAACATTCAGCAGCAATGCAAATGTTGTTGACAAGAATAGTGTTGAGATCGTAGTTGAATCTTCCATGACGACCGACGCACCTCCACGAAGTGTCATGGCAGAACCAGTCCCGAAAACAAAAGCTGCAAAACCTGACGGAACAGGTAGCTGTTAAATCGCCTGAAGCAAATGATGTTGATAAGAAACAGTACTGAGATCGCACTTAAATCTCCGATGGCGACCGATGCAACTCCACAAGCTGTCATGGAAGAGCCAGGCGTGCTCACAACACCTGTAAAACTTGATGAAGAAGTAGCTGTTAAATCGTCTGAGGCAGATAAATCGATATCCCAGCCAGTACCTGGCGGAGAATACACTTTCATCCACCACAACCAATCCAGAGACAAGCAACCCAAATAGCCTATCAAAAACCACACCATCACTGAATGACATTGAGCCAGACACCACGATTACTTCTGCCTCAAACAGTGCAGACACTCCTATCGAGGCCACCTGCCAGCAACAAAGCAAAGGCGATAAATCAATTCCCTACACCAGCCAGGGAGAACAGGCTGATTATAGAAAAGCACTTGCGCTATGGTTAGAGACGGTCAGTTTGAAGAGGCCGCTGAATCTTTCAATCTGTTCCTGAAAACCTATCCCGATAGCAGTTACGCCGATAATGCCAACTACTGGATTGGTGAGACCTACTATGTAACACGAGACTTTAAACCGGCACTGGAGACATTTACTGGCCTGGTTGAAAAGTTTCCTGATAGCCCGAAAGTTCCTGATACCCGTCTTAAAATCGGCTATATCCACTACGAGCAGCATGACTGGCCAGCAGCACATGAAGAACTTAGCAGCATCGTCTCCACCTATCCGGATACTGAAGTAGCCCAACTGGCTAACGCACGGTTAATGCGCATGGAAGATGAGGGACATTAGCCGCAACATCCTATGGAATCATTCCTGATTCAAGCCTGAAAAATATGCACATAGCAGTACTGGAAGATGACCCTGCCCAGGCAGAACTGTTGCAATCCTGGGTCACTACAGCAGGTCATGATTGCACATGTGTTCACTCTTGGTAAAAATCTCATTAGGGCCCTCGCGCAGGACAATTTTGACCTGCTGATTCTGGACTGGAATTTACCGGATATAAATGGAACCGATGTGCTGGCATGGGCGCGCGCAAACATGAGCTGGCATATCCCTGTAATATTCATTACCTGCCGTGATACAGAGCAGGATGTGGTTCATGCCCTTGAATGTGGCGCAGATGACTACATGACAAAGCCCGCCAAGCAGTTTGAAACACTGGCACGAGTGACCGCACTGGAACGAAGATCACAGCCTCATGCCGATAAGGGTTATGTTCTGGAATTACCTCCCTACAGTTTCAATACCCACACGGGAACCGTAAGCTGTCATAGCGAACTGGTGCAGTTAACACATAAAGAATTCGAACTTGCACTGTTTTTCTTCAGGAATATAGGCCGGTTATTGTCACGAACCAACATTCTTGAAAGTGTCTGGGACAAGCATGCCGATCTGCAAACCAGAACCATCGACATGCATGTCAGCCGCTTGCGCAGCAAACTTAAGATTCAGCCGGAAAATGGCTGGCGACTGGCCTCGGTCTATCAGCACGGTTACCGGCTTGAGAATGTGAGCGACAGTAGCCATTAGCAACCTGTTTCCCGTCAGACGCGTATTTTTTCCTTGTCTTTATAGCTGAAATTTTAATGCCTAACCTCTGGAACCGGTTCATACGGACAGAAAATGTGTTTCTGGCCGCGTTGCTGGTTTCAACAACCCTGCTACTGGTACAACAGGACTGGTTATGGCGCCTGGATCAGTATTTATATGATGCACAACTGGAATTATGGCAACGTCCGTCGCCAAATGAAATTGTCATCCTTGCTGTGGACAAGGAAAGCCTTGAAAAGCTGGGCAAGTGGCCCTGGCCTGCGAATTATTATACGGCCCTGCTAGCACAACTTGCGCAGGACAACCCCCACGCTGTTTCATTTTACTTTCCACTACCGCTGTCCGGCAGCACCCCACAGGGTCCCGAAACGGATTTGTTCATTGCACTGCGCAGCATCAGGAATGCCGGTGTACCTGTCACTCTCGATCAATATGCAGGAATCCAGGCAGCCGGAGAATTGTCAGAATATTTATTCTTGAATTCAATAGCCTCGACTGGCCATATCAATGTATTGCAGGACCAGGATGGTATTGTTCGCAGCACCCATCTTGCGGAAGGCATTCCAACCCGAATATGGGAAAATTTAAATCTACAGATCGCCGGACAAACATATGATGAGTCCCCTATAGAAAGAGATGTTATCGAAGCACTACCACTGGAGACATCAACTGAACAACAAAAAATCGGCTATGACCGTATATTGATCCCTTTTGCCGGACCTCCCGGATATTTCCAACGCATCCCTTTTTACAAGACACTGATCGGTGAAATATCCCCGGGTGAGTTCGAGAATAAATATGTACTCATCGGCATTACCGATACCAGCATCGGGCGAAGTTACCCCGTCCCAAATAACGGATTCACTAATCCCATGTCTCTTGTCGAGATCAATGCCAATATTCTTGATTCGATTCTGAACAGAATCACCATAAAGCCAGTCAGACCCGGCTGGAAACTTGCCTTTTCGGGCCTGTTCGCGCTGCTGCCATTCTTTGCCTTTTCCTTCTTTACTCCACGTGGAAATGTCATTGTTACATTACTCCTCATTTCCATTGCGTTAACCATCAGCCTGGTACTGGCTTTCTATTTTTATCTCTGGCTACCCCCGTCAGCCGCCCTGGTAGCCCTGGTGCTCAGTTATTTACTCTGGAGTTCAAGACGACTCGCTAATGCCGTTCACTATTTAAACAAGGAACTCGCCCAGCTTAATGCTGGACAGTCATTCTTTGAAACCACCATCAACCCAAGACTGGATTCTGTCTTCTCCTTTGTAGATAAAATTTTACCCATTGCCGGCTGGCGAATTCTGGATGGTAATGAGCGGTCAATCGCAATCGAGGGTAATCCCCCTGACCTGGGCAACAGGCAATTTATTCGTAATTACTGGTCAGATGATGGCATTGATTACTGGACCAGCCGCATCATAAATGAAAGAGAATACAGGATAGGGATACGCTGGGGTAATTCCAGTGGGCCTTCAGCAAATGAAACGAAATACCTGGACAGATTGCTCAAGCAATTTACTGACAAGCCTGAAAAAAGAGAAAACGATCCCCATGAGGTAGTACAAAACCTGATCCAGCAAGTGCAAGAGGCAATCATCAATTTACGAGATACTCACAAGTTTCTTGATGACAGTCTTGAACATATGGCAGATGGCATTGTGGTTACCAACGAAATTGGCAGGGTCCTGCTGATAAATAGTCGGGCGGTTAACTATTTACACGGGGACATCAATGAGGGCCTCATTGGAAAAGATATCCTGGAGCTTCTAAGCCGGATCACATTCGAGGGAAGCGTAAAAGTCAATCATTTGCTTGGTGATTCAATCCTTAATGGCCTGCCAGTAACTGCGCATGCACGCAATGCGGCGGGGCAGGATCTGTTATTACAGATTACCCCCTTGTCGCGAGGTGATACCAATACATCCAATGTAATCTTCACTCTCTCCGATATCAGTCATCTCAAATCAGTTGAACGTGCCCGCAATGAAACGCTCAGCTTCGTCTCACATGACCTGCGTTCACCGCTGGTATCAATCCTGGCCTTACTGGAACTTGCAAAAAACAGGGAACAATCAGAAGAAATCCGGATTCTCCATAAACGAATTGGGGAATACACACAACTAACTATCAGCCTGGCTGAACAATTCATTCAGCTTGCCCGTGTAGAAAGTGACGCCAGTATTAAATTCAGTACCGTAGACCTGGTTTCGATAGCAGTCAATGCGCATGAGCAGACCTGGGTACAGGCTCAATCCAGGGATATTCAAATGATCCGTGAAATTGAACTCGATCACGCATGGGTCCACGGTGACAGCGGTCTGCTGGAAAGGGCGGTGACAAACCTGTTAAACAACGCCATCAAGTACAGCCCGGAAGGTTGTAGTGTGACTATGAAGATATTCCGTAAAAACGGTTATGTCTGGTGCTGTGTTGAGGATGAAGGCTACGGGATTGCTGAAAACGAGCTCCCGAAATTATTTGAGCGCTTTCGCCGGGCCCATCTGAATAATGGTGTAGATCAACAGGGGATAGGGCTTGGCTTGGCTCTGGTAAAAGCGACCGCTGAACGCCATGGCGGTTACGTTGACGTACAGAGCAAGGAAGGTAAAGGTTCACGATTCTGCCTGGTACTGCCAGAAACTGCCCTGAACGCCTGAAAAAGTAAAGATTTGCTATAGGCTGTCGATTGCTTGCAAGAGCATCCGGCAATCCTTGAAACGGGAAGACTATAGCGGCCACCGTCAGTGCGTACATCCATCCATAAAATCAAAGGCCTTGCGACGATTGAGTATGCAATGATCGCTAGTCTGGTTGCCCTCAGCGTCGTTGGGGCCTTCGCCAGCCTGGGTGGAACCATCGGTAGTAGTGTAGGTTCTATAACAGGCGGACTCAGTGGTGCTTCCTACGGAGCTTCAGGTGACTCCGGTTCCGGCAGCTCTGGCGGCAGTTCCGGCTCTGGCAGTTCCGGCTCTGGCAGCTCAGGTGGCGGTCCCGGCTCCGGCAGCTCAGGCGGTGGTTCCGGCTCTGGCAGTTCAGGTGGCGGTTCCGGCACTGGCAGTTCAGGTGGCGGTTCCGACTCTGGTAGTTCAGGCGGTGGTTCCGGCTCCGGCAATACTGGTGGTGGATCGGGTACTGGTGATTCAGGCGGCGGTTCCGACTCTGGTAGTTCAGGCGGTGGTTCCGGCTCCGGCAATACTGGTGGTGGATCGGGTACTGGTGATTCAGGCGGCGGTTCCGGCTCCGGCAGTTCCGGCGGTGGTTCCGGCTCTGGCAGTAGTGGCGGCGGATCAGGCACTGGTGATTCAGGCGGGGGTTCCGGCTCTGGTAGTTCTGGCGGTGGTTCCGGCTCTGGCAGTTCTGGCGGTGGTTCCGGCTCTGGTAGTTCTGGCGGTGGTTCCGGCTCTGGTAGTTCTGGTGGTGGTTCCGGCACTGGTGGTTCTGGTGGAGGTTCCGGCTCTGGCAGCTCAGGTGGTGGTTCCGGCTCTGGCAGTTCTGGCGGTGGTTCCGGCTCTGGCAGTTCTGGCGGTGGTTCCGGCTCTGGCAGTTCAGGTGGCGGTTCCGGCTCTGGCAGCTCAGGTGGTGGTTCCGGCTCTGGCAGCTCAGGTGGTGGTTCCGGCTCTGGCAGTTCTGGCGGTGGTTCCGGCTCTGGCAGTTCTGGCGGTGGTTCCGGCTCTGGCGGTTCAGGTGGCGGTTCCGGCTCTGGCAGTTCAGGTGGTGGTTCTGGCGGGGGTTCCGACTCTGGCAGTTCAGGTGGCAGTTCTGGTTCCGGTGGTTCCGGTGGTTCTGGTGGTGGTTCTGGTGGTGGCTCCGGTGGTGGTTCTGGTGGTGGTTCTGGTGGTGGCTCCGGTGGTGGCTCTGGTGGTGGCTCCGGTGGTGGCTCCGGTGGTGGCTCGGTGGTGGCTCCGGTGGTGGCTCCGGTGGTGGCTCCGGCTCCGGTGGATCAGACGGCGAGAGTGACTCCAGTGGCAGACCAGCTGCTGCCGGAGAAACTAACCGTGAGCAAACAGCTGAGGAGCAAAACGAAACAGCTGAAGAGAATGTAGAAGAATCCGGCAATCTACGACTCGCCAGTGCTACGGATATACCTGCCAGTCAAAGACAGTCAGCAACCTCTGAAGAGGAGGATACTGAGGAAGAATCGTCCGGGAAGAATACGCCAAGTAAACGGAGCAAATATAAGTTTCTGGCGCTTGTCTATTTTGGTGTGATGGCGTTGATCCTGGCAGGGCTGTTCTTGAGAAGGAAAAATAAAATAAACAAGTTCAGTCTCTAGCTGTCTGTCGTCATATCCTCTTGTTACACATTCCTGAATAACAAAACGCGCGCTATTGCTAGCGCGCGTTTTTGGTTACCCAACAGTCGCTACTGTACGTCAGCAGCTACGGTTTATTCTTCCGTCAGAAAGACTTCTATGCGCCGGTTTTTCGCACGCCCCTCTGCAGTATCATTGCTTGCAACCGGGCGCATATAGGAAAATGCCTGGGACTCAAAGCGCTCCTGTGCGACCCCCTGATCAATGAGCTGGTGAATAATGTTGAGGGAACGTGCAGATGACAGTTCCCAGTTGGTCGGGTATTTCACTGCCAGACCCCCACTGATTGGCACATTATCCGCATGTCCTGCGACAACGACATGCAGTGAAGTCCTCTCCTTGAGTCGATCAGCCAGTTGTTTGAGAACGGTTTTACCATTACTGGATACTTCAGCGACACCGGTAGGAAAGAGCAAGGTCTCGGCCAATGTTACCTTGACGCCGGTGGCTTGCTGCTCGACATCAATACCTTCGCCCTGCATGCCCTTGAAATCATCATAAGCACCGTTCGTGGTCGGGCGATACTGGATATTAAAGGTGAGGTCATTCACATTGGTACCGTAATAGGTAACGGTGTTGTGCCGCTGCACCCAGTCACCCGGCTGGTTTGAGGCGTTATAGACCGGTTCCAGGTTTTCAGGAAATACCCAGGAGTAGGCAATCTGTTCGAAGTTGCCCGGGCTGTTCCAGAGACCGTAGTGTCCATCGGGGGTCTTTTCCGCCCCATCCCAGTTTTGGTAGTAATACACACCATTGGCGTCCACCTGCAGACGACCGTTTTCTTCCAGGTCAGCCCACTCGAGACTTGCAAAGTTACCATTTGGGAGTTTCAGGACCTGGTATCCAGGTTTTGGGTCACTGCTCCATTCCCCGTTATTCGGAAAAAGATAAAGAAAGTCTTTCAGATAGTCTTCTTGTTTATAGCCTTCTTTATCGTCAAACCAGATACTGTAGTCTTTATAGTCGGTCCGACTGGTTGTATAAACCAGCGCATGCCGTCCATCCTGCTGCACAAAATAAATACGCTCAGAGATGGCATTCTCTGCCTGTGCGGTCGAAAAAATTCCCGGCAATACCAGGATGGTCACGGCCATGCAGCATTGAAATAATCGTTTCATAGATCCTCTCCCTTTCCCTATTGGTAAAACCTGACTAATCATAATATATTCTTTGTCATGATGCCTTATTTATGGGCCTGCTAATTGTAAATAATCAATATCTTAGTGAAGCCCTCCGGAAAGGGTATAAGGGGTCAAGGCTGCAGACTGGAGCAGCTGCCAGAGCACGATTAAATTGATCGTGCCTGCTCACTGGCATTACCGGTATAGGTGGACGGCGTCAATCTGGCCAGTTCCTGCCTCACAGTCTCGGGCAAATCCAGCGTCTGGATAAATTCGCGCAAGGTCTGCTGATTCACTTCCTTGTCGCGAGTCAGGTCTTTGAGTTTTTCGTAGGGCTTTTCTATCCCGTAGCGGCGCATCACGGTTTGCAGCGCTTCTGCAAGGACTTCCCAGCTATTGTCCAGATCTTGCGCAGTACGCAGCGTATTGAGCTCCAGCTTGCCAATGCCTTTCAGGCAGGATTCATAGGCAATTACGCTATGACCAATGGCAACACCAAGATTGCGCAGCACGGTTGAATCACTGAGGTCACGTTGCCACCGTGAAATCGGCAGCTTGGCAGCGAAGTGGGCATACAGGGCATTGGCAATTCCCAGGTTACCCTCGGCATTCTCAAAATCAATGGGATTGACCTTGTGCGGCATGGTTGAGGAACCCACCTCTCCAGCAATGGTCTTCTGTTTGAAATAACCAAGGGAAATATACGCCCATGCATCCCGGCAAAAATCGATCAGTACGGTGTTAAAACGGGCCAGCGTATCAAACTGCTCGGCCATATAGTCATGCGGCTCAATTTGTGTGGTAAAGGGGTTGAACTCCAGCCCCAGTTCAGCAATGAATTGCCTTGAGAATGCCGGCCAGTCAATGTCCGGATAGGCAATCCGGTGGGCGTTGTAATTACCCACCGCACCATTGATCTTTCCAAGCATGGGAATAGCCGCAAACTGTTCACGCTGGCGGTGGAGGCGGGCAGCCACGTTTGCCATTTCCTTGCCAACCGTTGTCGGTGTCGCCGTTTGTCCATGCGTCCGTGACAGCATGGGTTCATCTGCATAGCGGTGAGCCAGTTCACTGAGTCCGGTAACCACATCATCCATTAACGGTAGCAGGGACTGGCTGCGTGCCTCACGCAACATCAACGCATAGGCCAGATTGTTAATGTCTTCCGAGGTACAGGCAAAATGGATAAATTCACTGACGGCTTCCAGTTCTGTGTTGCCAGCTATTTTTTCCTTGAGGAAATATTCAACGGCCTTGACATCATGGTTGGTGGTGCGTTCGATATTTTTGACACGCTGTGCATCCTGCTCGCTGAAATTTTCAATGAGTTCGTTGAGTACCCTCTCTGCATGTCCACCAAGGGCAGGGACTTCCTCGATCGCCTCATGTGCCGCCAGCGCCTGTAACCAGCGTATTTCCACGATCACTCGATGACGGATCAGGCCGTATTCGCTGAAAATGGGGCGCAGTGTCTCCGTTTTCGATCCGTAGCGACCATCGATAGGAGAGATAGCAGTGAGTTGTGACAAATCCATGAACACCTCGCTAGTGAAGTCTGATACATCCTTTCAGGTTTTAGCCATCCTGCAGAGCCGCCCTCGGTACGATTGACTGCGAAAAAACTTCATGTACTGATATGGACTCTGCCAGAAACTCCTCAGGCCGCCAGTTGCCGCAGCACATACTGCAGAATCCCGCCATGGCAATAGTACTCAAACTCCTGTGGCGTATCGATGCGCACCCGGGCCTCGAATACCGTCTGCGTGCCATCTTTCGACGTCGCCGTGACGCTGGTAAGTTCTGTTAGTCCATCCTGCAATCCATTGATGTCAAAACTTTCCTGCCCGGTCAGTCCGAGACTCTCGGCGCTGTCACCGGCCTGGTACTGCAGCGGCAAGATGCCCATGCCCACAAGGTTGGAGCGATGGATGCGTTCATAACTCTCTGCAATGACCGCTTGCACGCCCAGCAATCGCGGACCTTTTGCCGCCCAGTCACGCGATGAACCTGAGCCGTATTCCTTGCCCGCCAGGATAATCAGCGGCACATGCTCTTCCAGGTAGCGCCGGGAGGCGTCATAGATGCTCATCTGTTCACCGCCAGGCTGGTGCACGGTTATACCGCCCTCGGTACCCGGCGCAAGCTTGTTTCGCAGGCGGATATTGGCAAAGGTTCCACGCATCATGACTTCATGGTTGCCACGGCGCGAACCCAGCGAGTTGAAATCGCCCGGCGCGACCCCGTGCGCCTTCAGGTAGATGCCTGCCGGACTGTCTGCCTTGATCGCGCCAGCCGGTGAAATGTGGTCCGTCGTCACAGAGTCTCCGAGCAATGCAAGCACCCTTGCACCACGGATATCGCCCAGTGCATCCGGTTCACGGCTGATCCCCTCGAAGTAGGGCGGTTTGCGAATGTAGGTTGAATCTGCCTGCCATTCGTAAAGCTTGTCTTCCGGAGAGGCGAGTACATTCCAGCGTGTTTCACCGGAGAACACCGCTTCATAGGTGTTGCGAAATTCCTCTTCATTGACACTGTCTGCTATGACTGCACGAATTTCCTCCTGCCCTGGCCAGATGTCCTTGAGATAGACCGGATTACCCTTGCCATCGGTTCCCAACGGCTCGTTTATCATGTCAATGTCCATGCGTCCGGCTAGGGCATAGGCAACGACCAGTGGCGGCGAGGCAAGATAGTTCATGCGGACTTCGGCATGGACGCGTCCTTCGAAATTGCGGTTACCGGAAAGTACCGAGCACACCGAAAGATTGCCTTCGTGAATGGCCTTTGAAACCGCTTCGGGCAGCGGGCCGGAATTTCCGATACAGGTAGTGCAGCCATAGCCGACTGTGTGGAATCCCAGCGCCTGCAATGCTTCCGTCAGTTTTGCTTCTTCCAGGTAAGCCGTCACCACACGTGAACCGGGTGCCAGCGAGGTTTTCACCCAGGGCTTGGCCTGCAGTCCGAGTGCAACCGCCTTTTTTGCCACCAGCCCGGCCCCCACCATGACGGATGGATTGGAGGTATTGGTACAGGAAGTGATCGCGGCAATGACAACCGCGCCGTCTCCCAGCGTCACTGACTGACCATTGATTACGGTATCAATCGCCTGGCTGCTGATGCTGCCCTCCGACTTGAGGGCGGCGAGTGACTCAAGAAAGCGTGGCTTGATTTCAGTGAGTGCAACGCGGTCCTGCGGGCGTTTCGGGCCGGCCAGACTCGGAACAACACTGGCCAGGTCCAGCGAAACGGTGCGGGTGAAGTCCGCCTCGGGTGTGCCGGCATCACGAAACATCAACTGCTCACGGGCATAGGCCTCGGTCAGGGCAATTTGAGACGCACTGCGTCCGGTTAGCTTGAGATAGGCCAGCGTTTCCTCATCCACCGGGAAAAACCCGCAGGTGGCACCATACTCCGGCGCCATATTCGCGATGGTAGCGCGGTCGGCAAGCGAAAGATGCTCAAGTCCGTCGCCAAAGAATTCGACAAATTTACCCACCACACCTTCCTGTCGAAGGATTTCTACTACCGTTAACACGAGATCCGTGGCAGTTGCCCCTTCCGGCAGTTTGCCATGCAATTTAAACCCGACCACCTGGGGAATCAGCATCGATATCGGCTGCCCCAGCATGGCGGCTTCCGCCTCGATACCGCCGACACCCCAGCCGAGCACACCCAGGCCGTTGATCATGGTGGTATGTGAATCCGTTCCCACCAGGGTATCCGGGTAGGCCTGGGTCACTCCCCCCTGTTCCATTTCGAACACCACGCGCGCCAGGTACTCGAGGTTTACCTGGTGCACGATGCCGGTGTCCGGTGGCACCACCTTGAAGTTGGAGAAGGCCTTCTGGCCCCACTTCAGAAAACTGTAGCGTTCCTGGTTACGCTGGTATTCCAGTTCACTGTTCAGGTCCATGGCACCGGCAGATCCGAAACTGTCAACCTGCACCGAATGATCGATCACCAGCTCTGCCGGTTGCAGCGGGTTAATCCGGTCAGGATCACCACCCAGCTCGGTCATGGCATCACGCATGGCGGCAAGATCGACGACCGCCGGGACCCCGGTAAAATCCTGCATCAGCACCCGTGCGGGCCGGTAGGCAATTTCTGTCGCCGGCTGTGCCTGCGGGTCCCAGTGTATCAACGCCTCGATATCACTCCGGTTGACCGTGCGCTCGTCCTCGTGGCGCAGCAGGTTTTCCAGCAATATCTTCAAAGAGCAGGGCAGGCGCTTGATGTCGTAGTTCTCGCCGAGCTTCCGCAAACTGTATATTTCATAACTGGCGTCACCAACAGCGAGTGTATCGCGGGTGTTAAAGCTGTTGTTCATGTGTTCTCCCTGAACCGCGTCATCACGGTAAGACGATCTCAATAAAGGCCATGATTATACATGGAAATTTAGCTCGCAATTGTTTCTCAACCCGATGGCAAGGGACCGCCCGGGCAACCCGTTTAATGGCGAGCGAGACAAGCAGCTATGCTGATCGACGTGCCTCAGCGAGCAACTCTGCACAACAATCAAGGATTTGCTTGCGCTGAAAAATCAGTCGAATGCGATTTCCTCCACGCTGCCTCCACAGTACGGCCGCACGCATGCCGGCCAGTAACAGCGCACGTATCATATTTTTACTTTCGGTATTACGCAGCACACTCTCTTCACCTTGCACCATGATGCGTGGTTGCAGGCTACTGACCGTGTCCTTGTAGATCTCTGCAAGCGCTGCAATGATGCCGGGATCAAGCTCGATCCGCCAGCTTTATTTCCCCTTTAATCCTCTCAATGCCACTGGCAAGCTTCTGCATTAAATCTGGTTGACGGGTCAACTTGCGCTCGAGGTGCATAAGGGTAATGACATAACCCGTTAAGGCCAGGTCACGCCGTTTACTGTCGTTGGCCAGCTGGCTGGTTACCAACTCCAGCCCGCTAATGAGCGCACGGCTGTCGCCATAAACCGCAAGGGCCGATTCCGGATCTGTATTCAGGATGCTGCTAATGCTGGCCCTGGTGGCGGCAGCATCCCGCCGCTCGCCCCGGGCTGTCTGCTGAACAAGTCTGACAGCCTGGTACATTCCGGCAAGGGCAATACTTCGATCTTGTATGTCAGTGTTCATTTGCTCTGTCATTCAGCAGGCGCATGCCGCATCAATGACGGCTCCACCCAGGCATTCATTCCCGCGGTAAAAGACGACCGATTGCCCCGGCGTTATCGCACGCTGCGGCTGTTTGAAATGGACACGGCATTGCTGTTCATTGTAGACCGTCAGCTCACATTCCTGCAGTGGCTGCCGGTGACGGATACGGGCGCTGCAGCCGAATGTCCTTGCCGGCTCCACACCGGCAATCCAGTGTAATTCGCTCGCCTGCAAACACTCACTGAACAATGCCGGGTGATTAACACCCTGTGCGACACGCAGGATATTGTGCTCGATATCCTTGCCCGTCACATACCAGGGGTCACCGGATGCATGGCTGCGTCCGCCGATACCCAGACCCTGACGCTGTCCGATGGTATAAAACATCAATCCCTCGTGTTGTCCAATCACCTCGTCATCGAGGGTACGAATCTCACCCGGATTCTTTTTCAGGTATTGCGCCAGAAACGCACTGAAACGCCGCTCCCCGATAAAGCAAATGCCGGTACTGTCCTTTTTTGCATGCACGGAAAAGCCTGCCTGCCTCGCCTGTTCTCGAACTGCCTGTTTGTACAGCCCGCCGAGGGGAAACAGACTGCTGGCTAGTTGTGCCTGGTCAAGCGTATGCAGAAAATAGGTCTGATCCTTGTCTGCATCTACCGCTTGCAGCAGTCGCACTACCGGACTTTTCTCGATACGTGCATAGTGACCGGTTGCGATGAAATCCGCGCCCAGCCCTGTGGAATAATCCAGAAAAGCCCTGAACTTGATTTCCCGGTTGCACATAATATCCGGACTCGGCGTGCGACCCGCCTGGTATTCTGCAAGGAAATGCGCAAATACGCGGTTCCAGTATTCAGAAGAAAAACTGACCGTATGTAACTCGATATCCAGCCGCGCGGCAATCGCGCGCGCATCGGCAAGGTCCTGTGCGGCGGGGCAGTAGTCTTCGTCATCATCCTCATCCCAGTTTTTCATGAAGACAGCCGCAACCTCATGACCCTGTTGTTTCAACAGCAGTGCCGCCACCGCAGAATCAACACCACCGGACAGGCCGACTATTATACTACTCATGTAATCGCTAACATTTTAACCAAGATAAGACAGCAACGTCAGCGGGTAGCGTACTCCGGTCAGGTAATCCTCTACCGAGCGCAACACCATGGGGCTGCGCAAGCTGTCCTGCTGATTTCTGATTTCTTCCAGGGTTAACCAGAGTGTTGTTTCAATACCCGCATCCAGCTCACGTTCCGGATCATGCCGCAGGCCCTTGCCAGCGAAGCTCACCCGGATAAAGGTTTGTTCCTTTTCAGGATGCCGCCACTGATAGATGCCAGTGAGTGACTCGGGTAGAAATTCCCAGGCAGTCTCTTCGCGTGTCTCACGAATCACCGCTTCCATGAGTGATTCGCCAGATTCAAGGTGCCCTGCAGGCTGATTGTAAACGGACTTGCCAGCAATCCGCTCCTGCACAAGGAGGAAACGGCCCTGGTTTTCGATGAGGGCCGCGACGGTCACATGTGGCTTCCATATCATAATGAATTAAAACAGATAATTATCCTGTAACGATACAGATCTTTAACCCGCTATCCAGGTATCAGCAGGGGGCTCGGACAAACACCGATTGGCAGATAATTGGCGCTCGCACAAGTTCGTTGATTCCCATATACTTCGCAACTCGTTAAAGACACTGGAGTTACATAGCCTATCTCAGGCAAACTCTCATTGCATCTTGCTAACGACACACCAACTACAAAATTTTTACGCGTTCTGGAGGAACAAAAAATGACTGGTTTGCTAAGAAAAACACTGTTTGCGGGAATCATGTTCGCCTTTTCAGCGGGTTGCGCACTTGCTGGTGATGTACTCATGCCATTTGTTCTGGCGGGGACGTCATCCGATGATGTCAAGACCGTTGCCGCTGCAACAAAATCCAAGTTGACCGGTGCCGGCTTTGAGGTTGTCGGTGAATACTCACCTTACGACGGCGCCGATATTATTGTCGTAACGAATGACGCACTGAAGGCCGCTGCAGCCAAGTCTGAATTTGGTGCCTATGGTGCGGCACAACGTGTTTCGGTTACCAGGAATGGTGACACCACTGAAATTGTCTACACCAATCCCGTCTACATGGCCGCTGCCTATCGTATGGCATCCGACCTGGCGGATATCCGCGCCCAGCTGGAAGGGGCACTGGGAGCCGAGAAGGATTTTGGTTCGGAGAAAAACCTGACTGCCGAGGATCTGCGCAAGTATCACTACACCGTCATGATGGAATACTTCGACGATCCCAGCGAACTGGCTGAATATGACAGCCAGGCAGAAGCCCTGAAAGCCGTCAATGATTCACTGGCAGCCGGACTGGGTGGTACCGCAAAGGTCTACCAGATTGACATCCCGGGCAAGGACGAATCGGTTATCGGTGTCGCGCTCAAGGGCAAGAACGCTGATGATTGCAGTGGTGACCAGTTCATCATGAGCCGCATCGACAAGGGCACTCCGCGCTCAACTGCGCACCTGCCATATGAAATCGTCGTCTCTGATGGCACTGCCTATGCACTGTTTGCACGGTTCCGTATTGCCATCAACTGGCCGCATCTGCCCATGGTGGCGAGCGAATCCGGCGGAACCTTCATGAGCATCATGTGTTCACCGGGCGCCATTGAAGAAGCACTGATTGAGGCTTCTGGAGAAACACCGTAATAGCGCGGCAAACTCTGACTGATAACTACACAGTAGTTGTAAATGCCAACAAGCCCCTGCAACCGCAGGGGCTTTTTTTTGCACTCAAGCCTCTTTAAACATATCGACCGGGGGCTCTGTTCCCAGCACCGGGCACAGAATCGCATCAGGCCTGAACAGAAATACCGACTTCAGTGGCCTGTTTTCTCCCCACGGGACAGAACTTTTCCTTCATGTAAGCCGTCAATATCAGTGGTAAAATGTCTCTATGGTACATTTGACAGGAACTTGCTAGGCTAGAATTGTAAATATGGCAAACGAACAGGAACACAGAGGTGATGAGGGGCTTGCACTCAGGGAGGCCAGGCCCGAACTCAAGGAACCATCCCTGTACAAGGTGGTGCTCCTGAATGACGATTACACGCCTATGGAATTTGTGGTGACTTTACTTGAGAAACTGTTCGGTATGGATCGCGAAAAGGCGACACGCATCATGTTGCTGATTCATACCCATGGAAAAGGCGTGTGCGGCATCTACACCTATGAAATTGCCGAGACCAAGGTTGCACAGGTCAACGAATATTCACAACGCCACCAGCACCCGCTCTTGTGCGAGATGGAAGTAGTGTAGCTTGCCTGCGAGGAACTGACATGCTTAGCAAAGAACTGGAATTCACTCTCAATCTCGCCTTCAAGGAAGCTCGTGAGAAGAACCACGAATTCATGACAGTTGAGCATTTACTGTATGCCTTGCTGGGCAATCCCTCGGCAGTAGAGGTATTAAGAGCCTGTGGCGGAAACCTGGAACAGCTCAAACAGGATGTGGGTAAATTTCTGGAAGAGACCACACCGAAGTTATCTGCCAATGATGACCGTGAAACCCAGCCGACACTGGGTTTTCAGCGGGTATTGCAACGTGCCGTGTTCCACGTGCAATCCTCGGACAAAACGGAAGTGACCGGTGCCAATGTGCTCGTTGCGATTTTCAGCGAACAGGAATCCCAGGCGGTTTACTTTCTCAACAAGCTGAATATCACCCGCCTTGATATTGTGAATTACATTTCACACGGCATTTCCAAAATACACGAGCAACCCGAAGAAAATACCGGTAATCCGGAAGAGGGTGAGGCAGCCGACTCCACTGCCAGGCAACCGCTGGAATCCTTTGCCACCAATCTTAACGAGCAGGCCGCACTGGGCAGGATAGACCCCCTGATCGGACGTCGGGGAGAGATTCAGCGCACCATCCAGATACTTTGTCGCCGCCGCAAGAATAACCCGCTTTTTGTCGGTGAGGCCGGGGTCGGGAAGACCGCACTCGCCGAGGGGCTCGCCAAAATGATTGTCGACGGTGAGGTACCCGAGGTACTGCTTAACAGCGTTATCTATTCCCTCGATCTCGGCTCACTGGTTGCCGGAACCAAGTACCGGGGTGACTTCGAGAAGCGACTCAAGGCGGTACTCAGCCAGCTGAAGAAGGAAAAAGGCGCCATCCTGTTCATCGATGAAATACATACCATGATCGGTGCCGGTGCCGCTTCCGGGGGCGTTATGGATGCCTCGAACCTGATGAAGCCGATGCTCGCCTCGGGTGAACTGAAATGTATCGGCTCGACGACTTTTCAGGAGTACCGCGGTATCTTTGAAAAGGATCACGCCCTCACACGACGTTTCCAGAAGGTCGATATCAACGAGCCCAGTGTCGAGGAAACCATTGATATCCTGAAAGGCCTGAAAACCCGGTTCGAGGAACACCACAAGGTGAAATATTCGGCACGCGCATTGCGCAGTGCCGCAGAACTGGCCGACCGGTATATCAACGACCGTCACCTGCCCGACAAGGCCGTCGATGTCATCGATGAAGCCGGTGCCGGACAACGTCTGCTGCCGCCGTCAAAGCGCAAAAAAACCATCGGCGTCGCGGAAATCGAACACGTGATCGCCCAGATGGCACGGATCCCGGAGAAGACCGTGTCCGCCTCTGACAAGGAAGCACTGCGCAACCTGGAACGTGACCTGAAAATGGTGGTGTATGGCCAGGACACCGCCATCGAGACGCTGTCAGCCGCCATCAAGATGTCTCGCTCCGGTCTCGGCAGCGAGGCCAAACCAATCGGCTCGTTCCTGTTTTCAGGCCCGACCGGTGTCGGTAAAACAGAAGTCACCCGCCAGCTGGCCAGGATCATGGGGCTGGAGCTGGTCCGTTTTGACATGTCCGAGTACATGGAACGCCACACGGTATCGCGTCTCATCGGTGCGCCACCCGGATATGTCGGTTATGACCAGGGCGGCCTGCTGACAGAAGCCATCACCAGAAACCCGCATGTGGTGCTGTTGCTGGATGAGGTCGAAAAGGCGCATCCCGATGTCTTTAACCTGCTGTTGCAGGTAATGGACCATGGCACCCTGACAGATAACAATGGACGCAAGGCCGACTTTCGCAACGTGGTTCTGGTGATGACCACCAATGCCGGCGCCCACGAAATGAACCGTGCATCCATTGGCTTTACACAACAGGATCATTCCTCTGATGCCATGGAGGCCATCAAGCGGCTGTTTACGCCTGAATTCAGGAACCGTCTGGATGCCGTGGTACAGTTCAAGCCGCTGGATCCGACCGTCATTACGAAAGTGGTGGACAAGTTTGTGTTCGAACTGGAAGCACAGTTACAGGAGCAAAACGTCACCATCGAGGTGGATGCTGCAGCCCGCATCTGGCTGGCTGAACATGGCTATGATCCAAAGATGGGCGCACGACCGATGGCGCGCACCATCCAGCAGTACATCAAGAAGCCGATTGCTGATGAGCTGTTGTTCGGTGACCTCGCGCACGGCGGCCACCTCATCATTCACCTTGAAGGTGACGAGTTAAAATTCGAAATCAAGGGGAAGAAGGAGACGGTTCATTAAAGACACGTGCCGCTGACGACGCTCGTAAGGCGTGTCAGCGTGCCCGGTAGGTAATGCGGCCCTTGGTCAAGTCATAGGGTGTCAGTTCGACAGTCACTTTGTCTCCGCGCAGTATCCTGATGTAGTGCTTGCGCATCTTTCCGGAAATATGTGCAGTCACCACGTGTCCGTTATCGAGCTCGACTCTGAACATGGTATTCGGGAGCGTCTCGGTAACCGTCCCTTCCATTTCAATGTGATCTTCCTTAGCCATAAAACTACAGTACCGTGTTACGTAAAGCGCGGCATTATACCTGAAAATGCTGCAGTGAACGCCTGACTCAGGGGGATAAAACGGAAAGATCCTCGTCAAGCACCCACGGCTGGAGAGCGGGCGACGCCTGGCATTCCTGGTCCAGGATCGCCGTAAACGCCTGACGCGGTATCGCCGATGCACCAAGACTGGCCAGGTGATCGGTATGCACCTGGCAATCAATCAGCCGGAATCCCCAGCGGTCCAGCTGTCTCACCAGGGTGACGAAGGCCACCTTTGACGCATCGGTCATGCGGGCGAACATTGATTCCCCGAAGAAAATTCCTCCGATCGCGACACCATACAGCCCACCTGCGAGCTGCCCCTGATACCAGCACTCTGCCGAGTGTGCATAGCCATCATGGTGTAACTCGACATAGGCCGCATGCATCTCGGGGGTTATCCAGGTCCCTGACTGACCGGGGCGGGTCGCGGCACAGGCAGTGATAACCTCTGTAAAGGCCTCGTCAAGGGTGACCGTATACTGGCCTTTCCTGATCACCCGGGCCAGGCTTCGCGACACGTGCAGCTGCTCGGGAAACAGCACCAGACGCGGATTGGGGGCCCACCACAAGATGGGCTGGCCGGGCCCGTACCAGGGAAATATTCCGCGACGATAGGCATGCAGCAGCCATTCCCGGCTGAGCGCACCACCCACGGCCAGCAGGCCATCCGGTTCCTGCATTGCCAGTTCGACATCCGGGAATTCAATAGCCGGGTTCTCCGGATCCAGCCAGCAGGGTGAGACTTCACGGTTATGTGTCATCCGACTCCGTTTTCCTGTAGGGCGAGGTTTCCAGCAGAGCATCATGATAATCGACTATCAGCTCGTGTTCCTGCAGCAGGAAGCGCTCGATTGCCATGCGAAACTGTTCATCAACAATCCAGTGAGCTGACCAGGTGTAGGCAGGCAGAAAGCCTCGACTGATCTTGTGTTCACCCTGCGCACCGGGCTCAAACAGTTCAAGATTGTTCCGTATGCAATAGTCTATACCCTGATAGTAGCAGGCTTCAAAGTGCAGACTGTTGAATTCCTCACGGCAGCCCCAGTGCCTGCCGTAGAGCGCATCCTCGCCACGCAGCATGATGGCACCGGCAACCGTATCCTCGCCATGACAGGCAAACACCAGCACCACCTGTTCGCCCATGGTACGGCTGATCTCCTGAAAGAATCCGAGCGACAGGGTAGGTACACCCGATTTTTTCTCGAAGGTCGAGCAATAGATAGGCGTGCATGATCCGCCACTGCTCGGGAGTCGCCTCGTTACCGTGCACAATGCGCATCTCGATGCCGGCTTCCTGGACATGCCGCCGCTCACGCCGGATCTTCTTGCGTTTCCGGGAACTCAGGCGCGACAGGAAATCATCGAACGAGGCATAGCCCTCATTGTGCCAGTGGAAATGGCAACTAGTGCGGCGCATAAACCCGTGATCGCACAACAATGCGGTATCTGCCTCCGTGGTAAACAACCAGTGCAGTGAAGATGCCTGTTCAGCAGTAGTCAGCGACAGGGCCCTGTCAATGATCGTCCGGCTGACTTGCGCGTGATCGCTTGCCGGGTGTACCAGCAACCTTGGGCCGGTTACCGGCGTATAGGGGATGGCCGAGACCAGTTTGGGATAATAGGGAACAGCGGCGCGCTGATAGGCGTCTGCCCAGGCCCAGTCGAAAACAAACTCGCCATAGGAGTTGTTTTTCAGGTAGAGCGGGGCAATACCTACCAGTGTGCCGTCAGCATCATAGGCGACGATATGCCGTGGCCACCAGCCATAGGCATCGCCAACACAACCGTTCGATTCAAGTGCCGAGAGAAATTCATGTCGCAGGAACGGATGAGCAGTACCGGATACACGGTTCCAGTCGTCTGGCGGTATCTCCCTGATCTGCTTGACGACTGCGGTACGCATGGTTACCCGCAGACCGGAGCTATACCACGTACACCGGACTCAGATCCTCTAAAGGCTGTTAACCTATCCGTCCGGCATGATGTGCCAGACCGTCGAGGTACGCCTCTGCGTCCAGAGCGGCCATGCAACCGGTTCCGGCAGAAGTCACCGCCTGGCGGTAGACATGGTCAGAGACATCACCGGCGGCAAACACTCCCTCAACACTGGTCGCGGTTGCATTGCCTTCACTGCCGCCCTTGACCTTGACATAGCCATTCTGCATCTCCAGCTGGCCATCAAAGATACCGGTATTGGGCTTGTGACCAATGGCGATAAAGACGCCTTGTAACTTGATATCCCGGGTGCTCCCGTCCTTGACATTTTTGATACGCATGCCGGTCACACCGCTGTCATCCCCCAGCACCTCGTCAAGCACACTGTCCCACGCAATCGTCACCACACCTTCGGCTTCTTTCTTGAACAAACGGTCCTGGAGAATTTTCTCGCTGCGCAGTGCATCGCGCCGGTGTACCAGCGTGACATGCGAGGCAATGTTTGACAGGTACAGCGCTTCCTCGACGGCGGTATTACCACCGCCAATAACCGCCACCGGCTGCTGTTTGTAGAAAAAACCGTCACAGGTGGCACAGGCGGACACCCCTTTACCCCTGAAGGTCTCTTCGGATGGCAGTCCCAGGTACATGGCGGACGCACCGGTGGCAATAATAAGCGCATCACAGGTATAGATGCCGGCATCGCCTTCCAGTCGATAAGGCCTTGTTTTCAGATCGACCGTGTGAATATGGTCAAAGATGATCTCGGTATTGAAGCGCTCGGCATGCAAACGCATGCTCTCCATCAATGGCGGGCCCTGCATCCCTTCCTCGCCACCTGGCCAGTTTTCGACCTCTGTAGTTGTCATCAGCTGTCCGCCTTGTTCCAGGCCTGTTATCAGCACCGGGTTCAGGTTTGCACGGGCCGCATAAATGGCTGCGGTATAGCCGGCCGGGCCCGACCCCAGAATAAGAAGACGGCAGTGTCTGATATCGCTCATGTATAATGACTCCGGTTAATTCCCTGGCCTGAACAGAGTAGCGAACTCGCCAAATGTCTGCCGGGCAGGTTAGGCAGCAAAGCCGAATGGTACGGAACTTGGAGAGTAGGGTAAAGCAACCATGAATATCGGGATTCCCCGCGAGGTCAAGCCACTGGAAGGTCGTGTCGCACTCAGCCCGGAAGCTTGCGGTGACCTGGTTCATGCCGGCCACCGCGTTAGCGTGGAACATAATGCCGGAATTCTTTCGGGGTATTCCGATGAGCAGTATGAAGCCAGCGGTGCGACAATTACGGCTGATGCGAAAGCTACCTATGGCCAGGCAGAACTGATTGTAAAGGTCAAGGAACCGGTGAGTGCTGATCTTGCACTGCTACGTGAAGACCACCTTTTATTCTGTTTTTTACACCTCGCTCCCAACCCGGTACTCACACGCCGTCTGCAGGAGATCGGGCTAACAGCCGTCGGTTTTGAAACAGTTGAAACCGATGAGGGCGCGTTGCCGTTACTGGCGCCCATGAGTGACATTGCCGGTCGACTCGCCGCACAGATCGGTGCCACCCTGCTGCACCAGCCGCAGGGTGGAAAAGGATTGCTGCTCGGCGGCTTGCCGGGTGCAGAACGGGGTCGTGTGGTGATTCTCGGTGCGGGGAACGCCGGTGGCAACGCCGCAGCAATGGCTGCCGCGATGGGTGCGGAAGTCGTGGTATTTGATTTACGCCGCGAGCGACTGGCCGCAATGCGCAGCCTTGGGAACAACGTCACCGCACTGTATCCATACAGGGAAGCGATTTCACGGGAGGTGGTCCGTGCCGATCTGCTGATTGGTGCGGTATTGAATATTGGCCAGCGCGCACCACACATCGTCTCACGTGATACGGTACGCCTTATGCAAGCTGGCAGTGTCATCGTGGATATTTCTGTTGATCAGGGGGGCTGCATAGAAACTACCCGGCCAACGACCTATGAGCATCCGACCTATATTGAGGAAGGGTTGGTGCATTTCGCTGTTACCAATATGCCCGGCGCTGTACCACGCAGTTCCTCACAGGCCCTGTCTGCCGCGCTACTGCCCTATGTATACTCACTGACACGCCCGGACTGGAAAGACAATCCGCCCCTTCGCCGTGGCATCAATGTTGCTGCCGGTGAACTGACACATCCGGCATTGAAAGAATCACTTGCGTGAATGAAAAATTTGAATAGAATCTTGCCATTGGAGTAACTACCTATGAAAGAGGATTATTTTGGCACAAGCACGGCGTAAATCGGAAAAACCGGCAAAACTGACTCACCAGGTATCCCGCGGACTACGCGAAGGCGCCTTGTTCATCCTGGGTGCGATAGCCATATTTCTGCTGGTCTCTCTGGCCACCTACCATCCGGCTGACCCCGGCTGGTCCAGCAGTGGCGCCTATTTACAGATCCATAACGCCGGCGGACTGGTCGGGGCATGGCTGGCAGACGTTCTGCTGTACTTGCTCGGCTACCTTGCCTACCTGTTTCCCGTCATGATCGGCTACAGCGGCTGGCTGGTCTACCGCGGCCATACACCCAGCGGTGGCATTGATCTGCACGTACTGGCTGTGCGCTGGTCAGGCTTTCTACTGACCGTCGGTGCCGGCTGCGGCCTTGCTACACTGGATTCGTACCCCGGTAATGCCGGCTTGCCCGCCGGTGCCGGCGGGGTACTGGGTAATGTCATCGGTAACAGCCTCGTCGATGTAGTGAGCCCCGTCGGTGCCTCGCTGTTCCTGCTTGCCCTGTTTCTTACCGGGGTGACGCTGTTTACCGGCATTTCATGGCTGGTGACCATGGACTTCATTGGCAAACATACCCTGGCCCTTGCCGACCAGCTATATGCCCTGGCCAGCGAGATACCCGAGCGGCTGGCGGCCCGGCGTGCCCGTAATCAACGAGTAGAGGTGATAAAGGCCAGCCAGGAAAAAGTGGCCAAGCGCAAACCGGTACGCATTGAACCGGTGATTACGAAACCACCACCAAGCGAACGCATTGAGCGTGAACGCCAGGTCCCGCTGTTTGATCCACCGGCCAATTCAGAATTGCCGCCACTGTCCCTGCTTGACAAGCCACGTCCGGCGGAAGAGGGCTATTCCAACGCAGCACTGGAGGCGATGTCACGGCTTGTTGAACTGAAATTACTCGACTTCAATATCGAAGTCGAAGTGGTTGCCGTCAACCCGGGCCCCGTGATCACCCGTTTTGAGCTCGATCTGGGTCCAGGCGTCAAGGTCAGCCAGGTCACCAATCTCGCCAAGGATATTGCACGTGCACTGTCCGCCATCAGTGTTCGCGTCGTTGAGGTCATACCTGGCAAATCAGTGATCGGCCTGGAGATTCCAAACGAACACCGTTCCATCATCAGTCTTGGCGAGATTCTCAATACACATGAATACGATGAGTCCACTTCACCGTTAACGATGGCACTGGGCAAGGACATCAGCGGCCTGCCAATTGTCGTTGACCTTGCGCGCATGCCGCACCTGCTGGTGGCTGGCACCACCGGATCAGGCAAATCGGTTGGCATCAACGCCATGATCCTGAGCCTGCTCTACAAGAGTTTGCCGAAGGACGTGCGGCTGATCATGATTGATCCGAAGATGCTGGAACTGTCGGTGTATGAAGGGATACCACACCTGCTGACACCGGTGGTTACCGACATGAACGAAGCGGCCAATGCGTTGCGCTGGTGCGTCGGCGAAATGGAACGCCGCTACCGGCTGATGGCCGCACTGGGTGTGCGCAATATCAGCAACTATAACCGCAAGGTGAAAGATGCCGAGGCCGCCGGCAAACCCATCAAGGACCCGCTGTTTGATCCTGAACAGGCACTCGATGGCACCGAGCATCCACTGCTGCAACCACTGCCGTACATCGTCATTGTCATCGATGAACTCGCGGACATGATGATGGTGGTTGGCAAGAAGGTAGAGGAACTGATTGCACGGCTGGCACAGAAGGCACGCGCTGCCGGCGTCCACCTGATCCTGGCCACCCAGCGACCTTCTGTCGATGTGATCACCGGTCTCATCAAGGCCAATATCCCGACCCGCATCGCCTTCCAGGTGTCCTCCAAAATCGACTCTCGCACCATTCTTGACCAGATGGGTGCTGACCAGCTGCTCGGTCATGGTGACATGCTCTACATGGCACCGGGCACCAGTGTGGCGGTGCGTGTGCACGGTGCCTTTGTCTCTGATCAGGAAGTTCACCGGGTCGCCGGCTTCCTCAAAGGCAAGGCGGCACCCGAGTACATGGCCGAGATCCTTGAAATGCCTTCAGAACCGGTACCCGGCCTGTCGCCCGCCAATGCCGGGGGCAGCGGCGGTGATGATGTCGAATCAGATCCGCTCTACGATCAGGCTGTCGCCATCGTGACACAGTCACGGCGAGCCTCGATTTCCGGTGTACAGCGGCGGCTGAAGATCGGCTACAACCGTGCGGCGCGCATGATCGAGTGCATGGAGGAGACCGGCATTGTGTCGCCCATGGAAAACAACGGCAATCGTGTCGTACTGGCACCGCCGCCACCCGACGCATGAAGATTTCAGGCATTTCTCCGTGTATGCGGGCTGTTGCTGTTGATCCCTGCTGCAAGCCAAGCTGCAAGCCAAACTGTACAGACGCCACCCTATTTCACCGCATTTTTCTCGGGCCTGCAGACGCTGCAGGCCGACTTCGACCAGCAGGTACTGGATGGCAACCGGCAGCTACTGCAGTCCTCGCAAGGGCATATGTGGATAAAACGACCGGGACGCTTCCGCTGGGACTATGAGACACCCTACAAGCAGCAACTGGTCGCCGATGGCGAACGTCTCTGGTCCTATGACGAGGACCTTGAGCAGGTCACGGTACAGCCGGCTGCCGAGGTGCTGACGGCGACACCGGCCGTACTGCTCAGTGGCGACAAGCCTCTGGAATTGCTGTTTACCATCGAGGAAACGTCTGCCACGGCGGGTGAACAGCGGGTCACGCTGATCCCGAAGTCGGATGACAGCAACATCACACGACTGCTGCTGCATTTTTCAGGGAAGTTGCTGACGCGCATCGATGCAGAAGACAGTTTTGGCAACACCACCCTGTTCAGTTTCACCCATCTGGAACGCAATCCGGAACTGGATGAAAAGATATTCACGTTCACCCCTCCCGCCGGAGCAGACGTCGTCGGAAACACCCGCTAACAAGTCGTCGGCAGGCCGCTACATGTCACCTTCATCCGCCGTCTATCGACCACTTGCCGATCGCATGCGGCCGAGGTCACTGGACGTCTATGTCGGGCAATCACATATTCTGGGCAGCGGCAAACCGTTACGCCGGGCAATCGAGGAGGGCAATCTGCACTCCATGGTCCTGTGGGGACCACCTGGCACCGGCAAGACCACGCTTGCCAGGATGCTCGCCGAACAGACCCGGGCCGAGTTCATTACCCTGTCGGCGGTACTCGCCGGTGTCAAGGACATCCGCAATGCGGTGGCGGCTGCTCGTCAGATCCGTGAAATGGAAGCACGCCTGACGATCCTGTTTATTGATGAGGCACACCGCTTCAACAAGGCCCAGCAGGATGCCTTCTTGCCCTATGTCGAGGACGGCACGGTGATTTTTATTGGTGCGACCACCGAAAATCCATCATTTGAACTGAACAGCGCGCTGTTGTCGCGCGCACGGACCTATGTCCTGAAGCGCCTTGAGCCCGGTGAGTTGCGCCGCATCATTGATAATGCCCTGATCGATCGTGAACACGGGCTTGGTGAACTCGAGCTGGAATTTGCTCCGGAGCTGCGTGAACGGCTCGCGCTGGCGGCCGATGGCGATGCCAGGCGTGTCCTGAACCTGCTGGAAATCGCCTCGGATCTGGCAGAACAGGTGCAGGGCAAACAGACTATTCCCGAAGCGGTACTCAACGAAGTGATTGCCGGTGGCAGCCGCCGCTTCGACAAGGGCGGGGATGACTTCTACGACCAGATCTCGGCACTGCACAAGAGTGTCCGCGGCTCCTCTCCGGACGCCGCCCTCTACTGGCTGGTGCGCATGCTGGACGGCGGTTGTGACCCGTTATATGTGGCGCGTCGCATCGTGCGGATGGCCTCGGAGGACATTGGTAACGCCGACCCGCGGGCACTGACACTGAGTCTGAATGCATGGGACGTTCAGGAGCGGCTCGGCAGCCCCGAGGGCGAACTGGCGCTTGCACAGGCCGTCATCTACATGGCCTGTGCCGCCAAGAGCAATGCCGTCTACAAGGCCTACAATGCCGCCCGTGCAGAGATCGGCATGAGCGGCTCACTGGAAGTACCGGTGCATCTGCGCAATGCGCCCACCAAACTCATGAAAGAACTGGGCTATGGCAAGGCCTACCGCTATGCGCATGATGAACCTGAAGGCTATGCCGCCGGCGAGACCTATTTTCCGGAGGGCATGAAAGATCCCGGCTACTACCGGCCGGTTCAGCGGGGGCTGGAGATCAGGATCGCCGAAAAGCTGGCCCACCTGCGGGAACTCGACAAGAAGCACAACAGCAGCACCTAGCACTGGCCGGGTATGACGGCTACAGGCCACGATGCCGGATGCACGCTGCGTACCCGGCGTGTACCATTGACGACCATGAAAAACCGGACAGTAACAACATGAAACAGCTAGCCGCCATCGCCGCCGGTGGCGCCCTTGGTGCAGTCCTGCGCTACTGGACTTCAACAGCGGTGCACAGCCGACTGGGCACCGCCTTTCCTTATGGCACACTCACCGTCAACATCCTGGGCAGCCTGCTGATGGGTTTCCTGTATATCTGGCTCACCGACCGCCTGGCCAGCGGTCCGGCGGTGCGCGCATTCCTGGTCATCGGGCTGCTGGGTGCGTTTACCACCTTTTCCACCTTCTCGATGGAAACACTCAATCTTGTTGAATCGGGGCATCCCGGCAAGGCGCTGGCAAACGCAATTATCAGCGTAAGCGTTTGTTTTGTAGCCGCCGCTGCCGGCGTCTTTGCAGCGAGGCAACTATGAATACTCTGGATGTAATGTTCGTGCGCATCTACCTGACAGAAGGCGAGGGCACCCTGCAAAGTCTGCTCGAGTGCCTGCATGACGAAGAAAAGGTCCATGGCGTCACCGTCTTTCGTGGTATCAGCGGCTTCGGAAAATCCGGTAAAATGCATTCTTCATCACTGCTCGACCTGTCACTCGACCTGCCACTGGTTATCGAGTTCTTTGATGCTCCGCAGAAGGTCAATGACATCCTTGAACACATCAGCAGTAAAATACCACCCGGTCACGTCGTCAGCTGGCCAGCGACACTCATGGTATAGAACAGGACAGGTAAAGTTGCGGAGTAAAGCAGCGCATATCAGTAACCAGACTATGACCAGCACACAACGCTTTGCTGGTGATGCGTGCTGCTGCCATGCAGTACATCAATAAACAAGGGATTCTCATGCTCGACCCCAGACTCTTACGCAATGAACTCGACACCGTCAGACTACAACTGGCCCGGCGTGGATTCACCCTCGATTGCGACACCCTGCAAGCACTCGAAAACCGCCGCAAGATTATCCAGGTGCAAACGCAGGAGCTGCAGGCCGAACGTAACAGCCGTTCCAAAGGCATCGGCAAGGCCAAGGCCACCGGCGCAGACATTGCGCCACTGTTGCAAGAGGTAGAAGGACTGGGTGAGCAGCTAAAGGCAAAGGAACTCGAACTGACACAACTGCAGGATGAATTGAACGCCATTCTGATGGGCATACCCAATCTCCCGCATGCCTCGGTACCGGATGGCAAGGGTGAGGAAGATAACCCGGTGCTCAGGCTGTGGGGTGAACTCCCGGCGTTTGATTTTGAACCCAGGGACCACGTTGACCTGGGTGAGCAACTCGGCCAGCTGGATTTTGAAATGGCTACCAAACTGACGGGGTCACGTTTCAGCGTCATACAGGGTCCGCTGGCACGACTGCACCGTGCCCTTATCCAGTTCATGCTGGATTGTCATACCCGTGAGCATGGTTACACGGAAGTGTATGTGCCCTACCTGGTCAATGCAGACAGCCTGCGGGGTACCGGGCAACTACCAAAATTCGAAGCCGACTTGTTCAGGATGAGCGGAGAACCGGACTACTACCTGATACCAACCGCCGAGGTACCGGTAACCAACCTGGTACGCGACACCATCATTGAGGCGGAACAATTGCCCTTGCGCTACACCGCACATACGCCGTGCTTTCGTTCAGAAGCCGGCTCCTATGGCAAGGATACCCGCGGCATGATTCGGCAACACCAGTTTGAAAAGGTAGAGATGGTTCAACTGGTACAGCCGGATGCTTCATACGATGCACTGGAGCAACTCACTGCCCATGCCGAGTCGATCTTGCAGAAACTCGAATTACCCTACCGCGTGGTCACCCTGTGCAGCGGAGATATCGGCTTTTCTGCCGCCAAGACCTATGACCTCGAGGTGTGGTTGCCCGGTCAGCAGAAATACCGCGAGATTTCCTCCTGCAGCAACTTCGAGGCATTTCAGGCACGTCGCATGCAGGCGCGCTGGCGCAATCCCGAGACCGGCAAACCGGAATTGTTGCACAGCGTCAACGGCTCGGGCCTTGCGGTCGGGCGCACGCTGGTCGCCGTTATGGAAAATTATCAGCAGGCCAACGGTACCATCCGGGTGCCTGAAGCACTGAAAGCCTACATGGGCGGAATCGACAGCATCTGCAGCCGCTAGCCTCGCATTGGAAATGCGTTTTGCGGCATAATTTCTGCCGCTTCCGGCAGCTGACCGGGACCTGTAGCCTGACGCTATGGAACCATCGAGAATGAAATACAAAACCGGTAATTTGACCAGTGTGCTGACAGCCGTAATCGACTGAAGGAAACCCCAATGAAACCTGGATACCTGATGCTCTTTCTTTTGCTCACCCCGGCACTGCTGGGTGCAGCCAAGGACACAGAAATTCATGCGGACATGGCCACCACCACCGCCAACCCGGACATCCCGATCGAAGAACTCGACCTGCTCATGCGTCCCCTGACCCGTACCGAACTCGAGATAGAGACTCTTGGCTGGCTGACCTTACTTAAGGACAAGATCTCGGAAATCAGCGAGGCAGAAATTGGCGCCAAGCACAAACGCCTGGAACTAAAGTATGCCGATGATATTCAGGCTGCACTCGAGGATATAGAAAAGGCCAAGGAGAAATCCGATACCAGTCCCGACGACCCCGCAGCTGCGGAGGCACTGGACACCGCCATTTCGAGGTCCAAAGCCCTGAAAAAAGAGGCCGATGCGGCCGCAAGGAAATCAGCGCAGGATGCTTCCGTCAACCAGGTAATAGCGGCCGCGAAAAAATACGCACAGGAACAGGCGGCAGACAACGAGGACGAAGAGAGCACTGCCGTCAAGGCCCCCGAACCAGACCGCAAGCCGTTAGCTGAACAGGATGATGCAGACAAAAAACTGGCAAAAGCAAAGCAGGCGATTAGCAGGGACGCAGCAGAGAGAGCCACGACCAGGAAGCAGCTGCTTGACTATATCAATCACCTCAGGGAAGAGCAGACCGTCCTCATCGACAGGACCAATGTTGTAATCGAGGCCTGGGAGCTAAAGGGTGGCGATGCGACCGAGGCGCGTCAGTACATCAAGGCCATCTCCGGCATTCAGGTCGACGTAACCGATGCCGAGGCTACCTGGAATACCATTACCGGCTGGACCCTGTCAGAAGAGGGCGGACAGCGCTGGCTGAAGAATATCAGCATTTTTATCATTACCATTATTGCATTTCTCTTTCTTTCCAGGCTGGCTGAACGGGGCACAAGGAAACTGTTTGCAAAGGCCGCCAATACCTCGAAACTGCTGGAAGATTTCACGCTGGTATCCGTCCGTCGTCTGGTCATCGCCGTCGGTGTGCTGGTCGCATTGACCACGCTGGAAATCAATGTCGGACCGTTACTGGCGGTCATCGGTGCGGCCGGTTTTGTGGTCGCGTTTGCCTTACAGGATTCCCTCGGCAATTTTGCCAGCGGCATCCTGATCCTGCTATTCCGCCCGTTTGACGTTGGCGACCTTGTCCAGATCGGAGGCGTACAGGGAAAGGTACAGTCAGTTAACCTGCTGTCGGTGCAAATCAACACGCCTGACAATCAAATGGTCATCGTGCCCAATAACAGCGTCTGGAGCAGCAGTATTACAAATATTACCGGCAGTGAAACACGGCGTGTCGATCTCATATTCGGCATTTCCTATGATGACGATATCGACAAGGCCCAGCACATTATGGAAGAACTCGTCAGCAACCATGAACTGGTGCTCAGGGATCCTGAGCCGGTCATCCGGGTCCACGAACTCGCCACCTCCTCAGTGAATTTCATTTGCCGCCCCTGGGTCAAGACGGAAGACTACTGGACGGTCTACTGGGACCTGACACGCGCGGTGAAACAGCGCTTCGACAAGGAAGGTATATCCATACCGTTTCCGCAGCAGGATGTGCATTATTACAACGTCGCTGCAACCGCCCCTGCCATGGCATCACTGCCGGATGATCGCCCTGGTTCTGTCCATCCTGCCCTTGAGGCAGCACCTGCGGACAGTCGAGAGGATTCGGAGGATTCGGAGAATTCGTGATGCTTGCAGATGCACACGGTCTGCGATCCAGAACCACAAACTTACATGCTAGAAGATGTGCACCGCATTGTTCATTGGTCGCTTGCTGAAATTCAGCACCATCCCTGAGGCATCCTGCAACATCAGTTCGGTCTGGTTTCTGACAAAGCTGTACTGCGTCACGGTACCGGTTTGCTGGCTGTACAGATTGACAATATTGTTTTCAATTCTGACCACACCGGTAACGGCAAGCCGGCCATGCACAAGTCGAAAGCGGTCACCCCTGACCTCAAGAATCTCACCAGAACTGCCAAACCAGCGGCCATCCAGTAAAGACACGGGAGGAGACGGCCTCGCATCCGGCTGCCTGCCATAACCTGCACTGGAATAGGGGGCATTTGCATAGGGCGGGTAACCGGATGCAAACGGATTGGCCCAGTTGTTGGACATCATCGGGTTTGACCAGGGTGACATACCCTGGCATAGCCAGGGATAACCGCCCATCCCCGACCAGGGACTCATCGCGGGAAAACCACCCATCCCCGACCAGGGACTCATACCCGGAAAACCATTCATACCGGACCAGGGGTTCATACCGGGGAAACTGTCGACACCGGAGATCAGGGTTCATGCCATACAGTCCGCTCGTCGCCGGCCAGCTGCCCATCCCGAAACCAAGTGAATTATCGGATACCGAAGCTGGAATTGTTTGTATTACCCAGCATGGCGTCCGGACATGACATTCATCATGACCAGCATCATGCGAAACATGCACCGAACATGTCGTCCATCGCCGCTGCTGGTGTGGGCAACGGCAGGGCGAGGACACAAACCATCAAGACAATGGCGCGTTTTTTCTTCATGCTGAACACGTTCTTCTCAACAAACTGCTATCCCTAAAGTTTAGTAAATTAGCCAATTCATCATACAGGAATTTGATAATGATACTATATGTAGGGTTATAACATAAAATACAATACTATATATGGAAAGATCCTGGGTTGGCTGCAGCCGTATGTCAGGTTTACAACATCAGCAGCCTGGCAAATACCCCTGCAGGTACATCACGGTATATCGTCAGTGCAGTGACCATCCCAAAATCCAGCGTGCGCATGCTAAACTTGAGCGCTTGACCTATTCCACTGAATCACATGAAAAATTTCACTGAATTACTCGACGAACGCATCCTCTTCCTGGATGGTGCCATGGGCACCATGATCCAGCGCCATAAGCTGGAGGAAGCAGATTACCGGGGCGACTCGATTTGCGGACTGGCCATCAGACCTGAAGGGCAATAACGACCTGTTAAGCCTGACCCAGCCACAGATTATCCGCGATATCCATACGCAGTACCTGGAAGCCGGCGCGGACATTATTGAAACCAACACCTTCAATGCCACCCGTATCGCCATGTCGGACTATGGCATGGAAGCGCTCACCTATGAGATCAATCTTGCCTCCACAAGGCTGGCGCGCGAGGCAGCGGACGCGATGACCGCGCAGACACCGGAGAGGCCTCGCTTTGTTGCCGGCGTCCTTGGTCCTACCAATCGCACGGCCTCCATATCACCGGACGTCAATGACCCGGCGTTTCGGAATGTTACGTTTGATGCACTGGTCGAGGCCTACACAGAATCCACGCGCGCCCTGATCGAGGGCGGCGCCGATATCCTCCTGATCGAGACGATATTCGATACCCTGAATGCCAAGGCGGCGGTCTTTGCCGTTGACCAGTTGTTCGAAAATACCGGCAAACGCCTGCCCATCATGATCTCGGGCACCATCACCGATGCATCCGGACGCACCCTCACGGGGCAGGTGACCGAGGCCTTTCTGAACTCACTGCGGCATGCACGACCGGTTTCGATCGGGCTCAACTGTGCACTCGGCGCCGATCAGTTGCGTCAGTACGTCGAAGAGCTGTCACACCTCGCAGACATCCGTATCTCTGCCCATCCGAACGCCGGACTGCCCAACGAATTTGGTGAATACGATGAAACACCGGAGCAAATCGCGGCCGAGCTCGGTGACTGGGCGGCCAATGGTTTCCTGAATATTGTCGGTGGCTGCTGCGGGACCACGCCTGAGCACATCAGGGCAATCGTCGCCGCCGTCAGCCCGTATCCGCCCAGGGTAGTTCCCGAGATAGATATTCAGTGCCGCCTGTCCGGCCTTGAACCATTCAACATCGGCAAAGACTCCCTGTTCGTAAACGTCGGCGAACGCACCAACGTCACCGGCTCGGCGCTTTTCAAACGCCTTATCATGGAAGGCGACTACGAAACCGCGCTCGATATTGCCCGCCAGCAGGTAGAAAACGGCGCCCAGATCATTGATATCAACATGGACGAGGGCATGCTCGAATCCCGTGAGGCCATGGTGCGCTTCCTGAACCTGATATCAGCCGAACCGGATATCTCGCGCGTTCCCGTCATGATCGATTCCTCCAAGTGGGACGTCATCGAGGCGGGACTGAAATGCATCCAGGGCAAGGGTGTGGTGAATTCCATCAGTCTCAAGGAAGGGGAGGAAGAATTCATAAAACATGCGAAACTGGTACGGCGCTATGGAGCCGCAGCTATCGTCATGGCCTTTGACGAACAGGGCCAGGCGGATAGCCGTGCACGCAAGTTCGAGATCTGCGAACGCGCCTACCGGATACTGACCGGGCAGGTTGATTTCCCTCCGGAAGACATCATTTTTGACCCGAATATCTTTGCCATCGCCACAGGCATCGAGGAACACAACAATTACGGGTGTGACTTCATCGATGCAACCCGCGAGATCAAGGAAAAGCTGCCACATGCCCTGGTATCCGGCGGGGTCTCCAATGTGTCGTTCTCTTTCCGCGGCAACAATCCGGTCCGTGAAGCCATACATGCCGTGTTTCTGTATCACGCCATCAGGAACGGCATGGACATGGGTATCGTCAACGCCGGCCAGCTGGCCATCTATGAAGACATCCCCGGGATACTGCGTGAGCGGGTAGAGGACGTGGTATTGAACCGGCGCGAGGACGCCACCGAGCGCCTGCTCGAGATAGCCGGTGACTATGCCGGTGATGGCCAGGCTGCAGCAAAGGAAGCGAGTCCGGCGTGGCGCGAGTGGGAGGTTAACAAGCGCCTTGAATACGCGCTCGTCAAGGGTATTACCGACTTCATCGAGGAAGACACGGAAGCAGCGCGACAGGCCGCGGCTATTCCGCTCCACGTGATTGAAGGCCCCTTGATGGACGGCATGAATGTGGTCGGTGATTTATTCGGTTCCGGCAAGATGTTCCTGCCACAGGTAGTCAAGTCAGCGCGCGTCATGAAGAAGGCCGTGGCCTACCTGCTGCCCTTCATGGACACCGGCAAGGATGGCCATGCAAAAAACAATGGCACTATCCTGATGGCCACGGTCAAGGGTGATGTGCACGACATCGGCAAGAACATTGTCGGCGTGGTACTGCAGTGCAACAGTTACAGGGTAATCGACCTTGGCGTCATGGTGTCCGCAGAAACCATCCTGAAGACCGCCCGTGAAGAGCAGGTCGACATTATCGGACTCTCCGGTCTGATCACGCCCTCGCTCGATGAAATGGTGCATATTGGCAAGGAAATGGAACGCCAGGGATTCGATATACCGTTACTGATTGGCGGGGCAACCACCTCGCAGATTCATACTTCGGTAAAAATCGACCCGCAGTATCACGGCGCCGTCATCTATGTAGCCGATGCCTCCCGTGCCGTCGGCGTCGCCAGTACCTTGCTGAGCGAGGAAAGACGCCAGGCCTACATTTCAGAAACCAAGGAACGTTACCGGCAACTGCGTGAACAGCGAGCCGGTCAGCAACAGGATCGCAAACTCGCCAGCCTGGGCGAAGCGCGCGCCAACAAGTTCATGACCAACTGGGAAAAGTACCAACCTGCCAAACCCGCGTTTCTCGGCATCAGGGTATTCGATGATTATCCGCTCGCCGAGCTGGTCACACTCATAGACTGGAGTCCGTTTTTCAAGGCATGGGAACTGGCCGGCAAGTTCCCGGGGATTCTTGATGACAAGCTCGTCGGCACCGAGGCACGACGCCTGTTTGATGATGCCCGAGCCATGCTAGAACGGATCGTTAAAGAGCACTGGCTGCAGGCACGCGCCGTTATCGGCTTCTTTCCGGCGAACACCATTAACGACGATGATGTTGAGCTGTACACCGATGACAGTCGTAGTGAAACCCTGACCGTACTCCATTTCCTGCGCCAGCAGATGAGGCATCGCAACCAGGCGCCGAACCATTGTCTCGCTGATTACATCGCACCGAAAGAGAGTGGCGTAGCGGATTATCTCGGTGCCTTCGCAGTCACCACAGGCATCGGCATCGAGGCCAGGATCGCCAAATTCGAAGCCGATCACGATGATTACAACAGTATCCTGCTCAAGGCGCTGGCAGACCGCCTTGCAGAGGCCTTTGCCGAACGCATGCACCAGCGCGTCCGCAAGGAATTCTGGGGCTATGCGTCAGCAGAAAACCTGTCGAATGAAGAATTGATAAAAGAGGAATATCGAGGCATTCGACCGGCACCCGGCTATCCTGCCTGTCCTGATCATACCGAGAAGCAATTACTCTGGGATCTGCTTGATCCGGCAACCAATGCGGGCATAACACTCACAGAGATTTATGCCATGCTGCCCACAGCCGCGGTCTCCGGCATGTACTTTTCTCACCCGGAAGCACGTTACTTCGGTGTCGGCAAACTGGCGCGCGATCAAATCACGGATTACGCCGCGCGCAAGGGCATGACCGTCGGGGAGGTTGAACGCTGGCTGGCCTCGGCACTCGGTTACAATACATGAAACGGTTCTTTTTCAAAGTGATAAAAAACGATTGCCGATCCAAATCGAGCCAGCTAACCGGTTTTTTTATTGAGTAGCCACGGAATACACGGAAATATTGCTTGTAAGGCCGTTATTTTTCGTGGATTCCGTGGCAAAAATATTTATTTAGATCTATTGGGCCAGTGTTACTCAATCTTGATATAGGCAAAGCCGTTTTGCTGCAGCTCTGCCAACCGGACCACACCGGATGGGACCGTTTCCACACCGGCGTATAACTTCTCCCCGGACAGCTTGATCTGGGCACGCGTGATATCACAGAGTTCCAGCTTGACCCCCTGTACGGAATTCAATGCACTGAGCCGGCCCTTGATGTTACTGCGGCGTTCTTCCAGCGCATCATCACTGGCAAAGGGTGTGTCAGCCAGCTTGTCATCAGTCAGGAAGCGGATACCATGCGCAACAAAAACGACCCTGACATCATATTCCAGTAATTCGTTCTGATAATAGGTGACCATGTTATTGATGCTGGTGAGCATGGCGCTGAAGCGGCGCGGATCGGAGAAGTCCGCATGATAGACCACCTTTGCCATGCCACTCGGGCTGTCAGCAGCAAAAGCGGGCGGTTGCGCCAGTGTGGCACCCAGCAAGAATACCAGCACCAGGGGAATACTCTTTTTCAGGTATATTCTCATCTCAGACACCTCCTGTTGAAATAGCCGCAGCAGCCGATCTCATCCGTGATTTCCTTACCCGCAAAATAGCACTCAATGCGATCGGCAGCTGCATGGTCGATTCACTTCAGTAACGGATGATCCGGTGGTAATTGTCGCGCCATCCACAGCGCCAGCTTGTGGCGCATATTCGGCTGCGACGTCTCACCACGGGCAAGTGGCACAATCACCTTGTCATGAACCAGCAGCTTGTAGACATATTCAATCTTGTCATTGAGGGAATCAGTCGCCTCGAATTCCACCACGCCACGCTTTTCGCCATATTCCATACCGTGCTTCAGGGCTTCCTTCAGCAGCTGTGCTTCGTTTTTCAGCTTTTTCGTGGACATAAGCACCTCTCTATACACCCAGTGTAGTAAAAGTCCATCCACAATCACACTCCTGTTCGAATATCAGGGTATAACGTGTGCACGCCGTCGGCCAGTGGCAGGTGTTCTGGCAATTATGCAAGCATACTGCGTACAATCCGCACATGAGCCATTCATCTTTTAAAGCCACGGCTGCATCCGGTAAAGACTGGCAGTCCATCGCCGACCAGTGCCTGAAGGACCTGGGCACAGAAGCCACCACTGCCAATTTCGGTTTCCTCTATATAACAGACCCGCTGGCACCGTATCTGAATAACCTGCTTGAAGAACTCCGCAGGAACACGGGAATCAGCGACTGGATCGGCACAGTCGGCGCAGGCATCTGCTATACGGGACTGGAAATCTATGATGAACCCGCGGCAGCCATCATGTTGGCCACGCTGCCGGAAGACAGCTACCGGCTGCTGCCGGCCGGCATGGAGGCATTGTCGACCATGCTTGCGGAGAACAAGAACTGGATTGCCGACCAGGCCGTGCATTTCGGTATTGTCCACGGAGACCCGCGAAATACCCATATTGCCCAGATCATAGAATCCCTGTCGACCGAACTCGATCCCGGCTTCCTCGTTGGCGGCCTGACCTCTGCCAGTGACAGCGATTACCAGCAACAAATAGCAGGGCAGATCTACGAGGATGGACTTTCCGGGGTATTGTTGTCGGCCCGGGTAGCGGTCATCAGTGGCCTGACACAGGGATGTACCCCCCTCGCAAACCGGCATACCATCACACGGGCAGAGGGCAACATCGTGGCCGAGATTGATGACCGGCCGGCGCTGGATGTCTTCAAGGAAGATATCGGCGAAGTGCTCGCAAAAGACCTGTCACGCGTGTCCGGCTATATCTTTGCCGGCCTGCCGGTACCTGGATCAGATACCGGTGATTACCTGGTGCGCAATCTCATTGGTATCGATCCCTCTGAAAAACTCCTGGCGATCGGGGACAACCTTGAAGACGATGTGCCCATCATTTTTTGCCGTCGCGACGCTGACACGGCACGTGAAGACATGTTACGCATGCTAACCGACCTGAAAAAACGCGCCGGCGGGACAATCAGGGGAGGTGTCTATTACACCTGTCTCGGTCGCGGCAGAAACCAGTTTGGCGATGATTCGGAAGAGCTGAAAATGATTCGGGACCAACTCGGTGATTTTCCGCTGGTGGGTTTCTTTGCCAATGGTGAAATATCCCACAACCGTCTCTATGGCTATACCGGTGTATTGACGCTGTTTCTGTAACCCCGGCCTGCAATCAACCTCGCAGGAACGGATGCCATCCGCGCCTGCGTGACACACCAGCAGCCGCTCACTCCTTCCAGTATTGCTCTGTGGTGATATGGCCCGGTTCACGACGCCTGTTTTTCTTCAGGCCACGTGCCTCCAGAACCGCCGTAGTATCACGCACCATCGCCGGGTTACCGCAGATCATAACCTGACTGTCACTGGCAGTGATCCTGATACCCGCTGTTTGTTCCAGCCGTCCATTCTCCAGTGCAGCAGGAACACGCGACCTGATAGCGAAGCCGGTATCCTCGCGACTGACAAAGGGAATAAATTGCAGCTGCCCGGAGTGCTGCTCAAGCAATGTCCTGATCTCATCACCGTAGGTCAGCTCCACTGCTGTGCGCACGGCATGCACCAGTACAATGTTCCGGTGGCGTTGCCACGCCTCGGCGGTGCTCAGTATCGACAGAAACGGGCCCAGTGCAGTCCCGGTCGCCAGCATCCACAGGTTGTCTGCTTCAGGTATCTCGCTGAGGATAAAGAACCCGGCACCCCGGGGCGCCAGAAACAGCGTATCGCCGCGCTTCAGCTTGCGCAAAGCATGTGTCAGCGGGCCATCCTTGACGAGAATGAAATAGAATTCGTGTACCGGGTTAGCCGGGCCATTTACGAACGAATATGGCCGTGCCACCATTTCGCCGTCAATCTCCAGCGCAACACGGGTAAACTGGCCGGCTGTGAATGGCGCAATATCCGCAGTAACCTGAACCGAATACAGTTCATCTGTCCATTGCCTGAGATTGACAACCGTACCCTCGACCCAGGTGCTCATACCGACTCCATCCTGGAGGTTGCACCAACAGTCGGGTTCAATGACTGGCGGCCATTGAAGGAGTATCGTTTTGTCAGCCCGGGTTTGAATTTGTTGGCAGCCGGGGTAGCCGGGTAATCGTCGTTCATGATGTGAATGATTTCCGCTTTGACTGTTAGCCGATCATAACGTAAAACAATCTCTGCGGATGCCTTGTAATCACCCATTGCAAGCCCCATACAAAAGAAGCGGGAAACAGATCGCTATGGAACAACTCTCCACCTTTGAAATGATCATGCTCGGCGCTGTTGCGCTGGGCGTTTTGTTCTGGTTCGGGCCCGGTGTAAAGGCAATGCTGGAGCAGAGCCGCCGGGCCGAGAACAAGGACTGGTCAGGCGCATTACTACCCATAATTATCGTGGTTATTTTTGTTTTTCTGTTAATCAAGATGGTCTGAATGCATGGCTGCTGCCCTGAAAATTACCGGTCTGAAAAAGACCTACCAGGGAGGACATGTCGCACTCAAGGGTATCGACCTCGAGGTGAAACAGGGAGATTTCTTTGGACTGCTTGGTCCTAATGGTGCCGGCAAGACCACCATCATTGGCATCATTACCTCGCTGGTCAACAAGACCGAAGGCAAGGTCTCCATCTTCGGCCACGACCTTGACAGGGATCCCGCCAGTGCCAAGGCCTGCCTGGGCCTGGTACCGCAGGAGTTCAACTTCAACATGTTTGAGCCGGTCATCGAGGTGGTTGCCAACCAGGCCGGTTACTATGGTATCGAACGCAAGGATGCCTTTGAGCGTGCAGAAAAATACCTGAAACACCTCGACCTGTGGGATAAACGGCGCGTCATGGCCAGAAACCTGTCCGGTGGCATGAAACGACGCCTGATGATTGCCCGTGCACTGGTGCATGAGCCGAGACTACTGATCCTGGACGAACCGACTGCTGGCGTGGATATCGAGATTCGCCGTTCCATGTGGCAGTTCCTGCGCCAGATCAACGCGGCGGGGACGACGATTATTCTGACTACCCATTACCTGGAAGAGGCCGAAAGCCTGTGCCGGAATATCGCCATCATTAACGAGGGCGAGCTGATCGAAAACACCACCACCAAGCAATTACTGAATACCCTGCACATGGAAACCTTCATACTGGATCTTGAGTCCCCGCTTGACCGATTGCCCGAACTCGAGAACCAGAAGCTGGTACAGCTGGACGAGACAACGCTCGAAGCGGATATTTGCCGCAACGATTCAATCAATGCACTGTTTGATGAGCTCTCGAAGCGAGGCATCAAGGTGCTCAGCATGCGTAATAAAACCAATCGCCTCGAAGAGTTGTTTATGAACCTGGTAGAGAATGGCAACAGGGCTTCCTCATGACGCCGCATTCGAAACTGGTCGCCCTGCGGACCATCGCCACCAAAGAAATACTCCGCTTCTCGCGTATCTGGATACAAACCATTCTCCCGCCGGTCATCACCATGGCCCTGTATTTCATAATATTCGGCAACCTCATCGGCCCTCGAATCGGCCAGATGGACGGTTTCAACTATATGGAATTCATTATCCCGGGCCTGATCATGATGGCTGTAATCACCAATTCCTATGCCAACGTGGTGTCATCCTTTTATGGCTCCAAATTCCAGCGTCACATAGAAGAGATGATCATCTCGCCGACACCGAACTACATAATCCTGATTGGTTTCGTACTCGGCGGCGTCACTCGCGGACTGGCAGTGGGTATCGCGGTGACACTCGTATCCATGATATTTCACCCGCTGAACATACACAGCCTGTGGGTGATTCTGTCGATGATTCTGCTGACTGCGATCCTGTTTTCACTGGCCGGGTTGATTAACGGCGTCTACGCAAAAAGTTTTGACGACATTTCCATCATCCCGACCTTTGTGCTGACGCCTCTGACATACCTCGGCGGGATATTCTATTCAATCAGCATGCTCCCGGAATTCTGGCAACGCATGTCACTGGTCAACCCGATCCTCTACATGGTCAACGCCTTCCGTTACGGTTTTCTTGGAGTCTCGGATATTCATCTCGGCACATCCTATGTCATCAGCATCGGCTTTATCGTGGTGCTGTATATATTCAGCCTTTACTTGCTCAGGAAGGGTCACGGCATCCGCACCTGATGCATCCCTCCAATCAAGAGCGTACCTGCAGAAGCGAGCAAGATCCGCGATTCCGTGGATGAGCTGTTCGCGCATCGACCCGGTCAACCACTGGTCACAAGCACAGCGTTGCTGCGCTAGCCTATCGCCAGCCGGCCATTGCGAATAGAGAGTTTCAGATCACCATTGAGAAATTCGAGCAGCTGCTTGCCGACAAGCTTTTTGCGCCAGCCCTGCACCACGATACTATCCAGGTCACCAAGCACAAGCCTTTCCAGCTGCTTGCGCGTTGCCAGTACTGCAGGGTTGAGGTTGTTCTGCTCACCACTCAGCCGCACCAGGGCCATCATGACATCCAGCAAGGCATTCTGATCGGGAGATAATTTCGTGTGCTTGCCGTTATCCGAAAAGGGGATGGGGGTTCTACCCGTCGCATCCTTCACCAGCTCGACAATTTTATCACCCGAGTTTCTGACCAGGCCTTCACTCAGGCCACGGATCTTACCGAGCACGGCAAGTGAATCCGGCTTTTGCCTTGAAATATCGACCAGGGCATCGTCGCGCAATATCCAGCCTTTGGGACGGTCCTTCTGCTGGGCAACCCGCTCACGCCAGCTCGCCAGCGACTGCAAGATGGAGAGACTATCGCCCCTGAGCCGATTGCCACCCTTTACTTTTAGCCAGGCATCCTCAGGCGGATTCTCATATAAGTCACGCTTCGTCAATCGCTGGAAATCCTCCAGCAACCAGTCGCTCCTGCCCAGGTCAGCCAGCTTTTCACTCAGCCGCTGATAGATTTCCGCCAGGTACACGACGTCATCCGCCGCATACTGGAGCTGCTCTTCAGACAATGGCCGCACTGACCAGTCTGCCCGGGTATGCAACTTGTCCAGTTCAATACCGAGCTCATCCTTGACCAGGCTGGCATAGCCCACCTGTTCAGGGTAACCCAGCAGCAGTGCGGCGATCTGGCTATCGAAGACGGGGGAGGGTACCTTGCCCGCAAGGTGGTAGAAGATCTCCAGGTCCTGGCGACCGGAATGCAGGACCTTGGTAATAGCGATATCGAAAAGGATATCCAGGACCGCTGACAGATCATCTATCGCTATCGGATCGATGCAGGCCACCTGATCCGGCGTGGCAATCTGCAGCAGGCAGAGTTTTGGATAGTAGGTTTTTTCGCGTAGAAACTCGGTATCCAGTGCAATCCAGTCAGCATTACACAGCTGTTCACAAAACTGGTTGAGTTCTTCCTGTGTATCAATAAACCTGATAGTGGTTTCCGAACTCATCGGACAGTATCGTTCGAATCAGAGGTCACCATCGACCTCATCAACATCGACCTGGCCGGTGATACGACGCCGGATGTGTGACCACGAGACACCGATGGCAAGGATCCAGCAAAGCACCACCAGGATGATGTAGCTGACCGCCTTGAGACTGTCGGCATGAAACCAGCCCCAGTCGATCATCATCCATAGCAGTACGCCCATGAAGGCAGCCGCAAGCAACAGTCCGAACGCACCCAGGGAGCGCAAGGTGGCGCGCAGAAAGATGCTCCAGCCGATCAATAGCAGGATACCGACCAGCACAATCCACGGTGTCAGGCTGGAGATATTGTTACTGATCCAGTGATAGTAGGAATATCCCGACGGATTGTAGCTTGAGAAAACCAGTACGAATGCCGCCAGCAGGCGCATCAAAAAACCGGACCAACCAATTCCCTTGACAAGCATACTATTCCCCGGAAGCCGAACCTGTGAGATAAAAACGATGCGTGTGAATTCTATGCGCAGCCCGCAGCACTGGCAAGCGATTCACCCGTGGTAGTGATATGCTGCAGGGTATGACGTACAGGCCAGGATCCTGCAAGGTAGCGAGCTGTCCGTAATAGCTGCTGGATAATGAAGATTTTGCAAAGGCTACCCATCGAATTGATATAACGTTTTCTATTTATGAATATCTGCCTGATCAGTCCCTATGAACTGGGGCGCCAGCCATTCGGCCTTGCCGAACCAGCCGCCTTCTTGCAGGCAGCCGGTCACACGGTGCACTGTTGCGACCTGTCCATCCAGAAACTCGACAGCTGCCTCGATGAGGCCACCGCGATGGTTGCCATCTATATCGCCATGCATACCGCGAGCCGCATCGCGGTCGAGGCCCTGCCAAGAATAAGGCAGCTGGCACCACGCGCCAGCCTCTGCATCTATGGACTGTATGCACCCATGAACGCCGAACTGTTTCGCTCAATGGGGATCGACACCGTCCTCGGTGGTGAATTTGAAAACGGCCTGGTCTCGATGGCAAGGCGGGTTCAGGCAGGCGGGGAGGCAATACAGACCGAGCCGGAAATAGCCTTCGACAAGATCCCCTTCATGGCACCGGACCGCAGCCTGCTGCCACCCTTGTCGCAGTATGCCCGGCTGATCAACCCCGACGGTTCAGAAAGAACAGTCGGCTTTGCAGAAACGACCCGAGGTTGCAAATACCTGTGCCGCCATTGCCCGGTGGTGCCGGTATATCAGGGAAAATTTTTCGTCATTCCGGCAGACATCGTGCTGGATGACATTCGCGCCCAGGTGCAGGCCGGCGCGCAGCATATCTCGTTTGGTGACCCGGATTTCTTCAATGGCCCTGGCCATGCCCTCAGGATTGTGCGCACTCTGCACCAGGAGTTTCCGGCATTGACCTACGATGCGACCATCAAGATTGAACACATCGTCAGGTACCCGGAAGAGATGAAGGTACTCAAGGAAACCGGCTGCCTGTTTATTCTTTCGGCGGTAGAGGCGGTTGACGATACGATCCTGGGGTTGCTCGACAAGGGCCACAGTCGCGAAGATTTCATCCATGCGCTTGACTTGCTGCGCCAGCTTGACATCGACCTTGCACCCACCTTCGTCGCCTTTACACCCTGGACGACGCTCGATAATTATCTGGAACTGCTTGAACATATTGTCAACTTGCAGCTGATCGAGTCAGTCGCACCGGTGCAGCTCTCGATACGTCTGCTGATACCTGCCGGTTCCTATATTCTCAAGCTTGGCAGGCTGGATGGCATCATAGGTGACTTTGAACCCGGCATTCTTGGCCATCCCTGGAGCAACCCGGATCCGCGGGTTGATGAACTGCAGCAAAAGATACAGTCACTGGTTACCAGGGCAGAGGCAGACGGGCTGTCACGACCGGACATCTTCCTCCAGATCTGGCGGCTTGCCCACGAACAGGCGGGCAGGACCGTGCCTGCGCTGAACCTTGAAAAGGCTGGCAAACCCGTCCCGAGACTGTCGGAAAACTGGTACTGCTGTGCAGAACCAACCTGTGAGCAACTGGTCTCATTCTGAATACCACCGGAAAACACAGACGGGTGCATGGCATGAAATCGGCCCTCATTGCGCATCGCGGTGAACCTGTACACTGGCCGGAGAATTCATTGCCCGGTTTCCAGTCAGCATTGCAGGCCGGTGCCTGCTTTATAGAAACCGATGTGCAAATCACCGCGGACGGAATTGCGGTACTCCATCATGACCCTTCCACACTGAAAACTACCGGCAGCGACTTGCCGCTAACGGCCACCGACTATGAGACGCTGCGCGCCTTGCCTGCAGGCTACCCGCAGCGCTTTGCTGAAAGATTTCAGGACCTGCACATTGCGCGACTGGATGAATTTGTTGAGCTGCTGCAAAAATGGCCAAATACCAGGGCCTTTGTAGAGGTCAAGGAAGCCAGTATTGCTGCACACGGCATCCCCGCTGCCGTCACTACCGTGCTCGATTGTCTCCAGCCGGTTCTGCAACAATGCATACTGATATCTTTCAACCACGAACTACTGGCCCATGCCCGCAGGCTCTATCCACTGCCCATCGGCTGGGTACTGCATGAGTGGAGCGCAGACAGCCGGGATCGCGCGATCGCTCTGGAACCGGATTACCTGTTCTGCAACCAGAAGCGATTACCGCCCCGGACCGAACCCTTGTGGCACGGCCCCTGGCAATGGGTCGTGTATACAGTCAACAGCCCCAGTGAGGTGCCCCCACTGCTGGAGCGCGGCATACAACTCATAGAGACCGATATCATCAGCCAGCTGCTTGCTGACCCAGCACTGGAAGGCCGGGGTTGTGTCTGACGCCTATGATGTCGTGATTATTGGCGGCGGCATTCATGGCGTCGGGGTCGCGCAGGCAGCAGCCTCCGGGGGCTACTCCGTGCTGCTACTGGAACAACATGCACTCGCATCCGGTACCTCCAGCCGCTCCAGCAAGCTGATCCATGGAGGCTTGCGTTACCTTGAGGGGCACGATTTTGGCCTGGTCCGTGAAAGCCTCTCGGAAAGGACCATCCTGCTGGGAATTGCCCCGGATCTTGTGCAGCTGCGACCATTCCACATTCCCGTCTATTCCGATACGTCAAGGCGACCGCTTGCACTGCGGACGGGGCTCACCCTGTATGCCGTGTTCGGCGGACTCAACCGCGCCAGCCGCTTCAGGAAACTGTCGCACGACGAGTGGGAGTCGCTGGACGGTCTTGAGACTCGCAACCTGCAGGCTGTATACCAGTATTTTGACGCCCAGACCAATGACGTCGAGCTGACACGCGCCGTCATGCAATCGGCGTTTGAGTTCGGAGCCACACTCTGTTGTCCCGCAGAGTTTTTGTCTGCCCGCATCAGACCACAGGGTTGCGACATCCTCTACCGGGACCACACCCGGGAAAAATCCTGCCAGGCACGCGTCCTCGTCAACGCGGGCGGGCCGTGGGTGAACACGATTACAACACGCATAAGCCCGATGCCTGCACCTGTGGCAATCGATCTGGTACAGGGCACCCACCTGATCCTGAACGGCAGCCTCGAGAAGGGTTGCTATTACCTGGAGGCACCACAAGACCGGCGTGCCATCTTCCTGCTGCCCTGGGGTCATCAGTCCCTGCTTGGCACCACCGAGAACCTGTACAACGGGGACCCGATGGAAGTGGCCCCGCTGCAACAGGAAGTCGATTACCTGCTTGAAGTCTTGCAACATTATTTTCCCGGCCGTTCACAAACCGTTGACGACTCGTTTGCCGGATTGCGGGTATTGCCCGCTGCAAACAGCGTGGCCTTCGGGCGCTCACGCGAGACACAGCTCCCGGTCGACAACCGCGCACACCCCAGAGTGCTTTCAATCGTTGGCGGCAAACTCACTGGCTACCGTGCGACCGCGAACAAGGTCATGAACATACTGCGCCGTACCTTGCCCGAGCGGAGGTCACGGGCAGATACCTCAACCCTGGCACTGAAGCCGGTGCCCTGATGCCCGACCTGATACTGGCACTCGATCAGGGTACGCACTCAAGCCGTGCGATCCTCTTTGACCTGCACGGCCAGGTAGTCGCAACCGCAAGGCAGTCAATCGCCTTGCAGCAGCTCAGCCGCACCGAGATTGAACAATCGCCCGTGGAAATCCTGCAGTCCATACAGACGGTATTGCAGCGCATACTCAATAATCCGGCTATCGACAGGGCACGAATCCTGTGCGCGGGCATGGCAACGCAACGATCCAGTGTAGTCGCCTGGGATGGTCACAGCGGCGCACCATTGAGCCCCGTCATCAGCTGGCAGGACCGTCGTACAGCTGGCAGACTGGCGAGCCTGAAGAACAGGTCACATGTGATCGAGCAGCTCACCGGCCTGCATCTGTCACCGCATTACGGTGCGAGCAAGCTGCAGTGGCTGCTGGAAAATAATGCCGCGGTTGGCACTGCCCTGGATGAGAACAGACTGGTGATGGGACCACTGGCCAGTTACCTGCTGCACCACCTGACAGATAACCCCGAAGAGCTGATTGATGAAGCCAATGCCTCGCGCACACTGCTGTGGAACCTGCAGCAGCGCAACTGGGATCGCACCCTGCTGGGGTATTTCAAGATACCACCCCGGGTATTGCCGCACTGCAAACCCGTCTATTATGACTACGGCAATATCCATGACAGCGGACTTCCCCTCAGGGCGGTAAACGGCGACCAAACCGCCGCCCTGTATGCACAAGGCGCAGCTTCCGGCAACACGATGAGCGTCAACATCGGCACCGGTGCCTTTGTACTGTTACCGACAGATACCCCAAGCACACGGCCTGATGGCCTGCTGGCCGGCATTTCATACAGCAATGAACAGTCGGGCAGTTACTACATTGAGGGCACGGTGAATGCTGCCTCCACCGCCCTGGAGTGGGCATCCCATACGTTCGGATTGAGTGACTTCGAGCAGCAGTTACCCGGTTGGCTGGATACAATAAAGGCACCGACGCTGTTCATCAACACGCTCGGCGGCCTCGGCTCCCCCTGGTGGCAGGATGGACCGGCAGCGTATTTTCTTGATGCCGGGGTATCCGGCCCGGAGGCTATGGTTGCGGTGATCGAGAGCATCCTCTTCCTGGTTCAGGCCAACGTTGAGCTGTTGCAAGCAGTCAATGCTGCTGTCGACAAAATCCAGATCAGCGGCGGACTATCCAGACTCGACGGACTCTGCCGGAAACTCGCCAGCCTCTCCGGCCTGACTGTCTACCGACCACTACAGGTAGAGGCCACGGCACGCGGTATTGCGTGGCAGGCAGCCGGGTGTCCGGAGGACTGGCCATCCACTGGGGAGGGCACGAGCTTTGCTCCAGGAGCCGATCCCGGCCTCCATGAACGCTACAAACGTTTCCTGGAGATACTCAGGAGCCTTTGATAAATAATCGTGGATGCGCAGAAATGCTTTGCTTGTGTACGGCGATTGAACGGTTACCCGCGCAACGGGGATAAGCAGTGGATGCCGCTAGGAGGCTCTACTAAACAACCAGAGAAAACCGGCATTGTAAAAGACGTGTAATAGTATCGGCGCTGTTAACTGCCGGGTACGGTCCTTGAAAAAGCCGAATATCAATGACGGGATGAACACCAGTGCCGCCCACAGGGGCGCATGGTAGATAAAGTGCATCGCAGTGAACACCACGCTGGTCAGGAGGTTTGCCACCGAGATCGGTCCGAGAGAATGGTGACTGATGTAATCATGCACCAGTTCCTGCAGCAGACCACGAAAAACCATTTCCTCGACCAGCGGATAGAACACCACCGGCACCAGGAACTGCCAGGGTTCGAGCAGCGGCCATCCCCACTGGATTTCGGGTTGCTGTATCAGGTAGAGCGCAAGCCAGAAGCACGGGCCAGCTATCAATGCTGCATAAAACAGCGGATCTTGCCAGAGAAGGTACGCCTCGCCCGAAGACTTGTTCAATGTGCCTGGTTGCTTTTCAACTGCTCGATCATCTCGGGTTCAAGATCCATGCCCACGGGCCAGTCTGGATTAATCGAGATACCGATACCACTGCCCGTCCTCTCCAGAACCCACTTGAACTCGGCCAGCAGGCCGCCATCGTAGCCCGGGAAATCCTGCACAAATTCTTTGGAACGGTCTGGGCTGGTAAACAACACCAGCACCTCAATGCCATCCTCTGTTTTCAATGTCAGTGGCACCGCCTTGGCGTTGCTGGTGAAGCCTTCGATCCCGATTGAATCCTTCACAGGCATGAACACCTGGGTATCCATGAGATACTCCATAAACAGCTCACTTGACAGTTGACCATCCTGTGCGGCCAGCAGCTTTTCCTCGAGTTCATTACGCGCTTCAAAATCATCTTGCATAACAGGTATCCAACAATAAAGAGGCCCCGCAATGCGGGGCCTGTGTTAACCGGGAGTCAGCCAGCTTCAGTCATTGCCGCCAAAAGCACCCAGCAACTGCAGCAGACTGATAAACAGGTTGTAGATAGAAATGAACAATGTCACCGTTGCCATGATGTAGTTGGTTTCACCACCATGGATAATCTCACTGGTCTGATACAGGATCAGTCCGGACATCAGCAGGATGAACATGGCAGAAACGGCCAGTGACAAGCCCGGCATGGAGAAGAACATGCTGGCAATACCGGCCAGAAATGCCACCAGAATACCAACCATCAGGAAGCCGCCGAGAAAGCTGAAGTCCTTGCGAGTTGTCAGTGCATAGCCTGAAAGACCCAGAAAGATGACACCGGTACCACCCATTGCAGTCATGACGATCTGGTCACCGTTCGGAATCGACAGGTACAGACTGATAATCGGGCCCAGTGTGAGTCCCATGAAACCTGTCAGGGCAAATACCGATACCAGTCCCCAGGCACTGTTACGCAGCCGCGTGGTCAGAAACAGCAGGCCAAAATAACCCACCAGCGTGATGACAATACCCATGGGTGGCATGTTGGTCATGACCGCAATGCCGGCGCATGCAGCACTGAACAGTAACGTCAGGGACAACAGCGTGTAGGTATTACGCAGTACCTTGTTGGTCGCCAGTGCCGATTGTTGCGAAGTTGTAACGGTTCTATCCATCATTCTCATAGTCAATGTTCCTCTTTCTCCATAGAAAAATAACTGAACGACTGATATGACATCCTTCCCGCCGTTTCGTTCACGCAAGGATAACACCCCGGCTGGAAACAGCAACCCGGATAACCTTGATAATTTGAGGTTTTTATCTAGTCAAGCATTGCAGGATTCCGGTATCCTTGCGCCTCTGTGGAGAGGTGGCTGAGCGGTCGAAAGCGGCGGTCTTGAAAACCGTTGAGGCGCAAGCCTCCCAGGGTTCGAATCCCTGCCTCTCCGCCATTTTTTCAGTAACTTATGTCTTTTTCCCGGCCACCCTGACCGGGTTTTCCTTCCAAAAGCGTAACCGCAGTTACCTTCTGCGGGGAACCCTGCATGCGTGCGACTGGCTATGAAATTACAAGGCTTGACCGTTTACTTGAAAGACTTGAAGGGCAATTAGCTGACGAACTTGTTAGCACTATGCATTCAGACTGCGCACGGTATAGCGACCTGAACGGCCGGCTACCGGCGCAACGTATTGACGCCAACGAACAGGAAATTACCAGGACACGCGAACGGCTACTGGTATTGCTGGCAGACTGAATATAACCAGCAACATTATAAATGTGCTAAGTCGCACAATACGACCATGCAACCGTTTAATTATTTTCTGTCTGGACAGAAATGTTAGCGCACACAGACAACAAGTGACCCGCCGGCAGGACACATTAAACCGGCAGTATCTACAGGCAACGGCAGACTAAAGCGAAGACCTGGCGCAATGCAGGGCGACAAGATGGATTGTTTCAGCGACTTCAGCCGAATATCCATTCGGCGGGTATGGCAAAGAAAAGCTTTCCTAACGGTTGCCAGAAAAATACCCCGCCATTAGGACGGGGCTTGATACCAGTTAAGCCGCTTTCCTTCTTGCTAACCCTACCAGACCCAGCAGGCCGGAGCCGAAGAGCCAAAGTGCAGCCGGAACCGGGACAGGTTGTATATCTACAATGAGCTCAGTAGATAAGCCAGTCCAGCTTACAGAGCAAGTGCCATTTTGACTATTACAGACTATTGCATCAGGATCAAACCAAGTATTGCTGTTTTCGGTGTCTCTCATACCGAGCAGAAATAGGTCGGAACCAAACAGCGTTGCAGAGTTATTTGTAGGGAAACCAATGTCTGAACTGTTAGTAATTGTGTAATCCACATTCTGGCCGATCGTGGGCGCAAATGTTGCGGTGTCATTACCCAAGGCAATTTGCAGGAAATTTGTTCCTGTGAAGCCAGTATTGGCATCGTCAAACATACCCAACTGCAGTCCACTACTTCCGTTGTTTACTGTGGAGACAAAGTTGATATTCTGGTTAGTCGGGAAGAATACAGTTGAGACGGCATTTGCAGACCCTGAAACAAGAAAAGCAAAGCCAATCAGAAGATACTTAATTTGCATTATTGGATTCCTTCTAATCTATTAAAGATCTACTACATTCATGTTGATTTTCGGCTTTACTGATAGTTAGTGCCGAAACCTAAATTCACCCTAGTCTTATGCAATAACTGCGCCTATATTTAATTATATTTAAAAACAATAAGATATATGAGGTGTGATTTTTGGTGTAAGTCAAACGTAAGTTTTTCCAACAGCGTTTAGCATGGACGCTTGCCTATTCATGCTACAGATATATATGTAAAACAGTATGTTGCATGAGGCCTTGTTACGCGGCATCTTTCTGTAATAAATTCCGACGGCCAAGTTGGCTTTACAAGTGCAGGCTTGTCTGACCAGTCATCCGCCCCAGGTTAATCAATAATCTCTCTGCACCTGAGCGACACCAGTCTGCGATCTGAACTATCGGAGGGTGCAGCAGGGCCACCTGAAAGAGTGGCTTTGTTTTATCTGCTATTGGCCCAAACGCGGTCCATGGCTCAAAAATATTACTCAACGGTCCTGAATACCGTTGACCCACGTTGACCGTTCTAGGTTCTTGGACCAAACTTGGACCACACAGGACCAAAAAGACCAAAATTGCTGATAGTTGGTGATTATGTAACTAACTGAATACTACTCTAGTTGAGTGTAGCGGGTGACTGGACCCGACCGTCTTGAAAACCGTTGAGGCGCAAGCCTCCCAGGGTTCGAATCCCTGCCTCTCCGCCATTACAACATGCCCGGGTAACCGATCAAGACAGGCGATACCACAGGAATCAGCCGACCTCAGCACAACCCCGACTATCATGCTGACGCTCGCAAACTCGAATATCACAGGCAGATGGACGTTCAGAAAAGCTCCCGGGAATGTCGCTCTCCTGCGCAAAGGCGGACGACCCGGGAACAGCAGACACAATGGTCAGGTACAGGTGGAGTAACCAGGGTCCGTGACAGTCATGACTACCTCCTGATGATTACATTCAATACCCGTCGACTCGTCCCGTTGGACTGGTCGCGTGATACTTCATAGCGACCGGTTTCAGGCTGTCGCCAGCCATTCAAGGGGCAGGGCGGTTATGTCTGACGCGGCTTATCACTACCCGCAACCGGCCGCTTGCGCAATTCCAGGTAGAATGCGCACAGGATCAACACGATCGAGACGAAAAAGCCTGCCGCAGTGAAACTATCCCAGTACATGGTGGTCTCTCCTTTATCTTGCAGTTAAGCTATTTAGAATGTTAGCAAATTCTTATACACAACCCTGTATCGACCCGGGAAGGAAGAGCTTTAGACCCTTTATGCGGTTTCGGCCACCCCGATAATCAGCCGGATTTCACAGTGATGGGGTCGAAAATCGAGGGGAAAGGTTGTGATCTTTAGCCGTGGAGTCTGAAGTCATTACACGGAGCGGGAACGGCTTCCCAGCATGCCATTCAGCCGGGGGTGGACATTCCCCGGTGATCGAGAGTCGAGGAATATCCGGTGTCGCGGCTTGACATCCACCGACCGTCTGATCGCAGCCAGTGCGGCGGCGCGGCAACAGACAGCCATCGCTTACAGGGTTATCAGTCTTTTTCCAGCATCGGCAGCAGTCCTGCCCATACATTCATCATGATCTGTGGCTGTGCTTCAACTTTCGGATGAATACCGTCATCCTGCATCAATTCCCGATCGTCAGCGACCTGGTCGAGCATCCTCGGAACCAGCGGTATGCCATAACGGTCTGATAATTGACGATAGATTGCCGCGAATTGCTGATTGTATACTGCTCCATAATTGGGAGGCAGACGAATACCGGACAACAGCACCTGCACATTGTCATTCCTGCAACGCTCAATGATCTGTGCGAGGCTGGATTCGATTTCGGAAAACGGCAGCCCGCGCAAGCCATCATTTCCACCCAGCGCGAGTATGACAATCGATGGCTGGTGGGCCTGCAGGGCAGCATCAATCCGGGTTAGTCCGGTGCGCGTGGTGTCGCCGCTGACGCTTGCATTGATGACCCTGTATTCATAGCCTTCGCTCAATAACTGTTGCTGCAGAAGAGCGACCCATCCTTCATCCGGGTTGATACCATAGGCGCCACTGAGACTGTCGCCCAGAACCAGGATGGTAGCCGTTGTGTTACCCGCAGCGGACGCGACAGGGTCAGGCAGCAGCACCAGGCACAATAGTGCAGACAGGATAGTTCCGGAGAAAATTTTGATCATGGTTGAGAGTGCATCAAGTATCTATGTCGAGGCCCGCAGGCTGGGCAAACAGGTGCGCACCCGTGAAGGGGTGCTCACGCTGCTGGATGATATCAACTTCAGGATTGATGCGGGAACCTCTATTGCCATCCTGGGTGCTTCAGGTTCTGGCAAAACAACCTTGCTGGGGCTGCTTGCCGGGCTGGATATTCCGTCCTCTGGCGAGGTTATCATTGATGAGCAGAATCTCAATGAGCTTGATGAAGACGGCCGCGCACAACTCAGGGCAGCGCTGGTCGGCTTTGTGTTCCAGAATTTCCAGTTACTGTTCGGACTAACTGCACTCGAGAATGTAATGCTGCCTCTGGAACTGGCGCAAGCTACGCATCCGCGCAATACGGCCGCAGAACTGCTTGACCGTGTCGGGCTCGGTGAACGCCTGCACCACTATCCGAACCAGTTGTCCGGCGGGGAGCAGCAACGTTGTGCAATCGCCCGCGCCTTTGCCACGCAGCCACGCTACCTGTTCGCGGATGAACCCACCGGCAACCTCGACAGCGAAACCGGAAAACGCATTATCGAACTGCTGTTTGAGCTCAATAGCGAGCAGGGTACAACGCTGATCATGGCGACGCACGATGCCCAGCTTTCACAATTGTGCCAGCGGCGAATCCGCCTTGACGCTGGCAGACTGGTCAAGCATGAGGCCGGCAGTAACCATGACTGAGCGAGTGAAAAACAGGGCATTTACATTTTTCTGGATCACCTCATGGCGCATGCTGTGGCGTGACTGGCGTGGTGGTGAACTCAGCATCCTGGCCGCGGGCCTCGTTATTGCGGTAACCAGTATTACCGCGGTCGGCTTTTTTACCGATCGTATCGAGCGTGGCCTGAAGCAGCAGTCTGCCGAACTCATGGGTGCGGATCTTGTGATCACATCGGGTGTGCCGGGTGTCGCAGACTATATTGAAGATGCCCGCACACACAAATTCCAGGTAGCAATGACCTTACAGTTCCGCAGTGTCGTGCTGGGGAATGACCGACCGCAACTGGTCGAGGTCAAGGCAGTTACAGAAGGGTATCCGTTGCAGGGCGTATTGCGAATAAGCGATACACCTTTTGGTGTCGACGCGGCAACCACAGGTACTCCTGCACCGGGTGATGTCTGGGTCGAGTCGCAACTGCTGCAGATGCTGGGTCTTGCAATCGGAGATGAAATCAGTCTTGGTGCCTCACGCTTTCATATTCGAAAGGTATTGCGTTACGAACCGGACCGGGCGGGTGATATGTTCAGCATTGCACCACGCGTATTGATGAACCAGACTGACCTGGATGCCACTGAATTGATCGGCACGGGGGCGCTGGTGAACTATCGCGTCCTGATCTCTGGCCCGCGCAGCGCTATCGAAAGCTATCGCCGTGCCATCAGGGACAGCCTGAGGCAGGGAGAACAGATCCTGACGGTAGAGGAGGGTCGCCCGGAACTCAACGCGGCACTTGAAAAGGCACAGCAGTTTCTTGGTCTTGCAGCACTGATCAGTGTATTGCTTGCTGGCGTAGCAGTGGCCACCGTGGCGTACCGCTTCACCAGTCGTCACCTCGACACCAGCGCCATGCTGCGCTGCCTCGGGGCCTCACAGCGAACCATCATTCAGCTCTTTACCATGGAGATGCTGTGGCTGTCGCTGCTGGCCAGCAGCGTCGGCTGTATACTGGGATTGCTGACACAGTTTGTCATTACCGAACTGCTGGATCAGCTGGTGCTCGCACAATTGCCACCCCCGTCGTTTAAGCCGCTATTGCTTGGCTATGCGACCGGTATCGTGATGTTGACCGGCTTTGCCATGCCGCCTTTATTGTCCCTGCAGCGGGTGCCACCACTGCGTGTCTTGCGAAAGGACATGGCAACGAACCTCGTCACTGGCCGGTTTGTTTACCTGGCTGTGGTGATTTGCATGACGGCATTACTGTACTGGCAGATTGGGGATTTTATACTGGTAACGACTGTCCTTGGCGGCATTATGGTCACGCTGCTGCTACTGGCGCTGGCGGCCTATGCGCTGATTCTGTTACTGAATCGTCTGCGTGGCCGGGTCGGCGTTGCCTGGCGCTTTGGACTGGCAAATATTTCCAGAAGGCCGGCAAGCAGCGTCATCCAGGTAGTAGCATTTGGCCTCGGCATCATGGTGATGCTGCTGCTCTCCACGGTACGCTCGGACCTGCTGAACGACTGGCAGCACAGCCTGCCGGACGACGCCCCCAACCATTTCGTTATCAACGTACAGCCTGACCAGGTTGAAGGCGTCCGCAATTATTTCAGTGAACGTGGTGTCACGGGTACCCGGTTGTACCCCATGGTGCGGGCACGCCTGCTGGAAATCAACGGAAAGCCTGCACGCACCTCGGACTTTGACAGTGAACGCGCGAAACACATGATTACCCGCGAGTTCAACCTCTCCTGGGCAGAGGAAATGCAGGTCGACAATACACTGGTTGAGGGTTCATGGTGGCGCAGGGACGATTTCGGTACACCGTTGCTGTCACTGGAAAAGGGACTGGCAGAAACACTGCACCTGCAGTTGAATGACGTCCTCGGTTTCGATGTTAATGGCACGGTTATTTATTTCACGATCAGCAACCTGCGACGCGTTGACTGGGATACCTTTAATATCAATTTCTTTACCGTGGTGCCACCGGGTGTTCTGGAAGGGCAACCGGCCAACTGGGTGACCAGCGTCTATCTCGACGCCGGGCAGCGTCAGCAGCTTGGCGAGTTGGTGAGCCTGTTCCCCAATGTAACGTTGATAGATGTTGCTACCATCATGCAGCGTGTACGCGGCATCATGGATCGCGTAGCGCTTGCGGTTGAGTTTGTTTTTCTGTTTACGATACTGGCGGGGCTGGCAGTACTGTATGCGGCCATTCAGGCCAACCAGGACGAGCGGCGCTTCGAGAATGCTGTGCTGCGCACCCTGGGCGCCCGGAAAAAAACACTGCTGCTTGGGCTGTTCGCGGAATTCGCTACCCTGGGTGCGTTGTCGGGTTTACTCGCCGGACTGTCCGCAACCACGCTCGCCTGGGTGCTGGCCGAGACCCTGTTCAAGTTTGAATACCAGTTTGATATCAGCGTGGTTTTGACGGGGGTTATCAGCGGCACAGTCATCGTCCTTATTGCCGGATTGCTGGGTACGCGCAGCGTCTTAACACATCCGCCTCTCATCAGCTTGCGAGAAGGCATGGCCTGATATCATGCAGTACCCTATCTATCCACGGACTTCATGAGATCTTCATGACTGAATATCTCCCACAGGAAAGCACAGCGAGGCGGGCATGACAAATCTGGGACATGTAGTATTTTACGTTCGCAATCTGGAGCGGTCTGTGAAATTCTACACCGAGGCTGTCGGCCTTGAGGTCAGCGGCCTGATCTTCAATGGCCGTGCGGCATTGCTGAGTGGCGGCAGCACCCACCATGAGTTACTGCTAATCCAGACAGGCGAGGCCGAGGGTCCATTACGCGGTAAACGTATCGGCCTCTATCACGTCGGCTGGAAAATCGGTGATTCGATTGAGGAATTAACAGCACGCTACCACAGACTGAATGAACTCGGGTATCCCGTTGAGGCTTTATCCGATCACACTATCAGCCAGAGTATTTATCTGCGAGACCCGGATGGCAATGAAGTTGAAATATTTGTCGATAATCCGGATTATGACTGGCGCTACGATGACAGCTGGATGCAAGCACCGGTTAAACCATTGGAAATCAGGCATTGAATGTGTACCTCACCCGGGAGACCGATAGCGAGATGAGCGGAATAACCCCCTATATTACCCTTGAGAAAATTGCAGCCCGCATGAAAGACCTGGATACATACGATGCAGTCAACGAAGCGCTGGATGAAGTGGAGTATCTGTTTGAAGTCATCCCACCCGAGCTGCAAGAACCTGCCGAGAACCTGATTGCCCAGCTCAGGGAGAAGCTGAAGAATCTGGGCTGACCCGGACTCCAGGTGCCGCACGACACAGGCTAATCCTGCACCATTAAGCGGCAGCTAACCATTGCAAGTCTGCAACCAGAAGTCTATCTTGTCGCAGCACCCGGACCGGCAACACAATACAGGATAAAATGAACGAGAAAATAGAAACCCGCAACATGGCGCTGTTCTGCGATTTCGAGAATATCGCACTGGGCGTGCGTGACGCCAAGTACGCCGCCTTTGACATACAGAAGGTACTGGAACGACTGTTGCTCAAGGGCAGCATCGTTGTCAAAAAGGCCTATTGCGACTGGGATCGCTACAAGGAATTCAAGGCAGCCATGCATGAGGCGGCCTTCGAGCTCATCGAGATTCCACACGTGCGTATGTCGGGTAAAAACTCTGCCGATATCCGCATGGTCGTCGATGCACTGGACCTCTGCTACACCAAGTCGCATGTTGACACCTTCGTGATCATCAGCGGTGATTCCGACTTTTCACCCCTGGTCAGCAAACTGCGCGAAAATGACAAGGTGGTCATCGGGGTAGGTGTGAAGAGTTCGACCTCCGACCTGCTGATTGCCAACTGCGACGAGTTTATTTTCTACGATGACCTGGTGCGCGAATCCGACAAGCCACGACGGGGACGGCGCAAGCCCACCGCGAAAAAGGCCGGCAAGAAAAGCAGCATAGCAACCGAGGATGACAAGCAGCAGGAGGCGCTGGATCTGGTTATCGAAACAGTCGAGGCCCTGTTCAAGGAACGCGGGGAACAGGACAAGGTCTGGGGCTCGATGGTCAAGCAGACACTGAAACGCCGCAAACCGGGGTTCAACGAGACCTACCACGGCTTCCGCACCTTCGGACAACTGCTGGAAGAGGCACAGGCGCGCAAACTGCTGACGCTGCAGCTGGACGAAAAGTCGGGCGGATACATTATCAAGGAACTGGTGCGCGAAGACTAGCCATCATCTCTTCCCGCATCAGACGCATGGTTTTCAGACGGCCCAAACTGTTGACTTGCATGATACACAAGGGCAGTCTTGCCGCATCGGTACTCAATGAAAGCGTATCCTCGAACAAGCAAGGCTTCTATCAGTCAACGAAACTCAAGTGAGGTTTAGTAATGGATATACCAGAACGTGACGGTGACGGTTACCTGATCGACAGCAGCGCCTGGACGCCGGAAATTGCGCGTGCCATGGCTGAGGCCGATGGCGTGGAACTGGATGACGTCAAGTGGCAGCAAATTCTGAAGGCGCGCGAATATTACGAGGACCACGCTGTGGTGCCACCCATCCGGAAGTTTTCCAAATACCTGGGAGCCGACCAGAAAGAGATGTTCAAACTCTGGATGACCGGCCCGATGAAGCCAATCACCAAGTACGGCGGACTACCCAAACCTACCGGTTGCGTCTGAGCCTCCGGCCCGGCACCACACTGCCGGGCGGGGCGGCATGATGTCATCTCGCGCGTGCACAGGCAGTAACCGCTGCGCCGGCATAGCAGGGACGTCATCCATGAAATTCCGCTTTTAAAAAACAACCACTGAAGCAGAAAACGATCCGAAACAGGCATGTTGCTGCGAAGCGGTGCACTCGTACGCATTATGTGTCCAGTGGAGCCTGCCGCCTGATTGCAAGAAAAGTCACGCTCACAGATTGTCAGTCGCTGCAAGCCCCCCGGAAATGTGCAGTACAACAGCCGGACAATGCATCTGTTTGACCTGTATCAACGATTACTATGTTTTTTTTGTATAAATTCCGGAATACTCGGGCATTGGGGATCACTGGACGAAGCATAACAGGCCCGCCAAGGCAACACGGCCGATCAGGTAAGCAACAAGCCCCCGCCAGAGATACCCCAGGCAGATAACCAGGTTGCAGCCAAACAGACTTGCTGAAAGGAAAACAATGTCAATTTCGTCATTGACGACAAAGTGCCTGGCCGTATTACACTTGCACGTCTACAGCACACAGCAGCATGCGGCCTCACAGCCACGAGACGTACGTTGCTCTGGAAATACTGCCGAAACAGGAAAACTAGACACATGAACAAGACTCAATCTCCATTAGGAACCCCGCATACGGGCAAAAGGCTTTTCTGGCTGATGATGCTGGCAATCCTGTCCGTTTCGCTGGCAGCGCCGGGCTATGCCCGGGGTGGCAACACAGACGAGAGCGAAGAATCTCTCGAGTCCCAGGTCACCGATTTTCGCACCTTTGTCGAGATACCGGACAAGCCCCGCAAGATACTGCAGGAAGACATGCTTGATCACCTGGCAGCATTGAATGAAATCAACCGCTACCTGGCTGACAACAATCTGGCCTCTGCTGCAGATGTAGCAGAATCAGGCATGGGTCGGAGTCTGCTGAGCAAGTACCAGAACGAGGGCATGCGACCCGGACGCTACATGCCGAAGGAAATGCGGGAAATTGGCTACGAACTGCACAATGCCGCAACCCAGTTCGCAAAAGTTGCCAGGCAGGGCAACCTGCAGGAAGCACTGCATGCCTACCACCGCATAACCAGCGCCTGCGTGGCCTGTCACTACAGTTACCGTACCCGCTAATACAGCCACTTTCCGGTAGAAGAGGCCTATGGAGAGATACTGTTCTCAGACGCTCAGGAAACCACGGTTATACTGTTTCCTCTCTACGGATATCATTCAACGTCTGTTGCTGGACTAAACGCAAGCCAACTACCAGGGGAACAAACAATCATGGAAAACGGAGTCATCAACATTATTCTTGTGGTTCTGATCGCTGTGTGCGTCTGGATCTACATCATGTGGAAGGATTCGCGGAAATTGAACGCCGACGTCAAGCAGATGGCGCAACAACACAATCTTGTCCGGAACGACAAGCCTGCACGTAAACTCTGCCGTGCCATCCACTTACTGAACCCGAATATCACGTGTGGCGTTGATTACATTATCAGGCACGACTCCCCGGAGCAGGAGCCGTATATCGCTGAATGGTTCTCCGACTCACCCCGTCCTACCGCGGAAGATATCAAATCCGCCCTGCTGGAAATCTCGGATGTCCATCACGAGGCCAAATATAGCGCCATGCGAAGGGCTGAATACCCGAGCGTCGAAGATCAACTGGATGCCGCCTACCAGGCGCGGCAGGGTAACCTCGCCAAGCAACTTGAAATAGACGAGAAAATTCGCCTGGTAAAGCAAAAATATCCAAAGACAGATGAGTGTATCTAGCCCGTCACCAGGAACCACCCTGTTTCTTTCAGCGGTCCTGCTGCGCACAGATCGGGAATAACCCTGCATCCGTCACTACCTTCTGGCATTGGCCGCTGGTGTAGCTCATGCGATTTCGGTTCTCGCTAACGGCGCGTTCATCCTGCTCCATGTCGAGCAACTGCCTTGCCAGAATACAGCCCTCGACGTGTCCACACTGATCTTCCTTGCCACACACTCGGCGGACCAGTTTCTCGCAGGGTGAGTAACCTACAATTGGAGCACCTTCCCACTCCTGCACTTCCTCCGGTGGCAACTGCTCAGGCTCAAGGATGGCTTTGTTGGGTACCGAAACACCGCGGTTTATTATCAGGACAGAACCGTCCTGCATTCGATGGGCCCCGTCCCACAGCGGGGTTGTGACCCCGTCGCGTGTAACCGTGGCACGGTTGGTATTAGGGTCCACGGTTACCGCTGCGCCATCCTGCAGTTTGTATGACGGATCAGCAGCAAAAACCGGCTGCGCCGCCAGTAGTTGCACCAGAATCACTACTAATCCTGCTGTGGACTTCATAAGTTCATACCTGTATTGATAGCGCAATCGGTCGATTTGGCGATTACCCACATTATAGGAAGTTTAGCCCAAGTACTCAGCTTTCGTCATTCCGGGGCGCGCTGTATACATACAGATTATCTGAGGCATCAATGCCGCTAGCGGTAATGCCCGAGAAAAACGCAGTTAAATCAAACGCCTTCCAAACACCCCTGTAAGTCGCTGATCCCCTGAACTTGCGTAATCGCGCGGTGCGAATTGTGTGACCACTTCGAGAGGTGGCGATTGATTAAATACTACCCCCCCGGAGGAGGGAACAGGTTCATTTCCGAGTGAAACCTGTCCCCTATTTCGTCAAAAATTCCCCTGTCAGGGGCCATCAATCCCGTTCTAATTTGACCAGGATCATAACTCTGGCATCGACATCACACCTGATAATCCTCCTGTAGTACCCTGCAAGACAAACTTACTGCAACTGCCGGACATACTCAGGTGACTCCTCCAGCACGCACTGACCGTAACAAGCTGATACCCGTCGTGACAGCACGCCTCGGGCGCCTGCTGGGCCTTGTCATCCTGCTGTTCTCGCTGCTGGTTCTCAACTCGGTCTATCTGGCCGCCATATCACTGCTTGAACAAATAAGCGGTGAAATCCAGCAGAACTATTTTTATCTGCTGATGTTCCTGCTGCACCTGGCGCTGGGCCTGTTGCTGATCCTGCCAATGGTTGTGTTCGCTGTGGCGCACATGCGGCGTGCCTGGCAGCGGCCCAATCGCTATGCCGTCAGGGCAGGCATGGGGCTGTTTTTCACGGCAATGGTGTTACTGATTTCCGGCGTCTTGCTGACCCGTTTCAGTTTCTTCGAGATCAACGATCCCCAGGTACGGCGCATCGGTTACTGGGTGCACGTCATCAGCCCCATTGTGGTCATCTGGCTGTTTGTGCTGCATCGACTGGCAGGGCCACCAATCCGCTGGAAGAGCGGTTTGCGCTGGTCGCTTGCCACCGTCGGTTTTGCTGCCCTCATGATCGGGCTGCAGGCAATCCTGCCAAGCGATGGCAGCAGCGGGAAAACCGTGGTATTTCCGCCCTCCATGGCAATCCTGCAGGGCAGCGATACGATACCGCCCGAACACCTGATGACGGATGATGACCTGTGCAAAGTGCCACCCGGACATCGCCAGGACGCACGAGCAGAGCATGCACCGCTTCAGCTCCTTCAATAACCCGGCCTACAGGTTCAGCGTGGAAGAGGCCCGTAAGGTCGTGCTGCAACGTGACGGCACGCTTCAGGCCTCTCGTTTTTGTGCGGCCTGCCATGACCAGGTACCCCTGTTCAGCGGTCAGTTCGATGATCCGGATTACGACACCGGGCAAAACCCGACGGCACAGGCCGGCATCACCTGCATGACCTGCCACGCCATGAGCCGGGTAAACGGCGTGCACGGCAATGGTGATTACACCATCGTCGATCCACCTCGCTATCCCTTTGCATTCAGTGACTCCAGCCTGCTGCGCAGCATCAACGAACAGCTCATCAAGGCAAAGCCGGCTTTTCACAAAAAGACCCTGCTGAAACCCTTCCATCGCACGGCCGAGTTCTGCTCGGTTTGCCACAAGGTGAAGCCTGCCATTCGAGGTAAACCATTACCGCTGGTTACGCGGCCAGGACCACTATGACAGCTTCCTGCAGAGTGGCGTCTCCGGCCACCGGGTAGACAGTTTTTACTACCCGGCAAAGGCTGTATCCCGCTGCAGTGAATGCCATATGCTGTTGACCCCCTCAGATGACCCGGCAGCACGCGATTTCAACCACAGTGGCCAGCGCAGTGTTCATAATCACCAGTTCCCGGCGGCCAATACCGGCATTACACAGCTGCTGGGGCTGCCTGACTGGGTCATGCAGGCGCAGCAGAAGCGTCTCAGCGACGTCACGCGCGTCGATATCTTTGCGCTCAAGGAAGAAGGCCGTATCGATGGCGCGCTGCATGCCCTGTTGCGGCCATCCGTGCCGGAACTGGTACCCGGCAATCGCTACCTGATCGAGATCGTCATCCGCACCACCGGGGTCGGACACCACCTCACCCAGGGCACGGCTGATTCCAATGAACTGTGGCTCGACGTGAGCGCCACGGCAGACGGCAAGCTCATCGGCCGCAGCGGCAGCCTGGATGCGCAGGGTAGCGTCGATCCCTGGTCATACTTCGTCAATGCCTATGTACTGGACAGGCAGGGCAAGCGCATTGACCGGCGTAACGGCCAGGACATCTTTGTCGCACTCTACGATCACCAGATCCCGCCGGGTGCCGCGACTGTGGTGCATTACCTGCTGGAGATACCGGCTGACGCACAAGGGCCAGTTGCCATCGAGGCACACCTGAACTATCGCAAGTTTGACAGCACCTACCTGCGCCACCTGCAGGGCGAACAGTTCACCGGCAATCAGCTACCGGTCACGGTGATGGCCTCCGACCGGCTGCTGTTGCCACTACTGGGCCAGCCGCACGGCTCTCGGTGAACAACAACCACCGGCTATCAAGCCCGGCGAGCGCTGGAATGACTACGGTATCGGGCTACTGCGTGAAGGCAACAGTGGCTCCAGCAAGGGCGAACTGCGCCAGGCGCAACAGGCCTTCGAGCAGGCAGAGGCTCTTGGTGAAGACAGCGGCGCTGTGAATCTGGCCCGTGTCTTCTTCAAGGAAGGGCAACTGGAACAGGCTGCTGCGGCGCTACGGAGGGCCAGCGAAAAACAGGTTCCCCCATGGACCATCGACTGGTACAGCGCACTCATCGACCGCGAGAACGGGCACCTGGAGGCCGCCACCCGCAAACTGGAAGCCATTATCAACAACCAGTTCGCAGAGGCACGTCAGCGTGGCTTCGACTTTTCCTATGATGTCAGGGTGCCGAATGAGCTGGGCCGCACCCTGTATGAGCGCAGCCGGCAGTTGCGCGGCACGCAGCAACGCGAACTACTGGCGCAGGCTCAGGGCTGGTTTGAGAAAACGCTGCAAATAGACCCGGAAAACCTCGCCGCACATTACAACCTCGGCATGATTCACGAACAGCTTGGCAACACCGACAAGGCCAGGCTGCATCAGTCATTGCATGAGAAGTACCGCCCGGATGATCATGCCGTTGAACAGGCCGTCGCCCGTCACCGCCGTGACAACCCGGCGGCCGATCATGCCGCCGAGGCGGTTGCCATTTATGATCTGGGGCGCACAGAATCCCTGCCGGTTTTTACAGCGGCAGAAGCGCTTCACATGCCAAACCCAAGCGACCACTGACTTCACGACTGCGATCCGCTCCGGCCTCCAGCACCCGATCACTTTGAGAGCATTAGATGACATACATCAATTCACCACAGCGGCACAGGTCTGTAGAATCCCGGTACGTATTCAGAATCTGAGCGCCATTCATGAGCAATCATCCGCAAAAGACTGACAGCACACTGGCAGGTGAAGCGATCATTCGCCGCTGGTTTCTGCGCTCGCTTGCCGTCATCCTTGTACTCGGCATCATCGGTGCCGCTGTCGGCTGGTACCTGAGCCATGACAGGACAGCCGCGGTCACGGTGGAAGAAGCTGTCGTCAGTGGCCCGGTCGAGGAGGAGAGCACACCCCCGCAAACGCCTCCGGCGGTAACGTTCAGGGATATCACGACAGCCGCCGGTATCGAATTTGTCCATACCAACGGCGCCTACGGCGACAAGCTCATGCCAGAAACCATCGGGAGCGGGGCGGCATTTTTTGATTACGACAATGACGCTGACCAGGACCTTTTGCTGGTGAACTCCACCTGGTTTCCCGGCCATGAACAGGAATCCAGACCGACGCTGGCACTGTACCAGAACGATGGTAATGGCCGCTTCACGGACGTCACCCGGGAAACCGGACTGGCCATCAACTGCTACTGCATGGGCGTTGCGGCCGGTGATTTCGACAATGATGGCTGGACTGATCTGTATATCACGGCACTGGGAGACAACTATCTGCTTAAAAACGGGCAGGGACATTTTACCGATGTAACAACCGCCACGGGCACGGCCGGCCAAACCTCCGACTGGAGTACAGCCGCCGCCTTCCTTGATGTTGACAATGACGGTGACCTGGACCTGTTTGTCGGCAACTACGTCCAGTGGTCACGCGAGATCGACCTGGAGATCGACTTTCGCCTCACCGGCGTGGGGCGCTCCATCGGTGCTCCCACCCATTTTTTCGGCACGACCAACCGGCTGTACCGCAATGAGGGTGATGGCCGTTTCAGCGATGTGTCCGCATCAGCTGGCATCCTGATTACCGACCCCGTCACGCATGCACCGCTAGGCAAGGCACTGTCTGTGGCCCCGGTGGATTATGACCGCGACGGCCTGCTGGACCTGTTTGTGGCCAATGACACCACCCAGAATTTTCTCTATCACAACCTCGGCGACGGACAATTCGAGGAGATCGGTGCCCTGGAGGGTATTGCCTATGACCGCAATGGCAAGGCCACCGGTGCCATGGGCATTGATGCCGCGTATTTTCGCAATGACGAGGACCTCGGCATCGGCATTGGCAACTTCGCCAATGAGATGAGCTCACTGTATGTCACGGCCGGCGGACAGCCGCCGTTTGCTGACGAAGCCATCCTGGAGGGTTTTGGACCGGCATCACGCCTGGCACTGACCTTTGGACTGTTCTTCTTTGACTATGACCTGGATGGCCGGCTCGATCTGTTTCAGGCAAACGGTCACCTGGAAACAGAGATCAACCTCATGCAGTCCAGCCAGACCTATGCACAACCCGCACAGTTGTTCTGGAATTGCGGCTCGGCCTGCCGCAACCGTTTTGTTCCCGTCACCGAGAGCGGTGATCTTGCCAATCCCATGGTTGGCCGCGGTGCCGCCTATGCGGATATCGATGGTGATGGCGACCTGGACGTGGTGGTCACCCAGAACGGCCGCCGGGCCGTGCTGTTCCGCAATGAACAGTCACTGGGACACCATTGGCTGCGGGTACGACTGCTGGGAGAGCACGCCAATCGAAACGCCATTGGCGCCGTGGTGGAATTATCAGTTGACGGCGTTACCCAGCGACGGATGGTGATGCCGACACGCAGCTACCTGTCCCAGTCCGAGCTGCCCGTCACCTTTGGCCTGGGTACGCGTACCGCACTGGATGAACTGCACATTACCTGGCCAGACGGTCAGCAGCAAACCGTTCCGGTGCCCGCAGTCGATGTCATGATGACCATCAAGCAGGGCAGCCACTCATAGGTGTCGTATGTCGTTTGTTTACGGAATCAAATTGCTCACTGTTGCATCGCCTGCCTGCTGTCTGTTTCACCCGCCATTGGCCGGCGATGCCGCATCCGAGCCTGCCTGCGTCCCTGGCAGGAGGCAGCTTGCGGGCCATCACGGAGGTCAGCCTCGAGGACCTGGATACACAGGCCCGTGACAGTGTCCAGCTGGCACGGCGAGCAACTCAACGAGGCACTGCAGGAACAACCCGTGCAGCCTGACATGCTGGCCGCTGCCTATGGCGAGCTGGGCGGACTTTACCAGGTCCACGCTGGTCTTCCCGGCCGCCGGGATTGTTACCACAACGCCGTGCAACTGGCACCCGGAGGAGTTCCGCTGGGCCTACTACGCGGCCTATCTCGCCGACACAGACGGTCGTACCCGGCTGGCCCTGGAACGTTACGAACAGGCCCGAACACTAAAGCCCGGCTACAAGGCCCTCACGGTGCGGACTGGGGAACATCCTGCTCGATCTTAACGAACTGGAACAGGCACAGACAGCGTTTGAAGAGGTCGTGAACGACCACCGGGCTGGAGGCGGCAGCCCTGTATGGCCTAGGGCAGATTGCCCTGTTGCAGCGCGATTACGACACGGCCATTGATGCCTTTACCCGTGCTCTGGCGTATCGACCCGGCGGCATCGCGCATCCATTACCCGCTGGCGCAGGCACTGCGGGCCACGCAACGCAATGACGAGGCCAAGGCACAACTGGCACTGCTCGGCAATCAGCCACCTACCTTCAGAGACCCGCAAATCGAGAGCCTTGAGGCACTGAAAATCGGCTCACGCGTCCACTTCCTGCAGGCCATGAAGGCCATCAAGCGGCAGGACTACGCGGCAGCCAGCGAGGCCTTTGCAGAGGGGCTGTCCGGCGAACCGGACAATGTGCTGCCCGCATCAGTTACGCACGCACGCTGTATTTAATCGGTGACAGGACCGCCGCCCGGCAGGCACTGGAAACAGCAGTTGCCCTGCAGCCGGACAACTCGCTGGGCCTGTTCCTGCTGGGTGTACTGACTGAAGAGCAGGGCGATGCCGACAAGGCCGCCGATTATTACCGCCTCGCGATTCGCCATTCACCCGAGCATACCGGTGCGCATCAATACCTGGCCGATCAGTATTACCGTCAGGGCAACTACACAGCCGCTGCAGAGCACTATGCCAGCAGCATCCAGGGAGAACCGAGCAATCTTGCGGCCAATATTCCCTACATCGGTACGCTGATACTAAGCGACGCGCCTGCCGCCACCTTGAAGACCGTGCTTGAAATCGCCATCCGTCCGTTTTCCTGAATATCCCGGCTTTCCAGGCCATGCAGATACTGCTGCTGGCCGGCAGCCGGAATCCACAGATCCAGGATCCGGAAACGGCACTGATAGAGGCACAGCAACTAAACGACCAGTACCGGATACCACCACACCAGGAATTGCTGGCACTGGCCTATGCAGCGTCTGGCGACTACCCACAGGCGATAGCCATCCAGGAAGAGTTGCTGTCCTATGCGCGCCGCGCCATGCCGTCAGAGGCCGAACGTGTGGCACGGACACTGGCATACTACCAGGAGAACACACTGCCGCCGCTGGATGAGCTCATTAACGATACGGCCTTGCAGGCACCGGCATTCGATGCCAGCGCAGCGTTTCGCGATTACCCGGCAGCCAGGCCGTATTGAAGTATCGCCCAGAGATCCACGCCCGGGCCTGCCTCTCGACCGGTACCGGATTCACCTTCTGCTTGCACACCATGAGGTATCTGCCACCCTGCAGGCAAAAAAAGGCGCACCCCCAGGGTGCGCCCCTTGTACTGCCTAGCTACCGGTTCAGCACTCAGGATTTAGACTGAACCGATAGCGGTTGCAGATTACTGCGCCGGTGTCGTGGCTGGCGCTGCCGGTGCTGCCGGTGCTGCCGGTGCTGCTGGCGCAACCGGTGCATAGCCGCCATAGCCATAGCCATAGCCAGGATAGCCACCATAGCCATAGCCGGGATAGCCGCCCCAGCCATAGCCAGGATAGCCACCATAGCCATACCCCGGATAGCCGCCCCAGCCATAGCCAGGATAGCCACCATAGCCATAGCCAGGATAACCACCATAGCCCCAGGGACCATAACCCCAGGGGCCATAGTAATCATCATAGTAATCATGCCCCCACCACGCACTCGCTGTACTGGCGCCCAGGGCGGCAGTACCGGCAACGGTGGCTACGGCAATAAGCTTGGTCAATTTCTTCATGGTTTTCCTCCAAACACTATGAATAGTCATTAAGTACCGTTACCGGCGGAAATGCCAGCTAACGTCCATAAAGTATAGGCAAAACTGCCGCGACTCTCCTACCCACTGAGGGATATCTGTCATACATTCGGGCGTCTATTTTCAGGTTATTTGATATAGATCAAACAGCAATCCAGCAGCAAACAGCCTTCAAGCATCATTACACAGTATCCGCAGGCGCGGTGTCCCGGGCTTCACCTCCAGGATCGAGGGTAGCGACGCCGACGGATCGTGTATCCAGGCCACCATATCCTGCAGAACGACGGCTGCCTGCAGGTCTCTTGTCAGCATGTGGTAGCCATCCGGGTAGAGCACCATGCGCCACCTGGCGGCCTGCGGGTCAGGCAGTCCCTTCATCATTTCGCACATCGAGTATGGCGGTATGATTTCATCCTTTTCTCCATAGAGGATCAGGGCCGGCAGCGTCAGCTGCTGACTGGAGTGCAGTGCAGATTCCATCAGGTTGGTGAGGCCGAAGATGGTATCGATACGCGTTGCCTTGATCACCAGCGGATCGCGCCCCAGCGCGCGCAACATTTCGATATTATCCGACGGGGTGATCTCGAGTCCGTCACCGGTGAGGGTGATCGCCGGGCGTCGTGTGTGCCGCCAGCCAGAGTGCCGAACGCTGCCACACAGGCATGGTTTGCCAGCCCCAAACCGCCGGTGCGACCAGGATGATGCCGTTGAGACAGGTTGTCTCTGCATTCTCAATCAGATCCATGACAACGGCACCGCCCATGCTTTCACCGAGCAGGTACAGGGGTATCCCGGGATGCTGTTCACACAGCAGTTGCACCATCGCTGCGGGCATCCCTCTGCAGCACATCGGCACCCGGCCAGATACCACGCTGGGCTGTCTCACCAAAGCCGCGCTGGTCATAGGCATACGTCATGATATGGTTGGCTGCAAGGAAATCTGCCGGGACAGAGAAGGCCTGGCGGTAATCGTTAAAACCATGCAGGCCGAGCACCATCGCCTGCGGCTCGCCGGACGGGTGCCAGACACTCAGCGGCAGGCGGTAGCCATCCGCCATGATGGCATGTGCTGGAGTCAGTACCGGGACCTGTGTACTATCGGAGGCCATCTGTACCCGGGGTGTGGCACACGCCAGCAGGAAGAACGAAATCAACAGGGATAGCAACAAGACACGCATGTAAGACAACTACCGGATCAGGACCGCATTCATCTAGAGGAGAGACACCATGTCAAACGAAGGTTACCACGAACCGATTAACGAACTATCAGATGAAACACGCGACATGCACCGCGCCATCACCTCACTGATGGAGGAACTCGAAGCGGTCGACTGGTACAACCAGCGTGTTGACGCCTGCAAGGATAAGAATCTCAAAGCCATACTGGCGCATAACCGGGATGAGGAGAAAGAGCACGCGGCAATGGTACTCGAATGGATCCGGCGCAAGGATCCGGCCTTTGACAAGGAACTCGGGGACTACCTGTTCACGGAGAAGGAAATTGCCCATAGCTGACGCCACAAGCGTACGAACGACCACCGAAGGAAAGCCGGCAACGGCGCGATTGATTTATGTTTTTACCCCCGGGTTGTCATGGGGAAGTAATATTTACATTATTTTACATAATGTTATGTAATATTCATCAGAACCAGAGCGAGATAAAAAGCTGCGCTACGCCGGCACCGAACTTGTACAGCGGTTCATCCCCGGCCGGTGCGCTGGTGTCGCGCAGGTCACGGAAATCATCATAGTGAAACCAGATGTGGTCGTAGGACAGGTTAATACTGCCACGGTCAATCCAGTGCCAGCCATTCTGTACAAAGTCGTAGCTCAGCGCAAACCCGAGGGTGTTACTGTGAAAACTGCTGAGTTCCTTGTCGCGTGAAAGGAAGTTCTGTGAATTGCTGCGCGGAAACAGGTCGCTGTAAAAGTCGGCTGAATTCTGTGTGTAATAGCGGTAGTGCGCCTCGAGTAACCAGCCACCGCTCAAGGGGTGTATGTAGGCAAGCTTGACGTTATGCGCCCGAATCCCCCAGCTGTCATCGAAGATCCGGTACTCTGCATAGGTTGATGCGCGATAGGGCAGGTAATACAGTCCACGCACGGCCAGCGCATTGCTGGTGCGCGTATTCGGGTAGACCTCCGGCTCATAACTGTAACCGGAGGCGACTTGCCGGATCCAGGTAACGAGCCGATCGATAGGGATTATTCAGATAGCCCTCGTCGGTGATCGCTTCATAATTGACCTCCATCAGGATTTTCTTGCTGATGACCTGCGAAAGCCCGACGGTATAGTTCTGCCGGTCCACATCCTCGGAAAAATCGGGATCGTTATTTTTGCTGACGACATCCCAGCCACGGGCATACCCCATGGTCACCGTGGTCATGTTGCCAAACATATCCATGCTGATACCAAAACTGGCGGTATTCGCCAGGTAGTCATTTTCCTCACTGTTGGTATAGGAGGCACTCATGATCGAATTGCCATGAATGTAATCTGCACCCAGCGAGTATTCAGTGCGTTTTTCCGAATAGGGGCTGGCCGTGGTGACGACGTCAATGGATGCGCTGCTGATGGAATCCACGTAGTAGTTACCACTCAGCGCAAGATCCTGCCCGACGTTTTTCAGTACCAGCACCGACGGCCCGGTGATTTCAACGCCGCCGCCATCATAGGAGTGATACAAGGCATCCGCACGGTCATCCGGCAATACGCCGGCGACAGTTGGCAAGACGCTGCAGAACAATCCCCCTGCAAGACACAACTTTCGGGTGCTAGTTGCAGCCACAGCCCCCGCCATTACCGCCTTCAGCACCACGTGCCCCTTCACGCGCCTGGTAGACATGAATCAGATAGGCCGATGACACCGGGTTGCGCTCAAAACGCATGATTTCATCCGCCAGGTACTCGCGCTCATAGGGCTTGACCCAGGGTTCGACTGTGCCGCAGGCAGGCAGGCACAATACACCCAGCATAAAGATCACTGGCTTGCAGAAATCCATCTGCCGTCACTCCCTGATCAGGTCACGAACCTGCTGCTGGTAGACATCCTCAAGGCCCGGTTTATAGCCCTTGTGCAGGTAGCGAATGTTGCCGTCTCGATCGACCAGCACGGTACTGGGCATGGCAACCACGTCGTATTCCCGGCTGACAACGCTGTCATGATCAAACACCACCGGAAAACTGACCGGCAGCTGCTGTAACAGCTTGCGTGCCTTGCCGCTATCGGATTCAACATTGACGCCGAGCACGGTGAATCCGAGTGCACTGGTACTTGTCATGCAAGGCACTGAGTACCGGCATTTCCTGCCGGCAAGGACCACACCACGAAGCCCAGAAATTGATCAGCACGACGTCTCCGCGGTATTCACTGAGCCGGAGGTTCTCACCTGCATTGCTCATTAGCGTGAAGTCCGGCGCTTTCGACTGCTTCAGTCCGGCAGATACCGCAGAGGTGGCCATGACCACTGCAGCGGTCATACCGAACCATGATTTCAGGTGACTGGCTAGATTGTTTCCCATGATCGACTCCCGTTAGAAGAAGAAACTGACACCGACGGTACCTTCCAGGTTATGGGTTGTCTTGTTGCTCCCGAGCAGGTCGGATTTGAACATGTGGTCGCGGAAATCGAGATGCAGCGCCATCCAGTCATTGACCAGAAAGCGGTAACCGGCACCCACGTTGACAGTGAAATGGCTGTCATCCGCAAACTCGGTACTACCGACTCCGGCAATCAGGTACAGGGCACTGTTAAAGGCGTGACCCTTACCGATAAATGCCTCGCCGGGGAGGATGTTGTATCCCAGCGAAAGGTTGTAGTAGGTCAAATTCCGCTGACTGCCTGTCAGCACCTCGGCACCGCCACTGAGCGTCTCGTAACTGGTATCACCGGCCTTTGTCCTCCCGAGTGCAGCCTCGGCAAAGAAGTCCTCGGTAATGTGATAGGCGCCACGCGCGCCATACACTACGTTACTGCCAAAGTCCTCGATGCTCATGATGCCGACGAAGGGACCGACCTCGAAGTCTTCACTGTCGATATCCGCTTCAGAGACGCTGCGTCTCTCGAGCTCCGGACTGATAACCGGTGTCGTCTCATCATGGGTATCCTCTTCGACCCGCAGCCAGGAGCAAGCCGGCAACAGGCACAGGAACGCCAGTACGGGCACTGACCTCAGAAGAAAAATGCGAAACCTGCTTTCCATTCGTTTATCTCCTGGTTGTCGTCTTTATCCTGAAAAATGACGCTGTTCCTGTATTCGGCACGCAACAGAAAGCGACGCGTTAGATAGCAGCGAACACCCACACCGACACTGCCAATTTGCTCGGTACGATCCTGCTCATCGACCAGTGTGACGTTCGGGTCTGTATAGATAATCCCTGTCCCCAGGGAAAGAAACGGTGACAGCCGCCATTCCGGAAAGGGTTGTGCAACCAGGCTGACAGTACCCGTCACCGCGTCGGAATAATCGCCGAACAACTGGGATGCGGCGAGTTCAATCGACAAATTCCCTGTCATGGCATATGCCACAAAGACTGACACCTCATCACCCCCATCAAAGTCTCCAGCCAGCACCCCTGCTTCCCAGCGACGTTTCGTATAATCGCCAATATCCGCCTCTGCGAAGCGGGTCTGATCGCCTGCCGGCGTCAGCGTCAGTTCCATTGCTGCACGACTGGCCCAGCCTTCCTTGCCTTTATCCGTACGCACCCTGAACCAGTCGGTACGACGTTTCAGCACGCTGATGGTCATGCCCCTGTCAACCACGTAAAACACCGGGTATGCACGGCCGGGTCCGGTGTGCAACTCGAGAAACGGTTCGGCGACCACCACCTCGACAGCCTGTTCTTCTGCCAGTGCCTGCCTGTTCAGCAGGGCCTGCAGCAACAGCACCACCACCATGAGCACACGTAACTGGAAAATCTCCCGGGCAACATTGCGCACGCACATACAATCGCTGTCAGTTACCCGGAACCGCGAACGGATCGTTGTAGTATTGCGCCCCGATATCCAGCCATTCAGAGAGGAGTCTCAGCTCGGCCGCATTGAGCCGGCCTTCGTGGCTACCGCCGCTGTTAAACGGATCAAAAAACCGCTTGCTTGCACGGGCACCCGCCGTTGACATGACCGCGGCTACCGGGACACGCACCTCTGTCGGAAGCCCCGTATCCGGATCAATCGGACCGGGCACCAGAATATCCTGCAGTCCGTCATCACCAAGCTCCTCAGCAAAGTCGCCAAACAGTAATTCCCGATAGGCGCGGAAATGAGCGGTTTGTTCGTCCGACACACCATCGGTCAGATCCAGCTGTGCATCCGCAACCCGGTCCATGCCTGCTGCATCGGTGGTGGTATGACAACTGGTGCAGGTATTCACTCCACGGTCACGATTCCATAACGGGTGTATGTGCTGCTCGTAATGGATGACGGTCCTGCACCGACTGTCCCAGTCACCCTGACAGGCCGGCGTAGCCGGGGCAGGGGTCAACAGCTCCGCATACCGCAGACTGGATGAGGCATCTTTCAGGCGACCGGCGGCTAGTTTCATCTGTCCAGACATCGATATAAATCAGGTCAGTCGACGGCAGCAGTGCCTGTTCATCATGCCGCGTCAGGGTTTCTGCCATGGTTTCTCCATAAATCGCAGTCAGGGAAGGTTCCGTGTTCAGGAAATGCCATGCCGGTTGCAACGGCACCGGCATAAACGGACTGCGGGCCTTGAGGATGACCGTGCGGCCTGCCGCTGGCATGGTTATGGCAACCCGTACAGTGGACTGTCTCCCCGGCGCGCACCTGCAACCAGTTCTGATGACGCTCACCGATGCGGCGTCCGTCACTGTCTACCACACTGATGGCCAGTGGTACGTCGGCCGGCACCTTGACGCGCACAGACCCGTCCGGTTGTACCGGTGTGTAGCCGATGATCTCGCGCATCAGTTGCTGGCTGCTGCGACCGAAGGCAGTAAACGGCAGTGTCGCCACATCGTCATCGGGTATTGCGACGGCCTTGACAATACGCAGGAACCGGGCAGGGCGGTCCGGGGCCAGGAACTGTGCCGGGTCCGCAAGGGTTGCGATATCCGGTACAGCGGTATCGATACCATCGATGTCATAGACACTGCGGATATCGAGTACGCCGACACCCTCGTCAATTGATTGCAGGTCAAGCTCGATACCGGGCTGCTTGTCGAAGATAATGGCTGGCAGGATGCGCGGAGCCGCTGCCACCACATCGGTAAAGGTAATGCCTTCTTGCGGGACAACGACCGGTAACTGGGTGTCCGTAGCCAGGTCATAGAGAAAAATGCCATACAGCGGATCGGCCTCAAGTGCATCGGGATTTCCAAGCCGGTCTGCGGTACAGGGAACAATGACCGAATCTTCCAGCAGCCGGCACTCACTCCAGCTGACCAGTATGCGATCGCTGCCATCCTGCAGTGGCCACGCAGCCCGGAAACGGCCACCAGGCGATAGGCCGCTATCCGTACGCACATCATTGATCAGCAGTGACGACTGTGCCGGCCCGGACAGCATCCCCTGGTTGTCTGCGGTGGTCTCCGTGTTATCGATATAGTTTTCTATATCCACTGATATCAACTCGCCGCCACGATAGGACCCGGTAAATGGCAGCAATATGCTCAGCAGCTTGCCATTGCCCAACTCCCGTGGCTGCAGGAAATGCACATCACTGGCATTGGTGCCGGTAGCATGACTGTGTGCACCGTAGAGCAACTGCAACCCGGTTCCATCCGGATGCATCTTGTAGAGGCTGATGGCATCCCGACTCCCCATGTGATCCCAGCGGCTGAAGACTACTTCGCCGGATGACAGCACCATCGGATCAAGATCGTGACTCTGGTTAAACGAGACCTGATGAATGTCACTGCCGTCTGCATTCATGACATGCAACACCATGGCATGTTCGTTACGATTCTCGTCCAGTGCAGGGAATTGTGGCTTGCCTTCGTCCAGCAGTACGGCCCGGGAAGATCTTTGCCGTGACGAGGAAAATATAATACGGCCATCCGGCAGGTAGTGTGGCGCCACATCTTGCCCGGCAGCGGCCGTAATATCAGACGGGATGACACGCCGCAGTTCAGCGCCCTTGATGTCGTACTCCCAGATATCCCACTTCGGCTGATCAGCCTGGCCAAGACCGGGGATATCCGGAGCACGCATAGCGAACAGCAGCGTAGCACCATCATAGGACACTTCCACATCCTTGACGTCACCCCGGCCACTGGTAAACGATCCGGTCACATTGCGTTGTGGCGCACTCGGAGATGCCAGGTCACGGTAAAACAGATCTGCACCGGCATTAAACGTTAGCACCTCGCGAATATCCGGCTGCGTCAACACATTATCCATATCAACAGCCAGCGGTCGACGTACGAAGGCAATGCCGAAATCCTCGACCAGCGGATCAGGGTCCTGACCTTCACCACCACAGGCCTGCAGTACCACGGACAACACAAAAACAACGCACCTGATCGCGATACTCCTGCTGTCGTGCGCACGTGCATTGCCTTGATTCATGTTGATACCTGATGCACGAAGGAGCGCGCACATCTGACGTTGTTTACTCTTGCTGACAGCTGCATCCGGAATCACACACAAATATCAATGTGATGCAGTTCCCTCCCGGCACATAACCCGTGTCGCAGTTGAACTATAGGGCAGTCGACGAATACGGTTCCGCGAACACAATCACAGAAAACCATGCCTGCAAACATCAGGATTGTCAGCGCCGGAGATAACGCAAATACATGACCAGTGGCACAGGAAGAAACTATGCATCGGTTAAAACAGTGTGATTACACAGCGACTGCCGTGCACTGCATCAGCGCAATCATTGCCTGTATCCTGCTATTGTTCTCATCGACTGCATGTGCAGATGCGCTGGAACGCCGTCAGGCGAAACGCCTGCATGACAGGCTCGCAGGCATCCCGCCAGAGGAGTCGGTGCTTGATGACATGGAAGCGGCGCTACTGGCTGGTAATGCGATCGATGCTGCACTCATCGCCATGGACAACAAGGCCTTCTATAACATCACCCTGAAGAATTTTGCGACACCCTGGAGCAACCGGGACAGGACGCTGTTTGCACCGCTGAATGATTACACGGCTACTGTCATCGGGATGATCCGCGATGAAGTGCCCTTCAACGATTTGCTGTCAGCCAACCTGCTGTATGTGGGGGACCCGGCACTGGGATTACCGGCCTATTCAATGACCGACAACAATCATTACCAGGCCCTCGAGGATCGGGGGATCGATCTGAAGACGCACCTGCAGGCCGTCTCACAGTCAGCTGTCACCGACCTGCCTGCGAATGCCAGCGCAGGCGTCTTGACGACACGCGCTGCAGCCGAGGCCTTTTTCATCGCAGGAACCAATCGCGCCATGTTCCGCTTCACCCTGTTGAACCATCTTTGTAACGACCTGGAACAGGTCAAGGACATCAGTCGCCCACCGGACCGCATCCGCCAGGATGTATCGCGCAGTCCCGGTGGCGACAGCCGCCTGTTTCTGAACTCCTGCATCGGTTGCCACAGCGGTATGGACCCGATGGCGCAGGCGTTTGCTTACTATAACTTCGATGAAAACAGCCAGCGCATTCAATATACGCCTGGTTTGGTACAGGCGAAGTATCACATCAATGCCGACACCTTCCGGTACGGTTTCATCACTCCGGATGATCACTGGGACAACTACTGGCGCAGCGGTCAAAACGCATTGCTGGGCTGGGACAGCAATCTGCCTGGTTCCGGTTCCGGTGCCAGGTCACTGGGACGAGAGCTTGCCAACAGCGAGGCATTCGCCCGCTGCCAGGTCAAAAAGGCCTTCAGGACGGTTTGCTTGCGTGAACCGGGCAACGCCGCTGACCGTACCCAGGTGGACACCACCACTGCCAGTTTCAAGGCTGACAACTACAACATGAAGACCGCGTTTGCTGAAGTCGCGGTCTACTGCATGGGCGACTGACGAATGCCGCCCACGATAAACACGATCTTGCACATCGTCCTGCATCGATACCTGGGCGTATTTCTCGCTGCTGCCATGCTGTCCGCCTGTGGCGGGGAAAGCACGGTTGAGAACCCGGTTACCTCTACGACCACGCGTTCGAATTACACCGGCCCTGCAGCAGCGACGGCAGATGTACAGGCGTTCAGACTGAATGTCTGGGAAAATCTTAACCCGCAGAATCGTTGTGGCGCCTGCCATGACAGCGGTGGACAGTCGCCCACATTCGTACGCATGGATGACGTCAATCTTGCCTATGCCCAGGCCAACGGCATTGCAGATCTCTCCAATCCGGCCAATTCCCGGATGGTGACCAAGGTGGCGGGCGGACATAACTGCTGGCTCGACAGTGACAGTGCTTGTGGTGAGGTCATTACTGCCTATATCACCGCCTGGGCCGGCGGCACTGCCAGCGGCGCCAATAGTATTGAACTTGTTGCTCCCCCCCTGAGAGACCCGGGCGACAGTAAAAGCTTTCCTGTCGATTCAAGCCGGTTCGCCACTACCGTACATCCCCTGTTAACCGCACATTGTGCAAACTGCCACGTGGGCTCATCTGCCAATGCGCAGTCTCCCTTTTTTGCGGACAGTGACCCGGATACGGCCTACGAGGCAGCAAAACCCAAGATTGACCTGGACAACCCGGCGAACTCACGTTTCGTGCTGCGCCTGCAGGAAGAATTTCATAACTGCTGGAGCACTGACTGCCTGAATGACGCCGACATCATGGAGTCCGCCATTGCCGATTTCGCGGCTCAGATCCCGGTGACACAAATCGATTCACAGCTTGTCACCAGCAAGGCGCTGACCTTGCCTGACGGTATCGTTGCCAGTGGTGGCAGCCGCCATGAAGCGAATGTCATTGCGCTGTACCAGTTCAAGACCGGGAAGGGGAACACTGCGTTCGACACCAGTGGTGTGGAGCCGGGTATGCACCTGACACTCAGCGGTAACACCGGTTGGCTGGGTGGCTGGGGTATCGAGATCAGCAACGGCAAGGCACAGGCCTCGACAACCAGCAGTCGCAAGTTGCATGAGCTGATTACCGCCACCGGCGAATACACCATTGAAGCCTGGGTGGTACCCGCCAATGTCACCCAGGAGGGCCCGGCACGCATAATCAGTTACTCTGCCGGCACGGATGCACGAAATTTCACCCTTGGGCAAACACAATACAATTATGATTTTCTGCATCGCAGCACCAGCACGGACCCCGATGGTAACCCCGCCCTGTCTACCGCAGATGAGGACGAAGATCTGCAAGCGACGCAACAGCATGTAGTGGCAACCTATGACCCGGTAAAGGGGCGACGCCTCTACGTGAATGGTGTCTTTACCGGTGACAGTGACCCGCTAGCTGCTGGCAGCCTCATTGACTGGGACGACAGTTTTGCCTTTCTGCTGGGTAACGAGGTCTCCGGCGACCGCCAGTGGCAGGGCCAGTTACGGCTGGTCGCCCTACATAACCGCGCCCTCACACAGGCACAGATCATGCAAAATTTTGAGGCAGGTGTCGGTGAGAAATTCCTTTTACTGTTTAACGTCAGCGATCACAGCGGTATCGCGGATTCCTATGTGATATTCGAAGTCAGCCAGTTCGACAACTACAGCTATCTGTTCAATGCCCCGCTGTTCATCACCCTGGATCCCGATACAACACCTGACAACATCCGGGTGACAGGCATGCGTATTGGTATCAATGGCAAGGAATCGACCGTGGGCCAGGCCTACCAGAGACTGAACACCACCCTCGGCAGTGCGCAGTATCAACCCGGTACGGGCCAGAAACTGTCCCCGCTGGGCACCATTATCGCACTGGAAAAAGGGGCTGAATCAGACGAATTCTTCCTTACTTTTGAGTCTTTTGGAAACGATACCCATATTGTACTTGAACCACAGCCACTGCAGTCTGGCACACCGCCCGATCTGCCGGAAGCCGCCGATGTCGGACTGCGTAACTTCGATGAAATCAATGCCAGTATGGCCGTGATTACCGGCGTCAGGCCTGAACAGGCGAATGTGGACGCTGTATTTGAAACCGTCAGACAACAACTGCCAACGGTTGAAAATATCGAGGGCTTCCTCTCGGCACACCAGATGGCCATCTCGCAACTGGCCATCGAATACTGCAACGCACTGGTTGATAACCATGGCGAGGTGCCGCGCGGCGACTATTTTCCACAGTTCGATTTTGACGAAAGTGCAGACAATGCCTTTTCTACCGCCGCCCAGCGTGACCGGGTCATCCTGCCACTGCTGGACCGGGTAATGAATACCGGCTTGACGACACAGCCCGACCCGGCACTGGTTATCAGGGAACTCGATGACCTGATACTGATACTGACTGACTGCGCCAACGGTCCTTTACCGGTCTGTGCGACGGCAATGCGTACACGGGAAGTGGTGAAGGCCACCTGTGCCGCCGTGCTTGGCAGTGCCGTCATGCTGATTCAATAGGAACTACCGGGAGAGCTGCATGTCCAGAAAAGCCAACCACCGCCGACTGAGTACCCCCCTGTGCCTGAATGATCACGGACGCCCGATTAGCCGGCGTGATTTGCTGGGGCAGGGCCTGCTTGCCGGTCTGGGTCTCGTAACCGCACCAACATTGTTCGGCCTGTTCGCCAACCCGCGCAATGCTGCCGCGGCCTTATCTACAGACCTGGAAGCACTGAAGACCAGTTGCGGCATCAAATCGCTCGGCGCCGGGAAGATCCCGTTTATCTGTTTTGACCTTGCTGGCGGCGCCAATATCGCGGGCTCTAATGTACTGGTCGGGAAGCAGGGCGGGCAACTGGATGCTCTCAGTACGGCCGGTTACAGCAAACTCGGGCTGCCCGGTGACATGACACCGGACTCGATCAATCCGTTGACCGGCACCAATTTCATTAATACGGACTTTGGACTCGCGTTCCATGCCAGCAGTGCGATGCTGCGTGGCATCCAGGAAAAGGCACCGGGTCGCAGTGCTGAAATCAATGGCGCCGTGATTCCAGCGCGCTCGGATAACGATACCGGCAACAACCCCCATAATCCCGTGTACGGCATCGCACGCGCCGGAGCAGACGGCAGCCTGCTGTCATTGATCGGCTCAAGCAGCTCCGACTCCGGCGGCAACTCCATGGCACCGGCAATGCTCTTTGACCCGTCCATCCGCCCCACCAAGGTTGACCGTCCCTCCGATGTCACGGGCATGGTGGATACCGGCCAGTTAATCGGGGTTCTTAGCCAGGATGACGCAGTGGCCGTGATGGAATCCATTGAACGCATCAGTCGTATGAAACTCGATCAGGTGGACACCCGGGTCACTGCGGATGCCATCATCAAGGACCTGGTGCAATGCGGTTACGTGAAGGCGGCAGATATTGCCGACCGTTTCGGTGATCCGACCACGCTTGACCCGGCACTCGATCCCGACATCGTGGGACCGGGCGGGATATTCGGCCAGAACGAATTCGACAACGACAGCGAGTTTCGAAAAACCGCGTCCGTCATGAAAATGGTCATCAACGGTTTCGCAGGCGCAGGAACCATCACCATGGGCGGTTATGACTACCATACCGGCGATCGCGCCAGTGGCGAATTACGCGACCTGCGCGCCGGACGCTGCATCGGCGCCTGTCTGGAGTACGCGGCACGAGCCAACAATGGCAGCGGTGTACCCTTAATGGTCTACGTGTTCAGTGACGGATCCGTCGTCAGCAACGGTATGACCGATGACACCCAGGAAGGCGGAGGCAAGGGTGTCTGGACCGGTGATAACTCTTCGACTGCCGCGTCCTTCTTTCTGGTCTACAACCCTGGATCCAGGCCGCAATTAGTCGGCGCAGACCTGGTCGAACAGGCACTGCATCAGCAACTGGGCCATTTCCGCAGTGACGGGTCCGTCGAGACCAATGCCACACCGGCCGCCAACCAGGTCAACCTGCTGGTCGAGACCGTGATACTGAATTACATGGCACTGCATGGCGAGCAGGCTAATTTTGCCAGCCTGTTCCCGGGGCATGGCCTGGGTAGTGCCGCACTCATGGACCGGATGACGGCGTTCAACCCGATTGTCACAGGAACGATATAGGCAATATGACTCAACATCACACCCCTGGGCCATTCAAACTCGACCCGATGGATTACCGGGCATGTCGCAGATGCTTCATTGCAGTGTCTGTACTGTTGCTGTTGCCGCTCACGGCCATGGCCAACTGGTATCGCCAGGAGGCGGCCATCATGGGCACCGCCATCCATGTTGAGCTCTGGCATGAAGACAACGAACAGGGCAGGGCACTGACACAATCCGTCATCGACGAAATGCAGCGTATCGATGACTTGATGAGCACCTACAAGCCGGAGAGTGAACTATCCTTCATCAACGCCAATGCCGCCAAGGGTCCGGTCACCGTCCGTACAGAACTTTTATCGCTGATTATCCGTGCACTGGATTACTCTGTGATTACGGCGGGCGCCTTTGACATCACCTATGCCAGTGCCGGTCAGTATTATGACTATCGAATGGGAAAGAAACCCAGCAAACAGCAACTCGAGCAGGCCTTGCCAACCATTAACTACCACCATGTGAAGATTGACCAGCAACAGTCCACCATTGAATTCCTGCGGCAAGGGGTGCGCATAGACCTCGGTGGCATTGCAAAAGGCTATGCCGTGGATCGCAGTATGGAAATCCTGCGGCATGCCGGCGTAAAAAATGCCATTGTCAGCGCCGGTGGTGATTCACGCGTCATCGGCAAGCGCCGGGACCGGCCGTGGAATGTCGGCATCCGCAATCCACGTGACAAGGACGCTATCGTCTCATTGATCCCGCTGGAGAATGCTGCGATTTCAACATCCGGTGATTATGAGCGTTATTTTGAAGAGGACGGTGTGCGCTACCACCACATACTTAACCCGGGCACTGGAACATCACCTCACGAGATATACAGTTCCAGCATTATCGGGCCAGTGGCAACGGATACGGATGCACTCTCCACCAGTGTGTTTGTACTCGGCGTCAGGGAAGGCTTGCAGCTGATCAACTCAATTCCCGATACCGAGGCTATCCTCATCGATAACCAGGGACACATGCATTACTCGTCAGGGATTGCTCAAGTCCAGTAGCCATCACGCATGTACCCGATTAGATTACTCGGCGTGCATAAACAATGCGCTACTACAGGTGCATCTGGGTAGTAATACCATCTGATCTCCATTAACGCGGATCCCGGCCAAACTGTGATGGCCCGCGCATCACCCTGATACGTAATCCTGCACACTCATTTTCAGGCTGCCACTCGGCATTCATTGCTGTGTTTACGGAGACCACCTGTCATGCCCGCTTTATGTCATTTTCCAGTCCCGTTGCGTTACTGGTTATTGCTGCTGATGCTCTGCAGCATGACCGTCACAGCAGAACCGGTCGTACAGGCCGACAGCACGCAAGCAAGCCTTGACGAGGACATTCAATCCCTCAAGCAGGACGTGCTGGCGCTCAACCGGGAACTGTTCATCCTTGAAGAGGAATTGCTGTACCCCGCCAGCACTCAGGTCGCCGTTTTTCTCTCCCTGGACGTCGGTGAATTCTTTTCCCTTGACACAGTGCAGCTCAAAATAGACGACAAGATAGTCAGCAACTACCTTTATACACCACGCGAGACGGAGGCCCTGCATCAGGGCGGCGTGCAGCGACTCTATATGGGCAACCTGAAGACCGGCGAACATGAGCTGGTTGCCATCTTTACCGGCAAGGGACCCAATGGACGCGATTACCGTCGCGGCGCCAGCCATGTCCTCACCAAGACACTCGGGGCGAGCTTCGTTGAACTGAAGATTGTCGATAACGACAGCAGCGAGCAGCCTGATTTCAGCATCAGGGAATGGGAATAGGCCGCATGCCGGGGTTCACCTGCAGACAGCTGTTGCTGCTGTGCCTCATCGGGATCACACCTGTCCAGTCCGTTGCAGACGCACCACCATCATCGGTCAGGGATCTGCAATACGGCGAGGTACTCTACTACTATTTCCAGGAGGACTATTTCAACAGTATCGTAAGGTTGCAGATTGCACGGCAGCAGCAACACCTTCCAAACCACGCCATAGAAGCCGAGCTGATGCTCGGCGGTCTCGACCTGTCCTATGGCCTGAGGGATGAAGCCAACCAAATCTTTCAACGCCTGCTAGACGAGGGGACCACCGATGTCAGCACGCGCAACCGCGCCTGGTTCTATCTTGCGAAGATCTCCTGGCAGCGCGGTGACACAGAGGCAGCACTGCAGGCGATAGAGCGCGTGCAGGCAAACATGACTCCTGCAACCCGCACTGCCGCGATCAACCTGCACAGCCTGTTGTTGCTGCAGAATGGCAACAACAAGGCGGCGATTGAGCTCCTTGAGAAGGTACACAGTGGCAAACGCTGGAGTCCGTACCTGGGCTACAACCTCGGTATTGCGCTGCTCCGGGACCAGCAACAGACGCGCGGTGCAAAACAACTGGATCACATCGGCGAGAGCAACAGCCGCAACGAGGAATTGCGGCTGCTGCGCGACAAGGCCAACCTGGCACTCGGCTACAGCTACCTGCAAAACGGCAACCCGCAGCGGGCCCGCAAGACACTGGAGCGCGTGCGCCTCGAAGGTCCACTGTCGAACCGTGCATTGCTCGGCACCGGATGGGCTGATAGCGAAAGCGGCAACTTCGGCGCGGCACTGGTGCCGTGGCTGGAACTGAGTCACCGCGACAGTACCGATCCGGCAGTGCAGGAATCGTTGCTGGCCATTCCCTATGCCATGACAAAGATGAATCTGCACGGACGTGCGGTCGTAGCAGTACAACGACAGCATTATGCAGTTGCTCGAGGAACGACAGAAACTGGATCAATCCATCCACTCCATCCAGCAGGGTGGCTTACAGGACCTGCTACAGCAGCACGACCTTGGCGCCGGCAATGGCTGGTTACAGCAATTGCACCTCGACTCCGAAGCACCGGCACTGCGTTACCAGCTCGCACTCATGTCATCGCATGACTTCCAGGAAGCAGTCAAAAATTACCGCGACCTGCTTGGAGTAAAAGAGAATCTATCCACCTGGAAAAACGACATCAGCTGCCTATGACGACATGCTCGCCGGCCGGCAGGCGACGTTTTGAGACACACCGCCCCGCAACGCAGCAGGCACTGCAGGGCACGCGGCTGCAACAACTGCAGCAGCGTTATGACACCCTGGCCGGGATACTCAACCGTATCGAGGCAACGGGCGATGCTACCGAACTGGCGAACCCGGAAGAGGCGCGGCAGTGGCAACAGCTGGAAACGATTGGCAAGCAACTGGAACAGTTACCGGATGACCCCGATAATGACGATCCTGCGAGACAAGCAACAGCGCCTGCGCGGCATTCTCATCTGGCAATTCCAGGGCGACTACAAGCCACGCCTGCGGCAGACCCGGCAGCTACTGGACGAGCTGGAGACACTGCTCGACTGAGTCCCAGCGGGCATCGACAGCCTGCAGCGGGCCAGGCTAGATGCACCATCCGGTTTTGGCGAGTTCGACCAGCGGATTGCCGGCAACAAGGTCCAGCTCGAGAAGCTGTTACACAGACAGACGCCACCCTGCTTGCACAAGGCAGGCACCTGGAACAGCTTGCGATCAGCGAACTCGAACAGCAGCGGCAGCGTGTCGATGCCTATATCATCCAGGCACGGTTCGCCCTGGCGCAGACCTATGACAGTGCACTGCAGCAGCCGGCGGGCGAGGGGATCACACAGTGAAGCGTGCGCTGCCTGCCATCCTGATGATCGCCTGGATGTGCAGCGCCTGTTCGGTGCTGCACGGCGACAACGCACCGACCATCGCGAGCCTTGGCAAGCGTCCGGTGAAACTGCAAGACACGACCGGTAGCCTCCAGTGAAGTGCAGGCCATCTCGGCCTACCGCTCGTTTCTCGATACCGGCGACGAGTCGGACTCACGCCCGCAGGCGATGCGCCGCATTGCCGATCTGAACCTGGAGAAGGAGGAACTGCCACAAAGCCGTACAGGCGGCACCGGATAGCCGGCCGCTGCAACCGACACAGGCACGTGAATCCATCGAGCTGTACCGGAATGTACTGTCACTCTATCCCGAGCGTGCAGACAACGACTCGGTGCTTTATCAACTGGCACGCGCCTATGAAATGGACGGCCAGCCGCGGCAATCGCTCGATACACTGGCATTGCTCGTGCAACAGTACCCGCAGAGCAGCTTCGTACTGGAGGCACAATTCCGTCGCGGTGAAATCCTTTTCGAACAACGCGACTACCGCCGCGCAGAGCAGCCTACCGCGCCGTGGTCGACAGCGGCGCCGACAACCCGTTCTACCGGCAGTCGCTCTACAAACGCGGCTGGTGTTTTTTCAAGTTGTCCATGTCGGAGGAATCACTGGATGCCTTCATGGTACTGCTCGATCTGGAGCTGCTGGATGAACGGAGCGGACAGTGTGCAACTCGATCATCTGAGCCGCGCGGAACGTGAACTGGTGGAAGACACCCTGCGCGTCGTCAGCCTGAACTTTTTCCTACGGGGAGGGTGCCACGGCGTGGCTGCGTATTTCGACAGCCACGGCACGCGCCACTACGAACCTATCATCTACGATCAACCTCGGTCTGTTGTACCTGCAGAAGGAGCGTTATAACGACGCCGCACAAACCTTCCAGGCCTTTGTGACTCAAAACCCCATCCATCGTCTCGCACCCGGCTTCCAGATGCGTGTCATCGAGACCTACCAGCAAGGCAAGTTCCCGACACTGGTGCTGGAAAGCAAGCAGGCACTGGTCGATCAGTACAACCTGCAAAGCGAGTACTGGCAGCACTACTCGCCGCACGACAATCCGCAGGTGCTGGATTACCTGAAGCTCGCCATGACCGACCTCTCCCGGCACTACCATGCACTGGCGCAGAAGGACAGGAAGCCGCAGGACTATCAGCAGGCCGCGCACTGGTACCGGGTGTACCTGGGTTCATTCAGGGAGGATGCGGCCGCGCCGCAGATGAATTTCCTGCTGGCGGAATTGCTATTCGAGTCCGGCGACTACCAGCAGGCCGCACGGGAATACGAAATCACCGCCTATGATTACGCCACCCACGAGAACGCGGCAGCGGCCGGTTATGCGGCCGTGCTGTCCTACGACAAACAGGAACAGCAGCTGACCGGCAGCGCACAACAGGCGTGGCACCAGCAGTCCATCGAACATGCCATCCGCTTTGCCACCACCTTCCCGCAGCACCCGTACGCCATGGCCGTCCTGACCCGCAGCAGTGAACAGTTGCTGGCCAGCGGCGATCCGGCACGTGCGATACAGGTGGCGCAGACGGTCATAGATAGCGAGCAGGCCAGCGCCACCCAGCAACGGGTTGCGTGGACAGTGCAGGCACATGCGTACTTTGAGCAGCAGGACTTCCTGCAGGCGGAGGCGGCCTACCAGCAGGTACGCCAGTGCATGTCACGGGATGACAAGGACTATGACGAATATAAATGATCGACTTGCTGCATCTATCTATAAACAGGGTGAGGCGGCGCAGGCCGCAGGCGAGACCGCTGCCGCCGTCGCCCATTTCCAGCGGGTAGGCGAGGCCACGCCCACGGCCTCCATCGTGGCAACTGCCGAATACGATGCCGCCGCCGGTTTATTGTCACTGCAACAATGGTCACAGGCCGCCGCAGTACTGGACCGCTTTCGCAGCAACTACCCGAATGACCCGCGCCAGGGCGAGGTGACGCGACGCCTCGCCACCGCCTACCTGTCCGGGGAACAACCGCTGCAGGCCGCCCGGGAATTCGAACGCATCGGGCACAGTCATGAAGACCCGACACTGCGGCGCGAGGCGCTCTGGCAAGCGGCCGAACTGTATGCAGCGCAGACCAGCAGGACTCGGCCGTCATGGCATACCAGTATTACGTTGATCAATTTCCGCAACCGCTTGAACCGGCCATCGAGGCACGGCAACGAGTCGCCACGCACTATGCAGCCGTCAACAATAGTGCCGGGCAGCAGCGCTGGTTGACGGAGATCATCAAGGCGGACCGACAGGCGGGTACGCAGCGAAGCGACCGCACCCGCTACCTGGCCGCCCTTGCACAACTGTCGCTCGCGGAACAGGTCCATGAAGACTATCGCCGCGTGCAACTGGTGTTGCCACTGGAGAAAAGCCTTGCCATCAAGAAACGCCTGATGGAATCGGCGATGCAGCAATACGATCAGGCCGCCAGTTACCAGGTCGCCGAAGTCACCACCGCTGCCACCTACCAGACGGCACAGATCTATGCACAACTGGGGGTTGCATTGCTGCAGTCGCAACGACCTGCAAACCTCAGCGGCGAGACACTGGAACAGTACAACCTACTGCTGGAAGAACAGGCCTATCCGTTTGAAGAGCAGGCCATCATGCTGTACGAAACCAATGTACAACGCATCGAGTCCGGCCTGTACAACACCTGGATAGCAAAGAGCCTGCAACAACTGGCACAACTGGTACCGGCCCAATACGCGAAACTGGAAAGAGGGGCGTCCTATGTCACCGCACTGCATTAGTAACCACATTCGAAATATTCCATCCCTTCTCCTTCATACCCGTGCCTTGGATGCTACGGGAGAGGGCCACGACTGCAGGGAGGCAGGAGGCAGGACTATGCTTGGAGCAGAATGCCGAGGGAGAGGGGAAAATAAATAACCTTGTATTGATAGCTTTATTTCTCGCAATCAGTACCCAGGTACTGATGGCTGCACCACCACCCAGATGCAGAAAGCGGACCACTGCAACGCCGACGGCAGACATAAAAACCGACTACCAGCTCGCCCTGAACTCGATGCAGGCCGAACAATGGCAAGCAGCCCGCGAACAACTCACACGAATAACCACCCAACAACCATCGCTCTCCGGCCCATGGGTCAATCTCGGCATCACCGAGACCATGCTCGGTGATCACGCCAGCGCCGAGGCCGCCTTCAAGAAGGCCATCGATGCCAACAACCGGAACATCGAGGCCTACAACCAGCTCGGCATGCTCTACCGGCGTCACGGCCGTCTCGACGAGGCGCAATTCATCTACGAGGAAGCGCTGCGTCGTGATCCGGACAACAGCAACATCCACTGGAACCTCGGCATCCTCTATGACCGCTACCTGCCGAACCCGCGCCAGGCACTGGCGCATTACCAGCGCTACCAGCAACTCACTGCGTCCGACGATCCACAACTGCAGGCATGGATTGTCGAACTGGAGACACGCAACCCCGGCGACAACGTGACGGCGAAGGTGAAACCATGAAGTGGATAACGATACACAGACTGTTGCCTGCCATGCTGTTGTGCACGGCCTTGCAGGCTCACGCCGAGGACACGCTGACACTCGATGGCGCCACCATTGTCGGCAACCGTGAACTGCCGAAGGCGCTGCACATCGTGCCATGGAAATCAGCCGAGGCCGGTGACCTGGCCGGCCGCCCCATGAACAGCCTGGTCGATGAAATCCTTGCACCCGTAGACCGCGATGTGTTCCTCAGGGAACTCGAGTACTACGAAGCAGTTCACGGAATTGAGTGAGTACATCAGTAATCTTTATCCAACAGCGCACATGGTTTGATACGCAATGCTCTCATCGTTAGCAAGAGGATAATTTCAGCAACTCCCTCTCCGCAAACGAGCGGGCAAATTTCAACCCCCTCTCCCTTCGGGAGAGGGCCGGGGAGAGGGGATAACCGACACCACGTCCATGTTCTGCCTCCCTCAATCCGGCCCTCTCCCGAAGCGAGCAGGTACATTCAACACACAACACGGCAAACAGGAGCACTCTATGGACGCCTACACCACCATTGTCGGATTCTTCCAGTCCGGCGGCCTATTCATGTATCCGATCGTGGTCGATCCTGGCACTGGGTCTCGCCATTGCCATCGAGCGCTACATCTATCTGAGCATGGCCAAGACCAGCAACCACCGTATCTGGAAAAAACTGCAGCCGCTGCTGCAGCAGGGCGACTACCTGCAGGTCGCCCTGATCACCGAAAAATCCCGCTCCGCCATCAGCCACATCTTCAGCTACGGCCTCAACCGCGCACGCACCTCACGGCGCCGCGATGATGTCGAGATCGCCATGGAGGAGGGCCTGATGGAGACCGTGCCCAACCTTGAAAAGCGCACCCCCTACCTGGCCACCTTCGCCAACATCGCAACCCTGCTGGGACTGCTGGGGACCATCATCGGTCTGATCCAGGCCTTTACCGCGGTCGCCGCCGCCAACCCGGCCGAGAAGGCCGACATGCTGTCCGCCAGTATCTCGGTCGCCATGAACACCACGGCCTTCGGCCTGATGGTCGCCATCCCGCTGCTGCTGATCTATGCCGTGCTGCAGACCAAGACCACGCAACTGGTCGACAGCCTCGAAATGGCCTCGGTGAAATTCCTCAACCTGTTGACTGAACGGCCCCTCAGCGAGGTCAAGGCCGGATGAGACGCCGCCTGCGCCGCCGCGCCGGGCAGCAGCGAACCGGCCGACATCAATATCACCGCCTTCATGAACCTGATGGTGATACTGGTTCCGTTCCTGCTCATCACGGCGGTGTTCTCGCGCATCACTATCCTGGAACTGAACCTGCCGGCGGCAGGCATCGGCCAGGCTGACAACACGCAGGCCTTGCAACTCGAAATCATCGTACGCACCAGCAGCATCGAGGTCGGCGACCGTAACGGTGGCCTGATCCGGCGCATCCCCGCGAGCGACAGCGGCCACGACTACACAGCAACTCTCGGAGCTGCTGCAGCAGGTGAAGGCCGCTTTCCCGGAGAAAGCTCGATGCCACTGCTGCTGCTGGAGCCCGACATACCCTACGACACCGTGGTACATGTCATGGACAGCATACGCGCTGCACGCGGTGCGTACAGGCCGGGACGCTGCAACTTGCCGAACTGTTCCCGGAAATCTCTATTGGTGATGCACCCGCCGACAACAACCGGGTCGCCAGCAGCAAGGGTATCTGAACCATGATCCGCTCACGTCGCGCTAGAACGCATGGAACGCCACCACAAACGTGCCGGCCGCAACACCGGTATCAACCTGGTGTCGTTGATGGATATCTTCACCATCCTGGTGTTCTTCCTGCTGGTGAATTCCTCCGACGGTGAAGTACTGCCGACACAAAAGTCCGTAAAACTGCCCGAGTCGGTCGCCGAAGAGCAGCCGCGCATGGCGCTGGTCGTCATGATCAACGACACCGACATCCTGATTCACGGCAAGGTCATCACCAGCATGGATGCGCTGCTGAATACAGACAGTGATGCAGCGGAGCGGCTGAAGACGGCCCTGCAATCAGCACTCGCTGAATCCGGCCAGCAGGACAAGAGTGGCAAACCCGTTCGCCACGAGGCCACCATCATGGGTGACCGCGACATCCCCTACAAGATCCTTAAACAGGTAATGGCGAGCTGTACCGAAGCGGGGGTTGCGCGCATCTCACTGGCGGTACTGCAAAAGCCGCTGCAGGCGAGTTGAGCCATGACAAGCTACAGTCACGCGCTCACCATGCCCTGGTCGTATAGCGCCGAAAGCGATGACCGCTTTCAGCGCATCCTGCGCATCAACCTGGTGCTGTGTCTGCTGTTCGGCCTGGCCATGCCATTCCTGCCGCTGCCAGAGATTACAGCGCCGGTCATGGAAGAACCTCCGCGTCTAGCCACCCTGATCCTGGAACTAAAGCCGGTCCCGCCGCCACCCGAAACCAAAACCGGTCCCGCAACCGTTAGCGGAAAAAGTCACCCAGCCGGAACCGACACCCGTACCCGAGAAGGCGGTCGCGCCAAAGAAAACTGTGGCACCAGCAAAGCCGGCACCGAAGCTTAGCCAAAGCGGTTCCGGTCAAACCTGCGCCGGTAAAGCCCGTGAACCGCACGGCAACAGGCCGAGCAAGTCCGGCCTGCTGGCACTCAAGGACAACCTCGCTGACATGCGCCAGGGCAGCAGCGCCAGCAACCTGCGAAACACCAGTCAGCTTTCACAGACCGGCGGGCAGGCCCGCACCACCGAGCGCGCCATCCTGACAGCCGGGACCACCCGCTCCAGCGGTGGCATCCAGACTGCCAGCCTGAGCCGCAACACCGGCGGCGGTGAGCTGGCAGCACGCTCCACCACGCAGGTACAAAGTCCGTGCAGACGATGAGGTCAGCAGCACCGTAGGCGACAGCGACAGGGGAGCGCGCACCGCCGGCCGCAGCATCGAAGAAATCCAGATGGTATTCGACCGCAACAAGGGCGCCATCTACAGCGTCTACAACCGCGCGCTAAGACAGGACCCGACACTGCAGGGCAAGGTGGTCCTGCAACTCACCATCGCCCCGTCCGGCCAGGTGACACACTGTGAACTGATCTCCAGTGAACTGCACGATGCCGCCCTCGGTCAGAAGATCACGCAACGCGTCAAGCTCTTCAACTTCGAACCGAAAGACGTCAGCGAAGTCACCATCACCTATCCCATCGATTTCCTGCCCGCCTGAACCGTAATCCCGGGTCGTGCAGGCCTTTGCCTGTTGATGCAGTTATACTGCTCAGTCATGGAACCTGGCGTTTGCAGCTGTGAATGTCATTTTTAGTTGAAACGTAGATCAGGCATGACCAGAAAATCTTATCCTCTGTCGAAGGTCTATGGCTTGCTCGAACCCGGGCCGGTCGTCCTGGTCACAACAGCGCGCGAGGGGCGTCCGAACATCATGACGATGTCGTGGCACACCATGATGGAGTTTGAGCCACCACTGGTGGGCTGCGTCATCAGTGACCGCAACTATTCTTTCGGCGTGTTAAAGACAACCAGAGAATGTGTCATTAACATCCCCACGGTGGAGATCGCTGAAAAGGTCGTGGGCTGTGGCAATACCTCCGGTATGGACATCGACAAGTTCAAGACATTTGGCCTCACCCCCAGGCCAGCTGCGCTGGTTGGCGCACCGCTCATCGAGGAGTGTTTTGCAAATCTTGAGTGCCGGGTAACCGATACACGGATGGTGGCGAAGTATTGTTTATTTGTCCTTGAAGTCATCAAGGCGTGGGTCTATCCTGCAGTGCAAAACCCAGGCACGATTCATCATCTTGGCGAGGGCAACTTCATGGTTGCCGGCGAAAAGATCAAGCTGAAGTCAAAGATGAAGTAACGCGAGGGCCAGTTTTGCCCGCCTGCATTGCGGCCAGGGCATCGGCGGCCTTGCGCTCCTGCCCGTACATACCATTGGCCGTTAATGTCGCTCTACCAAAAGCAGAATATTCACGAGTCTTCAAGGCACATGAAGAATTCAGCTACAGGGGAGGGCGTGGTAAACCATTGATCCTGATCGATGGCAGATCAATCTTATTATTGATGGCATACTACGCAAAACGTTTTCATGAGTTTGGCAAATATGGCATGGATCTATCTCGTTCTCGCAGGCTTGTTTGAAATAGGCTGGCCTGTGGGACTGAAAATGGCACAAGTACCTGAATCCCGGATATCCGGCGTTATTATTGCCATTGCCTGCATGGGCGTCAGTGGTTTACTGCTGTGGCTTGCCCAGAAGCAGATACCGATTGGTACCTCGTATGCGGTGTGGACGGGGATTGGTGCCGCCGGCACCTTCCTGGTAGGAGTCATGTTCTATGGCGATGCGGCCAGCATGGGCAGATACCTCGGTATCATCCTGATCATCAGCGGCGTTGTGACCCTGAAACTGGCCCACTGATATCACGGCCATGCAGGGTGCTAATATGAAAACACGGAATTCCAGGGCTTCGCTGCACAACGATCGGGATGACGAAACGGGCAAAGCCTACCTGAAGAGGATCCAGTGGGTTGAACACCTGAACAACAGCGTGCTGCATGACCATGGAACGCGACTGATCGGCGGTTACCCCGAGCCTTACTACAAGGCAGCAGAGACTGGCTCACTCGCCGAGGTGCAATTTACCCGCGACTACGAACGCAGCGCCCTGCATGAACTGGCGCACTGGTGCATCGCCGGCAACCAGCGACGGCTTATGGACGACTATGGTTACTGGTATGTGCCTGATGGCCGCTCCGAGCAACAGCAACGTCTTTTCTATGCCGTCGAGACCAAACCCCAGGCTCTGGAAAAACATTTTTGTACGGCACTGGGATTTTCGTTCGAGGTCAGCGCAGACAACCTTGGGAATTATTCCCGCACCGACAGGGATAGATTCAGTGCGCGAGTGGATGAACAATACAGACTCTATCTACAGGAAGGTTTTCCCCCACGGGTCACCGAAATATACAACTGCCTGCAACAATGGCATTCTGAACATCCGGAGCAGGGCGTCGACTGAGCAACAATGAAACTCACAAAAGCCGGCCTTGATAGCGCCGTAGACGAAGGCATTCTGGATAGCCAGCAGGCCGATGCCCTGTACCGTTTCCTGAGCTCACAACCCGATGCGGGACCGGCCTTCAGCTTCACCAATATCCTGTATTATTTCGGCGGCCTCATTGCCATCGGAGCCATGACGCTGTTCATGAACCTCGGCTGGGAACAGTTCGGCGGCTGGGGCATGATGTTGATCGCCATCCTCTATGCCGGTGCTCGGACTGTTGCTGACGAGACATTTCCAGCGAGGCGGGCACCACATTCCTGCCGGTATCTGCGCAACCTTTGTGATCGCGATGACCCCGCTGGGTATCTACGGCTTGCAGCAGGGCATGGGATGGTGGCCGGACGACACCGTTTACCAGGACTACTACCATTACATCAAGTGGCACTGGATCTACCTTGAGCTGGGCACACTGGCCATCGGCATCCTCATGGCGTGGTGCTACCGTTACCCGTTCATGATCATGCCGGTTGCCGTGACACTCTGGTATATGTCGATGGATGTCGCCGCCATGCTAACCGGCGGGGGGGCCGATTATCTATTCCGCGCCTTTGTTTCCATGTGGTTCGGCATGCTGATGATACTGCTTGCCTTCTGGGTGGATATCCGCACGCGCAAATCCGGACAGGATTACGCCTTCTGGCTGTACCTGTTCGGGGTCATGGCCTTCTGGTGCGGACTGTCCCTGCAGCACTCCGACAGCGAGCTCTCGAAGTTTATTTATTTCTGTGTCAACGTGGGGCTGATTGTTGCCGGTGCGATCCTGGTCCGCCGTGTCTTCGTCGTGTTCGGCGCACTGGGCTGCGCCATCTACCTGGAACATCTGGCGTCGAGCATCTTTCAGGACAGCTGGCTGTTTCCGATTGCACTCACACTAATCGGACTGGGTATTATCTATCTCGGTATATTCTGGCAGCGTAACGAAGCAATGATCACACGAAAGACGAGGGCATTGCTACCCGTTGCCCTTCAGGAACTGCTCGCGGAAAGGGCCTCGTAACAAGCGCCAGAATGGAAGAGGGCGTCATAAAGTTCAGGCTGCAGTTTACCGAGGCGGCACCGGTTGAAATGGAGCCTCTTGCAGCACTCAACCGCTGGCGAACCATCCTCTGGCAACACGGCGCTCATCGGACAGGACCCGGCACGCTATGACGGCTATGACTTTGGCAATGTGAGCCAGCGCATCGGCGACATCGACGCACCGCACGGCAAACGATCGTTCATCATCAGCGGCACGCAGACGGGGCACTTGCAGGAACTCGACAGCCGCCATTACACACGGGTCATGAGCTACGATGCTGCCCAGTAATGCCGTGGTTGCAGCAGGACCCGTCAAGCCGTCATCCGAATCCCTTACACATGGCATGCTCTATGATCTCGATGACGCGATACGCGTCGTCCTGCATGTCCATTCACCGGACATCTGGCGTGCAGCCAAGCACCTCGGTATACCGGCAACCGATCGCGCCGCCGCGTACGGCACACCGGGGATGGCAGCAGAGGTGCAACGCCTGTTTAACGAGACCGATGTCCGGGAGAAGAAACTGTTTTCCATGGGCGGACACGAGGATGGCATCGTCGCGTTTGGAGAAACCGCAGAGGAGGCCGGCGATACCCTGTTACGCGCACTGGAGGCCAGCCGGAAACATTGAATACTTACCGGCTAAAGCCGGGTTGATCAGCCATACGCCTGCTCGGATGAAACACCGCTGGTCGAATGAATTCGACCCTACTGTAGGGCCGAATTCATTCGCACGCCAACAACCTTGCCAAACGAGTCCAATAATTATGACCAATCCAGTAATAACCTGTGCCAAAAACGGCCCCATGATTGTCAAAGGGCTGGAAAACTTCATTGACAGCGACGGCAAACGACTGGAAACAAAACCGGCGATGGGTCTGTGCCGTTGTGGCGCCTCGCTAAACAAACCCTTTTGCGATGGTAACCACAAGTACGCCGGGTTTACTGATGAAATCTCGCCCGACCGTACCGAAGACAAGGCGACACGCTACGAAGGCAGGGACATTACCATTATCAATAATCCGCTGCTGTGCTCGATAGCGGGATACTGTCACCAGGAACTGGCCAGCGTGTTCAACCTGAAGAATGATCCCTGGATAGATCCTGACGGCGATACCCTGGAGCACATCAAGGCACTCATCGAAAAATGCCCGTCAGGGGCATTGTCGTATTCGATCAACGGACAGCCGCAACCAGTCAGTGACCGCGAAGCAACCATTACCATTGAAAAAAACGGGCCGTTGCGAATAACCGGTGGTATCGAACTGAAGGATGCAAACTGGGGGCAAGGTGCTTCACCGGAGCATTACACCCTGTGTCGTTGTGGCGCGTCGAAGAACAAACCGTTTTGTGATGGCTCGCATCTGAAGATTAACTTTGACGACAGTCAGTAGGCCTGATTCAGCAAAGCCGGCTATCGACTTGCACAACCACGTAAATCCCTCAATTACCCGTATAACCTCAAGATGCAGTCAGACAGGGGCCTACAGCCCGAAAGGCAGAAATAATGGATAAATATGCTATTTAACATAATATACATTATACGCATTAACATATTAACCTGATTTACCGCCCGGGTGCCATGATGGGGCTGCTGGAAGCTGCACTGGCCGTCCAGGACCATTCGGTCCTCGGGCGCTATGGGATGTTCCGGACGTATCGGCGGCCTGATGACCGGCGGATACAGCGGACGATTCGGATAGCTGTAGCCATTGTTAGTAGTCTGTCACTGGCTGTACTTCGGTTTCTTTCGCTTGTTGCTGACCTTGTTGTGCTTGCTGGCGTTGCTGGGTACGTTCCGCATTCGCGGCGCCCAGGTCATTGGCCTGTGACTCGATGCGTTTCACACGCTCGGCGCTTTCCTGCTGTTGGGCTTCAGAGGGTCCCGGTTGCACCTGGATTTCCTGTACCTCAACCGCGTTCGGGCGGCGGACTGTCGGAGAATGTGACTTCACCCTGTGCATTGACTGATTTGTACAGGGGTTGCGCGACCACGCTTGAGGCAAACAAGGCGATTACCATAGCGCACCTGTTAACCGGCATTCTCATGGGTTGAATCCTCTCACTTGTCAGGTTTAGAACCAGTGTAGAATATCATCTAACATCTATTGACCGATTGATGTCACTGGTTTCACACTTTTTATAACATGACCATGATCAAACTTCTTATTTGCCTGTTCAGCATCGTCGCCAGCAGCCTGTCACAGGCGGATACCTTCATACTGCCGCCAGCGGATGTCGATGTGATTGGCCAGGTCGAAACCATCACCGCCGGCAGAGACGACACACTGCTGGACATCGCCCGCCGTTACGATCTCGGACAGAATGAAATCCTGTCTGCGAACCCGGCAGTTGATCGCTGGTTACCGGAGGAAAACTCGGTCGTTGTGTTGCCGAACACGGTTCATCCTGCCAAACGTGGAACGCACCGGCCTGGTGCTCAACCTGCCTGAAATGAGGCTGTACTACTTCCCGAAACCCAGGCCCGGCGAGACGCCTGTCGTCATCACCCACCCGGTCAGCGTAGGCAGAATGGACTGGGAAACCCCGCTGGGAAAAACCAGCATCATTAACAAGCAGAATCGACCCGGAATGGCGTCCTCCCCAGTCACTGAAAGATGAGGCCATCGCTGAAGGCAATGATCCCTTGCCGGATGTCGTCAAGGCCGGCCCTGACAATCCGCTGGGACGCTACGCCATGCGGCTTGGCATACCCGGTTATCTGATCCACAGCACCAATAAACCTTACGGGGTCGGCATGCGCGTCACACACGGCTGTTTGCGCATGTATCCCGAAGACATAGAGAAACTGTTTGACGACATCCCGGTTGGCACGCCGGTACTTCTCATCAACGAACCCATCAAACTTGGCTGGTTAGCAGGAGCACCCTGTTCGTGGAGTTGCACCCGCCTTTGGAGGAAGACGCGGAGATTTACGCGAACTACATGGAACGCGTACTCGATGCAATTGCCGAATTTACCGCGGAGATGAGATCAGTCTGAGTGGCAGAGCACTGTGGCAGGCCATCGAGTATCAGAATGGCATACCTGTCGCGGTCACTCGCTAGCGCCATAAAATAAAGCCCCCGAAGGGGCTTTAAATATTACTTATATTTCAATAACTTACAGTTACTTATGCATGGCCTTTTTAAACATGCGATCAATCTTTGTCTCGGTATCTTTCGAGATGGCCATGGCGTCATTGGCAGTCGTTGTCGCACCGGCAGCCATTGTCTTGGCCTCCGCAGCTTCCGCACGTGCAGCAGCAGCCTCGGTCCGGGCGGCACTGGCTTCCGCACTGGCCGCATCAACTTTCGCACTCAGCGCATCCAGATCACCGGTCGTTGCACAAGCCGTCAGGCCGACAATACCCGTGATCAATGTAGCCTGCGCGATTTTTTGCAAAACACTTCCTTTCATACCCATCATTCAATTCTCCTTCACAACCAATAAATAATCATACAGAACCGGCTGGTGATGCCCATTACTGCACTCATCACCTACACCGCGCGTATGCTACCAGTATCCGCGCGCGACTGCTTAGCGAATTTCCACCGGGGTGCCCACCCGGGCCCATTGCAACAACTGGTCAATTTGCGCATTGGTTAAGGCCACACATCCATTTGTCCAGTTATATTGTTGATGTACCGTCAGATCACCCTGCCCTAGCCCGTGAATCCCGATATAACCACCCAGGGGTGTATCTTGCGGGGGCGACTTGCCCGCCTCGTGGGCGCGACGGATTTCCTGCCACTGCGACTCGCTGATCCGCTCCTTTTGCAGGGCGCGATCGGCTGCCGGCCGATCCGGGTAGGTCAGCCCCAAAAAGACATAGTAGCGGGATTCCCGGTTGATCCAGCCGATCCGGTAGCTTCCCAGCGGGGTTTTATTATCGCCCTGGCGTTTGAAATAGGTCTTGCCGAAACGGCCAATAGCAATATCCGGAAAGATCCTGATAACCGCATTGCCTCGCATCACCGTGAGCGTTTCGGCCCGGGTATCGACAATGATGCGGGTATCAGCTGCCTGCGCCTGCGGCACACACACAGGCAGCAGCAGACAAGCCACACAGCAAAACCTTCTGAATAATTTGCCGGCTATTTAACATACAATCAGGGTCATCACCGTTATCATGTTCAACCGGTCGCTATCATACCCTTCAGCTATCCGCTGTTGCCAAACAATGCGTGCAGGCCTTTCCCATGTATGACTCCGAATTCCCGCTGCATGAGTCGATCATTTACCTGAATCATGCGGCGGTCTCACCGTGGCCACTACGCACCGCAGCCGCGGTCAAGCAATTCGCCGACGAGAATGTTGCATTTGGCAGCAAGAATTACCCGGCATGGGTCGCCACTGAAAACGCATTGAAACAGCAACTGCAGCAACTCATCAATGCCGCTTCCAGCAATGAAATTGCGCTGTTAAAAAACACCTCGGAGGCACTTTCTGTCGTTGCCTACGGTTTGCCCTGGAAGTCCGGCGACAATGTGGTCATCAGCAGCCAGGAATTCCCGTCCAACCGGGTGGTCTGGGAATCACTGCAGAAGGTTGGCGTAACGACCCGCGCGGCTGATATCACCGGCAGTGACTCACCCGAGACAGCGATTATCGACGCCCTTGACGCGCGCACCCGTCTGCTCTCGGTGAGTGCGGTGCAATACGGCACCGGACTGAAACTGGACCTGTCCGTTCTCGGTGCGGCCTGCCGGGAAAGAGGCATCCTGTTTTGTGTCGATGCCATCCAAAGCCTCGGCGCGGTTCGGCTTGACGTGCAGGCCTGCCAGGCCGACTTCGTCATGGCGGATGCCCACAAATGGATGCTGGGCCCGGAAGGCATCGCCCTGTTTTACTGTCGCCAGGCCGTCATGGAGCAACTGGACCTGAAGCAATATGGCTGGCACATGCTCGAGGACCTGCATAACTTTGACAACAGGGACTGGCAGATAGCCGCCAGTGCACGTCGCTTTGAATGCGGCAGCCCGAACATGACCGGCATACATGCCTTGCACGCCAGCATGACACTGATTCTGGAAACCGGCATGCAGACCATTGAAGAACAGGTTCTCGACAACACGCGCTTCATGGTTGATTTCTTCCTGCAACGGCCAGACCGCTACCGGCTTGTTACCCCGAGCGCCGCACACCGTTACGCAGGCATTGTCACCTTCCGTCCAGTGAACGAGACACCGGAATCCCTGTTCGAACTGCTCGGCATGCACAATGTAGTCTGCGCCCTCAGGGGTGGTGGTATTCGTTTCTCGCCGCATTTCTACACGCCCCGCAAGCGGCTGTTCACAGCCCTGGAGATGCTTGATGGCTAACCCTGAAACTCGGCGTAATGAATGCATGTCCAACAGGTGTTGGCTTGAATCAAAGCAGTGAATGCCATTGACAACACGACTTACACTGTCTTCACAGTAGGTCATAGACGACAACGGCACTAATGGCGCCTGCCCCGCGCGCCAGGGATGACTGATATGTACTGGATGATCGAGCTGCCCGTTATTCTTGCACTACTGGGATTCATGATGGCCCGGCAGGCATCACGCATTCTCTGGACGGCAGTACTGACTGCCCTCCTCGGCTACTGGACCCTCCGCTACACACCGCCCGCCTGGGCACTGCTCATCGCCTGGGGCATCTTTATCCCGCTCGCCACCTTGCTGACCGTGACAGCCGCTGCGCCGCGCCATCATCGTCAAACCGCTGCTTGCCCTCTACAGAAAGATCATGCCGGGCATGTCCGATACGGAACGTGAGGCACTGGAAGCCGGTACTGTCTGGTGGGAAGCAGAGATCTTCAGTGGACGACCGGACTGGCAGCGCATGCTCGGCTTTGCCGCACCCTCGCTGAGCGCCGAGGAGCAGGCCTTTATTGACGGGCCGGTCAATGAACTGTGCGACATGGTCAATGACTGGGAGATCACCGAAGAACTGCGTGACCTGACGCCGCAGACCTGGGACTTCCTCAAGCAGCAGGGCTTCTTCGGCATGATCATCCCGAAAAAATACGGGGGCCTGGATTTCTCTGCCAATGCCCACTCCGCCATCGTCATGAAAGTCGCCAGCCGCAGCATCTCCGCCGCCGTCACGGTCATGGTGCCCAATTCCCTGGGGCCCGCCAAGTTACTGCTGTCCTACGGTACCGAGGCGCAGAAGAATCATTACCTGCCGCGGCTCGCCAGCGGCGCGGAAATCCCCTGCTTCGCCCTGACCGGACCAGAGGCCGGCAGTGATGCCGCCTCCATGCCGGATAGCGGGGTTGTTTGCCGAGCAGTCTTTTGAAGGCAAGGATGACGTTCTGGGCATACGCCTGAACTGGGAAAAACGCTATATCACACTCGGTCCGGTCGCCACCCTGCTGGGACTCGCCTTTCACCTGCACGACCCTGATCAGCTGCTGGGTAACAGGGAAGATATCGGTATCACGCTGGCGTTGATTCCCACCACCACGCCCGGTGTCGAAATCGGCACGCGCCATTTCCCCATGAGCCAGTCGTTCATGAATGGTCCCAACCGGGGCACAGATGTGTTCATACCGATGGACTGGGTCATCGGTGGCCAGGACTATGTTGGCCAGGGCTGGCGCATGCTGATGAACAGCCTGTCCGATGGCCGTGCCATCTCCCTGCCCGCCCTGAGTGCCGCTTCCGGGCAACTGGCAAGCCGCAGCGTCGGTGCCTATGCGGCGGTGCGCAAGCAATTCAAGATTTCCATCGGCAAGTTCGAGGGCATCAGCGAAGTACTCGCGCGCATCGCGGGCACGACCTACATCATGAATGCCACGCGCGGCTTTACCACGGCCGCCATCGACAGCGGCGAGGAACCTTCCGTTGCGTCTGCCATTATCAAATATCATTTGACCGAGCGCATGCGGGTGATCGTCAACGATGCCATGGACATCCTTGCCGGTCGCGGCATCAGCATGGGACCGGGTAACTTCATTGGCCGCGCCTACCAGGCCCTGCCGATTGCGATTACGGTGGAAGGTGCCAATATCCTCACCCGCAACCTGATCATATTCGGACAGGGTGCGATACGCTGCCATCCCTTTCCTGTTCAGGGAAATGCAGGCCGCCAGTCAGTCCGATGTCGCGGCCTTTGATGACGCCCTGCTCGGCCATGGCAGCCATATCATGAGCAACTTCAGCCGCAGCCTGTTCCATAGCCTGACTCGTGGCCGCTTGCTTGCTGCACCCCGGCAGGGCGTGCGCGGGCATTATTATCGCCAGTTTGCCCGCATGAGCCTTGCCTTTGCGGTAACGGCCGAGATGACGCTGATGTCGCTGGGAGGTGGCCTGAAACGCAAGGAGTCCCTGTCCGGCAGACTCGGTGATGTGCTCAGTCTCCTCTATCTTGGCAGTGCCGTGCTGAAACATCATCACGATAACGGCTCCCCGGACGATGAACTGCCGTTGCTTGAGTGTGCCTGCCAGGACCTGCTCTACAGCATGCAGACACGCTTGCATGAAGTGTTGAACAACCTGCCGAATCGCTTCGTTGCCGGCGTGACGCAGTTGCTGACCTTTCCGCTCGGCAAGCCCTACCAGCGTCCCTCTGATGAACTCGGGCAGCAGGTTGCCGGCCTCATTCTCGAGCCCGGTGCTGCTGCGTGACCGACTCACTGAAGCTGTGTATATTCCAGTGAACAAGATCGGAAGCGGTTGCGCAACTCGACGATGCGCTGGAAAAGAGTGTTGCTGCAGAACCGGCGATCCGCAAACTGCGCACCGCCATGAAGGCAGGCACCCTGCCCGAGGGGCGATCCTGAAGAACACGTTGATGCCGGCGTCAGTGCCGGCATCATCACTGCACAGGAAGCTGCGGTTGTCCGTGCGGCCATTGCCGCACGCAAGGTTGTCATACAGGTAGATGAATTTCTCCCTGAATACTTAACCAAGGAGCGCAGAGCATGGGGGAACGACAACCCGGCGTGGGGTGGCCGGCCAGTCTTTGTAGTCGACGGCAGCCGCACGCCGTATATCAAGGCCCGCGGAAAACCCGGGCCATTTTCAGCAGCAGACCTGGCCGTTGCGGCCGGGCAACCGTTACTCGCCCGTCAGCCCTTTGCAGCCGCCGACCTCGATGAGGTCATTCTCGGCTGCGTAATGCCCAGCGAAAACGAGGCCAACATCGGACGCGTCGCGGCACTGCGACTCGGCTGCGGTGAACGGGTGCCGGCCTGGACCGTACAGCGCAACTGCGCCTCGGGCATGCAATCCATCGACTCGGCCGCGCAGAACATCGCCAGCGGACGTTCCAGCCTGGTACTCGCCGGCGGCGTTGAATCCATGAGTCGTGCGCCGATCCTGTATAACGACACCATGGTGCACTGGCTCGCCGCGATGGCCCGGGCACGGACACTGCCGGCAAAACTCAAGGTGCTCGGCCGCCTGCGACCCGGCCACTTCAAGCCGGTCATCGCCCTGCTCCACGGTCTTACCGATCCGGTCGTCGGACTTTCCATGGGACAGACCGCAGAAATCCTGGCGCATCGCTTTGGCATTACGCGCGACAATGATGGACAGCTTTGCGATGCGCAGTCACCTGCGCCTGGCCGATGCACACAAGAAGGGCCATGCTCGATGAGATCGAAGTCCTGTACGACACTCACGGCACATGTCCATGACCACGATGATGGTGTACGCCCGGATTCCAGCATGGAAAAACTGGCAACATTACGACCGGTGTTCGACAAGCCGCTGGGCAACGTCACCGCAGGCAACAGCGCGCAGATCACCGATGGTGCCGCCTGGCTTATCCTGGCCTCGGAAGAGCTGGTTTCGCGCTATAACCTGCCGGTACTGGGGCAACTGGTTGACAGCCAGTGGGCCGGCCTGGACCCGGCACAAATGGGCCTGGGACCCTGCTATGCCATGGCGCCCATCATGCAACGCCACGGACTGGACACCCCGGATATCGACTTTATTCGAAATCAACGAGGCCTTCGCCGCCCAGGTGCTGGCCTGCCTGGCTGCCTGGAAGGACCCGGATTTCTGCCGTGATGAACTGGGCAGGGAGTCACCCTTTACCGCCATCGATGAAGAGCGCCTGAATGTCGATGGCGGCGCAGTTGCCAGTCGGTCATCCGGTGGGTTCCAGTGGCGCACGCATCGTGCTGCACCTGTTGAAAGTGCTGCAGCGCAACAATGCCAGGCGCGGCATGGCCAGCCTCTGCATCGGTGGCGGTCAGGGCGGCGCCATGTTGATTGAGCGCGTCTGAATGCATCGCAACCATCACCCAGGAGCGGGACCCATGTCCGCAAAATATTCCAGGCCGGAGCATATTGCGCTAGCGTAGCGCTGCAGCAGGCAAAGGGACACTACCAATGACAGAGATCACTGCATCCACACATTTCCGTGTCGAAACCGACAGCGACAACATCGTCTGGCTGCATTTCAACAAGGCGGATGCCGGCACCAATGTCCTCAATGCCGAAGTCTTTGATCAACTCGATCAGCATCTGCAGGAGATCGCCGCGCAACGCCCGCGCGGACTGGTCATCCTCTCCGACAAGGCCAACGGTTTTATCGCCGGGGCCGACATCAGCGCCTTCACCCGCATCAAAAGTACTGACCAGGCGCTGGCCTTTCTGCGCAGGGGACAGGATGTCTTCAACCGGCTGGAGGCACTTCCCTTCCCGACCGTTGCGCTGATTCATGGCTTCTGCCTGGGCGGCGGCACGGAACTTTCACTGGCCTGCCGTTACCGCGTCACGCGCGACGACCCGGGAACACGCATGGGTCTGCCGGAGGTGAAACTCGGCATACATCCCGGCTGGGGCGGCAGCGCCCGCATGGTACCGTTGCTGGGCGGACTGAAGGCCATGGACCTGATACTCAGCGGCCGCTCCATTGACGGACGTACCGGCAAACGCATGGGCCTGGTCGACATGGTTGTCCCCGAGCGGCATCTGCGCGCGGCCGCACGCAAACTGGTACTGGAATCGCCCGCGCCGCATCCAGCCCGGGTGGCTTGACCGGCTGTCGAATCAGCCCCTCGTCCGTCCGCTGCTGGCCAGGGTATTCCGTCAACAGGTCGCGAAGCGCGCGCCCAAAAAGCATTACCCGTCACCCTATGCAATGATTGACATCTGGCGCAGACACGCCACCGACAAGCCCCGCATGCTGGAAGCCGAAGCGCAATCACTGGCACAGCTGGTGAACGGTGCAACGGCACAGAACCTGGTACGCGTGTTCTTCCTGCAGGAACAGCTTAAATCGCTCGGCAAGGACAAAAGCTACACAGCCGCAGTATGTGCATGTGATCGGTGCCGGCACCATGGGCGGCGATATCGCGGCCTGGTGCGCCTTCCGTGGCTTTCATGTCTCCCTGCAGGACCAGTCCCCGGAACGCATCGCACCGGCAATGCAAACGCGCCCATGCCCTGTTCACACGCAAACTGAAAACGCCCAACAAGATCACCGCGGCGATGGACCGCCTGCTGCCCGACCACAAGGGTATGGGCGTGGCGCGCGCCGATATTGTCATTGAAGCAATATTTGAAGATGCAGACGTAAAGCGTTCTTTATACAGGGATATTGAACCAAGGATGAAGCCGGATGCCGATGCTTGCAACGAACACGTCCAGCATCCCGCTGGAAGAACTGTGCGGCGCCCTGTCGAGGCCCGAAAGACTGGTCGGGCTGCATTTTTTCAACCCGGTCGCCATGATGCAACTGGTAGAAGTCGTCGTGGGGCAGCCACCTCCCCCGAGGTGGCGGCACACGCCATGAGCTTCACCCGGCAAATCGACCGACTGCCCCTGCCGGTGACCAGCACTCCCGGGTTCCTGGTGAATCGCATCCTCATGCCCTACCTGATGGAGGCCGTGCTGCTCGAGGCGGAAGGTGTTCCGCCTGCCGTCATCGACAAGGCCGCCACGGACTTCGGCATGCCCATGGGACCGGTACTGCTGGCTGATACCGTCGGACTGGATATCTGCCTGCATGTCGCAGAAATACTCGCCGGTCATTTCAATGCCGAGGTCCCCGAGAGCCTGAAGAAGCGGGTGGCTGACGGTCATCTCGGGCGCAAATCAGGTCGTGGCTTTTATCAGTACAAAAAGGGCAAGGCCGTCAAATCAAAAGCGGCGACCCGGCAACTGGAACATGGAGGAGATCAGCAACCGGTTGATCGATCGGCTGCTGAATGAAGCGGTCAGCTGCCTGCGCGAACACGTGGTTGAGAACAATGATCTGCTCGATGCCGGCATGATTTTCGGCACCGGCTTTGCGCCTTTCCGCGGCGGTCCGATGCAGCATATTGATGCGGTCGGTGCTGAAACGGTGTATCAACAATTACAGGGTTTGCAGACATTACGCGGCGAACGCTTTACACCGGACCCGGGCTGGAACTCACTGACAAATCCTTAGGGGGGGAATCACTGCATGAGCATGGGGACAGGCAGCAACATAGCTGCTGATGAGGCCAGCACCCTGGCCGGCTTGTTTCGTGAACGCGTCAAACGCACACCGAATGCCATCGCCTACCGGCAGTTCGATGGCAATGACGGACAATGGCATGACGCCACCTGGGCCGAGATGGCTGCAGACGTGGCACGCTGGCAGGGCGCACTGGCAACAGAAGATCTGCAACGCGGGAGACCGGGTCGCCATCCTGCTGCGCAATTGCAAGGAATGGGTCACCTTCGACCAGGCCGCACTCGGCTGTGGCCTGGTGGTCGTACCGCTCTATGTTGATGACCGTCCTGAAAGCATGGCCTATATCCTCAACGACTCTGGCTGCAAGCTACTGCTGCTGCAGAGGACAGGAACAATGGGAGGGCATCCAAAGGGTCCTGCAGGATCTTGGCACCCTGACCCGCATACTCACCCTGGAACCCGTCACTAACTCCGGGAATGACCCCCGTGTCCGCACGGTGTCTGACTGGCTGCCTGACAGCGGGCGGTAGACTGCGTGACGGATGATGGTGACTCGAATGAACTGGCAACCATTGTCTATACCTCGGGCACTACCGGTCGTCCCAAGGGTGTCATGCTCAGCCACTGGAACATCCTGTTTGACTCGGAAAGGGCGCTCGAAATCGTGCAGATGTACCCGCAAGACCTGTTGCTTTCGTTTCTGCCGCTGTCACATACCTTCGAACGCACGGTCGGTTATTACATCCCGATGATGGCCGGCTCAACCGTCGCCTATGCACGCTCCATACCTGAACTGGGTGAAGACCTGCTGACCATTCAGCCGACGTTGATGATCTCGGTACCGCGCATCTATGAACGTGTCTACAACAAGATCCAGGCCGGACTTGCAGAAAAGTCGCCGATTGCAACCTGGCTCTTCAATCTTGCCGTCGACACCGGCTGGAAACGTTTTCTGCATCAGCAGGGTCGTGGCAGCTGGCACCCGGTGTTTTTGTTATGGCCGCTGCTGAACAAACTGGTCGCCGGCAAGATCATGGCAAAACTGGGCGGCAGGATGCGCATAGCCGCCTCGGGCGGCGCCCCCCTGCCCACCCCGATTGCGAAGGTTTTTATCGGCCTGGGACTCAACCTGATCCAGGGCTATGGACTGACAGAGACCAGCCCGATACTGACCGCCAATCCGGAAGATGACAATGATCCACGCAGTGTCGGCGTTCCGCTGCGCGGTCTCGAACTGCGCGTTAGCGAGCAGGATGAATTACTGGCACGTGGCCCGGTAATCATGCTCGGCTACTGGAACAATCCGGAAGCGACCGCTGCAGTGATTGACAGCGAAGGCTGGTTCCATACCGGTGACAAGGCCCGCATAGAAAATAACCACGTCTACATTACCGGACGCATCAAGGAAATCATCGTACTGGCCAATGGTGAAAAGGTACCTCCGGCCGACATGGAAATGGCCATTGCACTCGACACACTGTTCGAGCAGGTCATGATCATTGGCGATGACCGTCCCTTCCTGACTGCCTTGCTGGTGCTCAACCCGGAGCAATGGGAAGGGGTCGCAAGCGATCTGCAACTGGATAGCCACTGATCCCGAGGCGCTGCGATCAGCTGAACTTGAAAAGCTGGTATGTGACAAGCTGGCGCGACAGCTTGCCGAGTTTCCCGGCTATGCACGGATTCACGGGATCACCTGCACACTGGAACCCTGGACCATTGATAACGAGACTCATCACGCCGACCCTGAAACTGAAGCGTAACCGTATCATGGAGCACTTTGCGGCCGACATTGAACGCATGTACGAGGGCCACAGCTAGCCGCTGGCATGTCCGACTATGCCGGACAAGAACGAGCTTGCCATCCGTGTCATGGCGACGCCCGCGGACACCAATCCAGACGGGGATATTTTCGGCGGCTGGTTAATGTCGCAGGTGGATATCGCCGGCAGCATCATCGCACACCGTCACGCCCGGAGCCGAATCGTGACCGTCGCGGTAAATTCCTTTCAGTTCAAGCAACCGGTCTTTGTCGGCGACGTGATCAGCTGTTACGCCACGATCACACACATCGGGCACACCTCCATCACGGTCCACGTCAAGGCCTTTGCCGATCGGCATGCACAACCGCATGAACATGTACAGGTAACCGAGGCCGACCTGACCTATGTGGCGGTCGATGAGCAACGCCGGCCACGGCAGATACCAAAGGACCCGGAAATCAGCTGATAGCCGGTGTAGCGGTGAATTGATTCAACCGGGAACAGGGACCTTGAACAGGGTCCTGAAATTTTCTGTGGTTGCCGCAGCGACCTGCTCATAGGATTCACCACGCAATTCGGCAATATACTCGGCCACGTGACGTACAAAGGCCGGCTGATTCGGCTTGCCACGGTGCGGCACCGGGGCAAGGTAGGGCGAATCCGTTTCAACCAGGTAGCGGTCTGCCGGCATTCGCGTTGCAATCTCCTGCAATTCGCGGGCACTCTTGTAGGTCACGATCCCGGAAAAGGAAATATAGAAATTCAGTTCCATGGCCCGTTGCGCCATCTCCCAGTCACCGGTAAAACAGTGCATGACACCGCCGACCTCGCTGGCCTGTTCTTCTTCCAGTATCTTCAGGGTATCTTCTTTGGCATCGCGAGAATGGATAATCAACGGCTTGCCGGATTGTTTTGCCGCGGCAATATGTCGACGAAAACGCTCACGCTGCCAGTCCAGATCACCTTCGCTGCGAAAATAATCCAGGCCGGTTTCGCCAATAGCAATAACCCCGGGGTGTTGGGCACGATCTACCAGTTCATCGATACGCGGGATCATGACCACCCTGTTCATTCGGGTGCAAACCGACCGAGGCCGACACCTGCTCATGCGCCTCGGCAATCTTCAGCATCGCCGGATAATCTTCCAGGTTGATCGACACACACAGGAAATGACCGACATCCTGTGCCTGCGCGGCAGCCAGCACATCGTCCATACTGTCCGCAGAAAGGTGACAGGTCGAGCCTGTCCAGATGACAATGGGAATCTACCAGCATGAATCAACCTCATTGAATTTCGAGGTTGAATAATAGAGTGTTTGGCAGCGCGCCGCAAACCATTGCGGCGAAATATTACATGGTGTGGGTTGGCCGTTCGCTTTCCAGTGTCCCGGCCAGGAATCCTTCGATCTTGTTGCGTGCAGCACCGTCATCCTGGTCGCTGAACTGCACACCGATACCGGCAGCACGGTTACCCTGTGCGCCAACCGGTGTAATCCAGATGATCTTGCCAGCGACCGGGATTTTTTCCGTTTCCTCCATCAGGGTCAGCAGCATGAACACTTCTTCGCCAATCCGGTAGGTCTTCTTGGTCGGGATAAACAGACCGCCACCTTTTACGAACGGCATGTAGGCGGCATACAAGGCACTTTTGTCCTTGATCGTGAGTGAGAGAATACCCTGTCGTGGTGCGGTTGCCTGAGTCATTACATAGATACCTTTGGTCTGTCTCCCGAGTACTGCATCCTATTTTTGCGCCGCCCATGCCAGCAGGATATCTTCTGTCAGCAACTGGCGATTCAGGCTGGCTGCCGCAACCAGCGTGCTGTTGATTCGCTCCAGCTGGGCAAACACTACCCTGCTATCCAGTCTGCGTGCAAGCTTTACCAGTGCTTCCAGCAGGTCCACACTGCGCACCTCGCTGGTCTGGCCCGTCATGCCAATGCGGATCATGTCCATCAGCCACTCACGCATCCAGCGAATTCCCTGCATATCCTCTTCACCGGACCATGACTGGGCAACGGCTAACGGGGCAGCCCTGCCCTCCAGGATATCCACAAGCGAGTCCAGGTGTTCCCGTCTGGCCGTAATACTGTCCGCTTGTGCCTGTTTCAGGGCTTCCAGTGGCGCCCCGTGCGCCATTTTCAGATAGGTCCCTGCCGGTCCGGCAATTCCCTGCCCCGCGAGCCACTGCAGCGCAACGTCCTGCCCTGGCACCTCTACCCTGATTTGCTGACAACGGCTGCGAACCGTTGGTGGTAATTGTGACGGGCGTTCACATACCAGTAGCAGTACTGTGTTATCGGACGGCTCTTCCAGGGTCTTTAACAGGCTGTTCGCGGCATTGATATTCATATTCCCTGCCGGATTCAGGACCGCCACCTTGTAGCCGCCCTGGTGGCTGCTGAAAGACAGTTTTTCCGCCAGCAGGCGGATCTGGTCGACCTTGATAACACTGGAATCCTCTTCGGGCTGTATCCTGATGTAATCAGGATGGCTACCGGCGTTGAGCTGTGCACAGGCGTCACAGTGGCCGCAGGGACCCGTCTCCAGCGTCGCTGCACTACACAGCAATTGGCCAGCGATCACCTCCGCGAGGACACCCTTTCCCACCCCCTGGAGGCCGGTAAGCAACAAGGCGTGCGGCAGACGCCCCTGCGCGAGCGCAGTCGCAACTGTGATTCGGTATTGTTCAAGCCAGGGATAAATAGCGCTCATTGCATATCAGTGGTCAAGATAAAATTTTCCACATACTAGCGGAAATTGTACCCTGACCCCAAATACCAGAAACCCGCTCTTGAGAGCGGGTTTCTGTCAAACAGGACGATTACTTACGGTGTGAATTGTTCAATGACTAGTTTGCCGTCATTGTCGAACGAGTAACGCTCACCCTTCTCGCTACCTGTTAATGCCGAGAAACCACCGTCGGTATAGATCTGCTGACCTTCCGGGCTGAGCAGGAACTCATACCACCACCGCGCCAGACGCTTGTGTTTGTTGCTCATCGTCGCCAGGAAGGCAACCGAGTAGACAACCGGTACGTTGACCGCATCGATAGGCTGATAGCCGCTCACGGGGTCTTCGTTATTGACAGCCAGCTGTAGCTCGGATACCCAGACCGGGCCTACATCGGATTCCCCAGCGACGATGCGCGAGGGCGTCTCGACGTGGTGCACCCGCGTCTCATGGGTATTGGCCTTGTTCAGGATTGCGAACTCGCAGAGGCGCAAGGTGCCATCCGGAATCTTTGTCGAGGCATTCCCCGTGTAGTGGCAGGCTGGATTCTCGTCCAGATTAAAGTTGGTGGTAATACCTGTGCGGGTCGCCGCCGGTGAACCGTCCTGAGGTTTGATTACGGCAGCCAAGGCCGCATCCAGTGCCGCAACCTCAGCAGGACTACCGTTGAGACGAGTGTATTCATCCATGCGTTGATACATGGCGTTGATACCGCTATGGATACCCTCGTTGATATGGTCCACCTCCGACACCCGGATGTTCGGATCCAGCAGGTCCAGGGTAGCGTCAATCGTCTCATCAGGTGTAGTACCGATGCCGGAGCTGTTGGTTTCGTCGGTCATCAGCGTCAGCTGGTTACGGATATAGGGCACCGCTTCGGTAACGAAACCACTCTTGGCCAGATCGCGCATCACGTTGTAGTTGGTACTGGTGAACAGGTCGAAGTCGACCTGGATGCTGGTCGGCAGGAAATTACGGTCATCCTCGTTGCCGAGCAACATACAGCCGCTCTTGATCTGGTCGCGTTCCGTACCCGGCGGGATCAGTTCGATGAAATAATCGGCGCCCTTGTTCTGCAGACCTGCAAAGGTCCGCGTCTGATTACCGATTGCAGTGAGATCAATGCCCTCTTCACCACGCGCATAACGGTACTCGTTGAACGCCTGCATGAAGTGATCAAACACCACCCACTGGTTACCGGCCATGGCCAGGTTGAGATTGCTGGTCATGGGGTTGCCGTGGAACTCGGTGGTACGATCTGCAGGTAATTGCGCACATTCGCCTTGCAGTGTATAGGTGTCGTCCTTGGCTGATACAGCGTTTGCACCGCCTGCAAGGGCAATGGCAACAACCGTTGCAGACAAGGTTTTGGTTAGATGTGTTGTGTTCATATTGCATGCTCCTCTGTTATTTGGTTTGTGCAGATAGTCGAGTTACGACTTATTTCATATATCCCTGGCAGGCAGCCATTTCCTGCCACCCCTCCTCTATACCGGCCAACCGCCGGTCCGGTTGTATGCGCCGATCTTGCCGCGCCACCCTCCCATCAGAATCCCTGAAGGGAAACTTGCGACTGGCACTGCTGCGACGTCTGTCGTTATCGCTACGTTTTTGCACTGGACTTGATCTCCTGACGGCAGGTTATTGCAGCTAATCGTGTTCCAGGCATCGCCGCATGGCGAGGCCTGGAACCAGGATATCAGGGCTGAATGTAGCGATAGCCTTGCTTCTGAAGATCTGAAATGGCTGTTACACCAGCGGTAACATACTCGACACCGTCAATGAGTTGAGCTGTCGCATTACCAGAAGGCAACGTCCCGTTTTTGATAAAGCCGCGCGTGGTGTTCTGGCAAAAGTAGAACTTGACCCCATCAGCCATCAGGGCTTCTACTTGACCTTGGAACTGGTTGGAGTTTGTCCCGCCCTTACCATTCAGCCCTCCATCTTTGAGCAACAGATACCCGCCACCACTGTGTACAACTGCCCGGATATCGATGTCATCATCAGATATACCGTTGGTCGTTTTGAGGTCTGCAATCATGTTTTTCAGGTTGCCCAATGCAAAGGCCCGACCCGCTGGACACGTCGCAACATTGTTGATGACCTTACCATCCGTGTTTACAAAAGAATCTCGGCAGGATTGATTGATCTGCATAACGATCTTGACGTTTTCACGATTACTCAAACACGTGGTCAGGTCACTGGTGCCTGCACCAAATTCCAGATCAAGCGTGGTACTAGGCTGTCCCGGAGCGCCTGGTAGCACACCAACTGGACACTCGTCATTACGATCATAATCATGCCAGCGATCTCTATCACCAGCATTGACCACGCCACAGATACCCAAGCCAGACATAAACACAGCAGCCAGACCAACCAGCTTATAAATAGATTTTAATCGATTGCTATATGACATTATTACTCCTCAATTATTTGTTAATGGTTCGCAACGAGACGACTTCAAAAAAACATAGTCCTGCGTCAATTGTGACATCACACCGCAGTCTGCCCCTGAGATTCTCATGTGGTAGGTACGGATGACGAAATTCAAGTTAACGAATTTCGACTGATTGAAACATAGGGAAATTCCCTAATACCATTGGGAACAAAACTCATTAGAAAAACAGGATATCCTGATGTACGGGAACGACATACCCGACATCGATCTCGCCAGTAGCAACCGGGTGTACTACCTATCTCATCACCTGGGAGGCACCGGGCATGAAGGTATTACCGAACACCCAAAGATCCAAAAAACGGAAGGGTGCAGTACCTTCCGGCACTGCACCCGTTTTATCACCTAGATTCCATCTCCTACCCGGCCAGAGAGGAACTTGGGACCTGCGCCAAAGGGTGGTTGTACAAGGGTGGCATCAGGGGTGTTATCAGGCTGACCGATCTGGTCAGACTCGGGTTCGTCAGGATTCCCGGCAACAGTGGAATCCACCGTCTTCACCCGTTGTATTGAGTAATCACTGGCGTTCACCGTGCCACCATCAAGGTAGCGCCGTAAAATGTGCACCGGGTGCAGGAACCGATCCGGTGCAACCTGCTTGATGGCAGTACCGACGATAATCTGTTCGTCATTAACCGGCGGAACCACGGTGAGCGGACTATTGTAATCGTTTGCATCAGCCAGCTCGAAGAAGTGGTGATTGGCGCCACCGCCGGTACGGCACACCTGATCAATCGGATCACCGTGCGCATAGCAGGACGCAAATACATAGCGCTTGCTGGGATCGAGTGGCTCACCCCCCACCGTGGTTTCCACAATCCGGCCACTGGAACTGCCGAAAGGCCGGTTCTTCAGGTCAATGGTCTGGGTCATGTTAGCCAGCCCCAGGTACCAGCCACCGCGCTGCAGGAACACATTGCGGTCAAACACGGCACCGAGGATTTCATCCAGTCCCCTTTGCACAGAAGCACCCGAGAAGTCTGCGACATTGACTGCCGGCCCGACCGGGAACCAGGTATAGAGATCACGCAGCGTGATGGGGCTTTCAGGCAAGACTGCGTTACCGAAGCGGAACCCGTTGGTCATCGAGAGGTCCACATGCGGCCAGCCTTCAATTCCGGCTGCCTCGACGGCTTCATTGGTCACAGTGTAGATCGCATCGGCAATGAAGTTGTTCAGTACGTCCTCCAGTGCATGGTGCCTCAACAGAACTGTATTAACACCTGTTGAACCTACCGATGTATCCAGACTCTCGGTCAGCCGCAGTCCGCGTGTCGAGATATCTCCGCAGGGAGGAGGTATGCTGGAGGGAGTGCCGGGACAGAAACCACCGGGCATAAAGGTGAAATCAACCTCGTCACCCGTGAACAGACCTTCTACGGAGGCAACGAGCTGGGTGACGATATCCTCTTCGTCAGCCTCGACCGTCTCGTCGATGGGTATCGCTTCCCAGTTAAAGTCAGATATCTTGCTGTCGGAAATCTTCAGGTCGAGGCGACCGACATACATATCGCGGTTGGTCTCGACAACGATGGCAGCCCCGCGCGACAGCCGGCTTTGCTCTTCCCCGGTCAGCGGGCCGCCCGGGGTAGTTTTCAACACCCCCTCAGGATCGGCAAGCAGCACGCCACTGGTCACCTCGTGGGTATGGGCCGAATACATCACGTCGATATCCCGAAACCTGCGTGCGAGTTCAAGATTCTGTGACAGGCCGAGTTCTGACTGCACCACGATGATGGTGGCCCCAGCGGCCTTGGCTTCTGCAATAGCCACCGGCAGCTCCTCCACACCCTGGGTGAAACGCAGTCCGATGTTGAAGACATCGGACTGCTGGGGCACGATGGCTGCGGTGATGCCGATGACCGCCACGGTTGCGCCATCCATCTCGAACAGTTCGAAGTTCTTTGGATGTATGCGTGTGTGATGACCGAGTTGCGGAGGGGCCGGCGGGACGTTATACAGATTAATGGCCGAGACCGGGGCTTTCATCTTGATGATTCCACTGGTCGTTTCGGTGCAGTTGGGGATGCCACCGAACGAATTGCATTTGATATAACCGGCCATCACCGCAATATTGGGAGGTACCGGCGCGTTGGCTGGCGTAAAGCGGGCCCGGTATACAGCAGGGCCATAGCCAAAGTCCCAGTTGCCGGGTGTGAACACGTCGATGTCGAACTGGTTCATGACGGCCATGACGGCGTCACCTACGGTAAACAGGCCCTCGGCACTGCCGTGGGTCAGGTCGCCGACAGACAGAAGCAGGCTGTTGGGATTTTCGTCCCTGATTTCGTCAACCTTGGCTTTCAGCTTGGCCATACCTCCGGCATCGTAGGAATAGTACTCGCTGCCATCCGCCGCCTTGAGTACTGCCTGGTGGGATACGATGGTGGCATGCAGGTCACCCATTTCGATCAGGGTAATCTCGTCTGCCTTCTTTTTTGCATGGACCGGCAGACTCGCCGCAACCATACAGAGTGATGAGATGACTACCTTGAAGAACAGGCCTGTGCTGCCTGTAGGTTGTTTGTTATTCATATACGCTCCTCGTTGTGAATGCTTTGCTTCACGGGTATCTATTGTTTGGAAGGTAAATCTGCTGACAGTGGCAGTGCATGTTTCCGCCCCAAGCTGATTGCTATTATTCTTTGATTACCACTACACGTACCACGCTAGCGAAAAAGCCGTACGGTGGGTATAGGGAAATTCCTTATACTGACTGCGCTGATCACTCAAGAAGCATTTCAACAGATACCAATATACTTCCGTGTCTGTAGAGCACGAAGGGTGTTCCTGGCAGCTGCAGGAAGGTTTGTGGGTTAGGGATTGATGATACCCAGCCGGATGGCCAGTCGGGTCAGGTCAGCGATATTGGCGATACCCAGCTTGCTCTTGATGCTGGTCATGTGATGACCCACGGTCTTGGGACTGAGGTTCAGAAGTTGGGCAACCTCATTGACCGATTTACTGTCCGCCAGCAAGCGGAATACCTCGAATTCTCGGGATGACAACCCGGACACCATGTCTTGCTCCGGTGTGGTCTTGCGTTTCACCAGGTAGGACATCATCTCCTGTCCGACGTACATCTCGCCGGCAGCCACCTGGCGTATGGCCTCGATCATCACCTGCGAGGCACTGCGCTTGGAGATGTAACCAAGCACACCCAGGTCCAGCGCCCGGTTGAGCATGACTTCGTTCTCGTGCACGCTGAATACAAGGATTTTCGCGTTATTGTCATACACGAGTATTCGGCGGCTTGCCTCCAGCCCGCCCATTCCCGGCATGGTCAGGTCCATGACCACAACGTCCGGATGCAGCTCGCAATAGCGGCTGTAGGCATCCTCGCCACTCGCAACCTCGGCAATGACTTCAATAGCCTGTGTATTCTCCAGCAGCCGCCGGTAGCCGGCGCGCACCACCTCGTGATCATCCGCAAGCAATATCCTGATCAGTTTCATGCAAGCATCATGCGCCTGATTCTGCCGGCGTCAAGGGCAGGTCAACCGTTATCACAGTGCCCTCACCGGGCTTCGAGCGCAGTGAATATTGGCCATTGAAGCCCTCTACCCGTTCACGTATGCCGATCAGGCCCAGGCCGGTTCCTCGTGAGGCGGTATCCATCCCCACACCATCATCGCGAATGACCAGGTGGACGCCATGCCTCCCTTCGCCACTGGATTCTGCATCCGGTACAGCATCCAGCGCGGAAAGTGCGATCGTGACATGATGTGCCCTTGCATGCTTGGCGATGTTGGTGAGGCATTCCTGCACAATACGGTACAGCGTGATATTGATCTCTTCACCAAGATCGGACAACTCACCGTCAAATACCAGTTCGTACTTCGTGCCCGGCTGCCTGGCCCGCCAGGCATCGACCGCTTCTTTCAGGGTGTCCACCAGACCCAGGTCGTCCAGCATGCCAGGCCGCAGGCGCTGCATCATGGAATGCACGACTTCGTAGATGTGTGAAGCCACCTGCTCGATGGCGGTTGCACTGGTTACTACACGCGAATCACATGCCGGCGCCCGCTCGCTAATGATCTTCGCATCGGCCTGGATGGCCGTGATGCATTGACCGAGTTCGTCATGCAGTTCGCGCGCCAGGTGGCGGCGCTCACCCTCCTGTATCGCCAGCGACTTCTGGATCAGGACGCGGTTTTCACCGAGCAGGCCCCGGCTCTCCTCCTCTGCACGCTTGCGCTCTGCGACCTCTTTCGTGAGTTCGGTCGTTCGTCTGACGACCTGGCGCTTGACCAGTATGTTGAATGACATGCTGAACAGGATCAGAAACAGCATCAGTGCGAGCCAGTACCAGTAACGCGTGATGGCATCCGCCAGCGTGAACCTGGCAGGCCTTGCATAGGGACCGATTCCCAGCTGCCTGAACAGGTCATGCACCGGCTGATAATTGAGCGGCACGGTCCAGCCGGCATAGTCACCGGCGCGGGCTGCCGGATGGTCAGCCGGCATCTGCAGCAGCGCAACCACCACCTCGCTGGCCAGACCCTCCGGTGTGCTGCGGGCCTTTGCAAAGGCCCACTCAGGATACAGGTGGGTACTGTGCAGAAAGGGAAAATCATCCAGCGTCTGCAGGTTGAGGATGCGAAAATCCATCAGTTTGATGAGTCCCTGCTCGGCCATACCTTCAAGGATATCGGTACGTACCGTGCCGGCATCTACCCGACCGTCACGCACGTCGAAAACGATGTTGTCTTGCGGGAACCCGGAGAACCGCAGTTCATCGAAATCCTTGAATGGATCGATGCCTGCCTCCTTCAGTTCGCGCCAGGCCATTTGAAAGCCACCGAAGGCACCCTCGTCCACGGCGCCGAATGTCTTGCCCCGCAGGTCGCGGAGTGTGTGAATGTCATCGCGCCCGGTGCGCGCAAAGATCACAGCGCCGAAGGTCTTGGAGGGTTTGCCGTGGCGCAGGTTCACCAGCGTGGCAATACGTGTAATACCGTAACCCGCCTCGAGTTCGACATAATTCCCCGGATTGGTGATAATGAAGTCGACTTCATCCCGTTCCAGTGCCTCTGACATCTCATGGAGATCGAGAGGCAAGAGACGAAACTCGGTTCCGCTGATTTGCCCGGACAGGTAGTTGATCGTCGGGCTCCACATCTCGATGGCGGTTTCGACGCCCCGATGAGCCAGCACCCCGACGCTGACCTGCTGTGCGACGGCTGCCTGCCAGCCCCCCAGCCACAACAACAGGATCGCGATTATCTTACCTGGCTGCATCCGCCGCTCAACCGCTGTGATCCTGCATGAACAGGCGCATGATTTCCTCCAACCGGGCCTGGACCTGTGTCAAAGGCCGGGAGGCATCGATGATCCGGTAACGGTCAGGATACGACTCGGCGAGATCCAGATAGGCCTGTCGAACACGTGCAAAAAACTCCACCTGCTCCTGTTCAAAGCGATCCAGCGCACCCCGATTTCCCGCCCGCGAGAGGCCAACCGCGACGGGCACATCCAGTAACAGGGTCAAATCCGGCCGGAAATCACCCTGCACCAGGTCTTCAAGCCGTGCGATCACGCCAGTATCGATGCCACGTCCGCCACCCTGGTAGGCATAGGTTGCATCGGTGAAGCGGTCACACAGTACCCACTGGCTGTTCTCAAGCGCTGGACGAATCACTCGTGCAAGGTGTTCGGCGCGTGCCGCGAACATCAGCTGCAGTTCACATACCGGATCCATGCCCTTGTACCCGGGATCAAGCAACAGGCCGCGTATCGCCTCGCCCAGCGGGGTACCCCCGGGCTCGCGCGTTACCACCACGTCCTTGCCGGCAGTTAACAGCTGCTGGTGGATAAAATCCATATTGGTGGATTTTCCAACGCCCTCGATTCCTTCAACCGTAATGAACTTGCCTTGCATGCTTATTGACCTGACGGGGGGAGCGTGATGCCTTGCTTCTTTTTCTGGAATTTATCCACGGCCAGATTGTGTTGCTCGAGTGTAGCAGAGAAATAATGTCGTCCTTCTCCCATGGCAACGAAATACAGGCTCTTGCCCTTGGCCGGATGCATGACCGCGTGGATTGCCTCAGTGCCCGGCATGGCAATCGGCGTGGGTGGCAAGCCATCCCGGGTGTAGGTATTGTAGGGCGTGTCCTTGAGCAAATCGCGCTTGCGTATATTGCCGTCGTAGGATTCACCGATGCCGTAGATAACGGTTGGATCGGTCTGCAAGCGCATGTTCTTCTGCAATCGCCGGATAAACACCCCGGCAATTGCCGGACGTTCCTCGGCAACCCCGGTCTCCTTTTCAACGATGGAGGCAAGCACCAGGGCCTCATCTGCGGTCTTGAATGGCAGGCCCTCCTCGCGAGCCTGCCATTCCGACTGCAGCCGGGCAGCCATCGCCTGCCAGGCACGCTGCAGAAATTCCAGGTCGGTGGTACCACGTGTTATATGGTAGGTATCCGGCAGGAACCGCCCTTCCGGGTGCTGCTGCGGTTGACCGAGTGCCACCATGATCTCTGCATCACTCAGATCGACTAAGGTGTGTTCCAGTATCGGGTTGGCATTCACCCGCTGCAGCATTTCCCTGAAGGTCATGCCCTCGATAATCGTCAACTCATGTTGAATGACCTTGCCGGCAACCATCGTCTCCAGCAAAGTCCGTGGCGTCAACCCCTGCCCCAGTGAATATTCACCGGCCTGCAAGCGCTTTGCCGCATCCATTTGGCGGCCAAGCAGTATCAGGAAACGCGGATACCGGATAATCCCGCGTGCCTCCAGCTCATAGGCCAGCTGGTTCAGGGAGGCACCGGCAGGCAGGTTATAGATCAAACCGTCGGCCGGCAGATTGAGCGCGGTGTCCTGGAATTCCTGAAAACGAACCAGGGTGATAGCGGCGACTGACAACGCTACCAGTGTCGCCATAATAAACAGGCGAAACAGGAATGTTCGCATACCCGTTTTTTGTGGATCAGGTGTGGTCATAGGTGCGGTTAAACACGATTACCCGTCTGCCGAGACATGGATTCGTCAGCCAGCAACGCTTGCAAGTGCATGGTAACAGGACCCTTTGGGAATGCCTGCGCATCAATCCCGATGACGGGCCAGATACCGATCAGGCTGTTACAGACAAATACCTCGTCAGCCTGCATCAAGGTCTCCAGCGCTACAGGCTGAACTCGGGATTCTATCGTGTGCTGTTTCGCCAGCTCCAGCACCTGTGCCCGCATAATACCGGCAACGCCGCAGAGCGTCAGATCGGGCGTCACCAGTCTCGCCTCCTTCACCATGAAGACATTAGTCATGGTCCCTTCCACCACGTTACCCGCGGTGTCCAGCATCAGTCCCTCCCTGATGGCGGGGTCTGTCCATTCCCGGCGTGCCAGTACCTGTTCCAGGCGGTTGAGATGCTTGATACCTGCCAGTGATGGATTATGCCCCAGCCGGGTACGACAAATCCGTGACTGTATGCCAGTCCCTGCATAGCTCGCGGGATAGCCTGGCCAGCCATGCAATTGTACGATGCGGGTGGGATGTGGCTGCCCAGGCACACGGTATCCCCGGCCACCACTGCCGCGGGTGCAGATGATCTTGATCACTGCCAGCTGCGATTGCTGGGCAAGCAACCGGCACTCCAGGGCCAGTTGCGCAACATCAATCGGCCCGATTCCGAGACGCTCGCAACCGGATTGCAGACGCTGCACATGACGTTCCCAGAAACACAGCTGTCCAGCGCGTACCGCGATCGTTTCGAAGACGCCATCACCATAGAGCAGCCCGCGATCGGTGGTCGGTACACAGTCAAGCGCCTCGCCATTTACCAGCACCGTCACTGCATCCCCGCTCATACCTCCTCCAGTCCGAGTGCATGCAGCAGCCCGCGCGCCTTGGCCCGGGTTTCTTCAAGCTCGGCCTGCGCATCCGAATCGGCGACGATGCCGGCACCGGCGCGCAACACCAGCCGCCGTCCCTGACAGACCATGCTGCGGATCAGTATATTCAGGTCCATGCTGCCATCGCGATTGATGTAGCCCATGGAACCGGTATAGGCACCACGTGGCTGCTGTTCGAGCTCGGCGATAATTTGCATGCAACGCACCTTCGGGCAGCCGGTAATGGTGCCACCTGGAAAAACCGCACGGATTACTTCTCCCGGCGTGACCTGCTCGCGCAACCGGCCGCGGACATTGGACACGATATGGTGCACATGTGCATAGGACTCGAGCACCATCAGCTCGTTGACTGCAATCGAACCCGGAACACATATTCTGCCAAGGTCATTGCGTTCCAGGTCGATCAGCATGATGTGCTCGGCACGCTCCTTGGGATGCGCCAGCAACTCCTGCGAACGGGCCCTGTCTGACACGGATTCCTTGCCACGCGGGCGTGTGCCGGCGATCGGCCGTGTCTCTACCCTGCCATCATGCACACAAACCAGGCGTTCCGGGGAAGAACTGATAATGGACACATCGCCCCAGGTCGCCATGCCGGCGAACGGTGCAGGATTGTGTCGCGCAAGGTTGGTAAACAGGGTGGCGGCACCGACTGCCTGCTGCAGCATGATTTCCCAGCGCCTGGAGAGATTCACCTGAAAGACATCACCTTCACGAATGTAGGTATGTATCCGCCCGATGGCATCCAGATAGGCCTGTGGATCGTCTTCACTGACAGTGGCGACCGTGGCCATTTCCGTCACGAAGGTGCCCGGCAATGAAGCGATGTCATCAAGAATCTTTTCAATGGCTGCTGACTGCCCGTGCTCTGCAACGATGCAGGCCTGCTGGCGCTCGTTATCGCGGATCACTGCCGACCTGAAACGGGTGGCGATGGCAACCGGCAATTCAGTGCCGGATGCTGGCAATTGCAGGCATGGCTCGATTTGCCCGGCCAGCTCATAACCCAGGTAGACAAACCAGCCGCCGGTGAACGGCAGCCCGCCTTGCTCCGGAGCCTCCATACTCTCCTGCTGCCACCAGTCATCCAGGGCCGAGAGAAAATCATCACCGGGCGAGCGCACACCATCCCCGAGCATTACCTTGCCTTCCACGTCCAGCACCAGGCTATCACCCGGGAACGCGAACAGGATGTCAAAACGGCCGTGTGCAGTACTCTGCAACAGGTGGGGATAGCGCTGTGGATCAGACTGGTGCAGCGCGATCAGGTCGAACGCGCAGTCGAGCACCTGCACCTGGGAGTGTCGGGGAGGTTGCCGCGTGCGCAAACCCGATGCACTACTCATTATTTATTGCTTTCCATGCCGGTAGAGATTGCGCCGAGTGCCAGTATTTTTATCGCCACGGAAGCACACGGAAAATATGAAAGAACAAAAACCTGACCAGGAATATTTTCGCCTGTTTCCGTGTGTTTCCGTGGCCCTGAGATCTATATTTTTTAGCAGAATCGGCACTAGCTCATGCGGCGGAATACCAGTGTACCGTTGGTGCCGCCAAAACCGAACGAGTTGGAGATAGCAACATCAAGCTTCATCTTCCTGGCCGTATTTGGCACGTAATCCAGATCACATTCGGGGTCAGGGTTTTCCAGGTTGATGGTGGGAGGTGCAACCTGGTCACGAAGTGCCAGTATAGTGAAAACCGCCTCGACACCACCGGCAGCTCCCAGCAGGTGCCCGGTCATGGACTTGGTTGAACTGATCGCCAGCCTGCCCGCCTGATCGCCGAAGGAGCGCTTAATTGCCTGCGTCTCGGCAATATCACCCGCGGGTGTCGAGGTGCCATGGGCGTTGATGTAGTCAACGTCGCCATGATTCAGACCAGCATCCGCCAGCGCAGCATCCATGCACTGTGCAGGACCTTCCCCGCCCTCGGAGGGTTGTGTCATGTGATAGGCGTCACCGCTCATGCCAAACCCGGCGATCTCCGCATAAATCTCCGCGCCGCGTGCGCGTGCCAGCTGGTACTCTTCCAGCACCAGTACACCGGCACCGTCACTGAGCACAAAACCGTCACGATCCCTGTCCCAGGGACGGCTGGCGCCCTCGGGGTCATCATTACGGGTAGAGAGTGCGCGTGCCGAGGAAAATCCGCCGATACCCGTGGGACAGGTTGCCATTTCTGCACCACCGGCGATCATGATGTCGGCATCACCATAGGCAATGGTTCGCGCCGCCACACCGATGTTATGCGTTGCTGAGGTACACGCGGTGACGATGGCAATATTGGGGCCTTTCAGGCCGTACATGATAGACAGGTTCCCGGCGATCATATTGATAATGTTGCCGGGAACAAAGAAAGGAGAAATCTTGCGTGGACCACCATCCAGGAACGCCTGGTAGGCCAGTTCGATTCCGTGCAAACCACCGATACCGGATCCGATTGCAACACCCGCGCGTCGGGCATTGGCCTCTGTAATCTCGATTCCAGAGTCCTTGATGGCATCACAGGCGGCAGCCATTCCATAGTGAATAAACTCGCCCATGCGACGGGCATCCTTGTTTGGAATAAACGCAGACACATCGAAGTCCCTGACTTCGCCACCAAAGCGTACCGGGAAATCCGCCACGTCAAAGCGGGTAATCGGACCAATGCCGCTGTTGCCGGCGACGATGTTATCCCAGGCGGCTTTAACCGTGTTGCCAACAGGAGAAACAATACCCAGGCCGGTTACCACTACGCGTCTTTTGGACAAGGCTCATCCCTCACAAACGTACGGCTCAAAAAATACCTGACAAAATAAAAAGCCGCACCCGTCATGCAAGGGTGCGGCTGGAATTCTCGAGAAAAGAATCAGACCTTGTGGGCGTTGACGTAATCAATAGCCTGCTGGACAGTGGTAATCTTTTCTGCTTCTTCATCAGGAATCTCACACTCGAATTCCTCTTCCAGCGCCATAACCAGTTCAACGGTATCCAGTGAATCCGCACCAAGATCATCGACGAATGAAGAGCTGTCGGTCACTTCGTCTTCCTTTACCCCCAATTGCTCGATAACGATTTTCTTGACGCGCTCATCAATATTGCTCATTTCGGATTATTCCTCTTTGATTGAAAAATGCAGCCGAGGCTGCGCGAGTATTGTAGTGAATGCAAGATACAAGATACAAGTTTGCATCCATGCCCTGCTGCCCGGTGTTTACAACGTCACGGAGGCGTACTGTCGGGCCGAATAATATACGCTGATATTTGCTAAATTTACAGTTGCTTACGTGGCATTTATTATGTAATCAATCATCACAGGTTGCAAGTATCGAATGCAACCCTAGCTCATGTACATCCCGCCATTTACATGCAGGGTTTCACCGGTAATGTAGGCAGCGTCAGTCGATGCTAAAAATACCACGGCACTGGCAACATCCTCGACGCTTCCCAGCTTAGCGAGTGCAATCTGCTCCAGCAGTGCATCGCGTTGATCCCCCGGCAATGCACGCGTCATGTCCGTATCGATAAAACCGGGCGCAACCGCATTGACGGTAATCCCGCGCGAACCAATTTCCCTTGCCAGCGACTTGGTAAAACCGATCACACCCGCCTTGGTGGCCGCATAGTTTGACTGCCCCGGATTACCGGTGGCGCCGATCACCGAGGTAATGCTGATGATCCTGCCATGCCTGGCCTTCATCATGCCACGCAGACAGGCCTTGCTCATCCTGAACACCGAGGTCAGATTGGTTTCGATGACGTCATTCCACTCTTCATCTTTCATGCGCATCAGCAGATTGTCACGTGTGATACCGGCATTGTTCACCAGGATAGTCGGCGCGCCGAATTCGGCCTGGACCACTTTCATCAGGGCCTCGATAGAGTCAGGATCAGTGACATCCAGCTGCTTGCCGGCACCCTTGATTCCGGCAGCTGCAAACGCTTCCGAAATCCCCTGCGCGCCACTCCCGGATGTCGCCGTACCGACCACGGTCGCACCCTTGCTGCCCAGCGCCATGGCAATCGCCTTGCCAATGCCGCGACTTGCCCCTGTCACCAGGGCTATTTCAGTTGAAAACGACATAATACGTTCCTGTTGCTTGCTGTTTGCGGGTGGTTAATGCACTACAGATCCAGTGCCGCTGTTAACGAGGACTGGTCAAATACTGCCGCTGCGGCAATGGATTTATCAATGCGCTTGCACAAACCTGTCAGTACTTTTCCGGGGCCGGCTTCGATGATCCGGGTCACCCCCTCTCTGCCCATGGCCTGCACAGAGCTGACCCATTGCACCGGGCTGTACAATTGCCTGTCCAGGTTTACCCGGATGGTATCCGGGTCATCATGCATCGCCGCATCTACATTCTGTATCACCCTGATGGTTGGCGTCGTGATCACTGCCCGATCAAGGCGAGCGGCAAACTGTTTGGCCGCCGGCCGCATCAGCGCACAATGGGACGGTACACTGACCGGCAGCTGCAGCGCCCGTTTGGCACCTGCCTCGGTCGCCAGCGCGATGGCGCGCTGCACTGCCTCGGCATGCCCGGCTATGACAACCTGTCCGGGTGAGTTGTAGTTAACGGGCGAGACCACGTCTCCGGCAGCTGCCTGTTCGCATACCATGGCAACCGCGACATCATCCAGACCGAGGATAGCGGCCATTGCACCAGTGCCGGCAGGCACCGCAGACTGCATGCAGCGGCCACGCTCCTCAACCAGGCTGACCGCCTCCTGAAAATCCAGCGCGCCGGCGCATACCAGTGCCGTGTACTCACCGAGGCTATGCCCCGCCATCAGTGCCGGCACCGCACCACCTGCGTCCTGCCACACGCGCCACACGGCCACACCTGCCGCCAGCATCGCGGGTTGCGTCCTGTCCGTTTCATTCAGGTCACTCTCGGGACCCTCCTGCACCAGTTGCCACAGGTCATAGCCCAGCACATCACTGGCCAGGTCAAAGGTATTCGACCACCTGTGAATACTCCGCGGCAAGCCCGGAGAGCATGCCGAGTGACTGGGATCCCTGACCGGGAAATACGATTGCGAGCGTTGCGTTCATAGTCAATATTTAATCAGTGCCGATCCCCAGGTAAAGCCGCCACCAAAAGCCTCCAGCAGCAGGATTTCACCACGCTTGATGCGGCCGTCACGTACCGCAACATCCAGCGCCAGCGGCACGGATGCGGCCGAGGTGTTGCCGTGTTCATCCACCGTGACCACGACGTTATCCATGGACATCTTCAGCTTGCGGGCGGTCGCCTGGATGATGCGTATATTGGCCTGGTGCGGAATCAGCCAGTCGACGTCAGACTTCTCCATGTTGTTGGCGGCCAGCGTTTCATCGACGATACGGCCGAGGGTATTGACTGCCATCTTGAAGACTTCATTGCCCTGCATCTGTATATAGGCCTGCCCGGCCTGCACCTTGTCATAACCCTGCGATATCCCTGCAGGCACTGTCAGCAGATGTTCATAGCTGCCATCGGCATGCAGGTGCGTGGAAAGAATACCGGGTTCATCGCTGGCTTCGAGTACCACGGCGCCTGCGCCGTCGCCGAACAGGATGCTGGTACTGCGATCATTCCAGTCGACAATACGTGACAGTGTCTCGGCGCCCACCACCAGCGCACATTTGGCGGAACCGGTTTTAATGAACTTGTCAGCGATCCCGAGCGCATAGACAAAACCCGGTGCATACGGCCTGCACATCAAACGCGGCCGTGCCGTGGATATCGAGGCGTTGCTGCAACAGGCAGGCGGTACTGGGAAATACACGGTCAGGTGTCGTGGTTGCCAGCACGATCAGGTCTATCTGCCGGGGCGTACGCCCCGCGGCCTCCATCGCCCGGGTTGCAGCGATTTCCGCCAGATCACAGGAGGTTTCATCGCCCGCGGCAATATGCCGCTTGTAGATGCCGGTGCGATCGCGGATCCATTCATCCGAGGTGTCCATGATTTTTTCAAGATCATGGTTGGTCAGCACTTTTTCAGGCAGGTAACTGCCGGTACCCGCAATACGTGAATATTTCATAGGGCCTGCCTGCTTTCCTCGTAGGACTGTAACCGGGTCGTTATGCGCTCGGGTACATTTTCGCGAACTTCAAGAATGGCGACATTGATGGCATTTGCAAAGGCGAACGCATCCGCACCGCCGTGGCTCTTGATCACAATTCCGCGCAAACCCAGCAGGCTGGCTCCATTATACGCACGCGGGTCAATGCGCCTGCGGAATGCCTTCAGTACCGGCATGGCAAGCAGCGCGGCACAGCGGGTAAACAGATTGCGAGTAAATTCCTGCTTGATAAAGGCAGCGATCATCCTGGCAACCCCTTCGCTGGTCTTCAGTGACACATTACCGACAAAGCCGTCGCATACGATGACATCAAAATTACCCTTGTAGATATCATCACCCTCGGCATACCCCGCGTAGTTCGGCATGCCATCCAGCAGTAATCGCGCCGCTTCCTTGACCTGCTCGTTGCCCTTGATCTCCTCTTCGCCGATATTCAGCAAACCAACACGCGGGTGCTCGTTTCCGTCTACCGCTCCGGCCAGCACGGATCCCATCAGTGAGAACTGGAACAGGTGTTCGGCGTTACAGTCGACATTGGCGCCAAGATCAAGCATCCACGTGTGGCCGGTCATTGAAGGCAGGGATGTGCAGATCGCCGGCCGGTCGATCCCGGGGAGCATCTTCAGCACAAAACGGGAGGTCGCCATCAATGCACCGGTATTGCCGGCGCTGACGCAGGCATGCGCCACTCCGTCTTTCACCAGCTCAAGAGCAACCCGCATGGATGAATCCTTCTTGTTGCGCAAGGCGGCCGAGGCCAGCTCATCCATCCCCACCTGCTGGCTGGCATGACGAATCTTCAGGCGTGGATTGTCCGACGCACCGGCGGCAGCGACAGCGGCCGTCAGTTTCGCTTCATCACCGACAAGAATAATCTGGACGTCAGTATGTTGTTTGATAGCGGTAACCGATGCAGGCACGACAACATCCAGACCGCTATCACCGCCCATTGCATCGAGCGCAATCGTAATATCATGACTCATGAGGTGAACGGCAGGATTATGCAGACAGGGACCTGGTTAAACAGGTCCCTCAACACAGGTGAACACCGTCAATTACCAGCGGATAATTCACAGTCCTTATTGACCGGACAGGCAACTAGTCCTGGTCTTTATTGATGACCTTGCGACCCTTGTAAAACCCGTCAGCACTAACATGATGACGCAGGTGTGTCTCACCGGTTGTCGGTTCAATGGACAAGGTGCTGCCAGTCAGCTTGTCATGCGAGCGGCGCATGCCACGACGCGATGGCGTTTTGCGACTTTTCTGTACGGCCATGTTGATAACTCCTGAGCTATTGTTTCAATTTCAGTCCCGCCAGTACGGCAAACGGATTTTCCCGCTGCTCGCCCACCGGCGGCTTGTAGTCTTTAACAAATTCCTGACATTCCACCCTGTCACTGTGCCTGGGCACAATCGGTATCGCCAGCAACACCTCTTCCGCAATCACGTCGGCAATGTGTGCTGGTTCTGCCGTTACCAGCAGCGGCTCATAGCGGTCGGGTAGCCTATCCGCCGCATCCTCACTGGCCACCAGCCCAAGACGAAAAACCAGATCCAGGGGCAAGCTCATGTTATCCAGACAGCGCTGGCATTTCAGCATGACGGCGCCTTTAACAGACCCTTTCAGGTAGCGTATGCCATCCGGGTCCTTGCCCAGCTCTATCTCGACCTGCAACTCGCCTTCGTCAGAAATCAATACAGGCAACAGGCGCTCGAGACTCGCCACGGCTATACTGCCCCGCAGCACACGTCCTGCCTCGGCCGTAGCGATCAGATCGAGTCGATCTGGCAGGTGGTTTATCATAACCCGCGAATATTATCTGCAGACCTATTTTGTGTCAATCTGAAGTACATGAGAAAACCCGTTCATCTTGCTAGAATTCAGAAACTTAGCCCGGATGGCGGGTATTTGCGAATGATGACTTAGCGCGCAGTGCAAAACCCTGTAAAGTCTTACCTTCGACATGACAATTGACAGGAACCGGTGTGATAAAAAAACTGCTGATAGCGAACCGGGGTGAAATCGCGGTTCGTATCATACGGGCCTGTGCGGAGGCAGGGATTACCTCCGTCGCCATCTATACCGATACGGATCGCCATGCCCTGCATGTGCACAAGGCTGACGAGGCCTACAACATCGGCCCGCAGTCCGTTGCCGGCTATCTGAATGCACATCGAATCGTGAACCTGGCTGTTGCTACCCACTGCGATGCATTGCACCCGGGATACGGTTTTTTGTCGGAGAATCCGTTGCTTGCAGAAATATGCAAGACACGGGGTGTCCGCTATGTTGGCCCCAATGCGGCTGTGATCCGGAAGATGGGCGACAAGATCGAGGCACGCTCCGCCATGCAGGACGCCGGCATTGCGGTAGTGCCCGGCAGTATAGGCAGTCTCGAGAACCTCGAAGAAGCACTGATACTCGCCGCGGAGATCGGCTACCCGGTCATGCTGAAGGCCACCGCCGGTGGCGGTGGCCGCGGTATCCGGCGTTGCAACTCGGCACAGGATCTGGCCAAAAACTACAGGCGTGTCATATCCGAAGCCAGCAAGGCCTTTGGTTCAAGTGATATTTTCCTGGAAAAATGCATCGACAGGCCGCGACACGTTGAAGTACAAATCCTCGCAGACCAGCATGAGAATGTGGTGCACCTGTTCGAACGTGATTGCTCGATACAACGTCGCCACCAGAAACTGATCGAGATTGCCCCGTCACCGCAACTCAGCGAAGAACAGCGCCAGTGGCTTGGAGAAACGGCGGTACGTGCAGCCCGGGCCGTGAATTACGAGAATGCCGGTACCGTGGAGTTTCTGCTGGACAAAGACGGCCAGTTTTACTTCATGGAAATGAATACACGACTGCAGGTCGAGCACACAGTGACCGAGGCCATTACGGGCATCGACATTGTGCGTGAACAGATAAGGATAGCAGACGGTTTACCACTGACCTACCGGCAACAGGATATACAGCGGCGCGGCTATGCGATGGAATTGCGCATCAATGCAGAAGACCCGAAAAATGATTTCCTGCCAAACTTCGGGCGCATCACCCGCTACTTTGCACCCGGGCGGACCGGGTGTACGCACAGATGCAGCCATCTATACCGGTTACCCGATTCCACCGGATTATGATTCGATGTGTGCAAAGTTGACGGTGTGGGCATTGAACTGGGAAGACCTGCTGAACCGTGCCTGCAGGGCCTTGCAGGACACCGGGGTGTATGGTGTAAAAACCACTATCCCCTACTATCTGGAAATACTGAAAGTAGCCGGATTTTCGCAGCGGTTCTTTTGACACCGGCTTCGTCGAGGACCACCCGGAGCTGACGAAATACAAGACCAGTCGACCGACGCGCGAACTGACTGCCGCCATTACTGCAGCCCTGTCGGCGCACCTTGGACTATAGAAACAGCAACAGGACTAACCCACATGTCGAAAGTACACATCACCGATGTCATCCTGCGCGATGCACACCAGTCACTGATTGCGACACGCATGCGCACGGAGGATATGTTGCCCGTCTGCGAGCAACTGGACCGCATAGGCTACTGGTCACTGGAAGTCTGGGGCGGCGCCACCTTTGACAGCTGTATACGTTATCTCAAGGAAGACCCCTGGGAGCGACTGAAGAAACTGCGCAGCGCCCTGCCCAACACCCGCTTGCAGATGCTGCTGAGAGGCCAGAACCTGCTGGGCTACCGGCACTATTCCGATGATGTAGTGCAAAGCCTTCGTGGCACGTGCTGCCGAAAACGGCATGGATGTATTTCGAATCTTTGATGCATTGAACGATACCCGCAACCTGACAACGGCCATCAAGGCGGTCAAACAGACCGGCAAGCATGCACAGGGGACACATTTGTTATACCACCAGCCCTGTTCATAACATTGCGACTTTTGTGAACATGGCGAAGGAGTTGCAATCAATGGGATGCGACAGCATCGCCATCAAGGATATGGCCGGGCTGCTCACCCCCATGGTACACAGCCGAACTGTTCCGCGAACTCGCACAGGCCACTGACCTGCCGCTGCATCTTCACTGTCATGCAACTGCCGGCACTGCAGAGATGTGCCTGTTGAAGGCCGTCGAAAACGGCTGCACCCATATCGACACTGCGATATCTTCCTTCTCTGGCGGCACCAGCCACTCAGCCACCGAGAGCATGGTGTCCGCATTCCGCAATACCGAATATGACACCGGTCTTGACCTTGAGGCCCTGCAATCGATCGGCCTCTACTTCAGGAAGGTGCGTAAAAAGTACCAGCAAGTTTGAAAGCGACTACACCGGTCCGGATACCCGTGTACAGGTGTACCAGGTACCCGGGGGCATGATCTCGAACCTGTATACACAGTTGCGTGAACAGGGTGCACTGGATCGTATCGATGACGTCTTCAGGGAAATTCCGCAGGTCCGCAAGGACCTTGGTTACCCGCCACTGGTGACACCCACTTCACAGATCGTTGGCACACAAGCGGTACTGAATGTGCTCACGGGCAAACGCTACGGCACCATCACCAACGAAGTAAAGCACTATCTCCAGGGCCGTTATGGCAAGGCACCCGCCACCATTGACCCTGCCGTGCGACGCCAGGCAATCGGCTCCGAAAGCAGCATCGATGTCCGTCCGGCTGATTTGCTGGATGATGAAATGGACAAATTACGCAAGGCGGCAGGCGAACTGGCCCGCAACGAGGAAGACGTACTGACCTATGCCATGTTCCCTGAAATAGGCAGGGAATTCATGCAACAACGCGCAAGCAACACCCTCGTTCCGGAAACTGTTGACGCATGGAACACACCGAGGAAACGGACCGGCGTTCGCGCCCGACAGAATTCAATGTCACCCTGCATGGCGAGCCATACCATATAAAAATTACCGGTACCGGCCACCGTACCCAGGATAACCGGCCGTTTTACATGACCGTTGACGGCGTCCCGGAAGAAGTGCTGGTTGAGACACTGGATGAAATACCCGCCACGGGTGTGAGCCAGAGCAGCTCCGTAAAGGACAGCAAGCGACCGCGCGCTACCCGGCCCGGCGATGTAACCACATCCATGCCAGGCACCATTATCGATGTCCTGGTCAAGGTAGATGACGTGGTGGAGGCCGGCACACCGTTACTGATTACCGAGGCCATGAAAATGGAAACCGAAATACAGTCCCCCATTGCCGGAACGGTGACTGCGATTCACGTCAACAAGGGAGACAAGGTCAACCCGGACGAAACACTCATTGAAATTACTGCCAGCTGATTGTGTCCGCACAGGTGAACAACGCACCGACCATCACACTTGCCTCGACCTCGCCGTTTCGCAAGGAATTGCTGCAACGACTGGGCATCCCGTTCGCAACAGCCGCACCTGATGTCGATGAAACACCGCTCGCGAACGAAACGGCAGTGGCCCTGGTACGGCGCCTCTCCGAAGCCAAGGCGCGTGCGATTGCTGCAAGACCACCGCGGGACTGATCATAGGCTCCGACCAGGTCGCCACCACAGGCAACGACATCCTCGGGAAACCCGGCACGCATGAACGCGCGTGTCGAACAACTACGCGATCTCTCGGGCAAACACGTCACATTCCAGACAGGCCTGTGCTTGCTGAACACCGTAACAGACGCGGCGCAGGTGGACGTCATACCCTTTACAGTGGAATTCAGACAACTCGAAGTACGAGCAGATAGAACGTTACCTGCGTCGTGACCAGCCCTATCAGTGTGCCGGCAGTTTTAAATCCGAGGGACTGGGCATCACCCTGTTCGAACACATGCACGGCGACGACCCCACCGCACTGATCGGACTGCCACTGATCCGGCTGACCGGCATGCTGGCGCAGGCAGGATTTATCCTGCCGTAAATGTGTAAATTCAACGCTTGTGCAGGAGCGCATCGCAAGCGCAATGATGCTGCTCAGCCATAATCGCGTAGGCGACAGGCTCCTGCGGGAAGAAATAATTTCCGGAGCACCGTAGCAGCTTGCCTAGCGTACCGAGCCAACGCCATCGGCAAACAACTCGCCCAACCCTTTCGCCATGGCCACACCTATACGGTCGCTGAGTCGCTTGAGGAAATCCGGTTTCTCGGTGAAATCCACGATTTCCTCGGCACCAATGACCTCACGGGCCACATAGCTGGTGCTGCCGATTTCATCTGCGAGCCCCATCGGTACGCTTTCTTCCCCTGTCCATACCAGACCGGTAAACAGTCCTGGATTGTCTTTCAGGCGATCGCCCCGACCCTCTTTCACCGCGTCGATGAATTGCTCGTGGATATTCGTGAGCAATAGCTTCACATGCTCGACATCGGCAGGCTTTGAAGGTGTAAACGGATCAAGAAAGCCCTTGCTCTCGCCGGCCGTGTACAGGCGCCGCTCGATACCAAGTTTTTCCATGGCATCAACAAAGCCGAAACTGTCCATGCGCACGCCGATGGAACCTATGATGCTGGCCTCATCCACATAAATATCATCTGCCGCCGACACCACATAGTAGCAACCCGAGGCACAGACATCCGTTACCACCGCGTACATCGGTGTATCCGGATGCAATTCCCGGAGCCGCTTGATCTCCTTGTAGATGTAGGCCGGACTGCACCGGGCTGCCGCCGGGCGAATTCGCGCGCAGTATCACCCCGGCAGTATTCTCGTCCTCAAAGGCATTGCGCAAACCTTCTATCACGGTATCTGCGCTGGCCTCGGCTGAATCGGAAATAACGCCCTTCAGGTCAACCAGGGCGGTATGTTTTTCACCCACCTTGCCCAACTCGCCCCAGTCGGTTGGCATATACAGGAACGAGCAGCGCCAGCAGGTACAGGGCCAGCAATACCTTAAAAAAGATATTCCAGCGCCGCGTGCGTCGCTGCTCATTGACCGCCGCAAAGGCAAGCCGGTTAATGACATCCCGACTCCACTCCTCGCCTTGCATCGCTGTCTTGCTACTTTCCGATTCCTTGCCAAACATTCAGTCACCTGTCTTGTATGTAGTGAATTACTCGCAGACATCAACGAGACCTGCATCTGCCAGCCAAGCCGGCATGTCGAACTGAGCCGCTCCAGGCATACCAGCGGCGCATGCCGATTCAGGCGTTCTTCCGAATGCACACCGGTACGAACCGCAACCTTGGCAGCACCGGCATTGGTTGCCATCTCCATGTCATACTCGGTATCGCCAACCATCAGGGTTTCCGCGGGCAACACCTTCAGTTCCGCCATCATCTCCAGCAACATTTGCGGATGCGGCTTGGACGGTGCCTCATCGGCACAGCGGGTCGCATGAAAACAGGACGCAAGACCGGTTTCGGCCAGTACCCGCTCCAGTCCGCGACGCGCCTTTCCGGTCGCAACCCCCAGTAGCAATTGCTGTTGCTGCAAGCTGTCCAGGACCTCAGGCACCCCCTCGAACAGCAGCGATGCTTCGGACTGAAACCAGTGCTTTCTGTAATGATCCACAAACGCCTGGTGAAAGCTGCTCATCACGCCCGGGCACCAGTGTATCAATCGCCTCACGCAGCCCCAGCCCAATGACATTCTTGACCGTGTAGATCATCCATCGACTCCAGCCCCAGGTCGGCGATCGCTGCATGCAGGCAGGCGACGATCTGCGCCTCGGAATCCATCAAGGTGCCATCCCAGTCGAAGACGATGAGTTTGATCTTTCCGGTCATTGTTTATAAACTAGGCGCTTGCCATACCCGCTGCAACGCAAATCATGGCGATTCAAGCCGGTCAAGAACAGCCTTCAATTCATCATCCAGCGGCGCGCTGACGACTATCTTTTCACCATCGGCGGTATCCATGAATTCAAGGTAGTGCGCATGCAGCAGCAGTACGACGCAAACCCAGGTGCTTCATCTTGCGATTGAAGACCGGATCACCGTACTTCTCATCGCCGGCCAGCGGATGACCGATATGTGTGCCATGTACGCGAATCTGGTGTGTCCTGCCTGTTTTCAACTCAACCTCGACCAGTGTTGCCTCGTGAAAACAGGTCACCGGCCGGAAGACGCTGATCGCCGGCTTGCCGGACTCATCCACCCTGACCATGCGCTCACCACCTCGCAACAGGTTCTTGCGCAAGGGCGCGGTCACCGTCTGCTTACCGCCTTTCCATGTCCCGGACACCAGTGCCAGGTAATGTTTCACTGACCTCACCCGCGCGCAGTTGTTCCTGAAATGCACGCAGGAAGCTGCGGCGCTTGGCCAGTACCAGGCAGCCCGAGGTTTCCCGGTCAAGGCGATGTGCGAGCTCCAGAAAGGGTGCCTCGAGGTCGCCCTGCCCGAAAGGCCTCAATGACACCATAGCTCAGGCCGCTGCCACCGTGGACAGCGATACCGGACGGCTTGTTGATCACCAGGCAACGACTATTCTCAAACAGAATACAGCTGTTCAAGACTGCGCGTGGGGCTGGTATTCGCTCGCCCTGGAGTCGCTGACACCCTCACCGGTGGAATCCTCACCGTATCACCGGCGCATAATTTATATTGTGCACGTATTCGGCCACTGTTGACGCGCACTTCACCGCGCCTGAGGATGCGGTAGATGTGGCTCTTGGGGACCCCCTTCAGGTGACGCGCCAAAAAGTTGTCAATGCGCTGGCCGGCCTCTTCCGCGCTAACATTAACCTGACGCACCTTGGGGGAGCTCTTTGCCGGTGCCTGACTCATCGAATGACTATCTACCTGAAAACGGGTAAGGAATTGTACAGGGTTTACTACCTAAAGGTATTACCTCGTTTGTTTGCGGGTATAGACCAAGGTTGCTATAGTCCGCGGCACGGTTTGGCCTGAACCGGTCGTATCTACGTCCGCATGTCAACCCCGTGAGACCAAATTTATACGGGAGATGTTGGCTGCTGTATATAAGCAATAATCTCCAGATTGTTCAGCAACGTGCTGTTAGAAATATAACCAGACCAGATAAACTATGAACGCCCCCGTGAATCACGCACAGCATTATATGCCAGTTTTCATTACCTGCCTGTTATGGCTAATGGGTATAGAACCAGCGCCACGCCTGCAACACGGTCCGTCACGGACGTGTCAGGCAATATGCTCCGTGCGTCATCAGGTCGAGCGTATGAGAGAAATAAAACATGAAAAGAATGTTGATCAATACCACGCAGCCCGAAGAGCTGCGTGTGGCCATGGTCGATGGCCAGAAGCTCTACGATCTTGATATCGAGGTACCTGCTCGCGGACAGAAAAAGTCCAACGTATACAAGGGTAAAATCACGCGCATCGAGCCCAGCCTCGAGGCGGCCTTTATAGACTACGGCGGCAACCGCCATGGCTTCCTGCCACTAAAGGAAATCGCTCGCGGCTATTTCAGCGAATCTGCCCAGCAGTCCGGTGGCCGCCTCAGTATCAAGGATGCGCTCACCGAAGGCCAGGAACTGGTCGTCCAGGTTGAAAAAGAGGAGCGCGGCAACAAGGGAGCCGCGCTGACCACTTTTATCAGCCTTGCCGGGCGTTACATGGTCCTGATGCCCAACAACCCGCGTGCCGGCGGGGTCTCCCGACGGATTCAGGGCGAAGACCGCAACCTTGTTCGCGATGCCATGAGTGGCATGAACATCCCCGAAGACATGGGCATGATTGTCCGTACTGCCGGCATTGGCCGCAGCAGCGAAGAATTACAGTGGGACCTCGATTACCTGGTGCACCTGTGGGGCGTCATCAAGGAAGCCTCGAAGGAACGGCCCGCGCCGTTTCTGATTCACCAGGAAAGCAATGTCATTATTCGTGCACTGCGCGACTACCTGCGCACGGATGTTTCGGAAATCCTGGTTGACAGCCCGGAAGTCTATGAATCAGCGCGTGAGTTCATGGAACGCGTCATGCCCCACAACTGGGCAAACTGAAGCTCTACAAGGACACCATTCCGCTATTCAACCGCTTTCAGATCGAATCGCAAATCGAATCTGCCTTTCAGCGCGAGGTGACACTCCCGTCCGGTGGCGCCATCGTCATTGACCACACCGAGGCACTGGTTTCTATCGACATCAACTCGGCGCGAGCCACCAAGGGCGGGGATATTGAAGAAACCGCACTGAATACCAACCTCGAAGCGGCTGATGAAATTGCCCGTCAATTGCGTATACGCGACCTGGGCGGACTGATCGTCATTGATTTCATTGACATGCAGCCTGCGCGGAACCAGCGGGAAGTCGAAAACCGCCTGCGTGATGCACTCAAAATGGACCGTGCACGCGTCCAGATCGGACGAATATCGCGCTTTGGACTGCTGGAAATGTCACGCCAGCGACTCCGACCTTCCCTGGGCGAGTCCAGCCAGATTGTCTGTCCGCGCTGTATCGGCCAGGGAACCATCCGTGGTGTGGAATCCCTGTCATTATCTGTATTGAGGATCATCGAAGAAGAGGTCATGAAGGACAACACCCTGCGGGTAGTCGCACATGTACCGGTCGACGTCGGCACCTATCTGCTTAACGAAAAGCGCGAGCTGCTGGTAAGTCTCGAGGCACGCCATAAAATCGCTGTCATGCTGATTCCATCGCCCGCGCTGGAAACCCCGAATTACGACGTGCAGCGACTCCGCAAGGACGATGCTGCGCTCACGCAATCCATCCCAAGTTACAGCCTGGCGAAAGCACCCGCTGAGCCCGAGATACCGGTTTCATCATCCACGGATGTTGTTAGCACGGAAGAACCGGCAATCAAGTCAGTCAAACCGATTGCGCCCGCACCTGTACCGTTACCGGAACGCAATATAGCCGCTGAAACAAGCTCAAAACCTGGCCTGTTGAAACGTCTGGTTGGCAGTCTGTTCGGTTCAGCTGAAGAACCCCCAGAACCGACACCTGTAAAAACACCACAACCACGCAGCAGCCAACAAGGCCGCGGGGGCAGTGACACTCGTGGCACCACCCGGCGCAGGCAACCGCCATCCAGCAGTCGTCGCCCTGCCAACCGGGCATCATCAGGACAAAACGTCAGCCAGCGAAAACCCGCGAGCGAGCGCAAACAGGCGCGGCCGGAGCAACAACAGGAGACGGCAAGCCAGCCCGCGTCGACCCAGACACCCGAGACAGCCGCAGCGGTCACGCAAACGACACCCTCCGGCGACAGTACAAGCACGCCGCCACAACGGCGGGGATCATCGCGACGTGGTCGTCGTGGTGGCCGGCGGCGCTCATCCGATCAGAACAGGACTGCCGCCAACCCGGAAGCGCCATCAGGCGAGAGCACCCAATCCGCTGGCAGCAATGCGGGGAGTGCAGACCAAGCCCGACCCGTTGCAGACAGCAATCAGCAGCCGGAAGGAAACCGCAAGGCTAGCCCGTCACAGGACAGTCGCAACGAGGCCGGTACAAAGCAGCCCGCTGCGGTCGAAACAGCAGCCGGTCCCGGGCCCAGGGCTATCTGAGGCACAATCGACATCAGCCAGTCAGGCTGCGACTGCAACGGACAACGCACCGAAACCGGAAAAGGCCGTCTCGGAATAGGATTGTGATTACAGCTTGTGCTGCTGGCGAATTTCTGCCAGCAGCCCGGCTGCTGCGAGTTCAATCAAGTCAAGTACGCGTTCAAACCCGGTAACCCCCCGTAATAAGGGTCCGGCACTTCATTGGTCTCAAGGTCAGGAGCAAACTCCATAAACAGACGCAGTTTCGATTCGATGCTGCGGCGGGCAGTTTAACGCCAGGTCCTCGAAATTGCTGCTGTCCATTGCGATGATATAGTCGAACTCATGGAAATCATCCGGCCTGACACGTCGCGCCTTTTGCGTACTTAAATCAACCCCGCGCTTTAGATGCTGCCGCAGAGGCACGCTCATCGGGTTTCTCTCCGATGTGGTAGGCATGCGTTCCGGCAGAATCGATTTGTATGACGGCAGCAAGGTCATTGTCTGCTACCAGTCGCTCAAAAACGCCCTGGGCGGTTGGTGATCGGCAGATATTGCCCATGCAGACGAAGAGAACACTGACCATAACGACTCCTGCTGCTAACGACTGTCTTTTAATAACGCTTCGACCCGCGCCAGATCTTCCCGGGTATCGACACCGTGTCCCGGCATTTCAGTTGCGATTCCGACATGGATCTTCATCCCGTGCCACAGCACCCGCAACTGCTCGAGCTTCTCTATTGACTCCAGCGGTGATGGCTCCATTTGCCTGTAGTGCTTCAGAAAACCGGCACGGTATGCATACAGGCCAATGTGGCGTAACGCATGGGTAGCATCATCCACCGTTGGCACATCGCGATGACAGGGTATAGATGCCCGGCTGAAGTACAGTGCATACCCCTGCTTGTCCAGGACGACCTTGACAATATTCGGGTCGGCAACCTCTTCGGCAGATTCAATCGGATAGGCCAGTGTTGCGACCGCTGCGGCCGTGTTGCTGGCGAGACCAGCGGCGACCTGTTTGATGAGTGCGGCTGGAATCAGCGGCTCATCACCCTGCACGTTTACTATGATATCGTCATCATCCCAGCCTCGCACCTCGACGACCTCCGCAAGGCGCTCGGTACCCGAGGTGTGCCCGGGTGACGTCATGCACACCGTTGCATCAAAGTTGTGCGCTGCCTCTGCAATGCGCTGGTCATCCGTTGCGATAATGACCTCGCTTGCACCGCTCTGCAGCGATCGCTCATATACATACTGCAGCATGGGGCGACCGGCAAGTTCAAGCAGCGGCTTGCCAGGCAACCGCGTTGATGCGTAACGTGCCGGAATGACGACTTTAAAGCGTGTGTCGCCCATGCACTGCGGTCTCAGACCTCCTCATCTGCCGGCAGTTGCCGCGCCTCGTCGTCCAGCATCACCGGGATGCCGTCCCTGACTGGATACGCCAGACGGTCTACCTTGCAGATCAATTCATTTTCATCCTTGTGATAAACAAGCGGCCCCTTGCAGATCGGGCAAGCCAGTATATCCAGTAATTTTTTATCCATGCCGTACCCCTGACATCCATATACCTGTCTCGAACCACTATTATCCACGATGTGAGAGCCGGGTATCCAGTAGCTCGTCCAGGCAAGCACGGAAATCGTCGGACATCCGGGCCTCTACCGGCACATACCAGTCGATTTGCAGTCGCAAAATGGCGACATTTCACTGCATCCTTCTCGGTCATGAGCACCGGCCTGCCATCGCCGAAGCGGATATCATCAGGCTGGAACGGGTAATGGTCGGGAAAAATGTGTGTTTGCAGCTGTAAACCGGCTTGCTGCAGTGATCGAAAGAAGCGTTCGGGATTACCGATAGCTGCCACAGCGTGTACTGTTTGAGGCCGGAAATCATGCAACGCGCAGACCTTGTCCGGGTCCAGGAGATTATGCGCAGTCCCCCTGCTTCATTCTCATCGGGTGTTCCTGTTCGCTACCCAGCCCGTTGACAACAACCAGATCAACCTCCTGCAAACGGCTGACCGGTTCACGCAACGGTCCGGCAGGTATCAGGAAACCCGTACCGAAGCGTCTGACGCCATCGATGACGGCAATCTCGATATCGCGTTGCAGGGCATAGTGCTGCAGGCCGTCGTCACCAAGGATGACATCGCAATCACTGTATTCAATCAGCGCGTTGGCTGCCGCCACGCGATCAGGTGCAACTGCCATTGGACAGTGCGTTTTTGTCGCAAGCAGAACGGCTTCATCACCGACCACCCCGGGATCACTGTCAGGCCGGACCTGTTGCGGCCAACTGCTGGCAGTTCCACCGTAACCGCGGGATATAATTCCCGGCTTGTAACCCTTGCCTCTCAGGTACTCCGCCAGCCATGCAACCAGGGGTGTTTTACCGGTCCCGCCGACTGTTATATTCCCGACAATAATGACCGGCAAGGGGACCCTGGTGCTGCGCAAGATACCGGTCCTGTAAGCTGACCGGCGCAGACTGATAATCACGCGGTAAAGCAGCGAGAAGGGTGTCAGCAATAGCAGCCATGAACTGCGTGCGTACCAGTAATAATCCAGGCGTTTCATGTAACCCTGTTAATCACGGAAACAACCCGGCTATTTTTCCTCTATCTTTGATGTTGCCAGGGAGATTTGAGTCAAGCCGAGCTGGCTGCTGGCATCAAGTGCGGTTATAACAGCCTGATGAGGCGTGCTGGCGTCGGCGCGGATGATGACAGTCAATGACTCACGTCCATCAACCGCCTTGCTGATGGCCGCTTTCAGCGTCTTGAGTTCACTGTTTACAACCTGCTGTTCACCGAGGAAGTAGCGTCCCTGCGCATCTATCACGATCTCGAGAGACTCATCATCCGATTCTGCCGGTGTAGCCGTGGCCTCGGGCAATTCAATCTGGATACGGGATTGCTGTTCAAAAGTAGTAGACACCATAAAAAAGATCAGCAACAGAAAGACCACGTCTATCAGTGGTGTCAGATTGACTTCCGGTTCATCCTGGTCGCCGGGTTGCAGGTTCATCGCCTATTGCCCATCAGCCGGCTTGCGCTGACCGTGCATGATTTCAACCATCACCAGCGCCTCCTGTTCCATTTTCAGCACCAGCATCCTGACCCGACCCCTGAAATAACGGTAGAACATCAGTGTCGGTATGGCGACCACCATACCCGCGGCCGTGGTGATCAATGCCTCTGAAATGCCGCCTGCCAGTGCACCGGGATCACCGACACCCTGCGTAGTAATGGTGGAGAACACCTTGATCATGCCAATCACCGTACCCAGCAGCCCCAGCAGGGGTGTAATGGCCGCGATGGTGCCGAGTGAATTGAGGTAGCGTTCCAGCTCATGAACAATGTGCCGGCCGGTGTCCTCGATACTCTCTTTCATGACCTCGCGATTCTGGTGGCGGTTGGAAATGCCGGCCGCAAGGATGGAACCCAGCGGCGAACTGGCCTGCAGTTCTGTCAGGTGTTCGTCATTTAACTGGTGAATCTTCTCCCAGCGCCAGACCTGCGCCACCAGGTTCTTCGGCAAGACCCGGCGCACCTGCAAGGACCAGAGCCGTTCAACAATAATTGCCAGCGATATAATCGAACACAGAATAATTGGCAGCATGAGCCAGCCGCCTGCCTTTACCAGTTCTAGCACAGCATTAGTATCCTTTTTTTGGCGGGAATCCGAAAACGATGCAAATCATACTGTATTTGTCCCGACAGCCATACCGTGTCTCAGGGAATATTTTCCAGCTGCCAATAACGCCGCCGTTCATCCCGAAATCGCCGGATAGCCGGTTTTTCATCGCCAGAGGATAGCGTCACAGCAAGCGCCCCGCTGAGACCTGTTTCGTACATTTCGGCATGGATGTCCAGCATAGCGGTCCACGACCGGGGCTTTCGGGAAACCGAAGCGATTGCGGTAGCCACTCGGGAACAGCACCAGCATCAGGATAAACCGCCTTTATGAATGCCGGGGTGGAGGACGTGTCGCTGCCATGATGCGGTGCGACCAGTACCGCCGCAGAAAGTTGCTGCTGCGGGGACTGCAGCAAGGCCTGCTTCAGCCCGCGCCTCGATATCGCCCGTCAACAGGAGACTGTGGCCACCTGCTGATTCGATGCGCACAATGCAGGAGGCATCATTTCCCTGTAGCCGGCTGTCTCTCGCAGGGTGCAGCACGGTAAAGCTGACACCTTCCCAGAGCCAGCTGCTGATCACGCCAGCAATGTTCAGCACCTGACCTGGGGAATTTTCCCGATCACGCTGGTCAGCAACCTGTCTACCGGATAGTTCGCGAGCAGTGACGCCACCCCGCCGATGTGGTCATTATCACCGTGACTGACGATCAGCATATCCAGCTTTTGCGGACTCCCGAGTGACGCAAAAATGGCACAACGACGGCCTGGCCGGTATCAAAGGTCTCGCTGAAACGCGGCCCTGCATCATAGACAAGCGTGTGCTGCCGGGTCTGTACGACGGCTGAAAGCCCCTGCCCCACATCCAGCAAGGTGACGCGCGCCTCCCCCCATTCCGGGCGCCGCGGCTCAACGATCACAAGAGGCAATAACATCAACAGTGCCAGCCATCTGCCTGGAATGCCACGTGGCATAAACAGTATGCCAAGCCCGGCAAATGCGGGAATCAGGGTCCATGTGACCGGCTGATGCGGATGCCACAGCGCCTGCTCCAGCCCGGCCAGGCCACTCAGCCACGGCCAGATCAGACTCATCAGGTCGGCCGCGCTTTGCAGCACCCATTCACCGGCGGTCTGGCTGATACTGAATATCAGCGTGCCAGTCAGCGCAACGGGCACAATAATCATCCCGACGTAAGGTACGGCGACAGTGTTTGCCAAGGGGGCAATCACAGAGGCCTGTGGAAAGAACACCAGTAGCAGCGGCAGCATGGAAATTGCCAGGACCATGTGCATGTAAAGCCATTTCTGGGCAAACCCTCTGGCTGCCATGACGCCCCGTAATGCAGTAGGCAATAGTGCTCACCGCCCAGAATGACAACCACCAGCCGGGTGACAGTACGGACTAGCGGATCCAGCAGCAGGATAATTACTGCAGCCAGCGCAATGACCCGCGAGAAGGAAACGCTCTGATCAGACACAACCGACAACATAACGATGGTTACCATGATCAGGGCACGTCGCGCCGGGATACCGAAACCCGGCCAGCAGTGCATAGGCAAGTGCCGCGATGACCGCTGTCACGGCAGCGACTTTGCGCGCAGGATAACGTTCAACCAGTATGCCGCAACGCGCCCAGACAAACCTGCGTCAACCAGAATAGCAGTCCCGCCACGAGGCTCACATGCAAACCCGATATTGCCACCAGGTGACTGGTACCGGTTGCCCGCAGCACTTCCCATTGAGTGGTACTGAGCATACTGCGATCACCAATGGTCAATGCACGAATAATTGCCAGCGAAGGGTTGCCTGCCGGCATCTCGTCGTAGGCGGCCATTAGCCGCGACCTGAATCTGCTGATAGCCGAGACATCGGCGACAGCCAGCAGGCGATTGCGGTCCCTGTCCTGGCGCACATAACCAGTGGCCCGAATCCGCTGCTGGATAAGCCACTGTTCAAAGTCGAAACCGCCGGGATTCGAAAATCCGTGCGGCCGTTTCAGGCGTACGGCGAGTTGCCAGCGTTCACCGGAAGCCACCCTGAGGTCAGTACTGTAGATATTGAGTCGGACCTTTCCCCGAAAATCAGACCAACCCTCGCCTGCATCCAGTCTTTCGATGAAAAAAGGAAAACGCACCTGCCGCGCTGTGATCGTCTGAGGCCGGTCAAGCACCTGACCTTCGACCAGGACTGTCTTGCCCTCCACTGCCGGGTCAAGGGAAGGATCAAGCGCACTTTCCGCCAGCAGTGCAGCCCATAAAAAACCCAGGATAAAAACAGCGGGCAGCCGGGCAATCCGCAAGGCAAACGCACACAGCACGAGGGGAATCACGCAATACAACCAGAGAGGCGGCAGGACGGCACACCATTGGAGTGCAACCACACCACCCACAAAGGCGGCGGTCATTAATAACATGTTCGTCCCTGAACAGTGCTGTTATGCGTTTGTAACCGAAGCCAACCAAGGGCTGGCTGGCTGTTATGAAATCCTCATGCAGCACATACGGCGTTAAAATCGGGCTCAAAATACTTGAGATTTAGTAGTGCTAAGCTGCTCTTTTTCGCCCTCTTTCGACTTTTCTTGCACTCACCGGTAACTATTTAAACCAGCGGCTAGACCAAATGACCATCCTCAAGGCGCACAACCCGGTCCATACGCTCGGCAATCAGCGGGTCATGCGTAGCCACCAGTAAACTGGTGGAGAGTTCCCGATTCAGCTCCATCATCAACTCGAGTACCTGCTCGGCATTATGGCGGTCAAGATTACCCGTCGGTTCGTCCGCAAGGATGCAGGAAGGCCGGGTCACCAGCGCACGAGCAACTGCCGCACGCTGACGCTCGCCGCCGGACAATTCACCGGGTTTGTGAGTCGTTCGCCCGGACAGTCCGACACGCCCAAGCAAGGCGACCGCCTGATCCCTGGCATCTGCAGGACGCACCCCCCTGATCAGTAACGGCATGGCCACGTTTTCAAGCGCGGAAAATTCCGGCAGCAGGTGATGAAACTGGTATACAAACCCCAGCTCCCTGTTACGCAGTCGGCCCAGCTGCACCGGTGACAGTGCACCGATCGACTGCCCGGCGATTCTTATGTCACCGCTGGTGGGCTCATCGAGACCGCCCAGCAGATGCAGCAAGGTGCTCTTGCCACTGCCCGAAGCACCCATGATGGCAATTCGTTCACCGCCAGCCACGCGAATATCAACACTTTTCAGGATCTTCAGTGCAACATCGCCTTCACCGAAGGTCTTACACAGTTGACTACAGGCGAGCACACTATTCATAGCGCAGGGCCTCTGCCGGATGAGTACGTGCCGCCCGCCAGGCAGGATAGAGTGTTGCCAGCAGGCACAGGCCCATGGCCATCGACGCCATCACCCAGACATCCTTCCAGTGCAACTCCGAGGGCACGTTGCTGATGTAGTACACATCAGCCGCCAGAAATTCGACATTAAACAGATGTTCAATCGCAGGCACGATGGTTTCGACGTTCAAGGCCAGACCGACGCCACCGGCAACACCCAGCGCCGTACCCAGCACACCGATCACCACACCCTGGATAATAAAAATGGTCATTATTGATCCCGGTGAGGTGCCCAGTGTACGCAGTATTGCAATATCAGAACGCTTGTCAGTCACCACCATAATCAATGTCGAAACAATATTAAATGCGGCAACGGCGACAATCAGCGTAAGAATAATGAACATTACACGCTTCTCCGTTTTGACGGCACGGAAGAAGTTTGCGTGCTGGCGCGTCCAGTCCTCGACCCGGTAATCACCCTGCAACTGCACTGAAAGTTTCCGTGCCAGTGCGGGTGCATCATAGATATCCTCCAGCTTCAAACGCAGACCGGTGACATTGTCATCCAGCTGGAAAAGCCTGGCAGCATCCTTGATATGTACCAGTGCCACACCACGGTCATACTCATACATGCCGACCTCAAAAATCCCGACAACCGTAAAACGCCGCAACCTCGGCAGGATACCCGTCGGACCAATCGTTACCTGGGGTGAGACAACCGTAACCAGGTCACCGATTCCGGCTCCCAGCGCGATAGCCAGCTCGCTGCCGAGAATAATGCCGTACTCACCTTCTTTTAATTTGTCCAGATCACCGCCATTGATATGCGATACCACATCGGAGACCCCTCCTTCCAGCTCCGGCAGTACACCCCTGATCAATGCACCACTGACGCGCGTACCCTGGCTCAGCATTGACTCCCCCTGAACATAGGGTGCCATTGCCAGAATTGATGGCTGGTCGTCGAGGGTCTGTGACAGCATCTGCCAGTCTGCCAGCCTGCCCGCATAGGTAGTCACAGTGGCATGCGAGGCCATCCCGAGAATGCGGTCACGCAGTTCCTTTTCAAATCCGTTCATGACGGACAATACTGTAATCAGCGCCGTAACACCCAGCGCAATCCCCAGCATTGAGGTCATGGATATGAATGAGATGAAATGCGTGCGTCGTCTGGAATGCGTATAGCGCAGGCCGACGAACAATTCGAGTGGACGAAACATAGCCGGCAATTAAATCACATCTAACGCCTAATTGCGCATGCTTATATCCAGCAAAGGATTGAGTTACGGCGCAGACCGGGACCCTGAGGGGTATTGGTGCATTGACCGACCAGGCTAGTTTAGCTTACCCCTGTCAGCCAGATCAGCTGACAGTGCAGTCCAGCAGGTCAACTCATTTTCCTGATTCAGCTGTTACGTAATGGCTGTGCCAGCCCCCTCGATAACCATGCTTCACCACTGTATAGCGCGATAACTGCCTTGCGCAACATGGATACGATAGAAGCGCGACCGATGACACCCTGTACACCGAGTGATACCGCCGCCAGTGTCTTGTACTCATGTTCACTTTCCACAACCATCAGAGACCGGATCGACGGATAGTATTCGTGCAGGGACCGTATCGCCTGATGACCGGCCTGCTCCATGACGGCTTCATCCAGCACCAGCACATCACTCCGGCCAAGCGCGACCCAGATGCCTGCCTCATTCAGACCGGCCGGTTGGGCGACCAGATTCACCTCGGGGCAGTCAGCGAGCAGTTCGGCACAGCCCGGGTAGCTGCGCTGCCGGCACACACGACAGTAACATTTATTTTTTTCATAACTGTTTGTTTTTATAAGCCTAAATCAGCTTACGTTGTGCGCCTCTGCGGCACAATTGGACTTAGGTACCAAGCACTTGCCGTACCTCGCACCGGTTCCACGATTACCACCTGGCCATTTCTCAAAGTAGCGCCTGCTTTTGGCCGATAGGCTGATGAATATATTCCGCAACTATCTACAGGGTAGTCATGACACAGTACGGCCTGCGTCGCCACCTAAACAAGTACCTGTCCGTGTCCTGATGGCGGGGCTGTCGAACCTTGCGTGCGCTCACCCGCTTACCGGCTGATGAGCTGGTCGAGTCGATGCAGATTTTATCGAAAGTTGAACAGGAATACGGCAATTATGCACGACAGCGCGTAGCTCTCCTGGTACAAATTGATTAATGACTACAAGGATGCGAGCACTCCGGACAAACTTGAGCTGGTCAACAATTTTTTCAACCAGCTGGCCTTCGTTAACGACAGTGAAATGTGGGGCCAGGAAGACTACTGGGCAACCCCGTTACAGATGCTTGCCTCCAATGGAGGCGATTGTGAAGACTTCTCGATTGCAAAATACTTTACCCTGCGCAAAATGGGTATCCCGGAAGAGCGCATGCGATTAACCTACGTCAAGGCACTACAACTCAACCAGGCGCACATGGTCCTCACATATTTCCAGACACCGGATGCAGAGCCACTGATTCTTGACAATCTTGTCACTGACATACATGTTTCATCAGAAAGAACCGACCTGCTACCCGTCTACAGTTTCAATGGCGATGGTCTGTGGCTCGCAAAAAAGAAGGGTACGGACGAACGCGTGGGACGCTCCGAACGCCTGAGCCGGTGGCAGGAAGTGATCGCACGAATCAATGATGAACAAATCCCCCTGCCACGCTAAGGACAACCTGAAGGACTGTGCATTGCCTTTGTGACCGGGCAGTTGTTCACGCCATGGACGTTTAGATGACACTGTACAGACAAATCACAGTCAGCATCATCCTGCTGCTTTTGGCGGGCTTTCTGGGAACCGTGATCATCAGTACACAAAACCTGCGCGCGTTTCTGCTGACACAACTGGAATCACATGCGCAAGATACCGCTACTTCACTGGGTCTGTCACTGTCTCCACCCATGCAAATACGCGACCTGACGACGATCACCGCCATGGTTGACGCAGTCTTCGACCGGGGCTACTACCAGCGAGTCGTGATCAGCACCCTCACAGGTGAAACACTGCTCGCTCGTACCAGTCAAACGCCAAACAGGGATGTGCCCGGGTGGTTCACCAAACTTGTTGACCTGCAGCCGCCCACTGCGGAAGCCCTGATCATGTCTGGCTGGCAACAGGCCGGAAAAGTACAGGTCACCAGTCACCCGGGTTACGCCTATGTTGAATTATGGTCAAACACCGCTGATAGTTTAGGATTTTTTCTGGTGCTGACGATCGTCATTATCGTTATCGGTCTCCTAGCAGTAAATATCCTGCTGCGCCCTTTACGGCTGATTGAGTCTCAGGCCGACGCCCTAGGCAATGCGTCCTACCCGCTGCAAAATAAATTACCACGCACCCGTGAACTTCGAAGTGCTGTCACGGCCATGAATCGCATGTCCCGAAAAGTCAGTCGTATTTTCACAGAACAGTCCGCACTGACAGAAAGCTTGCGCAAGCAGGCCTACAATGACCCGGTCACCGGCCTGGGCAACAGGCGTTATTTTGACCGCCAGTTACAGACTCTTCTGGAGTCTCGCGAAGAGGTTTCCATGGGAGCATTACTGCTACTCGAGTTACATGGATTGTCAGAGATCAACCTGACGGCCGGTTTCCCGGCAGGTGACCAGCTGCTGCAGCGTACTGGCGAACTTGTCAGCCAGCGGATAGAACACCTTGACCATTGTTTTGCTGCTAGAATTTCGGGTGCCTGTTACGGCATCGTGGCGGCAGGATTGGATCGGGATGGGGCCGAATCCCTGGCGGAGGATCTTTGCCATGACCTGCTGCAGCTGTGTGCCGATGGTCTCGCACACATCGAGGCCATCGGTCATATCGGGGTCGCCCTGTGGAAACGGCAAGATGCAGTACATGACCTGCTTGCCAAGGCGGATATCGCCTTGCGTGCAGCGCAATCCTGCGGCAATAACAGCTGGAAACGTTATATACCCTCCGCCACCTCACAGGCACCGATTCATGGCAGCAGATACTGGCGCAATATGCTGCAACAGGTAATTGACACGGAAAATATCATGCTGCGTACCCAGCCTGTTATCCCCGTCGGTAACAAGTCACCCGTATTGCCACATCATGAGCTGCTGTTGAGAATCACGGACCAGTCCGGAGACACCATCCCGGCACATGTATTTATGCCCATGGCCGAATGCTCTGGACTGGCCATTGAGATCGACAAACTTGCCATTAGCAAGCTGTTCGCACACATGGTAGAAGAACATGACACTCAAACTGCCTATGCAGTCAATATTTCATCCAGTTCTTTACACAACCCGGCATTCATTCAATGGCTTTGCAGCCGTCTGCAAGGTGCACCTGAGTGCGCCAGACGATTATTAATCGAATTCCCTGAATATGGTGCACTGATCAACATTCAGGACACATGCAACCTTGTCGAACGACTTGATTCACTCGGTTGCTGCTGTGGTCTGGACCATTTTGGCCGGGGCTTTCATTCATTCGGCTATTTGCGAAATATCAGGGTTCACTATCTCAAAATCGATGGCAGCTACACTCGAGATATCGACAAGGATGAGGACAATCAGTTCCTGATTCGCGCACTCACCGATGCCGCACATAGCGCAGATATCGCCGTCATTGCTCAAGCTGTTGAGACGAGCGCTGAACGGGACACACTGAAACTGATGCACGTTGACGGCATACAGGGATTTCTCACCGGCAAACCACGGCCACTAAAGGACTGCAAACAGACAGCTTCGCAAGCATTGTCTTCGTAGCGGATTCACTAAACCGCAGCGTCTATGTGCCGATAACAACGAGGCACACAAATGATTCATGGACCTGAAGACATGCCAGCGAGTGACCCACGAAAATTTTCTGCTATCCTGGTGGCGAGCAATAACACGGTACTTACCGACAGGATTTCAGCCGTTCTCGACGAGTCTTTCACCATCGCAATCACTACAAACCCCGGTGGTATTGATACGCTGATCGAGCCAGTCAACCCCGCTGCTGGTCATGCTTGACCCATACTTGTTTGACGACACCCTGCAGACAACGGTCACCGAAACAGTCAATCACGCACCGCAGACACGCGTCGTGATTCTTGAGGATGACAGAAACGAACCTGTTGACCAGCTGGCCCTGTTCAAAAGCGGTGCTACACGGCTTTTTATCACACACGATCTCGTCGCCACTGCTGCTAAAAGCGGCACACGCCGTTTGTAACGGTGAAATCTGGGTACCCCGGCAGCTCATCACCAAACTGATCGGTGAACTTGCGCGTGACACCAGCAGGGGAACAAACACCCTCAGCTTCGCCGGTAACAGTTCTATCGAGCATCTGACACCGCGGGAAATGCAGGTCGCAGAAATGGTCCACCGAGGCGGCAACAACAAATCGATTGCACGTACACTTGATATCTCGGAACGCACAGTGAAAGCCCACTTGAGCGCGATATTCCGGAAACTGGATATTGAAAATCGCCTTCATCTCGCACTGTTCTTCAGTGAACTGAAATAACTGCTATAACCTACTGCCAGCCAGTAGCTGGCACTGTATAACCACGGCGAATCACTTTATTTCAGGCATTACTGGCTATAGGATGTCAGTCATGCTGCACGACTCGATATTATTCTCAATCTTCCTGATATTTACCGGTGCCGCAGTGCTCGCAGCAATGGCACTGTTTGCCCGGCAGTCACTGCTGGTTGCCTACATTCTGCTCGGCGGACTGCTTGGACCATGGGGTCTCAAGCTGGTCAGTGATGCCACCATCATCCAGGAAATTGGACATATCGGAATTATTTTCCTGTTGTTCCTCCTGGGGCTGAACCTCCAGCCCGCACAACTGGTGCGCATGCTGCGCGAAGCCATCATGGTCACCTGGTCAGCTCACTGGTCTTCGGCATTATCGGCATGCTGACAGGCCTGGCTTTTGGCTACAGTCATTTCGAAAGCCTGATCATTGGCTCTGTGATGATGTTCTCAAGCACAATTATCGGCTTGAAGCTGTTACCAACGACTGCACTGCACCACCGTCACGTGGGCCAGGTGATGATCAGTATCCTGCTGCTTCAGGACATCCTTGCCATCGGGATACTGCTTTTCCTGGAAGGGTCTGTCACAGACGGGAATGGAATGGCAACAGGTCGCCATTCTGGCCTTGTCTCTGCCATTGGTTGTCATCATCTCGTTGCTCTTTGAACGCTACATTCTGCAACCACTGATGCGGCGTTTCGACACTATTCAGGAATACATCTTTCTCAGTGCCATCGGCTGGTGCCTCGGTATGGCACAGTTGGCGGACATGATGGGGCTTTCATACGAAATCGGCGCCTTCATCGCTGGCGTCTCGCTCGCGACCAATCCCATTGCCCTGTTTATTGCAGAAAGCTTCAAACCACTGAGAGACTTCTTTCTTATCATGTTTTTCTTTTCGCTTGGAGCTAGTTTTAACATCACATATGTTACCGGAAGTAATTATTCCTGCTAGCATTTATTGCATCATTAATGCTGATTTTCAAGCCTGTGGTCTTTGCACGACTGTTGCGGCAGTCCGGTGAATCATCGGGCCTCTCAAACGAGGTCGGCGTGCGACTCGGGCAAGTCAGTGAATTCTCCCTGATGATTGCCGTGCTGGCACTTAACGCTGGCGCCATTGGTTCCAGGGCCTCCTACCTGATTCAGGCCACCACCCTGATCACGTTTATCGTCTCCTCCTATATCATCATGCTGAATTACCCAACCCCGATTGCGGTGAGTGACCGTCTCAGAAAAGACTAGTCTGCGCATGCATGTCCCTGCACTTTATCAGTCAATATTGTGTACAATTATCCGCAATGCCGGTACAGGCGAATACTGGCCCGGTGACAAAAATACAGAACATACCCCCTGGAGCATAGGGACATATGGCACACTCGCTAGCATGCCAAGACACCCAAACTGAACGCCCTGCTGATCGGGAAAAGAACTGTGCCAGGCGGTTGCAGGGTGCTACATGTCAGTCAGCAAGGTATGTCACTGCAATGTGATCCCGATGGCCGTCTACTGACCTTCAGTAGCGGCGATACTGTGGACATCTACCTGTCTGTCCAGCATGCCAACGGGCACAATAAATTCACCATCCCCGCCATTGTCAGTCATGTTGATGAAAGCACGATTGACCTCGTCTTTCATTGTACCGACCCTGAACTGGCCGGCCTGATTGAGTCTTACCGAACCAGTGAGTCACACAACCTGGAAGCCTCGATAGACCACCGCCAGGCAGGCAGGATCGAGAACAAGATCAAACCTGTCGCCGAAATGAAGGCATCAGCTATAACGAGCGTTTCGACTCAACAACCAGCCAAAGCAGTCGGTCCATTTTATGCCGGTTTGTTGGTACTGTTTTTTACCAGCCTGGTTTTTCTCGGTGCGTACTACTACGTTTCCAGCATCAACAAGCGACTGAACGCACTGGAAACGGTTACCCGGTCCCATTCAGACGAACTCGCAGAGGTACAGACGCAGGCATTCAGCAGCCGATTACAGGACGGCAGATATGCTTCCCTCAACGCGCGCATGAAAGCGTTGACAGATGCCTTCCAGTCATTTGAAAAGAGGATCACGGAAACATTGCCACGGGATCCCCTCGCCATAACCGCTACAGCGCAGGAACTGGTCAGCGAACCATCCGTCACCCCTCGCGAGACAGAAAAGGCGGCCACCGATACGATCACACCAAGGGATCGGTCAAAGGAAACGGTTGTCCCACTACCTGCAGCCTGTTGCGCGGACGCCGATAGTAATTGCTGATCAGCAGGTTGTTGAGGAAGCGAGCACACCTCTTCCCTGCAGAAATACCCGGTCATCGAATCACCAGCCGATGCACCCGCCGCAGCTGCGCCGCTTCAAACTGCGCAGAAATCTGCTCCTGCCGTCACAAACATCGACAAACCTGTCAAGACCGGCACAACAGATACGCCAGCAGTCGAACCAGAACCACTGCACCAACTACGGCTGCAACCCCCGCTACAAACCATCCCGGGTCGTGGATCGCGCTTATCCCCGACTACAGGTCCATGGGTTATCAACCTGCTGTCCTCGCCTGACAAGGCGTACGTAAACAAAGCGATGGCTGATGCTCAATCAGAGGGGGTTGACGTTGTCGTAACAAGCGCCAGTGTCAAGGGCAAGCAATACTGGCGGCTGCAGATACCGGGCTTCAGATCCATGGCAGAAGCAAAAAGTGCTGCCGCTACCAGTCAAGGAAAAATTGAAAATAAAAGATGTCTGGATCTTCAAGCACTAGCGACGCGCCCCGGACAGTCAACCGTGAACAGGAACAAATGGTTACCAAAACTGGCTCACATGCATGGAGGGCAAACGCGACGATTCAGGGCAGGCCACAAAAGCAAAGCCACCCCGAAGGGTGGCTTTGCTTTTGTGTAACCGGGAAAAAGTTAAACGGACGAAGAACCCCTCCTGCCTCCTTATGCCATATTGGAAATGAATGGCACCGCAGCAATTGACGCCACGATCGCAACGGAACACACCATCAGCGCCAGCTTGAAACGGCACGGAAAGCGTTTTGTGCAGTGCTTTGTTTTTTCGAAGATCGACATTTCAAATTTTCCGTGTAGTTCTTGTAAATACTAAAGAAACGTTCGTAACTTATTGTACTAATTGGCGTCCCCAAGGGGATTCGAACCCCTGTTACCGCCGTGAAAGGGCGATGTCCTAGGCCGACTAGACGATGGGGACTTGATTACGTCCACGAGGACCAAAAAATCAGCCCTCAGTCGCTTTGGTGGAGCCAGGCGGGATCGAACCGCCGACCTCTTGCATGCCATGCAAGCGCTCTCCCAGCTGAGCTATGGCCCCGTAAAACGAAGCGCGCAATTTACGTCAGGCATTGCCTGCTGTCAAGGCAAGATCTTTATATTCACGAATAACATCCCGCGTTAACCACTTGTAAGGCAGCCAGATAGCTGCACTATCAATCATTCTGCTGTTGCTCCATCTTTGCCCAGGAGTCTCTCAGCGTCACGGTTCGGTTAAAAACAAGGCCCCCCACCTTCTGCCTGCTGCAGGTCAACGCAGAAGTAACCTTCTCGCTCGAACTGGAAGTATTCTCCCGGCTTCGACTCCTTCAGGGAGGGCTCAACAATGCAGTGCGTGACGGTTCGTCAGGGAATCCGGATTAAGGTACTCCTTGTAGTCCTTACCCTCTTTTGCCGTATCCGGGGCCGGGTTGTTAAAGAGGCGATCATAGAGGCGGATGTCCGCCTCTATACCGTATACTGCGGAGACCCAGTGGATGACGCCCTTAACCTTGCGACCTTGTGGATTTGCTCCCAGCGTCGCGGGATCGTAACTGCAGTGCAGTTCAATGATTTCGCCATGCGCATCCCTGATGATCTCATCACAACGAATAACATATGCATTTCGCAGCCGCACCTCTCCTCCTCCCACGAGCCGCTTGAACTTCCTTGATGCCTCCTCCCGGAAATCATCCTTATCGATATAAAGCTCGGCTGTGAACGGGATTATACGAGTACCCTGCGACTCGTTCTGCGGGTGATTGGCAACCTCCAGTTTTTCAACCTGGTCCTGCGGGTAATTCGTGATGATAACTTTTAATGGATGGATGACCGCCATTCGTCGTGGCGCATGTGCATTCAGGTCCTCACGAATACAGTTCTCGAGCACGCCCATCTCCACCGTATTTTCTGATTTGCTGACGCCAATACGGGTGCAAAAATCACGGATCGATGCCGGTGTATAGCCGCGTCGCCGCAGTCCGGCAATGGTTGGCATACGCGGGTCATCCCAGCCGGTCACCCTGCCTTCCTCGACCAGTTGTGTTAGTTTGCGCTTGCTCATTACCGTATATTCAAGGTTCAGGCGTGAAAACTCGATTTGTTGCGGGTGGCAGGGCACGGAAACATTATCCAGCACCCAGTCGTACAAGGGCCGATGGTCCGCAAACTCAAGCGTACAGATGGAGTGGGTAATCCCCTCAAGCGCATCCGATATCGGATGGGTAAAATCGTACATCGGGTAGATACACCATGCTTCACCAGTCTGGTGATGGATCACACCATGGCGTATGCGGTACAGGGTCGGATCACGCATGTTCATATTGGGTGAGGCCATATCGATCCTGGCACGCAACACACGAGTTCCGTCTTCAAATTCACCGGCGCGCATGCGTGACAGCAGGTCAAGATTTTCATCGACGCTTCGATCCCGATAGGGACTTGGAGTACCGGGCTCGGTCAGGGTGCCGCGGTGTTCGCGTATTTGCCCGGCGGTAAGGTCACACACGTAGGCCTTGCCTGCCCGCACCAGCTCAAGAGCTGCCTCATAGAGGCGCTCGAAATAATCTGACGCATAGAACAGGCGTTCGCCCCAGTCATAGCCCAGCCAGCGCACATCCTGCTGGATAGACTCGACATATTCAATATTTTCCTTATGCGGATTGGTGTCATCAAAACGAAGATTACAGGTGCCCCGGTAATCTTCAGCAATCCCGAAGTTCAGGCAGATCGACTTGGCATGACCGATATGCAGGTAGCCATTCGGCTCTGGCGGAAACCGTGTTGCAACCTTGCCGCCATTCTTGTTTGCTTCAATATCGCTATCAATGATGTGTCGTATAAAATTACTCGCTACAGCTGCCAACTCATCGCTCATGTTGCGTTCTCTTCCACTCGTATGCTGATGTATTCAAGTGCCCTGTCGATGCGACGCAGACAGGCCTCTTTTCCAACCAGTTGCAGCGTGATATCAATACCGGGAGATGCGGCCCTGCCAACCACTGCCACACGCAATGGCTGTGCTACCTTGCCCATATTCAGTCCCAGCGAACCGGCTACATCGTTAACCACCTGATGCAGCTTCCCGGTCTCCCAGTCGTCCAGCACAGTAAATCGATCACGTAGCTGCTGCAGTGGTTCCCGTGCGGTCTCCTTCAAATGCTTCTTCGCCGCACTTTCATCGAAGTCCTCATAATCACGATAGAAGAAGGCGCTGATCTCTGCCATCTCTACCAGAGTCCTGGCACGCTCCCGCTGTTCACGAACCACCGCAACGAGATCAGGACCGGTTGCAGGGTCAATACCCAGATCACCCAAATGTGTACTCAACAGTCGCGCAAGCCTTGCAGGATCCGCATTCTTGATATAGTGCTGATTGATCCAGAGCAGCTTTTCTGTGTTGAAAGCCGATGCTGCCTTGTTGACGTCCTTGATGTCGAAAAACTCGACCATCTGGTCAAGTGTAAAGAGCTCCTCATCACCATGCGACCAACCCAGACGCACAAGGTAATTCAGCAGCGCCTCCGGCAATATGCCCTGATTGCGGTACTCCATGACACTGACGGCACCATGGCGTTTGGACAGGCGCGAGCCATCATCCCCAAGGATCATCGGCACATGGGCATATCGGGGTGGTTCCTTGCCCAGCGCCTTGAGAATGTTTATCTGGCGTGGCGTGTTATTGACGTGATCATCACCACGGATCACATCGGTAATTTCCATGTCCAGGTCATCAACCACTACAGTCAGATTATAGGTTGGTGATCCATCGGTTCGACGGATGATCAGATCATCCAGTTCATCATTCTGAAAAACAATTCTCCCGCGGACCTGGTCATCGATAATGACACAACCTTCAGGCGGGTTACGGAAACGGATAACGTGCGGCTCGTTGGCAGAAACGAGCTGGCTGCGACAATGGCCGTCGTAGCGCGGCTTCTCCTTGCGCTGCATCTGCCCCTCGCGCAAGGCGTCCAGGCGCTCCCTGGAACAATTACAGCGATAGGCCAGATTTTTTTCCAGCAATTCATCAATCACTTCGTTATAACGATCAAATCGCCTGGTCTGGTAAAACGGACCTTCGTCATAATCCAGCCCCAGCCAGGTCATTGCCTCCAGAATCGCATTGATGGATTCAGTTGTCGACCGTTGCAGGTCGGTATCCTCGATACGCAGAACATACTTGCCTCCATGCTTGCGGGCATGCAACCAGGAAAACAGGGCGGTACGCGCACCGCCGACATGCAAATAGCCCGTAGGGCTGGGCGCAAAGCGTGTTTTAGTGCTCATCAGGTCCATCACTCGATAAAAGGAGGGAGATTCTATCTCATGAGCCGGTCAAGGTGTATCAGGCGATACCCGGTCTCGACTCGCAACCACCCGGCGCAAGCAGGGTAGTCAGAGCATAACGCAACTTGTCCTGATCTACAGGCTTTAGCAGAAACCGGGACACACCCAGCTGGTCGCATTTCTCATAGATCTCGGTTGTCGCATCACCGGTCACGACGATGATCGGTATGGCTTTATCCTCTGAATTCCGTGCATTGTACAATTCAATTACATCAAAACCTGACATGCCCGGCATCTGAATGTCCAGCAACATCAAGTTATATGTGCCATTACGCAGTTTCTCCAGCGCCATGGGACCAGATGAAGCAAAATCCGATTCAACACCCATATCATCCAGCATTGCCTTCATTACATGGCGATTCAACCTGCAATCATCCGTTACCAGCACGCTCAGCCTTTCGCCATTCTTCATATAACGCGCAAGATCTGCCTTTAGGTTATTTTTTATCCGTGTATCCAGCATCCTGGCCGCATACGAAAGCACGTTTTCGATATGCGCACAGGTGCCGATTACCAGATGGAAACCCGCACGCAGATACTCATCATGTTTATGTGCATCTTCATGCATCGCCACCAGGCATGTGCCTGCCTTGTGTCCCAGCCGTACAATGCCGCCGATTTCATCTGGTACCACAGTCTGGCAATCCACCACCACACAGCATTTACTCAAATCAACACCGGACCTGGCCAGATCATCCCAGTGCTCGAATACCCTCACATCTGGCAACGTAGAAGCCAGCGCGTCTTGCGATTGTCTCGTGCCGATCACACAACAACCTGGGCGTAATGCATCTGACACACTTCTTGTTGCACACCGATCATTGGATACTTCAACCAAGGGTATGCGGAACCAGAACCGGCTGCCCTTGCTCTCTTCGCTGTCAACGCCGATGTGTCCATCCATCAAGTCAACAAGACCTTTTGCGATCGATGTACCAAGCCCGGTACCCCCGTAGCGTCTTTGTACAGAATCATCTGCCTGCCGGAACCGTTCAAAGATACGTGATTGCATGGCTGCAGATATCCCGATACCGGTATCGATCACCTCAAACAGGATTTGATCACCATTTTCTTCAGCACAGTATTTACTTACTCTAAGCTTTACCTCGCCAGCAGAGGTAAATTTGACTGCATTCCCGACTAGATTCACAAGAATCTGACGCAAACGGTCGACATCACCACACACATAAGGCGGCAAGCTGACATCCATATCTGTGATATATCTGACACCACTCTGCCCTGCCTGCATCGAAAACATGCCTTCGACCGAATACACCAGTCCATACAGATTAAAGGCTTCCTTATCTATATATACATGCCCAGACTCTATCCTGGAAAAGTCCAGCACACCATCGACGAGCGACATGAGACTCGCAGAGGCGTCTTTTATATTTCTTGTTAACTGCGCCCGCCTGACTCCGTCCGTCTCCCTGTCCAGTATCTCACTGAACCCCACTACGGCATTCAGTGGCGTCCTGATTTCATGACTCACATTAGCCAGAAACCTGGTTTTCTCCTTGTTGGCCTGCTCGGCACGGGATTTCTCTGACTTCAGCCTGGCAAGCAGCACGGCCACATAAGCCGGAATAATCACCAGACTTACTGTCCCAGAAATAACAAGCGCCTCCTGACCTTGCCAGTATGAGCTAATACTGCACATATACAAAAATTCAGCCAGCGATAACGTCGAACATACAACCAAATATCTGACACCGTGACGGAATCCATTACCTATCGCAACCCACAGATACACCGGGATCAATATCGCTCCGTGTCCATTCAGACAGTACAAGCACACTGTAATCATCGTCACATCAATCACGATGCCGATGGCAAGCCTCGCCGGCTTGCCAAATACATCAAATATTGTGAGCAAATACTGGACCATCAGCACAGAGGCATAAGAAGCACCATACTTGAATAACTGTACAGCAACATCACCCGTAATCATCTCCTCATATGCAGCAAACAACACATAAGAAAATATGGTGGAAACAACCACCATCCGCAAAACAGTCTGATTTTTTTCGGCCTTGTTAACAGTAGACATATCAGTACCACACCTTTATTTATGCCTTCCCGAACACATACCTGGACACTCTATCCATATAAGAAGAACCAAAAATACATAAGACACAGTCCAGCAGAAATCCTGCTGCCCCGTTAAATTTATGGCAGAGTCTAGCACAAGTATCAGAGTTCCTTCTTGAACAAAAAGCTCACTTTTCCGTTAACCGCTCCTCGACCCGCATATATGAAAGTCAGCAATATTTTCAGCGGCTTACAACCCATAATCCAACACCCATGCGGCCTCCCCATATACTGTATATAATCACAGTACATGGGCAAGTCTGACTACACAATCAACCACTGTACCGCCACATGGCCGCGCGCCATCGCGCTGGTGGACATGAATGCCTTCTTCGCCTCTATCGAGCAACGCGACCATGCCGAATGGCGCGGCCGACCGGTCGCGATTACCAATGGCCTGCAAGGCAGCTGCATCATCACCTGCTCGTATGAGGCCCGCGCCTATGGCATCAAGACCGGCATGCGCCTGAAGCAGGCACGTCAGTTATGCCCCGAACTCATCCAGTGTCCGGCACACCCGGAACGTTACGCAGCAACATCGACCGCTATTATGGATGCATTACAGGACATCACACCGGATATCGAGGTATTCTCGGTGGACGAGGCCTTCCTTGATGTCACGCATTGCCAGCGCCTGCTGGGCACACCGCCACAGATCGCCCGGCTGGCAAAAAAAAGAGTATTCGATACCTCGGGAATCCTCTGTTCGATCGGCATCAGTGGCGACAAGACCACCGCCAAGTTTGCCGCCAAACTGCATAAGCCTGACGGCCTCACCGTAATCCCACCGTGGGAGGCTGCGGAACGCCTGCGTGACGTAGCGGTGACCGAGCTGTGCGGCATTGCAGAAGGCATCGGCGGTTTCCTTGCCGGGCACGGGGTGCATACTTGCGGCGATATGAAAAAACTGCCCATCAGCGTTCTGGCACGGCGTTTTGGCAACCCGGGGCGGCGTATCTGGTATATGTGCCAGGGACAGGACCCCGCAGCACTGCAACAGGATGTGCCGGCACCTAAATCGATCGGTCATGGCAAGGTGGTACCGCCCGATACCCGTGATGTCAACGTGTTATTGACCTACCTGATGCACATGAGTGAAAAAGTCGGCACGCGACTGCGGCGTCACCGCTTGCAGGCACGCACTTTTGCGATAGGCCTGCGCACCGCTGAAGGCTGGTCTGGCAGCAGTCTGCGATGCGCCCTCCCGACCAATGATGGCCGGCAGATTATGACGCTATGCCGCAGCATGATTGATACAGTCTGGCAGGGGCAAGGCGTACACCAGGTCCAGGTTACCGCACTGGACCCGGTTGACAGTGGCAGCCAGCTGGAGTTATTTGCCTGCATGGACGACACCCGGGACGAGGTGAACGCCGTCATGGATGCCGTTAACCAGCGTTACGGAGAACTCGTGCTGGCACCGGCACGGCTACTCAATCGATCCAGCATGCCAAATGTGATTGCGCCGGCATGGAAACCCTTCGGACACCGGCAAACCATCTGAGAACAGCATGTGCGGCGGCGTCTATTATTCGATCAAAAACCAGGATATCCGGGTGTACTTCCCCAACCCGAAGGCACAACTGCCTGTAAAAAACCGTAGTGGCAGTATCAGCACGCTTGCGTGGGGGCGACGCCAGGAACAGACCGGTGCACTACCTTTGGGCGGCTGGGCCCGGCTGGACAGTATCTATGCCGGACGCTGGGACCGCTGGTTTCCGCTAGCGGTAAAAATACCCGTCAAAAGCTTTATGGAGAAAGACTTCGAAGGCCACAGCCACTGGTATGACCTGACCAGGGGGCAATGGATCCAGGGACTGGTCGCGCGCCACCAGCAAGAACGCCGCATATACGTCGTCACGATAGAACCGGAACTGGCAGAGGCCATACACAACCGCTGGCCACGCATCCTGAGTGGTTAAAAAATGGTGCCCGGGGCCGGGGTCGAACCGGCACGACCGTGAGGTCGAGGGATTTTAAGTCCCTTGCGTCTACCAATTTCGCCACCCGGGCCTAACAACGCAAGCGAATTCTACAGCGGCAAATTAGAGAAGAAAAATGGAGGCTGAGGGCGGAATCGAACCGCCGTCCACGGCTTTGCAGGCCGCTGCATAACCACTCTGCCACCCAGCCATTGGGCACGGGCAAAGACCACTGCCCTGATAGTAAAAACCCCGGCAATTAACCGGGGCTCTGATACCGTAAATATGGGGCGGGAAACGAGATTCGAACTCACGAGCCCAACCTTGGAAAGGTCGAATTTCAGGGTAACAACCCGTTCGATCCGCTACCATTTACGACATCTAACCGCCTGATATTCGGTGTTTTGTGACTTTACTGACCCCTACCCTCGTCACCACCTATAACACCGCGTAACCTGCAGATACAGGTTGTATTTTCACCTGAATTTTTCACCTGAAAACTGAAGGCCGGTACTGCGCGAACAGCTGCCGGCTCTCTGACCACACACGATAATTGAGGTATCGGATATGGGCGGCGCAAATCATACCAGACCCAAGACCGGGTTTACCACTGCCTGGCTCGATAACGTCAAACCCAAAGCCAAGCGCAGCGAGTACGCCGACGCCGGCTGCCGTGGTCTGCGACTGCGCGTGGAACCCACCGGTCGGAAGAGCTTTGAATGGTATTACCGGGAGGGCGGAAGGAACCGGGTACTGACGCTGGGTCGCTATGGCTCAGGCGAAAGCTGCATCAGCCTCAAGGAGGCCCGACAAGCACTCCAGGCGGCCAAAGAGAAACAAGAAGACGGCGTATACCTGCCCTGCCCACCGATAACCCCGACTACAAGTAAAGGAGTTGGCAGAAATCTTCTATGCACGCCGCATTGTGCCACACCGTAAAGTGCCCGAAGTGGTCCGCATGATCCAGGATAATGACATTATTCCAAAGCTGGCCAAGAAGAAACTGGCTACGCTGTCGGCGCCGGTCATTTGCCGCCATGATCGAACAGGTGGTGGACCGTGGTGCCCATATGCATGCCGGCAAGGTCCTCGGTATTGTTAAACAAATGTTCCGCTTCGCAGAAGGCCGTCGCTGGATTGACCGAAGTCCCGCCTACGCACTGGACAAAAAAGATCTGTCCATTGTCGATAACGTCCGGGACCGTCACTTGTCCGCTGAGGAAATCCAGGCGCTGTGGCTGGCACTGGATAACTATCAGAGGCTTTCTGTCCAGGTAAAGCTGGGTATCCGGGTATTTGTGTTGACTGGTGTTCGCACGGCAGAACTACTGCTGGCGAAGTGGGAACATATCCAGAAAGATGAAGGGTTTATCCCTGAAGCTAATAGCAAAACGACAGCCTGGACGGTGCCGATTGTCCCGGCGGTGGCGAATTTGCTGGAGGAATTACGGGAGATCGCCGACCACTTCGAATCCGACTGGATCATCGCTTCCGACACCGGTGGACCGCGCAATGACAAGGCATTCGCGCGTCCCATACGCAGGTTGCATGAGAGGACAGACGACAAGGGCGAATTGCTGTTGGATCATCCCGACTTCACCCCATCGTCAAGGGCTTTACATCCAGGCGATGCGCGATTCCGCGAGTGGAACCCACTCCCGCTGTAGATGTTAAGATGTTGACATATCGATATGGATGAGTTTATTGACCAAACGGGGCCTGCTCAACTTCTACTATCGTGAAGCGGATTGAAAGTAAGCATTCAATTAGTTGCACCCTGCGACCTGCACAACAGCTCTGAATACTCACCAGGAGAAAGACCCGCACTGTGGAAAATCATATGACTGGCAGCAACAACCCCGTCCGTGTACTTGCCGGTGATATTGGCGGCACCAAAACCCGGCTGGCGGTATTTGAGGTGATGGCGACTGACCTTGAGACAGTCGTCGAGCAGACCTACCACAGTCAAGAACACGCGTCGCTGCGTGAAATCATCCAGGATTTTCTCGATCAGCATTCAGTCTCGGTGAAAGCCGCCTGCTTCGGTATCGCCGGCCCGGTGCGGCATGGCGAAGTCCATACCACAAACCTGCCGTGGCACATCAGCACCATGGAGATTGCAGAGCACACTGGTATCACCCGGGTATTTCTGCTCAATGACCTTGAGGCCAACGCCTGGGGTATCAGCGCCTTGTCTGCTGATGATTTCTTCAGCCTGCAAACAGCCGCCGGCGATCCAGAGGGTAACCGTGCCATCATCGCTGCCGGCACCGGTCTCGGTGAAGCCGGGCTTGTGCACGACGGCATCAAGCTCCTGCCCTTTGCTACCGAAGGCGGCCACACCGATTTCAGTCCGACCAGTGAACAGGAGATCGAACTGCTGCGCTATCTGCAACAACGCTACCAACACGTCAGTTGGGAACGTTTGTTGTCCGGACCCGGGCTGGTGCTCATCCATGAATTCCTGCGCGACCTTCATAAACGGGAAGTTCCCGCCTGGTTAGCCGAGGAGATGCGTAACGGAGACCCCGCGGGCGCGATTTCCATCGCCGCCCAGTCGCAACGTGACGATATCTGCGAGCAATCACTGCAGCTGTTTGTACATTTATACGGCGTAGAAGCCGGTAACCTGGCATTAAAAACGATGGCTAGCGGCGGACTCTATATCGGTGGCGGCATTGCCCCGAAAATACTCGACGCCATGAAGGGCGGCACGTTTATAGAAGCCTTTCTGGCAAAGGGTCGTATGCAAGCCTTGCTACAAGAGATACCGGTGCAGGTCATACTGAATGATAAAACGGCACTCTATGGTCCTGCCGTGTTTGCAGCCTACAAGCTCTCGGCAGACGCTTGACTGAATAAATGAAGGAAGCCCCGGTTAATTCAACGTATCAATGCAGGTTGCACTGCGCGCACCGGCAAGAACATGCAAGCTGTTTCATGGTGCATTGCTTTTGGTTTGCTAGCTGACCAGCATGCGATAATCCTGAGCCGCGAAGAATTGACCGTTCGGCCCGTTGTCCTCCAGCAGTGCCGGCACAAGCGCGCCCGGCAACACGTCTTCGACGGGGTACATGGCATTCTCTCCACCCAGGTCGGTCTTCAACCAACCGGGATCAAGGTAATTAACCAGCACATTACTGCCCTTCAATTCGGTTGCTAAATCCAGTGTATATTTATCGACCGCGGCCTTGGAAACCCCATATGGCGCCAGATTCGGGGTGTCCTTGATTCCGGAGGTCAGGTTAATGATGCGACCAAAACCGCGGCGCTTCATTTCCGGTGCAAAGGCATTACACAGAGCGATCATCGCCAGCAGGTTGACTTGAAAGACATCCAGCCATTCTTTACTGCTCACTTCCCAGATCGGTTTCCATTCGCTCATAACGGCGGCATTGTTATACAGAATATCCACATGTCCGGGCCCGGAACGCACCCCGTCGATCACGGACTGGATCCCTTCCCTGCTTGAAAATTCTCCACTGACGATATGCACTTGTATGTCATGGGATTTGAGCAGCTCAACCGTCCTGGCGGTGTTTTCGGGGCTGCGCCCATGGACGACCAGATTGCATTTACGCTCGGCCAGCCCTGTTGCAATCTGTTGGCCGATGCCACGGCTGGATCCGGTCACCAGCGCCCATTTCCCTTCCAGTAATTTCATGTTTTTTCTTTTTGTACTGTTCATCGAGCCACCCGTTTGTTCAGCACGCCCGCCATGATTTGCGCAACGGCAATGGATTGCTCAAACAGGGGATCTTTTGATCGATGCGCCAGTTGTGCCGCAATCATCATTTCCATGGGCACTTCGCGTGCAGGAATACTGGCGGCTGGCAAGGTCGATTCTTCCGGCAACAATGACAACCAGTGGTCATCGCCATACAGGAAACCGGCGCGTCCCGGTACAGCACCCTGCCATTCCAGCTTCAACTTGCGTACCTGTGCCATGCCTTCGGAAGATCGATGAATGTGCACCCGCAAAGCCCCTCGTGGAGTTTGAAAAGACCAACCCACCTCGCTGCCGGATTGTACTTCCCCTTTCTGCGGCTTCCATTGCAATCGGGCCGCCAGCCAGCCAATCAGCAACCACGCCATGGGCAGCGCATGGGGTCCGTGCTCAATGCGAATTGAATCGATATTCTGCAATGCACCCGGCGCCACCCTTGGATCCAGCACCTGTGCCAGAATACGTCGCCACGGCTTCAGATAGCGCCATGCCAGATTAAATACCGGCCGGCTTTCTCCCATTACCCAACGCGTCATGGCACGTACGCCTTCGGCCGGGTTTGGCCAACCGACACTGTCATAAATCACCTGGTCCGCCAGCTCTGCCAGGGCATCAAAGAGACCATCACTAAGCGGTGGTGGTTGATTACTGGCCCACCATAAGGCTGTAGGCAAATCACCTATCAATAAGGGACGCAACACGGATCCAAGGCGCTCGACAACGGCTGGGTCGAAACGGATATCCACATGCTCGGAGCAGAGTTGCTTGCTACCCTCGGAACGACGGCAGTGAGCCGAAACCTCGGCCTCGATGGAATTGCCTTGCGGCGCACATGCCGTCAGTAAAAACACCCGCGCCGGGTGCCGCTCGACCAACCGTGGAATGCGATTAGCGACATCGTGTGCCTGTTCTTCGGTTAGACAGGCGATAATGACATTGGACATACAGGCACGCGTCACCCCGTGCTCGGCCTGGCCTTCTTCATGCAATGCATCCCACAGCCGATTCAGTGCCAGTTCGATATCGGCCACATTGACCCGTGTCGCTGACGCACTCACGCTGCGGGAAGAAGACTCGTTCACAGCACCCGCCAGCGTCGTCCATCGTCTTCAATCATACGGTCGGCTTCCACCGGCCCCCAGGTACCCGCCGGATATTCCGGCAACCAGCGTTTATTGCCCTGATCCCAGGCATCCAGCAGGGGTTGTATCCAGCGCCAGGATGCCTCGACTGCATCACGCCGCATGAACAGGGTGGCGTCTCCCGCCATGACATCCAGCAGTAAACGCTCATAGGCCTCGGGTGACTGACCGCCAAACGTACTGCCATAGCGAAAATCCATTTTCACGGGATAGATCTTCACCCGCGAACCAGGCATCTTGGTGGCAATGCGCAAGGACAAACCCTCGTCCGGCTGAATGCGCAACGCCAGCACATTGGGATCCAGTGGCTGCTGCTTGTCTGAATTGAACAGAATATTCGGCACATCCTTGAACTGCACCGCAATTTCGCTGACCCGTTTCGGCAATCGCTTCCCCGTGCGGATGTAGAAGGGAACACCGGCCCAGCGCCAGTTATCAATGAACATGCGCAGTGCCACGTAACTTTCCGTGGTTGAATCACTGGCGACACCTTCTTCGCGACGATAACCGGGCACATCTTCACCCTGGAAAAAACCATGCGCATACTGGGCGCGCACCACATGCGACTCGACATCCTCAATATTCAGAGGACGCAGACAATGCAATACATCCAGCCGGTGGTCACGGATCACATCAGCATCCATGCACCACGGCGGCTCCATGGCCACGAGGGAAAGTAACTGCAGGATATGATTCTGGACCATATCGCGTAACGCCCCTGCACCCTCGAAATAACCGGCGCGAGTGCCAACGCCTTCCGCCTCTGCTACGGTTATCTGTACATGGTCTATATGTTTCGAATTCCATAATGGTTCGAAGATCGCATTGCCAAAACGCATGACCAGGATATTCTGTACTGTCTCCTTGCCAAGATAATGATCGATACGATAAATCTGCCGCTCGGCAAAACATTCGCCGAGAATTTCGTTCACCTCTTCGGCACTTTGCAAGTCACGGCCAATAGGCTTTTCCACAATAATGCGCGAGAACGGGCCATCGGATGTCTCGTCCTGGATCAGTCCTGCTGCTTTGAGGTGCTGCGCACACATACCGATAAAACGCGGCGGGATCGCAAGATAAAAAACCCGGTTACCCGGAATACCGAACTGCGGTTCTATCTCCTCCAGGCGCCGCTTCAATGCTGCATAGGCGGCAGGATCATCAAAACTGCCCGATTGAAAAAACAGCTGGCGTTCATAATTCGGCCAGTGCTCCTGATCCAGCGCCTGGCGTGAAAAACGCTCGACACCTTGCCACGCAAAGCCGCGATACCCGGCATCATCCATTTCTTCAACGGAGAACCCGAACACAGAAAAATTGGCAGGAAGCACACCGTCCAGGCCCAGATTGTAGATCGCCGGCAGCAGTTTTCGTCTGGAGAGATCGCCCGCGCCGCCAAAAATCACCAGGCTACAGGGTTGTGGCAGAACCGGCTCGGACAAGCCTACCGCGAGTGGATTGGTCATTTCCTCTGCACTCATCTACACACCTCCCGCGCTGGCTTTTGTCTCTGTATGGCCTCCAAACTGGCTGCGCATGGCCGAGAGCAATTTCTCGGCAAAGGTATGTTCTTGCCGCGAGCGGAACCGGGTATACAGGGCAGCGGTTAATACGTCCGCCGGTACCGCCTCTTCAATGGCCGTCTGTACCGTCCAGCGACCTTCTCCTGAATCCTGCACATAACCACTGTAATCACCTAACTGCGGATCTTGCTGCAGCGAGATGGCACACAGATCCAGCAACCAGGAACTGACAACACTGCCGCGTCGCCATACCTCGGCGATCTCACCCAGATCCAGTTCATAGCGCATGTGCTCCGGCAATGACTCACTGGCAGCATTCTTCATGATGTCGAAGCCTTCCGCATAGGCCTGCATCAAGCCATATTCAATACCATTATGAATCATTTTTACGAAGTGTCCGGCACCCGCAGGGCCGCAGTGAATATAACCAGCCTCGGCACTGCCTCGCGCCGGTGGCCGCCCTGCTGTCGTCGGGATCTCTCCCTCTCCGGGCGCCAGGCAACGAAACACCGGGTCCAGATAATCGACAGCAACTTTCGGTCCACCAATCATCAAACAGTAGCCGCGCTCGCGTCCCCATACGCCACCGCTGGTGCCCACATCGATATAATGAATTCCAGCTGCTGATAATTGTTGCGCGCGCCGCACATCATCCTTGAAGTAGCTGTTACCACCGTCAATGATAATATCGTCTGCACTGAAGCGTTCACCCAGGGCCTTTACTGTTTGCTCGGTGGCTTCACCATGCGGCACCATGCACCAGGCGGTGCGCGGCGGCTCCAGCCAGGAGACAAATTCATCCAGAGATGTTGTTGCCTTGATTCCCTGAGCCTGTAATTGCTCTACATTTTGCGGTGCCAGATCCAGACCGACACATTGATGGCCGCCCGCATGCAACCGCAACAACATATTACTTCCCATGCGTCCAAGCCCAATCATTCCTATCTGCATATCTCAGCTCTTAATTAAGGGGGTCAAACCTGAACAGGTGGAAGTACTAATTCATATAAGCCCTGGCCTCTTCACCCGGGTTGGGTAATCCGGCGATCTTCCACAAATTCAGGCAACTCCCAAATTGCTGCTTGAGTACCCGCTTATCAAGACCAGCTGCTTTGCAAACAAGATGCATCGAAGGCAGTGCACCCAGTCTCAGGTACTTATCGCGAATAATCTCGATGAGTAGCCAGTGTTTATCATCAAGCACAATGTTTGCCCTGAGCGCTCTGTGTTCAGTGAAGGAACGCCCCCACTCCAATGGGTCAATGAGGAATCCGTCTTCGTCCAGAATTACATAACGACCTCTATTGTCTACATATTCTATATAACTCGCTGGTGCCATCGATGCTTCCTCCTGTCTGCTATAGAGCACATTGTACAAGACTGCATTATGACTACTAATGATTTATTATGGTTATATATTAATATTTTTGATATTTTGTCGACATGGATTTACGTCAATTACAGACACTGATCACCCTGATCAACAACGATTTCAGTGTTTCGCGCACCGCAGACAAACAGTTCCTGGTGCAATCAGCGGTCTCTCAGCAACTTATACGCCTGGAAAAGGAACTGGGTGGCGAACTGTTCATTCGCAAAGGTAAACGCCTGACCGGTTTGACTGAATTCGGCCGCCTGGTAGAACAACAGGCACTCGATGCGATCCATAGCGTTAATAATATCCATCGACTCGCGCAGGATGAGCAACAACTACGACAGGGTATTCTGCGCATTGGCTGCACGCATACCCAGGCGCGCTATATCTTGCCGCCGGTGATCAGCCGGTTTTACCGGAATTACCCGGATATTGAGTTGCAGATGCATCAGGGCACTCCACAACAGCTGGTGGATTGGGCGATCAACGACACGGTGGATTTCTCGATCTGCACGGAAGAACTGGCGCAGTCCAAAAAGCTGGAAAGCATTCCGTGTTATCGCTGGAACCGCTGCCTGATTACCCTGGCGGATCATCCAATTCTGAAAATAAAACACCCACAGTTGAATCATCTGTGTGGCTATCCAATCATCACCTACGGGATGGGTTTTACAGGACGCAAGAGCCTCGATGAAACCTTTCAACGTGCACAGCTTGAACCCAACATCGTATTAAGTGCGGCCGATACCGATATTATAAAAACCTATGTGCGGGACGGACTCGGTATTGGCATTATTGCCAGCATGGCATTTAACAAGATCTTTGATAAAACGCTACGCTTTAAAGATTTAAGTGACCTGTTCCCCTGGGAGATATCACGCATCGCCTACCTGAAAAACAAATATATTCGCCGCCACCAACAAGCCTTTCTCGACATGTTTCTGGAAACGATCCGTAATCAGAAGAGCCCGCGTTTTGTGGCGTTATAAAACGCTTCACGGAAAGGGTGTCAGAGCACATTTGTTACTAATATAAGCAAAAACTGTGCTCTGACACCTTAGATATCGCAGATCGTAGTCACCGAATTTGTAAATTAATTCAACAACACAGACTTTCACCAGATATTGCCCACAAAATACCGCCAACTGATTGTTGTAAATGACAATATATGTAAAGCGCAGCGGTATTTCACTACCTGACGTTGTCGAAATAGCTTACAAAAAAGAAGTCGCCAGAATGAACGCTTCTCATAGCGAAAGTGAAGTATCGACATCTAATCAGTAAGTTATCTGTAAGGCATAATTATGGCACTGATCGTGCATGCTAAATATACGTTACTGCTCTATAGCATCTTCAGAGGCGGCAGCCAGCGATTGCTATAACGGTCTCGAGTTTGGTGATAACGGCGAAACACTCCACCTGCACCTTGCGGGTTGGTTAACAACAAATGACAGAGGACGAATAAATGACTAAACATATTCTTAAGACATCTGCGATGGCAGCGGCACTGATGCTGTGTACCGGAGCGGCACAGGCCATGTCAGGACATTGCCGTCAACGGTGGGTTCGAAACCGGCGACTTCACCGGATGGACACAGTTCCCGAATGACTGGAACCCAGACGATCGTTACTCCTGGCAACGGCAGCACTTATGCAGCCAATCTGGTTGTACCTGTCCGCGGTCACTAGCGACCCGCCTGTCGACAACGTGATCAAGAATGCCAACCTGCAAGCCGGATTTCTTACCCCCTTCGCGCCAATCACCGTCACCTGGGACATGAAAGGTTCGCTGTCAGGCGCCGGTGGCGTCGTGTTTATCGAGCTGTTCTCCGAGCTGAGCGGTGGCGGCACATCCAAGGCGGAGATCTTATGGTAACGGGCCGATCTTTCCCAACGCGGACTGGACATCCTATTACCTGGACCACCACCCTCGGACCTGACGTCAGTCCGGTGGCGTGACGCTGCAGCTTAAGACTTCTTGCGGACCGGTCGTGGGCTGCGGGTAGACATTTACTTCGACAACATCACCATCACCACGGATGTATCTGCCGTTCCTGTACCCGCCGCCGTCTGGCTGTTTGGCTCGGGCCTGGTCGGCCTGGTCGGTATCGCCAGGAGAAAGAAAGCCGCTTAATCGTTAACTCCAGCCTAATGGGCGGCCTCTCGAGGTCGCCCGTTTTTTTAGGGAGTGGCGCGCGAGAATCTACCCTTAGTAAAGTAGCTATATGGCGTGAACAAGACTTCTCAGGCATGTGGTGATGTTATCGGCCATGTTGATGGCCGGCGTTGCGCATTCAAGTTCCCCGATTTATGCTGATGGCGACATCGCACCACTCGGTGCCCCTGATGGTCTGATCAACAGCGCCGATTACCTGATCGGCTCCCGGATTGTACTGGACCAGATTAGCCCGACCGCGCTGGAATACTCCCACGGTGACCTCTACCCGGCAAACGCGCCGGACGGTGTCATCAACCTGCAAGACCTGTTGCTGCTGCAACAGCGCCTGTTTGCACCCTCGGCCAATACCTACGTCGAGAACCTCGACCTGTTTGACGATGGACCGGCAACGGTTTACATCGATGTTGGTGGCATCAGCACGTCCACCACGCTGGTCGCGGGTGGCTATACCGCGCCGGGCGCCACGGTGATCAGCAATACGAACTTCACGGACCCGGAGGACTCAAGCAACACCCTCTGGCGTTTCAAGGTCACCGGTGGTGTGGCCAACATTTTCCTGGGAACGGGGAATCTAAGCGCTGACCCCGTTCTGGATTCGGGCTTCGACCTGTCCGGTGCAGGCCTCGCGCAACTGGTGTTTGACCTCAAGGTCATCAGCCTCTCACCCGGCGCCATCCTGACCGTCAAGATTGACAGCGGCTACCCGAACCTGGGCAAGCTTGCACTGTCAGCGTCGCAATACAGCGTCGGTAGCTGGCGCAGGGTTACCATTAATTTCGCCGACCTGATTCCCCAGGGTACGGGCATCGACCTGAATAACGTGGGCAATGCGTTTGTGATCGAGGTCACTGGAGGCAACGCGGAATTATACCTGGATAATATTTTTATCAGTCACGCCTGCCCCGAAGTCGCCGGCTGCAACGCAACCATCAAGACGAAAGCTGCTTACTCACTGGTGTGGAGCGATGAGTTTTCAGGCGCCGCACTGGATCTGTCAAACTGGTCTTATGAAACCGGTTACGGTAGTTTTGGCTGGGGCAATGACGAGTGGCAGTTGTATACCAGCTCATCGAACAATCTCTCGGTGGCCGGCGGCAACCTGGCAATTTCCGCGCAATGCGCCGCTCCCCCGTCGTGTGGCAAACGCGACGGGACGATTACCTCTGCAAGAATCAATACGCTCGACAAATTCTCGTTCAAATACGGCAAGGTCGAGGCGCGAATAAAACATCCCGTGGGCAATGGTGCCTGGTCGGCATTCTGGATGCTGGGTGCCAATTACCCTGCCGTCGGCTGGCCGTTCTCGGGCGAAATTGATGTCGTGGAAATTCACAATCTTTATTCGAATGAATTCACGACACATTTCACCATGCACTGGTGCGACGATAGCAGGCAAAACCCGAATACCCCGGGGGTGTGTTATCCGGACAACGAGGGTTGGACGTACGTGTCGAATTACCTGTCATTGTTCCCTGACTCACTGGGTGATGATTTCCATGTGTTTTCAGCTGAGTGGACTGCCAATGGCATGGTGGGAAAAATCGATGGCATTCCCTACTTCACCCGGTCGATCAATCCGGCCACGATGGATGAGTTTCTTAAAGAGTTTTTCATGATACTCAATGTCGCCATCGGTGGAACGCTGGGCGGTGCGCCGGATGCCAGCACGACATGGCCGCAGACCATGCTGGTGGACTACGTCAGGGTTTACCAGACTGACGGCGGGGACGGGACCTATACGATTGGCCCCCCGCCTGTGATACCTGTGGATTTTGATGATGGAGGTTTTGAACCACCCGGCACGAATGACGCAACAAATGGTGGTCAGGGTTGTGTCGGCGGAGTACTGGCCGGTTCCGCCTGGAAATGTTTCAACTCCAACTTCGTGATCGCCAATGACGGCCCCGCCTCCGGGCCGGTTTCACATGATGCCGGTGGCAACCAGTCCCTGAAGCAGTACGGTATAGATGCCGGTGCCAGAAACAATGTTGAGGTATCTGCGGGCAACACCGTTGAGGTATCTGCCTGGGCCATGAACTGGGTGGGTGATCCCTTCAACAACCTGGCTATCCTGCAACTGACTTTCTGGGATGGCCCCAATGCCACCGGAAGTCAGATTGGCCAGGCCGTGCAAACCATCGGTGACACGCAGGGTAACCACTCCGTCGATCTATCAAACACACAGGACGGTGCCGAAGTCACTGACTGGACCGAAATGTCGGTTTCCGGTGTCGCTCCTGCGGGCGCCCAGTCGGCCCAGGTATTGTTAATGCATATCCAGACCAGTGGAACCCCTTTTGGTGGCGCCCTTTTCTGGGATGACGTGAGCATGACTGTCAGAGGCGTACCATGAATCGGCAGCATACAGCAAACGGTGTCAGAGCACATTTTATCCTTATATTAGAAACAACTGTGCTCTGACACCCGTTCATATATAGACGCCACGTGAACAGATTCCTGACCTGCCTTGTCATGGCATCGGCTAACCTCTTCACTGCCGTTACTCAGGCATCCTATCCTGTCTATGCTGATGGTGACCTCGCCCCCCTCGGTGCGCCTGATGGATTGACCAACAGCGCAGATTATCTAGTCGCCACCCGGATTGCACTGGGCCTGGTTAACCCCACCGAACTGGAATTATCCCACGGTGACATCTACCCGGCAGATACGCCGGATGGCGTCATCAACGTCCAGGATCTGCTTTTGCTGCAACAGCAGGTGCTTCGACTCGGGACTTATCGTGATATTGAAGTGGCGGCGGTAAACGACACCCTGGTCGGTGGTGCCGACTCAGGCAGACCAGGTTATTCCCTTTATACTTTTGACCTGGACATAGGGTCACCGGGCAGCAATTGTAATAATTCCTGTGCGGGCCTTTGGCAACCTTTACTGGTTGAGGACGGCGGCGCATCCGGCACATCAGGCCTCGGAACGATTGTACGTGACGATGGTTCGCTTCAGGTGACCTATGATGGCAGACCCTTGTATTTCTATGCCGGCGACGCCAGCCCCGGTTCTACTACCGGCCAAGGCCAGGATGGCGTGTGGTGGCTTGCCGAAATCAAGACCAAACCCGGCACAACAGACACCGATGGCGATGGTGTCGACGACAGTAACGACCTCTGTTCCGGAACGCCACCGGGTACACCGGTGTATGCCAACGGTTGCCCAATCGTTATATCATTGCTCAGCGCCACGGCCACAGCGAGTACCTCTGGCCCGGCTGGCGGCCCGAGTCTCGCGGTTGATGGCAACCTGGCAACCCGCTGGGAATCAGCGCAAGGTGTTGACCCGAGCTGGATTACGCTCGATTTGGGCGCCACCTATCTATTGTCGGAAGTGATCATTCATTGGGAAGCTGCGAATGCGGCAAGCTATCAGATTCAAGGTTCGACAGACAACAGCAACTGGACACCACTCTTCATTAAATCGGGCGGTGTATTTGGTAACCGCACCGATAATGCCGACGTGTCAGGGATTTATCGCTATGTACGCATGTATGGCGTTAGCCGCACCAGCGTGTATGGCTATTCGATTTGGGAAATGGAAGTTTACGGCTCACCTGCCGCAGCTGAAGATGAAGATGCTGATGGCGTAGACGACAGCATCGATTTGTGCCCCGGCACACCGGCGGGCAACCCGGTGAACTCTAGTGGCTGTATTGACTCTGATTTGGATGGCGTTGAAGACAGCCTCGATCTATGCCCTGGCACCCCGCTGCTTACACCAGTCGATGTCAACGGTTGCACGCTCATTATTAGCGTCAATGAAGTGTCGTCCACAAACAATATTTTGTCAGGCGGTGCGGATGCCAGCCAGCCGTTTTTCACGCTCTATGTCTTTGACAGTGATCTTGCAGCGCCGGGTACCAGTACCTGCAATGGTGGTTGTGCGAACAACTGGCCGCCGTTATTGGTAAGTGATGGTGCTGCGTCCGGGGTCTCTAACCTCGGTACTATTACTCGCAACGATGGTACCGAGCAAGCAACCTATAATGGCCGGCCGTTATACTTCTTCATCGGTGATACCGCTGCGGGTGACACGAATGGTGACGGTGCGGGTGGCGTTTGGCACACAGTTCCCTATGTTCAAGTCATTGTACCTCTGTTTGCTAACACCACGGTGCTGGAACCTGTGCTCCAGGAAGACACACCAACGGCCTTGATTACCCGCTTCTCGGATCGCGCGCGCGATCGCCATGCCCGAGAAAGCCAGTACAAGATCTACGATCACTATTTGTCGTTTTACTGGGAGCACCGCACGGCGGCTGTAGAAATCGTCGACACCATCGGCAAGGGCGGCAACACCATCACCTTCAACGTCACCACCCAGTGGAAGGTCAAGACCAACGAGGCGGAATTGCGCTTTTTCCACCTGGTCGCGGCCGTATATGCCAACAACGGCATCATGACGGGTGTCCCGAGCCTGGACATCCTCGGTGAAGATGCCCGGCACTACACCCGCAGCCTGAACTATAACCAGAAGTTCAATCGGCCTCTCCAGGTGGGCGACCGTCTGGAGTTTGAACTCAGCCAGTTTCTTGATGCGCCACCCAACGGCCGTGACAATTATTACGGCACCGCCATACTTTATATCGTCGGCCAGGGCATTGTCCCCTGGGAGACGCGCCAGGGCCAGGGTGACGATTCCTATCCCATGCCCTTGGCGGGCTGGCTTGGCGGCAACGTAACCCTCCCCTACCAGTACTCGGATGAGCCCGATAATCACTTCATCCAGATGGCACCCAACATGTCGAATATCAATGGCCAGACATTTATGCTGGGGCGCCGTGTACACCACACGGACTTCGGCGATGGTTCCCATAACGAAGCAGTCACCAATCCCAACTTCACCGAACTGGCCGGCACGCTCGGGACACACTACATCAACCGCTCCTGCGTGGCCTGCCATGCGAAAAATGGCCGGGCACTGCCGCCGGCAGTCGGACAGGCCCTGGACCAGTATGTGGTAAAAGTCGGTGATGCCGGCGGCTACCCGGATCCACAAACAGGTGCCGTATTACAACCCAGATTCACCAGCGGCGCATCGGAAGGCAGTGTGCGCATCAGTAGCTGGACTGAAAATAATGGCCTGCGTTCGCCCAACTTCAGCTTCAGTGGTGCCGCACCGAGTAACTTCTCGGCGCGTATTGCTCCGCAGTTAGTCGGGATGGGCTTGCTGGAGGCCATTACCGAAGCCGATATCGAAGCGCTGGCGGACCCCAGTGACAGTGACGGTGATGGTATTTCCGGCCGTATCCGGCTGCTGAACGATGCTGAAACGGGACAGACCCGAATCGGGCGTTTCGGCTGGAAGGCCTCCCAGGCCACTGTAAAACAGCAGGTCGCGGGAGCTCTCAATACCGATATGGGTGTGATGACCTCGATCTTTTCCAGCCCGGACTGCGGTAGTGCTCAATCCGGTTGTGGCCCTGTCTGGCACAGAGTTAAGTGACCAGCACCTCGACAACCTGAGCGTCTACATTTCCCTGCTGGGAGTGAGTGCTCGCCGCGACCTGGCTGACCCGGTCGCCCTGCAGGGCGAGGCATTGTTTGACAGTGCCGGCTGCAGCGGCTGTCATACCGACACCTTCCAGACATCGCCTTATCATCCGCATGCGGAATTGCGCGATCAAACCATCCACCCCTATACCGATCTGCTGCTGCATGACATGGGGCCGGGACTGGCCTCGAACCTCGTCAGAAGGCAACGCCTCGGGGGCTGAGTGGCGCACCGCCCCGTTGTGGAATATCGGCCTGACCGCGGGCGTCAGCGGCGGCGAGGCTTACCTGCACGATGGCCGGGCCCGCACCCTGAATGAGGCGATAATGTGGCACGGCGGTGAGGCGGAGACAGCGAAACAGGGCTATGCCGGCATGACCCAAAGCGAGAAAGACGCCCTTATTGCCTTTCTGAAAACCCTGTAATGGGTGTCAGAGCACATTTATTGCTAATATTAGCAGATAAATGTGCTCTGACACCCTATATCCCAAGGAGAATATCGACATGGCTGTAGCTGCATCTGAACTGGAAATCATTGAAAAACCCCTGTCCCCGGAAGCGCTCGCGAATATCGATGCCTACTGGCGGGCCTGCAACTATCTGGCGGCGGGCATGATCTACCTGCAGGAAAATCCTCTGCTCAGGGAGCCGCTGAAGCCAGAGCACATCAAGAATCGCCTGTTGGGCCACTGGGGTGCGAGCCCGGGCCTGTCGTTCATGTATACCCACCTGAATCGCTTGATAGTCAAAGAGGATTTGAACGCGATTTTTCTGGCCGGTCCAGGCCACGGTGCGCCCGGGGTACTGGCGCCGGTATACCTTGAAGGCACCTATTCAGAGATTTATCCGGACAAAAGCGAAGATGCGGAAGGCATGAATCACTTCTTCAGGCAGTTCTCGTTCCCAGGCGGTATTGGCAGCCACTGTACGCCGGAAACCCCGGGATCGATCCACGAGGGTGGTGAACTGGGTTATAGCGTATCGCACGCATTTGGAGCGGCTTTCGACAATCCAGACCTGCTGGTGGCGGTCGCGGTCGGTGACGGCGAGGCGGAAACCGGCCCCCTGGCGACCTCCTGGCACTCCAACAAGTTTCTGAACCCGATCCGCGATGGTGCGGTACTGCCCATCCTGCATTTGAACGGCTACAAGATCAACAATCCCACCATTCTGGCACGCATCCCGCACCAGGAACTGGAGGACCTGTTCCGGGGTTATGGCTGGAACCCTTGTTTCGTCGAAGGGGATGATCCCCTGCGCATGCACCAGACCATGGCCACCACCATGGACCGCTGCCTGGCTGAGATTCGTTCCATCCAGCAACAGGCGCGTGAAAGTGGCACGGCGACACGTGCCCGCTGGCCGATGATCGTGTTACGCACACCCAAGGGCTGGACCGGACCGAAGGAAGTCGACGGCAAGAAGGTTGAAGGTTTCTGGCGCGCTCACCAGGTACCGCTGTCGGGTATGCATGACAATCCGGCGCACCTGCAGATGCTGGAAGACTGGTTGAAGGGTTACAAACCGGAGGAACTGTTCGACGACACGGGCAAACTGCGACCGGAACTGAGGGCGCTGGCACCCACCGGTGTGCGGCGCATGAGCGCCAATCCGCATGCCAACGGCGGCCTGTTGCGCAAGGCCCTGCGCATGCCCGACTTCCGCAAGTACCGTGTGGCGGTACCCGAACCGGCTCGCATAGAGGTGGCGAATACGCCGCCGCTGGGCGAGTTCCTGCGCGACATCATGCGCAAGAACATGAACAACTTCCGTGTCTTCGGGCCGGACGAGAATACCTCCAACAAGTTGCACGCTATCTACGAAGTGAGCAAGAAACTGTGGCTGGCCGATTACCTGCCGGAAGACGCGGACGGCGGCGAACTGTCTCCCGACGGCCGGGTGTTGGAAATGCTTTCCGAGCATACCCTGGAGGGCTGGCTGGAGGGCTATTTGCTGAGCGGGCGGCACGGCTTCTTCGCCACCTACGAGGCCTTCGTGCACGTCATCGATTCCATGTATAACCAGCACGCCAAGTGGCTGGCAATCTGCGAAGAGATTCCCTGGCGGGCGCCGGTCTCTTCATTGAATCTGCTGATCACTTCCACCGTATGGCGCCAGGACCATAATGGATTTACGCACCAGGATCCCGGCTTCCTCAATGTGGTGGTCAACAAGAGCCCGAAGGTGACACGAATCTACCTGCCGCCGGACGTCAACACGCTGCTGTCCGTGGCTGATCATTGCCTGCGCAGCCGCGATGACATCAACGTCATCGTCGCCGACAAGCAGGAGCATCTGCAATTCCTGGATATGGACGCTGCTATCAAGCACTGTACCAAGGGCATCGGTATCTGGGACTGGGCCAGTAACGACCAGGGTTCTGAACCGGACGCGGTGATTGCAGGTTGCGGCGACATCCCCACCCAGGAGGCGCTGGCGGCGACGGCCCTGTTGCGCGAGCACTTCGAGGACCTGAAAATTCGCTTCGTTAACGTCGTTGACCTGTTCCGCATGCAATCGGCCGATGAACATCCGCACGGCCTCTCCGACCGCGACTTTGACAGCCTGTTTACCATGGACAAGCCGATCATTTTCAACTTCCACGGCTATCCCTGGCTGATCCACCGGCTGGCCTATCGCCGCACCAACCACAAGAATCTGCACGTGCGCGGCTACAAGGAAAAGGGCAATATCAACACGCCACTGGAACTGGCCATCGAAAACGAGATCGATCGTTTCAGTCTCGCCATCGATGTCATCAACCGCGTGCCGCGCCTGCAGGTGGCCGGTGCCCATGTGAAGGAAAAACTGCGCGATATGCAGATCGACTGCCGCCATTACGCGCACAAGCACGGCGTGGACAAACCCGAGGCGCGTGACTGGCGGTGGCCCTACTGATCAAGCCTAAGGGTGTCAGAGCACATTTTCTCCGCATATTAGAGTTAACTGTGCTCTGACACCATTTACTGCTGGATACAGCGAACGGCCTGCCGGGCAATCTCAAGTTCCTCGTTTGTCGGGACTACCAGCAGGCTGACCCGGCTCATTTCACTATGGATGTCGAAGGCCCCGCCGCCGGCCGAGGCATTCTTGCGTGTATCGAGTGCAATCCCCAGCGCCTCCAGTCCTGCACAGCAGTGCTCGCGCACCCAGGCATCATTCTCGCCAATACCCCCGGTAAAGACCACAGCATCGAGCCCGCCCAATGCAGCGTAATAGGCACCGATGTACTTTTTTATGCGGTAACAATACATGTCCAGCGCAAGCCGCGCCTGCGCATCGCCAGCTTCGGCGAGGCGGTGTACTTCGCGCATGTCGTTGGCACCACAGATGCCCTTGAGCCCGCTTTGCTTGTTGAGCAGGGATTCGATCTGGTCGTTGTCCAGACCGGTTGTACGGGCCAGATAGAAGTGGATCGCCGGATCCAGGTCACCACAGCGGGTGCCCATGATCAGGCCCTCGAGGGGTGTCATACCCATGGAGGTATCCACGCTTTGGCCCTGCGCAATCGCCGCGGCACTGGCGCCATTACCGAGGTGCAGGGTTATCAGCTTCAGTGACGTCAAGGGCTTTCCCAGCATGGTAGCTGCTTGTTTTGCCACGTAGGCGTGGGATGTGCCGTGAAAACCGTAACGACGTACATGCTGATCGGTGTAGAGCGCCTCTGGCAAGGCATAACGATAGGCATGCGCGGGAATAGACTGATGGAAGGCGGTATCAAACACGGCAACCTGGGGTACATCCGGTGCCTGCTGCAGGGCGACCTCGATACCCATGACATTGGCCGAATTGTGCAGTGGTGCGAGCGGATTCATGTCCCTTATCTGCTCCACCACCGTTTCGGTAATCAGTGCGGGCTCCCGGAAGGACTCACCACCGTGCACCACACGATGCCCGATGGCGAACAGCTCCGACAGCTCGGTGACTGCTCCGGACTCGCGCAACAGGGTACCAATACGCGACAACCCCTCGCGGTGGTCGGCAATACACAGCTCGTAGTGACTTTCGGTGATGTCACCTCCCTTGTGCAGCCGGTGCCTGTGCAGACCTTGCGCTTCGCCGATACTCTCAACGGCACCGGAAACGAGCACCGCCCCGTCATGCATATTGAAAAGCTGATACTTGATGGAGGAACTGCCCGAGTTAATTACCAGTACCTTAAGGGTGTCAGAGCACATTTACTGCTTATATTAGAATTAATTGTGCTCAGACACCCTTATATTAGTTTCAGCCAGTACCATCTCGGCCGCCTGGCACCGAGTGAAGAAACAACCTTCACGGACAAAGCCGGCTATAACCGATTGCTTGATGGCTGTCGCTTTAGCGGTATCATCTCGCTCGACTATCCAGTTTTCGGGAAGCCCCTCGATCATGTGCATGGGTGCGGGTTGACCATTCGGGAAACGCGATATTTCTACCTGCCCCGTTTCTTTATCGTAGAAGGCTGGGATGAAGCCATTGCCGCAGTTCTCATGGCTTACGCCCAGTGTGCCTAGAAATTCCAGGTTCTCTTTCTGGAGTGTTGCCTTTGTAAACAACCGATTCAACGTCTGGTCCTCCGCTGTTACCTGATATATATGCTATATAGCAGTTTAGATGCTATATAGCTGCAATATTTACACCAACTTTTTATTCTATTGATTTACATGACTATATTTTAAACAGCTAAAAACACTCGTGCTGTTTTGCAAGCTATCTCGACAAGCTTGTTCCGGGGGGTTCCATCCAGCTGTTATACATTATACTTTTATAACAGTGAGTTAGAGTGACTTTGGCAGTTATATCCGGAGAAACCAGCGCTGTCGAAATATCTTCCAGTAAAAGGGTGTCAGAGCAGATTTTCTCCTAATATACGAACGCGCCGTTAGCTTTCCGAGGTCGGCCCTTCGGCTTCTTTTCTGTCTGTCGATCCAACATGCTTTCCACCTGTTTTCTGAATGCACCGGAACCCAATACCAACTCCTGGTTCAGGGTGTTGCGAATTTCGTTCAGTACATCTGGTTCGATATGTGTTGAAAACATTCCCCTGTAAGCTGCACAACGATTCAGTCGGTTCTTATCCAATTGAATATAGAGGGGATGAGATTTGATCACCTTGTCTGGGCTACCCTGGCCATTATGCCTGTAGCTTGACCAGGCATACTCAGCGGGATGCGTGACCATACTCGCGCGCACCGGATTAAGTTCGATATAACGCATGCAGGTCAGCAGGTAACGCCCGGTGTCTACGAGCCCGGCCCTATAACGCCCATCCCACAAGGTACCCGTTCGTCGATAAGTGCGATTAATCGCTCTTACGTAGCGCTGAGCAAGCCGTTGCACCATCAATGAAACGCCCAGTGACTGTTGCGGCGTGACCAGCATATGCACGTGATTGGTCATCAAGACGTAGGCGTGCACGTGGCAGTCATATTTATCCGCCGCTTCCTGCATCAGCTCAAGATAGAGCCTGTAGTCTTCGACGGCAAAGAAACATGCCTGCCTGTCCAGACCACGCTGGATGATGTGCTGTGGATATCCCGGGAGGGCAAAGCGTGGCTTCCTTGCCATTGCAGTTCCTGCTGATCAATCTTATAGAGCTGCGAATATAGCTAGATGATGTCGTCAGGTCTGTAGGAACTATCTGAATCTATATAAGGAAAAAATGTGCTCTGACACCATTTAAATAAAGCGGATGCTGTCCAGGTAAACGGTAACCGAGGTGCGCTGCCCGGTGAGGGTCACCACGAAGCCTGTCTTGAGGCTCGACAGGTCGATCTTCTTGAGGGGAATGCGGTAGCGCTGCCACTCGCGCTTCAGCACGATGCTCTCGACGCTCGTCTTGCCCGAATCCGGGTACGCCGTGTCCGGGCCAAGCAGTCCGACACCGATGTTGAATCGCTCGCCACCGTATTCTCCCCGCGCCCACAGTTCCAGCTGCGTGGCGCCGCTGAGGTCATGGCCGCCGTCCATCTCGCCCCAGTTGTTGGCGGGGTGCTGCCAGGCAACACCGACCCAGCTGCCGACATCGCCGGTGAAGCGCATCTTGATGCAGGCCTTGCCCTCGTGCGGGTTCTCCGCGTGGTCGCCGTCCAGGGTCAGCGACTCCATCGCTCCCGTCGAACCCATCCATCCCGACGGAGCCCAGGGCATGCCCTCGAAGCCGTCTTCGTAGACGTAAAACGGCATGGGCGTACGCACCTCGCCTTTCACCAGCAGCGGCACATTGGCGGTCGCCGCATTGCCCGCCTCGTCATAGGCATAGAGGAACAACCGATACGGCCCGGGCTCCTCGGGCATGCGCAATCGTGCGCCATCGGCACGACCCTCGAGGACCGCGCCCTCTATGTCGGGCAGCATAGGCCGGTAGTCACCGCCGGTGGCGTAATCGCCGGACTCGCGACGCAGTACCCAGCGCACGCGGATCGCAGCGCCCTCGGGATCGGCGATGACGGCGCGCACGCGCACCTCGGCACCCGGATCGACCCGCGGCTCACCCTCGACGACCAGTGGCTCGACCGTGGGCGCGAGGTTCTTCGGCGGGCTGCCGGACCACAGCTCGGTCATGGTGTCGACCGCCCCGAGCCGGGCGCCATCGTCAAGGAACATGCCGAACCAGGTGGCGGTGCCCTCCATCTTGGAGCCCCAGGTAAAGACGTACGAGCCCAGCGCAAGGCCCGGGGCGCCGAGCACGCCTTGCTCATAGCTGCGCCGGTAGAACGCCGCCTTCTCGGTGCTCGTCAGCTCGTAGGGCGCGCCCCAGTCGCTCGTTGGCACCTCCCACGACCCGGGCGGCCCGAACTCGGTGAGCACGTAGGGCTTGGTCGCGCCGCCGGCGCGGTAGCGCTCGGCCAGCGACGGCGCGCCGCCGTAGGAGTTGATGCCATGGATGTCGATGGCCGGACAGCGCTTGTGCACGCCCTCGATGCGCCCACCGCCGATCTCGGCGGTGACGGTCATGGTCGGGTGGGCCGGGTCGAGTTGCTTGACCATGGCGGCGACCTCGTTCACCGCCGCCCAGATGGCCGGGTTGTCGCCCGACTCGAAGCCCTCCATCTCGTTGCCGATGCCCCACAGCAGCACCGCCGGGTGGTCCTTGTAGCGCAGCACGGTCTGGCGGGCGCGCTCCAGCTGCTCGCGTGACCTGGGTCTCGTCATTGTAGTCGAAACCGTGGCGCTCGTGGCCGAGCCAGATGCCGACGGTCACGGACAGGCCGAGGGCGTGCGCCGCGTCGAGACGCGCGCCGATGTCGTCGGCCCCCCAGGTGCGCACCGAGTTCGCGCCCGCGGCCGCCAGTTGCTCCAGCGAGGCGCTCCCCGCCGGCGCCACGGATAAAGTACGGCTCACCGCCACGCAACAGCTGCCAGCCCTGCCCTGTCTGGCGCAGTTCCACCGGGATGGCCCTGGCCCATGTGGCCGCGGGCCACAGCACCAGGCTGGCGCACAGCAGGACGAGCACGTGTATGTTTCTGCCCGTACAGGATGTCGCGATGGGCCGTATCATGACAGCACGGACAAATCGGCAAACGTGATATAGATAGCCAGCACCAGCAGAACCAGCACCAGCCGGCCTTCCTGGCGTGAACCCACGGCGTCATGTCCACGGCCCTGACATCGATCTGCACCCACTCGTCCTTCAGGGGCCAGATCTCTCCGATGATCGAGCATCATGACGACGAGATAGGTGAACACCACACCGAGAAAATGAAAATCGTTCATGGACGCCACGATCAAGGCCGCCGGGGGCACAAAGTAGCCGCAGGCGATGACCAGAAAGCCGGCGACCAGGGCGGCCTTCGCTGCGATCGGCGGCACCCTGCGGGTCAGCATGCCGACCAGGACCACGGCGAGTATGGGAATGAAGTACAGGCCATTCATCTTCTGCAGATAGGAAAAAATACTCTCCTGCCCGTATAGCAGCGGGGCCAGGCACATCGAGAACAACGCCAGTATCCAGCCGAAAATTTTGCCGGAGCGTACCAGCTTGCCGATTGCTCGCATTCGTGTTGATGACGCTCTTGTACAGGCCCAGGCTGAACAGGGTGCAGGTACTGTTCAGTGCCGAATTAAAGCTCGACAGGATAGCGCCCATCATCACCGCCGCAAAAAAACCGGCATAGGGCGTCGGCAACACCTGGTTGACCAGCATGCCCGTAAGAAAGGTCCGCCTTGACGTCCTGACCGGCAAACATGGCGAAGGCAATCAGCCCGGGGATCACCAGGTAGACGGGACCGAGCAGCTTCAGCAACCCGGTCGCCAGCACCCCTTTCTGACCTTCGGCCAGCGACTTCGCGCCGAAGGTTCGCTGGATGATTTGCTGGTTGGTGGTCCAGTAAAACATGTGAGTAGCAGGATGCCGGAGAACACCGTGCCAAACGGTACCCCGCTATCGGCGCCGCCGATGGAATTGAGCCGGCCCGGATTGCCGGCCGACAGTGCATCGATGCCCGCGAAGAAGTCACCCTCGCCGAGTGCGTTGAGACCAAACCAGGAAATCATCAGGCCGCCGGCCAGTAGACCGACGCCGTTGATGGTGTCGGAGACGGCAACGGTGCGCAGGCCGCCGAAGAGTGCATAGACCGAGCCGATAATGCCGACCACCCAGACGATGATCCACAGGGTCTGGGCGTGTGACTCCAGGCCAAGCATCCCCTGCACGTCGAGAATGCCGATAAGCCCGGTGGCTCCGGTATATAAAATGATTGGCAGCAGGATGCCGGCGTAAGCCACCAGGAAAATCAGGTTGGTGATGACCTGGGTCTGATGATCAAAACGGATTTCGCAGATACTCGGGAACGGTTGATACGCCGCTGCGCAGAAAGCGCGGCAGAAAGAACAGTGCCATGCAGACCAGTGCAATGACAGCGACGACCTCCCATACCATGACGGCAAAACCATGGGTATAGGCGGCGCCGTTGAGCCCGACCATTTGCTCGGTCGACAGGTTGGTCAACAGCAACGATCCGGCGATCAACGGCCATGTCAGGCTTCTTCCTGCGAGGAAATAACCGTTGCTGGTCGCGTGGTCGTCCTTGCGCGTCAACCAGAAAGTGAGCACGGCCACCAGGCCGGTAAAAAACAGGAAGGAAACAAGAATCATAATTTAAACGGTGTCAGAGCACATTTTTTCCTAATATACCTGCGGACCGTACTGTTTTCGAGGTCGGCCATTGGGCTGCTCTTCTGTCCGCCGACACAGGATGGCTTCACCTGCTGCTTGTTTGTCCCCAAGCCAACGCCCGGTTCAGGGTGTTACCTATTTCCTTGGTCAATCCGGTTCGATAGGCGTTGAAAAGATTTCCAGTAAGCTGCGCAATGATTGAGCTGGTGCTTATCCAACTGAGTATGGAGCGGAGGGGATTTGATCAGCGTGTAATGTAGGTGACTGTTCGTTAATAAGGTAGGCGTGTAGGTAATGCATGAATCTATATAAGGAAAAAATGTGCTCTGACACCAATCAAGTCGCTGACAAGTCGGTCGTCGGGAGAAGAGTCCGGGCGTTGGTGCGATGGCCAACGCCCGGAAGGTACCTATTATTAACTACTTATTAATCTATATAAGGTAAAAATGTGCTCTGACACCATTTAATTCCATCAATTGCTGACACCTTGACCTCAGCTCTTGCGGCGACGTGCAACACCGACCAGGCCAAGAAGACCGGAACCGAACAGCCATACGGCAGCGGGAACAGGAACGGCAGTCAGACTCACGTCATCCAGAAACATAGCGCCAGCCAGCGCGGCATGGATCGCGTCAGGACATGCAGTCAGTAATACCTTGGCCGATACTGTACCAGCAGGCGCGATTCCTGATACCGACAGCTGGGTCCAGTCGGAGATGTCGGCACCATCCTGTACAGGCAGGTAGGATAGTTAACGCCGTCATCGCATAGGGTCCAGCGGTTGCTCGAAGGTAGCCGAGCAGATTTCCGGTGACCATTGGCGCCATCCCAGAAAGTCAGTTGCAGAATACCGAGGTTGCTTCATGGGATCACCTACCCAGTTCATGGCCCACGCGGTTAGATCATACTGTGTACCGGCGGCCACCGCGACAGTCTGGAAGGCACCCGCGTCAGTGCCGAACTGCTTCAGGACTGTGACCGGTATCATGTCAATCGGGCTGAAAACCGCGCCGCGGCAGTGAAATTGGTCCGTAACAGTACCGTCCGTGCGTTGAAAGAGGTCCGAATGCGTCCAACCGGTACAAGCACTAAATGTCACCGCCAGATGCGTCGAGCGACTCAAAACTCGCACGTTCGTCAGCAGGTTCGCCTGAGCGCCGCCGGCAAACAATGCAAGCAGTGCACCTGCCCCAACAGTTTGTATCATCTTTTTTCTAATCTTCATGATTTATATCCTCTGTTATTGATTGCTACGGACCGGCCGTATGGCTCAATACGCATGACAATAATCTAAACCTCCACTACTTACTTATTTCATATATATACGTATATATACTCAACTTAGCTTTCATGAAATACTGCTATAGAGCTGTATTTACTATCTAACAAGCACAATTGATGCCAGATTCATGCCTGTTTTATATCTTCATGATTTTATTATGTATTTATACATCAAGGAAGGCGGGCAACTGTTTCGCTGGCAGTCATTTTGTAAGCTACCCCGACAATGGCGTCCCGTTATATTTCACGCCCGTCTTGACACAATAACTAATAATAACAGCTAGTTAGACGTTTTATGGCGGTGATACCAGGGCAAAATCTGCAGCGTTGAAATACTTTACAAAAATTGGCAGCCTTTCAGCCAACTGCAGCAGAATGGCGTTTATTGGAACCGCCGCTGCGGCCGGCAGGCTCCAGCGGACCGGCTGTTAGCTCGCCCCCTGCGCGGTTTTCTGACCCAGATTTTCACCCCTGGCCGCAATCACCTGCCGGTACCAGTGCAGCAGAATCCTTCAGGGTCCGCTGCTGGGTGGCATAATCCACATGGATCAGCCCAAAGCGCTTGGCATAGCCTTCGGCCCATTCGAAATTGTCGATGAATCGACCAGAGGAAATACCCCAGTGCCGGCACGCCCTCGGCAATCGCCCGTCCGTATTCCTGAGATATTGCTGTAAAAAGTCGATGCGCTGTTGATCATGGACACGCCCGTCCGCGACACGGTCGTCACTCGCCATGCCGTTTTCAGTGATGACAATCGGCAGCCGGTAGCGCTCGTGGAAGAATCGCGGCGCCCAGTAGAGTGCCTCGGGCGTGATCGGCCAGCCCATGGCGGTGACCGGCAGATCCCGGTCCGTCACCGGCTCGAAATCGCCGGCCGGTGTCGCACGGATATAGCTGTCCGGAATAGATATTCGCGGCAAAGAAATCCAGCGGTTGCTGGATGGTGGCGAGGTCGCCCGCCGGCACTGCTGGCATCTCGGCTTCAAACAGCGTAGCACCGTCTTCGGGATAGCGCCCCAGGATCATGGGGTCGGAAAACCAGCTGTTGTTGAAGAATCTGTTTCTCGCGTATCGAGAACATGCTGCGTCGCGCCGCTGCAATATCATCCGGCTGGTCCGTAGCGGGAATCGATATCAGGCTCGCCTGGGCCGCGCCAATCGAGGGCTTCGTTTTCGCCCGGGCACGAATCACCTGCACGGCCTGCCCGTGGGCCAGCAGGGCATGATGCGCGGCCAGCAGGACTTCCGCCACGCCCATCTGCATGCCGGGGGCATGGGTTCCATCGAGGTGCCCCATGCCGATGAAACATTGCGGCTCATTGAGTGTAATCCAGTGCGCAACCCGATCCGAAAGTTTATCCACCACAAGGGCCGTATAGTCGGCAAACCAGTCGGCACTGTCGCGGTTCAACCAGCCTCCCCGGCAGTAAAGGGCGTAGGGGAAATCCCAGTGAAACAAGGTCACCCAGGGGCTGATGCCGTGTTCCAGCAAGGCATCAACCAGCCGGCTGTAGAAATCGAGGCCCTTTGCGTTGACGGCGCCCGCGCCTTGCGGAAGTACGCGCGGCCAGCTGACCGAGAATCGGTAGGCCTGCAGGCCCATTTCGGCCATCAGGCCGACATCTTCCCGGTAGCGATGGTAGTGATCACAGGCAACTTCCCCGGTATCGCCATTGACTATCTTGCCCGGCTGGCGGCCGAGCATGTCCCAGACAGACACGCCACCACCGTCGCGCCCGGCGGCCCCCTCGATCTGGTAACTGGAAGCCGCAGCGCCCCAGACAAAATCTTTTGGGAACATGATAAATAGTCCTGTACGGGTGAAGACACGATGAAAAAACGGCTAGATTTTTCTACGCCAGGAAGGCAACGGCTTCACAGGGCCCTGCCGGGAACCTGTTGCCATTGCAGTCCTGCAACGGCAACAGCTTTATTCAACAGCTTCGCCGATGCAGCCTGACCGATTGCCATCCAGGAAGACTGTCGTTGCTCTCGCCGGCACGCAAGGATCACCAGGGGAAAACGATCAAGCCACTAGAAAGTGCTCACGGTTACAAACGCAGTATCCTCATCAATTTCGACATAGGAATAACCCCATTCACCCAATTGTTCCCGCGCCGTAAAGTCTGACAGCACCGGATTATCCTCGGGAAAGAGTGTAACCAAAGGATTTTGGGGCACCACAGTCCCATCACACAACCTGATAGCATTAGGATTAGGGTCGGGGTCAACCAGGTTCGCCCCTGTCAGATCACTCACAATGACAGAATAAAATAGTTCAGGATTGGGGGGAGAAGGAAGGAAGTCGCAGGTAGAGTAGAAGGTTACAGACCCGAAAAAATAATCCAGCACTGCCCGGTAGGCTCTTATCGCCTGATTCTGGGCATTGACACTTCCAAAGCCCTCCGCGACACCTGAGGTGTATAATTCGTGCAATGCCACTGCGGTGTAATATTGATTTTCTCCAGAGGGTCTTCTCGCAAGTGCCGTTGCCCAGAAATAGAATCTTGATATCGCGTACTCGGGCCCGGGTGGAATTGCAAATGCCAGCTCGAATTTATTCTCCTCCTCCGATTCCGGGTCATTTACATCAAACTCAGTAATCGTGGTTTTGGCAAACGGGTTCCTTGGATCATCCAGAACACAGGTCTCCAGATAGATCCCCTCATCCGCGCAATACAGATCAAGCGTTGTACCCGTGGGTAGTGTAATTTCATTGATGTCCTCTCCATCGCTATCACCGGATCCACAACCCATAGCGACCAGGACAACCGGAACAAACATCATCACGAACAGCCATTTCAAGATACCCCGGTGAACCTCTTTCCAGTATAGATTGTTCATCATATTAATCCTCTGCAATGCGTGCTCCGTCACTAGAAACTCCAGGTGAAATAGGCAATGGTTTCGAACATATAGTCGTTCAAGCCATTCTGGTATTCATCGTCGGGGGAATTTGAATCAAGTGTTCTGTACAGCGCCCTGATGCCGATTTTACTGGAGCTTAATTCATCGGCACGAGCATCAAGCAGATAGGAATAGTCCAGTTTATATTGCCATGGATACGTAATATTGAACTGTCTGTAAAAGTCATACTTTCCCCAGGCATCCTTTTTGATATAGGCGGAAAGTATATGCTTTCTGTCAAAAATGATCTTCTCCTCCGCCTCATAATATCGACGCGTCCCTCCTTCCGGGGTACCGGACGATTGCTGAAATGCGGCCAGCAGATTGGTAACAAATCTTACACGCCCGTTCGGAATGTTGACCAGCCGGCTCTTGACTTGCCATACGTTCTCATCAGGAAGCCCCAGACCGAAGGATGCGTTTTCACCGGTTGGCTCGAAGAAGAAAAGATTCGCGTCAGTATCTGTAGAGAATTCGGTATAATTCGCGACGAGGTTAAAGGCAAACTTTGCATCTTCTCTTCGGTCGTTATCCCAGGCATAAAAGAAGGTGCCTCCTGTGGGGTCATAGGTAAACATGATCTCGGCTGCCCTGGCTGCCCTGTTGTCCAAAACCGCAAAGGGGTCATCATCCGTGTTACGCGGGGCGATGCCGGGAAAGAGTACCCCATTATTAATTTCCGGTGGAATTAACGGGTTGGCATCGACAAGATTTTCACGCCACAAAACTCGCGGAAACACCAGCCAGTCGCCGTAAGTCATCATGACACCCGCGTCAAGCTCCTTTTTATTGCCATATTGTGAATAGGGGAGCATGGTGCCAAATTCTGCGACAGCATCGCCTGCATCCGCCACGAGTCCTGCATAATTGCCGGCCACGTACGCTTGAGCACCGAACAGATCAAAGCTCAGCCTTGCCTTTATACCCAGCGTATCCTGAAAATCTATCTGATCAAGAACAACGTCATTGCCATCCAGGCGGGTATAGTCTTCATCGATCTTTTCTGAAGCGGCACCGATCAAGCCCACTTCAAGCGTAGTGCTATCAGTCAGCTTGGTTTTGCCAGTCAGCGTGGTGGCGCGCGATTGTCTTGTAGTCGCCGAGGTGGCAGTAGCCGATTGGCCTGACCTGGCAACATCTTCTGAATGGATGAAGGTAAGGTTGACGTCCCGATAATCGAATTGATACTTGCCCACTATTTTCGGATTTGCCCCCCAGTAAATTTCCGGCCCCGCAATGATCTTGAGTCCTTCCAGGGATTTCTTGCCGATGAACTCCGCACCTACAGGGGCCTTGGCATTCCATATATCCTCACCGGCCATGTCCGTTGTTTCTCGCACCAGGCCAAAGAAGTCACCCTCATATCCCCAGTGGTAACGTGGCGTGTGATAAAAGGTGCCAAGATCAAAACTGCTTCCTTCGTAGGTCGCATCGAAGTCATAAATCTCAATGCGGTTACGGTCATCAACGACTACCGGCACGACTACATTTTGCGGTACCCCGTCAACAGTCACAGTTTCAACCTGCAGCACAGTAACCGGATCCCCACGCGAGCCATAGGAAATTTCGATGAGTTCATCCGGCACACTGCCCAGAACGTTCAACGAGGCTTGTCCATTGATTTTTTCAGTAGGCTGAAATTCAAAATCCAGGAAAAGCATTTGGCCTGACTGAAAATCGAGACCTTCCTCGCCGTCCTCTTTTATGTCATTTTGAAAGCCCTGCAGAATGAATTTTGTCTCAATGCTACCGCCCGAGAAATGCACAATTTCCCTGGTCTCCTTGTTTTCGCTTTTCAGCTGACGGACATCACTCTTGAGGGCAAGATAATCCATGTTGATATTATTGAACTGTTGATTAAACGCCTCCTTTTTGTAGGTGTACGGGTCCATCTGCCAAACCTCGGAGAGCACGTCGTAGGCCATTCTCGGCTCGGCAATGTATACGCCGTCGGCATCGGGCTTCCCAAGCCGGTTGATACCCCACCACTCTTCGTTCATGTTGTTTAAACCGCCCGTGTAATCGAAGGTATAACCACCGCTTGCCCATGAAGCATGGGTGTTTTGCACATCCATATCTTCCTGTTCTTCGACCTTGTATTTCCACCATTCATCACGCCACTCGAAGACAAACCCGCCGATAGAGTTGCCTTCCTCTCCATTGCCATAGCTTTTGTTATACATCTCCTGCCACTGTTCTTTAAGGAAAGCAGCTTGCGCCACCATGTCCTCTCTGTTCTCCCTCGCATTAAAGGCATCACTGCCGAATTCCATGAATACAATGGGGAGATCCAGCTCGGCTTTAACCTTTTTCCACGCGTCTGTGAACCCTGTGCCCCGGTACATATTGGTCCCCAGTACATCCATATCCGTGCAATATTCCTTGATCAGGTCGATATACTGCAGGTCTCCGTTGACAATGGTGAAGGGGTGATTTTTGTCGATACGCTTGCCTGCCGCCATGATCTCGTTAAACAGGCTATACAAGTATTTTGCCTTTTCCGTGTTTTGTTCGCCTTCCGGGAGATTTTCGATTTCAAAGCTGGTCCATGAGAGGCCATAGTTGCTTTCATTACCAAAAGCGAACATCAGCACGCCTGGTACATTTTTATACTTCTCCACCACTTCCAGCATGTCTTTTTTCAGTGTTGCACGGGTAAGCTCGTCGGAGTAATCAGTATTCACGATAAACTTTCCACCAACCTTGTATCCATACCTTCCCATGAGGTCGTTTATGACCGTCATGATGCCATACTCTTTATAGATGTAGGTCACCCACTCGGGTGGTATCGTGGAGAAGCTGCGGATCGCATTGACGCCTGCGGCTTTCATCATGCCAAAATCATGATCGAGAACCTTTCTGATGAAGTCATCAGGCTGGCCCCACAGGTTGTAACTCCAGTTTTCATCTCTTGGCGTGTAGCCCCAGACGACACCCTTGACATAGAAGTCATTGCCATTCACCTTCAGTTTCCAGCCGTTTTCATCCTGGTACGTGGTGACTACGTCAGCCGCCTGTGCCTGGCTCATGAGTGGCAGATAAAGAGCCAGAAAGAGTGTCAACAGACTGCAGAGATTCCTGGTGTTTGTGAACAAGTTTAAACCCGACATAGTGCCCGCCCCTTTGTTTGCAAAGATTGATATTTGAACAATTTCCAACATCTGCATCGTTTGCGCTGGATTCACCAACGAAGTACCAATGTATAAAAAACCTCCCCCTGGCTTCTTGTTATAATTGAACACGAACAGTCTGCAGGGAGTTCGCGGCAATATTGACTTCCGCATACTGCATGCCAATCTGCAGGATGTAAACAAGCGGCTGTTTGGTCGTGTTCAACAGCTGGACAGTCACGAGATTGTCCGGGTTAATGGTGGCGCTTGCATGCAGGGCATCGTCATCCAGCCCATCCAGATATTTATACGCCTGAATGGCTTTATCACCCGGCCTTATTGTTCTACTGAACTGTGCCAGCACATAATAAACCGGCGTGTAATATACATGCTGCGTTGCCACATCGATCATGATGGGCGCACCGCAGAAATTGCCGACATGGTTGGGTCCGCCATTCTGGTCGAGAACAATATTCCAGTCGATCCAGCCTGATACCCAGTGATTCAGGCTGACAATGATATTTCTTGCATAACGATGTACCGGTGTATAAATGGGATGATCTTCTGCAATGACACCGGGCCAGGTTGCGGTATACGCCCAGTCCGTGGCGTTGTCATTCCACCAGAATGCGTCGTTATCAAACCAGCCACTCTCCTTGTAACGAAGCGGATCGAGAATACCCTGTGGAGCATCCTTGCCGAGATCATCAATAGTCGCTTCTGTATTAATGATCGAAAACCCGGGAAACCTGTTATGGACCTTGTCCAGTATTTCTTCATATACCTTGAAAGTACTTTCGTACCAGTGTACCGCCACACCGTAGACATACTTTGCAGATTCGGTGTCAGAGAATATGATATCTGTCCAGTGCTCCAGGCCATCCCTGTTTTGATCATAAACCAGCAGCTTGACGTCGCCATTTTTACTCGTTTGCAGCTTTGGTCCTAAATAGTTTTTTACGAAGTCATTCTGCGATTCTGCCGTGAAATGCATACTTTCCCATTGTCCGTTGTTTCCATGCGGCTCGTTTACCGGGGTCAAGCCCCAGATATTCACGCCTTCGCGCTTGTAGGCATCAAGGTATTTTGTCAGGTAATCGGCGTAGACTGGAATGTATTCTGTTTTTTAATTCCCCCCCTGTTCCCTGCCAGTTATTGTCAGCAGACCCGGGGATGTGCCATTCCTCGATATCCTTCATCCACGCCGGAGCAGTCCAGGCTGAAGCAATAATTTTGATATCATCATCTTGTTGATTGTGTTTAATCGCGTTTGCCTCTTTAATCATTGGCAGCAGGTCATAGGAAGCATCCCTTATGCCCGGGTAATCCTTTACCTGGAAACCGTCTTTGTCAGGCGCAATGCTGAAGTGTTCAAGTTTTACGTCATCTTTAACATCATCGTAGGAATATTTACCCTCGACAGAAAAATCAGTGGCACCGATTGGCGTTCTTGCCAGTGTGAAATTAGCACCTTTTTTACTATAAATGTTGTTCATTACCTCCTGTCTTGTGCCTTTATCCAGGTGCGCCAGAACAAAAGCAGACGCTTCGGTAAATGATGTGCCAATACCAACAATTGTTTGCTTGACGATATCAGGCCTGTATGACGATCAGGTTGCCTTGCGCGTACCCTTCCCTGAACGCTACATTTTCCTTGAGGGCAATTTTATCGCCGCTTTCGGAGGTAACAAGCACCTCCACGGTATCGACAAGTTTGTAATTGATATCTGTTACCGCATGCATTTCTGTATCGCCACTATTATTGAGAGAGCATGCGCTCAACAGCAAGGGAAGTATCAGCAGTAATTTCAGATCAGGCATTTTCATCTTTTTGCATACTTTCCCCTGAAGGCTGAACAACCAGTACCGGCAGCTTTGACCGGTGCAGTACCCGCCTCACCGTGTCTCCCATGAGCGCATCACCCAGTGTCCTGCCCTTCCCCCTCATCCCCATCACAATAAAATCGCAGTTTTTATCTTCCGCAACGAGTAAGATAATTTTTGACGGGATACCTATCTCCACGATGATCTCATCGGTATTCGCGTATTCTTTTCCATATTCTTCCTTGATTCTTTTGGTATAGTCTTCCCGGATGCTTTGCAAATACTCACGCTTTGCCTCCAGCCACTTCCTTTCACTTGTCGATCTCCCCATATTGATATCGAATACAGACAGATCGCTGGTCTCCGCAATCACATGCAGCAATGTCAATCTTGCGTCATACTGCCCGGCAATACTCAAGGCATACTGGTATGCTTCCAGCGCATCTTCCGAATCATCCGTAGCAAAAAGAACGTGTTTGATCATATTCATGCGTTGCACCAGATTAATAGCATATCGTTAAATCATTCCGACCGTCGTGATCCTCTGGTGGAATCGCTGCCTACTCATCCGCCACATAGGTGAGGTATTTCTCAGGCACACCCTCGTAACCCCACGCCTTGATCTGCCTCGCCCAGCCACCGAGATTGGCTCGCGACACGGGAATAAGCTTTAAATGATTTATGACGTCTACGTCTTTTTCCAGATGCAGCTTGTCGATGATGTTTTCGACAGAGATCTTGCCCCATCTGAAAGTCGGCTGTCCAAGCAAAACAGGGACAATGCCTTTTTCCACATAGGGGAGCTGCGCCGGCAGGGCATCCACTGCGACAATCTTCATTGTCCGGGGATCGATTTTGTCAATCAATTCTTCACTGAAGAGCGCCCAGCCACCGATCATTGCCCAGCCGCTGATGTCAGGATAGGCCGCATTGACCCGCAATACCTCGGCAGCGGCCTGCTGCGCCGTTTCAGGATGATTGAATACTCCCACTATCTCTATTTCCGGGTACCTGGACGCCGCGTTTTTAACACCCAAAACGCGCATTTGCAGGTTCAAGGCCGCTTCGTTACCGGCAAGGATGGCAACCCTGCCCTTGTTACCCATGAGTTCTGCCAACTTGTCCATTACAGTCTCACCGAGCTCGATATCATTTGCCCCGTAGAATGCAAACCGCCTGGAGTCTGGAGCATCACTATCAAACGTCATAACCGGTACGCCGCGGTCAACTGCCTGATTGATCGCCAGTTCGAGAATTTCGTCATTTGAGCATGAAACCAGAATCGCGTCCGTCCCTGCATCGACCGCAGCGAGGATCAGCCGGGCCTGACCGCTCGCGTCTTCTGTTGCCGGGGTACGCCAGTCGATCTTGACGTCGAGCCTGCTGTATTTCTCTGACAAATCCTTCGCAGCGGCCTCAGCGCCAAGTCGTGCAGACAGAAAAACCGGGTTGGCTTCACTCTTCGCAACCATGGTAATGGTAATAGTCCTGACGTCCTCAGGGCTGACATCATCAAAATACTGACAGCCGGCAAGGAGTAATAGTAATGCAGTACAAGCAAGCAGCCGGCAGAACGTCGAGGTTGTCATCGTTATTGACACCGCTCTTCACATCCAGGTGAACAAGGTTGCCGATTTCGTCCCTCGCGCAATACGTCATGCCAGCTGCTGACAGTGGACAGGTCAATATTTTTGGTTCGCATTGGCACCAGTCAATAATCCTGTAGTCGATTACCGCTCCCTGCGGAGCAGCCCTGCAAATAACAGTTGATCCCGGCTATACGTTTGCCTGCTGTCACAATCAAGCTGGACTGGCATCGGCCTGCATACCCTCATCCAGCACAACCGGTTTGCCACGCCGATTCTCGAGGGCCTTGCGCACTTCATAGGACTTTTCTTCCGTAATTTTGAATGACGCGACCGCAAGGATAGCGATCAGGGCTGCTGCTGCCGGAATCAGGGTATCGCACAATCTCATCAAAATAAAAGTATCCGATGTTTGTGCACCGACCATCTCGACATCAAAGCCGGTCGCATTAAGCAGGAATCCCGAAAGACCAAAGGCCAACGCCATGCCAAGTTTTACCACCCACCAGAATATCGAGCCAAACATGCCTTCCCGGCGGTGACCGGTTTCAAGCTCATCGATATCGCACACATCAGCAACCATCGAACCCATCAGGGTAAACAGTGCCCCCATCCCCACGGCAATGAACGGTGCAGGAATAAGCACCTTCCAGGGTAAAAGAGGATCGTAGCACCACCACTTCAGCAAACAGCCGAATAATGTAAACGACGTTGCAAGGATGAAGGTTCTGCGTTTCCCGATCCTGGCGGATACCCAGGACACCATGGCGATGGCAGACAAGGTTGCGACCGTTGTCACGCTTCCATACAGCCCCATGTAGGTGGCACCCAGATCCGTGTCACCACCGGAGACATAATAAATGGTGATATATGAACCAAAGGCCGATACCAGCATGATGCCGTTAAACAAAAAGAAGGTGGCCACGCAGAGTTTGAGAAACTCCGTGCGTTTGAGGGTAATCAGGAAGCCTTTAAAAAATGGCCGTAACATTCTGGAGAATGCCGCAAGGTTTGTGATGATCCTGCGTTTTTTTCCGGAATGAAGCGTTCACGACAAAACACCGCGCTACTTACACCGAGTACGGCAACGACCACACCGATAATGATTGCCAGCACGCGGGCACCCTCGACGGAGTCTGAAAAAAGCCGGTCATTTTCCATGATCGCATAAAACCAGGGGAGCGAAATCCATGAAAACTGCCCCATGAAATTCTGCGACGCCATGAGGCGGGTGCGTTCATGATAGTCCGGCGTCATTTCATAGCCGAGCGCAACCCAGGGGGTGGCAAACACGGTATAGGCGAGATAAAAGAGGATGGAGCCCGCCAGAAAAAACCAGAAATAAAACATTTCACTGTAGCCAGCGGGCAGCTGCCACATTAACGCAAAGATAAGGCCAACGAAGATCGCACCGATAAAAATGTACGGCCGGCGCCGGCCGTATCGGGACCGGGTATTATCGGAAATATAGCCCATCACCGGATCGGTCAGGGCATCTGTAAATCGCGGAATCGCCTGCAGAGTTCCGACCAGCGCCGGGTTCATGCCCAGACCCACGTTGAGCACAATCGACATGTAGCCAATGGCGCCGCCGAGCAGATTGTTTGCAATCGCACCGAGACCATAGGCAAACTTTTGACCGAAAGATAGCCGGTCTTCCGGCGCCGTAACATGGCCTACCTGCAAACTCAATTGCTCCCCCCTGCTCTTGTGCCTGGATTACACCAGCAACCTGGTCAATCTATCCTGTTCAATCAGTGCCGGAACCAGCAATCACCAACGGGGACCGCCTTGTCCCGGGCCATTGTCAGCTACAATGTGGCCGCATTAACCTGCAGCGTACGCTGTTGCGAGCGTGCAATGCCCTACCCAGTAATTGTCTCTCCCCCGTTGAGTTCATGAGGCCAATTACCGGCTTAGCCACTCCCTGTCTCCGTCCCGAGGGACCGGAGACAGGGTAATGTGTCCCGGCAAATTACGGAGTCATATCCTGATAAACCCTGACCCAATCAACCAGCATGGTCTGGGGCCAGGGCGTGCTTGCATCAGGTGCACCGCCCAGGGTTCCACCGATTGCCACATTGAGTATCATGAAAAACGCTTTTAAAAACTCTTCCATCGTGGCCGGATTAATGGCCAGATTGAAAAATGCCTGGCCATCGATACTTCCGACGACTCCATTTGCATCCCACACTGCCGAGTAAACATGGAAATCATCACCGAGTGACTCAGGGAACAATGACAAGTTATCAGTCTTGTATCTCCAACCCTCATTCTCCGGGAAACAGACTTCTGGCGTAGCCGGGTTTTGTTTGGTTTGGTCGCACCAATGCATGGTGGCATGTGTCGTGTATTCATTCGAAAACTGGTTATGAACTTCCATGACATCGAGTTCACCCGAGAACGGCCACCCTACCTCAGGAAAATTCGCACCCAGCATCCAGAATGCCGGCCAGGCACCCGTTCCCACCGGAACCCTTATACGCGCCTCGACCTTTCCGAAGGTAAAAGCAAACGAGCCGGACGTGTTGATTCTGGCGGAAGTGATCGTGCCATCGCGCTTGCCACAGTCCGCAGGGGGCGCGCCAGTCGCTACAGTCAGGCTGGCATCATCCCACCAAAGGGCACCGCCAGCTGGGGTGGATGCTTCCGGGATATTAATCATCTGGATCCTGGCCGAGGCGGTCCCTGCAGGCGCAACCGCTGAAACCTCCATCAGGGTCCAGTCGGCAGCTTCCCCACCGTCCCGGGCAGAGAGTACATAGTCGAAACTACCACCGACAATAGCATCACTGCCCGCGGACACCTGAGCAGCCGGGTTAAAGCCGCCACTGATGTTGTTGCCGCCGGAATCCAGAAAAAAGATTTGCAGAAGACCGATATTGTTGAACGGATCACCGGACCAGTTCATGGCGTGGGCCGATGCCTGAACGATATCGCCCTGAGCCGCCGCAACGTCCTGGAAGATACCCGCATCAGTACCGAACTGTTTCAGTAGCTGGGTACCAGCATGTGCAGTCGGGCTAAGAAAACTACCGCCGGGGGTGAAGAGATTGCTGGACACGAAGTTGCAGTTAAAAAAGTTCCAGGCGCCAAACATGCCCCCACCACAACCACCTTGATCACCGCCGGAAGCATCCGGCGTCTCGAAACTGGCGTCCAGCAGGGCCTCAACTCCATCTGGCGGCGGGCCACCTGCACCGCATTGAGCAGAAATCACCAGATTGCCATTTTCCACGCGGACATTGGCCGGATCTGTCGTGTATAACTGCCACTCATCATTGCCCCAGCCATTCTCACCGTAACCGGTTTCCAGCGTCCAGTTATTGGGTGAAGGCGGTCCATCGACATCGAATTCATCCGACCATACCAGTTGAAAACCCGGGTCTACTCCGCCCCCTCCCGTCGAAGTCAGGCTGACGTCGTCCCAGTAAATGGCACCGGTATCCGGGGTCCCGTCGATTAAAACGTGTATCAGCAATATCTGGGCGGATTGGGTACCCGCAGGCGCGACACCGGAAACCGACATCTGGGTCCAGTCGCTGACTTCGGCACCATCCTGCGGGAGCAGCTGGATAGGCTGATTGCCAAGTGAGTCAGCGTAGGATTCGATGGCTGTACCGATCTGATTGCCGCCGCCGAGTCGCCCACCCGGCGCATCCCAGAAGGTCAATTGCACAATAACCAGGTTGTTGAAGGGATCAGGCGCCCAGCTCATGGCCCAGACGGACGCATCAACGAAGTCGCCTTCGAGCGCCTCGATAACATTTTCTGCACCGGCATCCACGCCGAACTGGATCAGGGACTGGGTGCCACCCGCATCATGCGAAACCGGTGCGGAGCTGGGACCAAGCGTTGAGGTCACGTAGTCGCAGTTGAAAAATTCCCACGCTCCTAAAGAACCGGCTCCACAGGCACCCTGATTACCGCCAGACGCGTCTGGCACACCTGGCGGTTCAAAGCCTCCGTCCTCTATTGAATCTCTGGGGGGCGGGTAAGGAGGATAACCCGGGAAGGGCCAGCCGAAGGTCGTGAATCCTCCCAGATTGACATAGGTCGAGTAGAAGTTATCCAGGGCAGTTTGCCCGCTAACAACGGCATTTCCCGGGGCGATCACGGCAACGACTGCTGCCACCTCCATGTCAAAATTGGGACTATTGAAATTCAGCGTAAGACCCTCCGCCGCCGCCCGGGTGGCAGCGCTGATGGAGATTCCATTGCCATAGTTGGGAGAATCCGAATCGATGCTTTGCAAAAAAACCAGCATGTTGGTTGCAGCCGCAGTCGTTGGAACAGCGCTGCCGGTCAGCTCAACCGGAGTAATAATATCTGCCGCTTGCACTGTTCCCAGAAAAATCGTGCCAACAGTGAAAGTTACATTTTCACCCGTCTGATACGGGAACTGACCGCCGGCTTCGGTCAACCCGGACTGTGTCGGCGTTTTAAACTCGGCACCCGATACCGGCGCGTTCACCAGCATGCCTACCAGTGCTTGCGGAGGTGGCGGACGTACATCGGGAACCCCGCTTGGCCCATCTCCGTTACCCCAACAACCCATCAGAACCAGGGACAGGACACTGATCGTCAACAGGCGTGACAGGTGTAATATAGATTTTGCATGCATGACTGGATCTCGGGTTTCAGGTGAATGCTAGATAGTAAATTTCGCAACCCTGACATACTTGACTGTAAATGGCCAGCAGGTGGCTTGCGATAGAAGTCATGCTATTGACACTTCATGACAGGTCGCAAATATATACCGCTGCCGGCTCTTTGCATGGCAATCATGGTTATGGCTGCATTTCGGGCATTCAATACCATGAGGGCAAAATGTTGCATGAGATGTCCCAACTGGTTTCTGCTGTTGTGAAGCGTAGCATCATTCCGAAAAGATGATGCCCGATGCCCTCGTCTTCTGTTATGCGATGGTCAATCGTGTCTGTTGTCAGGATTCATGATTGACTGTCTTCGGAATATCCTGTTGCAGACTGGCATGACTTTGTTTTCACGCCAGTTTGTTGTCTGCGACCACCGGCACATCCGTCCATGAGCAATAAAGCCTCATTTCTGGCTTGACCAGAAAGGGTCGTTACGCCTGCAAATGTTTGACTCTCAGACAACTAGACGTTTACAAGCACTCGCGCCGTAGTGTTTGTTATCAAATCCCGTGCTGTACTATCTGCACTATTTAACTATAGTCTATAGTGTTATTATGCTATAGAGCAGAGTAAACATTTTTTTTATGTGTGTGTCAAGTCATTCAAATGCTCACAAAAAGGTAAATAAACATGCGCACTAAAGAGCATGGTCAGGCCCGGGAAGGATGTTTAAATTACCAGGGGGCTATTGTGCAACCAAAAACGGGAGTCTTGTATCCGAGCATCTACCCTGGCGATTTAAATTTTGTCACTACTCGTCGACATGCTTGGAAGAATCTGAAAGGACAAAAAAACCATGGAAAAGTTTACGCACAAATACCTCTACGCGGAAAACAAAATCAAGCAAGCCATAAAAGATCTTGCAATCAATGACAGGCTTCCGGGTGAAAGGGTATTCGCAAAACAATTTAACATTTCTTATATGACAGCGAGAAAAGCTGTTGAGAATCTGGTCTCGGAGGGTATCCTCTACAAGATCCCGAAAAAAGGCACCTATGTTGCAGACCCGGCCTCGGCAAAAGTCAAAACAAAAAATATCGGTTACTTCCTGGACAGCAGTATTAAAGGTGGTGTGTCCAGCCCCTATTACTCCCTGATTTTCTCTGCAATTGAACAAGAAGCGGCGGAAAAAGGCTATGCGTTGTTATACTTTACGAATGGTAATGAAGCCGATTCGCTGAATATTATTGAAAAACTGGATGGCGTGATTATCAGTTGCTTCCCGCGTATAGAACCTGTAATTCAGGAAATGAAAGCGCGGCTGCCCGTGGTATGTATCGATAACTGCTCTCTGGATGAATCTATCCCTTCAGTCACAATCGACAACTTCAACTCCGTGGTTGAGGCAGTCAATTATCTTTGCTCTCTGGGTCATGAGCGGATAGGTTTCATTACCGGCCTGGATGATTCGAATATCGGCAGGAACAGGTATGCCGGATATCTAAGTGCTTTAAAAGACCATGGTATCGAAGAAAATATGAGCCTGGTATTCAGAGGCGATTATTCTTTTGCAACCGGGAGAAATGGCGCTGATTATTTCCTGTCACTGAACACACGACCAACTGCCATTATGTGTGCAAACGATACCATGGCCATCAGCGCAATAAAGGAAATCAACCGGAAAAGATTAAAGGTGCCGGATGATATTAGTATCGTCGGCTTTGATAATATTAATATTGCTTCGGAGATATCTCCAGGACTGACAACGGTATCAGTACCTGTTCAGAAACTTGCAAAACAAGCAATAGCATTGCTTTGCTCGGTAATAGATGACGATGAGCTGGAAAACCGGCACGTTACCCTGCCCTGCCGGCTGGTTTTGAGAGAGTCATGTACAGTAAACAAAAACGTCGCAATAGCCGCAGAAAAAACTGAAAACAAGCTGATATTCCGCACGCCCAGTTGCATTCAATAAACCTTGCCAGTGCGCAATTGGCAACAGACTGCTGGACTACACCCCAGGTCGGAGAGCGAACCAAGAAGCCGCGGGGTAGACGTGGAACAATTCATTCCTGCATGACCAGTTTCGGCGTGCGATTCACTGTGAACAGTCCCCAGTGCTTCTCCGGGTCAAGAGGATCGGAAGAGCCTTTCCATGGTTCATCAAACGCCTCAAAGACAAAGGTAAGAATCTTCTCCGTCGTGGTCCATTCGAGCAACTGCTCATAGTAAATCGCCTGCAACTCCTCGGAAGCATTCCAGGACTCGAGACCGCGCCCGTTTGAAGCGGTGGTCCAGCCGGCCTCGGTAATCACCACGGGCTTTCCGGGGTAGTGGTTCACCACCGCATGATAATTCTCCATGGTATATTCCAGTGCGTCCTCGATGGTGCGGTATTCCCATGCGGGATAGGTGTGCACGGAGATAAAATCCAGCTCGGCCGCCAGCGGCTCCAGCTTGTAGGTCCAGGGAACGTAGTTTTCACAAAAGGTTACCGGCTGCCTGATTGCGCTCTTGATGCTGCGCACATAGGCAACCAGGCTTTCCACCGGCACCATGTGATCCGTCCATTCAACGCTGGCCTCATTACCCACGGACACGGAGGTCACGATCTCCGGATAACGGTGCGCCAACGCGATCAGTTTTTCGGCTTGTTTGCTGTTCGCTTGCCGATTCGCACTGAGGGTTTCCTCACTGTATTCAGCCCCCCAGGGACAGTTCGGGTTGCTCATTTCAGCTGCCAAATCCATGCCCAGCATGAGCTTGAAATCGAGGCCTTCATCGTGGATCACCTCGAGGACCGTTTCGGCATGAGCGCTGCAGTCATACAGCCTGAGAAACTTCCAGTTTTTCGCAAGGATATTAAGATCTTCACTGATCTCTGCATAACTTGGGAAATATACCGTCGTGCGGAGATTGCCCTTCCCGATACCCGGAATAGCAAATCGCGTTGCCGTGTCCTAACTGCAGGGCAATCCTGCTCCCGGCTTCTTGACCGGGATGTCTCAGACATACTTGAGGTTTCCGTCCTTGTCCCACAGGCCCCAGTAAGCACCGACGTCTCCTTCCTTGTCGACTTTCCAGGTTTCGTCAAACGCAGAAAAATAAAAGATTTCGATACCCTCCTCTGCGGCCCACTGGTAGGTATTAATAAAATATTTTATGGCGTTTTCATCCGAAGGCACGGCACCCCCAAAAGGTGTGCCCACATTCGGCCAACCGGTCTCGGTAATGATGACCTTCCTGCCATTTGCCGCCTGCACGGCACGACGGTACATATCTTTCATGTAGAGCAGGCTGTACTCGGCCGGGCAACTCTCCCAGAAAGGGTAACAGTTGGCCAGGATCACATCACAGGCGTCTGTCACCCGCGGGTGATCGACAAATTTGAAATAGGCATCGACGTAGCCGACATCAACACCCGGAACGGCCTGCTTCGCGCGATTTATATAGTCGATCAGTTCATCCTCGGCCAGGTCACCGCGAAGCAGCACCTCGTTGCCCACCGCCAGAATACCCGCATGGCCGGCCTTGGCAACTTCGATGGCATTGGCCAGTTCCTTCTCGTTATTCTCGCGATCGTCATTCAACCAGACACCGACCATGGTCTTGAGCCCGTTTTCAGCGGCAATCCCGGGGATCAGTTCATTGCCTTCCGTGCAGGAAAAGGTACGCACCCAGTTGACACAGGGCTGAATGAATTTCAATCGCTCACGAATCTGTGCTGCACCGATTTGCGTGCCCGGGCCCTGACCCTCTATATAAGGACTGAAGCATAATACCATGAATCTTCTGTTCGAGAATTTTGCGAAAGATTGAACCCAGTTCCTCGGCGGATAGCGTGGAAGATTCGATTCCGGCCAACGCCATCCTTTTTTACATTGCCTCTTTCTTACTGTATCTACCCACTGTTATCACCTGCCCTATTAGGTGTCGCCTTATAGCCGGAATTGCTGCCAAACCTTTCTAAACTCGCAGTAGTATGACTGATACGCGTGTAATGTAAATGTTTTTATGCTGGCCAGAACTAACAACCTGGCAGGTCACGTCTCCACTTCCGGACCCTGGCAAAGAATCGACCGAGATCGGACAACGCAATTCACGGAGTGTCTCCTGACGCAACTGCTATAGGTCGAGACAACGGGCAAACTTGACCGGAGTCTGTTAATCTGACCGGGCTACTGTCACGTCAGGGTTTCGCTATAGCGACACTGCCAGACGAAAGCGGCGGGGTAAAATATTCATGCTCCCACGGGAACAACGGAAGACAGACCGGATAAAACCTACACTCGACAAATAGATTCCATACCTGATGCTTAGCAACTCCCGACATATTTCACGGCTGACACGCGACACCCTGGCACTGGTGCTGGCTGGTGGACGCGGATCACGCTTGCATGAACTGACAAGCCGGCGTGCGAAGCCTGCCGTATTTTTCGGAGGCAAGTTCCGTATCATCGATTTTCCTTTATCCAATTGCGTCAATTCCGGCATCCGGCGAATCAGCGTACTGACCCAGTACAAGGCACATTCCCTGATTCGGCATCTGGTGAGAGGCTGGAGTTCCTTTCAAAGTGAGTTGGGTGAATTTGTCGAAGTACTGCCGGCCTCCCAGCGCACCAACTCCAGCTGGTATGCTGGAACAGCCGATGCTATCTATCAAAACCTGGATATCATCAGAGTCATGGCGACCCAAATACATCCTGGTACTGTGCGGGGATCATGTTTACAAAATGGACTATGGTCCCCTGCTGGCACACCACGTGGAAAAACAGGCCGACATGACGATCTCCTGCATAGAGGTTCCGTTGAAAGAGGCCAGGGAGTTTGGCGTCATCGGTGTTGATACAGAAAACCGGGTCGTGTCTTTCGACGAAAAGCCTGCTGAGCCCCGCCCACTACCCGGATCTGAACACAGAGCATTGGCTTCAATGGGCAATTATGTGTTCAACACCGAGTTCCTTTACGAGCAGTTGAAGCTGGATGCCGCCAATCACCGGTCGAGCCATGATTTCAGCAAGGACATCATTCCCTCCATCATTGGTGAGCTCGCGTGTTTATGCCTGCCGGTTTCAGGATGAAGAGACGAGCGATACAACCCTACTGGCAGGATGTAGGAACCCTGGATGCATTCTGGGCGGCCAACATGGACCTGGCGGATGTCACTCCGAAACTCAATCTGTATGACGAGCAGTGGCCGATTCTTACCTATCAGAGCCAGTTGCCGTCTGCCAAGTTTGTCTTCCGGGATAAAGTCAGACGGGGTCTGGCGCTGGACTCGTCGTCTCCGGCGATTGTATCATCTCCGGCGCCATCGATTGAACACTCCATATTGTTCTCCAGTGTCAACGTTCACTCCTTTTCGAAGGTGGATGAGTCTGTCGTGTTGCCGGAAGTTGATATTGGAAGAAATTGCCGTATAAAGCGCGTCATTCATCGATCGCGGTTGCCGCTTGCCGGATGGCACGGTTATTGGCAAAGACCCTGATGATGATGCCAGAGCGTTTCCGGGTGACATCAAATGGAATAGTACTGGTTACGCCGGAGATGCTGGGCCAGAAACCGAAAACAGTTATATAGAATATCGAGTGAATTTCGTTCTCGGTAATACGACCCGGGATCAAATACAGCTATCCGGGTGAACCCAGATAATTTTACTGCCTGAACAGAGTGGAGTAGGTCATGAATATGTCCATCGTAAACAACGATGCGGTGTCCGGCAGAGTTTATGACCCTGAGGGGGGAGCGTTATTACGCGATACGCAACGTTGACAAGATGGACCCGTTTTTTATCAGCATTGTTTCCAACTCCAATCACTGGTTATTCATTTCTTCAACCGGTGGACTAACGGCTGGTCGAGTGTCACCCGAGATGGCGCTGTTCCCATACGTCACGGTCGACAAGATTCATGACAGTACTCCACATACCGGCAGCAAGACACTACTCAGTACCACAATAGACAGACACAGATATGAGTGGGAACCGTTCAACAAAGGGCATGACGGCCGCTATGCGATCAACCGCAACCTGTATAAAAATATTCTGGGCAACAAGCTGTGCTTCGAGGAAATCAACCATGACCTGGAGCTGGTATTCCGCTACTGCTGGGTTACCAGTGGCGTCTACGGCTTTGCGCGTCAATGTGAACTGGAGAACCTTGGCCAGCAGAAACTCAGCGTTGAACTGGTCGATGGATTACAGAATATTCTCCCGGCCGGTACTCCGCGCTTTGCCCAGACAAACGTCAGCACCCTGGTGGACGCGTACAAGTGGAGCGAACTGGATGAGCAGACGGGACTGGCATTATTTGCACTCTATTCCGGGATTACCGACCGCGCCGAGCCGTGCGAGTCCCTCAAGGCCACGACTGTATTTTGTCTTGGCCTTGAAGGACGTAAGGTGCTGCTCTCCTCAAACCAACTCGGCAGCTTCCGCCGCGGTCTGCCGTTGACGCAGGAAGTCCACAAGCGCGGCATCCGCGGGGCTTATCTGGTCAATGTATCGCTGGATCTGGCGCCGCAGACATCCCGAGCGCTGGCAGCTGGTGGCCGACGTCGAGCAGAGCCAGACACAGGCGGTCAGCCTGCGCCACCAGCTCAGTGACCCGGCAGCGGTGGCCGAGGCGATCACCCGGTCTGTCGACAATGGCTCGGATAAACTGGCTCGTATCATGGCGCGCGGGGACGCATTCCAGGTCACCGCCGAGGAAAACGTGTCGGTACACCATTATGCCAACGTACTGTTCAATATCCTGCGCGGCGGTATCTTCGCTAACCAGTACCAGGTGTCCTCACGGGATTTCAGGAACACCATCGAGATGTTTAATCGCAACGTGTTTCAGCGCCATCAGACACTACTCGACACGTTGCCCGGGCAGTTGCACTACTCCCATCTGCTCTCCACCATCAAGGAGCAGGGCGACTATCAGCTGGAGCGTTTGACTTGCGAGTACCTGCCCATCACCTTTGGTCGCCGGCATGGCGACCCCAGCCGACCCTGGAACCAGTTTTCGATCAAACTGAAAGACGATCGAGGCAACTACCTGCTCTCCTACCAGGGCAACTGGCGTGATATTTTCCAGAACTGGGAGGCCCTGGTCTTCAGCTATCCGGAATTTATCGAAAACGTGATTGCCAAGTTCGTCAACGCCTCGACAGTGGATGGCTACAACCCTTACCGAATTACCAAGGAAGGCATCGACTGGGAAGTCGAGGAGCCCGATGACCCGTGGAGCTATATCGGCTACTGGGGCGATCACCAGATCATTTACCTTCTGAAATTGCTGGAGCTCTCCAACCAGTTTCACCCGCAGCGCCTCGGCACCTTGCTGCACCAGCCTGTCTTCAGCTATGCCAACGTACCCTACAGGATCAAGCCGTTTGATGCCTTGCTGGCGAATGCCAAGAGCACCGTCGAGTATGACCTGGAGCTGGCAGGGCGGATCGAGCAACGGGTGGCTTACCAGGGTGCCGATGGAAAGCTGGTAGAGGATGCCGATGGTGAGGTGTACCAGGTCAACCTGCTCGAGAAGCTGCTGGTGACACTGCTGTGCAAACTGGGCAATCTCGTTATCGATGCCGGCATCTGGCTCAACACCCAGCGCCCGGAGTGGAATGATGCCAACAACGCACTGGTTGGCCAGGGGCTCTCGATGGTGACCCTGTACTACATGCGCCGTTACATCACGTTCCTGCAGCAGTTACTGGCAGAGGAGTCGGGTTCAGTCAGCCTCTCCCGGGAAGTGGACCTGTGGCTGACCGAGACCGCTGCAGCATTGAGCAAGGTCCGTCCGCAACTGCAAGGCAGGACCGGTTAGCGCCAGGCAGCGATACCAGTTACTGGTCGCACTCGGACAGGCGGCATCCCGTTACCGGCAGACCGTCTACCGACAAGCGTCATTCTCCGGCAAGGCACCGCAACCGCTGGATCAGGTCACCGCGATGCTGGACGATGCCCTGGCCGTGGTCGACCACAGCATCCAGTGCAACGTGCGCGAAGATGGCCTGTACCACGCCTATAACCTGCTGCATATCAAATCGGAAGCAATCGAAATCGGTGATCTTTATCTCATGCTGGAAGGCCAGGTGGCCGCACTCAGTTCCGGTGCTATCGCGCCGGCCCGGGCGGTCGAGGTGCTCGATACCCTGTTCGAGAGTGATATTTTCCGGCGCCGATCAGGAAACCTTCATGTTGTATCCGGATCGTCAGTTGCCAGGATTTCTGGAGAAGAACCGGATACCGGCTGAAGCGGTAGAGGCGATCCCGCTGCTCAGGCGTTTGCTGGAACAGGGGGAAGACCACATCGTCGTGCGCGATGCAGATGGGTGCTATCGTTTTAATGCGGAATTTCAACAATGCGGACGACCTCAATGCACAGCTGGACACGCTGGTGCAAGTCTACGGTGCAGAGCTGGAGGAAGCCCGTCAACCATTGCTGGCACTCTATGAGCAGGTATTCAACCACAAGGCATTCACCGGGCGTTCCGGCGGTATGTTCGGTTTTGAGGGACTGGGCTGCATCTACTGGCACATGGTCTCCAAGTTGCTGCTGGCAGTACAGGAGAACTTCTTTGCTGCGCTGACACAGGGTGCGGATGACAGACACCTGCCATCGCCTGGGCAGTCCTCTACTACCGCGTTCGCAAGGGGATCGGATTTAACAAGACCCCGGCGGAATACGGGGCCTTCCCGACAGACCCCTATTCTCACACCCCCAAACACGCCGGTGCGCAGCAGCCAGGCATGACCGGCCAGGTCAAGGAAGAGGTCCTGACCCGCTTCGGTGAGCTGGGTGTGCGCGTCAGCGGGGGCGCGGTTCGGTTCGAGCCGGGCCTGCTGCGGGCTCGCGAGTTTGTCACACAGCCGCAATCCTTTCGTTTCCTGGACGTCGATGGACAGTGGCAGGAACTGACCGTGCCGGAATCAGGGCTGGCATTTACCTGGTGTCAGGTGCCATTCGTTTACCGCCTGGATGATTCCGCCGCGCCGGCGGTGACCGTTGTCCTGGATGATGGCAGTCAGCAGACCCTGGCGGGACTGGCACTGCCAACCGGGTTAAGCACGGAACTGTTCATGCGCAGCGGCCGTATCCGCCGGATCGAGCTGGTGCTGGGAAGAAGCCAGTTGTTTTCTGAATAAACCATGCAACAGGACTCCTGTTCAGGCCAGGGCATTGAATGCCAACGGTGCATAGTCTGATTTAATCAATCGCAGTTGCAGGGGGAGATATGCGGTGGCCGAAAATAACAATCACCTGAGATTCAAGGAAAAGCTGGGCTACGGCCTGGGCGACACTGCCTCGAATTTCTTTTTCCAGACATTCAATATTTTCCTGCTCTACTACTATACCGATGTGTTCGGCATCTCGGCGGCAGCGGTGGGAACGATGTTCTTCGTGACCAAACTGTGGGATGCGGTGAATGATCCGCTGATGGGGATTATTGCCGATCGTACCCAGACGCGTTTCGGAAAGTTCAGACCCTATTTGCTATGGATGGCAATACCGTACGGAGTAATGGGATACGTTATGTTTGCCAACCCCGATCTGAGCGAATCGGGAAAACTGGTTTATGCCTGGGTGACCTACACCTTGATGATGATGGTCTATACAGCAATCAATGTTCCTTACTCGGCCCTGATGGGTGTGATGACACCTTCCTCGAAAGAACGCACTATCTTGTCGAGCTACCGCTTTGTTTGCGCTTTCGGGGGTGGGCTGTTGATATCCATGCTGGTCCGCCCACTAACCCAGTATTTCGGTACGGAGAGCGAAGCACAAGGATTCAGTACAACGATGGCGCTGTTCGCTGTCATCTCCATCGCCCTGTTCTGGTATACCTTCGCTACAACCAGGGAGCGGGTCAAGACTGCGGAGGACCATAATTCGAATTTAAAACGCGATATAAAATTCCTGTTTTTGAATCGTCCCTGGGTTGTGATGTTTTTTGCAGCGATTTTCACGCTAGCCAATGTAGCGGTGAAGAATGCGGTGACGGTACATTTTTTCAAATATTATGTCGGCGACGACGGGACACCCTATTTCCTGTTTCTGGATCGTACCACGCTGTTCATGACCGTCGGCATGCTGGCAATGATCCTTGGCGTTGCCAGTACCAAACTATTCACCAGGTACTTTGAAAAGAAAACACTGATGATCTGGCTTAGTTTGCTGAATGCAGTGTCGATGCTGCTCATTTTTATGATACCGCCGGATCAGTACTGGACGATGATGGTGGTCAACATCGTGGGGACCTTTCTGGTGGGGCCCACGCCGGCCCTGGTTTGGGCGATGTACGCGGATGTTGCGGACTATGGAGAATGGAAGTTCAGACGTCGCACAACCGGGCTGGTATTCTCAGCGGCGCAATTCGCGCAAAAGTTTGGCCTCACATTAGGCGGCGGGCTGTCAGGCTGGTTGCTTGGCTCGTTTGGATTCATCGCCAATATTGACCAGACGGACACTTCCCTGCTGGGGATACGCCTTATGTTTACAGTAATACCGGCGTGCTTTGCGATGATGAATATCTTCGCTCTCGTTTTCTATAATTTGAGCGACACACAGGTTCAACAGATAGAGATCGAGCTCGAGGAACGCAGATCCCGGCATTAGCAGAGCACTCAGGCCAGAATCGCTGTTCGCTGTGCGGCCCCGACAAGGTGTCCTTTAGTGCTCGCAGCCCATGTGAGCAAGCAACGGGGCGAACTGCGAAATAGTGCTTTATCTTCCCTGCTGCCAGTACCCAAATAAAGTTGTTAAGATATTTTGTTACAAAATCATAACCCTGTTCCGATTGTCCTCTCGCTTCGACTCAAGCACTAACTGATAACTCTCGCTCCCCTGCGGGCCTCGAGTTGCTGACGGATTTCATGGGCTTTTTGTTCCGAAAGATCGTAGCGCATCATCACTGCCATGGCGAGTAGCGTTCCGGCAGCAGGGACAAAGATATAGGCAAGCCTGAGACCGACCAGAGCGTCATGGGTTTGCACGGCGACGTCCTGGTCGAATCCAACGAAATTGAGTATCAGGCCACTCATCAAGCCTGCAATAGCAAAGCCGAATTTCACCATCCACCAGTAGATCGCAGCAAAGGTACCTTCGCGGCGGGAGCCGGTAGTAAGTTCATCCAGGTCGCAAACATCCGCGGTCATGGACATCATCAGTGTAAACAAACTGCCGATACCAAAGGCAAACAACGGCAGTGGAAGAAACATCATCAAAGGATTGGCAGGCTGGAAGCACCACCAGAACATGGCATAACCCACAATAGAAATCGACTGAGACACAAGAAAGGTATTTTTCTTGCCGAACTTCTGCGAGATAAAAGTGACAATCGGAATAACCAGAAAGCACGTTGAGAGTGCGCTGAGCGTGCCAAACCAGGCAGGCCAGGTACCTGCAACACCAGGGTCGCCCTGGTTCATATAATAAACAATGATAAACCAGGAAAACCCGGCAACGGTATTGAACGCATTGAAAACAAGAAAGGTTGCAATACAGAGTTTTCGAAAGGGTTTGCACTTGAATGTATCGAGAATCCCCTTGAGGAAACTCCGCAGATTTTCGGCGATATTTTTACGCGATAACTCCAGCGTATCTTCAGGTCTCACCGGCTGGGTTTTGCAAAACAAGGCAGGCACAATGGCCATACACAGGCAAACTATTCCCACCCAAACGGCAAGGTGTCGGGCGCCGGCAGCGGGCGTAGCATATATATCAGGGTCGTAAATCATAACCCAGAACCAGGGCACGATAACCCAGGCCCATTGCCCGATCCACTGCGCCACTGCCATCAGTCTGGTGCGCTCATGAAAGTCGTTACTCATTTCATATCCCATCGCCACATAGGGCGTTGCAAATATGGTGAGCCCCAGGTAAAACACCAGTGAGGTAAGGAGAAAGTAGGTGAAATTGAAGACCTGACTGTTTTCGGGATAAAGCTGCCACATAAGGATGAAACTGACGCCCGCGATAATCGCCCCCGCAAAAATGTAAGGCCGCCGGCGCCCCCAACGGGACCGGGTATTGTCCGTAATAAAACCCATTATCGGGTCGGTGAGCGCATCAAACAGCCGGGGAAGGAAAAACAGGATCCCCCACAGCAGCGGATCCATCCCCAGCCCCTTCACCAAAACGACCATAAAAATAGCCAAGGCAGCGGGAAACATCTGGTTGCCCAGCATTCCGACCCCAAAAGCAATTTTCTGGCCCAGTGGAATTCTATCTTCAGGCGCCGTGGCGTAGTGTTTTTCGTCCATAAATACCCCTGTCATTGGCGATAGGATGGACTCCTCATGGGTGATCTACCCATGAGGAATCCATCCTATCGCCATGCACACCCTTCGTCCTCAAATAATATTTTGGCTACCTCATTTACTCAGCATACTTTCACCTGAATGGCTATTCGCATAAAAAAAAGGACTCGCCTTTCGGCCAAGTCCTTGATTATTTGGAGCGGGAAACGAGATTCGAACTCGCGACCCCAACCTTGGCAAGGTTGTGCTCTACCAGCTGAGCTATTCCCGCAGACTGCGAACCGCCATTTTATAGACTGGCCGTGGTCTGTCAAGCACCATCCCCGGACGGATTTTCAGTTTTTCCTGACAACATGGGCCAGGCTGCTTGCAGATACACAAACATTGACCACAAAGTCAGGGCCGCAGCGATATACAGCAGCGCCAAACCCACTTCATGTGCAGGAAAGCCCCACAGAGGCATCTTGAAGAGCAGTAACAGTATCGCGATCATTTGAATCGTGGTTTTAAGCTTTCCAATGATCGATACGGCCACCTTTGTCCGCGCGCCGATTTCTGACATCCACTCACGCAGCGCCGAGATCGCGATCTCGCGGCCAATAATAATTGCGGCTGGAATGGCAAACAGCGGTGATGGATTGTCCTGCACCAGCAAAACGAGCGCCACCGCAACCATGAGTTTGTCGGCAACCGGGTCAAGGAAGGCCCCGAAAGCCGATGCCTGCTGCAAACGCCGTGCAAGATAGCCATCCAGCAGGTCAGTCAAGGCCGCAATCCCGAAAATTGCAGCACTGATCTGGTGCGCCCATTGCACCGGCAGGTAAAAGACAACAACCAGAACCGGTATCAGGATGATACGCAGTAGAGTCAGTATATTCGGTATCGTCCAGCTCATTTGTTATTCACCCTATTCCCCGTGAAACGCGTCATATATTTGCTGTGCGAGATGGCGATTAATCCCCTTGATCCTTGCCAGGTCATCAACCCCGGCACGCGCAACTTCCTTGAGCCCGCCCAGTTGCCGCAGTAGTTGCTGGCGCCGCTTCGGCCCTATGCCGGGTATTTGTTCCAGTGGCGAGGTACTCCGGGTCTTCGCACGGCGTTGGCGATGACCGGTAATCGCAAACCGGTGCGCCTCATCCCTGATTTGTTGTATCAGGTGTAATGCCGGTGAATCAGCAGCCAGAATAACGGCATTTGAATGGCCTGGAATATACAGTGTCTCCAGTCCAGGTTTCCTTGCTGGCCCCTTGGCAACCCCGATGATACGCACTTCAGTGATCTGTAGCTCCTCAAGCGCCCTGCAGGCAGACGACACCTGTCCCTTGCCGCCATCGATAAACAGGATATCCGGTAGCTTGCCTTCGCCCTTTTGCAAGCGAGTATAGCGTCGCGTCAGCGCCTGCTCCATAGCAGCGTAATCATCACCCGCCTGGATATCGCGGATATTAAAGCGGCGATAGTCAGATTTTAAAGGGCCCTCCAGCCCAAAGACGACACATGAAGCGACCGTGGACTCGCCGCTGGTATGGCTGATATCAAAACATTCAATACGCTCCGGTGGTTCATCCAGACCAAGCGCTGCGGTGAGTGCCTGCAATCTCCCAGCGAAGCCCTTGCGCGTATTGATATGCGCAGTCAGTGCAAACCCGGCATTGTTCAGCGCCATCTTTAGCCACTGCGCACGGTCACCGCGCACATGCGAGTTCAATGTCACGCGGTGGCCTGCATGTGCACTCAAGACCTCCGCGAGCAACGCCCCGTCCTCCAGTGCATGACTCAAGAGCAACTCGGATGGCACATCCTTGCCCAGGTAATACTGTGGCAGGAACGCGGACAATACATCGGCAGCAGTGTTCTCCAGCGGGACCTTCGGAAAAAATACTGCGTTGCCCAGATTGCGCCCGCCGCGGACATAGAACACCTGTACACAGGCACTGCCTTTATCTGTCAGGCAGGCAACGATGTCGGCATCGCCACGCTCATTGCTGATATATTGCTTTTCCTGGACCGTGCGCAGACTGGCAATCTGGTCTCGGCAGACGGCGGCCTGCTCGTAATCCTGTACCGCTGAAGCCGCTTCCATAGCCGCAACCAGCCCGTCGATGACCTGGCTACTGCGGCCTTCAAGAAACATCACCGTGTGTTCGACGTCAGCCGCATAGTGGTCCTTGCCAATCAGGCCAACACAAGGCGCCGTACACCGCTTTATCTGATATTGCAGACAGGGGCGGCTGCGATTGGCAAAAAAACTGTCCTCGCACTGGCGTACCCTGAACAGTTTTTGTAACAGATGCAGACTCTCGCGCACCGAACCTGCACTCGGATAGGGGCCGAAATAGCGCCCTCTCCTGCGCCGGGCACCACGGTGCATGCAGAGCCGCGGAAAATCCTGGTGTGAAGAAAGATAGATATACGGGTAGCTTTTATCATCACGCAGCAGCACGTTATAACGCGGTCTGAGCTGCTTGATCAGGTTGCTTTCCAGCAGCAGCGCCTCGACTTCCGTACGGGTAACGGTGACCTCGATACCGGCAATCTGCTCGACCAGTATACGTGTCTTGGTACTCAGGCCGGTCTTCCTGAAATAACTTGATACCCGCTTCTTCAGGTTGCCGGCTTTACCGACATAGAGTACGTTGCCTTCACCATCCAGCATCCGGTAGATTCCGGGTCGTGTCGTCAGGGTCTTCAGGAACGCCCTGTAATCAAAGGGCACCGGATCAGCCTCCATCACCGGCTAGCAGCTGACCCGCGGGGGATTCCTTGCCATCCAGTATCCGCCTCACACGGCTGAACACGTTAGCGAACATCTCCGGCGTCAAACGGCGTGTCTGGGTGTTGTAGCGGCTGCAATGGTAGGAATCAACCAGGCAAAGGTCGTCAGTGACATGATGCACCTGCTCATGCCCGAAGGGATAGGCCGACAAGCGCAGGCCCAGCGCACGTAGTACGGCGTCATGGGCGATCTTGCCCAGCGCCAGCACCACGGCCGGCCCTTGCAGGCCGTGCAGTTCAGCGTGCAAGTAGTGATTGCAGTGTTTTACCTCATCGAGCTGCGGCTTGTTTTGCGGGGGCAGGCATTTCACCGCATTCGTTATCCGGCAGCCGCTCAGTTGCAGGTTGTCATCACGGGAGACAGACGTCAGGCCGGTTACTGAAGCCGTAGTCATAGAGTGTCCGGTAGAGCAGGATACCGGCATAGTCACCGGTAAAGGGACGACCGGTGGCATTGGCGCCATGCATGCCCGGAGCCAGGCCGACGATCAGCAACTGCGCATGACGATCACCAAAAGGTGCGACCGGCCGTGCATGGTAGTCGGGATACTTGAGGGCAGTCTGGTCCAGAAATTCGGCGAGTCGGGGACAATCTCTGCAATCGGGATTAAATTTCAACGAGTTCTTCCGAGATATGCAGCGCTTCAGCGTGACCATTGTTCGGGTTCAGGCGACAGTATTTCATGTGCATTGGTGTTGGCAATGTATAGCGTATCCTGGTGAAACGCCAGCCCGCCCGGCTCATCCAGACGCCGATCGCAGCTGGCACTCGAAACATACCGAGAACTAACTCCTATTCTTTTGATTTTATTATTAAATGTGTCCGCAACCCAGAGCATCTGATGGACCGGGTCAGCAACAATATCCATGGGATACTGCAGCCGGGCCGCAGCCCCCGCGCCGTCGCTGTCTCCGAAGTCGAACAGACCTTCTCCGATGACCGTGTTGACGATGCCGCTGTCGATGTCGATCTCACGCACTGCCGAGGCACCAGCATCGACGCAATACAACCGCTTCTGCAACAACGCCAGCCCTGTTGGCTGGGAGAAGGCAGCACTGCCGGGTGGCCCGTCCTGCAGATCCTCGTAGCCGCTGCCGGTAAACACCTCTATGGTATTGGCGATCAGTGACAAGACGCCAGATTTGATGGGAACCCGCCATGGCAATATACAGTGTACCGTTCCTGAAGACGACGTCTGTTGGTGAACTCATGCTCACGGTTAACGGCGTACCGGGTATGTCAACAGCAGCCGTGGTGCCTGCCTTGCCGGTACCCGCAATCGTTACAACGTCATTGGTGCGGGTGTGGATGCGCCGAATGGCATGATTACCGGTATCTGCAACATAAAGAAAATCATCCACCAGCACCATTCCCTGTGGATTATCAAAGGCGGCCGTCGAACCATTGCCGTCAATAAAACCCGCGCCTTCACTGCCATATTGACGCAATACCTGCCCCGCCGACGTCATCACCAGTATGCGGTTATGTCCACTGTCAGCAATGTAGAGCCTGCTTGGTGTCACGATCATTCTTCCCGGGAATGACAGCACACCGGGTGCTTCCCGTGCCGGGTGGACCGTGAATGACGGGGTTCGGCTTTCGCTCCGGTCACTGTTGCGGTTGATCTGGTACTGGATAATCAGTTGCAGTTGCGACCTTTTCCCGTCGCCTGTCATTGCCCCGAGGATGCAGCCTTCCGTATCCACCAGTACCTGAGTTGGCCAGAACTTCGTGCCATAGATATTCCAGAGCTTCATATCGGGGTCATGCACCACCGGGTGGTTGATCTGCAGCCGGTTGATGGCCTTCAGTACGTGTGAACGTTTTTTTTCGGCGCTGAACTTCGGCGAATGCACACTGATGACAACCAGTTCGTTGCGGAACCTTGCGCGCAGTTTCTTGAGATCCTGGAGTACATGCTGGCAATGAACGGATGAAAACGTGCCAAAATCAATCAGCACAACGCGACCGACCTGATCGGCCAGCCTGACAGGTTCCTTCACGTTAAACCACTCAAGTCCCGCTGGAAACTCAGGCGCACGACTCTTGGTAGCCGACATTACACTCTCCCGGTATTGACCTGCATTCAGGCACTTCGTACACATGAAGCACAGCCGGCAATATCATGCCACAGCGTGCTGATATTACCCTGATGAAGGTCTCAATTCACCGGAAAACCGCTAAAAACTGGTGCCGCCGGGGAGCTGATATGTCCCGGACAGGTAGCCGCCTGCGGGGCTCAGTGAACGATATTTTCCCTGATCAGCCCATGCCGGATGGCAAAGCGCGTCAGTTCGACATTATTCTCCACACCCAGCTTTTCAAACAGACGTCCCCGGTAGGTACTGGTCGTTTTTGGACTCAGGCAGAGCTTCTCCGAGATTTCCCGGTTCGATTCACCCTGCACCACCATCAGCATGACCTGGACTTCACGTGGCGTCAGTTCATCCAGCAGCGACTTGCCACGGTTTTTGACGAACGACAGGGCCAGCTTCTGCGCTACCCCCGGGGTTATATATTGCTTGCCCGAGTATACCGAACGGATTGCCTGGATGATTTCATCCACATCGCAGCCCTTGGTGATATAACCGGCAGCACCCGCCTCCAGCAAGCGAGCCGGGAACGGGTCATCATCGTGAATGGTCACCACAATGACCTTCATGTCAGGTGACACCCGGGTTATCTTGCGGGTTGCCTCCAGTCCGCCAATGCCTGGCATACTGATATCCATCAGGATGACATCGGGTTTCTGTTTGCGTACCTGCCTGATTGCCTGCTCGCCATCAGGCGCTTCGGCGATCACCTTGATACCACTGCTATCATCCAGCAACCGCCGTATACCCTTGCGCACCAGATCATGGTCGTCCACCAGCATCACGTTAATCATATAGCCCCCCGGGTTTCCGTTATTCTGTCTCTGACAACAGATCGATTCTTAACGGTGCCAGAGGCTAGCACTGTAAATAGATCAGGACAATGGCAGTTGTCCTACAGACAGAATGGAGGAACAGGCAGTGGAATAATCGCAGCAGCAATTGCTAATTATTTTTCATCCCGAACCAGCTGAGTTTCTCATGCAGGCTAACCACTTCACCCACAATGATGATGGTCGGTGGTTTCAACTCGACGCGCTCGGCCAGATCCTGCAGGGAAGCGAGTGTTTCAATATAGACCCGCTGGTCGCGGGTCGTACCCTGCTGCACCAGCGCCACGGGGGTAGATTCCGGCAGGCCGTGTGCGATCAGTTCCCTGCTAATCACGGGAATACTGTGCAGCCCCATGTAAAAGACAATTGTCTGTGCCGGTTTAGCCAGCATCTCCCAGTCGAGATCAACACTGCCATCCTTGAGATGACCGGTCACGAAGATACAGGACTGCGCATAATCACGGTGCGTCAGTGGAATACCGGCATAGGATGCACACCCCGAGGCGGCAGTAATACCCGGCACCACCTGAAACGGTATCCCCTGCTCAGCCAGGGTCTCGATCTCCTCACCACCACGTCCAAATATGAACGGATCCCCCCCCTTCAGTCGCAGTACCCGCTTGCCTTCCCTTGCCAGTCGTACCAGTAGCTGGTTGATGCTTTCCTGACTCAAGGTGTGCTGGTCGCGCGCCTTGCCGGCATAGATCATCTCGGCATCACGACGAACCATGTCGAGCACCGGCTCGGACACCAGCCGGTCATAGACCACCACGTCGGCCTGCTGCATCAGTCGCATCGCCCTGAAAGTGATCAGGTCCGGGTCACCGGGGCCGGCACCCACCAGGTAGACTTCGCCCGTATCATTGTAGTGCTCAGCGGTATCATCGATGGCATCCTGCAGAGCGCTGCGCGCCTTTTCCTCGTGCCCGGCAAACAACAACTCGGCAACGCGCCCCTGCAGGATATTTTCCCAGAAGTAACGCCGTTGATCCGGATTTTCGAAACGCTGCTTGACCCGCTGGCGGTAGTCATTGACCAGTTCGGCAAGCCGCCCGTAGGCGGCAGGAACAAAGCTCTCAAGCCGTGACCGCAACAGGCGCGCCAGCACCGGGGAAGAACCCCCGGTGGAGACCGCTATCTGTACCGGTGAACGGTCAATAATCGACGGCATAATGAAGCTGCACAATTTCGGGCTATCGACCACGTTCACAGGAATTCGCTGTGCCGTCGCCAGTTCCGAGACCCTGCGATTGACAGCCTTATTATCAGTGGATGCAATCACCAGCACACAGTCATCGAGGTCGTCGTCCTGAAATTCACGAGCCTCATGTGTCGTGACACCCTGTTCCAGCAGCTCACGTAACTCATCACACAGTTGCGGTGACACGATTCTGATACGCGCACCCGCCCGCTGCAGCAGCGCCACCTTTCTTGCAGCCACCTTGCCACCACCCACTACCAGGCAGGGTCGTTGTTCAACTTTCAGGAAAATGGGCAGGTAATCCATGACTTTATCTCTTAATCATCCACGAGTAACGGTTCCAGTCCACCGCTGGCATCCAGTGCCGCCAGGTCATCGAAGCCACCAATATGCCGGCCGCCAATAAAGATCTGCGGCACCGTTCTGCGACCGGTTAATTCGAAAAGATCGCTGAATCCGTGCGGCATGTAATCCAGGGATATCTTCTCGATCTCTGCAACACCTTTTGACTTCAGCAACATTTCCGCCCGCACACAATAGGGACAGAACGCTGTGCAATACATTCGAACTTCAACCATTTTTACTTTTCACTCAAGGTGATCCCAGAATAGTAATCTGTTCATGAATCGGCTCAGTCAGCGGCTTCAGTTTCTTGCGCATCACCGTCCCGATGGCATCGGTTTTCGAAAATACCGGGTTCAGCACCGCTTCACCGAGCAGGGCAAGAACCAGCATGGCATGGACATGGCGCGCACTCTCCGGGTGCACCTGGAGCAGGCATTGCAAGGAGTGCTTCATCCCGGGGTCTGCCTCTGCTTCACCGGCCATCAGCGCCCGGGCCATGCGCACTATATCGTCAATGTCATCGAGTTTGTACTCGCCAAGCGATAGCGAGGCAGCGTGCCTGTGGATGGCATGCATCAATTCCACCATGACATCCTGATTTGCCGGTTTTTTCAGCACCGTTTCGACACTGGCCAGGTACGACTGTCCGGCAGGACTCAACAGTCGGCACAACTGAATCGCAAAGGGGTTGCCCTCCTCCAGCAAGCCGGCCAGGCGCTGACAGCTGGATGCCCACGCCGGGCTGGCAGCCTGCTGATCGGGCAGTTCATCCGGAAGCGACTGCAGAAAGCCTACAATATAGGCATTTTTGTGTCTGGCTTTTTCCCACAGCCTGCTGCGCTCTGCAGCATCAATCAGGCCTTGCTGCAGCACCAGGCCGACGGATGCAATCTGGTTACAGGCTTCTTCCTCAAACGGCAGAAACTCTACCAGAAACTCCGCAAGTACCGGCCCCATCGTTCCCCGGACCACCGCTTCCTGGCGCAACATGCAGCGCGCATTATCCGCTGTCTGTGATGCCCACCAGGCCCGTCTTGCCAGGTCATCGGTAATTCCGGAGGCATTGACGACGGCCACCACGGCCTCGGGCTCACCCAGCTTCAGCAGTGACTCCAGTATTTCGTCACGCGCCTGTCCCATGCGTGTCCAGCGTTTCAGGAATACCGGGTATCCGCCGGGTGAGCCGAGCACCTGACTGGAGAGTGTTTCACGCACACGCCGCAGGTAGGACTCATCACGGCAATTGGGATTAAGCTGGATCTTTGCCTCACCTTTCCCGGAAAGCGCATGGATGGTCAAACGCGACTCATCGATGCGGATCGCCTCAACCGGCCCTGCCAGCAGGACGTTAATCCGCAACGCGTCTTCCGGCGTCAGGTCCATGGCAAGCAATCAGGCATAGCCGCTAGCAAGGCGTCTGCTCAAAGATCGAAACCGGCTTCGGCATAGAGGCGCCTGGCCTCTTCCGGATCTTTCTCTACACCATTGCCCTCTTCGTACATCATTGCCAGTGTCGTCAGGGAACCCGCCAGACCCTGGTCGGCCGCCTTGCGAAACCACTTTGCAGCCTCGGTGCTATCCCTGGCAACGCACTCGCCCTCAAGGTACATAAAACCCAGGCCGTGCTGCGCAATGGCATAGCCCTGTTCTGCGGCCGCCTTCATCATCTCGAAGGCACGCTTGTCATTGCGCACCACGCCAAGGCCGTTCTGGCACATGATTGCGACACGGTGTTGTGCATCGGCGTCCCCGGCTTCCGCCAGCGGGTAAAGAAATCGCATCGCCTGTGAAAAATTCTTCGCTTCGAAAGCGGCAACACCACTGCTGTAATCCGCATCATTGAGTTTATCGCTCATTAGTCAGCCTCTTGATCTGAATCATTCGACAGCCACTCCTCGCACTGCTCGTCAACAGCGTACACTACCCATTCATGCGCACGCATCGAATACCCATTAAGAGAGAATATGCCTGATTTTCATATGGATACAGTTATCAGCGCAGACTGGAATCACTCTCTCTATAGGGATATTCGGGCTAAAAATGCGCTCCTGTATACTGGCGCCACCTGGCAGTAACTCTAATCGAAACAATGAACTAGCAAACATCCATGGCCGCTGCAGTGATCAGCACCGCGCCAGCGACTTGATGAACCCTTTTAACCGCTATTGATATCTAGAGAGCACGAGGAGAAAGCAATGAACAAGGAATACTATGACGCAGTAACCAAGATGGAAGACATGGGTGTTGACGCAGAATACATCCAGGGATGGCAGGGTGGTTATCTGCTGAACCCGGAGCGCGAGGAACAGCGTGTTACCGAGGCGTATTCCGCCGGTTATGAAGATGGCAAGGCTCACAACCTGGATAACTTCGCAGACTGGAAGAAATAGTCACTTGACCTGAAGTAAAAAAGGCGGGGTCACCCGCCTTTTTTAGTGCCTGTTATTCAAGATCTATGGCCCGTATGGCCCGCTGGATCAAATCAATCCGCGCCCTGATGGTTTCCGGTGGCTGTTCTTGTGAGGCCTCCAGTATGTCCAGATCACCCTGCAACTGATACATCAACCAGCCCCGCACCATGACGTAATAACGCTGGTCGTGCCCCAGGTCTGTAATCACCTGCAGTGCATCCACTGCCTCGGGATTTTGTAGCGCCTCGTTGATGGCAGCCACCTTGTATCCCAACTCCAGCGCGTCCGTTTCTGTCGTATCAGAAGCCATGCCGATCCTGCTGAATAACAGCAGAAGATAAAAATAGGCGGCCTTTCTCATCCGGGTATTCAGCCTCGCCCAGCGTACCGTTTATGGCGGTTGCACGCTTCCCGTCCCGTCCGCGAAAGACAGCCAACGGACGTTGCCATTGAAAGCCCCACTACCGTCAGGCAGGGCCCGGGTAATACATACACCTGCCCGTCGCTATCGGTGACCCTCACAAACGGCACCCTATCGCTCACCACAGACCTCTGTAGATGATAACGGGCATTCAGTTACCGGACCTGTGGCTCAGTAATCCCATATCGCATCATCGGTCGCATCGGAACGTCCGGCCCCGGATTGCTCGCGCATGATTTCATCGGTTGTTTTATCCCATGCGATTTCACAGGCTTCCTTGCCATCGGCTGGAACCTTTTTCTTGAATACCCGGCGTACCGGCACATGTAGCGGACTGGTCACGAAGGTGATCACACTGCCCGTCAAACTGAGCGGGTTGATCCCCAGACCGAAATCGTCGAACGATCCCTGAACCTTGACCGGTGTTGCAAGGCTGAAAAATTCAGGTTTCTTGGCTTTCGGTCTGGCAAGAATATCGATCTTGCGTTTCTTGAAATCCACCTCTGCCTTGCCGGCCACAGTCATGCGTGTAGTGTCCATGAAGATGACCCGTTCCTGCATCCGGCCTGAATCCAGGCCGAGGCGTACCACGATGCAGTTCACGAGGGAGGCTTCACCCTTGTCAACTTCCGAGGCGACCGCGTTAAGAAGGTTGATTGCCCAGAGATCAAATACCCCGGCTGAATAATTACCAGGAAACAGGGCAAAGTCGAAGTGGCCGGTAGCATCTTCCATAATCGCTTCCCTGTCCGGCGCCGTCGATTCAAACTCAATATCCAGACTCATGACACCGCTCATGTCAGTCTCCGGATTCACCAGGCGTGCCATGATGCCGTAATCGAAATGGTCAATGTCGGCATCCACCGTCATAACGACATCCTGCTCGCGCGGTTGCAGGCTGAATCCTACTTGTACGCCACCGCCAGGGGTATCAACACGCAGAGGTTCAAGCGCCAGGCGACCGTCCAGAAGTGTTGCCTTGAGCACACCGGAACCCAGCTGGTCGTTGCCGGATACAACCTGCCTGGCCTCGATTGCGACAGTGGCATCAAGACTGTTCAATACTTCATAAGAGAGCAGTTTGCGGTTGTCATCGCCGGCGACCTGTTCCCGGGTCCTTGCCTCGTTCGACTGGTCGGCGGGGGCACCCTCTTCTGCCTGCGTCCCGGCTGTATTCTTGCCGCCTTTTCCGAAATAAAAATCTTCAACACGGATCAGTTTTGAAAGCAGATCAATATCTAGCTTCGGTTTATCGAGCGTAGTGTCCAGGCGCATACGGCCTTCAAGGTGACTCTCACCTACCCCGACATCAAGCTTCGAAAGTTCATAGCCCTTGCTGGAGACATCGAGTCGCGCATCGAGCGAGAACGGACCCAGTGGTGGCAGTTCCAGATCCAGCAGTTCATTGAATCGGTCCAGTCGCTTGCCTGCAAACTGCAGGCTAAAGTTCAGATTCTGCTTTGAAACAGGCAAGGCCAGCATCGCATAAAAAGTGAGACGGGAGTCAAGCATGGTGAAGTCAAGCGAAAACGGCAGCTGTTTCGGGGAGGAAAAATATTCTTCCAGCTTGGCGCCGGTAATGACAAAGTTGACCGGCGTCTGTTCGATGTTACCGCTCATCTTCATGGTAATTGCAGTACCGCCCTGAACAAGGATGTCACCGGCGAGATTGCTGATATCCAGGCTGGCCCCTGTATTCTGATCGCTGATGGTCCACTGTCCGTCTGTAATGGCGAAGGTCATCCTTGATTCGCGAACCAGTTCACTCAGGCTGTTACCCCTGAAGGCCAGGTCAATGCCCGCCCCCCCGGTTGTCGCATCCATTCCTTCAACCAGTCCAAGCTTTGCGAGTATGGTACCTACATCAACATCCCGCACCTTGAGAACCAGATTCATCATGGGCATCTGTTTACGCAACCCAAGTTCGCCTCTGGCATCGATAGCCCTTCCCGATACCTCACCCGTAAGTGTGAATGGCCATGACACATCCGGATTTTTCAGTTCATCCAGCGAGCCACCATCCAGTTCAAGCGTGTACCGGCCACCATCGATGTGCCCGGCAAACTGCATTGAAACCTGCTCCCCGGGAGCTGCATCGCCATGGAGTGAATCGAGGCCGAATGTGAGGGCGCGATCCAGAGCTGCGTCGTGATAGTTCACTGTCACCCGCTGCAGCGATAATTCATGCAGACCTACAAAACTGAACGGCGGTTCTTTATCATCACCGCTTTGCCCGGCTGCGGTCGCGGGATTCTCAGCGGCTAACGGCGCGGCAGCTTTCTCCTGGCCAAAAAGCCAGTTGGCCTGTCCCCGGGCATCATGCTCGAGGTTCAGGGTGACCTGCTCGGCCGTGATTTCGCCAATATTGAGCCCCCCCCTGAACAGTGACAGCAGGCGGACATCCAGGCGTGCGACGCCGGCGGTAAGAAGGTTTTCTGCACGCCCCTGAGGAACGTTGGCAATCGTGACGTCACGCACCTCGATCGAGGGCCAGCCGGAGAACTCCAGTACCACCGGACCCTTGATTTGCATGTCCCTGCCCAGCACCTTCTCCGCCGAGGCTTCGACGGCGCCACGCAGTCGACTCAGATCGACCGTCACACCGACCAGTGCCATCACGGTGACCGTCGCCAGGACAGCCCCCGCAAAGCCGAAACCGAGTAGTACAATCCAGCGAATAGAAGAACGCATCATTGCCTAGCCGCTTTTTTCAGTTGAAATCAATGAATCCCTGGTTAGTCTATTATTCGTCATTCCCGCGAGTTCAGGAACCCGGTACGGCACTGAAATAATAGCTATGCATTACGACTCTGCGCCACGCGGCGACCGGAATGTCGATTTAGTCACCGGGGCTCTGTGTCACCTGCAAAAAATTAACCTGCAGGGATCCATCATCATCACGCAATTTCAAGCCAACATCCGTCAACTCATACACCCGTGCCTGAGACAGTGCCTGCAGATATTCCTGCTCCTGTTCCATGATGCCATCCGGTTCAGCGCAATGCTTGCGCGTTGACATCACCGGACCAATGCTGATCTGGTCGCCCGTGGTTTCATACGAGGCGTTAAAGGTATTGCAACCGGCATGCCCACTGATCCTGCCGTCCTTGAAATAGGCAGTCGACAGTCCTGTCGATGCCGTGCTGACGACACCCCCCTTGCCGTTATTGATACCAGCGGCCTGCCAGGGTGTGTTTTCCAGCGTCAATGGCTTGATGGCCGTGTATTCCAGCACGGTCAGATGCTGCTGGTCGAACAACTGCAAAGAATGGTCTGTCCATTGAAAGCCAGCCACGGTCGCGAGGAGATCGAGGTACTGTCGTTCCTGATCGGATACTGGCGGTGCACAGGCCATCATGGTCATGCCGATGTTGGTTGCAAGGCTGAGTTGATCACCGCTACCGGTGCTGTAAGTACCGAAGTAGCGATTGCAGCCGGCGCTGCCACTGAGCTTGCCGTCCATAAAATGCGCCGTCACCCGGGTATCCTGTAACACCGGCATCAGCTGACCCGACGCATCACGGTAATGGCCGAGTTTCCAGCCCGGCCCTTCCAGACCGGGTGCTGACCGGGTCTTGAGCATAATCGAACCACTGCGGATGGCCGCATCGCCTTCTTTGGGTGATGGAGAAAAGGCGGACAGCACCAGGGTGTCTGGCAGCGGCTGCGGCAGCGTGACACTGATCTGCCACTCACCCTCTGCAGCGATGTCATCCAGTTTCATCGTGGTCGGCACCTGCAGCAGTTGCTCACCACTTGCGTTTTCAATACGGACGACCACGTTGCCTTCGAACAGTCCCCTGCCGGTCCCACTGACCAGCAGCGGCTGGCCGGGCTCCACGAGGTCTTGCGCGGCAGGAGTGATGATATGGAGGTACCGGTCAGCGGCCACACCGAGACCCGTGAAGAGGAAAATAAATAAAAATATTCCTATTTTGTACATTTCGATAGCCTTCCTTCTTTATGTAATACATGAATGACAAGAATGAGCTAACCGGCGTTTCCCTGGCCCCCGGCTGGTGCAAACAATTCTTTCAGCGCCTTGTTCAACGGTTTGAGGATTTCGGGTACCTCGGCATCCATCACCTGGTCAGTGATCCACTTGTTATCTTTTTCGCCCATAACCGCCGTGACACACTCACCGAAATAGCGCTTCATGGCATAGCCCGGCTCACCATCCGGCATCGGGCACTCGGCATAATTGGCGCCACGCTCATTGAACAGCGTTATCAGTGGTCGCCGGTAGTCCCCCTTACCCTCCGCGTCGGTCCTGTTCTCCTGCATGGTGTCCGCCAGGTGAACCGCCAGCGAAGTAATAAATTCCTGCCGTTCTTTAGCCTCCAGCGCCTCGGACTTGTTGCGGTCTGTCAGATGCACCAGAAAGGCGAGAAATTCTGCGATCACATCCATACGCTGCGAGCGCGTATTGGTCTGGAAGCCTTCATTCTCAAGGTTCAGCAATCCCTGCTGGGCGATACGCCAGAGAATAAAGGCAGCGGCACCGCCGATCTCATCGAGGGTGCGCTCCCTGCCCTTGTTGCTCCATTTGCTCTTGACTCTCACTGCTTGTCTCCCGGGTCTGGATATCCTGCAGAATCGCTCGGGTTATCCATTTTGCCTTCCCCGCGTGTACAGGACATCGGTGATCGTGACTGGAGCAAACCCGAAGTAGCGACAATCCAGGCTCGCATGCTAGCATGGACTTATCCATGGTTTCAGCCAGGTTATCGCCGTGTCAGCTACCGTTACATCAGGCGCAGCCGCAACGCCTGTCGACCTCAGCAAGCTTTTACCGACTCTTGACGCAGTGCGCATCAATTGCCATATCGCTGATGCGAAACATGCAACCGACTATACACTGTGCGTGTACCTGCTGAAGATGCGTGAATACTTCCGCTGGGAGCACGACATACCCTTCACCGCCGCGTTACCACACCAGGAGCTAAGCAACTGGCTGACCCGACGGGAAAGCCGCTGGGAATCACTGCAGGAGCAGCAGTTCAAACCGGTGCCGGTGCTGAACAGTCACCATGATCCCTTTGCTGCAGAAGCCATTAACCACACACTCAATAAACTGGGCTATGTGTACAGCAGCGGTTACGGGCCAGGCCTGAAACCGATGTTTTTTCTGGGCGCCCTGGAATCACTGGACACCCGGAGCGGCTATACGCTGGTGGTTTCCGGCCGGGAATTCGCTCGTGACCTTGCCTCCCCGCCTGCCATGAGCCAGGGCAAGACCATCTATGTGCGACGTGAATCGCTGCGCCGCATGTTGTGGGAAAAGGTCGAGGAATGGCGCTGGAACAGACCCGCCAATGCCATGCAAAGCGCGCTGGACTGTTATGATTTCGACAATGCCGTCGACCAGTCACTCGATGCCATGACCGACAATGAACTGCAGTCCGCGATTCTGCACGAGATCGGGGAAGTGAAGGCCGGCGAACTCCTGGGCAGGGAATGGGAAACGATGCTCGCCAGCCTGCCGCACAGCAAGGCCGAAATCCTGGTGCGCGCCGTGCGTGATCACCTCGCCGATGCCCTGTCGACCCTCCCCGGCCTGCTGGCCGGGATGAACCCTGCCTCGCTGCACTTTTACGTGGCGAACATGACCAACCTGCGCAAGGAACTGTTCCCGAAACTGCTGGCTGCCTACGAAATCTGGGTAGTCACCGGCAGCACGCAGGAGCTTGAACAAGTCGCTGAACAGGCGGCTGCACACTGGCAGGAGCTGGCGGAAAAGATACTCCAGCTGTACCGTGAACAGGATCGCGAATGCCAGTCGCAACTGATCTCGCTGATTGAGGCCAATACGCTGTAACAACGACAGCGATCAATTCCTATCCCATGTCCAGTCCCGCAACTGAAAACAGGTCACCGTTACGATCCATCACAGAGGTAAAGGAGCATACCTTCATCTTTGAAAAACAGAAGGCATTACCCCTTGATATTTGCAATGAAATGATACGTCGCTTCGAGGCACATCCCGACGAACAATATCCCGGTCGGGTCGGACAGACGGTTCAGCAGGAAACCGGCATCAAGCGCTCGACCGACCTCGTGGTCAGCGGCAAGGAACACTGGAAAGACATTGACCGTGAACTGTTCCGTTCACTGGGTCTTGCCATCCATGAATTCCGCGACACCTACCCGTTCTTCAGGGGGCCGTTCAAGGACAGTGGCTATGCGATCCAACGCACCAGTCCGGGTGAGTTCTACCACTGGCACATCGATGGCGGCAGCCACGAATTCAGCCAGCGGCAACTGGTCGCCGTCTGGTACCTGAACGACGTCGCCGGACCGGGTGGTGAAACCGAGTTTTCCTACCAGGACGTACAGATCAGGCCGCAGGCAGGAAAATTGCTGCTGTTCCCGCCCTTCTGGACACATGAACACCGTGGCAGGACCCTGGAACAGGGCGTGAAATACATTGCAACCACCTGGGTGGTATTTGCCTGATGGCCTGACGGTCTGCATGAACATCAGCGAACCGTTGACCCCCGACGAGTTTCAACGCTACTACGACCTGCGCTGGAAGATCCTGCGTGCGCCGTGGAACCAGCCCCGTGGCAGCGAACAGGATGAGCGGGAACAATCCAGTTATCACCTGATGGTCACGAATGACCGTCACGCTGTAGTAGCCGTCGGGCGACTGCATTTCAACAGCATCTGCGAGGCACAGATTCGTTACATGGCGGTGGCTGTCGGGCAGCAACGCAAGGGGATTGGAACGCGGTTACTGGAGGCCCTTGAAAACAGGGCCGTTGCACTGGGCGCCGACCGCATCAAACTGGAGGCGCGTGAAACGGCTCTGGGCTTCTACCTCAGGAATAACTACCGACCGGAAGGGCCCGGGCATGTGCTCTTTAACACCATTACTCACGTAAGTATGACGAAGTCATTTCATAGGTAGCCAGAACATCCTGTCGTTCCTGGTCTACGCTTGAAAGGAATATTTTGATTCGCGAGAAGAAATCGCCCTCTTGCTGCAAATCATCCTTGACGACGCGCCTCTCTTGCTGCTCCTCGCCACTACCAATGACCGGTTCGAGCCGTCCCTCTTTCAATGCCAGCAATTCGAGGTTGTCGGGTTGCAAACTCAATCCCCGCGCAATATAGCGATCCGCCATTATTTTGTCCTGCTGTTCCAGCGCCCGGTTTGCGAGTTCTACATAGCGTTCTGTTATCTTCGTGATTCCTGCAATGGCATCTGCATTGTCCGGCGCCAGCCGCAGCGCACTCTGAAAATAGTAATAGGCGCTGTGCAACCCCGGGGTCAAGAGTCTGAAATCCTGCAAGGCCTGGCGGCCCTGTGCAAGCAGCTCATCGACTTCGGTATTTCGTGAAGCAAATGCCTGTGCCTCCGTCAATGGGGAATCAAACGGTTTGGTCCCTGCGGTTGCCACTGATGCAGGCGGAATCCCGGCCGCTGGTGCCGGGAGTTCCTCAATAGGCATGCGCGGCAACAAGGTGCCATCCGGCTCGGCCAGGGACTGTGCAACACCCGGAAGCGCCGGCATCGGCTCGGCCATGGACTGCGCAGCATCCGGGAATGCCTGCGCGCCAACGACCGTATTCCAGACCCTGCTTTCCTGCAGGGTAACTGGAGATTCCGGCGCACTGCCCTGCCTGGCCCACTGATGGACGTCCTCATTTTTAAATATACCGGTTACCGCGGTGGTCGTCAGACTCGCGACAGTGAGCACGAGCAGTGAGGGTGCAAGCCGCGACGACCAGCCGTTCGCAGCTGCCAGCCTCCCGCCCCTGAGCGCCGGGGATAGCAATGGCGCTGCTGGTTGGTGCGCCAGACTACGGGGGTTGGCGTGAATGGTGGCGCCAGCGGGTACGGGAATGGACGATCCCGAAAGTGGTTGTGCTATAAAGTGATCCCTTCGTGGAATCCTGTCTCCCGCTGCAGACACCGCTAACGCTGCAGTGACCGCAGCGGACTGACTTGTTCGCTTGATGGCCAGATCCGACAGCAGGTCAGGCTCTAGTGCCTCACCGTCCAGCATCCTGTCCACTCCTGCACTGACAGCCTGTGCACTGGCTATGGGGCCTAACAGCTCGGCCTCCATTTCCTCTGCAATCGCCTGTACATCGTCACTGTCCAGTGTATGACTGCCGATCCCGTAGCCGAGCAGCAGCAAGCGATTACACAGCTTGTTGATATACCGCGGGACCCCTTTGCTGAAACGGTAGATATCCCGAACGGCAGCCCCGGTCAACTCGGGGTCACCCTGCCACCCGGCCTGGCGAAGCCGGTATTCGATATAATCCCGTGACTCCATCAGGCTCAGCGGAACAAGGTGGTAATTCGCAATCACACGCTGCTGAAAATATTCCATCTCCGGGACTGACATCAGCTCACGCAAGCTATCCTGCCCGATGAGAAACAGTTGCAGCAGTTGATGTGGCCCTGACTGCAAATCTGTCAGCAGCCGCAATTCATCCAGTGCGGTATGCGACAAGCCCTGCGCTTCATCGATGATCAGCAAGGGCCTTCGACCGCTTTGCATCAGTTGTTCAAGGCATTCCCGGATACAGTGGCGCAGTGTGGCCTTGTCATGGTGCTCAGCCTCGACGTCGAAGGCATAGGCCACGGCACGCAGCAGGTCATTGGCATCCAGACTGGATGCTGCAATGCGTGCCGCCCTGACCGTCTCCATATTGAGTGTATTCAGAAAGGTTTCAGCCAGGGTGGTCTTGCCGGTACCTGGACGGCCTGTCACCATCACCAGGCCCTCACCCAACTTGAGGGCATACTCCATGTATTCACGCGCCTGCTGGTACCCGGAATGGCTGAAACAGAATTTGGGATCCGGCGTCAGACTGAACGGGTTGGTGTGTAGCTGATAGTAGGACTCATACATGTTAAGACCTGCTGTGGTTCGACTCTGGACAACAATCAGCGGGGGCAACCACTCCATGAAGCACCGCTGTGTGGCTGAATACTACCACAAAACAGTATTATTTGTAGGGTAATTGCGATCGACCCAGGGATCTCTTCGCCAGATTTTTGACGACCTGGCGCCACCTTGTTGATGACACACCCATGTGGTGAGTGCCGCAGGGCAAGCCATTGCATGCCCGGCAATCGGTTACACCGGGAAACCCTTCTCACGAGCGATGGCCTGCAACTCTTCACGCAAGGGATATTGCTCGCCACGCTGTTCCAGATGAAATTTCCAGTCGGCAAATTCGGCGGCCTGCTGTGGATGGGTACCCTGACAGCCCAGCACGGTGATCACGGCCTCACCCACCTTCCAGGGACCCTCCCCCCTGAGATCTCCTGTTACGACCTGAATACCTTCCCCGTCAGGCAACTCATCCCAGAACGGCCTGAAATACACAACGCCATGCGGATGGCGAAAGCAGGCCACCATGACATGCCGGGAATGATCCGGGTAACGAATCATCAGGGGTGTGGTGAGCGTGAACAGATCGGCCATGGCCCGTCATGCATTGTCACCGCGAACAGCGACGACTGCGGTTACTCCATCACCAGTTCCGTTTCCAGCATCTCGCCATTGGTGTCGATACGAATGGCGCGTACCCCGGGGACACGCGCCAGCACGTAGGCCGACAACAACACCATCAGTTCTTCATTATCGTTATGCATCGCGGTCAGCATCTTGTCACCCACGATCTGGCAACGCTGTTCCTGGTTCGGCATATCCACCCAATCGCGGCTCATCTGCCAGCCCCTGTCCATGTCACTGTCAATCTTGTCGAAGAACGCGCCGGCCTCCGCAACAATCTGCTCGGGCACGGTGATTGGATAGACCTGGTCGTCAATAACAACTTTTAAAATCATACGGGTAGTCTTATTCTTGATGGCAGGAAATTTACCGTGACATTTTAACCCATCGCGCTCGCAGTTGCAGGATAAAACATGCTTACACATCTCAGGGGAGTTCTGAACCAGGAGCAACTGGCGGTTGCACGCAAGCTCATTGCCGCAGGCCAGTACCTGGATGGCAGCACGTCTGCAGGCATGGCTGCCCGGCGGGTCAAGCATAATGAAGAACTTGCACTGGATGCGTCGCAACTCGGTACTCTCAATAACCTGGTCATGGGCAGCCTGGTAAAACACCCGGTATACCGCAGCGCGGCCATGCCGCTGAAAATTGCCGCACCCTATTACGCACGCTATACGAATGGCATGTCCTACGGTGCGCATGTCGACGATCCGATCATGGGACAGGGCGCCGAACTCTACCGCTCGGATGTTTCCGTGACCATCTTCCTGAGCAGCCCGGATGAATACGATGGCGGTGAACTGGTCATCCAGACGTCGTTTGGGGAGCAGCAGGTCAAACTGCCTGCCGGTGATGCCGTCATCTACCCGTCATCCAGCCTGCATCGTGTCGCTGCAGTCCGTCGTGGCGAGCGCCTGGTCGCCGTCAGCTGGATCCAGAGTCTGGTCAAGGAGCCGGAGAAGCGTGCCCTGCTGCATGAGATGAACCTGGCACGCGAGACACTCCTGCAGGAGCAACCGGATACCGAGGTAACCGCCCGGGTTAATCATTCCTACATCAACCTGGTGCGCAGGTGGTCGGAATTTTAGCCGCGCGCCGGGAGAATCAATCGTCAGCCGGCCCCACGTTGATACCGACAGACAGTCGTAATTCCGGGCCGGGATTGACCGTCACCTCATGCAACACCGCGGGTGCAAACATCACCAGCTTGCCTTCCTTTGGCTGTATCCTGACCTGGTTGCCAGCATCGTACAGAATCAGATCACCGGAATTTTCGGGCACGCGAATGTAGTACACCCCGGAGAGTAACTCATCGTTTTCATCATGATGATGCAGTGAAGTTCGATGCCCGGGTCCCATGGCATTAAACCAGAATCCGGCCTTGAGCCTGTCCGCCGGGATACCCAGCAACTGCCCGGCCTGTTGCTTCGCCACAGTCAGCACCGTGGCCATCTCGGGAATAGCTGCTGCTTCGATATAGATATTCTCGAAGCGGCCTGCAAAATGATGTGACTGCCTGGTCTGCCCGGTTGCAATCAATTGCATAAACCGCGCATACAGGCTGGCGTTGAGTATTTCCGGTTCTGCCAGTGTCACTTCATGAAATAGCATGGGTTACCTGTTAATCGCCTCTGCAAGCCCGGTATTCTAGCTGCAAACAGATCCGCCTTTAAGCAGCGGACCCTGCCTGTATTACCGAGTGAATACTCCATTTGAGAGGGCTTCGGGCAGTTATGTAGGCCACTTGAAACTCTTCCGGTAGCCATCATATTCCAATACAATTCTGCAGCGTATTTACCTTACTGTTTTAGCATCAGGAGCACAGCAATGGCACTGGAAGTAAATGGCAAGAGCATCGAGACCGATGATAACGGCAACCTCACAGACCCGCATGCCTGGAATGAAGATGTCGCCAGGGCACTTGCTGCCCAGGAAGGCATTGAGCTGACCCAGGAACACTGGGACGTGCTCAATTACCTGCGTTCAGAATACCTTGATAACAACGGTTCGCAGCCCATGGAACGCGCAATCAATAAAGGCATGTCAGATATCTGGGGAAAGAAAGTAACCAGCAAGGATCTCTATGCCCTGTTCCCGCTCGCGCCCAGCAAGCAGGGTAACAAGATTGCAGGATTACCGTTCGTCCTGCGTAAAGGTGGCTATTAAGTCCAGCCTTACGGGCCTGAGAGTCGCAGCAGACGCCAGACGTCTGGAAGCCTGACTGGATTTTCACTGTGCAGCCACTGGGTTGCACTCGGTGTTTGTTATCCAGAGCTGGCACCAGGCCCAATAAAAAAAGCCGCACCCCTGAAGGGTGCGGCTTTTTGTGTGCGTCCCTGAACAGAGCCAGGACCTTGAAGCAGTACTAGCGGTGGGAGCCCTTCTCGGCATGCGCCATGTCAACCAGCTTGTTCGCCATGTCCATGTATTCCTGACGGAAGCGGTGTAACAGGTGACCCTCTGCGCCGACAAAGTAGTCTTCCATTTCAACGCCATTTGCATGCTCGTAATCCATGAATTTCTTCTGCATTTCAAGCATCTTTGCTATCAGTTCCTGCTTTTCGCTCATCACTATGTCTCCAGAACCAGGTTTATCTTCTTGAAAATCCTTTAATTGCGGCAACTATAACGAGAGTGCCTGGCCTCGAAAATATCCCATATGGGTTGTTTTTTCCGGCAGGCAGCCTGCACGTCCTTACGCCGGCCTACGGGTGGGCAGATCCGCCCCCGCAATATACAGACAACAACCCCGATCGGGAGGATTACTCGCTCGCGGATTCCTTGACCGGGTTGATGCCCTTGTGCGGCAGAAACAGGCCACAGCCAATGGTACGTCCTTCACCGAGTCCGAGCCTGCTGCAGGCGTACCGACTGCTCCGGTGCCAGGTCTGCAACCATCAGGCTGCGGGTAAACACCGCACCATCCGGGAAACTTCATCGTGTGAGTAATGCCAGCGAGCATCTTTCTGCAGGGAATGTCGAGCGCTTTGAGCTGTCTGGCAGCCTCTTCCAGAAATTCTGTTTCATCCAGATCGTTCGTCGCGTCAGTACATAACGCGAAAACAGGGTGGGCAAGCTGGACAACAGGGATACATCTGCCTCGCCGACCTGAAGCGGATGACCGTCGATATCCAGCGATTGACCGGTTAACGCCTGTGCCTCCTGCAGGCGCTTCCTGGGAATACGCAGGCGCAGTCGGGTGCGCTTTGGAAGATGCAGCAGCCCGCTTTCCGTGTCTTCCGGGCGAAACCAGCCGTTACCGGATGCTGCACCGTGGATCAGGTGGATACCGGCGTTTTCTTCGTCTTCAAGCCAGGGCAGTGCCGTCAACAAGGCAGACGAGAGCGCATGGGCATGATCCAGCGGCAGCGTCGGACAGCCGATCCGGAAGGCGAGGTCGACGACATCATCCGGTATAACGAATTCCATTTTCCTGTCTTTATCATCGTTCCAGTACATTGCAACTCTCTGCTCGTCTCATGGTTTTCCTGTCAGCTGTTCTGCGCGGACGAAAAGGCCGCTTCCAGTTTATCTTCCCAGTCCTGCGGGGTATCCGGAAAGGGTGGCTTCACGTCCATGCGAAAAAACATTTCGCCACTCTGCGCACGCCGGTGATCGCCAGCTTCAGATCTTCGAAGGACTCAAGGTCATGATGCTGTAACAACACTTCGCTCAACCAGAGCATGTAATACCCCACTCGTTTTGCTGTTCAGTCATTCAGGTCCCGCCTATGCGTTCATAATAACGCGCGCGGTACAGTAATCGTTGCTGGCCGGCCGCCGCATCATCGGCAAAGGCTTCCCGCTTGTGCAACACATTATTGCAGATTATGCCCTGCCCGGCGCGTAACCGGTGTCTGACTCTATAGATGGAGTCATTTGCCAGCAATTCAAGGAGAAACCCTGCTGCCATGCGCGTATTTCGATCATCCTTCCATTCAATACTGCGGGTACGCGCGGTATAGCGCATATGCAGTGCGCCGGTATCCGGGGCCACTGAATATACCGGCCCGGTCTGTGCTGCACGCAGTTCAACCCCGGCCTCGATATTCGGCGGAATCGTCATGGCATCCGGCTGCATGAGGGCCGCGATGTAATCGGGATTCTCATCGCGCAGCAACAGGTAGGCGATTTCGGGATCCAGCAACAGGTTATCACCACCACTCGCCGAGGCCGCCACGCAGTGCATGATGATGCCACGCACCTGCTGGTCCAGACGGTTGTAATAACCATCGGTATGCCAGTTCAGGGGGCGATTCGTATAGGGGATGTAGTGGGTGCCGGCACTCGCCTCAACCACCCGCAGGGACGTGATACTGTCTTCGTCGGCGCGCAGGTTCATATCCAGACTTTCCAGACCGAACTGCCGCCCGAATGCACGTATCGCCGGCTTGTCCGTCTCCCCCGCCCCGGTGACCTCGTAAATGGCCAGGTTGGTCTTCTGACAGCGCTCCAGTATGGCGGCATGCTCCCCTGCATCGAGCCTGGCGACATCCCTGACGGGCACCACCAGGTCACCCGTCAGCGAGTCATGGTTTGCGAGTTTTGTGGCACGCCACTGCTGATAGCCAGCCTCGTTGGCGAGATCAAAGGGTCGCAATCGGGTGAGGTCAGTCAACATAAACGGGGGCCCAATCCTGTAAGAAAAAAATTCTGCTTTCACCGTTTGCTGGAAATAAACTAGCACAAGCTATCTAATTGATAATGCATGTCATTCTCATTGAATAATTGATTTTTTCGTCCGCCCATCATGGCGCGGGAACATGAAACAACATTTAAGTGCTCGTTAATATAAGAAAAAATGCTGCTCACATTAGTTGGCTGACGTCGCAACGACTAACTACAGGAATTTAAATAAAATTTTTGCCAATACCCATTTCGGGATACGGGCCAATATCCGCGCCACCCCATGGGTAGGATATGTTCACACGGAGTCCACCTCCTAGAATGCGCGTAATCAAAAGTTAGTCTGCCCGCAGGCATGATTAATTTACTGATTTCCGAGTTGCCTGAAACATTCAATTCGGGCAACAACTGGCTATCTGAATCAGTTTTAGAACTTGTGGTGTAAGCAATTACAGAATCTCAGGAGATCACCATGGCTAAAGACACTTACCCAACACCAATGCTTGATAATCTGGAAAGCGGCCCATGGCCAAGCTTCATTACCGGAATCAAGCGGCTGCGTGACGAGCACCCGGATGCGCGTATCAACAGCGTAACCAATGGCCTGCTCGGTCAGCTGGAACATTCCTATGAAACACGCAAGGGTTACTGGAAAGGCGGCACCGTCAGTGTCTATGGTTATGGTGGCGGTATTATCCCGCGCTTCTCCGAGGTCGCCAGTGCCTTCCCGGAATCCAAGGAATTCCACACCCTGCGCGTGCAACCGCCGGCCGGCAATTTCTACACCACCGACATGCTGCGTCAGCTGGGTGACAGCTGGGAGAAACACGGTTCCGGCCTCGTGACCTTCCATGGTCAGACCGGCAATATCATGTTCATCGGTACAACCACCGAGAACACACAGCACTTCTTTGACGAAATCAACGAATACGGCTGGGACCTTGGTGGCGCCGGTCCCTGTGTGCGTACCGCCATGTCCTGTGTCGGCGGCGCACGCTGTGAAATGTCCAACTGTAACGAACATGCAATCCATCGCTGGATGGTGAACAACTTCACCGATGACGTGCATCGCCCGGCCCTGCCCTACAAGTTCAAGTTCAAGGTTTCCGGTTGCCCGAACGACTGCCAGAATGCCATCGAGCGTGCTGACTTCGCCATCATCGGCACCTGGCGGGACGACATGAAAGTCAACCAGGAAGAGATCAAGTACTACCTCAAGAAGAAGGGCCGTCAGTACATCATCGATAACGTCATCACACGTTGCCCGACACAGGCCATCTCGCTGGACGACAACGACAACTTCATCGTCGACAATCACAACTGCGTGCGCTGCATGCACTGCCTGAACGTCATGCCGAGGGCGCTGCATCCGGGAGATGACAAGGGCGTCACCATCCTCATCGGTGGCAAGCGCACCCTGAAGATCGGCGATCTCATGGGTACCGTGGTGGTTCCGTTCAAGAAGCTGGAAACCGAGGAAGACTACGAAAGCCTGCAGGAAATGGCCGAGGACATCATCGACTTCTGGGCCGAGAACGGCCTCGAGCACGAACGTACCGGTGAGATGATCGAGCGCATTGGCCTGGTGAATTTCCTCGAGGGCATTGGTATCGACGTTGACCCGAACATGGTCAGCAACCCGCGTCAGTGTTCCTATGTCCGCATGGATGGCTGGGACGAGGAAGCCGAGAAATGGTTTGAGAGAAAGCGCGAAGAGAAGCAGGCGGCTTCGGCGTAACGAACCAGGCGTTGAATCATGACGGTCCCGGTGCAAGACACCGGGACCCGTTCAATACATATACAGAACTTCAGGAGAATCTCATGGCACAAGAAATGCGTTCGCCAATTGAATCAGGCTGTCCAGACGCGTTCCAGTACATGCATCCGGTGATGCGCAAGAACTACGGACAATGGGCCTACCACGAAGACCCGCAACCCGGCGTGTTACTGCACGTCTCCAAGTATGGTGACAAGATCTGGACCGTGCGTGCGGGCACCCAGCGTATTCTTGACGTATTCACCCTGCGCAAGCTCTGCGACATCGGTGATCAATACGGTGAAGGCTATATTCACTTTACCATCCGCAGCAACATCGAATACCAGGTTGCCGACGAAGCCAAGGTACAGCCGCTGATCAAGGCGCTCACCGATGCCGGTTTTGTCGTCGGTGGTACCCGCAACTCGGTTGCCATGCTGTCACACACCCAGGGCTGGCTGCACTGCGACATCCCCGGCACTGACGCATCCGGTGTTGTGAAGTCGATGATGGACGAACTGATTGACGAATTCAGGGGCTGGAACATGCCCAACCGTGTGCACATGACCACCTCCTGCTGCCAGATCAACTGTGGCGGCCAGGGCGACATTGCCATTAATGTGCAGCACACCAAGCCACCGAAGATCAACCACGACCTGGTCTCCAACGTCTGCGAGCGCCCGTCCGTCGTGGCACGCTGCCCGGTAGCCGCGATTCGCCCGGCACTGGTCAACGGCAAACCCTCTCTTGAAGTTGACGAGAAGAAATGCATCTGCTGCGGTGCCTGCTTCCCGCCCTGTCCGCCAATGCAGATCAATGACGCCGAGCACTCCAAGCTGGCCATCTGGGTCGGCGGTAACCACTCCAATGCGCGTGGCAAGCCGACGTTCCAGAAGCTGGTCGCCTCGGGTATCCCGAACAACCCGCCGCGCTGGCCTGAAGCCACCGCCGTGGTCAAAAAGATCCTGAAGACCTACAAGGAAGACGCCAAGGACTGGGAGCGTATCAACGACTGGATCGAGCGCATCGGCTGGCCACGTTTCTTCGAGAAGACCGGCCTGCCGTTCACCAAGTACCACATTGATAACTGGCGTGGCGCCCGTGCCAGCCTGAATGCTTCTACCCACATCCGTTTCTAGGAAGCAGATTCATGAAGCTTACAATTCAGGTAAACGAAGGGCCGTATCAGCACCAGTCCGCTGACTCGGCCTACCACTTCGCCAAGGCTGCACTGGAAAAAGGCCACGAAATCTTTCGCATCTTTTTCTACCACGATGGCGTCAACAATGGCACACGCCTGACGACTCCGCCGCAGGACGATCGCAACATCGTCGCGCGCTGGACTGAACTGGCACAGGCACATGACATCGATATGGTGGTGTGCGTGGCGGCTGCGCAGCGTCGTGGCATCGTTGATGACGGCGAGGCCGAGCGCAATGGCAAGGATGCAACCAACATTGCCCCCGGGTTTCGTATCTCCGGTCTCGGCCAGCTGGTCGAAGGCGGCATCCAGAGCGATCGACTGATCGTGTTCGGCGACTGAACGGGGTACTGACTAATGTCCGAGACAAAGAAATTTCTATTCATCAACCGCAAGGCGCCCTACGGAACCATCTATGCGTGGGAATCCCTTGAGGTCGTGCTCATCAGTGCCGCCTTCGAGCAGGATGTCAGCCTGGCGTTCATGGACGATGGGGTGTACCAGCTGGTCAAGGGTCAGGAAACCAGCGGTATCGGCATGAAGAACTTCTCACCGACCTACGCTGCACTCGGCGATTATGAAATCACCAAGATTTATGTAGAGAAGGAGTCGCTGGAAGAGCGTGGACTGACACTGGATGACCTGCAGCACCTGGTCTGGGAAGACGAGGATGAGGACTACGCCGAGAAGGACTCCATTCGACTGGTAAGTCGCGCGGAACTCGGTGATGTCATGGCCGGGCAGGACGTCCTGTTTAACTTCTAATCGGGAAAATCAAACACATGTCTATATTGCACCTGGTAAACAAATCGCCTTATGAAAACAGCAACCTGAACACGGCGGCTGGGATCATGAAAAGCGATGACACGCTGCTGCTGTTTGAAGATGGTGTGTATGCGGCAGTCAAAAGCGGCAAGGCGTCGGCAAAGATTGCAGGTCACAAGGTTTCCGTACTGGGCCCTGATCTGGCAGCACGTGGCATTTCGAAAGACAAGCTTGCTGATGGCATTGATGTCATCGACTATGCCGGTTTTGTAGATTTAGTAGAGACTAACGACAAAGTACAGTCCTGGCTCTGATTTTTTAATTAACTAGCGTCATCCAACGAGGAGACCTCACATGGGAAGTATCGAAGCAAACGGCAAAACATATGAAACCGACGAGGAAGGCTATCTGGCTGACCTGAACACGTGGGACAAAGATGTCGCGGCTGTCATGGCAAAAATCGATGACTGCGAACTCACCGAAAGTCACTGGGAGGTGATCAACTTCCTGCGTGAATACTACGAAGAGTACCAGATCGCACCTGCGGTTCGTGTTCTCACCAAGGCAATCGGCAAAAAGCTCGGCAAGGACAAGGGTAACAGCAAGTACCTGTACGAATTGTTTCCCTATGGTCCTGCCAAGCAGGCCTGCAAGTATGCCGGCCTGCCGAAGCCAACGGGCTGCGTCTAGGTCAGGGTCAGGATTCTATGCAGAGGGGTTGTCCCTCTGCATAGCTTGACAGTTTTTTAACACAACCGTAAGGGAGTTCAGAAACATGCCGTTTCTGACCATAGTTTATGCGCTGCTGTTCTACGTTGCCACGGCCCTGCTGGTCATTGGCCTGGCGTCCAAGATTCGCCAGTATGCGAAGACACCGGCACCGCTGAAGATACCAACCACCCCGGCACCGGTGACACGCGGCGGAGTGGTCATGCGCATGTTTCGTGAACTGGTATTTTTCGAGAGCCTGTTCAAGTCGAACAAATGGATCTGGGTGTTCGGCTGGATGTTTCATTACGGTATGTTTCTGGTACTGGCACGACATCTGCGCTATTTCACAGACCCGGTATGGACGTGGGTTGACCTGCTCCAGCCGTTTGGCATGTATGCCGCCTTTGCCATGTCGGCCGGCCTGCTGGGCCTGTGGGTACGTCGCATTGTGGTCGACCGGGTGCGCTACATCACCGCTCTCTCCGACCATCTGATGCTGGCACTGCTGTTTTCCATCGCCGGCACCGGTCTGATGATGGATTACGTCACCCATACTGACATTGTTGCAGTCAAGCAATTTTTCCGTGGCCTGATGGTTTTCAACTGGCAGCCCATACCGGAACACCCGGTCCTGCTGATTCACCTCGCACTGGTCGCCTCGCTGATGATTATTTTCCCGATCAGCAAACTACTGCACGCGCCCGGGGTATTTTTCAGTCCCACCCGTAACCAGGTGGACAACCCGCGTGAACAACGTCATCTGTCCGCATGGGCAGCCGAGCTGGAAAAGTAACAGGAGCTAGAGCGTGGCTGATTTCGAAGTACCGGCACTGAAAGAATATCCCGTCATTCCTCACATCCAGGAAGGGACGATGGCGCACAGCAAGCCCTTTGTCGCCAAGGAAGAGTTCCAGGAAGCGCTGGGGTTTCCGGGCAAGCTGGTAGACAACTGGCAGCAGGTTGCCTATGACAAGATGGAAGAGCTGACCGGCAAGTACCGCTCGCTCGCCGTGTTTCTCGATTCCTGCGTCAAGTGCGGCGCCTGCACGGACAAGTGCCACTACTACCTGGGTACCAATGACCCGAAAAACATGCCGGTTGCCCGCCAGGACCTGTTCCGCAAGGTGTACCGCCGCAAGTTTACCTTCGCCGGCAAGTACTTCCCGAAACTGGTCGGTGCCGTTGACCTGACCGAGGAAGTCCTGAACGACTGGTACAGCTATTTCCACCAGTGTTCACAGTGCCGCCGCTGCTCGGTGTTCTGCCCGTACGGGATCGATACCGCCGAAATTTCCATGGCGGCGCGCGAAGTGATGGACTGCATTGGCGTTGGCCAGAAATACTGCAATGAAATCATTGCCAAGGTCTACAAGATTGGTAACAACCTCGGCCTGCCGCAGCCCGCCCTCGCCGACACCCTCGAGGGCCTGGAAGAGGATATTGAAGACGATACCGGCGTCGCGGTACGACTGCCACTGGATGAAAAGGGCGCTGACATACTGGTGGTCACACCGTCGGCCGACTTCTTTGCCGAACCGCATGTCGATGGCCTCATGGGGTATGCCAAGGTCTTCCACGAGGCCGGAGTCAGCTGGACCCTCAGTTCGTACGCCAGCGAAGCGGCCAACTTCGGCATGTTTATTGGCAGTTACGAAAACATGCGCAAGGTGTCGCTGCGCATACGCGAGGCGGCACTCGACCTCGGTGTCAAACGCATCATCTTCGGTGAGTGTGGCCACGCCTGGCGTGTCGCCTACAGCTTCCTGAATACACTGGCGGGGCCATTCGACTTCCTCGACCCGAAATATCCGGTGCCCATGCACATCATGGAGTTCACCTATGACCTGATTCAGCGTGGCGGCATTACGCTGGACAAGTCGGCCAACGATGACATGGTGCTGACCTACCATGACTCCTGCAATGTGGCACGCGCCTCCCGTATGGGGCCCAAACCAGGCGGCCAGTTCGTGCTGCCGCGCGAGGTCATCAAGGCCAGTTGCAACCATTTCTACGATATGCCACAGGACTCGATCCACGAATCCACCTTCTGTTGCGGTGGTGGCGGCGGTCTGCTGACAGACGACCTCATGGAGCTGCGCGTCAAGGGCGCCCTGCCCCGCATGGAGGCTTTGAAATACGTGGTAGAGAATCACGGCGTCACGCACATGGCAGCTATCTGCGCCATCTGCAAGAGCCAGTTTGCTAAGGTGCTGCCCTATTACGGCTTTCAGATGGACAGCATCGTCAGCGTGCACCAGCTGGTCAGCAACGCGATCGTTCTGGGAAACAAACAGTAATTTTTTAGCATCCGGTTCAGGTTAACGACCAGATCAGATAACAGGAGAACAGGCATGGCAACTTCTCGAGATGACATGGAAAAAGGTCTGACTTTCCGCCGCTTTGAAGACGGCAAGAACAAATACGCACGCATTGGTGATGATATCTTTAACGAGGACAAGTCCTTCAAGTGCCCCACCTACGTGCACCGCACACCGCCCTGCCAGGGCAGCTGCCCGTCCGGTGAGGATATCCGTGGCTGGTTGCAGATTGTCCGCGGCATCGAGAAGCCGAGCGGCGACATGAGCATGCAGGAATATGCCTTCCGCCGCTCCACCGATGCCAACCCCTTCCCTGCCATGATGGGACGCGTCTGTCCGGCCCCCTGTGAAGACGGCTGCAACCGCAACAATGTCGAGGATTTTGTCGGCATCAATTCCGTCGAGCAGTACATTGGTGACTCTGCCTACGAGCAGAAATTCACCTTTGACAACTCTGCCCCGCTGAGCGGCAAGAAGGTCGCCATCATCGGCGGTGGACCGGCCGGCATGGCCGCCGCCTACCAGCTGCGCCGCATGGGACACGCCAGCACCATCTTCGACGACCATGAAGAGCTTGGCGGCATGATGCGTTACGGTATCCCGGGCTATCGTACCCCACGGGACATCCTCAACCACGAATGCAATCGCATCGTGGAGATGGGTGGCATAGAACTGCGCATGAAAACGCGCGTCGGCAAGGACATCAGCATCGAGGAAATCGAGAAGGAATACGATGCCATCCTCTGGGCACTGGGCTGTAAAACAGGCCGCAAGCTGCCGGTCCCCAACAGCGACGCACCCAACTGCGTATCCGGTGTTGCCTTCCTGGAAGCCTTCAACAAGGGCACCCTGAAGGTTACCGCCGACAAGGTCGTGTGCGTGGGTGGTGGTGATACCTCGATCGACGTGGTCTCCGTAGCCCGCCGTCTCGGCAAGATCAATATGCTCGGCAAGGAAGACCGTCCGGAACAGGTGATTGGCGGTTACGTCGCCCATGATTCGGCCTTTGCCGCGGCACGTGAAGGTGCCGAAGTGATACTGACCTCCCTGTTTCCGAAGGAAGAAATGACGGCCGCGGAACATGAAGTCCATGACGCCTTGTACGAAGGTGTGCGTATCGATGACGGGGTGATGCCGATGGAGGTCGTGCTCAATGATGAAGGCCGTGCGATTGCACTGAAGATGGCCAGGTGTACCGTCGAAAACGGACGTCCCAGCCCGATCGAAGGCACCGAATACGTGATCGAGTGCGACTTGATTGTTTCGGCCATTGGTCAGGGTGGCGATCTGTCCGAAGGACTCGAGTCACTTGATAATGGCCGTGGCCTGATTGATGCGGATGCCTTCTACCAGGTACCGGATCGCAAGGGTCATTTTGTCGCTGGCGATATCATCCGCCCGCACCTGTTGACTACAGCCATTGGACAGGCATCGATCGCCGCGGAGAGTATTGATCACTACCTGAAGCATGAACAACAGGCCAAGCGTCCCAAGGTCGACGTGCACCACTTTGAACTGCTGAAAAAGCTGAGCGAAGCCAACCTGTCGCCGGAGGCGTTTGAAGCCGCCAAGCAAGGTGACCTGCGCGGCACGGCTGATGCCAAGTTTGCCGTACACAACTACGAGGACCGTGCCAGTGCCGAGATTATCGCCTCGGACCGGTTGTTCCTGGGTCACTTCCCGTACACCCCGCGCATCAAGCGTACTTCCAGTGGTCCGTCTGCTGAAGAGGTTCTGGGTCACTTTGAGGAACGCGGCATCGGCCTGACCGCCGAGCAGGCCGTCGCAGAGGCCGGTCGCTGCATGAGTTGCGGCATGTGCTTCGAATGTGACAACTGCGTCATCTACTGTCCGCAGGATGCCATCTTTCGCGTCAAGAAGGACCAGTACACCACCGGTCGTTATGTCGATACCGACTACACAAAGTGTATTGGCTGCCATATTTGTTCCGATGTCTGCCCGACCGGCTACATCGACATGGCAATGGGTGATCACTAACCGCGAATCGTTGACACATGATCAAATACAGCCTCATAACACTGCTATTCGGCCTGCTGCTGGGTGTCACCACACCCGGCATGGCAGCTGACGGCGCCGCGGACGAGAACGACGCGAGTCCCTACATCCCCAAGGCGCAGCGACGCTACAGCGAGGATCAGGGCTGCGTGGAGCCGACTGCGGATATGCGTGCCAACCACATGAAGTATCTCCTGCATCAGCGTGACGCAACCATGCACGAAGGCATCCGCACCGAACAGCACAGCCTGCATGAATGTATCAACTGTCACGTCAGCGATGCAGCCGATGCGCCACGTGTCGACAGCGAGAAACACTTCTGCAACAGCTGCCACACCTATGCGGCGGTCACTATCGACTGTTTCCAGTGCCATGCAGACCGGCCGGTAAAGACGCGCTTCGAATCGCGCTTGAACGGCGGCAGTCAGCAACCGGGCAGCGGGGCGGATTCCGCGGCACTCACACCAGGGCAGGTGCTTGCAAACGAGGGCATTGGCAATGAGTGAAGAATCGAACATCGACACCTATCGCCGCCGTTTCCTTAGCGGTGCGGCCTCCGCGGCCGCCGGCCTTGCGGTTGCACCCGGGGTGCTGCTGACCGAAGTCGCCAGCGCCAAGCCGGATGATGAGGCGGTAACCAGCAAGGTTCGCTGGGGCATGCTGATCGATACCAGCAAGTGTGATAATGGCTGTGATGACTGTGTGACCGCCTGTAACGAGGAACACAATCTGGAAGGTTTCGGTCGGCCGAGTACCGATGCACAGTGGATTCGCAAGGTCACCCTGAAAGACAAGCAAACCGGGCATGTGCAGACCTTGCCCATGCTGTGCCAGCATTGCGAACATCCGCCGTGTGTGGATGTCTGCCCGACGGGTGCCTCCTTCAAGCGCGCGGATGGCATTGTGCTGGTTGACAAGCACATCTGTATCGGCTGCCGCTACTGCATGATGGCCTGCCCCTACAAGGCACGCTCGTTCATCCATGAAACGCTACAAGACCAGGTCCCCTATTCGCCGCGCGGCAAGGGAACCGTGGAGTCGTGCACCTTCTGCGTGCACCGCGTCGATGAAGGGATGACACCTGCCTGCGTCGAGGCCTGCAGCGCAGAAAATCACAATGCCCTGACATTCGGGGACATGAATGACCCTGACAGTGAAATCTCTCAACAGTTGAAGCAATACAGCAGCCGCCAGATTCGTGCCGATCTGGAACTCAACACCGGCGTGCGTTACCGGGGAATCTGATGAAGCAACTCGAATTCAAGGAAATCGATGGCGGCAAGCCGTTCTACATGATGCTGGGCTTCATGGGCCTGTTCATCCTTGCGGCCCTCGGTGCGGCCTGGTACATGGAACATAATGGCCACTATGTCACCGGCATGAACAACCAGATCGTCTGGGGTACACCGCATGTGTTTGCCGTGTTCCTGATCGTGGCGGCTTCCGGCGCGCTGAATGTCGCCTCGATCAGCTCCGTATTCAACAAGGCCGCCTACAAGCCCCTGGCACGCCTGTCCGGCCTGCTTGCCATTACGTTGCTGGTGGGTGGTCTCGCGGTACTGGTTCTCGACCTCGGACGCCCTGACCGCCTGATCGTCGCCATGACCTACTACAACTTCAAGTCCATCTTTGCCTGGAACATCATGCTCTATACCGGCTTCATGGCCGTGGTCGCCGTGTACCTGTGGATGATGATGGAACGCAAGATGAACCGGTTTACCAAGCTGGCCGGTTTCAGCGCCTTTGTCTGGCGCCTGATACTGACCACGGGTACCGGTTCCATCTTCGGTTTCCTGGTCGCCAGGCAGGCCTACGATACGGCCATACTGGCGCCGATGTTCATTATCATGTCCTTCTCCTTCGGGCTGGCAATCTTCCTGCTGGTGCTGATGGGCATCTACAAGTGGTCGGACCGCCCGCTGGGTGACAGCATCCTGTTCCGCCTCAAGAACCTGCTGGGCGTGTTTATCGCCTCGGTGCTGTATTTTGTCATCGCCTACCACCTGACCAATCTGTACATCACCCAGAATCATGGCGTCGAGCGATTCATCCTGCTCGATGGCGGTGTCTACACGCAGTTGTTCTGGATCGTACAGATCGGGTTGGGCAGCCTGCTGCCGCTGGTACTGCTCTACCATCCTGCAACCGGGAAGTCCCGCGGCTGGATCGGCATCGCCTCACTGCTGGTGATCATCGGCGGCCTGGCGCAGATGTATGTCATTATTATTGGTGGCCAGGCCTATCCGCTGGAAATCTTCCCGGGCAAGGAAGTGGTCAGCTCTTTCGCGGATGGCATCGTCGGCAGCTATACACCGAGCCTGCCCGAAGTCATCCTTGGGGTCGGTGGAGTCGCATTGGCACTGGCGGCCACCTTTGTCGGTGTCCGGGTGCTGCGATTCATGCCGGTCAGCCTCGCGGACGAGGCGGTTGATCCACATTACTCGGCCACGGGAAGCTAACGCCGCCGCTCACCGGTACGGTGTGCTGTCAGGCACTCCCTGACCCTCATCTATGTCACGTCTGCTGATATCGGCAGCCCACAAGTCCTCGGGAAAAACCACCGTTTCCCTGGGTCTGTGCGCGGCACTCGCAGAACGTGGTCTGGTCGTACAGCCGTTCAAGAAAGGCCCGGATTACATTGATCCCATGTGGCTCGGCCAGGCGGCCGGCCGCCCCTGTCACAATCTGGATTTCTACTGCATGTCCCACGAGGAGATCCTGGCCGCCGTGGGCCAGTACTCGCTGGATGCCGACATCAGCCTGATCGAGGGCAACAAGGGTCTGTATGACGGCCTCGACCTGGACGGCAGTAACAGCAATGCGGCGCTGGCAACACTCACCCGCACACCGGTGATCCTGGTCCTCGATGCCCGTGGCATGACTCGGGGCATTGCACCACTGATCCTTGGTTACCAGGGATTCGATCCCGCGGTAAAAATCGCCGGTGTCATCCTCAATCAACTGGGCGGTAGTCGCCATGAGGCCAAGCTGCGTGCCGTGATCGAGCATTACACGGACGTGCCGGTTATTGGAGGCGTGCACCGCAATCCGGCGCTGCTGATCGATGAGCGTCACCTCGGTCTGATACCCAGTAACGAGGCCATGACCGCCGACCGCAAGATTATCGAGATCCGCGACTGCATCAAGGGGCAGGTCGATCTCGACCGGCTACTGGCGGTTGCCGGCCATGAGGCGCTGGACTTTACGCCCCCCCCGCCGGCACACGGAATCACACCGCCAGCCGTTCGCATAGGAATCGCCCACGATGCGGCATTCGGTTTTTACTACCCGGACGATCTCATCGCACTGCAGCAGGCGGGTGCCGAACTGGTGTACTTCAATACGCTCAGCCGATGCTGCCCTTCCAGCGGTCGATGGCCTTTTTATTGGCGGTGGCTTCCCGGAAAGCCACCTGGAGACGCTGGAGCGCAACACGTCGCTGCGCAGGGAACTCCGCCAGGCCATTGCGCAAGGCCTGCCCGTCTATGCGGAATGCGGTGGTTTAATGTACCTGTCACGCAGCATCCGCTGGAACGACAAACGCGCCGACATGGTCGGTGTCATACCGGCCGACACGGTCATGCATGAACGGCCGCAGGGACGCGGCTATGTACGCCTGCGGGAAACGGCCCAGGCACCCTGGCCCTCGGACAACCCCCCGGGCGAATTTGCCGCGCATGAGTTTCATTATTCCAGCCTGGAAAACACCACCGAAGCACTGACCTTTGCCTACGAGGTAGCGCGTGGTACCGGGGTCGATGGCAAGCATGACGGCATCGTCATCAATAACCTGCTGGCCTGTTACAGTCACATGCGTGATACGCGGCAACATCACTGGGCGCGAAGATTCGTGGAATTTGTCAGAAGGCATCGTAACTGAGACAGGGCCTACCGGTTCACACTATACTACCTGCATAGCTTTCAAGGAGTTACCATGATTACCATTACACCTGCCGCCGCCGAGAGGATCCGTCTTTCCGCCAGCGAGGGCAACATGGACGGGCTGTCCATGCGTATCGCTGCCAAACGCAATCCCGATGGCAGTATCCACTATGGGATGGGATTTGATGATAACGAGCTCGATGGAGACATCCATATCAAGGCCGGTGGTATTGATGTGGTCATTGCCGAAAGCAGCCAGATACTCCTGGAAGGTACCACACTGGACTATGTCGAGCTGGAGCCGGAGAACTGGCAGTTTATCTTCCTCAATCCCAACGACAAGAACTACTCACCCCCGGCAAAGGCCTGAAGGCAGAACTGCATGAGCCGGCAGCCAGCAGCAGGACACGACAGGGCAAGGTCCAGTGAGAAAAACCTGGAAGAGAAATCCCTGCAGATCCTTTACGAGGTGGTCTCGAGCATCAACACGGCGCATGGTCTGGATGATCTGCTCAGCCGTTTCATGTACACCCTGAAACGGATCACGAAAGCACAGGCGGCGGCCATCTGGGTACTGCAGAACAACGGGCAAATACAGCTTTCCTCCAGCAGTGGCCTTGACGAGTCCTTACTGGCGCCTGATCGCAGGGATGTACGTCGCTGCCTGTATGAGCGCGCCTTTACCGAGGGCAAGATCTGGGTCGAAAAGGACCTGGTGAAATGTGAAAAAATTGCCGGCCGCCGCTTCTTCGATCGTAAGAATACCGGCCTGGTCGCGGTTCCGATGCGTTTCCGTGGTGTCGTTACGGGCGTGATCAATCTGTTTCTGGATACCTCGGATATCGAATCCATCGACAGTATCCGGCCGCTGCTGACCAGCATCGCCCATCACCTCAGTATCGCCATCGAGAAGTCCCATAACGAGGAACTCAGCCAGCAACACCTGATCAAGGACGAGCGCACCCGGATTGCACATGAACTGCATGACTCCCTGGCCCAGACACTTGGCCAGCCTGCGTTTCCAGGTCAGGGTTCTGGACGAGACCCTGCACCAGGGGGACGAATCCACGACCTGGCAAAAACTGGAACAAATCGAACACAGCCTGGATGAAGCCAACACCGAGTTACGGGAACTGATCGCCAACTTCCGCGCCCCGACCCACAACCGGAACCTGCTGGATGCCATCGAGAAGATCGTCAGCCAGTTCCGCAGTGAAACCGGCATCAAGACCTATTTGCAGAAAGAATGGTGCAATACCTCGCTGACGAGGGAAAATGAGACCCAGATCCTGCGTATAATCCAGGAGGCACTCTGGAATATCAGAAAACACAGTCATGCCAAGACTGTTCGCATCATGCTCAGGGCCGGCCCGGAAGAAAAGTGTCATATCCTTATTGAAGACGACGGCATTGGCATTAACGACCAGGCCTTTGGTTCGCCCGGTGAACACATTGGCCTCACCATCATGCGGGAACGCGCAGCCCGCCTCGGTGGCGAACTGAAAGTAGAAAGTGAACCAGGAGAAGGCACCCGTATCGTGCTGCAACTCAGTCAACCGGAGACCAGTAAATAGCCAACATGAGCCTGAATATCCTGCTAGTTGATGACCACACCCTGTTCCGCGAAGGACTGGAAGGCCTGTTGAGCCGGCGCGACATCAATATCGTCGCGGCCGTTGGCAGCGGTCAGGAAGGCCTGCGCCTTGCGATCGAACTGCAGCCGGACGTGGTGTTGCTGGATATGCGCATGCCGGAAATGGACGGTATGGATGTGCTGCGGCAGCTGCGAAAAAACGGTTTCCGCAACCCGGTCGCCATGTTGACCACCAGCAGCGACGAGCGCGACCTGGTGGAGTCACTGCGCAGTGGTGCCCAGGGTTACCTGCTCAAGGACATGGAGCCGGACCAGCTGGTCGTGGCCCTGCGTGATATTGTTGCCGGTAAAACGGTGGTTGCCCCCGACCTGGCGCCGGTACTGGCGCGCGTGGTTCAGGGTGACAGCATCGCGCCGGCCGAGGCAAGCCCGTTCACCAAGCTGACGCCCCGTGAAAATGAAATCCTCGCCCTGCTGGCCGAGGGACAAAGCAACAAGGTCATTGCACGCAACCTCGGCATCTCCGATGGCACCGTCAAGCTGCATGTGAAATCGATCCTTCGCAAGCTCGGGGTACATTCACGCGTCGAGGCAGCGGTCATTGCCGTTGAACATGGACTGCGCACCTCCGGCCGCAGCAATGACCCGAGTGGTACAAGCTAAGACGAGTCCATGAAGACCTTTGCGGAACTTGTAAGAGATCTGCAGGCTGCCGTGCAGGAAGTGTTCCCCTGGGATGTCGAGGAAAGCATCAGCAGTGGTGCGGAACCGATGATCCTCGATGTGCGTGAAGAAAGTGAGTTTGCGGCCATGCATATCGCGGATTCACTGAACGTGCCCCGCGGCATCCTTGAGACCGCCTGTGAATACAACTACGAGGAAACCGTCAGGGAACTGGTCGAGGCACGTGAGCGCGACATCGTTATTGTATGCCGTTCAGGAAACCGCAGTGTACTTGCCGCCTATACCATGCAGCTGCTGGGATACACCCGGGTGAGTTCCATGAAGACCGGGTTACGCGGCTGGAATGACTACGAATTACAACTGGTAAATGCCGATGGCAAGACCGTATCGGTTGAGCAGGCCGATGAATTCTTTACCACCCGACTCAGACCGGACCAGATGAAACCAGGGAAATAGGCCCTTTTCCGAAAAACTGTCAGGTGCTTCAAGCCTTTCGCCCTCGCCCTCCGGGAGGGGGGTTGGAGAGAGAGGATCGAAGAAAGCAACAAGCTCATTTCTATCCCCTCTTCCTCGGCAACTGCTCCATGCGTTGCACTACCTCCTGCATCCCTGCAGTCGTGTCCTTCTCCCGTGGGGAGAAGGAACTCTTCGTTTTTTTAGAGAGCATGAATAGGCTAATAAATACCTTTTTGCACTCAGAATCTCGTGGTTCTAACTCCCTCTCCCACCGGGAGATGGTTGGGGTGAGGGAGTTACAATCAAAGCGCCACGTATCTGTTCGAGCACGCTGTGAAGTTCACTCAGGATCTCGTGGTTCTAACTCCCTCTCCCACCGGGAGCACCCAAAAGGCGGGCATAAAAGGGTTGGGGTGAGGGAGTTACAATCAAAGCGCCACGTATCTGTTCGAGCACGCTGTGAAGCTCACTCAGAATCTCATGGTTCTAACTCCCTCTCCCACCGGGAGCACCCAAAAGGCGGGCATAAAAGGGTTGGGGTGAGGGAGTTAGCAATCAAAGCGCCACGTATCTCTTCGAGCACGCTGTGAAGCTCACTCAGAATCTCATGGTTCTAACTCCCTCTCCCACCGGGAGCACCCAAAAGGCGGGCATAAAAGGGTTGGGGTGAGGGAGTTGCAATCAAAGCGGCTCGTATTTCTTCGAGCACGCTGTGAAGCTCACTCAGAATCTCGTGGTTCTAACTCCCTCTCCCACCGGGAGAGGGTTGGGGTGAGGGGGTTACAATCAAAGCGCCACGTATCTCTTCGAGCACGCTGTGAAGCTCACTCAGAATCTCATGGTTCCAAAATCGCATTACCCGATATCCCATGCTTTCCAGACAGGCCGTTCGCCTGGCATCGTAGGCAACCTGATCGCTGTGTTGTCCGCCATCAGCTTCGATAATCAATCTGGCTTCCATACATGCAAAATCCACAATATAGGGTTCAATCACCACCTGGCGCCTGAACTTGTATCCCAGTAGACGGCGTGCCCGAAGATGTCGCCACAACAGGCTTTCCGCATCGCTGGATTGACGACGAAGTGTACGGGCACGTGCAAGCAGGTTATTTGATTCCCTGTCCCTCTCGGCAACTGCTCCATGCGTTGCACTATCACTTACATCCTTGTAGGTATCCCTGCGAGACAGGGGAGCCTTCGTTTTCGGATCGTCTATGATCCACCTCCATGCTGCTAAACAGAATGTGCCTAAAATGATCGTGTGAATACTCCACCGGTTAAAGCCAGTGACTTTTGGACACGACTGAAAGCTGGATCGCCCGGCCCTCCTGTCAATTAACTCCCTCTCCCACAGGGAGAGGGTTGGGGTGAGGGATTCGATTCAGCAAACACATCATCTGGATTCATATCCCCTCATCCTGGCCTTCTCCCGGAGGGAGAAGGAATTTGACTTTCCACATCCGGGATAGGCTTTTGCTACATACCTTTTCCATCCAAATTGATCCATCGCGGAAAGGCGTGGTGTTTACGGATCCGCTGCCAGAGATGTTGAATACTCCACCTGTTAAAGCCAGTGCCCTTGGGTTATGACTGAAAGCTGGATCGATCGGCTCTTCGGCTGAATAACTCCCTCTCCCAAAGGGAGAGGGTTGGGGTGAGGGGGTTCGTTTCAGCAAACACTTCTTCTTGATTCATATCCCCTCATCCTCGGCAACTGCTCCATGCGTTGCACTACCTCCTGCATCCCTGCAGTCGTGGCCTTCTCCCGGAGGGAGAAGGAATACAACTTTTCATATCCGGGATAAACTTTTGCTCTACGGCCTTCCCAGACAACGTGATCCATCGCCGAAAGGCGAGGGATTAACGTATCTCCTGTCAGAGGCTCTGTTCCCGGTCAAACGGGTCAAAATGAGGACAGGCTAAAAATTCCGGCCTTTGCCGGAAGCTTTATTTAATAACCTTGATCAGAGCGCTTTCCTGTACAAAAACCCGCTTCAGGCATTCACCCTCGCCCGAGTCGAATTTCGTGAATGGCCCCATGGTGCAACGATCGGCACCATGCAGCTTGACATGCGAGATATCCTTGCAGGCGATGCCGATAAAGCGAACCTGCTGGTACTGGCTACCGGTCGGCTTGATGGAATTAAATGACTTGGAGCGGGTATCGAAGTTCACATTATCCCTGGTATAGGCCGAGAACCGGGGTACCAGGCTCTTGATCATGAAGGGCAGGTTATTGGTTAGCCTGAAACCAATGTCACAGGTGCTGCCAAGATCCTTGATATTGACCACCTCAAGTACCGCGCTTTCCGAGGCGGGCAACTGCTCAACCTCGAGGTATTCCCAGGTAAAGTCATCCTTCAGCAATACATGCCGCCCGTTGGGCGTGACCACTTCGACACCCTCCTTGGTACGTGTTACCGTGACGGTAACGGTTTCTGAATCTTCATTACCCGCCGCATCCGCATCACCGTACTCCGTATCGGAAGGTACCAGTGGATCGACTTCAAAGTCAGTCAGGTCTTCAGCGCCGGCATTCAGGCTGATCAGCAACACGGCAGCAGCCATCTTGAAGGGAAAATCTCTGATATATTTATTCACAACCGGCTCCAGCAACAGCATTTATTCTTGAATGAAGCTAAAAAGTAACAGAGCCCGGCAAACAAGTCCAAATATATGTAGAATCAGGAACAACGAATACCTCTATGCAAAACAAGGACATTTTGTTGAATCCCGCTGCGCAGCAAAACAACCCGACCGATTCACCCTGGTCCTGTCGCAGTAAATCCGAAACAGGCCATTCCTATGTATGACGCCTTCTACCAGTTCAGAGCGCCGAGCCTTTCCGCTTAAGCCCGGATCACCGATTTTGCTTCCAGCACCGGACCTACCGCAAGGCGATGACCTACATGCGCCACGCCCTCCACCGCGCCGAGGGCTTTATCATGATTACGGGCCGCCCGGGAACCGGCAAGACCACCCTGATTCATGATCTGTTGCGGTCGCTCAAGCCGGATCAGGCACTGGTTGCCAATCTTGTCACGACGCAGATGACCGCAGATGACCTGATTCGCCTGGTGGCCTACTCCTACAACCTGGATCCCGAGGGTGCGGACAAGGTGGATGTGCTGATACGGCTGGTCCACTTCCTGAAGAAGCAGCATCAGCAGGGACGACGCCCCCTGCTGATTGTTGACGAGGCCCAGGGCATGGCGGAGGGTGCGCTTGAGGAACTCCGTCTGCTGACCAACATACAGTCTGGCGGCCAGCAATTATTGCAAATCTTCCTGGTGGGTCAGGAACAACTGCGGGATGTGGTGAATGCACCTTCCATGGAACAGTTGCATCAACGCATGATTGCCGCGACGCATCTCGATCCCCTCGATTGCGAGGACACCGAGGCCTATATCAAACACCGGCTGCGCCGTGTGGCATGGACGGGCGACCCGCTGATCAGCAAAGAAGCCTACGCGATGATCCAGCAACACAGTCAGGGCATACCGCGGCAGATCAACCAGATCTGCAGCCGCCTGTTCCTGCATGGCAGCATCGAGGAAAAACACCGGCTTGGCTTGGCGGACCTGAGGGTTGTTATCGATGAACTCCGTGAGGAGTTGTTGCTGCCCGAGGAGACGGCGGAAAGTGCTGCCGCCTTTGCCTGGCCAGCAGACCTGCCTCAGGAAACCTATGAAGAAGAGCCGCGTGAACCAGCGCCAGTGGCCGCCCCGGAAAGAGTGTCACCAGCCACACCGACAACCCGCCAACCACAGAGACCTCACAGGAACCGGCACCTACCCCTTCGGGGGTCAACGGACGGGGCAGCCTGCCAGCCCGCCCTCGCAGTCTGATAATCAACCGACTGCCGCAACATCGCCGGCCACCAGCAACCCTCCGGACCGTGAACAGCAGACGGCAATAATACCAGAGGAAGCGGTAACCGGCACGGAGCCATCGGACAGCAGCTATCAGGAAAGCAAGCAGCCGGTTGCAGGCCCTGACAGGGAACCTCAAGCCGCCGTTATCGGCCCTGAAACCAACAGCGCTCGGGAAACCTCACAGGAGGCCGCAAGTCCGGTAAGAGAACCCGCTCCAATTACTACCCAGGAAGCAAGAGACACGCAGGTACCCCGACAAGAACCCGCTTCAGTTACTGCCCCGGAAGCACGCACCGCGCAAGCGCCCCATCAACATTCCGCAAGCACGGCAACAGGGCCGGCTACCGACACCTCTTCGCAGCAGGACGCCGTCAGGGTTCAACAAAGACCGGCAGCGAACAGGACGGCGGCCCGGCAACAGGCTGCACAGCACATAGCAGCGGCTAAGAAAACTGATCGAGTACCGGACCAGCCTGCACCGGGAAAAGTGCGTAAGCGGAGCTCATGGGTACTGCCGCTAGTCACCGGTCTGCTTACCTGCTTGTCACTGTTCGTGATGTTCAATAAGAACCCTGAATTGCCCCGGCTGGCAAAACAGAGCCTGATGGCGTGGTTTCATACCGACACACAAAAAGGTACCAGTGAAGAGACCGAGGGTCCCTCACCAGACATCACGGAACCCACTGAAAAAACAGCCAAGGAAACCGTGCCTCACGAACCACCTGCGGTGAACCCTAAACCGAAAACGGAACCGGAACCGGCAGAGATTGAAACCGCTGCACAGAAGTCGGAGCTAGCCCTCCCGCAGACCAGCACAGTGCAACTGGAGGAAAAACTGCAGCAAAGCGGACTGCTGGTTGAACGAATGGACGACGATGTCCTCAAGGTCAACCTCAGTAGTGATGGGGTGTTTGACTTTGACAGCGCCCAGATAAAGGATGGCGCGCTCCCTGCCCTTGAGAAACTGGCAGATGTCCTGCGCAAGCAGGACGGGCTGACGATCCAGGTTGTGGGACACACCGACTCTTCCGGAGCCGCCGAATACAACCGGTATCTTTCACAACGCAGGGCAAAGGCGGTTGCGGATTACCTCATCAGCCAGGGACTCAGCGACGCCAGCATACAATCCGAAGGACGCGGTGATCGGGATACTCAACGGGATCAAGCAACCAGCAACAACCTCAAGCGTCGCGTCGAGATCTACATCCGGCAAGCCCGGACATCGTGAAACGGTGATCCGCTAGTTGGTCAGCCCGGGGCTGGTCATGACCCAGACGGTTCCCCGCCAGAGTCACCGGCACCTGATCCCCGCCAAGCACGACCTTGAGGAACGGCCGACCCGAGATCACCAGGTCGATCCCCAGTTTGTACCAACCCGTTTGCAGGCCGATGGGTAGAAAGGCCTCCCCGTCTTTCAGGGACAAGGGCTGCTCCAGCAACAGCCTGTCGTTCACGGTGAGTCTGAGGTCTCCGCTGGCCTGTACTGCCAGTTGATAAAAGCCCGCTTCCGCCACATGAAAGTAACCATCCAGTCTCAGCTGCACGGCCTTTAACTTGTCTTTATGCACGGCCTTGAGCGGGCCATCCAGTTGGCCAATCACCAGCGGATGCGCTGTTCCTTCCTTGTCAACCGCGATGGCACTGAGGCCCTCGGCAGACGGTTTTTCATCCCTGACCGGAACATGGCTGCCAGGCACACCGATAGTGAGTTCCACCGGATCGCTGCGGACGGTTGAGCCGCCCGGATAGGAGGCCCTGACAAAGAAGGATACCGGCCCTATGCCCAGCGTTTTGGCGGGAATGGCAAGCTGCCACCGTGAGTCGCTTACCGCTGCAGCGCCCAGCCTCCGGTAGCCACGAAAGATCTCGACCCTTTCCGCCCCCGGGGCGGTTCCGCGGATGGCAACATTGTCTCCATAGCGAATCGCCTGACTGACGTCTTCAACCTCGACGCGACGATCACTGTTAAACACCCGCGCATAAAAGCGGGTGAACGAGCGTGTTTCGATACCGCTATCTTCGATGGCCACCAGCCGAATCTCGTGGCTGCCATCCTCTACGGTGCGCGTATCCCAGGAAAAGGCGTTACCGGCTGGCACCTCGGACTGCAACTGACCATCCACCCAGAGCTCCACCTTGCCGACGGAGGTCCCCGATGGCGCCTGGAGCTCCGTCTCCATGGTTACGGTCCCGGACCATGGACTTGTCAGTGCTGGTGATTTCAGTTGGATATCGGCAAAGCTGGCAAAGGGTCGGGCCAGTGGATCACCGACAATAATCAGCTGGTACGGAAATTTGACACTCTGGTAGAAGGACTCCGCCAGGGAGCCGCCATCGGCATACCAGGCATGCATCAACGGTACCGGAAATTTTTCCTGAAAAGAGAACGGTTCCGCCACGGCGCCACTGGACCCCGCCGCACCCTGACGAAGAAACTCGGTTAGTTTGGTTTGCCCACCATGGTCAAAATGCCCGCCATAGCTGGTGAGCGATTCTGCAATGGCGCCTGGCAGCAGGCGGCTGTTTGCCTTTTTCCAGTTGAAGCTCGCAGACCCCACCACTGCACCGATCACATCCTCCTTACCGACGGGGATCACCCCGTTCTGACCGTCTTCCCCCCTGCGCAGGACTTCCCCCTTGCGCCCGCGTTTGGCTAGTTCGGTCAGCGTAGCCGGGAAGAGCGGTTGCCGGGTTTCAGAGCGGACATTCGGATTCTCCAGCAGATACACGGTCCCGTCCGGATGCGTGCCGTCACTGCTGGCCGCCGCGGTGAGATAATTCATGATCTCCGCAAAGCGGTTGCCCCGGACACCCGTGTAAGCCAGCAGCGTCGACAGGTAGTACTGGTTCAGGGAATCGGCAGGCTCCCAGTAGGCCAAATCTGCATTGGACCAGACATACTGATTCCGGAATCCGTGGGTGAGCAGGAAAGGCCCGTAGGCCGTTGCCATCCGCTCCAGCAACTCCTGGAATTTCGGATCCTGGTGTAGTGTCTGGAGGTACGGGTCGCTGTCAGCACGCAGGCTGTTCGACCAGCCGTAATCGACGGCCATTGTCAGGGCCTCAAGCGCCTTGTCCGCTTCACCGGCGGCCGCCAGACTGCGAGCCAGGTTGTACCAGTTCTGCGGACTCGCAGGATAGCTGTCCAGGATCTTTTGGTAACTGCCAACTGCCGCCGCGGGGTCCTTGCGTTTGAGAGAATTACTCGCCGCCTTTCTCAGCTGCCTGACCTCTTTTTCCTCGAGGCGGGGATAGGAAACAGGAAGGCTGGCTGTCGCTGTGATCTTCGGGCCGGCAAAATCACGGAAATAATAATTCATGCCAAGATAGCCGATATCTCCCGCCTCAACCCGCCGGGCAAAGTAGGTCAGTGCCGTCAGGGAGGCCACACCGCCCAGGTACTTATTTTTGTCGACCTTTTGGTTCTTGAGATCAGCCGTGAAATTCACGGCATAAGGAAAATCACCGGAATAGGTGATGACATCGATCTCCTCTTCGAGCTGATGGGCCTGAATAAACTCGCGCACGGGCGACCAGATTTTCTTGCGAAAATCTTCAATCGAGATAACGCCCATGGAAGGCACCCCATCCAGCCAGACGACGTGTTCTTCCGGGATGGCGCGCAAGTGCACGTACTCGTTGGCAATGCGCACGGAAAGCGGAGAACGGGCATTGACCACGAGCAGGGTTGTCTCGGGGCCACCGCCTGCCGTGGCGTAGAACGGAAACAGCAAGACGCAGGCCAACCCAGACAGGATTAGCCACTTAGACAAAGATATGCTCACAACAAAATGTTCTTATCTGAGACATTACTGTTGCCCCACTAACTCCCTCTCCCTCAGGGAGCACCCAAAAGGCGGGCATAAAAGGGTTGGGGAGAGGGGATATGATTAAATAATTATTTGATTTTATATCCCCTCTTCCTGGCCTTCTCCCTGAGGGAGAAGGGATTCTCTGTTGCCTCAGCGAACAATTCATAATGTCCAGTATCGCCTAAAGCGCCTACTTTTGGTCTGTTACCATCATAGATAAGCTTTGTATATATGCCGACAATTAACCGGTTTATGTCTTGAAAAACGTCTGCAAGGCAGGATAGACCACATCGATCGAATCCAGCGGCAACGCCGCCAAGCCCGGCGGGGAGAAAACCCCATAGGCGGCAAGAACCGTTGGTGACATCCGCCCGACCACCTTCTCCAGGTCAGACAGCCTGACACCCTTGCGAACCAGATACGCCAGGTAGGAATGCAAAAACGTGCTGGAGGTGACCTCGGACGGCCGGGGCAAACCGGCATCGTGGGCGGCACAGGCGATCAGCGCTTCCAGATCGTTCACTGACAACGCCGCTCCCTCTGCGTCCTGCCAGACCGGGGCATCGGGGTCCGGATCGGCAGGCCGGCAGCCCTCGATGGCCGCCCTCAAGGGTGCACTGATGACGATCGCCCTGCCTGGCTGATTCGGTACCTGCAAGGTTTCGGATTCCAGAGAGAACGCCCCCCAGCGCAAAGCCGACAGTTCCTCGGTATTCAGGCCAGACAACAGGCACACAATCAGCAGACGTGTAGCCGGAGCCGCCGCTTCCAGTTGTGCCAGCACCTCGTGGTTCGACAACTCCCGCGGCAGCTGCTGCTCGAGCGCTCGCGGTGTTTGTAGATACGGGAGACGATCAGCGGCCACCTGTTGCAGTGCGCCTGCTGGCTGTGTGGAGATAAACACGGGCTGGATATCCGCAACGGCAGACCCCCGAGCCGGTCGATTCATGTAATCGTAAAACCAGACGGCTAACAACGCCAACAGCAAAGAAACCGCGACACTGATGCCTGCATCTCGCAGATAATACGGATAAACCGGCCGGTCGGGCAGGAACGGATAGACCCTGACGGCCACCTGCGAGAACAGCTTTTTCCGGTTGACCTGCATCTCGACCTGGCGCTGCTGTACGTCGCGGTATTGTGTCTCCAGCTGCGCGAGCTCCTCCTGCAGCGCCTCGTGCTCTGCAAACCGGGTGGTAAATTCCATCACCGTCTGTTTGTGCTCATCCAACTGCTGCTGCAGACTCAAGACCGACTGCTGCGCGGTGGCCAGATCCTGTTCTGCCTCGGCCAGTGCAACATCCCCGCCCTCCCGGCGTTTCTTGCCGATTTCCTCCTGCAGCAATTTCTTTTGCCTGACCAGGGCCGCAATCGCAGGATCGATGGACATGTATTGGGGGGTAAATTCACGCTCCAGCTCTGCGATCTGCTGCTCGATATCCACCAGCCTGTCTTCCAGGTTTACCAGGCCGGCCTGGGCCCGGTCACTACCCACGGGCCGGCCTTGCGCCAATGCCGACTGAATGGCGCTGAGCCGTGCCTGGGCGGCCACACTCTCCTCGTTTGCCTTGTTTAACGAGTCGGTCAAGCCATTGAGCCTTTTGAGAATACGGTTCTCGTTACGTTCCATGGACACGATGTCATAGTCGTTTCGATACTGTTCCAGCTGCGCGCGTTTGGTCTCGACCTTCTCCCTGATTTCATCCAGTTGCCGGCTGATGTCTGCCGTTTCCGTGGCTGATTCGCTGGCGAGTGACTCCCCGTGATAGGCCAGATAGGTTTCCAGCCAGGCATTGAGAATCACCGGGAGCTGTTCCTTGTCAGGCCCCTCGGCAAGCAACTCGATCAGGTTGGTATTGCTGACCTGGACTGCCGCCAGCATTTCATCCAGCCCTGCCTGGGTAAGTTCATTTACACCGCTTTGCCCACCGGCAGCGGCCAATTTATCGCGCGTGGCACTGAGCACGGCATGGCTCAGCAGCGTCTGGCGCTCAAGCTCAACATGCTGTGAATTGGATAGATCACCCGCCCGTTCATTGGTGAAGGGCGGGGTCACCAGCAGGGTCGCCTTGCTCTGATACACCGCAGGCCGCAGGAAGGTATAGGCAAGGCTGATGAGCAGGCTTGCGATCAATACCGACAGAAACAGGATCAACCTGCGCCGGTTGCGCAGCCGGTTGGAATAGTCCGCCGACTCATAATGCCGGCCTGGATAGGGGGCTTCGTACAGGTCGTCATTCCGGGTAAGCAGTCTGGGCATGATGTCAGCTCTCGAACCATTTGTTGTTATCTGCCGGGGAAGCTTCCATTATCTACTGTTTATCATCTCCCCGAGATCCATCTATTATTTAATTTTTATCATTATAATCACTGCTGTCCCGTTAAGCTGTATTGAGACCCAGTGTCAAAGCAAAAGAGAATTCCTTCTCCCTAAGGGAGAAGGCAAGGATGAGGGAATATAATAACAAGCAGTTATCCTATTTAATCCGCTCTCCCCAACCCTCTTCCGGAGGGAATAGGTGGCAATGTGACATCAATGAATTATGCTACTCAAAGGATAGCCTTGCTTGGAGGATAAATCCATTCAGACTACCAATGAAGCCGGGCACACGGGTGACAGGAGAGCGGCCACCCTCCTCCGGCTGCTGCTGACGATTAGCTACATGGCCGGCATCTACTGGCTCTCTTCGATACCGGGCGAAGTCGATCCAGAGTCACCGCTGTTGTCCGGGATCATCGCCTGGACCCCGCCTGCATTGCAAAACCTGTTGCACATCCCGTTATTCGGTATCCTGGCATGGCTGTGGTACCGCACCCTCGATGCCTGGAACCTGCAGCACAGACTCGCACTCACCACTGCCTTCCTGCTGACTGCAGGTTTTGGTGTATTCGACGAGTGGCATCAACTGCACGTCCCCGGGCGCTATGCCTCGTTCACCGATATCGCACTGGACTGTGCCGGCGTGCTACTGGCGCTGTGGTGGGTTCATCGCATGCGGGCCGCCCGCTCGGTGCTTTTTGAATGACTTGCGCACCAGGTGGGGAATGAGGAGGTAGAGCGGCATGCGCAGGTAATGCGCACGCAAATAGAGTAACCAGCGTGCGATCCCGGTGAGGCGATCTGTACAGCTCGGGTGGTCCGGCGCCAGGGCGCGGTGAAAGAGAAGGTCCATGAGAGATGCCATCAATGCGCCGGGCCGGCCCACACCGGACTCTGACAGGATCGTGCCGGGAACCGGCGTGTCAAGGATGATCGAGGTGTAATGCAGGGCATAATAGAGGGGCCGGGTCAGTTCCAGTTCCGCTGCACGAGAAACGAGCTGTGGCCAAAAACCCGGCCGGCTGCCAAAGTGGCGAAGAAGCGCGTCAAGATCGACGAGATCGCGCAGGCCATGCTCTAACTCCCCATCATGAAACAGGTGGGTAGCACTGTGCAGCACCATATCCATGGGCGCCAATACCTTGAAATTGCCCGGGCCCTCGATGGCAACGGCATCCATCCAGAGCTTTGCCGGATCCGGCTTGATGCGGGCCGTCAGCGGTAGAATGGTGTGATGGATATCGAGCACTGTCTGCCGCGTCCTATGCTGCAGTGGGGGGAGTTCATGCATCCATTGCCGGTAGTAACGCTGGTCGTAGGCATCGTGATGGGTCGTCACCCAGCCATGTACGAACAACAGGCGCTCCGCCTCATCCAGTCGCGCCTTTGGCAGCATGATGTCGATATCAGCAAAGAGCCTGCCTTGTGCAGGGGGCAATTCGGCCAACAGGTAAGCCGCCCCCTTGAGGACAAGGATCGGGTGATCGATTGGCGACAGGGCATGATCGATACGATTCATTTCCCAACGCACTTGAGCCGCATGCTTTTCTGCAACCACCCCTGCCGATTTGAGATGCGCAAGCGGCTGAACGGGACAGACTTCTAACAAGTCCCTCGTCTGAAGAAGATAATAGAGCCGTGCCAGCAGACCTGACTGGCGTGCCTGGCAAATTAACAGGTCCCATTCCGGGAGTGATAATGAGGTAACGTCTTCAGGTAGCCGAAGTATCGGTGTGAGCAGGTTGTTTACAGCTGTCATGGTTTTGAACCAGTTCCTCAAAGACAGCGACGGCCTGATCAAGATCGCTGTAGCAGAAATCATAGCATGCGCATTGATCAATCAGTCGGGCCAGGGTCTGGAATCCCTTGAGTCCGAGCAGGCTGTAATTAAACCCCATCTCCGCCGCACGCATCAGACTGCGACCCCTGGGCTGGGGGGTGAGTTCCGCCTCGGCCCCCTGTTGGTAGCGCGGGAAAACAACCCAGGCCGCCGGGGCTCTATCTGCTGAACGTCCCACACTGTCTTCGGGGGGCATCACATGGGCAAGGGTGCCCTTGCGGGTATCCCGGATGATGGGACCCAACGTTGCCTCCGGCGCAAAGTTTTGTATCACGTCAATAGAATCGTTTTTCAGACTAATCGGTCGATTGAGCGCTGTGAGCTGTTGGTCTTGCGTAGAGATGAGTGCGAGTTCATCAGAGAGCAGTCGCCACCCGCGGGCGACAAGCCCTGCGCATAGGGTACTCTTTCCCGCCCCCGGTTCACCCGGCAGGATGGCGGCAAACCCGCCCTTCTCCACGACTGCCGCATGGAGGATCAGATACTGGTGCGCATGGTTGGCGACACACCAGTTAAGACCCCATTCCAGCATGGGAAACGCCTGCTCATAGGGTAATGGTAAAAAGGGTGCGCGCCCATCAAAGAGAAACACGACCTGGCGGCGCAGCCAGCGTCGCAGACCACCCGGCGCCACCAGCTCGATATGGAAGTCAGCGAATGCCTCATCCTCAAGGTGGATATGGTCAGCGTATAAAAGGCGAACCCCATCGATGACACTCGGGATAGCGCTTCGCAGGTGGCAAACGAAGGGTCCGGTGCGCAAAAGAATGCCGGGGTCGCGAATCTGTGAGGAAAGGGCTTCCTCGGTCAGCTCAGAAACCTTCACGTTTCAGGTTGGTTCAATCACCCCTAGCCGGTGTAATTTAGCTAGCAGAGATTCTATATATCCGGAGATCGTTTGGGTCGCCTCGGCATCGTCGCTACCCCCCAGGTCCTCCAGGAGCTCGGCCAGGGTTTTGGGTGAACCTTGCAATATCTGCAAAACTTGCGCGCCGGTTGGATCGATCAAGTGAGTATCCCCGGATGCAGCGTGGTAGAAGAGACACTCATCACCCCAATGTTGCCAGTGGAGTCCTGCAGGTGGTGTGAGTCGCCACTCTGTATCACGCGGCATTCTCAAGTGTTCCTGCTGCGATTGCTCTAGATGGCGGCTAAGGCAAAGGGCCTGTCCAGGTTAGTGTGAAATAGCTCAAGACTTGATCCTGATTCCAGTAGTGGCCAGCCGTAACCTCGTAACTCCCAATGACCAGAACGTCATGCACCATACAAATAACCATGTCCATGTTTAGATAGTCCAGGGTCAGATTCACTGAGTTGAGCAAAGCAGCCACCGCTGCGCGTTCGAAATCAGTAAAAACATCATTATTTACATCCTCGATGATTTTTTTGATTTTCTCGTGCGGACCAATCCCAATCACATCGAATAGCTCGTCGAAATAGTTATTCTTGTCCACAGGCCAACTATTTTCAGCCGTTACATTCCATTGATCGGGACTGTAACCGAGCACACAACTCATGGGCTCTCCACCGGGCGTAGAAAGATTTCCGGATACCATCCCGGACGGTGCGCACGCATTGCCCCATGCAGGTCGACTAACCACCGTCATCAAGACCGGCGCCACAGCTAGTGTCCCCTTTACAAACCGTCGACGACTTTCACCCGCAGAGAGTGCGTCGGTATGCTTATTGTCTTCCAGTGACTTGTTGTCTTGATTCATGGCTTGTATCTAGCATCTTCAGTTGTGTTATTAGACTGCTACAGGTGACACGGCAGTACATGACATAGTTTGGACATCAGCTACGGTGCCAGTTTTTCAACACTAATACAATACTGCAAATTTCACACCAATCTTCACCGGGTAATCTTATTTTCAATGGGTTATGCCCCATGTATTTTTGAAGACAGGTAAAAAAGGCCTACAAACTCTGGATGTGTAAAATATCCTGACATTCATACATTTCAGTAAACCACCTATCCTTCGCGATTATTTCTGCTGTACCTGTAATTTCGCCAGGCAGGCCATTACCATGAGCGCGATCCCACCAATGAACAGGGTGATAGCCTCAAAACCGAATACAACCGGCTGACCACTCAAGCGCATCAATCCGGTTATGAGACAGATTGCGATACCAAGGATGGCGGCAATATTACCGACGGTTTGTATAAGCTTCTGCATACCCCCCCTTATTTCTTATGAAAACATCAACTTGTAGAATTCACCATGAAACGCGCCATTTAATTATGGCAGACAACTCAATTCCTGCAATGGGATTTTATGACGGCAACAACGTGAAGTGTTGATCCGAATCACCCCCTATGGAGTTAAACCTGCCTTCTCCATCAATTGCCTGGCATATTGACTCGGTATCGCATAGCTGATCCCACTCGGCTTGGCCAAGACATTCTCCCTGCCCTCCTTGATGAACACCATGTTCACAATCCCAATCACCGCACCGGTTTCGGGGTGGTAGAGCGGGCTGCCGCTGTTGCCGGGATAGGCCGTCGCATCGAGTTGAAACACATCGTAGGGGGAACGCAGGCGGCGGATCTGTGCCGGATCCAGCTGACTGGCCGCATTCGCCTGCAGGGCAATGGGCGTGATCGCACTGACGATCCCGCGATGGGTTACCGGATGAAGGCCAAACACGGCCCCCAGCGGGAAACCGGTAAATGCATACTCCTCACCCTCCCGGACCCGTGAAGAATCGCCCAGGGACAAGGCCGGCAGTGGTGCGCCCTCAATCTTGAGCAGCACCAGGTCATGGGCCTCGTCAACCTTCAGCTTCACTGCCTGGCGTGCCTTCGGATTGTTACCCTTGCCGGTGAACACCGCCAGATATTCCAGCTTGGCCGTGTCGATCTCCTTCGGGATCACGTGCGCATTGGTGATCACATGCCGTCCGTCCCCGACGACAAAACCGGTACCGACGAGCTTGGCGGGCGGTCGCCGTGTCTTCTGCACGGTACCGATGCCGACGATGCTGGACTGGGTGCGCTCGATGGTATCGGGCAGACCGGCGACGGCAGACCGCGAATGGTAACAAGGAGGTGGTGATCGACATCACTCCCACCAACAGGTAATACAGTATTTTTCTTCGATCACCAATATATGTCATGATCATGTCCTGAAACTAACGTAACTTTCATAATGCGAAAAACAATATCGATCATCCTGATTCTGGCCATGGTATCCGTTGCTGTTGCCTACCTCCTGCAACCGCAATCTAAACATCGAGAACAATATACATCAGAAACCCGCTCTTTCGAGCAAAAAACAGGAACCCGCTACCAACCGATCGATCCATCCGCCAAACCGACATTAACCGATATATCCCAGCGATGGTTCCAGGGCGCAAACAGTATTTGGGGTGCAACCGGCAGAGACGACAAAGGAAACATCTGGTTCGGTATCTCCGGAAACGGAACGGAGGCAGCACATCTTGTCGAATATAATCCGGAAATCGACAGGTTTATTGATCATGGTGACCCCGTGTCTGCCCTGAAGGAAGCAGGATTATATCGTGACGGCGAGGAACAGATAAAAATTCACTCGAAGATTGTTCAGATGGACGATGGGTGGCTTTATTTTGCAAGCATGGATGAAACTGGTGAACGTGCTGACGGGAGCCAACTGCCTCTATGGGGATCCCACTTCTGGCGTTACAACCCCCTAGCTGACCATTGGGAGCATCTCTTTTCTGCCCCTGAAGGCCTGATCGCAGTCAGTGGCGTTGGCCGTTGGGTCTATGCACTGGGTTACTGGGGACATGTTCTGTATCAGTATGACACGCTGACCGGACAAACAAGACACATTCGCGTTGGGTCGGAAGGCGGGCACATCTCACGCAATCTTGTTGCCGACAGAAACGGCCATGTCTATGTACCCAGAGTAAAATACTTCGACCTGGGCACCCAGGTGGATAGCAATGTTGCAGCGACTGACCCGACTACTGGTTGTTGTATTAGCTGAATATGACCAGTATCTGAACAAACTACAGAACACCCCACTAATCCACTATGCTGCCGAAGGCAAACCTGCAGCTTCCCACGGGATTACCAGTTTTAGTTATCTCGCGGATGGATCCATTGTCTTTGGAACCCATGTAGGATACCTGTACAAGATCGTACCGTCCGAGCAGGGAGCCGCAACAGTGACAGGACTTGGCTGGCTGCATCCGGATGGTGAATCCTATAACCCCGCCCTGTTCCCACTGGATGGAGAGCGATACCTGGCAGGTCTTACCAAACGGCATGGTGCGGGTTATCAGCTGGTCAGGTACGACATCGAACAGCGTGAGTCGCAGACACTGGATCTTGATATTCCGGCTTTTCCGAAGCTGTTACTGTATGGCTCGAACACCCGCGATGAGCAAGGACGCAGTTATCTTGTCGGGCGCCGTGATGGAAACACACCGGTAATCTTCCAGCTGAAATTTTGATCAATCAAGGGCCGACAACATGATTCAGCACTTTTGCCGTGTTACGCACCCAATGCACCGCTGCGCAGCACTGCTCTCAATCTCACTCTTACTACCTGCCGGATGCATGCAGCAACCGGATGCCGAGATGCTTACGGAGAACCCATGGGTACTGGTGTCCCGTCCACTGGTGATTGACACCCATACCCATACGCGTTTCTCGGATGGTAAATATTCAGTCGATGAGGTTGTGCAGCGGGCTGTGGATAATGGCTGCCAGGCATTGGCCATCACCGATCACTCAGACTTATCCGAGAAGGCAGCAACTCCCGACTATTTTTCGGCCATCAATGCCGCACGAACACTGCATCCGAATCTGATACTGATTGGCGGGATCGAGTGGAACATTCCGCCCTACGCTGGCCGCGAACATGTAACGGTACTTCTCGACCCAACCCTGGAAGAACCCATGCTAGGTCCTTTCAAGCAGCAGTTCGAACAGGAGAATGCAACCGCTGAGGCAGGACTGGAGTGGCTGGCAGAAAAGACTGGCTCGAGAGACAAAGCGGTTCTGATCTACAACCACCCGAGCCGCAAAGATGACGATCCGGATGAAAATTTGCAGGACATGCTTGCCTGGAGGGATGTCAACCCGTTATTCATCGGATTTGAGGGTGCGCCAGGCCACCAGAAAGCAGCCCAGACAGGATCCTATAAATATCAAATCAAGACCCAGGATCGCTGGGACCCGGTTGCCGCAGAGATTGGCGGAGTGTGGGATCGTTTGCTTGACCGTGGTCACAACATCTGGGCAGCCCTGGCGGTCTCGGACTTTCACAATGACAAGCTGGACTATTCACCCTGTGAGTTTTCCAGAACGCATGTACTCCCCGAGGACCGCTCGGCACGCGGGATACTGGCCGGCCTGAGAGCAGGAACATTCTGGGCCGACCATGGCCACATTCTTGATGATTTGTTATTTGCGATTGTCGTACCCGGCTTGTCTTTTCCGGTGACCCCGGGTGAGGTCGCACGCCTGCACAACAATCCAACCATTCAAATAAGCGTGCTTCTTAAACGTGGTGTGGGCGCCAGGAATTCAGACCTTGTCATCGAACTGATCGGTAATGGCCGTTCCGGGATGCCAGAAGTGCTCTCCAGCGACAGACTGTCTCCCTCAGAAAACACCATCAACTGGAACCTGACCGACCTGAAGCCGGGCGCTGATCGACGCAGTGCCTACTTCAGGGTGCGTATTCGCAAACCCGAACACGACGCTCCGGATTTGATGGCCTACACGAATCCCATACGACTGGTGATACGCTAGCACACCGCATGCAACCCTCCCGACATTACCGGCCAAAATTATCGTCGGGATACCAACACCTGGCGCTGGTTCTGACCATTGGCTATACATTGCTACTGGTCTACGGGACCCTCTTCCCCTTGAGCGGGTGGCAAGCACCGGGAACCAGCCCCTGGGTACTGATGCTGCAACGCGGACTTCGCAACACCTCCAAGCCGGATATTCTCACAAACCTGCTGGTTTACCTGCCATTGGGCTTGCTATTGATGCGTACCCTTGCCGGCCGCCCCTGTGCTGTCTGCTCGGTGATGGGAGTTACCCTGGCCAGTGCCCTGCTGAGCCTGGCACTGGAATACAGTCAGGCTCACCTTCCCGGCCGCGTCCCTTCGATCATGGATGTATTGCTGAATACCGCGGGTGGCTTTAGCGGCGCCTTGCTTGCGCTGGGCATGCGTCCTGATTCAGCCATCGGTGCAAGACTGTATCGCTTGCGGTACACGTATATCCATCCCGGCCCACTGGCCAACCTGGGACTTTTCACACTATCCCTGTGGGTTCTCTCACAGCTCAGTCCGCTGATACCTTCCATCGATCTGGGCAACCTGCGCCATGGACTGAAACCCCTGTGGCACAGCCTGCAGAACCCAACCATGCTGGAGTGGTTGCGTGTCATTGAATACTCCCTGTCAATTACCGTGGTCGGCATTCTGGGCAGTACCCTGTTACGAATTCGCTACAATGCCCTGTGGATCATTACCACCTTTACCTGCCTCATACTGCTGCTAAAAATCCCGGTCCTTGGCAGACAACTCTCGCTGGAGGCCCTGCTGGGTCTAGTCACCGGACTGGTGTTTACCGCATTCCTCTATCATAAATCACTACAGACACGGCTGATGGTTGCAGTCTGCGCAATCCTCGGTACCGTACTGGCCAGTGGCTTATATGTACCTGCAGAGGCGATGAGCACATACCAGGGCAACACCTTCAACTGGATCCCTTTCCGCAGTCATCTCGTTAACAACATCACTGGCATCATTGACATCCTCGGCGGGCTCTGGCCATTTTTCGCACTCGGTTATTTTGCGCGGCTGGTAAACGGCAAGCAGCGATTGATGCTTGCCGGTGCAGCCGTTGTGTTTTCCCTGGTGTTTGCTCTGGAATGGATTCAGCAATACTTGCCGGGGCGGTCTCCCGATATTACTGACGCGATGATCGCGACCATGGCCTGGCTGCTTCCCATGGCTTTCACCAACGACTGCCGGCAGTGAAACAACAGCAAAGGAGGTGCCCGCAATCGAGCCAAGTCCGGCAAGGAACAGGCTGTTGGGCTATGCAGTCGCTGTACTGGTAACCTTGCTGTTGCTGATTATCGCTGGCGTCAGTTGGCGAAATAGCGAAACGCCGCTAGAACGTCCCCTGGATGAAAGTAAATTACCTGTCTTACCGGCACCGGAAGATCTTCCTCCGGTAGCACTGCCCAACTTCCGCTATAGCCACCCCAGGCTACCAGCCCCTACACTGAAGATATCGCCAGGCTCAAACTGGATAATCCTGCCTACCTGCGCAATCAAAAGAAACGTGCTGCTGATGGCAAGGGGCAATTTCATTCGGCATTTGTCAGTGCCTATGTCGAACCCGGCAGTGTGAATCTGGATATTCTCTACCAGCGTCTGATGGAACTCGAAATCAGCTGGCGCGGCCACCAACAGGCGAAACCGGTGGCAGTGGCCTATGACTGGCTGTACGACCAGTGGACTGAAGAACAACGCGCCGGCCTTCGGGACAAACTGGTGGAAAATGCAGATTACCTGATTCACCGCATTCGTGAGGAACAGCGACTGTCACCCTACAACGTCTATCTCTACAACAGTCCCTTTCAGGCCCTGATGGCGACCACTCTTGCCTTGTATGGAGATGATCCGCGTGGCGACCCGATCATGAATTACACCCATGACTACTGGAAAAACCGGGTACTGCCTGTCTGGCGACAGATCATGGGCAATAATGGCGGCTGGCACGAGGGCGGTGAGTATGTCGGCATCGGTATCGGGCAGGCGATTTACCAGGTACCCGCCATGTGGCGCAAGGCCACCGGAGAAGACCTGTTCCAGTCAGAACCCGGGATACGCGGTTTTCTGGATTTCCTCGTCTACCGGACACGCCCGGATGGCACCCACTTCCGCTGGGGGGATGGCGGCCATTTTGACAAGGGAGTACCGGACCAGATCCCTCTGGCCATCGAATACCGACATGCCGCTGCCTACAGCCTGAATGGTTGCCCGAGGCGAATGGAACCCACCTCCTGGCCATGGGGCCCGTTGCCCGATAACAGCCTGTGTGACCCTGATGCCATATCACGGTTACCACTCGCCCGCTATTTCGACGGTATCGGTATGCTGGTCGCGCGCAGCGACTGGACACCGGAGGCGACCTATGTCACTTTCAAGGCCGGAGACAACTACTGGTCGCACAGCCATCTTGACCAGGGTGCATTCACCATTTACAAGGGTGGCGCACTCGCCATTGACAGTGGTGCCTATGGCGGAGGAAAGGCTACGGCTCTGATCATCACATGAACTACGCCTACCAGACCATTGCCCACAACACCGTCACCGTAAAAGACCCGGACGATACGGTACCCGCCCCCCGCAAAGACAACCACCACGTCAGATTGCCAATGACGGCGGGCAAGCGACGCATTGGTTCAGGCTGGGGGATTGAGGCGGCACCGCTTGATCTGCAGGAGTGGAGGAAAAGACGTGACCTGTATCAAACAGGCAGCATGGAAAGGATCTTCATCGAGGATGATCTTGTGATAGCGGTTGCAGATCTGACACCGGCCTATACCAACAGCCTTCCGGCAAGGGAACATTTTCGCATCGAACACGTCGGGTGGAGCAATTCAGTCGCACGTTTGCCTATGACCGGCTGGACGATGTGTGTTGATATTCGACCGTGTAAAGTCCACCGATCCGTCATTCACAAAGCGCTGGTTACATCATACGCGGAGCAAACCAGAAACAGCTGCCGATGGTTACAAGGTATGGAATGACCCACAAGACAAGGCCGGGCAACAAGGGGGGCAACTGGATGCACATGTCCTGATTTCCAGGAAAGCCAATACAAGTGTCGTCGGAGGCACCGGATTCGAATTCTATGTCGACGGAAAAAACTATGATGAAGAGGGCAAGACCCTGAGCCATACCGGCGAGCGAGGCCCACGCAGAACCGGGGCACTGGCGCATTGAAGTATACCCCGCTCACGAATCCATCGAAGATGTCTTTTTTGTGATTCTGTTACCCGCCAGTTACCAGTCGGACCACAACATGAGGTTCGTCTACTGGAAGAAGCATCTCGTATTGGGTGTGAAATTATAGGTCCTGGTCGCACTACCCGCTGGTGGTTTGATGATAATCACAATGGTCCCATCGTTGAGACATTCGATGGTATTAATGAGCGTCGGGTTCATGATGTCAGGTCGCCATTGCCAGCGAATTTTTGAGCCTGCTGTCAATAAAACCGTGCCTGACTCATAAATATTAAGTGATTCGTCACATGAATCTATGCACGCTTATAGGCAAAGGTAGCTCCGCCATGCAATGGTAAAGATTCCGGATGTCAGTGCCAGATGCCGGAAACCGTATGCCAGCCAACCCCGACTATCTCGCGATTTTCAGAAGGTTTGACTCATCCCATCGCTCATGACAATTTGCAGAGGTAATGACGAGCACAAGAGTGTTGACCTACTCTCACTGGATAAATCCAGAGTTCTTCTAACTATAGGGCAGCAGGCATTCAACCAACCGCGTCAATGATCTGTTGGATAACCCAAACAAGGTCATCCTCCATACCCAGCCACAACGGCAACCTGACAAGTCGTTCACTCAATTCCTGTGTGTTTTTCAGGTCGCCTGAAGTCCGTCCATATTTCTTCCCCATGGGAGAGTCATGGAGTGGAACATCGTGGAATACCGCACCGATACTCTGCTCCTTGAGGGCTGCGATAAAAGCTGT